>CALJGV010000007.1 GCA_938075305.1 uncultured bacterium
GGTATCCACCGCCGCCGCCGCCGCGGTACCCGCCGCCGCCGCCGCCGCGGTACCCGCCGCCGCCGCCGCCGCGGTATCCGCCGCCGCCGCCGCCGCGGTACCCGCCGCCGCCGCCGCCACCCTCATCGGGGGGCGTGGCAGGACGAGCCTGTACGGCACGGCCGCGGACCTGGACCCCGGTGATCGAGCTGATCACCTGCTCGCCCTTGTCCTCGGGAACCTCCACGAAGCTGTAGCGGGAGAAGATGTCGATGGAGCCGATCGAGGAGCCCTCGATGCCGGACTCGCCGGCGATGGCCCCGACGAGATCTCCAGGTCGGACCCCGTCCATGCGGCCGACGTTGACGAAGAGGCGGGTCATCCCCTCCTCCACGGGCTTCCAGCCCTGGCCGTCGCCCTGGTCCTGGCGGTCGTTGCCGCGAGGCCGGAACTCCGGGGTCCCCTGGCCGCGATACGGCGTGCTGTCGTCACCGGCCGTAACCGGTCGGACCACCTTCGCGTCGGGGCGAGACTTCTGAAGCTCGTAGCCCGCGATACGCTCCAGCACGTCGGGCTCCTCTGCGCGCCGCGTGAGGCGCGCGCAGGCGGCGGCGACCTCGACCGGGGTCTTCCCGGTCTCGCTCGCGACCTCCTTGACGAGGTCCTCGAAGAGCTCGAGGTTTCCTTCCTCGAGGCTGAGGATCAGGGCGGACTTGAACTGCGCCAGGGGCGCCTCTTCAACGGCGTCGGACATCGTCTTGACCCGCCCTCTTCGGGGCGGGTTGAGGGGGTCGAGTTGTGGAACTGGGAACAACGGGGCGGGCCCCGGTCGCGTTTCGCGGCGAGAGAGGCTACTCCCGCGCCCAGCCCCTGCGGGGCCACCGGCTCTCAAAACTCCCGGGCGGCCCGCACCGGGACCGCTCAGGGGCCGAAGGGCGCCGCTTCGAGGTCAGGGACGCCGCCCCCGGGCACCTGGATCCCCGCGCGCTTGATCCACCGCGCGAGGCCCAGCCGCAGGTCGGCGTCGGCCCCGGTCACACCTTCAGAGGGGGCCCAGCGCCCCTCCTTGCGGGCTCCCTCCCCCACGCTACGAGCCCGGACGAGCGCGGCGGGCGGCTCGGCCTCCAGGATCACGGCGCGGTCCCCGTCGAGGCCAACGGCGGCGCAGATGCCTCGGGAGGTCACCGCGCGGATCGGTCGCTCCGGGATCGCGGATCCGGGGAAGACCGAGCTCCCATCCAGGCCCTCCGGGGGGGCGAGGTCGAGGGCTGAGAGCAGCGTCGGGCCGATGTCGAGCAGGGAGACCGGGGCCCCCACCACGCCGCGGAGCGGAGGCGAGGTGGCCTGGGGTGCAGGGACGTGCAGCCAGAGGGGGACCCGAAGGTCCTCCGGCTCCATCGAGGGTACGAGCCCGTAGCGGCCCCCCTCCCCGAGCGCCGTCCGCCGGAGCCCGGCGATCACGATGACAGGGGCGACGCCGCGGTGTGCTCGCGCGCCTTCGACGAGCTGACGCGTGAAGGCATCCGCGGCGGCGACCTCTGTGGCGTGCAGGGCGGCGAGCTGGGCCAGGTCCACGGCGTCGAGGCTGGGACCGAGGCGCAGCAGATCGTCGTGGGCCAGGCCGGACTCCACCGGGCCTTCGTACGCCGGATCCGGGCCGCCGGCCCCTCCCTGATAGAGATGATGTGGGGCGCGGGGGTCCGCCAAGGTCACCACCAGGAGGGCGGGGCGCTCACTGCGCTCCAGCCAGTCCAGGGCAGCCGCCGCGACGGAGGAGCCCTCCGCCCCCGCCGGGTCATCGAGGCCCGCGGGCGACAGCACCTCCGAGTAACCGGTCGGCACTGGCGCTGGGCCCCCGGCGCCGAGGGCGTGGCGAGGGTGGCCCGGCGCGAGCGCGGTCCGGTATCCGACCCGCTGCAGTTCGTCCGCGATCCCCGGAGCCCAACCCTCCGAGTCGCGGGGCGCAGGGCGGTGCTGGCTGGTCAGGAGCCCTCGCAGGGCCTCGCTCGCCCAGGGCGAGGGGGCGTAGGTGTCCCTGTAGACGACCGACTCCGCGCGGAACCCGTCCAGGAACGGGGTGCGCTGGGCACCGATATCCTCCGTCCCCAGGCCGTCGATGGCGACGATGATCACGTCCGGCCTCGGGGGCGGGGCGGGCTCGGCGGCGCGGCTCTGACCGGGGCCGCTTCCGGTCGCCATCACCACCGTGCCGACGATCACCAGGGCGGCGACCACGACCCATGCGAGGCGGGGAAGGGGTCCAACGGGTGCCTCCCCGGGGGGCGCCGATTCCCGCTCGACCGCCGCGTCATCCTCGTTCCCCTCGTGCATGGGGCGAGCCTAGCGACTCCCAACCCCCGAACAAAGGGCCCCAACGGAGGGCCCGACCTGAGGGGCCGACCGGAGGGCCCGAAGAGCGGGCCCAAAGAGCGGGGCCGAAGGCTGCCCTATCGGGAGCCCCCTCGGCGGATCGTCACGCTCCGCCACCTCGCGCCTTGAGAACGACCTCGACCTCCACGGTCTCGCCGCTGGCGCGGGTCACGCCGACCTTGACCTTGTCCCCGGGCTTGGCGGCCTTGAGCTTCTCGCTGAAGCCCGCGAGGTCCACGGCGTCCCCGTTCCAGGTCGTGATCCTGTCGTTCTTCATCAGTCCGGCGGTCGCGGCGGGTGAGCCCGGGGTGATGCCCTCGACCACGACACCGTCCTCGGTGTACGAGGGGCGAATCCCGAACTGCACGGTGGCAGCGCGCGGGGCGCCCCCCCCGCTGGGCTCGGGCTCGGTCGCCTCTTCGGCCGCCGCGTTCCGACGGCCACGGCGACGCGTCTGCTGCTCGACGAAGGGGAACGCTTCCGGCCGCTGGGCAGCGGCGAGCGCGATCTCGTAGAAGAGATTCGCCGCGTGAACCGCGTCCACGCGGTTGATCAGGCTCGAGACGTCCCGGGGCGTGTGGTAGTCCGCGTGGAAGTCCGCGATGATGGCGAAGAGGACGGGCATGTCCTTCCGCATGAAGGAGGTGTGGTCGCTCGCCCCGCTCATGCGCTCGGGCTGGACGATCGCCAGGGGCGAGGCGTCGATGATCGGGGCGAGGAACTCCTGCAGGCCCGCCCCGGTCTCCGCCCCGGAGAGGGAGAGCCGACGATCCTTGATGCGCCCGATCATGTCGAAGTTCATCATCAGGACGTGCTTGCCGATCGGCGCGATCGGGTGGTTCGCGTAGTAGTTCGACCCGTTGAGGCCCGACTCCTCGGCGCTGAAGCCCATGAAGAGCACGGAGCGGAGATTGGCCCCCTCGCCAGCTGCCTCGTAGTCACGGGCCATCTTGTCCGCGATGAGGATGATCCCCGCACTCCCGGAGGCGTTATCGTCGGCGCCGGGGTGAAGAAGTCGGCCAGCGTTCCTGCGATCGCGCGAACCAAAGCTGCCCTGCCCAAGGTGGTCGAGGTGCGCGCCGACGACGATGTACTCGTCCGCGAGGGTCCCCTTGCCCGGCAGGAGCCCGATCACGTTCTCCGCCACCACCGCGCGACGCTCGAGGCCCGCGACGATCCTGGCAGTGCCTTCCATCTCGAGGACGAAGCCCCCGGCGTTGGCCGCATCTCGCAGCCCGGCCAGGTTCTGCGCGCCCCCGGTCCCCGCCTCGATGAGGCGCTCGCTCGCTGCCGTGGAGAGGTGCAGCACCGGGATCTCGGCGATCGCTCGCCCGCCGCCGCCCGCGTCGAGCAGCGTGTCCACCCGGGCGTCGTTTGCGCCGGGGGTGTTGACGATGATCGCTCCCACGGCGCCGCGCTCGGCCACCGCCTGCAGCTTCCCGTTGAAGCCTGCGCGCCGGGACCAACTCCCGTCACGCCGCGTCCACAGGCTGTTACCTTCGCCGTCCATGGGCTCGAAGCGCAGAAGCACGGCGATCTTGCCCGTCAGGTCGGTGCCCTCTTCGAAGCTCGTGAAGCGGTCGCGGCCATCCTCGATGCCGTAGCCCACAAACACCAGCGTGGCGTCGAGCTCGCCGCCGACACCGAGCCCGGTGACCGTGAAGTCCTTGCCCTTGCCATGCTCGAACGACGAGGCGCCGAGCGCGAGCGAGGCCGCCGTCACCTCGTTGGTCGAGCCGAGGTTGAAGGGCTGACGGAAGCTCGCAGACTCACCGCCAGCGCCCATCGCGGGATCCAGCTTCACCGCGGGGACCAGGCCCGATGCGCGGAACTGGAACTCCATGTACTCCTTGGCCAGCTCCATGCCGCGGGTGCCGGGGAGCCGCCCCTCCATCCACGGGCTGGCGAGGATGGTGAGGTGATCGTTGAAAGTCCGGACCTCGCCGCTGACCTCCGCGAGCGCCTCCGCGATGAGCGCGCGGCCGCCTTGGGCGTCCTCGCTCGCCGTGGCCTGCTGCCCCAACACCGCGCTCGAGAAGACGGAGATGGTCGCCAAGAAGATCGCTCCGCGGGAGACGGAGCGGAGGGGGCTGACGCATTCGTCGGGGTGGATCATGGCTGAGGGTCGCGCCGGGGAAAGGCAGGGCGAGGGATCGGTTGCCGGGGAGGGAAACGGCGCCTGCGGCTCGAAGCACGGCGCAGGGGACCTATCGTATGTAATGACCCGACCGGGCAAGCGTCCGGGGTTCCCCCCGGCGTAAGTTCGCCGTTCGGTCCTCCTTCGCCGCTGCCCCCGTGTGCGGTCCATCGTCCTTACCATGCCCGCCCCGTACTCCTTCTGCCGCGCCATCCTCGCCGTGCTCACCGCCTGCGTCGTGGCGGGGACAGCCCGAGGAGCCGGGGAGCTCGACCCCAAGGACGGCCCGGACGTGGACCTCCGCATCGCCGTCGAAGACGACGAGGTGCGCTTCCAGATCATCACCAACCTCGCCTTCCTGGACGAGACCACCGACGCCTACCGGGAGGACGAGTCCACCCTCGACCCGTCCGAGGCGCCCGCCGCGATGGACGCGCTGGTGGAGCTCTTCCGCCGCGACATCGAGGTGAAGGTGGACGGCACGGTCGTCGCGCCCCTGGCCCCCGACCCGGACCGTGACTTCGAGTACGACCAGGGCGACGCCAGCCTCATCCCCCACTTCGTGAACTTCGGCGCGCGCGCGGTCGCCCGCACGCGGCTGACCCTGCGCTACCCGTGCAAGTCGCCGCCGGATCGGGTCTCGATCATCTGGGGCACCTACCCCGACAACGTGACCCTCGCCGACGACGAGGGGGGCGCCCCCCCCATCGAGATTCTCTGCCGGCTCGCGGCGGGGGGCGTGGATCGCATCGTCCGCTTCCAGCGGGAGGAGCCGCAGTTCATCTGGCACCGGGCGGCCGAGGAGGACGGCGCACGCATGGCCCCGGTACCGCCCATCCGCCAGCAGGAGAGCCCCCCCCTGCCCGCCGCGGGGCTCGGCCTGTTCGGCGCGGCGCTGGCGGCCTTCGCTCTCGGGCCCGCGCGCCTCCGGCGCGTCGCGACGGGGCCGTTGCTCCTGCTGAGCGTCGCCTTCCTCGGCGTCCAGCTCGCCGGACGCGGTGTGGACCTGCCCAGCGACGCCGAGGCGGTGTCGGTCTTCGAGCCGCTGCACGAGAACATCTACCGGGCCTTCGACTACACCGACGAGAGCGACGTGTACGACGCCCTCGCGGAGAGCGTCGATGGCCCGCTGCTCGAGCGACTCTACGACGAGGTCTACCGCAGCCTGGTCCTGCAGGAGGCGGGCGGAGCCGTGAGCCGCGTCTCGTCGGTCCGCCACATCGACCTCGCCGTCGAGGAGATCGGGGTGGTCGGGGAGCGCGCGCTCCCCGGCTTCGTGGTGGACGCGACCTGGCAGGTGGACGGGGCGGTGTACCACTGGGGCCACGCCCACACGCGCACCAACGAGTACCGGGCCCGGTACACCGTGCACGCCGCGGAGCAGGGATGGCGGATCGCGGCGAGCGAGGTCCTCGCCCAGCGCAGGGTGGACGCCGCGCCGCTCTCCGAGGTGGACATGGCGGGCGCGGGGCGCTTCGGGGACCGGGCGGTCCCCGGGACGAACGAGGAGGAGGATCTTCCCGATGACTTCTGACGCCGCCCCGGACGCCCGCCCCGCGGGCGCCTCCCTGCGGGGCGTCTCCTTCTCCTACGCCCCGAGCGCGGGGACCCGGCCCTTCCGGCTGGAGGTGGACGAGCTCACCCTCCACGCGGGCGAGGCCGCTGCGGTCATCGGCCCGAGCGGGTCCGGCAAGACCACCCTTGTCCACCTGTGCGCGGGCATCCTCGTGCCCGCGAGCGGGGAGCTCGCTGTGGGCGGCGTGCGCCTCGACCAGCTCACGGACGCGGAGCGCCGCCGGGAGCGCGCCAGGCAGGTCGGCCTCGTTTTCCAGGAGTTCGAGCTCCTCGACTACCTGAGCGCGCTCGAGAACATCCTCGTCCCCCTCCGGGTCCGGGGCGCGACCCGGGAGGAGCTCCGGGCCGGGAGGGTCCGCGCCACCGAGCTCGCGCAGGCGGTGGGGATCGCCGACCTGCTCGGCCGGACCCCGGCCCAGCTCAGCCAGGGGGAGCGCCAGCGGGTGGCCATCGCCCGGGCCCTGGTCACCGAGCCCGCCCTGGTGCTGTGCGACGAGCCCACCGGCAACCTCGACCCCGACGCGGCCTCGGGGGCCGTGGACCTGCTCCTGCAGGAGGCCCGCGCGAGGGGCGCGGCGCTGCTGATGGTCACCCATGACCACGGCCTCCTGGACCGCTTCGATCGGGTCCTCGACGTGACCGCCCTCGCGGGGAGCGGGGGGGCGACGCCGTGAGTGGCATCCTGTTCCTGGCCTGGCGCCACGCCGCCGCCCATCGCGCGCGCACCTCGATCCTGATCGCCTGCGTCGCGCTCGCGCTCTGGGTGCCGTGGACGGCGGGCGCCCTCGCCGGTCAGTACGACCGGACCCTGCGGGCCCGGGCAGCGGAGACCCCGCTCATCATCGGCGCGCCGGGGAACCGCTACGACCTGACCCTCGCCGCGCTCTACTTCCGCCCGAGTCGCCTGGAGACGGTGCCCTACCAGGAGCTCGAGCGGCTCCAGGAGGGCGGCAAGGCGACCTTCGTCCCCCTGCACATGCGCTTCACTGCGCGCGGCAACCCCATCGTCGCCACCAGCGTCGAGTACGTGGAGTTCCGGGGGCTCGAGCCCGCCGAGGGGCGTCACGCCCTGCGGCTGGGCGAGGTGGCCCTGGGCGCGGAGGTCGCGCAGACCCTGGGGCTCCGGCCGGGGGACGCACTCCTCTCCGACCCCACCGAGCTCTACGACATCAGCCGTCCTCCCGCCCTGAAGATGCGGGTGGCCGGGGTCTACCGGCCCTCCGGCACCCCGGACGACGGGGCGGTCTTCTGCGATGTCCGCACCGCGTGGGTGCTCGAGGGCATCGCCCACGGCCACGCCCCGGCGGAGGAGATCGACGAGTCCCTGGTCCTCAGCCGGGCCGAGGAGTCCGTGGCGGTCAGCGGCGCGCTGATGGAGTACGCCGAGGTCACCGAAGAGAACGAGGGCACCTTCCACTACCACGGGGACACCGCGCTCCTCCCCCTCAGCGCGTTGCTCGCGATCCCGGCCAGCCGGAAGGACGGCACCCTGCTCAAGAGCGCGGTCAACGCCGCCGGGGACCTCCAGGCGGTCACCCCCACCTCGGTGATCGACGACCTCCTCGGCGTGGTGTTCCGGATCAAGGCGTTCTTCGACCTCGTCGGCGGCTTCCTCCTGGGGACCACCGCGCTCCTGGTCTACGTGGTCTTCCTGCTCTCCTCGCGGCTTCGGGCCGCGGAGATGCGCACCCTGGACCGGATCGGCGCGCCGCGGCGGGTCGGAGCCGGGCTCATCGGCCTCGAGGCCGTACTCGTCCTCCTGGTAGCGGGCGCCCTCGCGGGGGGCGCCACCGCGGCCACGCTCCGCTGGCTGCCCGACCTCGTGTCCACATTCTGAGCGTCCTGTAAGCTCCCGTTCAACGCCGATGGGAACCGTACGAACCCTCCTCCTCTCCACCGCCATCGCCCTCTGCGGCTGCTCCGACCAGCTGGCGGGCACCGAGGGCGCTCACGGGACCACTCCCTTGCGATCGGTGGTGGCGGTGACCTCCGGCCCTGCTGAGCTCCTCGCCGCGGCCGCGGTGGGCCAGGCTCGGGTCGAACGTGTCGCGCCCAGCGGCATTCCCCTGGACCGCTGGCGTCCCGACGACGGGGCGCTGGACGCGATGGTCTCCGCCAGGCGAGTCCTCGTCCTCGGCGACGAGGGCGAGCCCTGGCTCCAGCGCGCCGGCCTCCCCCCCAGCCGGACCGCCCGTCTCGAGGCGGCGGTCCCGGTGGAGCGCTGGATCGAGGTGGGGAGCTTCACCCACACCCACGGCGGTGGAGAGTCCCACACCCACGGCGGGGTGGTGGTGGAGACGTGGACCGACCCTGACCTGCTGCGAGCCATGGCCCGTCGCAGCGCCGTGCAACTCCGGAGCGCGCTGGAGGGCGGCGGGGCGGCCCCGCCCCCTGGCGGCCTCGACGGGCGCATCGACGCGTACGCCGCCGAGCTCACCGCCCTGGCCGCCGCGCTCGACGGGCGCGCGCTGATCGCGACCCACCACGGGATGGAGTACCTGTGCCGCTGGGCGGGGATCCGCCTGGAGGTCACCGAGCTTGAGCTGGAGGGGAGCGGGGCCCCCCCCAACGACGCCGCCGTGCGTGAACTCGCGGAGCTCGCGGGCCAGGAAGGCGCCCAGGCGGGGGTCCTGGTGTGGCCTGGGCGGCTGGATCCCACCTTCGCCGAGATGGCCCAACAAGAGCTAGGGCTCAGGTCCGTAGACTTCGACCTGGGGGGCACGCTCTCCGATCGCGACACCCTCACGCGCCTCACCCAGAGCGTCGCGCGTCTACGCGCTGCCATCGCGCCCGAATGACCCGCATGACCACGATCTTCGATGCGATCCTCGACGGGGAGATTCCCTGCCACCGCGTGTTCGAGAACGAGCACGTCCTCGCCTTCCTCGACATCGGCCCGCTGTCCCACGGGCACACGCTCGTCATCCCCAAGGAGCGGCGGGCCCAGCTCCACGAGCTGAGCGACGACGCCTCGGCCGAGATCGGGAGGGCCCTCCCCCGCATCGCGAGGGCGGTCCTCTCGGCCACCGGCGCCACCGCCTACAACGTCCTCCAGAACAACGGCTCCGAGGCCCACCAGGCCGTCTTCCACGTGCACTTCCACATCATCCCACGCTTCGGCGACGGCTCGGGGCTCGGCATCGGTTGGACCCCGGGGGAGCTCACCAACGGCGAGGACCTCGCCGCCGCCGTGGCCCGCGCCCTCGAGGACGGGGAGGCGACCCAATGAGCGGCTCGATCCTCATCCACGGCGGGACCGTCGTCGGCCGAACCGGCGCCTCCGCAGGCGACGTGCTCATCAAGGACGGGATCGTCGCCTCCGTGGGCAAGGACCTGGCCAGCCAGCCTCCGACCGCGGGCGTCGAGCGGCTGGACGCGACGGGGCGGCTGGTCTTCCCCGGTCTCACCGACCCCCAGGTTCACTTCCGTGAGCCTGGGATGCCCCACAAGGAGGACCTCAGCTCCGGGTCCCTGGCCGCCATCGCAGGCGGCGTCACGGCGTTCTACGAGATGCCGAACACGAAGCCGAACACGGACTCGCCCGAGCGCCTCGAGGACAAGCTCTCCAGGGCCTCGGGCCGCTGCCACGCGGACTACGGCTTCTTCATCGGGGGCACGCGCGAGAACGCCGACCACCTCGGCGAGTGGGAGACGCTCCCCGGCTGCGCGGGCATCAAGGTCTTCATGGGGTCCTCAACCGGCTCGCTGCTCGTGGCCGATGACCCCACCCTCGAGCGCATCCTCCGCTCGGGAGAGCGACGGGTGACGTTCCACAGCGAGGACGACTACCGGCTCAAGGACCGCTACGCCGAGGTCCAGCCGGGCACCCACGTGCGCGAGCACCCTCACATCCGCGATGTGGAGTGCGCGGTGCGCTCCACCCGCCGGCTCCTCGATCTGGCGGAGAAGACGGGCCGCAAGATCCACATCCTGCACGTCTCCAGCGCGGACGAGATCCACATGGTCCGCGAGCGCGACCTTGGGGACCTCGTGACGGTCGAGCTGACCCCCAACCACCTCTTCCTGGCGGCCCCCGACTGCTACGAGACCCACGGCACCTGGGCCCAGATGAACCCGCCCGTGCGGGATCGGGCCCACCAGGAGGTCCTGCGGGAGGCCGCGGCGGACGGCACCGCCGCCTGCATCGGCTCGGACCACGCCCCCCACACCGCCGAGGAGAAGGCCCAGCCCTTCCCGGTTTCTCCCTCGGGGATCGCCGGGGTCCAGACCACCCTCCCCCTCCTCATGACCGCCGTCCGAGACGGTTGGCTGCGGATGGAGGACATCGTCCGCCTCTGCGTGGACGGCCCGGCGCGGGTCTACGGCGACACGGGGCGTGGCCCATTGTCGCCTGGCGCCCTCGGGAACGCCGTGCTGGTGGACCCAGATGCCGTCGGGAGGATCGACCAGCGCCCGTTCCACAGCCGCTCGGGCAGGACACCCTTCGCGGACGTGGAGCTCTCCGGGTGGCCGGTGGCGACCGTCCTCCGGGGCAATGTGGCCTACCTGGACGGCAGCGCACGGGGCCCCTCGGCGGGGCGAATGGTCGCCTTTCCCGGCTGACCGGGATCCCGGGCTGGCCCCCTCCCGAAAGTTCGGCGCCGGGACATCGCCCGCGGAGCTGGACCCTGGATAGAATGCGCGCCAAATTTCGTGGTGGGCTCCGCTCCCACGGCCCATGAAAAGGCCGCGGGGTCTCCACGAAAGGACCTCCGATAGTCCACTTCCCAGCAGCCCCCGCGCCGACTCCCCGCCCCTCGAAGGGCGGGGGCCCCGGTCGCGACCTGACCCCGAATTCATGGCAACGATCAAAGCCAGACGAGGCCTCGATCTACCGATCCACGGCGCGCCCTCGGACGCCGCCGTCGTCGATCGCCTCGACGTCAACCGAGTCGCCCTTCTTCCCCAGGAAGTCCTGGGCGCAAAGGTCCGCCTCCTAGCCCAGGAGGGCGACACCGTCCAGGTGGGCACCCCGCTGATGTGCGATCGCCGCGACGAGGCGGCGATCTTCACGTCCCCGGCAGCGGGCAAGATCACGGCCATCCACCGCGGGAAGCGGCGGGCGGTCCTCTCCATCGTCATCGAGGTGTCCGGCTACGAAGACGCGATCCCCTTCGATCCGATCGACGTCAGCGCGGCCACTCGGGAGGAGATCAAGGCGTCCCTGCTCGGCTCCGGGCTCTGGCCGACGATCCGCCGCAGGCCCTTCGATCGGGTGGCCATCTCCACCGACGAGCCCGCGGGGATCGTCGTCCAGGCCTACGACTCCAGCCCCCTCGCCCCCGACCTCACCGAGGTCGTGGCGGGACGGGACGCCGACCTCAAGGTCGGACTCGCGGCGCTCCGCAAGCTCACCGACGGGCTCGTCCACGTCGCGGTGAAGGACGGCGTGCGCTGGGGTCGGTTCCTCGAGGACGGCATCCAGGTTCACCAGTTCCGTGGACCGCACCCTGCAGGGACCGCCGGCTTCTCCATCCACAGCCTGTGCCCCGCCGGCGCCAACCGCACGGTCTGGCACGTGGGCGTCCAGGACGTCGCGGACATCGGCCGCCTCCTCCGGGATGGCAAGCGCCCCACGGAGCGCATCATCAGCATCGGCGGGCCGGCCGCCCGCTCCCCGAAGATCGTCCGCACGCGCCCCGGCGCAGACCTCGAGCAGCTCTGCCTGGGCGAGGTCGAGGCCACCCAACCCCGCTTCGTGAACGGCTCCGCGGTCTGGGGCAACATCGCCAGCGTGGAGGACCACACCGGGTTCATCGGGCGCTGGAACACCCAGGTGACGCTGCTGGAGGACGGGGTGACCCGCGACCTCCTCGGCTGGGCCCTCCCCATCAGCGGGCGCTACACCCAGACCAACACCGTCTGGGACAAGTTCTTCCGCAAGGCGTTCCGGTACGACACCGACACCAACGGGAGCCTGCGGGCCATCGTTCCCATCGGCCAGTACGAGTCCGTGATGCCCATGGACGTGCTCGCCACCCAGCTCATCAAGGCCCTCGCGGCCAAAGACCTCGAGTCCGCCGAGAAGCTCGGCGTGCTGGAGCTCTCCGAAGAAGACCTGGCCCTCTGCCAGGTCGTGGACCCCTCCAAGGTGCCGATCACCGACTGGCTCCGCGACATGCTGACCACCATCGAGAAGGAGGGCTGAGATGAAGATCCTCAGGGACACCCTCGACAAGTTCGAGCCGCTCTTCACCAAGGGCGGGAAGCTCGAGAAGCTCTACCCGGTCTACGAGGCCGCGGACACCTTCCTCTACACGCCCGGCCATCGGACGGCCTCCGGCCCCTCCGTGCGGGACGGGATCGACCTCAAGCGCATGATGATCATGGTCGTCATCGCGCTCGTCCCGGCCACCCTGTTCGGGATGTGGAACGTGGGCTTCCAGCACCTGCGGGCGACCCAGGACTGGAACCTCGCCCCCACCGCCGCCCCGTTCTTCGAGTGCCTGCTCTACGGGGCCATCAAGTTCATCCCCGTCTACGCGGTGACCATCGTGGCGGGCGGCACGGCAGAGGCCATCTTCTCGATCCTGCGCAAGCACGAGATCAACGAGGGCTTCCTCGTGACCTCGCTGCTGTTCCCGCTCACCCTGCCGCCGGACATCCCGCTCTGGCAGGTCGCCGTCGGGATCATCTTCGGCGTCGTGATCGGCAAGGAGATCTTCGGGGGCACGGGAATGAACATCCTCAACCCCGCCCTCACCGCGCGGATCTTCCTCTACTTCGCCTACCCGGTGGACATCTCCGGCGACCGCGTGTGGGTCTCGGGCAGCGGCTCGGGCGAGTGGATCGACGGGGCCACGGGCGCCACGCCCCTCGCGTTCTTCTACTCCAACGGCAACGCCCCCGAGGCGATGGCGGCGGCGGACTCCCTGAGCATCGGCTGGTTCGACGCCTTCATGGGCTGGATCCCCGGCTCCATGGGCGAGACCTCGACGCTGATGTGCCTGCTGGGCGCCGGCATCCTGATCTTCAGCAAGGTCGGCTCCTGGCGGATCATGGCGGGCTGCGGCCTGGGCATGCTCGCCTTCACGCTGCTGCTGAACTTCGTCGCCTTCGCCGCGGGCCTCGGCGCGGACCACTACACGGCCGTCTCCCCTGCCTGGCACTTCGTCATCGGCAGCTTCGCCTTCGGCTCGATCTTCATGGCGACCGATCCCGTGTCTGCCGCCCAGACCAACACCGGGCGCTGGATCTACGGCTTCATGATCGGCGCCCTCACCATCCTCGTCCGCGTGCTGAACCCGGCCTACCCCGCCGGGATCATGCTCGCCATCGTCTTCATGAACGTGTTCGCACCCCTGATTGACCACTACGTCATGAAGGCGAACATCCGCCGCCGGGAGGTTCGCCTTGGACTTCAGTAACAAGTATGTGCTCGGGTTCGCCCTGCTCCTCTGCGTCGTCTGCTCCGCGCTGGTCTCGTCCACCGCGGTCGCGCTCAAGGAGCGCCAGGACGCCAACAAGGAGCTCGATCAGCGCCGCCAGGTGATCCGCGTGGCGGGCCTCGCTCAGCCCGGCGACGCCCTCCCCAAGGAGACCGTCGACACGCTCTTCGAGAGCATCCAGGGGCGGGTGATCGACCGCGAGACGGGCGACTACATCGACGTACCCGTGGCCAGCGTGGACCCGATCAAGGAGTCGAAGGACGCCGAGATGTCGGCCAAGACCCCGTCCGAGTTCAAGGCCGCCCAGGTCTCGCGCCTCTCGAACCGCCTCCAGGTGTTCGAGGTCAAGACGCCGGGCAAGGAGTGCCTGGTCCTCCCCATCCACGGCAAGGGCCTGTGGTCCACCATGTACGGCTACCTGGCCGTCAAGAACGACCTCTCGGAGGTCGTCGGCATCACCTTCTACGCCCACGGCGAGACCCCCGGCCTGGGCGGTGAGATCGACAACCCCTCCTGGAAGGCGCAGTTCCCCGGCAAGAGCGTCTTCGGCGCCGACGGCGTGGGCCTGGGCGTCGTGAAGGCGAGCGCCCCGCGCGACGCGGACTACGAGGTTGACGGCCTCTCCGGCGCGACGATCACCACCAAGGGCGTCGACGCGACCATCAAGCTGTGGCTCGGCCCCGCCGGCTACGGCCCCTACCTCGAGCAGTTCAAGACTCAGGGCTGAGCCCGAGACCCGACTCTTCCCATGGATAAGGCAACACGGGGCATTCTCCTCGACCCCCTTCACGAGCAGAACCCGATCACCCTCCAGGTGCTCGGGATCTGCTCGGCCCTCGCGGTCACGACGAAGCTGGAGACGGCCTTCGTGATGAGCGCGGCGCTGACCTTCGTGCTCGTGTGCTCCAACACGACCATCTCGCTGCTGCGGAACAAGATCCCCGGCAGCATTCGGATCATCACCCAGCTCGCGATCATCGCCTCCCTGGTGATCGTCGCGGACCAGGTGCTGAAGGCCTTCCTGTTCGACACGTCGAAGGCCCTCTCGGTCTTCGTCGGGCTGATCATCACCAACTGCATCGTCATGGGGCGCGCCGAGGCCTTCGCGATGGCGAACCCGCCCATGGCCTCCGCCCTGGACGGCTTCGCAAACTCCATGGGCTACAGCGTGGTGCTGATCTACGTGGCCCTGTTCCGCGAGCTCCTCGGCTCCGGCAAGGTGCTCGGGAGCCCGGTGTTCGCCAGCGTGAGCGACGGCGGCTGGTACGTCCCCAACGGCCTGATGGTCCTCTCCCCCGGCGCCTTCTTCCTGATCGGTCTCCTGATCTGGGTCCAGCGCTCGATGACTCCCACCCTCCAGGAGGCGGACTGACGCCATGGACCTCATCAACCTCGCGCTGAAGGCGATCTTCGTCGAGAACATCGCCCTGGCCTTCTTCCTCGGCATGTGCTCCTTCCTGGCGGTGTCCAAGAAGGTCGACACCGCCATGGGCCTCGGCCTCGCGGTCGTCTTCGTCCTGACCGTCGTCACGCCCCTCAACGCGCTGATCAACAACTTCATCCTCAAGGAGGGCGCCCTCGCCTGGGCCCTCGGCGAGGAGAAGGCGGCCGGCTACGACCTCAGCTTCCTCGCGTTCATCACCTTCATCGCGACCATCGCGGCGGCGGTGCAGATCGTGGAGATGTCCATCGACAAGTTCGCCCCGGCGCTCTACTCGGCCCTGGGCGTGTTCCTGCCGCTGATCGCGGTGAACTGCGCCATCCTCGGCTCGTCCCTCTTCATGGTCGAGCGCGAGTACACCGTGATTCAGTCCACCGTCTTCGGGTTCGGCAGCGGCGTCGGCTTCTGGCTCGCCATCGTCGCCCTCGCGGCCATCCGTGAGCGCCTCAAGTACTCCAACGTGCCCCCCGGCCTCCGCGGCCTCGGCATCACCTTCATGATCACGGGCCTGATGGCCATGGGCTTCATGATCTTCGGCGGCATCCAGCTCTAGGCCCTGCGGCGGGCCGTCGCCTGCGCATATACGCACACTCGAAACCGTCAACAGACCGGTTCAGACTTCTATCCATGGACACCTTCATCTTCGGTGTGGCCGCGTTCTCGCTGGTCGGACTCTTCATCGTCGGCGTGCTGCTGATCGCCCGCTCGCAGCTCGTGAGCAGCGGCTCGGTGCGGATCATCGTCAACGGCGATGAGAGCCAGGCCATCGAGACCAAGGCAGGAGGCACCCTCCTCGCCACCCTCGCGGAACAGAAACTCTTCATCCCCTCGGCGTGCGGCGGCGGCGGGACCTGCGCCCAGTGCCTCGTCAACATCGACGAGGGCGGCGGGGAGCTCCTCCCCACCGAGGAGGGACACATCACCCGCGGCATGGCCAAGGAAGGCTGCCGCCTCTCCTGCCAGGTCAAGGTGAAGAACGACATGCGCATCCGCGTGCCGGACTCCGTCTTCTCCGTGCAGAAGTGGGACTGCGAGGTCGTCTCGAACGAGAACGTCGCCACGTTCATCAAGGAGTTCAAGGTTCGCCTCCCCGAGGGCAAGAAGATCGACTTCACGTCGGGCGACTACATCCAGATCGAGATCCCGCCCCACGACGTCAGCTACAAGAACTTCGAGGTCGAGGAGGAGTACCGGGAGGACTGGGACAAGTTCGACCTGTGGCGCTTCCAGTCGAAGACCGACGACACCGTCGAGCGCGCGTATTCCATGGCCAACTACCCGGCGGAGGGCGACGACATCGTCATGCTCAACGTCCGGATCGCCTCGCCCCCCCCGAGGCTGCCCGACGTCCCCCCGGGCAAGGGCAGCTCGTACATCTTCGACCAGAAGCCTGGCGACAAGGTGACGATCTCCGGCCCGTTCGGTGAGTTCCACATCAAGCCCACCGAGCGCGAGATGATCTTCATCGGCGGCGGCGCCGGCATGGCCCCCCTCCGGAGCCACATCATGCGCATGCTCGAGACGGAGAAGACCGGGCGCAAGATGTCGTACTGGTACGGAGCCCGCTCCCTGCGCGAGATGTTCTACGTGGAGGATTTCGATCGCCTCCAGTCGGAGAACGACAACTTCAAGTGGCACGTCGCCCTGAGCGAGCCGCTGCCCGAGGACAACTGGGAGGGCCACACGGGCTTCATCCACCAGGTTGTCCTTGAGAACTACCTCAAGGACCACCCCGCCCCGGAGGAGTGCGAGTACTACCTCTGCGGCCCGCCGATGATGAACCAGGCCGTCCTCCAGATGCTGGACGACCTGGGCGTCGACCCCGAGATGATCGACCTCGACGACTTCGGCGGCTGAGCCACCCGGGCTAACCTGAGGAGCGGCGTGGCGAACGATCGCCACGCCGCTCCTTTCATTTCCATGCGCACCCTCTGCCTCCTCCTCGCCCTCGCAGGGCTCTCCATCGCGGCCTCCCTGGCTTCCTGTGGCCCTGGCGGCGTGCAGGTCCCCACCGCCGTCCGGATCGGCGGGCAGTGCATGGGCACCAGCTGGTCCGCCGTGGTGACCCTGCAGCCCGGCGAGCGCGCCGAGCGTGTGGGCGCCCTTGTTCAGGACCGCCTGGACGAGGTCGACCGCGCGCTGAGCACCTGGAAGGAAGACAGCGACCTCTCACGGCTCAACCGCGCCGCGCCCGACGCCCGGGAAGGGGCGGCCGCAGACACCCTGGAGGTCCTCCGCCTCGGCCGCGAGCTGTGGGAGGCGACCGGGGGAGCCTTCGACCCCTCGGTGGGACCGCTCACCCGCCTCTGGGGGTTCGGCTCCTACGAGGTCGAGCAGACCGCACCCACGCCAGAGGAGGTCGCAACCGCGCTGGAGCAGGTCGGCCTCGACGACCTCCTCATGGGCGAGCCCGGGATCGTGGTACAGGGGACCGTGGAACAGGGGACGGAGGAGTCCGAGGTCACCGCGGGCTGGATCGCCCGCTCCCGCGACGACCTCGAGATCGACGCCTCGGCCGTAGCCAAGGGCTACGGCGTGGACGTCGCCGCCGCCGCTCTCCTGGCGTCAGGCCACGACGAGTTCATGATCGAGGTGGGCGGCGAGCTGGTGCTCAGCGGCCGCAACCCCGAGGGCATCCCCTGGCGCATCGGCGTGGACGACCCGCTCCCGCCCGCCGGCAGCGACCCGCTCTCTCCCATGGCCCTGGCGCCCCGGCCACCCATCGCACGCCTCTCCATGACCCGCGGCGGCGTGGCCACCAGCGGGGACTACCGCAACGTGCGCCGCGTGGGCAGCCGGCTCGTGAGCCACGTGATCGACCCCCGCACGGGCTACCCCATCGACCACGATCTCGCCTCGGCGACCGTCATCGCCCCCACCTGCGCCGAGGCCGACGGCCTCGCGACCGCGACGATGGTGCTCGGGCCTATCGAGGGCCTCGAGCTGCTCGAGGCGCTGGAGGGCGTGGAGGGCTACCTGCTGGTGCGCACGCACAACGCCGAGGCGCCCATCGAGGCCCTCATGACCTCGGGCATGTCGGCGGTGCTCATGGACGGGCCCGGCGACGGGCGCGTCTCCCGACAGCGCGGGCGCTGAGGCGCTCTCCTACTGCTGGCCCTTGCGGGCAGCGTCGCGCTCGCTCTTGCGGCGCGCGAGGGCGAGGAGCTCCTTGCGAGCGTCACACACCGGCGCGTTCTGCATCTCGCACAGGCAGTCGGCCAGGGACTCGCCGTCCGGACCGACGCCGCCGCAGGAGCCCGAGAGGGCCCGGCCGCGGAGGAGGCCGACGGCCATCCCGCCCACGGCGAGGGCGAAGAAGGCGAAGACGATGAGGAAGTCCTGCATGGCTCGGGCGGAAACTTAGGACATCTCGGGGCCGAGGTGGCCGCGGGCCTCGACCAAATCGCCCGCAGCCCCTCCAGGAGACGGGCCCCTCAGCGATCCTGCCGCCGCTGGCCGCCCTTTCCAGACCCGCGCCGCTCCCGGGAGCCCTCCTTGCCCTTGTCCGGCCCCCGCCCCCGCCCACGGCTCGCCGACGGATCGAAGGTGGGGTTGGGCCCGCCAGGAAGCGCCGCCCCCGTGCTCCGCTGCCAGATCTCGAGCTCCTCCAGCAGCGCCTGGGCCACCTCGGGCCGGTCGCTGGCGAGGTCCGTGCGCTCGGACGGGTCCCGCGTCAGGTCGAAGAGCTCGGCGGGTTCCCCGTCGAAGGACTGCACGAGCTTCCACCGGCCTCGCCGCATGGCGCTCGCGGGCGTGCCCTGCCCGGTGTAGCAGGGGAAGTGCCAGAAGAGGGCGCGCTCCTGCGGCACGTCACCGCCCCGGAGGAGCGGCGCGAGGGAGACGCCGTCGAGCCCCTCCCTGGGGGGCAAGCCCGCGAGGTCGAGCAGCGTGGGGAACACGTCCACCCCCGAGACCGGCACGTCGCTGCGCAGGGCCGCCGGGACCCCGCTCCCCCACAGGACCAGCGGGACGCGCGTGCCGCCCTCGTAGAGCTCCCCCTTGCCCCCACGGAGCGGCGCGACCCGGCGGCGCTCCCCGCCATTGTCCGAGGAGAACACGACCGTGGTCTTCCCGTCGATGCCCAGGCTCTCGAGCCGCGCGCGGAGCCGCCCCATGTTCCGGTCCACCGCGGCGACGGTGGCCGCGAACTCGGGGTCGCCGCCCTTCCCCTCGAAGCTCGCGAGGAGCTCGGGGTCGGGGTCGAAGGGGGCGTGGACGGAGTGCAGGGCGAGGTAGCACACGAAGGGCTCCCCGGCGTGCTCCTCGATGAAGGTGAGCGCCGCCCCGGTGAGCTCGTCCGGCAGCAACCGGCTGCCGTCGCGATAGGCGTTCCGCTCGAACCCCAGGTCCTTCGGCACAACGGCCACGTCGAAGCCCTGACCCTCCGGCCCCGCGTCGCGCTTGCCGAGGTTCCACATGCCGAAGAAGCCCGTGGCGAACCCGGCGCCCCCCAGCTCCTCGGCGAAGGTCTGGAACCCGGGGGCGAGCTCGGGCTCGCTGGCGGCGGCCACGAGCGGGTGGTACGGCTGACCCGGCGCGTTGCGTCCGTCCACCACCGTGTACACGCCGTGGCGCCCGGGCCAGAGCCCGCTCAGGAGGCAGGCCCGCGCCGGAGCGCAGTTGGGAGCGCTCGCATAGGCCGCGTCGAACACGGCCCCCTCCGCCGCGAGGCGGTCGAGGTGGGGCGTTCGGAGCTCCCGGTTGCCCATGAAGCCCACGTCGTTCCAGCCCATGTCGTCGATCAGGACCACCACGAGGCCCTTGGAGGGACCCGCTCCCTCGGCCCCGTCCGGACGCCGCGCGGGAGGGGCCGTCCCAGGAGCCGAGCCCTCCGCCGGAGCGGCTGCCGGCACCTGGATCCGTCCGTCCCCGTCCCGGTCCTGTCGGTCGAAGAAGCCGCCGAAGAGCCGCCGCACCTCCCCTGCGGTGGCCTCGCCATCCCCGTCGACGTCCAGCTCGCCGCGGTGCCCCCGCAGGAACCCCGCCACGCTCGAACGGACCCGCTTGCCATCGAGCTCGTCATCCGTGAGGACCCCGTCACCGTTGACATCGAAGGCGGTGCATGCGGTGGCCAGCTCCTCCATCAGCTCGACGCGTGTCAGCTGACCGTCGCCGTCCTCGTCGATCTCGGCCGCGTGTGCCAGGAGCCAGGGCTGGCGGCCCTCCCCCGCGTCTGCCCCCCCGCGCGCTCCGCTGCCGCCCGGCCCTTTCGGTCGGCGCTCCCCGCGCTCCGGCCGCTCGCGACGCTCGCCCCGAGGGCGCGCGCGGTCGGCACCGTCGCGGGCCGCCGCTCCGTACACCTCCTCCGTCGTGCTCCCATCAGGGTTCACGAACCGGAAGGTGACCTCGCCGCCCTCGCCCACCCGATAGTCGACTCGATGCTCCGCGCCGCGGAGCTGGTAGGTGAGCTGGTATCCGTCCTCGAGGGACCCCTCGAAGCCGGTGATGGTCGCGCCCCGGAGGGGCCGCGTGAAGGGCCGGACCCCGCGGGTTCGGGGCCTAGCGTCGAGGTCCACCTCGCCCGCGAAGCCGCCCATGAAGTACGGCTTCTCCCGCGTCCCGTGGTAGTGGTACGAACCATCGGCGTGCCGGTGGCCATGAGCGCCATCGAGCACCCCTGCGGCGGACCCGTCAGCCTCGCGCTCCCCGTAGATGGGCACGCCATCGAGGCCGAAGGCGATGGGCTGGTCCGGGCCCACGGTCGCCGCCAGGTGGAGCGGCGCCACGTGGTAGTGGTAGTCATCCGCTCGCCCCGCGTGCCCGCCGAACTCGTCGAGCTCCCCGTGCTCGAAGGCGTCGTGCTTGCCGCCCTGGGTGGTCGGGTCGAAGATCGGGATGCCGTTCACGGCCAGGGCGATCGGCCCCTCGAGGGTCGTTGGCGCCGGGGCCTCCAGCAGCTTCGGCCGCCGGGGGATCCTGAAGCCGTTGGACCCGGTGAAGGCCTGGGGCAGCGGGACCTGTTGGTTCCAGGCCCGGATCCCCACCATCATCCGGTGCTCCGGGAGCCCGTTGCCGCGGACGTGGATGAAGTCCTCGTCCCAGGTCACATCGAGGCCATCGAAGGCGAGGAACGGGCGGGCCTGCGCGGGGACCTCCGCCTCCGCAGGTCCTCCCCCCACCGATCCGCTCGGGGCCCGCGAGCCGGGAGCGGGGCCGCTGGGTGCCGCCGCGCCGCCGCCCCCGCGCTCGCGCCGCCGCTTGCCGCCGTCCCGGCCGTCCTCACGGCCGGGGCCCTTCTCTTCCCCACGGTCCGTGCCGCGGTCACCGCGGCGGTCTGGGCCTCGTCCGGTGCGACCTCTCCGCTCGCGGGCGTCGTCCCCGGCCCCCTTCCGCTCCTTGCGATCCGTGGGCTCGACCGCGGGGTCGTGGTTCGGGTTCGGCCGCCCGAACTCGGCGCCCAGCTCCTTGAGGTATGCCTGGAGAGCCAGCTTCAGCCGCGCGGCCACTTCAGGTTGCTGCTTCGAGAGGTCGCGCTGTTCGCCGGGGTCGGCGCCGAGGTCGTGGAGGGTGACCTCGCCGGTCTCGTGGAACAGGGTCACCTTGAGGTTCCCTTCGCGCAGCGTGGATTGCGGCCCCGCGCTGCCCTGGTAGTGCGGGAAGTGGAACACCAGCCCCGGCCCCGGCCGCGACAGCCGGGACGCTGGGTCAGTCAGCAGCGGGACGAAGCTCGTCCCTTCAAGACCCTCCGGGAGACCCTTCGTCCTCCCCGCGAGGTCCGCGAACGTGGGCAAGAAGTCGAAGCCCACCACCGGCTCGTGACACCAGGAGTTCGCCTTGACGCCGGGCGCGCGAATGATGAAGGGGACGCGGATGCCCCCCTCTCCCAGCCCGCCCTTGCCGCCGGCGAGCAGCCCGTTCCGGTTCCCACCGGCGCCGTTGTCCGACGTGTAGATGACCACGGTCGAGTCGTCGAGCTCCAGCCGGTCCAGCGCCGTCATCAGCCGCCCCACGCCGTCGTCCAGGTCCTCGGCGAGGGCCGCGCGCTGGAGGTCCTTGTCGCTCCTCCAACCGCCCCGCGCCTTCACCCGCTCGAGGGACGCAGCCCGAGCGTTCTGGGGGTAGTGGAGAGCGTGGAACGAGAGCTGGGCGAAGAACGGGCGCCCGTCGGCCTTGGCCTTCTCCATGAAGGCCTCCGTCCGCTCAACCATCCCGAAGATGTCCACGGGATTGGGGTCCACGAACGGGGCGGCGTCGCCGTTGCTCGTGTCACCGTCATGGGCGTCGTAGCCGTGGTCTCCCGGCCCTCCGCCGGAGAGGTGCCACTTGCCGAAGTGCGCCGTGGTGTAACCCGCCTCCTTGAGCACCTCCCCCACCGTGACCTCCGCCCGCGGGAGCGACCGGGCGCTGACCGGCGGGATCAACCGATACCCGTCGTCGGCGGTCATGGACCTGGCTGCCTTGGTCCAGCCCAGCCGCGCGGGGTTCTTGCCCGTCTGGATCGAGGCTCGCGATGGAGAGCAGACAGGAGCGGGCGAGTACCCCTGGGAGAAGCGCATGCCTGCGGCGGCGAGCTCGGCGATCCGGGGGGTCCGCTGTCGCTCATCGGAGGCCCCGCGCTCGGTGGGATGCATGGGGACCGAGAGCCCGCTCCAGCTCTGGTCATCCGAGAGGATCAAGAGGATGTTCGGACGCTCGGGGAGCCCGTCTCGCGGCGGGGAAGCGGCGGGCGGAGCCGTCGGTACCGAGGCCAGGGCGGCCCCCACGAGGACGAGAACGGTGGGGATCGCGGATCGCAGGATCGGGCGCATGGCGGGGTCGGGGGGGCTGGGCCCCGGGGGCGGGGCGAGGGCTCCATGGTGCTCTTCATGCGCAGGAACCCCCATGGCCGTGCCGGGTTCCGAGCCCGCGATCAAAAAGACCACCGGGGCGCTGGGCGGACGGACGCCGGAGACCTCGGGACCGCGACCGCTCGGCGCGACCACCGGGCGATTGCCCCCGAAACGTCATGAAACCTCGGCCCCCGGGGCAGCCCGCGGGCGCGTTGCGACTAACCTCTCTGCCTCGAACTCGAGCCTCCCCCCCGGCCCCACCTGAAGACCATGTCCTCCGCCACGATCACCTGGACCAAGATCGACGAAGCCCCGGCCCTGGCCACCCACGCCCTCCTGCCCATCGTCCGCGCCTTCATGAAGGGCTCGGGCGTCGAGATCGAGACGGCGGACATCTCCCTGGCGGGGCGGATCCTGGCGAACTTCCCGGAGGGGCTGACCGAGGACCAGCGGGTTCCCGACGAGCTCTCCCGGCTCGGTGACCTGGCCAAGACCTCCGCGGCCAACATCGTCAAGCTCCCCAATATCAGCGCCTCGATCCCGCAGCTGCAGGACGCGATCGCCGAGCTGCAGGCCCAGGGCTTCAAGGTCCCGGACTACCCCGAGGAGCCCAAGACCGACGAGGAGCGGGAGCTGCAGCGTCGCTTCGGCGCGGTGCTCGGCTCCGCTGTGAACCCCGTGCTGCGCGAGGGCAACTCGGACCGCCGGGCGGCGAAGTCCGTGAAGGCCTTCGCGCAGAAGCACCCCCACCGGATGATGAAGCCCTGGCCCGAGTCCGGGTCCAAGGCGAGGGTCGCCCACATGCAGGGCGACGACTTCTTCGGCAGCGAGCGGTCGATGACCCTCACCGCCCCCACCACAGCGCGCATCGAGTTCGTCCCCGCGGGCGGTGAGGCCGAGGTCCTGAAGGACGGCATCGAGCTCCTCGCGGGCGAGGTCATCGACACCTCCCGCATGAAGGCCGCCGCGCTGCGCGCCTACTTCGCCGAGGAGATCGCCCGCGCCAAGGAGGAGGGGGTGCTGTTCTCCCTGCACCTCAAGGCGACCATGATGAAGGTGTCTGACCCGGCGATGTTCGGGCACTGCGTCTCGGTCTTCTTCGGGGCGGCCCTCGACAAGCACGCCGACGCCCTCGCCTCCATCGGCGTCAACCTGAACAACGGTCTCCAGGATGTCCTCGACAAGCTCGAGCGGCTCCCCGAGGACCAGCGCGCCGGGATCGAGCGGGACATCGAGGCCTGCTACGAGAGCGGGCCGGACCTGGCGATGGTCGACTCCCGCAAGGGCATCACCAACCTGCACGTCCCCAACAACGTCATCATCGACGCCTCCATGCCCGTTGTGGTCCGCGACGGCGGCAAGATGTGGAACCGCGCCGACGAACTCCAGGACACGGTCTCGCTGATCCCGGACCGCAGCTACGCCACCCTGTACCAGGCGGTGATCGAGGACTGCCAGGCCAACGGCCAGTTCGACCCCGCCACCATGGGCAGCGTCTCCAACGTTGGCCTGATGGCCAAGAAGGCGGAGGAGTACGGGTCCCACGACAAGACCTTCTTCGCCGCGGGGACCGGCACCATCCGTGTCGTCGACGCCGCGGGCGCGGTCCTGCTGGAGCAGTCCGTGGAGCAGGACGACATCTTCCGGATGTGTCAGACCAAGGACGTCTCCATCCGTGACTGGGTGAAGCTCGGCGTCACGCGCGCCAAGGCCTCGGGGGCACCCGCCATCTTCTGGCTGGACCCGGCCCGCGGCCACGACGCCGAACTCCTCAAGAAGGTCGAGGTGTACCTGAAGGACCACGACACCGAGGGGCTCGACCTCCGGATGCTCAAGCCCGTGGACGCCATGCGCGCCTCGCTCGAGCGCGTGCGCCGCGGCGAGGACACCATCTCGGTGACGGGCAACGTCCTCCGGGACTACCTCACCGACCTCTTCCCCATCCTCGAGCTCGGCACCAGCGCCCGCATGCTCTCGATCGTCCCGCTGCTCAAGGGCGGTGGCCTGTTCGAGACCGGTGCTGGCGGGTCTGCTCCCAAGCACGTGGCTCAGTTCCTCGGCGAGGGGCACCTTCGCTGGGATTCCCTCGGCGAGTACTGCGCCCTGGTCCCCTCCATCGAGAAGGCCGCCGAGTCGAGCGGCTCCGGGAAGGCTGCGGCCCTTGCCGCCGCCCTGGACCAGGCGGTGGGCGCTTACCTGGAGAACTCGCGCTACCCCTCCAGGAAGGTCAACGAGATCGACAACCGCGGCTCCAGCTTCTACCTCGCCCTGTACTGGGCGGAGGCCCTCGCGGCCCAGGACGGCGATGGGGAGCTGCGGGCGCGCTTCACGCCCATTGCGGCCGCCCTCGCTGGCGCCGAGGAGACCATCTGCGCGGAGCTACTCGCCGCCCAAGGCGCTCCCGTGGAGATCGGCGGGTACTTCCACCCCAGCGACGAGGCGTGCGCGCGGGCGATGCGGCCGAGCGCGACCCTCAACGGGATCATCGACGGGATGTGAGCTCCGGGGGCGCGGGGAGAGGCGAGGCCGCGAGGGTGGCGTTCCATGGGAGATCGAGGTCCCATGGCGCCATGCGATTCACCCTCTCCAAGGCCCTCCCCCCCCTCGCCCTCCTTCTCGCCGCGGCGTGCGCGTCGCCGGCGTCGCCCCCGACCGAGGTGCCCGAGCCCCCCGCGCTCGCCACCCCCTATCGGGTGCTCATCCTCGGGGACTCGATCTCCATCGGGTACACCCCGTTCGTCCGACAGGAGCTAGAGGGAGTGGCGGAGGTGGTTCGGCCCATGCGGAACCGAGCGGAGGGCGCGAGCCCGAGGCCCGAGAACTGCGAGGGCACCAACAAGGGCGTGGGGTCCATCGAGCGGTGGCTGGCCATGGAGGGCGGCCCCTTCGACGTGATTCACTTCAACTTCGGGCTCCACGACATGAAGCGGGTGGACCCGGAATCCGGGAGGAACTCCAACGACCCGCTGGACCCCCACCAGGCTTCCCCTGAGCGCTACCAGCGCCAGCTCCTCGAGATCACGCGCCGCTTGCAGGCCTCCGGCGCCCGGCTCGTCTTCGCGACGACCACCCCCGTGCCCACGGGCGAGCTACGGCCCTACCGGGAACCTGCGGACGCGGTGGAGTACAACCGCCTCGCCCTGGAGGTCATGGGCGCAGAGGGGATCGAAGTGAATGACCTCTTCGGCTTCATCGAGGCGGCTGCCCCCGAACTCCAGAAGCCTGCCGACGTTCACTTCACCCGGGAGGGCTCACGGGCGCTCGGCGGCGCGGTGGCTGCGGCCGTTCGCGCGATCGCCGGCACCCGAGGGCCCTGAGCCCGGCGCGCTCGACCGGTCCCCAGGTGGTTGGACGACCCCCTCACCGCAGCGCCCAGAAAATTGGCAGATTGACGCGGCGGTGAAGGGGGTCCAAATTAAAGATGGCAGCGAGGTCAGGCTCCTCCAGCCCGGGGAGCAGGAAGCGCAGGAGCTAGCAACACCCCCTGCGCTCCCTTTTCAAAATGACTCTGATTCCGCGGAGGCTTGCCGTTGCACGGCGAGCCTCCGTTTCATCTCTCTCTCTCTGACGCCTGCGGAAACAGGCGTTGGCGGGCTCTCGATCGGACCCGCCGGGTGAGGGAGGTATCGGGCTCTGGATTCCCCATCGAACCCGTCACCTTTCCACCCCCCTCGCCCCGCGGGCCAGGCTCGAAGATCTCGCGCGGACCTCGCCGCAGCACCACCCCTGCAGCGCCCCGGGCGACGCCGAGGGGCGAGAGTCCGCTCGGGTCAGGGCGCCATCGGCGTCGGTCCTTGGGCTCATATCCGGCCGGTTCGAAGCAACCCCCGTGCCGAGGGCACAAGAGCGACGTAAGCCACTGTCGAAAAAGGACATAACATCCCCTTGATGTGCCACTATGGCGACATTTATGTAGGATTGCTTGATTACCCCCACATCTATGTAGGATTTGAAGCCTCGCTCGCCAGACCCTCCCCAGCCTCCCGGACCCTTGCCCCTCTCCTCCCAGCCCCTCGAGGGTGACCTCAGGCTGCTCTTCGCCATCAACCAGATCCTGGTGGGGAGCCTCGAGCCGCTCTCCGTCCTCGAACCGGTGCTGGCCGCCCTCGTGGAGGGGACCCACCTCCAGCACGCCGTCGTCACCATGGTGCATCGGACCTCGGGCGAGCTGCGGATCGAGGCCGCCGTTGGGCTCACCGAGGAGGAGAAGTTCGAGGCGAGGAAGCGAGTGGACACCGGCCCGATCTCGGAGGCCGTTCAGCTGTCCCAGCCGCTGACCCTCCCCCTCGTGGACGGCGATCACCCGCTGCTGGGCGCCTGCTCACAGCCAGAGCCATGCTCGCTGCTGGTGATCCCCATCCAGCTGAGCGGGGAGATCGTGGGCGCGATCGCAGGGGACTTCCCCTCCACGCCCCACTCCGAGCTCAACCACGTCTCCATGCTCATGTCCACGGTGGCGTCGATGATCGCCCAGGCGGTGCGTTTGAGGCAGCGGGCCGCCGAGGAACGCGACTCTCTCCGGGCAGAGAACGAGCGGCTTCGAGACGAGCTCAAGGAGCGCTACCGGCCCGAGAACATCGTCGGCAACTCGCAGCCCATGCTCAGGGTCTTCGACCAGATCGCCAGGGTCTGCCGCGCGGACGCCACGGTCCTCATTCGTGGCGAGAGCGGCGTGGGCAAGGAGCTTGTCGCCGCCGCGATCCACTACTCCAGCGATCGCGCAACCAAGCCCTTCATCAAGGTCAACTGCGCGGCGCTCCCAGCCACGCTGCTGGAGAGCGAGCTCTTCGGACACGAGAAGGGCGCCTTCACGGGCGCGGTCCAGGAGCGCATCGGCCGCTTCGAACTCGCGGACGGCGGGACGCTCTTCCTGGACGAGATCGGTGAGTTCCCCCTGACGACTCAGGTGCTCCTGCTTCGCTTCCTCCAGGAGCGGCAATTCGAGCGGATCGGGAGCGCGAAGACGCGCAGCACCGACGTACGGGTCCTCGCGGCCACCAACGCGGACTTGGAGGAGCTCGCCTCAAGCGGGACGTTCCGGGAGGATCTCTACTACCGCCTCAACGTCTTCCCGATCCACGTCCCGGCCCTCCGGGAGCGCGGGGTGGATGTGATCCCGCTGGCGGAGCATTTCCTGGAGATCCACTCCAGCAAGGGCAACGCCGCCACGCCGCGGATCTCCTCCACCGCGCGGGCGCTGCTCAAGAGCTACCCCTGGCCCGGCAACGTCCGGGAGCTCGAGAACTGCATGCTGCGCGCGATGCTGCAGAGTGAGGGCGACGTGATCCGCTCGCATCATCTCCCCCCCAACATGCAGCCCGCCGGAGAGCAGCGCGCGGGGCCGAGCGGCAGCCTCGCGGCCACGATGGAGCGCGTGGAGCGGGAGCTCATCCTGGACGCCCTGCGCTCGACGCGCGGGAACCGCGCCAAGGCCGCCCGGATCCTGGACATCACCGAGCGGCAGATGGGGCTGCGGGTCAAGCGCTACGGCATCGACCCAGGGACCCTGCGCTGACCACGTTCAGCCCCAGTCGGTAACCTGGGGGCATGCCCTCCCTGGCCTCGCTCGTCCCCGTGCTCACCCTCGCCGCGGCCTCCATCGGAGACGACCCGGTCAGCTTCAGCCAGGAGGTCCGCCCCCTCCTCGCGGACCGCTGCTTCCCTTGCCACGGCCCCGACGCTGCGACGCGGGAGGCCGACCTTCGGCTCGACCTGCGGCGCTCCGCGGTCGCCGACCGTGACGGCTCCAGGGTCATCGACACCCGCGCGCCCGCGGACAGCGAGCTGTTGATCCGGGTCCGCGACGACCTCGACCCCATGCCGCCTGCGCCGGACCACGCGCCGCTCTCCGAGCAGGAGGCCGCGCTTCTCGAGCAGTGGATCTCCGAGGGCGCGCGCTATGACGAGCACTGGGCCTATGGCGCACCGGCACGGCCCGAGGTCCCGCACATCGACCCGCGCTCGCCCGAAGCCGCGTGGGTCCGCGGAGACATTGATCGGTGGGTGCTCGAGGGCCTCGCGGAGGCTGGGCTCCAGCCGGCCCCGCGGGCCGATGCCCGGAGCCTCATCCGTCGCGTCTCCTTCGACCTCCTCGGGCTCCCCCCCACCCAGGCCCAGGTGGAGGCCTTCGAGCGCGACCCTGGGCAGGCCGCCTTCGAGACCTTCGTGGACGAGCTCCTCGCGTCGCCCCACCACGCCGAGCGCCTGACCACGTTCTGGTTCGACCTGGTGCGCTTCGCGGACACCACGGGGATCCACGCGGACAACCGCTGGAACATCACGCCTTACAGGGACTGGGTGATCGACGCGTTCGCGTCGAACATGCCCTTCGACCGCTTCACCTTGGAGCAGCTCGCAGGCGACCTGCTCCCGGACGCCGACCGCTCCCAGCGAGTCGCCGCCGCCTACAACCGACTCAACCTCATCACCCGTGAGGGGGGCTCCCAGCCCAAGGAATTCCTGGCCCGTTACACCGCCGATCGCGTCCGTAACGTGACCGAGGTCTGGCTCGCCTCCACCGTCGGCTGCGCGGAGTGCCACGACCACAAGTTCGACCCCTTCTCCGCCCGGGAGTTCTACGAGCTGGGCGCCTTCTTCGCGGACATCGAGCAGGTCGGCGTCTACCTCTCGGGTAACAACACCTTCCCCCCTGAGCTGCCCGTCCCCTCGGCGGACCAGGAGCAGAGGATGAACGAGCTCTCCTCCGCGCTCGCCACCGTCGAGGCCGCCCTCGCCGCGCAGACCCCGGAGCTCGCCGCGGACCGGGCGGCCTTCATCGACGAGCTGGCCGAGAGCCCCTGGGTCACCCCGGCGGGGCTCGAGGTGCGCTCGGCCGCTGGCCGGTCCTTCGAGGCCGACGCGGCGGGTGCGTGGCGCTCTCGCCCGGACGGGGACGACAAGGACACCTTCACCGCGCGGTTCCCGGCGCCCGCCGCGCCGGTCCGCTCCATCCGGCTCGAGCTCCTCGCGGACGACGCGCTCCCGAACCAGGGCCCGGGGCTCGCCTCCAACGGCAACCTCGTGCTGACCGAGGTGACCGTGCGAGTCGACGGGGAGGCCGTCCCCATCGCCGCGGCCCGCGCCTCCTTCGAACAGCCCGGCTACCCGGTGGCCAAGGCCCATGACGGGGAGCTGGGACGCGGCGGGTGGGCCGTGATGCGCGCCCAGGACGGGGCCCCCTCGGAGGCCATCTTCGACCTCGTGCGGCCCTTGGGCGGACCAGGAGCCGGCGCGGTCGAGGTGGAGCTCGCCCAGGTCCATGGCGGCCGGCACCTCCTGGGCCGCTGGCGCCTGTCGGTGGGCACCGAGGTAGACCGCCCCGCCCTCGCGCCGCGCCTCCGGGAGCTCCTCGCCCTCCCCGGAGAGGAGCGCCCGGAGGAGACCGAAGCGGAGCTGGACGTCCTGCACCGGGCGCACTGCGCGCTCCTGGCCGACGACCGCGAAGAGAAGGCACGCCTCGAGGGCGAGGTCATGGCCCTCCAGGGTCAGATCCCCCTCGTCATGGAGACCCGCGCCGTCGATCCCATGGTCACCCGGGTCCTGGCCCGGGGAGACTGGATGGACGAGAGCGGCGAGGTCGTGCAGCCCGGGGTCCCGGCCGCCCTCGGCGTGATCGCGGTCGAGGGACGACGCCCCACTCGCCTGGACCTCGCCCGGTGGCTGGTGGACGGGCGGAACCCGCTCGTCGCCCGGGTGCTCGTGAACCGTGTCTGGCGGCTCTTCATGGGCCGCGGGATCGTGGAGACCCTGGATGACTTCGGGGTCCAGGGCGCCTCCCCCACCCACCCTGAGCTCCTCGACCACCTGGCCACACGGCTGGTGGACTCCGGGTGGGACCTGCGCGCGCTGATCCGGGACATCGTGACGTCCAGCGCCTACCAGCAGACGTCCGCGGTCCCCGCCCCCTCGTCGGCCCGCGAGGAGCAGTTCGGATTGCAGGTCCGGCACCGGCTCGACGCGGAGTTCATCCGTGACGGAGCGCTCGCAGCCAGCGGACTCTTGCAGCGCGACGTTGGCGGGCCAAGCGTCCGCCCCTACCAGCCCGTCGGCTACTGGTCGCACCTCAACTTCCCCCGCCGGACGTACCGCCCCTCGGAGGGCAAGGCCCTCCACCGGCGCGCGCTCTACGGACACTGGCAGCGCCAGTTCGTCCACCCGAGCCTCGCGGCCTTCGACGCCCCGAGCCGCGAGCGCTGTACCTCGGAGCGGTCGCGCTCCAACACGCCCCTCGCGGCCCTCGCGCTGCTGAACGACCCCATCTTCGTGGAGGCCGCCCGCGCCCTTGCCAAGGAGGTCCTCACCGCTGCGGCCGAGGAGGACGACGCGCGCCTGACCGTGCTCTGGGAGCGAGTCCTCCAGCGGGCGCCAGAGGCCTCCGAGCGGGAGCTCCTCCTCGAGCTGCTCGCCGGCCAACGGGCCTCCTTCGCGGAGAACCCCGACGACGCCGCGGCGCTCATCGCCGTCGGCGCGTCGCCCGCCCCCACCAACCTCGCGCCCGCCGAGCTGGCGGCGTGGACCTCCGTGGCCCGCGTGGCCCTCAACCTCCACGAGGCGATCGTCAGGGAATGAGACCGCTCCTCCATCCAGGCCTGATGAACGCGCTCTCCCGCAGGACGTTCCTCACGGGCGCGGCCGCGGGGCTCGGGCAGGCAGCCCTGGCCTCGTTGAGCGCCGGGGCCCAGCAGGGTCCGGCGTCGATCCGGCTCCCGGGCGTCCCCCGGGCCAAGCGCGTCATCCACCTCTACATGGCGGGCGGCCCCAGTCACCTGGAGACGTTCGACGAGAAGCCCGAGCTCGCCAAGCTCGACGGCGACCCCATGCCGGAGTCGTACACCGGCGGCCAGCAGCTGGCGCAGCTCCAGGGGCGCGCGCTCAAGTGCCTCGGGCCCCGCTTCCCCTTCCGGGCCTTCGGGGAGAGCGGGCTCCGCATCTGCGAGAAGTTCCCGCGCCTCGGCGGCGTGATCGACGAGTTCTGCATCCTGAATTCGCTCGAGACCGACCAGATCAACCACGACCCCGCGCACACCCTCTTCAACACCGGGACGACGCTGCCAGGGCGGCCGTCCATGGGGTCCTGGATCCACTACGGGCTGGGCTCCATGAACGAGAACCTGCCCGCCTTCGTGGTGCTCAGCTCCATCGGCAAGGGCGGCCAGTCCCAGCCCATCGCCGCCCGCCAGTGGCACTCGGGCTTCCTCCCCTCCCGCTTCCAGGGGGTCGAGCTCCGCTCCGTCGGCGACCCGGTCCTCTACGTACAGAACCCCGCGGGGGTCGACCGCGCCGGGCAGGGCGACGTGGTGGAGGCGATCGCGAAGCTGAACGGCGCGCGCGCCGCACGGAGCGGCGACCCCGAGGCGGCGGCCCGCACGGCCCAGTACGAGCTCGCCTTCCGCATGCAAGCCGCGGTGCCCGAGCTCGTGGACCTCTCCGACGAACCCCAGGAGGTGCTCGACCTGTACGGCACCGAGGGCCGCGACGGGTCCTACGCCAGCAACTGCCTCATGGCCCGCCGCATGGCCGAGCGGGGCGTGCGGTTCATCCAGGTGTACCACCGGGGCTGGGATCACCACGGCGGCGTACAGCGCTCCATGGAGATCACCGCCCGCGAGGTGGATCAGGCGAGCGCCGCGCTCGTCACCGACTTGAAGCGGCGCGGCCTCCTGGAGGACACGCTGATCCTCTTCGGCGGTGAGTTCGGCCGCACCCCCATGGGCCAGGGTGACGGGAGGGACCACCACATCCGCGGCTTCTCCTACCTCATGGCCGGCGCCGGCATCCCCGGGGGTCGACGCTACGGAGCGACCGATCCCCTCGGCTACGCCGCCGTGGAGGACGTCGTCCACGTCCGCGACCTGCACGCCACGGTGCTGCACCTGCTCGGCCTGGACCACCAGCGGCTCACCTACGACTTCCGCGGCCTCGACCTGCGCCTCACCGGCGTTGAGCCCGCGCGGGTCCTGCACGACGTCATCTCCTGAGTCGAGTTCGGGTGCAGGCCCGGTGGGGCGCCTGCAGCGTGGACCTCCAGCCGCGCGGCCGGGGTTCCGGGGTCGCCAGGGCTCCCTTCGGCCCGCAGCCCGCGCTTCGCCAGCCCGCCCGCCGGTGTTTTCCCTCCCCGCCCGCGGGGGGTGCCTTCAGAGAGCGACGGGCATTCCCGCCGTGCGTCTGAATCGGCGCCCGCTCGTCCCACGGGAAGCTCCATTAGGTCCCCTCGGGCGTGGAACTCAGGCGCTAGCTTGTGGGGACCAGCCGGCCTGCCCCCTGACCCCCGCGACCGATGAGACTCTCCCTTCCCCTCGCCCCCGCCCTCCTCCTCGCCTCTTGCCAGCTCGGCGGCACGACCCTCGAGGCGCCCGTCTCGGATCACCTCGAAGTGGACGCCTCCCGGGCCCAGCGGTTCGATGAGATCGGCCCCTACCGCCGACCGGTGACGACCACCTCCGACGAGGCCCAGTGGTACTTCGACCAGGGGCTCGCGTGGATGTACAGCTTCAACCATGACGAGGCGATCCGCTCGTTCGCCAAGGCGGCCGAGCTCGACCCGGAATGCGCCATGGCTTGGTGGGGCATCTCGATCTGCGAGGGCCCGAACTACAACGACCCGGTCATGACGGACGAGCGCTCCGGCGCCGCCTGGTCCGCGCTCAAGGAGGCCGAGGCCCGGATCGATAACGCGAGCCCCGTGGAGCGCGGGCTGATCCAGGCGCTCGCCACGCGCTACGCGTTCCCCTGGCCGAAGGACAGGACGGACCTCAACGAGGCCTACGCCGCGGCCATGGAGGAGCTCCTCGCCCGCTTCCCCGATGACCCGGAGGTCGGGACCCTGTACGGCGAGTCGCTCATGGTCCTGCGGCCCTGGCAGCTCTACACCATCGACCGCTTGCCCGAGGCGGACACCGCCAAGATCACCGCCGCCCTCGAGGCCGTGCTCGAGGAGCACCCCAACAACCCGGGCGCGAACCACCTCTACATTCACGCGGTCGAGCCGAGCCTCGAGCCCGAGCGGGCCCTCCCCGCCGCCGACCGACTGAGGAATCAGATCCCCGTCTCCGGCCACATGAACCACATGCCGTCGCACATCTACGTGCAGACCGGCGACTGGGACAAGTCCATCGTGCAGAACCGGGCCGCCATGCGCCGGGACACCGCTTACCTGGAGCGGTCCCCTGACCAGGGCATCCAGCACATGTACATCGTCCACAACGCGCACATGCTCGCGTACTCGGCGATGATGGTCGGGCAGGAGACCGAGGCCATGGAGGCCGCGCGGTCCATGCTCCCCGGCGTCCCCGAGCAGATGCTCCCCGCGGTCGCCGACTTCGTGGACCTCTGGATGAGCTCGGTCTACGACGTGCAGAAGCGCTTCGGCCGCTGGGACGCCATCCTCGCAGAGCCCGCGCCCCCCGAGACCCTGCCCATCACCACCGCGATCTGGCGGGCACACCGGGCCATCGCCTTCGCCGCAAAGCACGAGTTCGAGGACGCCGAGGCCGAGTACGAGCGCTTCAAGGAGGCCCGCGACGCCTTTCCCGAGGACAAGATGTCTGGCTCCGACGCCACGCGCCGGATCCTCGAGGTCAGCGACCACTTCATCCGCGGAGAGATCGCGCTGCAGCGGGGCCAGTGGGATCGCGCCATCGCGGCGCTCGAGCAGGCCGTGGAGGTCGAGGACTCCCTCAGCTACGGCGAGCCGCCCCAGTGGCTCCAGCCCACCCGCCACACCCTCGGCGCCGTCCTCCTGAAGGCCGGACGCCCGGCCGACGCCGAGGCGGTCTACCTGGAGGACCTGGAGCGGTGGCCCGGGAACGGATGGTCGCTCCTAGGGCTCTCTCGCTCCCTGCGCGCCCAGGGCAAGGTCGAGGCCGCCGCTGCTGCCCAGACCCGCTACGAGGCCGCCTGGAAGGGCGCGGACCGTCCCGTGACCTCCAGCTGCCTCTGCCTCCCGGACGCCTGATGCGCGCGCTCGGGCTCCTCCTCTCCGTCGCCGCGCTCGGCGGATGCCAGCTGGGGGTTCGTCCGGCCTCCGCGCCCCCTCCCCCCCCGGCCATCCCGGAAGGGGAGGACCCCGGGCGGTGGACCGCCGCCCTCGAGGCGTTCGAGGCCCAATCGGTCGACATCGACCGGCCCGTGGTCTTCGTGGGCAGCTCGAGCATCCGCCTCTGGTCCACGCTCGAGGAAGACATCGCACCCGTCCCGGTGCTCAACCGCGGATATGGCGGCTCACGGATCTTCGACACGATCTACTGGGCGGACCGGCTCGTCACCGCCCATGACCCGACGGTGGTCGTGGCCTTCACCGGGACGAACGACATCAAGGGAGAGACGCCGCGGCCCGCCGCGTGGGTCGCGGACCGCTTCGATGAGCTGGTGGTGAGGCTCCGGGCGCTCGGGTGCGACGCGCCCCTCGTCTACATCGCCATCAGCCCGACCCCAAGCCGCGCCGAGCACCTCGCCGTCGTCCTCGAGGCGAACCGCCTGATCCGCGAACGCTGCTCCCAGGAGGACGGCCTCCACTTCGTGGACACGGCGAGCCAGCTGCTCGACGCCGACGGTCAGCCCGACCCGCGCTGGTTCGTCGAGGACCGGCTGCACCTGAACGCCGAGGGGTACGCCGCGTGGACGGCCATGGTTCGCCCCGTCGTCCACCGCCTCGACATGGCCGAGCGGGTCAGCGATCGGTCGCGGCCCTAGCGGCAGAGCGCGGGGGGGACCTCGAGGACGGCGGTGGGCGTCACGGCGAACAGTCGATCGGTCGGCGCAACCGGGATGATCTGGAGTCCCGTGAACTGACCGAACGCCGGCAGGACGACGCCCTCTGCCCGCGCCCAGAAGACCGGCAGTCGGGCGCTGTCGGCGCGATCCACCAGCCGCACGCCGGGGTGGACGTGGCCCGCTACGAAGGGGCCCTCGCCCCCCGGATGATGCCGGTAGACGAGGCCCCCCGAGGTCACTGGCTCCGCCACGGAGACCAGGTCCAGCCGGTCGATGAGCTCGGCGGCGTGGCGGTCGTGGTTGCCCCGAACCAGGGTCACCTCGACCTGCCGCTGATCTGCGAGCCAGGCCCCGAAGGTCCGGGCCGTGGGGCTCTCCGGCTCGATCTCGTCGTGGAAGAGGTCCCCGAGCAACGTCAGGCGGCGCGCGCCCAGCCGCGACACCAGGGCGTCGATCCGCTCGAGCTCGCGGCGGGTCGTGCCGGGAGGCATGGGGCGCCCGGCGCGGCGAAAGGCAGCGGCCTTGCCGATGTGGACATCCGCCAGCAGCAGCTCCCCCTCGTCGGGCCGAAAGGCGGCCCGCTCGGGACAGAGCACCAGCGCCCGCCCCCCCAGCTCGATCTCGAGGTCGCTCATGCCTTCCTCCCCCGCGCCCCACGGGCGCCGTTCGCGGCCACGGCCCCGCGCCCCTGCAGCTGGTCGGCCATCTGCCGCACGCGGTCCTCCCAGGACTCCGAGGAGACTCGCTCCCGCACGCGCTCCGCCCACAGGGGGAAGCCCAGCGGGGTCAGGGAACCAGGCCGCTCGACGCAGATCCGCCGCTCTCGCAGCTGCTCCAGGCCCGTCCGCAGGCGCGTGAACTCCAGGGTGCGCTCCATGACCTCGCGGCGCGCCTGCTCGAGCAAGAGGTTCTCCGGATCGTGCTCGGTGAGGACGTCGAAGACGAGGCCCGCCGACGCCTGGAGCTGTCGCTGTCCCTTGCGGGCCCCGGGCAGCCCCTGCTGGACCAGCCCGGCCACGCGGGCGATCTCCCGGAAGTGTCGCCGCGCGAGGCCCGAGCCGTCGAGGCAGGCGAGCAGGTCCTCCAGGAGCCCGTCGGGCGTGAGCAGCTGCGCCCACTCGTCGTCCCCCACCGGCAGCTCACTGCGGGTCACCAGCTCGAGCCCCCAGTCGTTCACAGACTGGGTGACCGTGACCCGGGCGGCGCGCGTGGCGCGCCACGCGAGGAGGGCCGCGAGCCCCTCATGCACGAGGCGGCCCTCGAGGGGGAAGAGGAAGGCGTGGTCGCCGTCCCGGGTTCGCACCCGCTCGATGAGCAGTTCACCCGGCTCCGGGATGCGCGACACCGCTGCCTGTCGCGCGAAGAGCGGCGCCACGCCGTCGAGCTCAGGCGCCCCCGTGGACTCCCCGGTCTCCAGGGTCCGCTTGACCGCCGACATCGCCCGGCGCACGGCCTCGGCGAGCTCAGTGGAGAGCGGCATGCGCCCGCCGAACCAGCGCGGCACGAGGGTCGCGGGGTTCGAGGCCGCCCGCACGATGGCCGCGGCGTCCTCCACCTTGACCAGCTCGAGGGAGCGGCCGGAGAAGGTGAAGGCGTCCCCGGGCCGCAGGCGGGACACGAAGACCTCCTCGATGGAGCCGAGGCGCCTGCCGTTGCGGAACTTCACGTCGAGGCTGCCGTACCCGACGATGGTGCCGATGTTCAGGCGGTGATCCCGCGCGATCCGGCGCGAGGCGACGACCAGCTTGCCGCCCTTGCCCTCGACCACCCTGGCGAAGCGCTCGTACCCCGAGAGGGTGTCCCCCCCGAAGCGGGTGAAGTCCAGGGCCCAGGCCCACTCCCCGTCCGAGAGGTCGCGGAAGGCGTGGGTCGTGCGTACTTCAGCGAGAAGCTCCACGGGAACGAAGCCCCCGCCCACCGCCACCGTGACGATGTGCTGGGCCAGCACGTCCAGGGGTCGGCGCAGGGGCAGCCGTGGCTCCGACGCGCCGCGCTCCAGCGCCTCCCGGGCCGCCGCGAACTCCACCAGCTCCAGGGCGTGGGTCGGGACGCACAGCAGCCGGCTGCCGAGCCCGGGGGAGTGCCCCGAGCGACCGGCTCGCTGGGCCAGCCGCGCGACCCCCTTGGGGCTCCCCACCTGGACGACGAGGTCCACCGGCGAGAAGTCCACGCCGAGGTCCAGGGATGAGGTCGCCACGACGGCGCGGTAGCGACCGCTGGCGAGCCCCGCCTCCACCTCGGCACGCTGCTCTCGGTCGAGGGATCCGTGGTGGAGCGCGATGCGCTCCCGGTCGTCGTAGCGGGCGTAGCAGAGCGCCTGGTACCAGCGCTCCGCCTGGGCCCGGGTGTTGGTGAAGACCAGCGCAGTGCGGGCCGTGTCCAGGGCCGCCGCCACCTCGTCAAGAAGACGGAGGCCCATGTGCCCGGCCCACGGGAAGCACTCGATCTCCCGTGGGACCACGGAGCGGACCTCGAGCGACCGGCGCCGGTCACTCTCCACCAACGCGCCCTCACCACCCGTTCCCAGGAGAGAGCCCATGGCCTCGGCGAGGTTCCCGAGCGTGGCCGAGAGGCCCCATGTCCGCAGCCCGGGGGCGAGACGGCGGAGCCGCGCGAGGGCGAGCTCCGTCTGGACCCCGCGCTTCGTCCCGAAGAGCTCGTGCCACTCGTCCACGACAACGCACTGCAGATGAGCAAAGCGCTCCGCCGCGTCCTCCCGGCTCAGCAGCACCGACAGGGACTCCGGCGTGGTCACCAGCGCCGTCGGGAGCTGCCGGGACTGGCGTCCGCGGTCGGTACTGCTCGTGTCACCCGTGCGCCCCTCCACGATCCACCCCGGCGCCACCTCGCCGGTGACCTCGCGGAGGTTCTTGACGAGGTCCTGGGCCAGGGCGCGCATGGGCGTGATCCAGAGCACCGCGAGAGGCGGCGCATCGCCGCGCTTCGCGGGGACCGCCCGGGCGCCGGGCGCCGCGGCCCCCTCGATGACCGGTCCCAGCCAGGCCGCCAGGGTCTTGCCGAAGCCGGTGGCCACGTGCACGAGCCCGCTCTCCCCCGCGAGGTACCGCTGCCAGACCTCGCGCTGGAACGGGAAGGGCTCCCACCCGCGGGACTCGAACCAGCGCTCCACGGACTCGATCACGACGGGTCCCCCATCAGCGCGCGCACCGCGTCCAGTGAGTCGGCGTCGGCCGGCGACTTGTCCTCTCGCCAGCGCGCGATGCGCGGGAAGCGCAGGGAGAGGCCCGCCTTGTGCCGGGCGCTGGGCTGGATCCCCTCGAACGCGATCTCGAACACGAGCTCCGGCTCCACGACCCGGACGGGACCGAAGCGGTCGGTGATGTGCCGCCGCACGAAGGCGTCGACGCGCCGAATTTCCCGGTCCGTCAGCCCCGAGTAGGCCTTGGCGACCGGGACCAGCTCCCCGTTGTCCCAGACCGCGAGGGTGTAGTCGGTGTACAGGGAGGCGCGGCGGCCGTGGCCTCGCTGGGCGTAGACCAACACCACGTCGAGGGTGAAGGGGTCCACCTTCCACTTCCACCAGTCGCCCCGCGGGCGCCCCGCCCCGTAGGGCGCGTCGCGACGCTTGAGCATCAGCCCCTCCACGCCGCGCTGCCGCGAGGTGCTGCGCGCCCGGGCGAGCTCCTCCCACGAGTCGCCCTCGACGACCTCCGCGATCCCGAGCCGCGGGAGCCCCGCGGCGCGCACGAGCGCCTCCAGGCGGCGGCGGCGCTCCGTCGTGGGGAGGGCCCGGAGGTCGGCGCCGCCCTCCTCGAGCAGGTCGTAGGCCATCAGCCGCACGGGGACCTCCTCCCTCAGCTTCTTCCCGACCGACTTGCGGTTGATGCGGCGCTGGAGCTCGTGGAACCCCATGGGGCGATCGCCTGCCCAGGCGAGCAGCTCCCCGTCGATCACCGTCCCCGGCGCAAGGCCTCCGAGATCCTTGACGATCTCCGGGAAGCCACCGTTCACGAGGTCACCCCCGCGGGACCAGAGCACCGTCTCGCTCCCCCGCCGGACCGCCTGGGCGCGGATGCCGTCCCACTTCCACTCGGCCTGGAAGTCCACGGCATCGCCAAGCTCGGCGGGTTCGGCGGGGACCGCGTGGGCCAGGAAGAAGGGATACGGACGGAGAGGATCCCCGCCCTCGTCCTCGGACATCAGGTCCTCCCACGCCGCCGCCGTGGGGTCCCAGCGGCCCGCGAGCCGGTGCATCATCGTGGCTCGGTCCACGCCGGCCACCTTGGCCAGCGCGCGCGCCACCAGGCCGCCCGCCACACCGACCCGGAAGCCCCCGGAGATCAGCTTGTGGAACAGGAAGCGCTCGCCCGCGTCGAGGTCGGCCCAGGTCTCGAGGACGAGCTCCCTCTGAGCCGCGGCCTCCAGCCCTGCCAGCCCGAGGACGCGGCGGTCGATGAACTCCGCGAGGCCCTCGGGTTCGCGGACACTCCCCTGATCGGGGACCAGCAGCGCGATCGTCTCCGCGAGGTCTCCCACCGCGTCGTAGCTCTCCTCCACGAGCCAGAGCGGCAGGCCACTCTTCTCGGCCGCCCACTCCCGCAGGAGACGGGTGTTCACGGCTCGCCGCCCTCGCCGGCCCAGCAGCAGGTGCGCGGCCCAGGCGGCGTCCGCCGGCGGGGTCGCCTCGAAGTACTCCACCAGGGCCGCCTCCTTGCGCGAGGTCCGCGTGGTGGCGTCCAGGGTTCGATACAGCCCGTGGAAGCGCCTCATGATCTCCCCTCCGGCGCCTCGCGGGCGGGCCCGGTCACCGGTTCCGCCACAGGGCCATCCGCCTCGCCGCTCACCGCAGACTCCTCGGTCCCGTCCCCTTCCCCCTCGAAGCGGCTGTCGAGCCGCTCCGCGCGGAGCCCGCGCTCCTCGGAGAGGTACCGGACGAGGGGGTCCACGTACCCATGGGTCACGAGCACCCGTGATGCCCCCGTGGCCTCGATGGCCCCGAGGAGGCCGCGCCAGTCGGCGTGGTCGGAGACCGTGAACCCCTGGTCGAATCCGCGGCGGCGCCTGGGACCCCGCAGGGTCATCCACCCGGAGGCGAAGGCCGTGGACACGTCGCCGAACTTCCTCATCCACGGGGTGCCGTTCGCGGAGGGCGGCGCGATGACGAGGCCACGCCCGCGGACCTCCTTCGCCACCTCCACGGACGCGTACTCCGTGGGCGGGAGCTCGATCCCCTGATCACGGTAGGGGCCGAGCAGGCGGTCGAGGGCCCCGTGTACGGCGATCGGACCGGGCGGATCGAGCAGGCCGGCGAGGAGCCGTTGGGACTTCCCGAGGGCGTAGGCGCACAGGAGGCTCGTCCGACCGTTCGCCGCGTTGCCCTCCCACCAGGCGCGCACCTCGGCCGCGACCTTCTCCGGATCCGGCCACTGGAACACGGGCAGCCCGAAGGTGCTCTCGCTGATGAAGACGTCGCACGGCACCGCCTCGAACGCCGCGCACGTGGGATCGGCCCCGGTCTTGTAGTCGCCCCCCACCACCCACACTTCCCCCGCCCGCTCGATGCGGACCTGGGCGGACCCCAGGATGTGGCCCGCGGGATGGAAGCTCACCTGGACGCCCCCGATGGTCAGGCGCTCGCCGTACTCGAGGCCGTCCACCACCGCGCCCGCGTGGGTCCTGAGCCGGACCAGCTCGACCCCGGGGGCCGCCGTGAGGTAGCGCCCGGAGCCCGGTCGGGTGTGGTCCGCGTGGGCGTGGGTGACCACGGCCCGGTCGACAGGGCGCCACGGGTCGATGTGGAACCCGCCCGCCTCGCACCAGAGCCCGTCCTCAGTCGTGGTGACGAGGTCGCGGCTCATCCCCAGGGGTCCCTCGTCTCGACCGAGGCGCAGGCGGCGAGCACCCGCCCCGCGAGGGCCCGCCCGGCGAGCCACGCACCCTGGACCTTGGAGCCGTTCATCCAGTCCCCCGCCACGCCAAGGCCCGCTGCGGCGTCGAACGCGGCCCCCTCGGCGCGCGGCGGGCTGGCCGCGCTGAACAGCCACCGCATCCGGTCCGCGTGAATGGGCGCGGGGACCGTGATGCCAGCGGCGCTCCCGAACGCCGAGAGCAGCTCGTCGCGGACCGGCTCCAGCTCGTCCTCGAAGTGGTCTCTCGACCAGTCCGGTCCGGCGTGCAGGACCCAGGCCTCCGGCTCCGGGCGGCCCGGCTTGGAGCTGTTGCGGCAGATCCAGGAGAGGGGCCCGTGGTTCACAAAGGCGCCATCGAAGGGGACGTCGATGGGACCGTCGAAGGTCACCATGAGCGCGACGCAGGGGTCCATGGATACGGACTCCGCGAGCCCCTGGAGCTTCGGCGAGCCGGCCAGCAGCGGAGCGGCCTGGGCGGGCGGCGTCGTGACGAGGACCAGGTCGAAGTCCGCCTGCGACCTCCCGCCCTCGAGGGTGACACCCCATCCTCCGTCGGTCCGCTGGACGGACTCCACGCGGCTGCCGCAGCGGACGTCCAGGTCCCGTGCGATCCGCTTTGCCATGGCGTTCATCCCCGGCACACCCACGAATCGAACGTCGTCCGCGCGCTCCTCCCGGGCGCGCATCACGGCGGGCTCATCGAGCACGGCGAGGCGCCCCCCCCAGGGCTCAACGATCCCCTCTTCGACCCACAAGTCGACCACCCGCCGGAACCTCGGGTCCCTCGCCGTGAAGTACTGGGCACCGTGGTCGAAGCCCGTCGCGTCTGCCCTGCGGGTCGACGTCCGACCGCCCACGCCGCGCCCCTTGTCGAAGACCACGACCCCGTGCCCCGCGGCGTCGAGGGCCTCCGCAGCCGCGAGGCCCGCGAGGCCTGCGCCCACCACGGCGATCCGGAGCCTCGGCGTGGACGGCGAGGTGCAACGGGACCGGTACTTCACCGTGTCCAACCGGGTGGCGTGGAACTCCGTCGAGCGTCCGCGCAGCTCTCCGGTGATCGGCTCCGCAGGAGGGAACGGGCGGTCGAATTGCCCCAGGCACCAGAGCAGCCCGCCGTAGGAGGACGGGTCCCTGCCGTCGAGGGCATATCGGTGGTTGAGCTCCACGAGGCGCGCGAGGGCCGCCTCCGGGGACGGCGACCAGGGGAGGAGCGCCTTCCCCCAGGTCATCCGGACGTTGTTGTGGAGCTCGCCGTGCCGGAGGAGGGACTCCTGTGCGGCATCCCAGAGGTCGTCCCCGGTGTGCGCCAGCTCCAGCTCGAGCGCCGAGCGCACCTCCGGTCGTGGGTCGTCCCGGTGGGCGTTGAGCGTCTCGCGCGCCCACCCAGGGATGGCGTCGAGGGAGTCTAGGTCCACGCCCCCGTGGTGGCAGAAGTGCCACGCCGACTCGCGCCAGACGAGGAGCTCATCGAGGAACTTGTCTGCACCCCCGCCGCCGATCCCCACACACTCGCGAGCGACCCTGAGCGGCGAGAGCATGCCGAAGTGGAAGTAGGCGGAGAGGCGTGACACGCCGGGGCGCAGGGCATCGTTGCGATCCCGAGCGTAGCGCGTCAGGCGCTGGTCACGGAAGGCCGCCCAGCGGGCCTCACCGGCACGGGAGCCCCCCACCGTATGGGCCACCGGGCCGACCCCGTGATCCACGTCGCAGGCCGCGACGAGGGCTGCGACGTCCGCGGTGCCAAGGTCCACCGGCTCGAAGCCGAGGGCTCCCAGGTAGGGGCTGGGGGCGGGCTGCTCCTCTGGCTCCCAGCCAAGCCACTCCTTGCGCGCCTTCTTGGTCGCGTTCTTGAAGGCGAAGGCGCGCTCATAGGGCTTGCGCGTCGCGGTGAGCGGAACGACACAGGCAGCGTCGACCTCCACCACGGGAGCCTCCGAGGACGCCGCCAGCGCGGCGGTCCAGGTCGTGAACGGCGCCACGGGCACGGCGTCGCAGAAGATCAACGCCGCGTCGCGCGCGAGGACCTTCAGCGCGGGCTGGGTGTGTCCGGGTCGACGGAGGTGGAACGCATAGCGAACGCCCCGCGCCTCGAGGTCTCGGGCGAGGTCGCGCGCCCCTTGCATCACGAAGGTCCAGACGCGGTCCGAGGCGAAGGGGTGACGGTCGTCGAGCCCCTGATAAACCAGCAGCGGCAAGTCCAGGCTGCGGGCGGCCGCGCAGGCGGCCTCGAGGGCCGGGTTGGAGTCGGCCCGCATGGCGGACCGAACCCAGAACAAGACAAGGGTCCCCGCGGCCCGCGGCTCGACATCGGGGCTCAGGCACCTCCGGGCGAGGTCTTCGGGCAGCAACTGTCGGAGAACCTGGGTCATGCTCAGGGGTTTCGCTAACCCGACGCGCCGCGATGCATCAACCGTGCCTCCGGTGGAGTCCCGTCGTCGCGCGCAGGGATCTTCCCCCGGCCCCGCCCGTAGAACCCGCAATTGCAGGGGCAGCAGGAGCAGGGGACGCTGTGTTCCATCTGATCACGCTCCCTTGATCTTCCCTGCCATGTCCAATCCCCAGCGCCGCCCCCTCGACAGCCTCGTGCGGCGGAGCGCCGCTGGCGAGGACAGCTGCCAGGAGGAGCTCGTCGAGTTGCTCAAGCAGGAGCTGCTCGCGTCCCGAGACCGCTTCCGCGTGAAGTCGATCAAAGGGGACGGGTCCACCGTCCTGGACCCCCAGTCCGCGGCCCTCCAGCTCTCAGTCAAGCTCATGAGCGAGGGCGCATCGGCGGAGCTCCGCGCCGGGCTGACCGCGGGCATCGCCAGGGCTCTCCGTGACCTGATGAGCACCCACGACGTCGCCGCCTCCGAGGCTGGGCTGCCCAGCATGGGGCCCAGGATCCTGCTCTCCCCCATGGCCGCAGGGGGCGACCGGCGCGAGGTGAGCATCGGGGAACTCCACGAGGCCCTGGAGCGGATGGACCAGCTCAAGGGCAGCAGCAGCCAGCTCACCGTGCTCTGCCTTGTCTTCGGCCTGACCGTCGACGAGGCCGCACGGGCGATCCAGCGGCCGACGGACGTGGTCCAGCTCGAGTGGAACCTCTCCCGCGACTGGATGGTGCGCGAGCTCGACCTGCTGTTCAGGGCGACCCGGAGCTGAGGGCGCCTGACCCGTCGAACGCACGCGGGCACCAGGGGCGCAACGGCGCCCGCCCACCGCGTACAGTGGGGCCACATGCTCTCCCCCCCCCATGACCTCGCCGAACGCTTTCGGGAGGAAGGCTTCGCCGTGTGGCCCGGAGCTATCGACGGGTCGACCCTCGACGAGCTCCGCCGAGCCATCGATCGGCACGTGGCAGCCCACGACCCCGAGGCCGACCGTGCGGTCTTCCGCACCGACGACCGAGACGCGGGGCGAGAGGAGGTCTTCTTCGCCTCCGCCCGCAGCGTCCAGGGGTTCCTGGAGGCCGAGGCCGTGGACGCCGACGGCGTGCTCAACGCGCCCCCTGACCGGCGCCTCAACAAGATCGGGCACGCGCTCCACGACCTCGACCCCGCCTTCAACGACCTGGCCAGGAGCAGGCCCGTGAGGGAGGGCTTCGCCATCGGCGGCCTCGAGCAGCCGCGGCTCGTCCAGAGCATGGTGATCCTCAAACCCCCTGGGATCGGCGGCGAGGTGCGGTGGCACCAGGACGCCAGCTACCTGCTGACCGATCCCCAGCGGGTGGTCGGCCTCTGGATCGCCCTCGAGGACGCGGACCGCACCAACGGCTGCCTGTGGATGGCGCCGGGCGCTCACCGCTCCCCGCTGAGGGAGCGGTACGAGGTGGACTGGGGCACCCGTGAGGGCGCGCTGCAAGATGTGGACTCCACTCCGTGGCCGACGGAGGCGACGCCGATCGAGGTGAGCGCGGGCTCGATGGTGATCTTCCATGACCACATGCCCCACCGCTCCGAGGCGAACCGGAGCCCGCGCTCGCGGGTCGCGGTCACGCTTCACGCCCACGCCGCCGACGCCCGGTGGGTCCCGCAGAACTGGCTCCAGCGGGCCCCGCTCCCCCACTTCGACCTGTGAAGTGCGGCGAGCTGGCGGGTTCAGACCCCGCTCGGCTTTCCGAAGCGGCCGTACAGCTCGCTGATCGGCCCGGGCTCACCGATGACGAGGAGCCGATCCCCGCTCAGGAGGACGGTCTCCCCGCGTGGGACGAGCGTCCGGCCAGCGCGGCGGACAGCGACCACGAGGCTCTCCTCCGGGAGGCTGAGTTCCCGGACCCGGCAGCCGGCGAGCGCCTCCGCAGGGTGGCCTGGCTTGACCTCGATGGAGATGTACCGCTCGTTCCGAAGGAAGATCTCCCGCAGCTGGACCTCGTTGTCCGCGCTCAACCACTCGTCAACGAAGCGGTCCTCGTCGATCCTGCTCGCGAGCTGCGCCAGCATCCGAAGGTGCTGGCTCGGGTCCCCGGCGGGGCTCACCAGGAAGAACACGGCGTGTACGCCGTCGGTGCTCGTCTGCTGCCCGAAGACGTCGCCGCCTGCGATGGTCAGGCTCGCCCGGCTCCTGGCCAGCACCAGGAAGGGGCGGTCGAGGCCCTCCAAGTGCATGTGCGGGAGGGCGACGCCCTTCGAGACGGGGGTGGCCCCGGTCTTGGTCCCCTCGGTGAACCCCTCCACGAAGGTCTTCGCATCCGTGCCCGTCCGGGCGTGCAGCGCGCTCGCTGCGCGGCCCACGAGCAGGTCGAAGCCCTCTCCCTCAGCGAGGTCGATGACCGAGGCCGTGACCACGACCTGGTCGAAGGGGTCGTCGTCCCGGAGCCCCTTCTGCTTCAGGATCCCCCGAAGCTCTGAGTCCAGGTCCTCGTGGCGCTGCTCGCCGAGCCGAGCGAACACGTGGAAGACGGCCCCCCGACGCTCCACTCGGCCCTTCGCGTAGGTCCAGTACCACGCGATGCCCCCTGCCACGAGGCCCAGGCTGAAGAGCGTCGGCATGAGCCCCATGGCCGCGATGAGGAAGAAGGGCGCGAAGATCCCGAAGAGCGGGAGCCAGGGATACAGGGGCGTCCGGAAGCCCGGGTCGTAGGAGCTGAGCCCGCTCTCTCGCATCACGATGACCGCGAGGCACTCGAGCGCGAAGATGAAGAGTTGGAACGAGCTCGCGAGCTTCGCGATCCCGAGAGGATCAAGGAAGAGGACGATGGCGATGACGATGCCCACGCTCAGCGCGATGGAGCGGGTCGGGGTCCCGCGAGCGCCAAGGCGCGCGAGCGACGGGGGCAGCAAACTGTCCCCGGCCATCGCCATCGGGTAGCGCGACGCGCTGAGGATGCCGGCGTTGGCCACCGAGAAGAACGCGAGGACCGCCGCGAGGGTGATCACCGCCATCCCCAGCTTGCCTGCGATGACCTCGGCCGCCTGGGCCATGGGCGTCTCGCTGCCGCTGAGCTCCGCCATCGGAACCACGCCGACCATCACCGACGTGGTCACCAGGTAGATCACCACCGCCGTGAGCATGGAGAGGAAGACCGCGCGGGGGAGGGTCCGCTCCGGGTCCTTGATCTCCTCGGCCACGCTGATGACCTTGGTGACGCCCACGTAGGAGATGTAGACCGTGCCTGCGGTGGCGATGATCGCGTCCGGTCCGGCGGCAAAGAAGCCGCTGAACGCGGCGGGGTCGATCTCCGGGAGGCCGATCACGGAGAAGACCGTGAGGATGATCATCAGGCCACCCACCAGGAGGCGCTGGAACACGGCGGTCTTCTTCGCACCGAGAGCGTTCACGATGGCGAACAGCAGGGCGAAGCCGACGGCGATGGACTTCGTCAGCAGCGGGCTGGGCTCGAGGTAGAGCGAGACGTACGCGCCCAGGCCCACCAAGGCGAAGGACGTCTTGAGGATCAGCGCCAACCAGGTGCCGATCCCGCCCACGGTGCCCGCCAGGGGTCCGAGGCTCCGGTCGAGGAAGTAGTACGTGCCGCCGGCCTTCGGCATCGCCGTGGCCAGCTCGACCTTGCAGAGGACCGCCGGGACGAGGGGGATCGCGGCGATCAGGTAGCAGAGCGTGATCGCCGCGCCCGCCTGGCCCGCAGCGATCCCCGGCAGGAGGAAGAGCCCCGCGGACAGCGTGGCTCCAGTCGCCAGGGCGTACACATCGAGCAGGCGCAGCTCCTTCGTGAGCTTCCCTGTTTCAGCGCTCTGTGCCATCGCGCACAGGGTAGCGAGTCACCCCACGTCCCCCACCATCGGAACCCGGTTCGCCGGGTCGGTCAGGACACAGGACAGACGAAGTCCTTGGGCTTGAAGCAGAGGATCGACTCCTCGACCTGGGGGAGCACCCGCTCCGCCACGGTCCCCACGTCAAAGCCCGGGCGCCCGCCCTTCGAGAGGCTCCCGAGGACCAGGACGTCCGGGCGCTCCTGCTCCACCTTCTCGAGGATCTGAACGTGCGGGTCCCCGCGCTCGAGGTGCAGCGTCGGGTCCACGTCCAGGACGTCCGCCTGCCGCTCGAGCGAGGCGAGCGCGCGGACCCGTGCGTCCTCCACGCGCACCGCGTAGTCCTCCTCGGAGAGGTCCGCCGCGGCCCGCTGCTCCGACCAGGTGAGGTTCCAGCCGTGGAGCAGGTGCAGCTCCCCGTCGGACTGCGCCGCCAGCCACGCGGACGCCGCGAGCGCCTCGTCGGTGACGGGCGAGAAGTCAGTGCACGCCAGCACGTGGCGGTGGTTCAGGTCGTGGTCCGGCTTGACCAGCCATACCGGCACCGGGCACTTGCGAAGCAGCTTGACCGCCGTGCTCCCGATCTGCCGCCGGCCCCGCTCGGCGACGGAGCGCTTGCCCGCGAGGACGAGCTCCGCCCCATCATCGAGGGCCGCGCGACAGAGCGCGAGCCAGGGGTAGTCCTCGACGATCCGGATCGCCGCGCTGACCCCGTCGGCCTCCACGAGTCCCCGCAGCTCCTCGAGCTCCTCCGCTGCCTTGGCGGCGAGCTCGACGGGCCCGCTGCCATCCTCCGCCCAGGCGGCGTGGAGCAACGTGACGCGCGCGCCGGTCCGCGAGGCGAGCCAGGCCGCCTGGCGTGCGGCCCGCACCGAGCCGACGTCGGGGACGCCCGTTCGAGGGTGCAGGCTGACGCCCACGACCATGTGCTCGAGGGTATCCAAGGGTTCAGACCGTCCGCCGGGGTCCGCTGAGGCTCTTCTCGATCTCCGCGCGGCGCTCCTCGTAGCCGTTCCGCCCCATCAGGGCGTACGCGGCCACCTTGCCCGCCTCGACGCCCGGCTGATCGAAGGCGTCCACTCCGTAGTGCTCTCCCATCACGGCGACCGCGAGCTCCATCAGGTAGAGGTACTGGCCGACATGGTGGGCGGTGACCGCGGGGAAGGACACGGTCACGTTCGGCCGCTGGGCGTCGGTCAGCGCGATGCGAGTCCCGTCGCGCTCCGCAGCGAAGAGCTCATTCATGGTGCGACCGCCGAGGTAGGCGAGCGCGTCATGCTCCTCGAAGGCCCTCGGGATCTCGACCGTGTGGTCCGGCCGATCGACGGAGAGGAGGGTGAACCACTTGTCGTGGGGTCCCTCCACATAGAGCTGGACCTGGCTGTGCTGATCGGTGACGCCGATGGCAGAGACCGGGGTCGGGCCCGCGAAGACCTCCTCACCATCGCGGGAGAGGCGCTTGCCGATCGACTCCGCGAGGAGCTGGGCGTACCAATCCCCCACGCAGGCGAGGCGCTGGCTGTAGGAGAAGGTCACCGACATCGGGTTCCCCTTCTTCTCCTGCATCAGGTACTGGATGGCCGCGTAGACGAGCGCGGGGTTCTCCATGAGCGGCGCCTCGCGGCAGCGCTCATCCATGTCGGCCGCGCCGGCCAAGAGGCCTGGCACGTCGATGCCGATCAGGGCGCTGGACACCAGGCCCACGGGGGAGAGCACGCTGAAGCGGCCGCCCACGCCGTCGGGGACGATGAAGGACTGGTAACCCTCCGACTCAACGATCGGGCGCAGCACGCCCTTCTCGGCGTCGGTGGTCACGACCATATGGCGGCGGTGCCCCTCCTTCCCCAGGGCCGCGATCAGGCGATCACGTAGCACCAGGAACTGGCTCATGGTCTCCGCCGTCGACCCGGACTTGGAGATGACGTTGAAGAGGCAGGTCTTGGGGTCCACCGTGTCCAGGAACTCGCCCACGAGGTCGGGGTCCACGTTGTCCAGCACGTAGAGCCGAGGCATGCCCGCCGGCGGCTGGATGTCGTGGAACGGGCTCGAGAGCGCCCGGTGCAGGGCGCGGTTCCCCAGGGCCGATCCGCCGATGCCCAGGACGACCACATTCTCGAACTGGCCCTGCACCGAGGCCGCGTAGTCCATGACGTCCTGTTGGACGGCGGACTGGTGGGGCAGGTCCAGCCAGCGCAGGTCCTGGTCCCGCCGGGCCTGGACGGCGGCGAGCGCGGCCGCGGAGCGCTCGGAGAGCGCCTCGAGGTCAGCTAACTCGAGGCCGTGCTCGGGGCCGATGGCGTCGGAGAGGACGTTCGTGTAGTCGAGAGTGAGGCGGTCCAAGGGGGTCACCTGGGGGGGAAGGGCGGCAAGGAGTGAGGCCGAGAGGGTACCCGCGCGCCGTCACCAGGGGACCCTCCGCCCGGGCGAGAGTCTCCTCACGCCCCCGGAAGGGCCCCGGGGCGTCAGCACGTCGCAGCCGGCCGCCAGGAGGCTGCCACGGCCCCGTCAGCCGTCCCGCTGCGCCCCGAGGAACAGGGACAGGTAGTAGGCCAGCGTCGCCACCGCGGAGATGGCGCCCGCGACGTAGGTCATCGCCGCTGCCCCGAGGACGCGATCCACGCCATGCCGCTCCGCGTCCGTTCGCGCGATGCCAGCCTCCGCCAGCACCAGCTTGGCCCGGTTGGAGGCATCGAACTCCACCGGGAGCGTCACGAGTTGGAAGAGGACCGTGACCGAGAGGAGCCCGATCCCCGCGGCCATGAGCAGGCCGCCCAGTGCGGTCGCCTGCATGAAGAGGCCCAGGATCAGCGGCAGGGTCCAGAAGCGTGAGCCGAACTGGACGGCGGGGACCAGCGCCGAGCGCATGCCCAGCCAGTGGTAACCCTTCGCGTCCTGGATCGCGTGACCAGCTTCGTGGGCTCCCACGGCGATGGCCGAGACCGACCGCCCGTCGTAGACCTCGGGGGAGAGCCGGAGGGTCTTGGTCCGGGGGTCGTAATGATCAGAGAGGAAGCCACTCGCGCGCTCGATCGTCACCACAGCCCCCCCGGCCCGCGCCACAGCGGCCGCCGCCTGGGCGCCCGACATGCCGCTGCTTACGCCAACCTGGGCGTACTCGTTGAAGATGGACTTGACCCGCGAGTTGGCCCAGAAGCCGAGCAACAAACAGGGGCCAAGAATGAGCCAGTAGACGGGGTCGAAGAGCATGGTTCCGGTGGGTCCTCCCTCCCTTATAGGCCGGGAGCCCGCGGGGATTCCAGAGCCGCCTACCAGACCCCCCGCCTGACTCCGGGGAGGGTCTACAATCGAGGGGGTCATGAGCCTCCACTTCGACTGCAACGCCACCACGGCCGCCTCGGAACCCGTGATCCAGGCCATGCTCCCCTGGCTCGGCCGACCGGGCGCGAATCCGTCCGCCGCTCACGAGGCAGGCCGCGAGGCCGCCCGCGCCGTGCGCCTCGGGCGGGAGGCCGTGGCCGCCCTCATCGGTGCGCGAACCCCCTCCACCATCGTTTTCACCTCCTGCGGTTCGGAGAGCACGTCGCTGGCGTTCCACAGCGCGGCCGTGGCGACCCCGGGGCGACCCACCGTCATCTCCACGGCGGAGCACAGCGCCACGCGCAAGTGCGCCGAGCGCGCTGGAGGGGTGGTGGAAGTTGCGGTGGACCGGACCGGCGCGTTGGACCAGGACGCCGTGATGGCGGCCATCGCCGAGGGGCCAGCCTTGGTCTCGCTCATCCTCCTCAACAACGAGACCGGGGTCATCAGCGATCTCGGGGCCATCGGCGCCGCCTGCCGGGAGCGCGGCATCCTCTTCCACGTGGACGCCGTGCAGGCCCCGGGCAAGATGGTCATCGACGTGGAGCAGCTGGGCTGCGACTACCTCGGCCTCTCGGCCCACAAGTTCCATGGGCCCCGGGGAATCGGTGCGCTCTACGTGCGCGAGGGCGCGCCCATCACTCCCCTCCTGGCAGGTGGCCCCCAGGAGGATGGTCGGCGCGCCGGGACCGAGAACGTCCCCGGGATCGTCGGTATGGGTGTCGCCGCGGAGCGCGCGGCCGCGCTCGCAGCCTCCGAAGAGGCCCAGGCGGAGATCGCTTCGCGCCGGGACCGACTCGAAGGTCTTGTGGTGGAGAATTGCCCGGGGACCGTGGTGCACGGCGACCCCGCCCGACGCGCCTCCAACACCACCAACCTGGGCTTCGACCTCGCGGGCACGGGGCTGGACGCCGCCGCGCTCCTTGGCGTGCTCAACGCCCAGGGCGTCGAGGTCAGCGCCGGTTCGGCCTGCAACGCGACCCAGGCCGCTCCGTCCCCCGTCCTGCTGGCCATGGGCGTCAATGCGGACCTCGCGGCGTCCTCCCTGCGGTTCTCACTGGCTCACCAAGGGACACCAGACAGTTCGACGCAGGACGACGTGGAGCGTGGGGCAGCGGCCGTCTGCGAGGCCTACGCGACCCTCTCCATGCTCGCGGCGGACTGATCTCCCTCGCATGGAATGCGAATCGGAAGACGGAATCTGACCCGAGAGACAAGCACGGGTACCCTTCCGGCCGATAGCGCCCTTGGACTCGGACCATGCCCTCCCCGAAGAAGACCTACACGACCAGCGTCTCCGGCTTCCTGTCGCCCCGCCACGTCCTCAGCGATGAGGAAGGAGCCGAGGTCGGGACCCTTCAGGTGTCTCGAAATCGCCTCGGGCTGATTGTGGGCGCCACCTGGCGTCCTCTGAAGGGCGAGGTGGTCGAGATCCGGCGTGACCCTGGGCTCCTCCGGGCGCAGTTCGCCTGCTGGACCGAGGCCCGTGAATGGCTCGGATCCACGATTCGCCCCGGGTTCATGCGGCGGACGATCGAGATGTGGACCGGGGGCAAGCCCCTGCGGCTGGTCCCGACCCTGGGCTTCGAGCGAGGGTGGCGCGTCGTCGGCACCAAGTCGGGCCTGGTCGCTGAGACGAAGCACGGGTTCTTGAGCCGCGGTGCCACGCTCTGCACCTACCGCAAGATCGACCTCGAGCTCCTGATCTTCGCCTACTTCATCGGCGGCATCGCGCTCTGGGAGAGTGCCCTGCCCACCTCCCTCGAGTCCGTGGACCGGGCCGCCCCCACGGCCGCGCGCGGCTGAGCGCCCAGGGGCCCCTCGGGCGCGCCTGAATCGAGCGGTGCGCCTCCCCAAATGGCCCCTGCTCGACCCCTGAGCTAGGAAGAGGGAAATAGTCGCGGATTCCCGGCCCGCCGATTCCGGCCGCTCTTATCTGCGCTGGTCCCGACAGCCGATAGAAGCCTCAGCGCGCGCAACGTCCGTCGCCAACCCATTCCGAGCCCGCACCAACATTCTTGGAGGGTCCCGGGAAGAACCCGCACCGACACAACGTCTGTTCGACCCGTGAGGGGTGTCTGCCCCTCCACAGACGCCTCCAAGGCCCTCCGCTCCGCCCAAATGAAGTTCCTCATCGCTCTCATCACCCTGGTGCTCGTCGCCGCAGGGCTGTTCTTCGCCGTGTTCGCTGTCTCCCCCGCGGAGGACGGCGGTGCAGACGCGACGGTGGAGGTCGTCAAGAAGGACGCCCCGTCCGGCCAGGACAGCATGTCGGGCAACCTCGTGGGCGTGGGAGACGCGGGCGGCCGTGAGATCGGCGATATCGGGACCGTCCCGACCACCGTGGGCGATGACGAGCTCGCGTCCGTCGCGCTCGGCACGGGGATCCTCCGCGGAGAGGTCGTCGACCCCGAAGGCAAGCCGGTGGGCGGCGCCCAGGTCACGCTCACGCGCTTCGGCTCGGAGTCCTTCTTCCTGGCCGACCCGGACCCCTCGAAGGACGTCAACACGCTCACGGGCTCGGATGGCACCTTCGAGTTCGACGGCGTACCGGTCTTCTCGGACTACGCGCTGATCGCGACCATGACGGGTTACACCCGCACAGAGGTCCCCTCCATCGTCGTACAGGACGGCAAGGTCACGGAGGTCCCGGCCATCACGCTCGGGACCGGCGTCGTGGTGCGCGGCCGCGTCACGGACTCCGGCGGCAACTTCGTCAGCGGCGCCAAGCTGGTCCTGTCCCAGAGCGTGTTCAACGTGCGCGTGGCCGACGCGAACCAGACCGACGGCGCCGTCGAGGTCGAGTCGGACGAGAGCGGGCTGTTCCAGTTCAACAACGTCGCCCCGGGCGCCAACTACGCCATGCGTATCTCCGCGGACGGATACGGCTCGATCACCGAGCTCGGGATCCCGGTCCTGGAGGACAAGGACACCGAGAAGGACTTTGTCCTCGAGGTCGCGTCGCTCATCGCCGGCACAGTGATCGCCGCGGATACCGGAGAGGCGATCCCCGGGGTCACGATCGAGGCGTACTCGGTCAACAACGTGAAGGCGCGCTCCGCGACCACGTCCAAGACTGGCGAGACCGGTGAGTTTGAGATCGCGGACATCAACCCCGGCCCCTACCAACTAGTGGCCCGCCACCCGCGTTACAAGCCGGAGGCCCGCACCCGGGTCGACTCGGGCGAGATGGATGTGTCCATCACCCTCCAGCCGCTCCCGATGGTCTCGGGCCAGGTCGTCGACCTTGCCAGCGGCAAACCCCTCGACCGCTTCGAGGTCCAGCTTCGCCAGTCCATCGCGAACAGCGAGGGCCTCTCGTCCGCGGTGCCCGGCACGAGGACCCGCTTCGAGAACACCGGCGGCCGGTTCGAGATCCTCGCCCCCAAGTCCGGCGAGTTCATCGTCGAGGCGATCGCATCGCGGTACGCGGAGACCAACTCGGACCCCTTCCAGGTGCAGACCGGGACGGACTTCTCGGGCGTCGTGATCCGCATGACGCGCGGCGGGAGCATCGCCGGGACGGTCCTCGGCGAGAACGGCCAGCCCCTGGAGGGCGCCGTTATCGAGACCCGAGACAAGGAGTGGTCGGACGACCTCTTCTGGCAGTCCCTCGGCGCGGCCGCCCCCGGCAACGCCACGGAGACCTCCGCCAAGTCCGGGGCGGACGGGACCTACAAGCTCACGGCCCTGACGCCCGCCAACTACCAGCTGGTGGTCCGGCACCGCGACTACGCGGTCAAGTACGTGAAGGACCTGATCGTCGCCGAGGGGCAGGAGTTCGCTGCCCCGTCCATTCAGCTGGAGAAGGGCGCCGTGGTGGCGGGCATGGTCCTCGGCCCGAACGGCTCCCCCATGGCCGGCGCCGTCGTGAAGATGTACCCCACCTCGGCGGGAGGTAGCCAGCACACGGCCTCGACCAACCCCCAGGGGGAATTCTCGGTGAAGAACATCCGCGCTGGCTCCTACAAGATCCACGCCACTCGGGCCCGCAAGGGCGGGGACAGCCCCTTCCAGGAAAACAGCGACCTCAAGCGCACCCAGCGCACGATCACGGTGCAGAACGGTCAGGTCCTCTCGGGCCTCGACTTCAAGCTCACCGATCGCTGAGCCCGACGCATCCGGCCCCCCGAGGGGAGGCACCGCGCGCCCAGGGACGGCGCCGCGGGGCCTCCCTTTCTCGTGGGCCCCGCGCTGACCGGGCCGTCCTACGGTCCGCGGGTGTGCAAGATGGCTCGCTAGCTGCTTCAATGGGGCAATGCCTGCTCACCGAGGGACCCGATCGCGGCGCACACCGCAGCCGCGCCCGAGCGCGCGCGTGACGGAGCCCTCTGCGCCCGAAACGGCGGAGACCGGGGAGTGGACCGAGGCGACCTGGTCCCACTTCCTCACGGAGCGCTTCTCTCTACCCATCGAGGTCTCCTTCGGGAGGTCCCGCTCGGCCCCCGTCCAGGCCCGCGCCTTCGAGGCAGCCTCCGGGCAACAGGGCTGGCAGCTCCGCTTGCACAAGCTGTTCGCCACGGCTCCAGAGGAGGTCCGGGACGCCCTCGCCAAGTGGCTCCGGGCGGGACGCCGCGCCCGCAAGGCCGGCCCCATTCTCGACGAGTGGATCCACACCGAGATCGCGAGCCTGCCCCGTAAGACGGCGAAGGTCTCCATCAACCCGACGGGCGACGTCCACGATCTCGAGCGGCTGGCCCTGCCCCTGATCGTCGGTGAGTTCGCGAACGACTTCCGCCCCAGGGGGCCCCATGAGCGGCCGCAGATCACCTGGGGCCGTAGGGCGCGGAGCAAGTCACGGCGATCCCTGCGCCTGGGCAGCTTCGAGCCGGAGAGCCGGGTCGTCCGGGTCCACCCGGTCCTCGACCAGAGCGCCGTGCCAGAGTGGTTCGTCACGTTCGTGCTGAAGCACGAGCTCCTCCACTCGGTGGTGCCCTCCTACCGCGACGCGGCGGGGCGCTGGGTCCACCACGGGCCGGAGTTCCGGGCCCGGGAAGCCGGCTGGCCCGAGTACCGGGCGGCGCTCCGTTGGGAGCGGCAGAACCTCCCCCGGCTGATCCGCTCCGCGAGGCTGGGGACCGAGCTCCGCGTCCGAGCGGACGACATGAAGCTCCCGAGGGAGCTGTCGGATGCGCGCGCCAGCCTCCGTCAGCACGAGCTGCCGTTCTGAGCCTCCTGGCCGAACGTCTGAGCCCGTGGACCCCGCAGGGTCACTTCTTGCGCTGACCGTAGCCCTCGGCCGTGTCCACGATGGACGCGTCCGTCAGGCAGGTTCCGAGGATGTTGCCACCGAGCGCCTCGATGGTGTTGACCGTCTGCTCGACGTAGTGGCGCGGGGTGTAGCCGAGGCGGACGACCATGAGCACGCCATCGGCGATGGCGCCGAGCTGGCTCGCGTCCGAGATCGTCAGCGCCTGCGGGGTGTCGATGAGCACGTAGCTGAACCGCTGCCTCAGGGCGTTGAGAACCGTCTTCATCCGCTCCGAGCCGATGAGCTCCGAGGAGTTCTTGGGCTGGGCGCCGGCGCTCATGACCGAGAGCCCCTTGACGGAGGTCTTCCGGATGGCCGCACCGATCGCGAGGGTCCCGGTGAGCACCTCCGTCAAACCCTGCCGCCGGGGCAGGTCAAGGTAGCGCTCCATGGACGGCTCGTGGAGGTCCGCGTCGACGACGAGGACCTGGATCCCCGGCAGCTCGCAGAGCGCGAGGGCGAGGTTCAGGCAGGCCACCGACTTGCCCTCACCACTCAGGGCGCTGGTCGTGACCAACGTGTGCGAGGCCCCGTCAGGGTTCATCGCGTGAACGGAGTTTCGGAGGGACCGGAACTGCTCGGCCACCTGACTCCGAGGGTTGACGTGGACCGCCAGTTCTTCCCGCCGGACGGGGATCTCGCGAGCCTCGTCCGCGGGTGCCGGCTCGAGCTGGTCGGTGTTCTTACTGGGGGCCATCGGTAACGCTCATTTACTAGATCGTCTCGGGCGACGGAAGGGCCGAAGCCGAAACAGCGGCGCCGGGGAGATTATCGCGCATTCTCGCGCTCAGCGTGGCGGAAGTGGGGCTGAGAGCTGCTCAAGGTCTCTCGGTGGGAGCGGACGCGAAGGCGGCCACGCCTCATCCAGGAACAGATCGGCGAGGGGGTGTGAGCCCATGGTGGCCACCCGTCGCAGCTCTCCGGAGAACCGCTCGGAGAGATCGTCGCGCCTGGCCCGGTCCAGGGCCACGCAGGCGGCTTCAGCCGCCTGCCTGAGTGCGGTGGAGGTCCCGTCAGCTCCCCGTGCTCGCCCCTCGAGCGACTTCACCAGGGAGTCCTGCAGGGTCTCGAGCGCCAGGGCGCCAACCTCCGGGTCCCCCACCAGCGCGGCGAGGTTCATCCACGCGGCCTCGACCGCCTCGGCCTGATCCCTCGGCCCCTCCAGGACGTCCAGCGCTCCGTCGAGCGCGCCCCGCTTTACCTTGGCTGTGGCGAGCCCCGCGCGGAGGGACACCGCCCTTAGGGCCTCGAGCTCGTCGCCTGTCAGCTCCTGCGCCACCCTGGAAGCGAGGACCCCGAAGGCCCTCACGAGGTCGCCGCGCACGGTCCGAGAAGCGATCTCCATGGGCCCGGGTTGATCGAGCCGCCGGCACTCCTCCTCCAACTCCAGCGCCGCGCGGACCGCCGCCGCGCGCCAGGGAGGTGATGCGATCGGGGTCCCGTCGCGCTCGGCCGTCAGCGCCGCCCACACGAGCAGCTCCGCGACCTGCGCCGGCTCCTGCACCGCACCCCCACTCCAGCCCTCCGGAGGGCGGACGCCCGCGAGGCCGAGCTCCAGGCCAAGCCCCGCGATGTCGCCGCCCGGTGACTCCCGCAGCAGCGCTCCGGGGTCGGGGATTTCCACGGGGGCGCGGGCGCCGAGGGGGCGAAGGACCAGGAGGGCGCGCAGGGCCTGGCGCCGGGATCGCCCCTCCAGCTCGCCGCGCAGCACGCGGATCGCCATGGATGCGGCGAGCGGGTCCGGGAGGCCGAGCCCCTCGAGGGCCACCAGCCTCGCCCACCGACCGGTAGGCGGCGCTCCGTCGAAGCCCTCCGTGAAGAGCGGCGCCATGGGCGCGCCCGAGGGGCCGTCTCCCTCTGCGGCCGTGATGGGAGCCAGCGCCGCCAGTCCCGCGGCGATTCGGGCCGAGCGCCGGTCCAGCATCGCCTCGGCCTCCCCGTGGAGCAGCCGCGCCTCGGCGATGTCCTCCTCACTCTCCGCCCGACCGATCGCTCGAGCAAGCGCCGCCACCTCCCGTGCCTCGCGGTCCACGAAGGCCAGGATCGTGCGCACCGAGGAGGCGCGCTGGAGGGAAGGTGCCACCCGGCCGCGGGCCGACGCCGCCATCAGCCCCTCGAGCGCGACCACGTCACCGCTGGACTGCCACCACTCCTCGAACCAGTGCACCGCCGCGGCCCAGTCCAGGGCCGCGAGGGCCCGGGCCGCCGCGCTCTGGCGGACCACGTTGCCCTGCCGTGCCGCCGTCACGCACCAGCGCTCGATGACGCTGCCCCCGCTCGCCCGGAGGTCACGCCCCACCGGCCCGCGCTCGGTACTCCCTCTCCCGACCACGTGGATCCAGGGGCGTGCAGGGGCCGCGTCCTCCGTGGACTCCGCGGCGCCGCGGTCCTCGGGGTAGCGATAGCCCTGGATCTGGAAGGCCGCGTCATGAACGGTGGCCAACGCCTCCAGCACCTCCGCCCAGCTCCCATCCACGCGAGGGGCGTCCAGGGGCGGCGCGGGGCGGCGAATCATGCGCTCGACCACCTGCGGATCGAGGATGACCGGGGCAGGGCCGCGGCCATGGAGGTCCAGTCGATCGAAGGCCCCCACGCCACCGCCCGCGTTCGGGTCCACTTCCACCGCGGAGCTGCTTCGGTCTTCCCAGTCAGCCGGTAGCCGGACCGGGATCCGGGGCACGTCGTACGACGCCACCGTGGGCTCATCGAAGGCGCTCCGACTCCACCGGAGGAGCTGGGCATCGATGGCCTGGCGGCCCACGTCAGCGAACTCAGCGTTACCTGCCACGGCGAGCTCGACCGCGTGACGGAGCAGGCGGTCATCGGCGCCGAGGAGGAGGGCCAGGCGTCTCCGAACGCCGGGCGTCTTGCCCTCGAGGAGCGGAACGAGCTCGGCCCCTGACTCGAGCGTGAGCAGACGCCCGGCGAGCTGCTGCTGGGCCAGGCCCCGCACCTCCAACTCGTCCGCCCCGAGCTCGGAGATCAGCCGCCCGAGGTCGCCCTGGGCCGGGCGCAGCGCGGTCCCTATCCATGGCCCAGATCCCGGGCTCGCGAGGGCGAGGCCGGACGCGAGGTACAGGAGCGCGAGGGAGGAGTGAATGCGGGCGAGCCAGAGCAGCATGGCGGACGTGTATTGTCGCCTCCCGCCTCCTCAAGCTGCTACCCTCCGCCCCATGTTCAGGAGCCTACTCGTCGCGAACCGCGGAGAGGTCGCCGTGCGCATCGCGCGGGCCGCCCGCGACGCCGGAGTCCGCGCTGTCGGCATCGTGTCCTCCGCCGATCAGGGCGCCGCGTGGACCGAGGAGTTCGACGAGGTGGTTTGCGTCGGGGGCCCCGCCCCAGCGGAGAGCTACCTGAGAATGTCCGCCATCGTCCAGGCCGCGCGGCAGACGGGCTGCGCGGCGGTGCACCCAGGGTGGGGCTTCCTCGCGGAGAACGCTCGCTTCGCCGCCCTCTGCGAGCAGAACGGGCTGACCTTCATCGGCCCGGCCCCCTCCACCATGGAGCGTATGGGCCTGAAGTGGCCGAGCAAGGTCGCCATGCGCGCCGCCGGCCTCGACCTGACTCCCGGGAGCGACGGGCTCCTGACCGACGTGGATGAGGCGGTCCGCGTGGCGCAGGAGATCGGCTACCCGGTCATCCTCAAGGCCGACGCCGGGGGCGGGGGCCGCGGCATGAGGATCTGCCGGACCGAGGCCGAGGTCCGGGAGGCGTTCCCCTCCGCCCGCGCGGAGGCGACCGCAGCGTTCGGCAACGGCGCGCTCTTCCTCGAGAAGTTCGTCACCGGGGGGCGGCACATCGAGGTCCAGATCATCGGGGACCGCTTCGGCCGAGCGGTTCACCTCTTCGAGCGCGACTGCTCCGTTCAGCGCAATCACCAAAAGCTCATCGAGGAGAGCCCCTCCCCCGCGCTCTCCGAGGAAGAGCGCGCCGAGCTCGGCGCGCGCGCGGCCCAGGCGGCCGCGGCCATCGGATACGTGGGCGCCGGGACGATCGAGTTCCTCGCTGCCCCCGACACCGGGCGGTTGAGCTTCATGGAGATGAACACCCGCCTCCAGGTGGAGCACCCCGTGACCGAGATGGTGACGGGGATCGACATCGTCCGCGAGCAGCTCCGCATCGCCGCGGGCGGGGCCGTGGGCTTTACCCAGGAAGGCGTCTCCCTCGAGGGGCACTCCATCGAGTGCCGCATCAACGCCGAGGACCCCGCCGAGGGGTTTCGCCCCACCCCTGGCACGCTGGATGAGTTCTCCATCCCGCTCGACCTCGGCCCCGGCAGGGTGCGCGTGGACACCCACGTACGGGAGGGTGCCGAGGTGCCGCCGTACTACGACTCCCTCATCGCGAAGGTGATCGTCCACGCTGAGGATCGCCCTCAGGCCATCGAGACCATGAAGCGGACCCTCGGCGGCGCGCGCATCACGGGCGTCTCCACCACGATCCCGCTGCACCTCGCGGTCCTCGGGAGCGACGAGTTCACGAGCGGCAAGTACGACACCCGCTCCATCCCCGGCTGGCCCGCCTGATCGACGATGGCACACGTCCCCCTCACTCCCCTCGGGCGCCCCAGGGATAGCTTCCTCGACGAGTCGAGCTACCAGCGGCACCGCGAGGCCATGGCCGAGAAGAACGCGCTGCTCGAGGAGCGCCGCGCCGCGGTGGCCGGCGGTTGGGGCGACAAGTACGTCCAGCGCGTCCACCAGAAGGGCAAGCTCACCGCGAGGGAGCGGGTCGAGGCGCTGCGTGATGAGGGTTCCCCCGTCCGGGAGGTCGGCACGTTCGCCAACCACGGCGTCAAGTTCGGGAAGCTCGAGAGCCCGGCGGCGGGGGTGGTCACCGCCTTCTGTCTGGTCGACGGGCGCTGGTGCATGGTCATCGCCAACGACAACACCGTGGCGTCCGGGTCCTGGTGGCCCAAGACCCCAGAGAAGATCGAGCGCGCGCAGGAGATGGCCCTGCGCCTCAGCATCCCTGTGATCTACCTCGTGGACTGCTCCGGGCTCTTCCTGCCCGAGCAGTCGAGGTCCTTCCCTGGAGCCACAGGGGCCGGGCACATCTTCAAGAAGAACGCGGAGCTCGCCGCAGGCGGCGTCCCCCAGATCGCCGGCGTCTTCGGCGACTGCATCGCAGGCGGCGGCTACATGCCGATCATCTCCGACCGGGTGGTGATGACCGAGCAGGCCTACATGGTCATCGCGGGCGCCGCCCTCATCAAGGGCGCGAAGAGCCAGCACCTCTCCAGCCTCGACATCGGCGGGCCCGAGGTCCACGTGCACCAGTCCGGCTGCGCCGACGTGCGGGTCCCTGACGACACCGCGGCGATCCAGGTCATCCGAGAGGAGGTCGGCAAGCTCGGCAGCAGCGCCGCGGACTACTACCGCCACGGTGCCGACGCTGGACTGCCCCACTTCCCCCCCCACGAGCTGGACGGCATCTTCCCACCCGATCACCGCATGACCTACGCGGCGGACGAGGTCATCGCTCGCCTGGTCGACCGCAGCCTCTTCTGGGAGGTGCTGCCCGACCGCGGCCGCGAGATGATCGTGGGCGTGGGCCGGGTGAACGGGCTCTACATGGGCTTCGTCGCCAACCGCCAGGGGCTCATCGACGACCCCGACGGGAGGGATGGCCAGAAGCCGGCCGGTATCCTCTACCGGGAGGGCATCGCCAAGGTCGCCGCCTTCAGCCGCGCCTGCGACGCCGACGGGATCCCCATCGTGTGGCTGCAGGACATCTCCGGCTTCGACATCGGCGTCGAGGCCGAGCGGCAGGGGCTCCTCGGCTACGGCTCATCCCTCATCTACACCAACAGCACCAACTCGGTCCCCATGTTCACGGTCCTGCTCCGCAAGGCGTCGGGCGCGGGGTACTACGCCATGGCGGGGCTCCCGTACGAGCCCGTCGTCCAGCTCTCCACGCCGCTCACTCGCCAGTCGGTGATGGAGGGGCGGACGCTCGCGATCGCGGCGTTCAACACGAAGCTGGACGACGACTTCGAGATCCTGTCCGAGGACCCCGAGGAGCGCGCCGCCATCGAGCAGGGCATGCGGGACACCGAGGCTCGTATCGAGGGCGACATGGACCCCTACCGCTCCGCCTCGCAGATGGACACCGACGAGATCGTGCAGATGAACGAGCTGCGGGGATGGCTCGAGATGTTCGCCGAGGCGGCCCACCAGTCCAGCGGGACGCGCCGGACCAAGAACCCGCGCATCTGGTCGCTCCACGACCTGGCCGCCCTGACGGAGGTCCGAGGATGAGCGCCCCCAACCACCACCTCGACCTTCGCCTCTCCGAGGAGGAGGGGATCCTCACCCTCCGGGCGCCCGACGTCGGGTACTTCACCGCGCCGCTCACCCGGGGCGCGGTCGTCGCGCCGGGGATGCATGCGGGGGCGCTCCAGCGACTCGAGGGCACCGCGGCGTTGCGGGTCCCCGAGGGCGTGCGCGGGGCCGTGATCAGTGACCCGCCCGAGCGCGTGCTCGCCCCGGTGGGGTACGGCGATGTTCTCTACCGCGTCGACCCCGCGGGTGCCGGTGAAGCCGTGCAGGACGAGGGCGAGGCCGAAGATGTCGGCGCGGGCCTCGTGCTCGTCTCCGAGCAGTCCGGGCGCGTCTGGCACCGACCCGGACCTGGTGAGGACCCGTTCTGCGCACCGGGCGATGTCCTCGAGGAGGGCGCGGCCGTGTGCCTGATCGAGGTCATGAAGACCTTCTCGACGGTGCCGTACCGGCCGACCAGGGGACTCCCAGCCCGAGCGCGGGTGGTGCGCTGGCTCGCCGCCGATGGTGGCGATGTCCAGAAAGGAGACCCCATCCTGGGCCTGGAGCCCGCCTGACACCTCCTTCGACGCCCCCAGAGCCCGCGGCGCGCTCGGTCGAGGCCCCGGACAGAGGGGTAGACTTTCGCAGCCGAAGATCCCGGCCACCGGGGAAGAGAATCGCTCGTCCCCTCGTCCCAGACAGTGTCATGAACCGCTCCGTACTCCTCATCGCATTCGCCGCCGTGATGGCCGCCGGACTCGTCCTGGTGGCCCTGGATCCGGGTGCGAGTGAACGGGAGGTGACGGAGATGGAGATCGAGGCCAGCACCGAGCCGGCGCTCCCCCCGGAGCCGGCCGGCGGGCCCGGCGAGAGCCTGGCCTCCATCGCGAAGGAGCGAGAGTTCAACCTGATCACCGATCAGGGGCCTGCGCGGTCCTGGGAAGTGGTGGTCCTCAACGAGGTGGGGCAGCCTCTCCCGGAAGCGCGGATCACGGCGACCCGGACCGGCATGTCCCTCGAGGCCAACGGACGCAAGCGCTGGGACACCGTCGACTCTGGCCCCTGGACCCTCAAGGTCGAGATGGACGGGCTCCCGACCTGGCGGCGCGAGGTCGTCCTCGAGTCGAACAAGCGAACCCGAACCGTCGCGCGCCTTGGGGAGTCGATCCGCATCTCCGGCGTCCTGGTCGACGAGCTTGGAGCCAAGGTCGCGGGCCAGCCCGTCTTCTTCCTCCCCCCGGGAGTCGGGCACCCCTCCTCGCGCGACCTCGTGCGGGATGAGTCCAACCCGCGGGCGCCCGCCCAACCCCGGAACGGTGCCGTGGCGGCGGAGCTCCTCCCCGGAGGACGCATCAAGGCGAGCCTCCCCAGCGACGGCACGTGGCGCGTCTCAGTGGGGCGCCCCGGTGACGCCCGGTGGACGGAGAAGGTCGGCCAGCAGCTCACCTATGGCGGCCAGGAGAAGGTCGAGATCACGGTGCCCGCGCTCGGACAGGTGCACCTGGAGTTCTCGCAGGAGGGCGAGGAGCGTCCCCGCCAGGTCAGCGTCCACGTCTTCGACCCCCAGCACGCCGCCTCGGTCCTCAGGTCCCTCCAGCAGGGCGTCAGTGACTACGCCACAGACGAGGCGGCCCTCGAGGCGTCCGGGGACGAGGTCAGCTCCGAACAGGTCAAGCAGAAGATGCAAGCCAAGCAGGCCGCGAAGGAGCTGGCCAACGCGCAGGGAACGGTCAAGCCCATCAAGATGGAGATGAACAACTCCGTCAAGGAGGTCCGCGAGATGGCCGGCAAGAACCCCGCCCGAGCCCCCGCTTTCGAGCCCGGGTGGCGCATGGTGAAGAGCGCGCGGCCGGACCCGAACGGCGTCGCGAAGCTCACGGGGCTCCCCCTGGGGACCCAGATGCGCTTCCTGTTCGTCCGCGGCAAGGAGCAGATCACCACGGCCTCGTCGTTCCAGCTGCGCGACTGCCAGCCGCGGCTCGGAATCCCCTCCCTCCCCGGGGTCGGCACGACTCCGTCCGCGGGCCCCGACAACCGGGCCACCGTCGCCCTGCAGCCCTCACCGGTGGAGACGCGCCCGCCCGCGGAGACCGGCGCCCGCTGGACGCTCTGAGCAGACCTTGCGCCGCCCTTGAGAGGGCGAGCGAGGGTCCGAGGGGTTAGGCTGCGCCCATGAAGCGCAGTGAGAAGGCGGAGCGAATCCTGCTCCAGCTCGAGGAGCTGTACCCCGACCCGCCGATCCCCTTGGATCACCGGGACCCGTTCACGCTGCTGGTCGCCGTCCTCCTCTCGGCCCAGACCACGGACCTGCGGGTGAACCTCGTCACCCCGGACCTCTTCAGGAAGGCGAGCGACCCCGCAGCCATGGCGGAGCTCGAGGTCGCGGACATCCTCGAGTCCATCAAGACCTGCGGCCTCGCCCCCACCAAGGCCAAGAACATCCGGCGGCTGGCCGAGATCCTCATGGAGCGCCACGGGGGCGAGGTCCCCGGCGACCTCGCCGCCCTCGAGGCGCTGCCCGGGGTCGGGCACAAGACGGCGAGCGTCGTCATGGCCCAGAGCTTCGGGATGCCGGCGTTCCCCGTCGACACCCACATCCACCGCCTCGCCGCGCGCTGGGGCCTCTCCAACGACACGACCGTCGAGCGGACCGAGCGCGACCTGAAGGCGGTCTTCCCCGAGTCGACCTGGTCCAAGGTCCACCTGCAGATCATCTTCTTCGGACGTGAGCACTGCCCGGCGCGCTTCCATGACCTCTCGACCTGCCCCATCTGCTCCTGGGCGGCGACCAAGAAGCGCGCGCAGGACGAGCGCCGGCGGGATGACGCTGCGAGGCGGCGCCCGGGCCGGCGGAAGGTGAGCTCCTGATGCAGACCGACCGAGACGACCAGGGCCTCGACGAGGCCCTCGAACAGGCCACCGCCTCCCTCGAGGCGGGCGACCCTGAGCTCGCCCTCACCCAGGCGTCCCGTTCGGGGCTCGAGGGGCCCCGCGCCCTCCTGGAGGTCCGCGCCTACCTGGACCTGGGGATGCTCGAACCCGCCCGGACGCGGCTGGAAGCCGCCGCGTCCTCCCTGGGAGATGATGACCTCGAGGTCGTCGAGCTGCGGGGGGAGGTGGCCCTGGAGTCATGGGACCTCGAGGGGGCCGGCGCGGCCTTCCAGGCGGTCTTGGCCGTGGAGAGGGACCCCTGGATCTGCGAACGGCTGGCCCTCCTTGCCGATCACGCGGGGGACCACGACCACGCCCATGCCCTGATGGTCGAGGCCGCCGAGCTCGACCCCGACCGCCCCGCTCCCGTGCGGATCACGGCCCCCACGTTCGACCGGATCGTCGAGGAGGCGCTGGCCTCCCTCGCCCCGCCGTTCGCGCAGCGGGTCCAGGCGATCCGCGTGGTCCGGGAGCCCGTCCCCTTCCGCGAGCTCGTGGACCCGAGGGACCCCTCCGCCACGCCGCCTGACATCCTGGGGCTCTTCGTGGGCCCCACCATCCACGACCTGGCGGAGGACTTCCCCGCCCAGCTCCCCCCCTCCATCTATCTGTTCCAGCGCAACCTGGAGCGCATGGCTCGCGACGACGAACACCTCGCCGAGGAGATCCGGGTCACGCTCTTCCACGAGATCGGGCACCTCCTAGGATTGGACGAGGACGGCGTAGCCGCGCTCGGCCTCGCCTGACCCTCCCAACACATGGATCGCCCCACCTTCTTACGACTCGCCGACGACGTCATCCGACGCGTCGAGGACTGGCTCGAGGACTTCGACCCCGATGAGGTCGACTTCTCCACCGCCGACGGCGTGCTGAAGATCCAGTTCGAGGGCGGCCCCACCTACGTCCTCAACCGCCAGACCGCCACGAACGAGATGTGGTACGCCGCAGGGGTTCGCGCCTGGCACTACGCGCTGGACCCCGAGAGCCAGGCCTGGCGGTGCGACAAGGACGGGCACGAGCTCTTCGAGATGATCGCAGGCACCGTGGCCGAGACCCTCGGCCGGGCCATACCCCACCCTATCTGAGCGCACCGATATGGCGAGCACCCCCCAGCACCTCGGCATCCACCGACTGGAAGGATTCTTCTGGGTCGCTCGCACCGGGGGCTACGCCCGCGCGGCGCGCGCGTTCCCCTACCCCATCACCCAGCCAGCCGTTCACCAGCAGGTGAAGAAGCTCGAGGATGAGCTGGCGGTGACGCTCTTCGAGCGGGTCGCGAAGGACCGGATGGCCCTGACCCCCGCGGGCCAACGGCTGTTCGACTTCGTCCGGCCCTTCTTCGAGTCCCTGCCCTCCGTCATCCGGTCCGTGCGAGGCGGAGAGTTCGGCGGGACGCTCCGGGTCAGCAGCTCCAGCCTGCTGCTACGGCGCCTCATCCCCGCGTGGGTCCAACGGCTCCACGCCGAACACCCCTCCATCGAGATCCACCTGGAGGAGACCGGCGACGACGCCCCCGCGCTCCTGCGCCAGGGCGCCGTGGACCTCGCCATCGATCACCTCTACGAGACCCCCGATGACATCGCGACCATGAAGGTCGCGACCTTGCGTCCGTACGTCGTGCTCCCCGAGCAGCACGCCCAGCCCGAGGATCAGCCGGTGGACCTCGCCGCTCTCGCGACACTCCCCTTCGTGGCCTACTCCCAGCCGCGCGCCCGCGAGCTACAGTTCATGGCGCTCGGCCAGCACGACGTCTCGCCGGTCTCGACCCTGTCGGGATCGAGCGCGGAGACCATCCTGGGCTTCATCGCGGCCGGTCTCGGCTGGTCGATCCTTCCGTGGCTGGCAGGCGACGAGCCCGCATCCGAAGCCGTCCAGTCACGGGCGCTCCCTTCCCCCACCGCAGAGCTCGACATCGTCGCGGCCTGGCGAAAAGACTGCCCCGAGAACCCGCTCCTCGATGCGATGCTCGAGGCGGCCCCGAGGGCCTGACCGGACGCCCGGTCCGCGTCACGGTCGGGATCGACCGCTGGAGCACAGCTACTCGCCGCCGCGGATGGCCTCGATGAGCGGCGCGATCACGTCCCGATCCACGGCGAGGTCGAGGCGGTCAGCCGGTCCGGTGAGCGTCAGCTGCGCGGGGAGGATGCCCGCGTCCTCGGCCCCCACCACGACGTTGGCCGGCACCACCGCCTTGATCGAGAGCACCTTGTCCCCGCGATCGAGGAATCCGCTCAGCTGCACCGGCTCCTCGTCCTCACCGAGCGGGATCTGGGCCCGGCGGTAACGGACAATGTCCTCGTCCAACTCCAGCTGGACCTTCTCCGGGCCCCACTCGACCCACTCCGTCTCACGGACGTTGAAGGTCGACCCGGCGAGGCCCGGCTGCAGGCGCGCCAGCATGGAGCCGATGACGAGGGTCATCTGCCCGGTCTCCCTGAACTCCGCCGCTGCCAGGTCGACGGTGTACTCCACCACGTCAAGCTCCAGCTTCGGCGCGGCCCCGGGCTGGGGCCTGACCGCCGTGAACCATGGCATCAGTCGTTCGAAGAGCGTCCGGCTGATCGCCGCGTCGGGGCTCGCCTCCAGGTGGGCGAAGGGCAGCGAGAGGATCGAACCCTCCACGAAGCCAAAGAACTCATTCCCGCCTCCGGCGACCACGTTGAGCCGTACCTGCTCCCCGGTCCCTGTGGGCACCCAGTCACCGAAGCGAGGTAGCGAGAGTCCTTCGAGATCGATCGAGAGCAGCCGCTCGGGGAGCAGTGCCTGGATCTCTCGCGGAAGTTGCCGGTCGCCTCCCAGCATGACGGTCGGGACGTCGAAGGCGGCGATATGCATGTCGCACTGGCTGGCATTCGCCCCACCCGCGGAGGGGGTCCGAAGCGACAGGTTCGCGATCCGGGATGACCCGTCGCGCCATGAGCTCGTGAGAGTGGACCCGCGCTCCCCATCGAAGGCGATGTTCGTGATGAAGTGCGACAGGTCTAGCTCGAGGTCTGGCGCGACGTCCGCCTGCAGTCGGACCTCGGCCTCCCTACCGCCCGCCACGCGGACATAGGCTCCGATCTGCATCGCCCCCATGGCCTCCATGAGAGCGGGACGAAGGTTGAGCAAATCCCGCGGCTCGAACGGCACCGAGAACGACGTGCTCGCCAGCGTCCAGTCGACCGGCCCGCTCAGCTCTTGCACGGACAGGCGCTCCGGCAGCGCCCCCTCCAACAGCCTGGCGACGCCACCCGCCTCGCCTCGCACGAGCACGTCGAGGGCGACCCGGCTGCCGCTGCTCCTCGGCACCATGAGGCCCCCCTTCCACTCGGCGCCGAGGGAGAGCGTCATGCTCGGACCGCTCACCTCGAAGCGCCCAAGGACCTGCTCGCCGCCAGGGTCCGGCCCGACGTCCACGTCGATCACAGCTCCGGCCTCCAGCTCGGCCATCAGGAAGTCGACCGCCACACCGTGCATCCAGGCCTCCGGGGTCGGCGAGGGGCCGCGCTCCACCGGGGGAGTGCGGCGGATCAGCCCCAGCGAGCGCGCCACGTACAGCGGGACGCCATCCGACGAGAGCTCCAGGCGCTGCACCGTGACCGGTGGGCTGTCTGCACCGGTCGCCGCGCGCCCGAGATGGACGGCGCCACTCACCGCCGCCGGGTCCCCTCGCCCCGGCCACGTCACGAGGGCGCGATCCACGATCAGCGCCGCCGCCTCCATGCGGCAGACGATCGTGGCCTCGCTGTCCCTGACCCTGACCAGCCCACGCCCGGAAGCGGTGTCGTCCACCGTCCAGTCCTTGACCGAGAGGGAGACCCTCACGTCGGGGAGCGAGGAGGTGCCTGCCACCCAACCCGCCAGGCTTCGCAGCGCGGTCTCCAGCAACCCCTGCTCGCCGATCTGCAGGGTCCGCTGAAGGTCATCGCCCCCCCCCTCGTCGACCCTGGACCGAAGCGAGAGGACGTCCACGCTCACGTCCCACGTCGGGTCGCCTCCACCGAGCATGTCCAGGAGCGACGGGAGCTCTGCGCTGGCCTGGGCGACCTGCTGACCGTCGGGCCCCACCACGGTCACGGACTGAACCGTCTGCCGCCGACTCCAGGAGAGGTCCAACCCGGAGACCTCGACCGTGGCGTTGAGCCCGCTGGCGAGGAACTCCTCGAGCGCGCGCGCTCCCCAGCCGGAGAGCAGGTGTGCCCCGAACAGCGCGATGGCGAACGCGGCACCCGACATGAACGCAAGGCACCCGCACCCGCTGCTGAGCAAGGTCCCCGAGCAGCCCCGCCTGCGGGAGAGCAGCTCTGATCCAGCCGCCCGCTCGTCAGGGCGCGGATCGGTTGCGGTGGAGGTAGACAAGGCGGAGTCACCGGGGAAGGTCGGTGAGGAGAGGATAGCTCCGGTCACCTGGATCGCGTCACCGGGGAGGCGCTCCGTCAATTCCAGGTGGGGTCCGGGGGCAAATGGGAGAGGGACGCCCCGCCCCCCCCGAGCCGTCGGATCGCCGCACGCCAGACCTCCTCAGCCGCTCCGTCCGCGAAGACGAGGTCGGCGGCCGTGGGCAAGGGGAGCCAGGAACCGCCACGGATCTCGTCGTCGAGCTGCCCCGCGGCCCAACCGGAGTATCCCACCACAAATCGGGCGTGATCCTCGAGGGCGCCCGCCGCCCCTGGACGCCGCACGAGGGACTCCAGGTCCGCGCCGATCCGTATCCCGTCGCCCACCTCCAGCCCACCGGTCGCGCCTGCGAGGTCGTCGGAGAAGCGGTGGATCAGCTGCAGCGTGTCCCGCGCGACGGGGCCTCCCTCCCGCACCTTGAGCTCCAGGGCCCCCAGGTCCGGGTGGTCCGGAAACAGGTCGCCCACGCGCGCTTGGGTGGTCCGGTTGACGACGAGGCCGAAGGCGCCCTCCTCGTCGTGCTGGCACATCAGCACGACGGTGTGCATGAAGTTCGGGTCGAGAAGCGCGGGCGCGCTCAGCAGCATCGTCCCGGCACCAGCACGCAGCTCGCTCAAGGCCTCCGCTCCAGCGTGAAGACCACCTCGACGTGAGGCGTGTGCGGGAAGAGATCGACCGGTCGTACGGCGGTGACCTCGTAGCCTCCCGCGCAGAGTGCCGCCACGTCCCGGGCCCCGGAGGTGGGGTTGCAGGACACGAAGATCATCCGGCCCGCGCCGAGCTCGATGAGCTGCGCGGGCACCTTCGGGTGCAGCCCCGCGCGCGGCGGGTCCACCACGAGCACGTCGGGGCGCCGGGACGCAGACTCCAGCCGGAGCGTCTCCAGGACGTCGCCCTCGTGGAACACCGCGTCCTCTCGGCCATTGCGAGCTGCGTTCTGCCGCGCGTCCCGGATGGAGGATGGCGCGCTCTCGAAGCCGACGAGCTCGACCCCCTCCGGGGCGATCGCGAGGCCGATCGTGCCCGCGCCACAGAAGACGTCGAACAGGCGCTGGCCGGGCTCCACCCGTGCCTCCTCGCCGACGATCTCGAAGAGCCGCTCCGCCTGCTCGGTGTTGGTCTGGAAGAAGGAGTCCGCTGAGATCCGGAAGCGCTTGCCACAGAGCACCTCATCGATGGTCCCCGGCCCGTGGAGGATGTGCTCTTCCTCGCCATAGGCCACCGTCGCCGCCCGCTGGGTCACGTTCTGCACCACGGTGGTGATCTCCGGGTGGCGCTGGAGCAACGCCTCCACGAGGGGGTCGATCTGCTCGGCGGCGCGCTCCGAGGTCACGAGGTCGACCATGGTCTCGTCCGTCCTCACGCCGCGCCGAACCACCAGGTGGCGGAGCAGCCCCTCGTGGGCGCGCAGGTCCCAGGGGGCGAGCCCCGCCGCCAGCGCGAGCTCGCGGACCGTGTTCCGGATCCCGTCCGAGCCATCGAAGGCGATGGCGCACCGCTCGACGTCCAGCACCTTGCTGAAGAGCCCTGGCGCGTGGAGGCCGAGCCCGAAGCTCGCGTCCACGCCGTCGGGCTCCTCGCTCAGCACGTAGCGCCGAGACCCGAAGGTGAAGTCCATCTTGTTCCGGTAGCCCTCCAGCTGGCTCGCGGGCTCCACCTCGGCCACCGGCGGGGGCGCGCCGAGCCCGGCAGCATCGAAGGACGTGGCCAGCGCCCGCTCCACCAGGCCTCGCTTCTGCCGCAGCTGCTCGCCGTACTCGAGCGTCGGGAGGGCGCAGCCTCCGCAGACGCCAGCGTGGGGGCAGCGAGCGCCGGTCGCGTGGGGGCCCGCCTCCAGCACGTCGACCACCCGCGCCTCCACCCGCCCCCCGCGCCGCTTCAGCACCTCTGCGGTGACCCGGGAGCCCGGGTTCGCGTGCCGCATTCGAAGCCGACTCTCCCCCACCAGACCGACGCCACGGCCCCGGTCATCGATCTCCGCGACGTCCACGTCGAAGCGGTCGCCTCGCCGCGGCTTCCGGCGGACCGGCGGGGCGGAGGTGGGCTCGGAGGGTTCGGTGGGCATGGACGTGAAGGTGCGGGCAAGGACGAGCGATAAGGGGCTCGGGAGCGTACGCTCCCCGGTAGGGAGCGACGACCCCGAAGATGGAACAGCCGACAGCCGAGCAGCAGCCAGGGCCCCCCCCCTCGAGCAGGAGCGCCGCCGCTCGGCGCTTCAGCCTCGCCCTGCTGGCGCTCGCCGCCGCCGTGCTGCTCGGCCTCGTGGGGCGCGTCGAGTTCCTTGTGGATGACGCCTTCATCTCGCTCCGCTTCGCCCGCAACTGGGTCGAGCTGGGCACGCCGGTCTTCAACTCCTTCGAGCTCGGCCCCGGCGGGCAGCCCGTCGAGGGCTTCAGCAACCTGCTCTGGACCGCGCTGCTCGCGGTCCTCTACTGGGCTGGCGCGCCGTTCCCCGAGTTCCTGGCCCCCCTCCAGCTCGCCCTGGCCATGGGCGTGCTCATCGTCCAGCTACGCTTCGTCACCACCGAGCTGCGCCTCGGGAGGGCAGGAGAGTTCGCGTCGGTGGCCCTGCTCGCCACCTCCGCCCCGTTCGTCGCGTGGACCAGCGGAGGGATGGAGACGACGCTCTTCACGCTGCTCCTCATTTCCTACCTCGTCGGACTCCTGCGCCGGGAGCTTCGCCGCCCCTCCGACCTCGCCTGGCTCGCCCTCACCGCCGCCGCCGTGTGCTCCGTGCGTGTCGAGGGCATCCTCTGGGTCCTCGGTATCGCGGCCGCCGTCGTCGCCGCGGAGTCGCTGTTCTCCGGAGAGGGCCCGCGGGCCCTTCAGCGACACCGCCAGCGTTTCCTCTGGATCGCCGTCGCGGCGGCCTCCGCCATGGGCGCCCAGCTCCTTTGGCGGCAGGCGACCTTCGGACAGTGGCTCCCCAACACGGTCGCGGCCAAGACCGGCGGCGGCGCCGAGGTCATGGGCCGCGGGCTGCGGCAGGTGGCGACCTGGGGCCTCGTGGCCCTCACTCCCCTCGCCGCGATGGCGCTGACGCTGCCGGCCCTCCGCCACCCCACGGCGAGGGCGCGCGTTGCGGCCGGAGCGAGCCTGTTCTTGGCCCTCGGCTTCGTGGCGTACAACGTGATGGTGGGCGGGGACTGGATGCCGTTCTTCCGCTTCCTCGCCCCCTGCACGCCGGCCCTCGCCCTGCTCGCCGCCGTGGGCATCGACCGCGTCCCCCGGAGCGCCGGGGTCGCCCTCGCCCTGGGGCTCGCCGTGGCGCAACCGCTCCCGCTCTTCGACCTCCACGTCGCGCCCGAGGGGCTCCGCAGCGCGCTCCGCTTCCGCGCGTTCAAGGGGGGGTACCGGAGCGAGGCGCAGCGCGTCGACGTCGCCCGGGAGAACGAGGGCAACTTCACGCTGCTCGGCAAGGCCCTCGCGACCGAGACCCAGCCCGGGGAGGTCCTCGCCTTCGGACCGATCGGCTCGCCCGGGTGGTTCGCGCCGACCCTCGACTTCGTGGACCGCAACGGGCTGGTCACCCCCTCGGTGGCTCGACGGGAGGTCAAGTCCGGCGGGACCGCCGGACACGAGAAGCGCGTCCCCCACGCGTGGTTCCTGGAACACGGGACGCCGGCGCCCAACCTGCTGTACGCCACCTGGCGCCCGGGCGCCTTGCGGGAGGATCAGCCGGGTCCACTGCGCGCCCTGAAGCGCGCCCTGAAGACCCAGGGTCAGACCTCCCGGCCAGAGGAGCGTCCGCTCTTCGAGGGGACCCGGCTCCGCTTGCACTCGGTGCCGACCGCCGGGCTCGGGGACCCCGCGCGGGACTTCAGCGAGCTCACGCTGATCCTCTTCGAGCGTGCGGACCCCGCGACCGCCCGCGCCTCCTGGGGTCAGTGAGCGGCGGGGACGTCCTGCGGCGAGACCTCGCCGGTCGCGAGGTAAACAGCGATGGCCACCGCGTTGGCCAGATTGATGGAGCGCACCCCCTCGTGGATCGGGATCCGCACGCGGCGGTCGGCGTGGGCCTCCAGTAGCTCAGGGGGGAGTCCCTTGCTCTCGCTCCCGAACACCAGGACGTCGCCCTGATGGAACGTGACCTCGCGCAGGGACTCGCCGCCCCGCGCCGAGAAGAGGCGCAGCCGCTCCTCGAACGGGCGGTCGCTCCGGCCGCGAAGCTCCTCGAAGCAGGCCTCCACGCTCCCGTGCACGCTCAGGTCCACCAGCGGCCAGTAGTCGAGGCCCGCCCGCTTGAGGTAGCGGTCCTCGAGGCTGAACCCGAGGGGCTCGACGAGGTGGAGCCGGGCGCCCATCGCCGCCGTGAGGCGGCCCGCACAGCCAGAGTTGTGCGGGATCTCGGGGTGCACCAGGACCACGTCAATCCCCGGCCCAACCTCGCTCTTCTCAGGAGCTTCCATCGTGGAGAGGATACCCACTGCCCCTCCGGCCGCATCCCTTAGGGTGGCCCCCATGGACATCTCGCTGAACGGACACGAGGCGCGCGCGCTGGGCGTGCTGATCGAGAAGGCCTTCACGACGCCGGACCAGTACCCGCTGTCGCTCAACGCCACGACCAACGGCTGCAACCAGAAGAGCAACCGTGACCCCGTCACGGACTTCTCCGAGGCCGAGGTGAGGATCGCCCTCCAGGGCCTGCGGATGAAGGGGCTCGCGGGCCAGAGCGTCCCCGCGGGCAGCCGGGTGGAGCGCTGGAGGCACAACGCCATGGAGACCCTCGGGATCGGTGAACGGGAGGCGGCGGTCCTGGCCGAGCTCTTGCTCCGCGGCTCCCAGACCGCGGGCGAGCTCCGTTCCAGGGCCAGGCGCATGCGGGACCTCCCGGACCCCGAGGCGCTGGAGCAAGCGCTGGAGGCGCTCCGGAGCCAGGGCTACGCGGAGACCGCGGAAGGCGGCCGCGCCCCGAGGACCTCGCAGCTCCTCTGCAGGAGCGTCGCCCCGGGCGCCGGGGACAGCCCCCCCGCCGAGGCCGCACCGGCCTCCGTCCTCGCCTCCGCCCCCGCCCCCTCCGGGGCGCCCGCTCCGCTGCCCGGAGCGAAGGAGGTCCAGGGGACACCGCTGGCGGAGCGCGTGGAGTCGCTGGAGCGCCAGGTCGCGGACCTGACCCGGAGCATGGCCCAGCTCCGGGAGGAGCTCGGAGCTTGAGCGCGCGGGCTGGACTGTGGCTGGTCGCCCTGTGGGCCGCCGCCTGCGGCACGGGATCGCCAGGTCCCTCCCGGCTCACGTCCCCCGCCAGCGACGCCGGGCGCCCGCCGGCCGAGGCGTCTCCCCAGGGAGCGGGGGGCCAGTCGACGCAGGAGGGCCCGCGCCGCAGCGGTTCCCTGCCCGCGAGCGAGTACGTGCCGCGCCCGATCCGCGGCTTCGATGTCCGGGTCGCCCCGAGCCTGATCGACGGCGACGAGGACGACGTCGGCGCCCGGGCCCTGGATGCCCTGGACCGCGACCTCGGAGACGTCCTCGATCAGACCCCCGCGGCCCGCCACGCCTTCCTGAGGTCGGTCCCGATCTTCCTGGGCGTGGCGGATCCGGTGGCCCCCTGCGCCTGCTATCACCCGAGCGCGAGCTGGCTGGAGCGGAACGGCTTCGACCCGGCGAAGGGCCGGGCCGTCGAGATCACGAGCGCCCGGACCTACCTGGACTGGCGGCGGCACCAGGCGTCGATGGTCCTCCACGAGCTCGCGCACGCGCTATTCGACCAGAAGGTCTGGTCCGAGCGACGTCGAGTCGAGGCCGCACTCGCCGCCGTCCGCGAGCGCGGGGTCTACGATCGCACCCTGCGCTGGTCCGGCGCCGAGGATCGGCACTACGCGCTGAACGACCTCAACGAGTACTTCGCGGAGACCACGGAGGCGCTCTACGGGGTGAACGACTTCTATCCCTTCGTGCGCGCCGAGCTCCTCGAGGTGGACCCGTCGGGCGCGGCCCTCGTCCAGTCACTCTGGGAGGGGCGCTCGTCGGACCCCGCGGACGAGGACGCAGGGGGGGAGGTGAGCGAGGCGATCGAGCTCCTCGCCGCCGCCGTGGACGCCGCCGAGGATGGCGCCTCGCGCTCCCGGACCACCCCCTCGCTGGAGCGGCTCCTCTCCGCCGACTTCGAGCTCGTGACGGCCGACGGGAGCGTCCTCCCGAAGCGCGCGGTGCTCTCCCAGGGCTGGCCCGCGGGCGCCGTCCAGGCCGGGCCCGCCGTGGAGATCGGCTCGCGCGAGCTCGGCACCCGCCACCTGACGGTCCGCTTCGAACTCAGCGCCTCGGGCACGACCTGCTCCGGGGTCGTGGAGCGGGTCCGGAGCGTGCCTGGGGGATTGCGCTGGCTCTCCCTGCAGCTGTCCCAGGGCAGCAACGGCGAATGAGGGCCCGACCTCGGAGCCACGACAAAAAGGGAGCGGCTCCCGGGCGGGATCCCTCGCCGCCTCGGACTATGCTCCGCCCATGAAGATCGCGGTCATCGGAGGAGGTCCAGGCGGGCTGTTCACGGCCATCCTCGCCAAGAAGGCGTTCCCCGGCGCGGAGATTGACGTCTACGAGCGCAACGCCCACGGCGACACCTTCGGCTGGGGCGTGGTCTTCAGCGACGAGACCCTCGGCAACGTCGAGGGCGCGGATCCAGAGAGCTTCAAGGAGATCCGCGAGTCATTCGCCTACTGGACGGACATCGAGACCTTCGTCGGTGGCGAGATGGTCCGGTCCACGGGGCACGGGTTCTGCGGCCTGGCACGCAAGGAGCTGCTGGCGATCCTGGACCGGCGCGCCACCGCGCTCGGGGTTCGCTCCCACTACGAGGTGGAGGTCGACCGCGCGACCCTCGAGCAGTCCGCGGACCTCGTCGTGGCCAGCGACGGCCTGAACAGCGCCGTGCGGGAGGGCTCCGGCGACCGATTCGGTCCCTGCATCGACTGGCGCAAGGCGCGGTTCTGCTGGCTCGGCACGGACAAGCCCCTCGGCGCGTTCACGTTCATCTTCAAGGAGAACGAGCACGGGGTCTGGAACATCCACGCCTACCCCTTCGAGCGCGGGGACGAGCCCAGGTCCACCTGGATCGTCGAGTGCGACGAAGAGACCTGGCAGCGCTCGGGCCTCGGCGACGGCGACGAGGAGGCGACCGTGCGCTACGTCGCGGAGCTGTTCTCCGACCACCTCGACGGCCACGAGCTGCTCACGAACCGGTCCATCTGGCGGGTCTTCCCGACCGTCGCCTGCGCGACCTGGGTGGACGGGAAGACGGTCCTGGTGGGCGACTCCGCCCACACGGCCCACTTCTCCATCGGATCCGGGACCAAGCTCGCAATGGAGGACTCCATCGCCCTCGTGGACGCCCTCGTCTCCGCCCGTACGGGGGCCGACGACGCCGACGTGGCCGCCGCGCTCGCCAGCTACCAGGAGCGCCGCAGCGTCGAGGTCCTAAAAACCCAGAAGGCCGCCCAGACGAGCCTGGAGTGGTTCGAGCACTCCGGCCGCTACATGGAGCAGGACCCGGTCCTGTTCACGTTCAACCTGATGACGCGCTCCAAGCGCATCACCTACGACAACCTCGCCCTCCGCGATCCGGAGCTCGTGGAGAGCGCGCGGCGGCGCTTCATCGAGCAGGAGGGCGGTGACCCGGACGTCATCACGTTGCCCGCCTTCACGCCGTTCCGTACACGCGACGTCGTGCTGGCGAACCGCGTGGTTGTCTCCCCCATGTGCCAGTACAGCGCCGTCGAGGGCACGCCCCTCCGCTGGCATGACGTGCACTACGGCGCCCGCGCCATCGGCGGCGCAGGCCTGCTGTTCACCGAGGCCACCAACGTCTCCGCTCAAGGGCGGATCACCCACGGCTGCACCGGGATTTATACCGACGAGCACGAGGCCCGCTGGAAGGAGATCGTCGACTTCGCCCACGAGCACTCGGGCGCCAAGGTGGCGATGCAGCTGGGGCACGCGGGCAGAAAGGCGTCCTACTCCCTCCCCTGGGAGGGCGACGCCCCGCTCGTGGACGCGAGCGCCTGGCCCACCATCGGGCCCACCGACGCCCCCTTCCTCCCCGGCGCCCCCGCTCCGAAGGCGATGGACCGCGCCGACATGGACGCTGTGCTGGCCGAGTTCAAGGCCGCGACCGAGCGCAGCGTGCGCGCCGGTTTCGACGTCGTCGAGGTCCACGCGGCCCACGGATACCTGCTCTCTAGCTTCCTCTCACCGGCGGTGAACGACCGCTCGGACGAGTACGGCGGCGAGCGCCTTGAGGACCGCGCACGCTTCCCCCTGGAGGTCATCGACGTGGTCCGCGCGGCGATGCCCGGTGGCATGCCGCTCTTCCTCCGGCTCTCGGCTACGGACTGGTTCCACGAGGGAGGCCAGACGGTGGAGGACTCGGTGCGCTTCGCGCGCCTCGCCAAGGCGCACGGCGTCGACGTCATCGACGTGTCCAGCGCGGGGAACGTCCCCACCTCGCGGCCTGTTTACGGGCGCATGTATCAGGTGCCGTTCGCCGAGCGCATCCGCTACGAGGCGGAGCTGCCCGTGATGGCCGTGGGCGCGATTCAGGGCATCGACCACGTCAACACGATCCTCGCCTCCGGTCGAGCCGACCTCTGCGCCATGGCCCGCCCGCACCTTGAGGACCCACACCTGACCCTGCGGGTTGCGAACGAGGCGGGGGAGCCTGGGCAGCACTGGCCCGTGCAATACGCAGCAGCCCGTCGCAGACCGCGGAGCTGATCCCGGTCAGCCGCTGGGCTGCGCCACCCCGGGGAGCGTCACTCGGACGCAGAGCCGCGGTCGTAGCGGAGGCGGACGTTCTGGCGTCCCATCTCCTCGAGCCGGGCCTTGTCCTTCTTGAGGCCGAGGTTGTGCGCCTTCGACACCACGCTCTTCACCGAGCGTCCGAGCTGTTGCGCGATCTGCAGGTTGCTCTCCCCAGGGTAGAGCTGGCGCAGCGTCTGGAGCTCCGGTTCGGTCCAGCGCGGCATCCGCGTCCGCTCGCTGCCGCTCGTCTTACGCCGCATGTACGCCTTGTCTTTCGACAGGCAGAGCCGCGCTGCTTCGGCCTGGACCCGCTCTAGGGTCCGCCCGTAGATGATGGCGAGGTCCTCGTCAGAGCGGGTGCCGAACTGGCGCTTGAAGAGGATCAGCTCCGGACCGGACAGCGGCCGGTCCTCCAGGGTCGTCGCGAGCTCAACGAGCTTCGTCTCGAGGTCCTCCACTGATCTCCCCAGCATCCGGGCGAGCAGATTCGTCTCCACGCCGCCGAGGTATCGGCGCAGGGTCTCCAGGTCCTCCGGTGACCACGGGCCAGAGACGGCTTCGCGGCAGAGGATCTCCTCCGCCTTCGCGCGGATCTCCTCCAAAGGTCGCCCGAGTTCACGGGCCAGGAAAGACGGCTCCTTCTGTCCGAAGGAGGCACGGAGCGCGTCGAGCTCGGATTCTGCCCAGGGTCTGTCCTGGGCTGGATCCGTCGGAGAGTTTGATTGGCCTGTGGTCACGGTCGATCAGTGGGGTTTCGCGCGCGGCTCGAATTGTATCAAGACTGGACACGGATACCTCAACCCCCACTTCAACCGTCTCCAGGGGCCGCCCCCGAGACCGCCTCCAGCATCTCCTGGCGGAACCGCTCGCGCACCCCATCCAGGAGGGCCCGGACCTCATCCACCGAGGAGACCGCCCGCACGGCCTCGGCGAGGCCCCGGGCGTCGGCCATCGTGGTGCGCCGGACCGCGAACTTGAGGGCCGACAGGAAGTTCGGGGCCACGCTGAGCGAGTCGAAGCCCATTCCCGCCAACATCATGGCCACCGCCTCGTCTCCGGCCATCTCGCCGCACACGCAGGCGCTCTTTCCCGAGCGGCGGACCGCGTCACCGATCGCACCCAGCGCCCGGATAACGGCGGGGTGGAAGGGCTCGTAGAGGCTCGAGACGAAGACGTTGTCCCGGTCGACCGCGAGGAGATACTGGACCAGGTCGTTCGTCCCGACGCTGATGAAGTCCACGAGGTCGAGCACCTCGTCCAGGACCCAGAGCATCGAGGGGATCTCGATCATGACCCCCACGGGAATGTCGATTGCGACATCGTACCCCTGGATCGACAGCTGCTCGCGCGTCTCATCGAAGATCGCGCGGACCGCGCGGACCTCCTCCAGCGAGGTGATCATCGGCAGCAGCACGCGGACCTCACCGTGCAGGCTCGCCCGCATGATCGCTCGGAGCTGGACTCGCAAGAGGTCCTGCCACTCGAGGGTGATCCGCGTCCCACGCCAGCCGAGCGCGGGGTTGTTCTCCCGCGGAGTCTTGAAGTACGGGAGCTGCTTGTCCCCCCCGATGTCGAGGGTTCGGATCACGACGTACCGGTCGCCCATCGCGTCGACCATGCGCCGATAGAGCCGGTACTGCTCCTCCTCCGAGGGGAACACGGTCCGCTCCATGTAGAGGAACTCGGTCCGGAGCAGGCCCACGCCGTCGCACCGTCCGTGCTCGAACATGTCGAGGTCCCGCACGGACTCGAGGTTGACGAGGACAGACACCGTCTCGCCGTCGAGGGTCACCGCGCGCTCGGTGGCGTGCAGCGCGAGCGCTGCCTCGCGGACAGAGCGCTGCGCGAGGCGGAGCTGGAACTCACCCTTGGAGGCATCGTCGGGCGCGAGCGTGACAGCTCCGTTGTCTCCGTCCACGAGGACGGGCATGTTCTGCTCGAGCCGCGCGAGCAGGTTCGGGATCCCCACCACGCAGGGGATTCCGAACGACCGCGCGAGGACGGCGCCGTGGGAGAAACGGCCGCCCGCCTCGGTGACCACCGCGATCACCCGATGGCGCGGGAGGAAGGTCACGGCCTCCGGCGTCAGCTCCGCCGCCGCGATCACCACACGATCCTCCCCCTGGGAGATGGTCTCCTTGTCGGAGCGCATCAGCGCCGCGATGACCGCGTGCCAGGGCTCGCTGATGTCCGCGGCGTACCCCCGGACCGAGTCGCCCTCGAGCCGCCCCATGGTCTCCTTCAGTCGATCGATCAGCCGCTCGACAGCCGCCTCGGCGTTGATTCGCTCTTCGCGGATCGTGCGGTCCACCTGCTCGCGGGCGCCGGGGTCCTGGAGGATCATCTGGTGGACGCCGAGGATGCCCGCGTCCTGCTCCCCCACCGCCTTCGCCACCTCAGCCTGACGCACACCGAGCACATCGATGACCCGCGCGATGGCGCGGTCGAGGCGCTCGACCTCTGCGTCGATCTCCCCTGAACGCAGGGTCCAGATGGGCGCTGAATCCAGCCTCGCGCGCACGACATGCACGGGACCTAGGTCCAGCCCGGGGGAAACAGAGAGTCCTTGAATGAGAGCCATGACGACGGGGAGCGGCCCCGGGACCGGGCCGGGGGGGGCCTGTCCAGGGCGGTTCAGGGCCACATCTTACGCCCTCACGCTCTGTATCGGTCGTCGATGGGGTCTGGGTCGAGGCCACCCGCCAGGGAGTGCCTGGCCGTGGATCTGGCTGACAACAGGAACATGTAAAGCTCCGCCGCGGAGTGAGTCGAATCCCCCTGTGCGCCGTCGCACCAACCGGCGTCGATGGACCACAGACCGAGGATCAGCCCATGCAGCGTCACGTCACCCAACCGATCTCACCTCGTACCGGTTCTTCTGTGCCCTACGGCAAGCCCAGCCGGCCCGGCCTGATCGGGAGGACGATCCCCCTGCTCTTCGCCGCCGGCGGGGTCGCGATGATCACCATTGCCCTGGTCACCGGGCTCGCCGCCCAGCTCCCCGAGTCGGTCGCCCCCGCGCTCGACCTGCTGGCCCGGGCCGGGCTCGACAAGGGGCCGCTCGCGATGTTCGGCTTGCTCACCATCGGTGTCTCCTTCGGGATGCGCCGCAACGGGCCCACCGAGGACACCACCAGCGAGCGCCTGGCGGAGCAGCTCGAGCGCGAGTCCGAGGCCGTCGAGGCGCAGTTCCGGGAAGCCGGGGCCGCCGTCGAGATGCTGCGGCAGGACATCGTCGCCCTGCAACAAGCCGTGAAGAATGGCTTCGACGCCACGGCCACCTCCGCGTCCTCCAGCCAGGAGGCCGGCAATGATCGGATCTTCCGGCTCGCCGCCAGCCTCGACCAACTCGGCGCGCAGGTGGATCGGCGGCTGGACCTCGCCCACGAGGAGCTCAAGGGGCTCATCTCCGCCTCGGCCGACCGGACCCGCGAGGCCACCGACGAGCTGATCAGCCGGCTGGGCTCCCAGGGCGACGCGGACCTGCCCCTTGAGCCGGCCGTCGTGCCTGAGACGCAACCGATCTACGGCGGCAGCTCGAGTGAGGCCATGGCCTCCTTCATGAACGACCTCCGCTCCCTACCGCAGGACCTCATCGGCAGCGGCGACGAGCTCGACATCATGGCGCCCGGCGAGCCGGGGGCCGACCTCCTGTCGGAGGCTGACGTGGAGGCCACCGCCGCGCTCTCCGACGACGAGTCGGGCTCCTCGAGCCACGCCTCGGATGACGGGCTCAAGCTAATCGATCAGATGGAGCAGGCTACGGCCTCGCCCCCCCCGCTCCACCCGGACGGCGGGCACAACGGGGGCTGCTGATCCCGGCGGGGCCGAGCGGCGAGGACGCACGCTCAGCCAGGCCAGTCCTGGAGCTTCACTCCTCGCCCGGGGTCTCCGAGCCCTGGGGCTGAGCCCCCGAGGTCGGCGGAGCCTGCTCGGGCGCACCGGGCTCCTGGCCCGCCGCCGGATCGGGTCCGGCGTCCGGCTTCTTGCCCTTCGGGCCCTTCTTCCTCGACGGCGTGGGCTCCTTGGGCGGCCCATCATCCTGCTTGAAGAACTGCGCGAAGGGGTTGCTGCTCAGCTTGTCGCCCTGGGCGTTGATCTTCCGCAGGTCGACCCGCTCCCCGCGCTCGAACCGGCCGTCATCGCGACCGCCACGGCGCGGACCACCGCGACGGGTCCCCCGTCTCGATGAGGTGGCTGCGCCCGCGGCACCGTCACGCCGCCAGATCCGGCCCGCCGGTCCGGTGGGCTGATCCGAGCCGCGGGCTCCGCGACCTCCCCCACGCCGCCGGGTGCTCCCGCCCCGTCGGCGAGCGCCGCGGTCCTGGCGCTCCTCGTTCGGGACGTCCTTGAGCGAGAGCGCGAGACGGGACGAGTTCCCCTCCACGATCTTGGCCCGGATGGTCGCCCCGATGGACAGGAGCTCGCGCGCGTCCCTGATGTAGCGGGAAGCGAGCTGCGAGATGTGGATCATCGCGTCCTGCTTCTTGCCCACGTCCACGAAGGCGCCGAAGCTCGCCACGTTCGTCACCACACCGGTGATGACGCGACCGGGCTGGAGCCGGATCGGGTCGGTGGACTCCGAGATGTACTCGGGGACATGGTTTCGGCCACGCGGATCGCGGCCGGGGAAGCTCAGCTCCCGCATCAGGTCACGCCAGGTGAACTCGTCCACCTCGAACGACTGGCGCCGCAGGCCCTTCGTGGCCCCAGGACGCCCGAGTGACTCCGAGACCGACCCGCCACTGCTCTCCAGGAGCTGCCGGGCGAGCTGGTACTGCTCGGGGTGCAGAGAGGTCCTGTCCAGGGGTTCGGAGGACCGACGCATGCGTAGGAAGGCGGCGACGCTGGTCCACTGGGCCTCGTCGAGGATCCCCTCGGCGCGGATAGCCTCGCGGGACTCGATGTCACCCGCGTCGCGACGATCCGCGAGGCGCTTGGCCGACTCCTCGTCCAGCCCCGGCAGGTGCTCGATGATCGAGCGCGGGGCCGTGTCGAAGTCACAGCCAACGAAGGCCACCGCTGACTCAACGGCGTCCTGCAGCACGCGCCGCAGGTTGGCCTTGCTCACGAGACGCTGTTCAGCCCCGAGGCTGAGCTGCTTGGGGTCGACCTTGAGGAACTCTGCCATGGGGTCCTGCAGGCGCCGCCCCATGCTGATGGCAAGGCGAAGCCCGATGCTGCACTCCGCGAGCTCCGCGCGGGCACGGGTCCCGTTCGCGTAGCTCGAGGCGCCGGCGTCATTGACGACCATGACCGGGGTCTCCGAGTTGGCGGAGGAGAGCGCCTCCCGGAGCCGGTGGCCGGCGGCCCGCGAAGCCTTGCCGCTCCCCACGGCGATGGCGGCCGCGCCGTGCTGTTCGACGGCGGCGGCGACCTCGGCGCCGATGGCGGCGGGCTCCTTCTCACCCACCTCGACCTTGACCTCCGCGGCGAGGTCGCCCTGTGCGCCGAGGAACGCGAGGGTCATGTCCCCCTTCGCGCTGACGTCCAGGCCGGCGACGGGCACGCGACCGAAGAAGGGTGTGAGGAGGATCTGGCGCAGGTGAGCACCAAGGAAGCGGAGAGCCTCTGCATCGCTCCGCTCCTTGAGCTCGAGGCGGATGTCCTCCTCGATCACGGGGAGGATCCGCTGGGCCAGGGCCTTGCGAGCGATGTCATCCAGCAGCGGCTCGTACTCGGGGCGGGTGTGCTTACCCAGCGCCGCGCGGACGCGACCGACCACCTCCGAGGGGTGGAGCTCGATCGAGGTGGAGATGACCCGCTCGCTCTGGGCTTGGCGGATCGCGGTGAGGCGATGGCCCTGGAGCTGACGGAGCGGCGTCTTGAGCTTCAGCAGGTTCTTGTGGCGGCCAGCCTTCTTGTCGTCCACCAGGGCCCGCGCGCGGAGCACGCCCTTCTTCCGCATGACGCGGCGGACGTTGTCGCGCAGGCGCGAGTCGCGGCCGAGGCGATCGGAGAGGATGCGCACGGCGCCCGCGAGCGCCTCCGTCTCGGTGTGGACCCCCTTGTCGGGGTTCACGAAGGGCGCGCACAGCTTCGAGAGCTCGGCGGTGATGACCAGCGCCTCGGGCTGGGGCGAAGGCGTCGGCGCGGGCGGAGCCTCCGCGACCGGGGTGCTCTCCGGCTTCGCCGGCTCCCCCTCGGGGGCGACCGGCGGAGCCTCCGCGCCCGGATCAGGGGCAGCGGCGCCCTCCGGGGCGCTGGGGGCCTCGTCGGCGGGCGTCGGCGCCGCGGACTCGGGCTCAGCCGGCGCAGCCTCGGGCGCGGCGGCCTCGGGCTCAGCCGTCGCAGCCTCGGGCTCGGCGGGCGGGGCCTCGGCCGGAGCGGACTCAGGCTCGACAGCGTCTGCCGCGGGCGCTTCGGACGACTCGTCCTCGGGCGCGTCGTCTCCCAGCTTGACGTCATGCCCCACGGTGGGCGGCCGGTCTTCCTCGGGCTCGACCTCGATGCTCGCTGCGTCCCCGGGCGCGGGCGGCTCGACGGCGTCCTCCACCTCAGGGGCGGGAGATTCGGATGCTGCGGACGGAGTGGGCTCGGCGGTGGGCTCGGCGGTGGGCTCAGCGGTGGGCTCAGCGGTGGGCGCCTCTCCGTCGACCTCGCTCGCGGCGGCGTCGGTCGCCTCGGATTCGGGCGACTCCCCGTCAGCCCCCTTCGACTTCTTGGACCTCGGCCCCTTCTCCGAGGGAGGGCGCTCCGACTTCGGCCGCGGCGCCACGAGCAGGTCCGCGAGTCCGCCGAGGCCTCGGTCCAGCGCCAGCTGGACCTCGGGCTCCGGTCGGCGATGCGGCACATAGAGGTCCTCGAGTCGGAACCGGTCCATGCACCCGGTCACCTCTTCGATGGCCTTCGGCGAGATCCCCTCGACGCGCTCCATGGCGCGCAGGATCGTCCCCCTTCGTCGATCAAGTTCCACCAGCTCTTCACGCTTCAGCGCGAGGCGCCGGACGTGGACCTCGGACATCGCGCCCGTACGGTCCCTGCGGAACTTCCCGATGAAGGGCGCCGAGAGGCCGGCGTCCAGCATCTCGAAGGTGGCCTGGATGGACGGGACGTCGGTCGAGAACTCCTTCGCGAGGGCCTCGAGGATCGGTTGTGCTGTCACGCGACTTGGGGGGCTGGTGGCGACTCGGTCGAACCGAGGTCCCACATGCTGGGCGGCCCTGCTCGGGGGGGAGAGAGAGCCGCGCTCGGAGAATGGCAGCGCACGACCCGCGGAGCTGGATCCAGCTCCGTGCGCGGTCGGTCGCTCGGGTCACAGGGACCAGGAACGGTCACCGTGTGGGGAAAGAGATAGCACAATCCCGCGACCGCATGGGGCCTGCGGGACTCGCCGCGGGCGAATTGCGGATGGGATGGGCGCGGACGGGCGCCGGCGGGCTAGGTGGATACCCGCTCAGGCAGGCAATTCGAAGACCGAGACCCGCGTCTCCTCGGCGAGCAACCCCGCCCCGTCGACCACCTGAAATGCGACCTTCTCGTCGAGGCCGGGCACGGTCCAGCTCCCGAGCGTTCGACCCGAGAGGCCGTCCACGGCTTCGAGGTGGGCCTGACGCTCCAGATAGAACTTGGCGCTATCCGCCGTCACGGACACATCCGGGAGGTCGTCCACCGGCCGGGTCTCCAGGATCCGATACCACAGGGGCGCCTCACCCGCGGAGGCGTCCGCGCGCAGCGCCGCGATGCTCAGGGTGTCACGCGGCCCCTCGTCGGGATGGGAGGCGAGTTGGAGCATGAAGTCCATGCGGTTGTCGTCGTCGAGCAAGAACTCGAGCTCGCAGGTCACGATCGCGACCGCGGTTCCGGCCGCGGCGATCCCGCGAATGAGCGGCATGGTCGGCTGGAGCAGGTACCCCTCGAAGTCGCCGCTCTTCGCGTTGAGCCGGACGACGCCGTACTTGCCGGACTCGGTGCTGGAGACGACCACGTAAGCGTGGGCCCCACAGAGCGCGACGCCGTGGTAGCGCTCCCCCTCGCGTCCATAGCGCCAGCTCTCCTGGAGGTCGAGCGTGTCGAGCCCCCACACCGACCGCGCGTTGGCGCAGACGACGACCTCGGAGTGGACCACGGCGTCGTCGAACGGCTCGATGTCGTTCGAGTCGAGGAGCTCGCCGTCGGCCATCGCCATGCGCACCATCCGGTGCCCCCCCTGGCTCGGGCCCAGCACGATGACCTGGCCCTTCTGGCCGAGCCCCGCACCGAAGCCGCGGCCGTATCCGACCTCGCAGGGCGCAATCCAGAGGCGCTCCCCCGAGCCGCGGTCGAAGGCACCGAGCTTCCCGGGGATGACATCGTCGATCCACTTGCCCCCTGCCGGAGGGTCGTAGCCGTGGAGCAGCACGGGACCGGTCGAGGCGAAGGCAATGCCGTCCACCTCGGATTCGAGCTCTCGGCTCCAGCGTCTCTTGGCCGTGGTCGTCATGGCGCAGAGTCTACAGCGGACGGGATGAAACGCCGTGCTCGTCCGCCGTTGAGCCCGGCGTTCGGCTCGCTGGATTGCCCGAGACCTTCTGCGCTAGAACGGCCGGGGTTCCCTCGAATGCGCAGATCTCTTCCGCTAAACCGTCGGTCCATGGGCACGAGGCAGAAGCGCGCAGCCGGCGACCCCGAGCGCCGGATCGAGGGACCCGACGGGCACGCCGCGGAGGTCCCGTCTGGGTGGGCCCTGCTCCCCCCGGGCGACCCTGCCGCCACTCGACGGGTCAAGGCCGCCGGTGACCATCGCCTCATGAGCACACGTAAGGGGCGGCGACGCATCAGCCTCGGGGTGTGGGCTCCCCCGGAGACCATCGAGCGAGTGCAAGCCGAGCTGGAACAGGAGCGCGCCGACCCCACCTATCAGCGGCGATTGGACGCGGGGCGGGCCCGGCGCGAGCGGGAGCAGGCCCGCTATGAGGAGCAATTCCAGGCCGAGGTCCTGGCGTTCCTGGACTTCCACGACGCGCACAGTGAGCTGTGCGAGCGAGTGGCCGCCGCGATCACCAGGCACGCCGTGCCCGTGGGCAGCGGGACCGTGGCGAGGACCAAGCGCATCGGGGTCGAGCGCCGAGCGGAGGCCGCCACCATCGCGTGGCTGCGGCACCAGACCACCGAGTATGACCGGATGTCGATCGCGAGGGTCCGCGGTCGCCGCCGCGAGGTCCGGCGGGAGCTGGCCCGCCGCTCCAGGGAGCTGCTCGAGGGCTACCGGCTCGGGTCCGTCATCGACCCCGAACGCTGTCCGCTCCGACGCGCATTGGAGAGCCCTGCCCGCCCGACGACCTGAGGGATTCCCCGCCCTGGGTCCGGATTCGGGACCCTCGGGGCGCCCCCGACGGTCACCAACCCGCCCCTGCCGCCTACGTTCCTGGGGATCGCAGCCCCATGATGTAGAGCGGGGCCCAGCCCTGACGGCCCCAAGGATGTTGAACGGACAGAAGCACAACGCACGCCGCCCGAGCGGCTGGATCGCAGCGGTCCCTCTGATCCTCTCCGCCGGGCCCGCGCCGCAGCACCGTGGCGCCAGCTCGGTCGACGACCCGGTGACGGAGGGGCGGTCCGTGATCGAGCTGGTGTGCGTCGAGTGTCACGACGGCGATGAGGCCGAGGCCGGCTTCGACGTCGCGCGGCTGATCCGCGCCGAGCGCGCCGCCGAGCACCTCTTCGAGTGGCGCCGGGCGGGGGCGATGATCGAGACCGGGGCCATGCCGCCCCCCCTCCGGTCCGGGCGCGGCGGCGGGCTGGACAACGACGACCGGGCATCGGCCCTCGCGTTCCTCGGCGCGGTCGAACGTGAGGCCCTTGCCACGGGCGGAGCCGCGGGGGCCGAGCCAGCGAGGCGGCTGACCCGCGACGAGCTCACCCACGCCCTCGGGGACCTGCTCGAGGTGGAGGTGGACGTCGCCGCCCTGATGCCGCCCGAGCTCGTCGCCGAGAACAGCTTCGACACGAACGGTGCCACCCTCTTCATCCACGGGGAGTGGCTCCAGCGCGCCGATGTCGCGGTGCGCGTCGCCATCGACGCGGCCTTCCCCGACGGCCCCTCCCCGGGACGGGCCGACGGGTTCGCCCTCGCCCCCTTCCTGCGACGAGCCTTCCGCCGCCCGCCCTCGCCGGAGGAGCTCGTGCGCTACCAGGACCTCCGAGCCGCCCGCCTCGCTGGCGGAGCGACCGCCGAGGAGGCCCTGCGCGCGACGCTCTTCGCGGTCCTCTCGTCGCCACACTTCCGGTTGCGGCTCGAGGACGTCCCGGAGCGCCCCGTGGAGGGCGAGCGGGCGGTGAGCGCCCACGGGCTCGCGAGCCGGCTCTCCTTCCTCCTCTGGGCCGGGCCACCCGATGAGCGGCTCCTGGACCTCGCGGACACAGGTGAGCTCGGCGAGCCCGAGGTCCTCGCCAGCGAGGCCGCGCGGTTGCTCATGGACCCCCGCGCCCTGCGATTCGCGCGGAGCTTCGCGGGGCAGTGGCTGGGCACCCGCCGGGTCGGCCGTGAGTTCAAGCCCGACCCGATCGATAACCCCGCCATGACAGATTCCCTCATGGCCGACATGCGGGACGAGGTCGCGCGCTTCTTCCTCATGCTCCTGCGGGAGGAACGCCCCCTGGACGCCCTCCTCCTTGGCGAGGAGACCTTCCTCTCCGAGGAGCTGGCGCGGTTCTACGGCGTGGAGCACCCAGGCGGCGACGTCGCGAGGGTGGAGGCGCCCGAGCTCCGGCGTGGCCTCCTCGGCAAGGCCGCCGTGCTCGCGGCGACGTCCTACCCGGACCGATCGAGCCCGGTGCTGCGCGGGGCCTGGATCCTCGACGACCTGCTCGGGACGCCGCCGCCCCCCCCACCGCCGGGCGCCAGCGAGTTCGACGAGGAGGCCTTCGAGGAGGGCGAGGCGCGCGGCGCGCGCGGCATCCTGGAGCGTCATCGCGCGTCGCCGGCCTGCGCGTCCTGCCACGATCACATCGACCCGCTCGGCTTCGCCCTGGACGGTTTCGATCGCTTCGGGCGTCGTCGGGACCACGACGACTTCGGACACCGGGTCAAGGCCACAGGGGCCTTGCCCGGCGGCGAAGAATTCCACGGGCCCGAGGGGCTCGCCGGAGCCATCCTTCGGGACCGACGGACCGAGCTCTCCCGCGAGGTCGCCCGGCGCCTGATGCGCTTCTCCCTCGGTCGCCCGCTCGAGTGGTCGGACGAGCGCACGGTTGTGGAGCTCGGCGCGGTGCTCGAGGGCCACGGCTTCGGCGCCCTGATCGCGTCCCTGGTCACCAGTCGCCCCTTCACCCGGATCGAGAGCAGATGACGCAGCCCACGCCGTTCGAGCCCAGCCGGTCCCCGATGCGCCGCCCGCTCCCCCGCCGGACCTTCCTGCGCGGGGCGTGCGCCGCCGTGGTCGCGCCGTATCTGGAGGCCCTGGCCCCGCGCGGACCGGCCGCCCCAGTCCGAGCGGCTTGGCTCTACTTCCCCAACGGCGTCGCCGAGGGATCCTGGGAGCCACGGGCCGGCCGGAACGGCCAGCTCCGCGAGCTGAACAAGACCATGGCGCCGCTGGAGCGTCACCGGGAGCGGCTCGTCATCCCCGAGCGGATCTTCACGCCGCGTGGGAACGGGCACGGCGCAGGGACGGCCACCTGGCTCACGGGCGGCGGATGGGACCATCGCACGCTGGACGCCGACGGGCCCAGCGTGGACCAGCTCATCGGTCAGCGCTTCGCGGCCGAGCACGTCGTCCCCGCGCTCTCCATCAGCACCAAGGGCGAGGGATTCTTCGCGGCGGACGTCTCCCGCAACACCATTTCCTGGAGCGCCCCGGGGCGGCCGGTCTTCCGCGAGACGGACCCGCGCGCCGTCTTCGAGCAGCTCTTCGGGGGCGGACCGGAGGCGGACACCAGCCTGCTCGACGACCTGAAGGACCAGGTCCGAGCCCTCGAGAAGCGCGTGTCCACGGCGGACCGGCGCATGCTCTCTGCCTACCTGGACGCGATTCGCAGCATCGAACGCCGGATCGCCTTCGTTCAGGACGAGGCCACGGCCCGCCGCCTCGAGGCCGCGGCGGAGCTCGGGCTCCCTTTCGACCTGGACCGCCCCATCGAGGCCGTCCCGGAGGACCACGGGGCCTACCTCGGGCTGCTCCTGGACCTCGTGGCCCTCGCGCTCTGGTCCGGCGCCTCTCGATGCGCCTCGGTCATGCTCGACCACGGCCAGTCGAACCGCTACTGCACCTTCGTCCCGGAGGTGAAGGGCACCTGGCACGCCCTCTCCCACTGGAGGGACACCTCGGGCAAGACCGAGGACGACGATGGCGTCACCAGCTGGAGCTCACGGCGCTCCAAGCGGGAGATGTACGACCGCGTGGTGACCTGGCACCACGAGCGGGTCGCGCTCCTGCTGGACCGGATGGCGGCGCTCCCAGAAGCTGACGGCTCGCTCCTCGACCACTCGATGGTCGTGTACGGCTCCTCCATCTCGGACGGACACGAGCACGGCGAGCGCGACCTGCCGACCCTCATCGCCGGGGGCGCGGGCGGCGCCCTCCGGGGTGGACGGCTCCTGGCCCGCCGCGGGGCGACGAGCCTCGATCGGCTCCACCTCGCCACGCTCCGCGCTGTCGGGGTCCCCGCCGAGCGGTTCGGGGCGGCGGACGAGCCGCTTGCGCTCGGCTGACCGCCAGCTCAGAAGCGGAAGGTCACGCCAGCGATCACCACCTGGGTGTCGTCCCACCCGCCGAGCTCCAGCATCAACCAGAGCCGGTCCGAGACGGTGAGCGAGGTCCCGAGCGTGATGGTCCAGGGATCGACCGGCCGCTGGTCCACCGCGAACTCGACGGTGCTGATCGGCCCTCCCCCGGCCAGCGGAATGGTCCCCTCGATCGTCCGCTCGGTGTCCCAGTACGTCGCGCCCGTATACAGCCGGAAGGGGTTCTCCCCCAGCTTGGTGTTCCAGCCGAACCGGACGGAGTAGAGCTTCGCGAGGAACTCCGAGAGCTCGCCGAGCCGGGAGTGGGTCACGTTCATGTCCAGGGTCGCAAAGAGCTCCTTGTACCCGCCGACGAGCGTCGCGCCCCCGCCGTAGAGCGGCCCCTCGAGGTCACCTTCGGAGACGATGTCCACAGACGTGTTCCCTGGCAGGTTGACCGTGGTCGCGACCTCGGAGTTGTTCCAGATGTACCCCCCGAGGAGGTAGACGTTGAGGACCGGGAGGAGCCAGGCGTCGAAGCGGGCCACCGAAGAGCGGACCGCCGCCTCGGCCTCGAACTCGAGGAAGTTGACGTCCGAGAGCCCTCCCCCATTGACGCCCGCCTGGACCCGCGAGATCTCCGTCGGCCGGTTGATCGACATCATCGTCAGGCCCGCGCCGAGGGGGAGCGGCAGGTCGTACCCGCGCTCGCGAGCCGCCTCTCCGAAGAAGGGCAGGAACGAGCTCCTCTCGGAACCGGCGGACGGCTGCGGGAGGTCGCTCCCGACACCGTCCGCCCCGGAAGCCGGGTCCTGATCCCCCTCGAAGCTCCACGAACCCGAGAGGGACGGCTGGAAAGAACCGGTCGCGCAGGACCCCAGGAGGGGGAGCGACAGGAGGGCGAGCAGCAAGCCGGGGGGGCGAAGATCGAGGAGGGTCATGGGCCGTTGGGGCTGAGCCTTGTCAGCTTAAACGCTACACAAGTTCGGCCCGGGCGCCAGGCCCCGCGAACGAGAGCGCCCCCCTCTCCGCGGGGCGGAGAGGGGGGCGCTCGGGCCCTGGCAAGTCGCCGGGGCGCACAGCAGGTGAGGTCACTCCCCCATCAGCTTGGCGGCGATGCCGGCCGGGACGTCGCGGTACTCGGAGAGCTCCATGGAGAACTGCCCGCGGCCCTGGGTCGAGCCCCGTAGCGCCGAGGAGTACGCGAACATCTCGGCGATGGGGACCATCGCGTGGACGAGGCGAATGTCGCCCTGGTGCTCGATCTCCGCGATCTCGCCGCGGCGGGAGTTGAGGTCGCCGACGACGGAGCCGACGAACTCTTCGGGGACGCTGACCTCGACCTTCATGATCGGCTCGAGGAGCACGGTGTTGTTCTCGATCGACTGGCGGAAGGCCAGGTTGCCAGCGGCGCGGAACGCCATCTCGCTCGAGTCAACGTCGTGGCTCTTGCCGTCGTAGAGGCGCGCCTTCGTGCTGACGAAGGGGATGCCCGTGTTGCCGCCCGTGGTGAACATTTCTTCGAGGGCGCTCGCGACGCTCGGGATGTACTCGCGCGGGACCGCGCCTCCCTTGATGCCGTCGACGAACTCGAAGCCGCTGACCTCGGGGTCGTACTCGATGACGACGCTGATGACGGCGTACTGACCGGAACCACCCGACTGACGGATGTGACGGGCCTGGGTGTCGATCTGCTTCTTGATGCGCTGCTTGAACGCGACCTTGGGACGGCCGGTGCGCACGTCGCACTTATGGTCGTTCTTGATCCGGTTGACCATGATCTCCAGGTGGAGCTCGCCCATCCCGGAGATGATCAGGTCGCCGGTGGCCTCGTTGGTGAAGGCCTTGAAGGTCGGGTCCTCGCGCATCATCCGGCCGATGATCTCGCTCAGCTTGTCGCGGTCGGTGGCCTTCTCGGGCTCGAGCGACATGGAGATGACCGACTCGGGGAAGGACATCTTCATCAGCTGGATCGGGTGGTCGTCGTCACAGAGCGTGTCGCCGGTCACCGTGTTCTTGAGGCCGATGATGGCCGCGATGTCGCCAGCGGGGACCGAGTCAACGGCCTCGCGCTTGTTGGCGTGGACGCGGACGAGGCGGCCGATGCGCTCCGTCTTGCCCGTGCGCGGGTTCTGAAGCTTGGAGCCCTTCTCGAGGGTGCCCGAGTAGACCCGGACGAAGGTCATGTCGCCCGTGGGCTCCGCGACCGTCTTGAACGCCATCAACGACACGTAGTCGTCCGTCGTGGGCTTGCGGGTGATCTTCTCTTCCTTGCGGGGCAGGGTGCCCTCGACGTCGCCGAGCTCGGCGGGCGCGGGCAGGAAGTCCAGGGCCGCGTCGAGGACGAAGCGCACGCCCTTGTCCTTGAGCGCGGAGCCGGCGAGGACCGGCACGCAGTTCATGGCGAGGGTCTCGGCGCGCAGCCCCTTGATGATCTCTTCCTCGGTGAGCTCCTCGCCCTCGAGGTACTTGTTCATCAGGTCTTCGTCGCCGGTCGCGGCGGCCTCGAGGAGGTTGTGGCGCGCCGCCTCGGCGGCCTCCTTGTGCTCCTCGGGGATCTCGCCCTCCAGGTAGGAGCGACCGCCGTCCGTGGAGTCATCGATGAACTCGACGTACTTCATGCGGATCAGGTCGACGAAGCCGGCGAACTCCTTCTCGGCGCCGATCGGCAGCTGGATCGGGACCGGGTTGGCGCCGAGGCGGTCGCGGATGGTGCCCACGCTGAACTCAAAGTTCGCGCCGATCTTGTCCATCTTGTTGATGAAGCAGATGCGCGGCACGCCGTAGCGGTCGGCCTGGCGCCAGACCGTCTCCGACTGCGCCTCAACACCCTGCTTGCCGTCGAACACCGCGACCGCGCCGTCAAGGACGCGGAGCGAGCGCTCCACCTCGACGGTGAAGTCGACGTGTCCCGGCGTGTCGATGATGTTGATGACGTGGTTGTTCCACTCGCACGTCGTCGCCGCCGACTGAATGGTGATGCCCCGCTTTTGCTCCTCCTCGAGGAAGTCCATCGTGGCGTCGCCGTCGTGGACTTCGCCGGTCTTGTGGACCATTCCCGTAAGGAACAGGACGCGCTCGGTGACGGTTGTCTTCCCGGCGTCAATGTGGGCCATGATCCCGATGTTGCGCTTCAACGAGGGGTCGTTCTTCTTGGCCGCGAATTGACGCGGGGAGACGTTCTTCTTCTCCACGGTGGTGCTCATCGGAAGTCAGGGAGCGCAGAGACGCGCTCGGGTCTGGAGACGCTTAGTTAGGGGGACGCTGGCCGGGGAGCCGGGGGCTCCGTCAGATGGCGACGGTGGGAGGAATTGGACGCTCGGGCGAAGACTCGGGGAAGCGGGAGACCGCGACCCGGGTGGTCCGCTAGAGGGCCAAACTCCGAGAATGAGCCCAAGAGGGTAGGCATGCTGGGGCCACCGTCAAGCAGCGAACGCCCTCACTGGGGACTCCGCCGCTCGCCCGTCCCAGCCTGCGCCGCCCCCCACCTCACGCTAGGGCTGGGGGCGATTACGCCCCAGGGACTCGTGGGCCGCAACGAATTCATGGCTCGCGAAGGCCGCCAGGAGCGATAGATCGCCCGCGAGGACCGTCCCTGCCGCGATCTCGGCCAGGGTGGTGGCCTTTCCAGGGCCGGCACACCCCATGATCTGGAGCGCCTCCTGGGCCGTTCCCTGGCCGCTGCCTCCCCCCACGGACCCAAGGAGCAGGCTCGGGAGGGTCAGGGTGGCCTGGAGGTCCCCGTCCCCCGTCACGTCGAGGTCGAGGAAACCGGTGGCACACTCCGTGACGTACGCGACATCTTGCCCACAGGCCAGGAAGAGCGCCGCGAGGGTGTTGGCCGACTGGATTGTCCAGTTCTGGGTCCCCAGGTGCGCGAACCCGGCGGCGTACGTCCGCATCACGCGCACCATGGCCTCCGGGCTCGTACGGGCGCGCTCTGCGAGCACCTGCCGCGGGACCGTCGCCTCGGCCACCACGCTCCGGCCGCGGCCCTCGATGAGCGCGCGCGCGTTGGCCCGCTTCTCCACATCCTGGCCGTGGACGTGTCGCTCCACCGCACCCGTCCGCCCGGCGAGATCCGCGCAGCACAGCTCCGCCCCGTGGGCGGCCATGTTGATGCCGATGGCGTCGCCCGTGGTGAACACGAGGCGCAGGACGAGTCGCCTTCCGAGCACCTCAGGCTCGACGCGGACCAGGCGCCCGTGGGTCGTGATGGTCGAGACGAGGCCCTGGAAGCGCTCGAGGCTCCCGCGCGCGGCCTCCGCCGCGACCAGGGCGCCCTCGATGTCCTCGTAGACCAGGACCGGGTGCTGAGAAAGCTCGTCCCGCGTCACGCGGGCGCGCACGCCGCCGGCCCCGCGCGCCAGCCCCATCCCACGGGAGGTGGAGGCCACCAGCGCACCCTCGGTGGTCGCGAGGGGCACGAGCACGTCCCGCCTGCCGTGGGTCCCGTCCAGGAGCAGGGGGCCCGCGAGGCCAACCGGGACCTGGGCCCAGCCCACCATGTTCTCGATGTTTCCGCGGGCCGCCTCGGGCGGGACGGGCAGCCCCCCCAGGTGAGGGAGCGCACCGCCGGCGGCGCGCTCAGCAAGCTCGTGACGCGCACGGACCAGGGACGCGGAGGGCTCCGCACCGCGCGGACCCCGGGGGATCTGCAGCTGGGCAGGCGCGGGCTCTTGGCCAGGGTGCTCGGGCGGGTCTTCCATTGCTCGCGAGGCAGGCTACTCGCCTGCCCGACGATCCGATAGCGTCTGGGACCCAAGGTCGCTCACCGCTCCCCACACCATGTCTCTCAACCTCCTCGGCGCACTCACGGGCCTCTTCGTCGTCGTCTACGACGGCCAGCACGCCCTCCGCTTCACCCTCGGCCGGGCCCGGGAGGTGGTTGGCCCCGGCATCAACTTCAAGTGGCCGATCATCCAGACGTTCCGCACCGAGGAGACCAAGCACACCACGCTCGACCTCGAACCCCAGGTCATCCAACTGGATGACGACCTGGTCTACGAGGTGGACGCCAAGGTCGTCTATCAGATCGTGAACCTGCGCAAGGCGCTGATCGAGATCGACGACCTCGTCACCGGGCTCCAGAACCGCGTGGTCATCGCCGTGCAGTCGGTGGTCGCGCGCCAGACCCGCAAGACCGTGACGGACGTCGACGGCATGTGCAACGCGATCCGCGCTGAGCTCGAGCCGGTCGAGGACCAGTGGGGCGTGCGGATCCTCAAGTTCGGTTTCTCCAACATCTCCCCCTCCCCCACCACCCTCGAGATCACCCAGCTCGAGCTGCTCACCGGGGAGAAGCGGCGGCTGTACGACGACCTCCGCGCGCGCGGGCTCACCGAGGAGGCCGCCGTCGCCCTCGTCTCTGGCGCGGTCGTCTCCGTCCACCCCGAGGACCCCGGCCCGCTGCGCCGCCCCGGGAAGGCCGCCCGCGAGCTCCAGGTCGAGGGCGTGGAGGCACAGCTGAAGGACGACGAGCGGGAACGGCAGCGCCGTGAGGTCCGGCGCCGCTTGCAGAACAACCCCGGAGCGGGGGAGGACCCGTTCGAGGACGAGGAGGACCCCGAGGGCGAGGCCGGGACCACCGGCGACGAGGAGCCCACCTGATCCCGGCGTGTTCCAGTTCCCCTCCATCTCCCCCGACGCTCTCTACTACATCGGTGCCGCCGTGCTCGCCGTCGTGCGGGCGAGCGGCGTGACCGTGAAGAGCGGCAACACGGGGCTGATCTACACCATGGGTCGAATCGACCGCCCGTTCCCCCGCTGGCTCCGCAACGCGCTGCCCCTGGTTCGCAAGGTCCCGTTCATGGCCGGGTGCCCGCGCCAGGTGCTGGAGCCAGGCTTCCACCCGATGATCCCCTTCCTCCAGCAAGCGCGGCGCGTCCCCACCCGCTCCCGCACCCTGGACCTCCCTGCCCAGCGCGTCGCCACCCCCCTCGGGCACGTGTTCGTCGCTGACGCGAACATCGTCTATCGGGTCGTGGACATCCGGAAGGCGCTGATCCAGGTGGACGACCTCGTGCGGGGGATGACCCAGATGCTGACCCTGGGGGTCCAGGAGGTGCTCCGCGCCGCCTCCCTCGACCAGCTCCGCTCCGGCATCGGGCTGGACGAGGCGCTCCAGGCCAACCTGGAGGCCAAGCTTCGCCCCTGGGGCGTCACGGTGGAGCGCGCCGGCTTCCCCACCATCACGCCCTCGCCCATGACCTTGCGCATCACGCAGCTGGGTCACCAGACAGGGGAGCGCCGGCGTCAGCTCGAGGCCCTCACCGATCCGGCCGAGGGCGTCATGGCCCTGCGTGCAGGTGCCGCGCTCGGCACGGTGGGCACGCGACGCTTCTTCAGGACGAAGGCGCGGGCGTACCTGCGCCAGGCGACTGCCCGGCGGGAGCACCTCCGCCTGCGCGCGAGCCTCGAGCGGCGGGGCTGGACCGGCGCCACGATCGAGGGCGCCCTCCGGCGCCTCCGGCCGGCCGCTCGCCCCTGAGCCACCCGCTCACCGACCGCCCGCGCGGCCGGGTCGAGTCGCGCCTTCGCCGGATCAGAAGCCCGGCCGGGACGCGTACTCCCACTTCCCGACGCGCTTGCCGTTGATGTAGCGGCCGCGCTCGGACCAGTTGCCGTCCTCGTCGTACAGCACCCACTCCCCGGAGCGCTGGCCTCCGGCGAAGTCCCCCTCGCTCGCGAGGCTGCCGTTCTCGTGCCAGGAGGTCCACGGACCGCTGCGCACGCCCTGCAGCGCCATGCCCTCCGAGGCGAGGAAGCCGTTGGCGTGCCACCACGCCATCCTCGTCGGCCGCTCGGGATCGAAGGTCGTCGCCGATCGGAGGCCGCCGTTCTGCCACCAGGACCACCAGACCCCCACTGGCTCCCCGAGGTGGTACGAGCGCACGGAGCGCGGCGCGCCGTTGGGATACCACTGGGAGTGGCGGCCATGGTTGGGCCGTCCGCCGTCGGGCATGCGCATGTAGCTCCGCTCCTCCAGGGGCGCCCCCGAGAGCTGCTCTCCCTGTACCTCCCGCTCGAGGCGCGGCTCCTCAGGGGGCTGTCGCCGGGCGTTTCGGTCGAAGGCAGAGGCGATCACCCCTGAATAGTGCGTCCGGCACCCCCCCGAGAGAGCGGATGCGAGGGCGAGGAGCGCGAGGAGGATCGGGGCAGGGGAGGAATTCGGCATGGCCTGGGACGTAGACTTCGGCGGTCCCATGATGCCGCGCGACCCCGAAGGCGACGAAATATCCCAGGGCTCCCCCGCCCAGGGAGGAAATGGCGCCGCGGCCGGCGACGGCATCCCTGACGCGCCGGAGGGGAATCCGACCTTCGACGCCTCGGCCGCCGACGACGGGACCCAGCGGCCGCTGGCCCAGCTCCCCTCCGCAGACTTCTGGGAGGTGCTCTACGGGAGGCGCTCCATCCGGAAGTTCACCGACCAGCCCGTGGACCCGGAATTGGTCGACCAGATCATGCACGCGGGCATCTGGGCCCCCAGCTCGTGCAACTATCAGATGTGGGACCTGGTGGCGGTCACCGACCCCGGGGTGAACGCCACCCTCGCGGGGCTCTCCACGCAGATGGCGAACGCCCCGGTCAACATCGTCATCAGCTACGGCCGCGACTTCTCGGAGGAAGCCTGGGCCAACATCCAGTCGGCATCGGCGCTCATTCAGAACATGAGCCTCGCCGCCCACGCGCTGGGGCTGGGCACCTTCTGGATCACCCAGACCGGCGGCGCCGAGGAGGTGCGCGAGGTGGTGGGCCTTCCCTACGACCGGATGGTCATCGCTGTGCTCGCCCTCGGTCACCCCAAGGTCACCCCCCGCCGCGGACCGAAGCGGCGGCCCCTGGACCAGGTCACCCACCGCGACCACTACGCGGGGCGGCCGATCCCCTCCTCGGTTCGCCCGGACGACTGGGCCCCCGACCTCCTCGCGACCTACCAGCGCGCAAGGGTCCTGAACGGGCTCCGACACAACAAGCCCCGCGCGTGGGAACAGCGAGCCCTCGGCGAAGCGCTCGCCGCCCTGCTCCCCGAGGGTGCGGAGCGGCCCGCGGGCGAGGGGACCGAGGACAACCGAGGGCGCTGGCTCGACGTCTTGCCGTGCACGGGGATCGTCACCGCGCGCCTCGCGACCGACCGGAAGGGCTTCCGGTTCGACGTGGTCGAGCGGTCGCCGGAGGTGGCCGAGTTCTGCGCTGGTCGCGTGAGTCCCCGTGGCGCGGCACTCGCCTGGCCGGGCGACGGCGACGGTGACGGCGCCGAGGCGCCGGAGGCCGAGGCCTACGACGTGGTGTCCTGCTTCTTCCGCCTCGAGGGCGTTCGCAGCGAAGAGCGCGCCGGGCTCGTCGCCGAGATGGCGCGCTGGCTGAAGCCCGGGGGCAAGCTCCTCATGGGCTTCGTGTCCGCCCGGTCCTTCCACCCCTGGACCGAACGGCTCCGGGCCCGCGGCCGAGGGCCGAAGGGCGTGGAGTACGTGCTCGCCCCCGACCCCAACATCGGCCCCTTCGAGCCCCTGACTCCGGGGGACGTGAGCGGCTGGCTCTCGGAGGCGGGGCTGAGCGAGGTCGGCCGCCTCGGCGCCCAGCCCGTGCCTGCCCCCGAGGAGATCGAGTTCCGAACCCGAAACATGAAGGGGGCGCTTGGCAGGGGGCTCCGGGCGATGGGCGGCGCCCTGGGCGCCGCGGGGTCGCTGCCCGGGCTGGCCGGCCGCTACGGGAGGTTCCAGTTCGTGGTCGCCCGGCGCCCTCGCAGCTAGGGGGCGGTTCGGCCGGAGCTCTCTCCTATGATCGGGGAAGCCCAAGCACCGTTCCGGAGCCCCCATGATCCTAGCCCTCATCGCCTCCGCGCTCCCAGCGCTCCCGCAGCCCGCTGACCCGCCCCCCACAGCGTTCGTGGGCGCCAGGATCCACACGGTCGCCGGCCCCCCCATCGAGGACGGGACGCTGGTCGTGGTCGGCTCCAAGATCGTGGCCGTCGGACCGACGGCCGACACCGCGCCGCCCGAGGGCGCCACGATCGTGGACGCCAGCGGGAAGGTCATCATCCCGGGGCTCATCTGCACCCACAGCCACCTCGGCGGCACGGCCGGCGCCGACAGCTCCGGTCCGATCCAGCCCGACGTGCGCGTGTCCGACTCCCTCAACGTGAGGGACTCGGGGTACCGACGCGCCCTGGCCGGCGGGCTCACCACCCTCAACTGCATGCCTGGCTCCGGGCACCTCCTGAGCGGACAGACCGCCTACCTCAAGCTCCGCGAGGCGACGACCATCGAGGACATGTTCATCCGCGACGCCGACGGCGCGCCCATGGGCGGGATGAAGATGGCCAACGGGACGAACTCCATGCGAGGCGGGACGTTCCCCGGGACCCGCGGCCGGTCCGCTGCCCTCGTGCGCAAGCAGTTCATCGCCGCGCAGGAGTACGCCCAGAAGATCGAGGCCGCCGCCGGCGACCCGGAGAAGATGCCCAACCGCCACATCGGCCTGGAGGCCCTGGGCGAGGTGCTCTCCGGCAAGCGGATCGTTCACCATCACACCCACCGGCACGACGACATCATCACCGTCCTGCGCCTCGCGGAAGAGTTCGACTTCCGGGTCGTGCTGCACCATGTGAGCGAGGCGTGGAAGGTCGCCGATGAGATCGCCGCCGCGGGCGCCCCCTGCTCCGTGATCGTGATCGACAGCCCCGGCGGCAAGCTCGAGGCCGTCGACGTGGCCTTCCGGACCGGCGGCGTCCTCGAGCGCGCCGGGGTCAACGTGGCCTTCCACACCGACGACGGAATCACCGACTCACGCCTCTTCCTCCGCAGCGCGGCGCTCGCCGTGCGCGCGGGAATGACGCGCGCGGCCGCCCTGCGTGCCCTGACCCTCTCCGGCGCCGAGATGATGGACCTGCAGGACCGAACGGGCTCGTTGGTCGCCGGCAAGGACGCCGACTTCGCGATCCTCGACGGCGACCCCTTCAGCGTCTACACGAAGATCCTGGAGACCTGGGTCGAGGGGGAGCGCCGCTTCGACCGCGCAGACCCCCAGGACCGGCTCTACGCCGAGGGCGGCTACGGCGCCACCCACGATCAGGATCCGTACTACTGCTGCTTCGGGGACGACAACCAGGGAGACCAGGACTGATGGGACACCGCCAACTACTCGCCGCCCTCGCCCTCTCCCTCGCCCCGCTCGCGCCCGGCGCGACCGCCCAGGTGGCGGTCCGCGGCGGCGTGATCCACACCATGGCCGGCCCCCCCATCGAGGACGGCGTCGTCCTGCTCAGGGACGGCAAGATCGCCAAGATCGGGCCCCGGGACGCGGTGCAGATCCCCGCCGGCTTCGAGGTGCTCGAGGCGGCGGTCGTCACGCCCGGCCTCGTGGACGCGCGCTCCGTCGTGGGCGTCGCGGGCTACTACAACCAGAAGAAGGGGGACCAGGATCAGCACGAGGACTCCGCCGCGGTCCAACCCGAGCTCCGGGCGCTCGACGCCTACAACCCGCGCGAGGCCCTCGTCCACTGGGTGCGCGGCTTCGGGGTCACGACCGTGCAGACGGGTCACGCCCCGCGCGAGCTCGTCCCGGGCCAGCTCTTCATCGTGAAGACCCGCTCCACCACCGCCGACGACGCGGCCGTCCGCCCGTTCAGCGGGGTGGCCGCCACCCTCTCGAACGCCGCCAAGCGCTCCGACAAGTCGTCGCCCGGGACCCGCGCGAAGATGATGTCCATGCTCCGCTCCAAGCTGATCGAGGCGCAGGAGTACGCGGCGGCCCGCGAGGCCGCCGACGCGGGCAGCCCCCCCCCGCGGGACCTCGCCCTTGAGGCCATGTGCGCGGTGCTCGACGGGGACGTGCCCATGATCGTCACGGCGCACCGGGCCCAGGACATCGCGTCCGCGCTCCGGCTCGCCCGGGAGTTCCGGTTCCGCCTCGTCCTCGACGGCGCCAGCGAGGCCTACCTCCTGCTCGACGAACTCGCGGCCGCCCGCATCCCGGTCATCCTCCACCCGACGATGAAGCGCGCCTCGGGCGACGCGGAGAACCTGTCCTTCGAGACGGCCGCGCGGCTCAGCGAGGCGGGCATCCCCTTCGCGATCAAGAGCGGGTACGAGTCCTACGTGCCCAAGACACGGGTCATCCTCTTCGAGGCCGCCGTGGCCGCGAGCCACGGCCTCGGCTTCGAGGGAGCATTGCGGTCGGTGACCATCGACGCCGCCCGCATCCTCGGGGTCGAGGATCGGGTCGGGAGCCTCGAGGTGGGCAAGGACGGCGACCTCGCGCTCTACGACGGTGACCCCTTCGAGTACACGACGCACTGCGTCGGGACGGTCATCGAGGGCGCCGTGGTCTCCAGGTTCGAGCGCGGTCAACCCGTATCGGGCCCCTACAACCCCTACCAGAAGCGAGGCCGCTAAGCCCCTGTTCCACCGGCCTCACGGGGTCGGCGTGAGGCCCATGGGTCGGCGACGGGCGAGGAAGAACCGCTCGCCCCAGCGACGCGCAGGGACCTTACGCAGGGCCTCGGCCTCCTCGACGACCTCGAGGCGCGCGCCGAGGACCTCGGCCAGCTGATCGCCGCTCATCCCGTGCGGCGGCCCCCCCTCGGCGGCCGGCTTGCCGAAGGGGAAGACCAGGGCGGCGTAGGCGGCGCCCGGTCGTAGGAGCTCCCCCGCCCGATGGCCCCAGCGCGCGCGGTCCACGGGGTCGATGGCGCAGAAGAACGTGTGATCCCAGATCAGGTCGAAGGGCTCGTCCTCGAACTCCAGGGCGTCCCCCGCCACGAAGCGGCCGCCGGAGCGCGACAGGGGGCCCGCCAGGTCGTCGGCCAGGGTCTCCACGAGGTCGAGCGCCACCACGGTCCAGCCACGCCGCGCGAGGGCCACGGCGTCGTGGCCGCGGCCGGCGCCCGGGACGAGCGCCCGACATCCGGAGGCCGGGGGCGCCAGGGATCCGTCCTGCAGCCGACGGGTGAGCTCGGGGTGCGCCGCCCCGAGGTCCCAGGGGGTCTGGCCCGAGCGGTAGCGCCCGGCCCAGTCCGGCGGAGCCTCACCCACGGGCTCGTTGTGTTCATCGCTCGACGTCACGTGGAAGGGAGGATCGTTGAACGATCGGCCGCGCGCAAGGGAGGACCCCTGCTGGTCGCGGCCGCATCGCCCCGCAGGCCATCACCACGACAGGCGGATCAGCCGTCCGCCCGTCGACTCCGCGAGCTGGCCCCACCCTCGCTCGAGCTTGCGAGGACTGTCCACGAGGATGAAGTCCAGCAGCGCGGGTCGAAACCGGAGGCGCTCCTGAAGGTGCGGGACCATGAGCTCGATGTTCCAGCGCTCACCGCCCGATGGCGCGCCGTCGGTGAGGAGCATGACGCGGTCGACCTCGGGCGTGTCCAGGGCGAGGCTCAGCGCCCCGTAGAGGTCGCCGCTTCCATTCATACGCGCCGCCTCGAAGAAGCGCTGGGCCCGGCGGATGTTGCGCTGGCTCGCCCCCACGAGCTCGCGCTCGAAGGGGTGCGGCTCGTGGGTGTACGGCACCAGCAGGAAGCGAACCTCCGGATCGAACCCGGAGAGGAGCCGGGTCACCTGGGGATCCAGCCGGTCCTTCTTGCTGTGCCCCTCCGCGTTCTTGAACCAGAGGGAACCGGAGAAGTCGATGAGGATGGCCAGCCGGTCGCTCATGGGATCCAGGCGTCCCAGCGCTGCGACGGTCCCGCGGGCCGCCGTGTCGCGATCCCCCGAGGAGGACGTGGAGGTGAGGCGCGGGAGAGCTCCGATAGGTGAGAGGGAGCGCAGAGCCGCCTCCCAGGCGTCCGGCTGGTCCCGGTACCGCAGGCCCGTGAGCCTCCGGAGAGTGACCACCACCGCAGCCCGGAGCGCCGCCCGCGGTTCCTCGCGCAGGCGCGCCACGAGCAGGTCGAGGACCACGGGCGACGTTTCCTCCCGGGCCAACTCGATGGCCCGCAGGCGAACGCCCCAGTCCCCGTGGCCCAGGGCGGCTCCGAGCAGACGGGTCCGATCCGGGAGGTCCAGCTCCATCGCCGCCATCAACGCCGAGCAGCACAGCTCCCGCACTTCTCCACCGATCCAGGCACGGATGAGCGGCTCGGCGCGCCCGGGAGCCAGGGGCAGGAGGGCCTGGAGCGCCGCGGCGCGGACGCCGGGATCTCGCCCCCTCCGGGTCAGGCCAAGGACCCGCTCCACGAGCCGCCCCTGCTCGCCGGCGATCAGGCCGCGTCGACCGAGCCGCTCCACGCTCCACAGGAGCACACGCCGCTCCGCGGCACCGCGCACCCCGAGCAGCCCGCCCAGCCGACGGGCGTCCTGGGGCGCGACGCCCCGTCCCATGAGCTCCGCCCAGCGGAGCCGGAGCAGCGGCGGCCCCGTCGTCAGCCCCTTGCCGCGGCGAACCTGCTCGAGGAGGTCCGCCCCGAGCAGACCCGGGAGTCGGAGCTGCGCCTCGTCGGCCACCTCGGCCGAGCGATCCGCCAGGGCCTCCATGACCCGCGCCAGCGCCCGGTCCCCCCCGAGCTCGGCGAGCGCTGCCACCGCCCGGCGGCGGCGCTCGGGGCGGGCCTCCCGTAGCTGTCGCTCGAGCCGGTGCAAGGCGGCTCGCCGGTCTCGCTCGGTCCCGTCCCCCGTGGCCGTTGGGTCTCCTGTTTCCACGGGGCTCGCCGGTCCCCGGGCCAGCAGGGCGGCCTCACCCGGCGCCCCCACCAGATGGGTCGACCCAGCTCCGGTGCCCGCGCCGCCCATGACGGCCAGCCCAACCAGGACCAACCCCACCACATCCCTCTGGCGGCGCCGCCACCCCAGGACTCCATCTGCCAACTCGAACCTCCCATGACTCGGGGGCGGAGGTCGCCCCGCGCTCCAGGTCCGAGCCGGCAGGTGGGCGATCGCGTCGCCCCGAACGCGAAGGCGCAGCGCCCACAGCGGGCGCCGCGCCTCCATCGAACGATCGGCCCGACCTCCCGTTGCAGGAGGTTCGCCGCATCTGCCGCCCGGGGACCGCGAGGCCCCCGGCGCACCCATCAGACGCCAGGCCGGACCACGTACACCATCAGCACCGCGGTGACGACGAGCGCGAAGGCGAGCCAGCTCAGGCTCTTGGTCGACTCCGGCTTGCGATAGGCGATGCCAGCCAGCGCGGAGAGCGCGAGCCAGCAGCCGATCTTCACGAAGAGCCAGGGCCCCCACTCCAGCTGCAGCTTCGCCATGAGACCGAAGCCTCCGAGCAAGGCTCCAAAGGACGCGATCCCCGACAGCATCAGGTTCGTCCGGCGGCTCTCGGGGGTCGGAGCGGCGAAGGCCCGGAAGGTGATCGCCACGAGGAAGACCACGGAGACGAGGTGGATGACTTGGTAGAGCTTGGGGTCCATCGTGGCGGGGCTGGGGGCAGCCTGGGAGATGAAGGGGGGGGAGCGAGGAGTCTAGACCCCGTCGCTCCCCGATCCGAGCCCGAGTTTGTGCGGGCAGGCTCCGGGCCTTCGCTGCCCAGCCAGGTGGCCGGCGATGCCGACCCGCCGGGCAGCCCCGGCCCACCGGCAGCGCGGTCGAAAGACCGTGGGCACGGCGCCCGCAGGCGTGCCATCGCCCGCCCCAAGGCCACCGACGACCACCGGCGCGTGAAATGGACCGAGGGGCAGGGTGACCTCGCCGGGCGACTCGGTACGGTGCCCTCGATGTCCACCGAATCCAGCGGCTCCGACCGATCCGTCCTCCTCTGCGGCCTGCTCTGCGCGGGCCTCGCGGCGGCAGCGGTGCTCCTCCGCCCGGCCCTCGGTCCGTCCCGGCTCGTCCCCTCGCCTTCGGTCCTCGCCCTGGTGCTCGGGCTCGCGCTCGCGTTGATTCCGGCCGTCCAGGCTCGCTTCGTCTCTGCGGCGAAGGCCGTCTCCAAGGCGATGATCCCCGTCGCCATCGTGCTGATCGGCTTCGGGATGGACCTGGAGCGGCTGCTGGGGGGCGGCGCGATCGGCGGGACGCTGCTCGTGGTCGTGGCCGCGATGGTCGTCGCCTTCCTCGGCGCCATCGTCGCAGGCCGAGTGTGCGGCCTGGACCCGCGCGCCGCCCTGCTCCTCGGCGCGGGGACCGCGGTGTGCGGCAACAGCGCGATCATGGCGGTTGCCCCCACGGTGAAGGCGAAGGAGGAAGACCTGGGCCTCGCCATCGGGGTCATCAACCTCCTCGGGGTCGCGATGCTCTTCGTACTCCCCCCCGCAGCGGCCGCCCTGGGCGTGGGCGGCAACGCGGGCGGCGCACTGGCGGGACTCACGGTGCACGCGGTGCCCCAGGCCATCGCCACCGGCCAGGCCTTCGGGGGAACGGCCGAGGAGTGGGCCACGCTCTTCAAGCTCCTGCGCGTGGCCATGCTCGTCCCCACGGTCGTCCTGCTAGCGATCCTGCTGCGCGACGGGAGAGGTGCCGGGGAGGGGCGGAAGGGCGTCGGGGTCCCCCACTTCGTCTGGCTCTTCGTGGTCGCCTCGGGCCTGCGCGCCACCGGGTGGCTGGACGGGGAGGTCGCGGTCGGCGACGACGCGCGCCCGCTGTGGGGTTGGCTCAAGCAGGGCGGGAGCTGGCTCCTCGCCCTGGCCCTCGCCGCCATCGGGCTGACCCTCAACGTCCCGCGCCTCGTGCGCGTCGGCCCCCGGTTTCTGCTCGCTGGCGTCCTGGCCGTCCTGTGCATGGTCGCCGCGTCGCTTCCGATGGTCCTGTGGCTCATGGGCTGAGACGATCTGGCTTGGGATCGCCCCTGGGGGCCCTGGGGGGGGCCCCTCGACCAGGTGGGCCCCCGGCCGAGCCCGCGAGGAGGCCCCCGTCGCCCACCCGGTCACCGAGCAAGGCTCAACGCTCTCAATTTGAGACCCGCACATCAGGGCCGAGCGTGAGAGTATTTGGGGCCACGGGGGACCCTTATGCACCGCAGCCTCGTCTTCCCGGGGTGCTGAGCCTTTCCGGCCCCAGGCACCGCACGCGCCCCCATGGCGCTGCTTCCTTCCCTACCTCACCAGTTCAACGACCCATGCGCGTCTCGAAACTCCTCGCCGCCACGTCGCTCCTCGCCGCCCCCCTCATGGGGCTCGCGAGCGCCCAGGGAGCAGATGACTGCTCCAACGCCCAGCCCATCTCTGGCCTGGGCACCTTCGTCTTCGACAACACCAGTGCGACCAGCGGTGGGCCTTCGGGATGCGGCAACATCGGACGAGACGTCTGGTGGTCGTGGACCGCTCCCAGCACCTCCGACTACCAGGTCTCCACCTGCGGCAACGCGAGCTGGGACACGGTGCTCGCCGTCTTCAGCAACTGCAGCACCCAGATCACCTGCAACGACGACACCTGCGGCCTGCAGTCCACCGTCAGCTGGTCCGCCATGGCGGGCACCACTTACCTGATCCGCGGCGGCTCCTTCTCCGGCAGCAGCTCCGGTGTCGGGTCCATCGAGATCACCGCGGGCGGCGGCGGAAGCGGCGGCTGCACCAACCCGGCGATCGGACCCGACGTCATCGTCGGCGGCCTCCCCGGCATCTCCAACTTCGGCGCCGTCGGCGGCATGGCTGGCTACTCCCTCGGGACCACCTCCTGCAACGTCGGTGACGCCGAGCTCCTGTGGATCTCCAACAGCAACCAGCACCCGGTGATCGGCCAGAACATCTACCGCATCGACGACGGTCGCTTCGAGCAGATCGGCCAGAGCTGGCTCAAGCACGGGTTCACCGCCCTGCAGCAGGGGCTGTGCTGCAACTGCAACAGCTCCGGCACCGGCACCCGCCTCGGCGTCGGGTGCTCTGACCCGTACAGCTCCGGGCTCAACGGCTCGCAGTCGGGCCTCGGCCCCCGCTTCCAGGTCAACGCCTTCACCGGCGCCTTCTCGTACCCGTTCGCCCAGCAGGGACAGACGGGAGACCGGGTCTTCAAGCGGATCCAGGTCGCCAACGACGACCTGGACCCCAGCCTGTATCCCAACGCCACCTATTGGGGTGAGTCGCAGTACATCGCCCCCGACGATGCCGCGGCCGGCAACGGCTTCAACAACGTCTCCTACACCCGCCTGAGCCGTCCCGGCTCGACCACGCAGGGTGCCTGGCGCCTGAGCATCGGCGGCGCGACGGTCCGCGAGCAGCCGGCGATCTACGCCTGGTCCGCCACCACGCCGACCGCCGCGATCGAGGAGATCAACGTGCCCGGCGAGGGCCAGTTCGTCGCCGGCTCCAACGTGGTCGACAACGGCGACGGGACCTGGACGTACAACTACGCCATCTTCAACAACAACAGTGACTTCTCCGCCGACAGCTTCACGGTCCCGATCGGGGCGAATGTGACGGTCACCAACCCGGGCATGTCGTTCCCGCTCTACCACTCCGGTGAGCCGTACACGAACCTCGACTGGAACGCGACGGTCACCGGCGGCGACGTGACCTGGACGACCGAGAGCTACGCCGTGAACCAGGACGCCAACGCGCTCCGCTGGGGCACGACCTACAGCTTCTGGTTCACCGCCGACGCCGCCCCCGAGGCGAAGTCTGGCGTGCTCGGCCTGTTCAAGCCCGGCAACCCCGGCGCCCAGGTCTTCCCCACCGAGGGCCCCGGCACCGGCGGCGGCACCCTGGTCATCCAGAACTACTGCACGGCGATCCCGAACTCCACCGGGCAGACCTCGACCATGATCGCGTCCAACGTCGACCTGACGCTGCGCACCATGGACCTCGAGGCCGTGAACCTCACGCAGAACGCGTTCGGCTACTTCCTCGCCTCCCTGACCCAGGGCTTCATCCCGAACGCCGGTGGTAGCCAGGGCAACCTCTGCCTGGCCGGCGACGTCGGTCGCGGCGTCGGCGGCGGCATCCTGTTCTCGGGCGCCACCGGCGCGTTCTTCACGCCGGTCAACCTGGACCAGATCCCGACCCCGACGGGGATGACCTCCGCCATGAGCGGGGACCGCTGGCACTTCCAGGCCTGGCACCGCGACTCCGTCCTCGGGTTCGCCACGTCGAACTTCTCCGACGGCGTCTGGGTCCAGTTCCCCTGACCCAGCCACCGGTATGAAGCGCGGCCCGCGCGGGAGTCTCTCCCGCGCGGGCCGCGCTCGTTGTCGCCGGGAGAGCGCCCGGCGGGACCTGGGGGGAGTGATCCTCAGGCTCCTCGCTGGGCCACGACGGCCTCGGCCAGCCGACCCCGGAGAAGGGCGAGGCGCTCGACGGTGGCCGCGTCGGTGGACGGCGGGACCGCGGGGCCTCCATAGGCGACGAAGGCCTGGGCGATCCGGTCCGCTGGCTCCCCCTGCGCCGCCGCGGCGGCCTGGAGCGCGGCGCCCACGGCAGCCGTCTCCGTCTCCATCAGGACCCGGACGGGGACACCAAACGTGGTCGCGAGGATCTCCTGCCAGAGGGGGTTCCTGGCGGCGCCCCCCACCAGCCGCACCTCTTCGGGCTCGATGCCCATGCCCCTCATGCGCTCGACCCCGGCCGCGAGGTTGAGAGCGACGCCCTCGAGCGCGGCACGGTAGAGCACCCCAGGGGAGAGCGAGCCGGGGCGCAGGCCGGTCAGCGTGGCCGTCGCGTCCGGGAGGTTGGGGACCCGCTCCCCCATGAAGAACGGAACGAGCAGCTCGTCCCCCATGGACGCCGCGCGGGCCAGGTCGGTGAGCTCGTCGTGCCCCTTGCCCGTGAGGGCGCGCAGGTCCTCGAGCGGCTCGGTGCAGTTCATGACGCAGAGCAGCGGCAGGTGCCCGGCTTCTCCGTCGGGGCCGGCGCTCGAGGCGCGGAAGCTCGCGATGTCACCACCAGGATCGACCGCGGGCGCTGCCGAGAAGGCGAACACGGTCGCGGAGGTGCCGAGGCTGCACACCGACACACCGGGGCGGGTGGCCCCGGCGCCGATAGCGCTCATCATGTTGTCGCCGCCCCCCGCGGACACGGGGATCCCGGCCTCGAGGCCCAGCGCGACAGCGGCGCTGGCGGAGAGCTCGCCTGCCGGGCTCGCGCAGGGGCGGAGCGGCGGAACGAGGCCGCCGAGCCCGGGGGCGGTCGCCTCCATGGCTCGGGAGTCGTAGGCGCCCGTGGAGGGATCGAGGTACCCGGTACCGGACGCGTCCCCCACCTCGGTGAAGAACTCCCCGGTGAGGAAGAGGTTGATGTGGTCGTGGGGCAGCAGCACCCGACGCACCCGCGCCCACAGGTCGGGCTCATGCGCCGCCGACCAACGCAGCTTGGGGCCCGTGAAGCCCGCGGGGATCGTGCGGCCGAGCTCACGGGAGAGGGCCGCCGCCTCGGCGGCCGCGGAGGTGTCACACCACAGCTTTGCCGGGCGCAGGACCTCGTCTCCTTCTCCGAGGAGCACCGCGCCGTGCTGCTGGCCAGAGACCCCCACGCCGCGGACCCGCGCGCCCTCGCCCACCTCGCGGGTCACCGCGATCACCGCCTCCGACCAGGTGTCGGGGTGCTGCTCGGCGTGGCCCGGGGGTAGCCCCTCGATCAGGTCATAGGCGCGGCCCGCGCGGGCCACCACCTGACCGGAGTCCACGTCGACGAGGACGGCCTTGGTGCTCTGGGTGCCGACGTCCAGGCCGAGGAACAGGTCCCCGCGGCTGCTCATCCGCGGGCCCCCATCATGTGCTCCACCATCAGCTGGTCGAGCCGCTCATAGCCGAGCCCCTTGGCGCCCAGGCCCTCGGCGTCGATCTCGAGCCCCCGGAGCGCCTCGCCCCGCGCCGCGCTGTAGCCCGCGCCGACGTCCACCAGGTTGGCCTCCGTGGTTCCGGAGAGGATCGCCTGGACGTCGGGGTCCGCGTCGAACGCCGCCGCCCGGGCGGCGAGGAGCTTGTAGGTCCGCATGCAGCCCCGGGCGAACTCCCAGACGCCGTCATGGTCCTCGGTTCGATAGGCATGGGCGTCGAAGTGGCGCGGCCCGTCGTAGCGCGCCCCGCCGCCGGTCCCCTCCAGGAGCCGCACGAGCAGGAAGGCCTGCTTGAGGTCCTCGGAGCCGAACCGCAGGTCCTGGTCGTAGCGGCCGATCCGCTGACCGTTGAGGTCGATGTGGAAGAGCTTGCCGCACTCCATCGCCTGACCGACGCCGTGCACGAAGGAGAGGCCCGCCATGGTCTCGTGGGCAACCTCCGGGTTGACGCCGACCATCTCGCTGTGGTCGAGGGTCGAGATGAAGTGGAGCATGTGCCCGGTCGTGGAGAGATAGATGTCTCCCCGCGGCTCGTTGGGCTTGGCCTCGAGGGCGAAGCGCAAGTCGTAGCCCTGGTCCTTGACGTACCCGCAGAGGAAGTCGATGGCGTCGCGGAAGTTCGCCAGCGCCGTGCGCGGGTCTCGGCAGGCGTCCGACTCGGCGCCCTCGCGGCCGCCCCAGAACACGTAGGTGCTGGCCCCAAGCTCCACGCCGAGGTCGATGGCGTCCATGGTCTTGCGGATCGCGAAGGCCCGGACCGCAGGGTCGTTCGAGGTGAACGCCCCGTCCTTGAAGATCGGCTGGCTGAAGAGGTTGGTCGTGGCCATGGGGCAGACCACGCCCGAGTCCGCCATGGCCCTCTTGAAGTCCCCCACGATCCGATCGCGCTCCGCGGCCGAGCTGCCGAACGGGACGAGGTCCTCGTCGTGGAGATTGACGCCCCAGGCGCCAATCTCCCCCAGCTTGGCGACGATGTCGCAGGGGTCGAGGACCGGACGGACGGCGTGACCGAAGGGGTCACGGCCGGGGTTCCCCACGGTCCAGAGGCCAAAGGAGAAGCGATCTGCGGGGGTAGGGTCGAAGGAGCTCATGATGGCCATCGACTGTAAGGGACAGAGCCCCGGGCCGGAACGCCGGCAGATCACTCCCGCGCGCCGTCTCCGGAAAACGCGAGGCACCCCGGCGGAGGGATCCACCGGGGTGCCTGCGTGACGAGGCGCGGCGGGCGCCCCGAAGGGGCGCAGCCGCGCGGGCGATCAGAGGATGTAGGTCTTGTCCTTCTTGATGCTCTTCATCTTCACCTTGTGCTTCGCGAGGGCCGCCTTCAGCTTCTCCTCGTCGAGCTTCTCGTCCTTCTTCATCTGGATGATGATCTCGGGACCGGCGTAGACATCGGCGACGTTGTCCCCGAGGGACTTCATGAGGGTCTCACGGACCCTCCCGGCGGTGTCGCTTCACGTCAGGCCGGGCGTCTTGGCGACGTAGGCCGCCTTGGCGCGCTCGGACTCGCGGCTGGTGAGGGAGACCCACTTGAGGCGCTGCTTCTCGATGGCGGCCTTGAGGGCCTTCTCATCCACCTTGACTCCCTTCTTGAGGGTGAAGCTGGCGCGGGTCCCGCTCCAGAAGATGCGTTCGATGTCGTCGTCCTCGTCGAGGACGCTGAGGAAGGCCGCACGGGCCTTCTTGCCTGCGCTTCAGCCCTTGCCGTCGGCGTGGAGGGTCCAGACCGTGATCTTGTCCTCCTTCGCCTTCTTCTTGGAGTCGCCTTGGACGGCGGGGCCGTCGTCGCCCTTCTGGGCGGTCGGCGTCGAGACGGGGCCGTCCTGGGGCAGCATGGCCGAGGCGCTGTACGCGATCCCGGCGGCGGCCACGAGGAGGGTTCCCTGAACCAGTTTTGTGATCATGAGTTGAGCGGTTGCTGAGCGCCGGCCAGGAAGCGGCAGGCGGACTTCTATTACCACCCATGGTTCGCCCGAGCGGAACCGTGTGGACGAGAGGGTTCTGTGAAAACCTCGCGGCGCGACAGACCGCCATGGGGAATATGCCCGTATGGCGTCAGGGCGCCGCAGGCCGACATAGGGTTTACACCTATTCATGCCCAGGGCCCCCGATCTCGAAAAGGAACACGGACCGGTTCGTTCCCCATCTGCCAGGTACCCATGACTCACCGTGACCAATCCCTCCTCCTCTGGTTCTCCGAGGTCGGCCGAGATGACGCTGACCTGGTGGGAGGCAAGGGGGCCTCGCTCGGCGAGCTCTACCGCGAGCTCGTCCCCCGCGGCGTCCGGGTTCCCAACGGGTTCACCACCACCGCGAGCGCCTACCGGCGCTTCCTGGAGGCGCCCGCCGATCAGCGCGCGTGGCTGGAGCTCGAGGAGCCCGAGGGGCTGGCTCGGGTCCGCTCGACCGCCGCTCGCTGCGGCAGCCTGGATGAGGCCCTCAGGGCATGCTTCGACGGAGCGGACTCCAGCGACCAGCTCGAGATGTACGGGCGAACGGCCCTCGCCCGCCAGCTGGTGGTCGCGACGCCCGTCCCCGCCGATGTGAGCCGCGCTCTCCAGCAGGCGTACCGCGAGCTCTGCGATGAGTACGGCGCCGAGGTGGATGTCGCCGTGCGTTCCTCCGCCACCGTCGAGGACTCCGCGGACGCGAGCTTCGCTGGCCAGTGCGAGAGCTACCTGAACGTCAACGGCTTCGAGGAGGTGCTGCTGCGCTGGAAGGAGTGCTGCGCGAGCCTCTTCACCGAGCGCGCCGTCTCGTACCAGCTCGCCAAGGACATGGACCCGCTGGCCGCCTCCCTCGCGGTCGTGGTGATGAAGATGGTCCGCAGTGACCTCGCGACCTCCGGGGTGATGTTCACCCTGGACCCCGACTCCGGGCACCGCGGCGTCATCCACATCAGCTCCAGCTACGGCCTGGGTGAGCTCGTGGTCCAGGGCTCGGTCTCTCCGGACCAGTTCACCATCTGGAAGGAGGGCCTGCGGCGTGGTTACTCCGCCATCGTGCACCGCCACCTGGGCGCGAAGGACCAGGCCATGGTCTACTCGACCCAGGGCGGCACCCGGACGGAGAGCAACGACACCTCCAGCGCGAGGCGCCGTCAGTGGTCGCTCTCGCGGGAGGAGATCGGCGAGCTGGGCCGAATGGCCCTCGCCATCGAGGAGCACTACGGCCAGCCCATGGACATCGAGTGGGCGAAGGACGGGCGCAGCCAGGACCTCTTCATCGTCCAGGCCCGCCCGGAAACAGTCCACTCCAAGGCCCGCCCCACCGAGATCATCCGGTACGCCATGCCCTCGGGGCTCGCTGCCCAGCTGGCCGTCGACGGCAAGGTCCTCGCCCAAGGTCAGGCCGTGGGCACGCGCATCGGCGCCGGCTGCGTCCGGCGCTACAAGGACTACGAGGAGGTCATCCTCCGCAAGCGCGCCCTCCGAGAGCGGATCGCCGCGGGGGAGCGGCTCGAGGACATCCCGGCCGACGAGCGGGTCTTCGACTCCGGCGACGTCCTGGTCACCGAGATGACCACCCCGGACTGGGAGCCGCTGATGAAGGACGCGTCGCTCATCATCACGGAGAAGGGCGGACGCACGTCCCACGCGGCCATCATCGCGCGGGAGTTTGGCATCCCCGCGATCGTCGGATGTGAGGACGCCACCAAGCGCCTCGCCCCCCTGCAGCAGGTCACGGGGACCTGCGCAGAGGGCGACATCGCCCTGGTCTTCGATGGCATCCACCCCTTCGAGGTCGAGCGCACCGAGGTCGACACCTCCATCGAGCTCGAGACCAAGATCAAGCTCAACGTCGGGTTCCCCTCCAAGGCGCTGACCGACAGCCAGCTCCCGGTGGACGGCGTGGGCCTCGCGCGCCTCGAGTTCATTCTCACCAGCGAGGTCGGCGTCCACCCCCTCGCCCTGCTCTACCGCCAGGAGCTCCAGGACTTCCTGGAGACCGGCAAGCTCGCGCCCGTCCTCGCGCGCTTCCACGAGCGCCTCGAGGCCGAGGGCGAGGAGGAGCTGCGCGGGATCCTGGGCGCCATCGATCGGCGCACCGCGGCGTACGCGGACAAGCGCCAGTTCTTCGTGGACCGGGTGATGGAGGGAGTCGGCCTCATCTGCGCCGCCTTCCACCCGCGCCCCGTCCTCGTGCGCCTCTCGGACCTGAAGTCCAACGAGTACCGCGAGCTGCTCGGCGGTCGGCTCTTCGAGCCCGTGGAGGAGAACCCGATGATCGCCTGGCGCGGTGCGAGCCGCTACGTGGACCCCGACTTCACCCCAGCGTTCGAGATGGAGTGCGACGCGCTCCGGCTCGTGAAGCGGCGCCTCGGACTTGAGAACCTGGAGCTGATGGTCCCCTTCTGCCGCTCACCGGAGGAGGGCGCAGAGGTGAGCGGACTGCTCGCAGACCGTGGCCTCGGGCCCGAGGCGGACGTCCGCCTCTTCCTCATGATCGAGCTCCCCAGCAACGTGATCGAGGCGGACCGCTTCATCGACGCCATGGACCTCAGCGGCGGCTCGATCGGATCGAACGATCTCGTCCAGACGGTCTACGCCGTCAGCCGCGATGACCTCGAGGGCTACCGCCACGCCGTGGACGCCCGCTCCCCCGCCGTGCAGCGCATGATCGCGGACGCGATCTCGGCCTACCGCCGTCGCGGCCTCGAGATCGGCATCTGTGGCCAGGCGCCGAGCGACCACCCGGACGAGATCCCCGCCTTCCTCGTCCGCTGCGGCATCAGCTCGATCTCCGTGACCCCGGACACCGCGCTCGACGTGCGTCTGGCGGTCGCGAAGGCCGAGGCGGAGGCCAGGGGCGAGGGCGAAGAGCACCCGCGTTCCGAGCCTGACGTGGCCTGAGGAGCCGCGGCGCCCGTTCGACCGGCTGGTGAGGGGGCCCGCACGGCCCCCTCGCTCACTTCGGTCGAGGCCGTTCGCCCAGCTTCACAGCGACCGCCTTCTCGGCGCGGTCCCTGCGCACCTCGAGCTGGACCTCGGTCCCGGGGGCGTAGCTGGCGATGACCGCCATCAGGCTCTGGACGGTGGTGACCGGACGGTCGTTGACCCGGGTCACGAGGTCACCGGGCTCGAGCCCGGCCGCCTCCGCCGGACCGCCGCGGACCACGCTCCGGACCGCGACCCGGCTCGGCCCGCTGTAGTCGAGCCGGCCCAGCTCGGACTCGCGCAGCTCACGCAGGTTGACCCCCACGTAGCCCCGGCGAACCTCGCCCCAGCGGGCGAGCTGAGCGGTCACCTCGGACACCATGCTCGCGGGGATGGCGAAGCCGATGCCCTGCCCCCCCATGCGGATGTCGGCGACCGCGGTGTTCACCCCGACAATGCGCCCCTGCAGGTCCACCAGCGGTCCCCCGCTGTTCCCCGGGTTGATCGCCGCGTCGGTCTGGATGAAGTCCTCGTAGGTGGTGATGTTCGCCGTCCGGCCCCGGCCGCTCACGATCCCCGCGCTCACGCTGTGGCCGAGCCCAAGCGGGTTGCCCACGGCGATGACCCACTCCCCCACGCGCGCGGGCTCGTCCAGCCGCAGCGGCGCCGCGACGAGCCCATCGGCCTCGACGCGCAGGACCGCCAGGTCGCTCTCGGTGTCCTTGCCCACGAGGTCGGCGTCCAGCGCCCGGCCATCGAGAAGTTGCACTCGGATCGCGTCGGCGCCATCCACCACGTGGGCGTTGGTGACGATCAACCCCGCATCGTCGAGCACGAAGCCAGACCCTTCACCGAGGGGGCGGACGCCCCCGTCGACGCGGCGCGCCGACTCGATCCGGACCACCGAGGGGGCGATGCGCTCGCTGACCTCCTCGAAGGCCCGCGAGACTCCCTGGGCGACGTCGACCTCACGGTCCATTTGGGCCGTCCCTGCGAGCGCCAGCCCGAGTAACGCGCCGGTCACGCCGAGCCCGGTCCGCATGGAGCCCGCTCGCGAGCGGCGGCTGGAGGGGGCGCTGCGGGGAGCGGGGGTCGTCCGGTTTCGGTGGAGGCTCATGGGTCGTCGAGTCTAAGGGTTGGGCGCGAACGCGCGCCCCGCCCCGAATTCTTGGGCGCCTTTGCTCCCGGATTCAAGCCGCGGTGGCTCCGCCAGCCAACGGGTTACTCCTCCGTGACCTTGATCTTGAACATGTACGGCCAGCGCTTCCCGGTGACGTAGATGGCCCCCGTCTCGGCGTCATGTGCGATGCCGTTGAGCACGTCCTCCAGGGGAGACCCCACACGGGTCGACCCCAGCAGCCCCCGCAGGTCGACCCAGGCCGTCACCTGACCCGTCTCGGGGTCGATTCGAGCGATGCGGTCCCGCTTCCAGACGTTGGCCCAGACCTCGCCGTCGATCCACTCGAGCTCGTTCAGGTTACGTACAGGCCGCCCGAGGTCCGTGACCGTCACCCGGCGCTGCTCCGTCATCCCCTTGGGATCGAGGAACCGCAGCACCGCCGTCCCGTCGCTCATCACCAGCTGCCCCTCGGATGTCGTCGTGAGCCCCCAGCCCTCCCCAGGATAGGAGTACCCGTAGCTCATCGGCCGCAGGGAGGCTCGATCGAACAGCAGCGCCCGCCCGCTCTTCCACGTCAGCTGATAGAGCAGCCCGCCGACCGAGGCCAGCCCTTCGCCGAACAAGCTCGCGTCGATGGCCCGGCGCTTGAGCACCTCTCCGGTCTCGATGTCCAGGAGCCGCACGGAGGACTCACCGTTGCGGCCCGTGCTCTCGTACATCTTCCCGTCCACGATCAGGAGCCCCTGCGTGTAGGCCCGACGGTCGTGGGGAAAGCGCTCGAGCACCTCGTACCCGAGGACGGGGGTCCGGACCTGGGGCGGGGACGCTCCCTCCCCGGCTCCGGGCGAGATCGCGGGCTCGGATCCGCCGCCAGCGCAGCCGGCGAAGAGAGCGCCGAGGACGCCGAGCAGGACGGTTCGGGTGAGGTCGAATTGCATGCGAGGAGGAGGATAGCCGGGTTCTGCCGCCACTTCACGCCCCCCGATTGCCCCAACTGCCAAGTCCCGCCGGCGCATCGCGTGGAGGGGGCCCCTCCTGCTAGACTGACGGGCTGTCGGCTCGGGTCTCCGAGCGTACGGATTCGATCTGGCCGCCAACGGCAGCACCCCCCATCCCCTCCTCTCGAACATGACACACCCGACCCGAAGCGCCCCCTCCACGCTGGGGCGATCCACGGTTCTGCTCCTTGGACTCACGACGCTCATCACCGGGTGCGTGGACGTGGACGACCCCCGTTCGCAGACCGTCGCCGTCTACAACCCCACGGCAGGCGCCATCCCGGTCCCGAACGATCTGCTCTTCAGCGGATCGCTCGACGGAACGACCAACGTGCCGGTGACTGATCCGTCGGACATCACCAACCCGATCCTCAGCCTCAACACGGTGGACGGTGGCTCGACCATCGCCCCGATCCTGATGACGTTCTCGCGGGCGATCGACCAGAGCTCCCTCGTCGCGGGCTCCAGCGTCCGGATGTTCGAGGTCTCGACCTTTGTTGACCCCGTCACCGCCCCCGTCGGCGGCCCGGTCACGGGAATTTCCAACGAGCTCACGGGTGCCGACTTCTCGGTCGCGGTGGTCTCGGAGTTCGGCAACGCCGCCATCCAGATTCAGCCCCTCGCGCCCCTCACACCCAGCCGCGTCAACCCCTCGACCGGCGCGCTCGAGAACAGCGTCTACATGGTGGTGCTCACCGACGCGATCACCGACGCCGACGGCGTCGGCGTGACGCGCGACGTGACCTACAACCTCGCCGCGCAGGCCACGGCCTTTGACCCGGCGACGACGGACCCCTCGCTCCTCCAGCTCCAGGGGCTCGTCAACCCCCAGCTCCTGGCGTACACGGCCGCGACGGGGAACGACCGCGCCGAGGTGGTCAGCTCCTTCACCTTCACCACCCAGTCGGTGGGCGCGGGCCTCGGTTCGGTCATCGCCATCGCAAACGGCCAGGAGGCCGCGATCATCGCCGGGACCTGCGCGGCCCTGCAGACCTGTGGAGGCGACACCGCCCCCAACGCCTTCTCGACCCCCACCGCCAGCATCGCTCCCCTGGCCCCGTCGATCGGGTCGGTTCCGGACCTCATCGGGGCGAACCCCCTGGCGCCGGCGTACGAGGGGACGGCGGACATCTACGTGGCGAGCTTCCAGGCGCCCTACTACCTGACCGCGGCCACGAACACGACCTTCGACTCCGTCACCATTGACCCGGCGCCGGTGTTCAACACCTGGCAGACGCGCTATGCCGCCCCGGGGGAGGCTGCCCTCCCCGCGGCTGAGCGCGCCAACAATGTGACGCGCTTCAACCCGCTTCCGAATGCGACGAAGGCCGAGATCATGCCCATGCTCGTCTCGGTGCCCAGCACCGTGGCGGCTGGAGACAGTCTCCCGGTCGTCATCTTCGCCCCGGGCGTGTACCAGACCCGGATGAACATGCTCTTCGTCGCCGATGTGCTGGCCGACAGCGGCTTCGCCGTCGTCTGCATCGACCTGCCGCTGCACGGCTTCGGCTCCAGCAGCGCGGCGGGTCAGACGAGCGGTGTGATGGCCAACGGCGCCAACCTCTTCGTTGGATTCAACGAGAACGGTGGTGCGAGGGAGCGGACGTTCGGCATGGACCAGTACGCGTTCGATCCGACCACCGGCCTCCCCTTCCCCGGGCAGGACGGTATCGCGGACCCGTCGGGCCAGAGCTTCGTGAACCTGCTCAGCCTCGCGGTGACTCGGGACAACCTCCAGCAGGCCGTGGCGGACTTCGCCAACCTGCGGGTCGCGCTCGCCGACCTTGCCCTCCCGGCTCCCATCGGGGACGTGTTCGACGAGTCCCGGGTGCACTTCGTGGGACACTCCCTCGGGGCCATCATCGGGATGCCCTACGTCGCCCTCGACAACGCGGGCCTGACCGCCAGCACCCTCGCCATGGGCGGCGGAGCGGTCCCCTACCTCCTCGAGTCGTCTCAGGCGTTCGGGCCCCTCATCCAGGGAAGCCTCGCCGCCTCCGGCGCTGCGCCGGGGACCCCCGAGTACTACCAGTACCTGCAAACCGCGCAGACCCTGATCGACACCACGGACGCCATGAACTACGTGGCTCCGTTCCTTGCCAGCGGGGTGTCCCCGATCTTCGGCATGGAAGTGGTCGGCTCTGGCGCCCTCGGTGGCGTCGCTGACGGGACCGTCCCCAACCAGGCCCTGAACAACCCGATCGGAGGCACCGAGCCCTTCCTTTCGGCCCTCGGCCTCACCGCTGTGAGCTCCACCAACCTCGCGATCACCTTCCCCGGTGCCGCGGTCCGGTACACCGAGGGCTCCCACAGCACCGTCCTGTTCCCCGTCGGCGGCATCAGCCCCCAGGCGAGCAACGACGCGGCCTTCCCCGAGATGCAGGACAACCTCAGGACGTTCCACCTCTCGGACGGAGCGCAGGTCATCATCACCAACGAGGACGTCGTGCAGTGACCCTGGCCGGGGCGCTGGCTCCTTGAGCCGGCGCCTGGACCGAGCCCACGAAGAGAGAGGCCGGAGCACTCAGTGCTCCGGCCTCTCTTCTTGGTTGCGGTGCAGCGCGAGCCGCCGCGGCGCCCGTCAGGACGGGGGCGCGATCACCAGCTCGACTTGCGCATGCCCGGGACCTTGCCCTCGTGGGCAAGCTCGCGGAGGGTCACGCGGCAGATGCCGAAGCGGCGATACACGGCGCGGGGGCGGCCCGTGAAGGAGCAGCGGTTGCGGATCCGGTTGGGGTTCGCGTTGCGCGGGATCTTGGCCAGCGCGGCGCGGGCCTCGTCCTTGGCCTCCTCCGTGGACTTGGTGGAGCGGATGATGCTCTTGTACTCCGAGCGACGCTCGGCGTACTTGTCGGCGAGTCGCCGGCGGCGATCGTTCTTCTGAACTGAGGAGACCTTGGCCATGGAGGTGCGGTCGGTAGGTGAGGGGTCGGGGTGGTTGGGTTCCGACCGCGGCGACGTGTGCCGGTTCGGTCGGGAGATCGTGGGGTGGGCGGGGCGCGGAGCCTCCGCCAGGGCCGAGCCGGGTCGTCTCCGAGGGCCGGTTCGGGGGCAAGAAGATACGGTCCCGGGGCCCCGGTGGCAATCCGGCGCCTGCCCTGGGTGGCTGGATCGCAGGATTCCGGGCCCTGGGGTGCCTCCTCAGTGCCCAGGGAGGGGATCTCGGGGGTAGGTCCGGCACCTCCTCCTCCCCCAGTGCCCCCTGGGCCGGGCTCAGCCGAGTTCCTTGCGCAGCCGCTCGAGGAGCTCCCGCGTGCGCGTGATCCCCGCGCGCTCGTCGGCGTCGCCGCCCTCGTACTCGACGCCGACCCACCCGCGGTAGCCCGCGTCCTTGACGATCTTCATCATCCTGGCGTAGTCGATCTTGGTCTCGTTGCCGTCCCCGTCGAAGGCGTAGGACTTGGCGCTGACGGCCTTGGCGAAGGGCATGAGGTCCGCGACGCCCTGGTAGCGGTCGTACTCGTAGAAGTTCCCGAAGTCGGGGAGCGTTCCGACCCTGGGGTGGTCGCAGCGGCGCATGACGCCGGCGAGCCAGGCCCCGTCCGAGGACAGCCCGCCGTGGTTCTCTACGATGACGTTGATGTCGTAGGCGTCGCTCACCCGCGCGATCCGAAGCAGGGAGTCGGCGGCCCGCTCGGCCTGCTGCTCCGGCGCCCCGCCCCCACCCGCGTTGACGCGGATGGAGTGACAGCCCAAGTAGGCGGCGGCCGCCACCCACTTGAAGTGGTTCTCGACGGCGTCGCGTCGCCGCCCGTCGTCCTCATCGGCTAGCTGCCCCTCGCCGTCGACCATGATCAGGAGGCTCTCGACCCCGGCCTCCGTGCAGGCGCCACGCAGATCGTTGAGGTAGCCGAAGTCCGTTCCACGCCAGACCTCTTCGCCGCCTCGGCCTCGGGACTTGAAGAAGGCGTTGACGTACTCGACGCCGTCGATGCCGAGCCCCTTGGCGATCCCGGGGAACTCCAGGTTGGAGATACGGTCTGCGCCGGAGCTTCGCAGCGCGCGGTGGAGCGACCACTCCGCGAGGGAGATTCGGAACCAGGGGTCTTGGACTTCCATGAGATCGAGGGCGGAGCCGACACCGGTGACCGCGGCGGCCGCGGAGGCTGCCACGGTGGCCTGGAGGAGGTCGCGGCGCGAGGGGTGGCTGGAGAGCGAGTCGGCGCTGGAGTGCATGGGGAGCTGAGGAGTTTGGAACGGGGCCAGCCTAGCTTAGCGAAGCGGTCGCGCCGCCGATCGCCTGCCAGCCCCGCAGCAGCTCGTCGGGCTCTAGGCCGCGCCCGATCAGGACCAGCTGCGAGACCCGGGGCCCATCGCCGGGCTCATCGGTGGCCTCGAGCCACTGGTAGACCCCCTGGATCAATAGCGCCCCTGTGGCGACCCGCAGGATCCCCTTGGCTCGCATGAGCTCTTGGCCCCGGCGCCGTGAGAGGAACTCCAGCCACATCAGAGCGGCGTCGCGGTCGATCTCGGTCTCCGAACTGAGGGAGACCGACCGGAGCCCCGATGTGTGCCGCGCTCCCTCACCGGCGTGCTCCCCCAGCTCATGCCACCTCGCCCCCGCTCCCTCCACGGGGCCGCCGTCAAGGAGCCAATCCAGGGGCACCCGGGCCCGCTCCGAGGCGCGGATCGCCGCCAGCGGATTCAGGGAGCGCAGGAGGGATGTCAGCTCGGGCAACCGCTCCCCATCCACGCGGTCCGCGTGGTTGAGCACGAGGCGGTCCGCGTACGCGACCTGGGTGCCGGCCTCCTCGGTCTCCTCCAGCTGGGACTCGATCTTCGCCGCGTGCAGGAGCGTGACCACGCCGTCGAGGTGCACCCGCTCGGCGAGCCCCTCGTCGAGCAGGAAGGTCTGGACCGCCGGGCCAGGGGAAGCGGCCCCCGATGCCTCGACGAGGATGCGCTCGGGGCCCCCTTCCCCCCGCCTCAGCCATCGGCCCACGAGGCCTCGGCCGCCCCCCGGGTCGGTCAGCTGGGTCAGCGTCGCCCGGAGGTCCTCCTGGATCTCACAGCAGATGCAGCCGTTCGCGAGCTCCACGACCGCGCTGCCCTCCGCCTCACGGCGCACCACGAGGTCCCCGTCGACACCGAGCGCCCCGAACTCGTTCACGATCACCGCGCACTTCACGCCGTGGCTCTCCTCAAGGATGCGCTGGACGAGGGTGGTCTTCCCGCTCCCGAGGAACCCAGAGATCAGCGTCACAGGCGTGGTCATGGACCCATGACGTGAACCCACCGGGCCTCCGTCAACCGTCTCGACAGGATTGAGCACCCCTTGGCCGCTTTCGGTCTCCCCGGAGCCGCCGGGATGGCATCCTCCTCTTCTGGAGTGGTCCTCCTTCGCCGCCCTCGATCCCATGCGCTTCACCCGACGCCCTCACCCGCCGCTTCTCGCCCTGGGGTCCCTGTGCGCGGCCGGGGTCTTCAGCTGCGGGCCGCACGCCGAGGAGACCCCGTCCTCGTCGAGAGGCTTCTGGTTCGCCGAGCGCGGCGCGAGGGTACAGGAGGCCCTGGGTACCCTCGGCTACGCCGCGGGGTACGAGCCCGCCGAGGAGCGCTGGTCCGGACTCCGGGTCCACGACCCCGACGCCGCATACCTCGAGCCCTTCCTCTTCTCCTCTGGCCACGAGCCGGCGGCCTTCGCCCTCCTGCCTGACGGGACCATCGAGCGTCGCTGGTCCCTCGAGGAGTCCCCCAACGCGGCATCGGAGGGCCCCCGGATTCAGCACCCCACCCAGCACGCCTGGCGACGGATCCAGGAGCTCCCGGGCGGTGACCTGCTCGTGATCCACGAGGGGCTTTGCCTGATGCGGCTCGCCCCGGATTCCACCGTCCGATGGCGCTCGGTCCCCGGCGCCCATCACGACCTGCTCGTGGATGGGGATGAGGCGTGGGTGCTCGACCGGACCGTCACCGCGCCGACCGCACGGGAGCGGGCCTGGCTCGGCGGCGCGGAGACCCCGGTCACCCGCGACGGCCTAGTCCGTATCTCGCTCGACGACGGTCGGGTGCTGGAGCGCGCCTCACTCTCTGAGCTGCGCGGCGACGCCCGATGGGACGAGGTCTATCAGGAGGCCATCAAGCGTGCGCGGGTCGTGGAGATCGGGGACGACCAGCGCGACGGAGAGCTACGCGACGCCCTCGACCCGCTCCACGCCAACGGCCTGGCCCGGCTCGACCCGTCAAGGAGCGTCCCCACCGTCTTCCTCCGGGAAGTGGGAGGCTTCATGGATCTCGCGCGGGATCTCGGCAGGATCGACGCGCTCCGGCTGGGGCCCTTCGTGGGCGCCCATGACCCCCAGCTCGACCCCGTCGGTGGCGGGACCTTGCTCTTCGACAACTTCGGCGCCTCCTCATCCCCCTCCCCCGCCTCTCAGATCCTCTCGATCAGTCCCATCGATCGGACCGCCCAGGTCCTCTTCCAGGGAACGGAGGAGGACCCGTTCTTCTCACCTGTCTGTGGCGCCGTCCTACCGCTGCCAGAGGGCCGGCTGCTGGTGGTCGAGAGCACCGCAGGCCGCGCCTTGCAGATCGATCGGTCCGGGCGCCTTCTCTGGGAGTTCCGGACCCCGTTCCGGATCCCGAATGAGGACCTTGTCGCCGTCCTTCTCGACATGAGACCGGAGGAGGCCTCCGGGGAATCACAGCCGGCAGTTCGCTAAACCGAGACCGTGCCATGGGTCGAGGACATGGAGTGGGGCCTGCCTCTCCCGCTTCAACGCTTCCCCAATGCGGTTCAACCTCCTTCGATTCTTTCGCCCCAAGCCCGCCACGGACCATGCGACCGCGGACGGGCCGGTCGCTGAACATGACGACGGGCCCAGTGAGATTGCCGAGGAGATCGTGATCGTCGCCTCGATCGACGGCGGTCCTCCGGAGCGTGTCGAGCTCTTCGACATGAACATCCGCGGCGCTCGCGTCCTCGTCCCCTTCCAGTTCGCTCCCGCGCAGCTCAGCGACGCGCCTGTCGCTCTGGACATCGAGCATGGGAGCGGCAGCTGGAACGTCAGGGCCCACGCCCAGATGACCCAGCTCAACCGCTGGAGCGACGATCGGGTGATGCTTGAGCTCGAGTTCATCCGCCTCGGGGAGCTCTACGCTCAGCTCGACAATGCCCTCGGGAGGTACTTCAACCGCCGCGGTTCGGACCGCGTGGTCCCCGCGGAAGATGGCCGCGTCGGGGTCCGGCTCGCCTACGGCCCGCACCGGGTCCGGGGCCTCGCCAGCGACCTCTCCTCCACGGGCATCTGCACGCGGGCGCCGCTGGTGCAGGCCGCGGTCTTCCACCTGGGGGAGCGCATCAGGGCCTACATCAGCCTCCCGGGCGTGTCGGAGGAAATCGAGGTGCCTGGCGTGGTCAAGCACGGATACCGGAACGGCGAGGACGTCCACCTCGGTGTGGAGTTTGACCTCAGCGCCCCCTGCTCGATGACCGAGCGCCGGACCGAGTACCTCAAGTACATCGAACGCCGACGGAAGGCGGGAGCGCTGCTGGAGCGGCAGCGTCGGCGCGGGGCCTGACCCCGTCTCCCTGCACCCCGAGGGCCCTCCCTACCGGGGACAGCGGGAAGCGTGGACGGCGGCCCCCTGCCCCCCCATAGTGTCCCCATGAGTTCTGCTGGGAAGGACCGGCCCGGGAGCCGCGCGCTCTACTCGACGATCTTCGAGCACGAGACCCGCCCCGGCTTCATCTTCGACGTGATCCTGCTCGTCGCCATCCTGGCGAGCATCGCGCTCGTGATGGTCGAGAGCGTACCCCGCTACGCCGACTCCCACGGGGGGCTGCTCAGGACGCTGGAGTGGTCGCTCACCATCGCGTTCACCGCCGAGTACGGGCTCCGCCTGTACTGCCACCCGCGCCCCATGGTCTACGCACGGAGTTTCTTCGGAGTCGTGGACCTGCTGGCGATCCTCCCGACCTACATCGCGGCTTTCGTGCCCGGGACCCAGGCGCTCGTGGTGGTTCGAACGCTCCGCCTGCTGCGGATCTTCAGGGTCCTGAAGCTCGCCCAGTTCGTCCATCAGGCCGAGGACCTGCGCTCTGCGCTGCGCGCGAGCCTCCCGAAGATCACGGTCTTCGTCATCGCGGTCCTCTCGATGACGACCATCTCTGGCTCGCTGCTCTTCTTGATCGAGGGCCGGGAGAACGGGTTCGCCAACATTCCGGAGTCGGTGTACTGGGCCATCGTGACCCTCACGACCGTGGGCTACGGCGATATCTCTCCCGCGACCCCCCTCGGCAAGTTCTTCGCCTCCATCATCATGGTGATGGGCTACGGGGTCATCGCGGTGCCCACCGGCATCGTCAGCGCCGAGATCGCCCGGACGCCGCGCCGAGCCCCGGTGGGCGGTCAGGTATGCACAGAGTGTGGCTCCGAGAACCACACCCTCGGCGCCAAGTTCTGCTGCGAGTGCGGCGCCGACCTCGAGGACTGAAGGGGCCGCCCCTGCCCTCAGCCGAGCCAGGCGAGGAGCCCGGCCTGGATCAACCCGATGAGGGCTCCGAGGACGCCGCCGAGCACCTCGATGGCGCGGAGCTCCCTCGCTGCCACCTCGACGATGAGCTCCTCGAGCCGCGCGACGGGGAACGAGGCCACCTTCTCCTCGACGATCCGGTGCACGTCGAGGCCCTCGTCCAGCGCCTGCTGGAACCCCTCCACGAGCACCTCGCGCTGCTCCATCACGCCCTTCACCGCCTGCGCCCGCAGGTCGCTCACGCGCTCGTCCGTGAGCAGGGCCCCCACCAGCGGCATACGCCGGAACTCGGCCAGCTTCGGCTCGAGCCCGGCGGCGAAGGCCTGCTCCACCATCGGCTCGAGATCGATGGTCTCCAGGACCCCCTCCAGGTCCTCCGGCTGCAGGAGGTGGTCCCCAACGACGTTGCCGATGCTTCTCGCGAGCTCCGGTTGCCGCCTCCCCACGAGCCCCTGGAAGGTGAAGCCCAGAATCCTCCGCGGCTCGATCGGGCGGAAGATCATGCCCACCGCGAGGCGGTTGGTGCCGTATCCAATCAACGCTCCCACCAGGGGGAGGAGCAACCAGGGTAGGAGTCCGTCGGGCATGGCGACCAGACTACTTCGACGGGACCGCCGTGGTGATAGGATCCCTCCCATGGAGCCGCCTGACCCCGTCGTCTTCGTCTTCGGTGCCACCGGCTACGTGGGCCGGGCGGTGGTCGAGGCGGCCGCCCGAACCGAGGACGTCGCCCGGGTGACTGCCCACGCGCGGCCGGGCTCCGACCGCGCGGCGGCGCTGGAGGCGATGGCGGGCGACCGGGTGCTCGTGGACCGCACCCCCCTTGAGGCCGGCCAGCTCAGGGCGACCCTCGAGGCCTGCGGTCCGACCCACCTCTTCATCTGCCACGGGACCACCGCACACCGCGCTCGAAGGGAGGGCCTGGAGTCCCCGTACGAGGCCATCGACCTGGGCCTCACCGAGCTCGTCCTCGCCGCCGCGGACGCCGTCTCGCCACCCCCTCGCATCGTGTACCTCTCGGCCATCGGCGCCTCCCCGAGGGCGAGGGGCGCGTACCTCAACGCCCGCTGGCGGGCGGAGGAGGCGGTGCGGTCCAGCGGGCTGCCCTTCACGATCTGCCGCGCCCCGCTGCTCGGCGGCCCGGACCGCGGTGAGGCGAGACCGCTGGAGACCCTGGCACGAACTGTCGCAGACCCGCTCCTCGCCGCCCTCGGAGCGGTCGGCCTCACCCGGCTCCGCGATCGGCTCTCCTCGATGGACGCGGCCGAGGCCGCCGAGGGGATGGTCCGCAGTGCCTTCCACTACATGACCATCAATCGGGTCGTGGAGAGTGACGAACTTCGCCGGGTCGGGGTCTATGAGAGGGAGCGGTGGACGCCCGAGTCCCGCCGCGACACCCCGAGGCACTGAGCGCTCCTCCACCCACCATGTCCCGCTTTCACCCGACCCGCCGGCGAGAAGAGCCTGAGCGGGGTGCCCACACCCTCGAGCTCGTCGACGGCACCGTCGTGGGGGTGCACGGGACCGACGTCTTCGTCGAGCTTGGGCCGAGGAAGCAGGGCGTGATCTCCCTCGGGGCCTTCGAGGGCCCACCGAAGGTCGGGGAGGTGCATCAGTTCACCCTGAAGGGTCGCGAGGACGAGCTCTGGATGCTCAACCTGCACAGCGAGCGCACCCTCGCAGAATGGGAGGAGCTGGAGGTTGGCAGCCTGACGACAGCGAGGGTCCTCACCAAGACCCACGACGGGTACCAGCTGAAGATCGGTCCTGTCTACGCCTACATGCCCTACTCGCTCTCCGGGGTTCGGAAGCCACGCGAACGCGGCGCCCTTCTTGGCCGCTCCATCGTCGTGGAGGTGCTGGAGGTGGACGCGGACAAGCAGCGGGCCATCGTCTCTCGCAAGGCCGTGCTCAAACTCCAGAAGGCCGGCGCCGCTCCTGGCGCGGTGGTCCCCGGGCAGACCGTTCAGGGCCGGGTGACCCGGATCGAGCCCTACGGCGTCTTCATCCGCCTCGGTCGTGGGAGGGAGGGGCTCTGTCACATCACCAACCTCTCGGCAGATCGAGTTGAGCACCCGGGGGAGGTGGTTCGACTGGGTGAGGTCGTCGACGCCCGGGTGCTCTACGTGCGCGCCGGAGGCAAGCGCATCGGGCTGGGCTTCAAGCAGCTACTGGAGAGCCCCTGGGTCCGGCTGGAGCGAGAGCACTGGGAGGGGCAGATCGTCTCCGTGGAAATCACCCGGGTCGGCCGCTTCGGTGCCGTGGCGAGGCTCTTCGCCGGAGCCGAGGGCGTCCTCCCCATGTCCGAGTGCGGCGACCGCTGTCCGCCAGCGGGGATCTCAAGGGGGGACAGGCTCTCCGCCCGGATCCTCGAGATGAACCCGGACGATGAGCGCCTGGCATTCTCGCTCCTGCACGCCACCGGGCAGCCGATCGCAGCGGACGAGGCCGAGTGCATCGCCGACTTTGGCACGATCCGGACCCTGCCTGCCCTGAAGGAACTCCTCCCCGAGAGCGGGACGGACGGCAACCCCGCCAGCGGCGCCTCGACCAACCTCGGGGACGTGCTCCGCCGGGCCCTCCAGGCCGACCGCGGCGACCATTGAGCCGCCCCTCTCAGCGGCTCGGCGCGCTTTCGCGTAAGCCCCGGGCTAAACACTCGCCTGGAATCGGCCCCGCAGGGTCCTCCCCACGACCTCGGAAATCCTTTCCAGGCCGCTGGCCGGCTCGGTCCCGCTGTTAGGCCCACATCGGACCGGTTCCCACCCACCCTCGTCCCGATCAAGGACGCGCGGCCCCTGGGCCACAGTGTGAGGAATGCGGATGCCGATGACGGACTGGCCACGAAGTTCCGCGGCATCCGGCAACGCCACGCCAACCTGCTGCCCATGAAACGCCGCCACCTCCCTTCTCTGCCCACTGCTGCTCCGTCGAAACGGGGGACCGCCCTCTTCGCCGTCATCCCGATCTCCATCCTCATGATGTCGGTCATGGTGGCGTTCGTCGGCACGGCAGTCGAGACGAGCAAGAACAGCCTCACCGACCTGGACACCTTCCGGGCCCGCGCTGCAGCCAAGAACACCGCGGCGATCGCGATCGCCGACCTGTGGTCGGACTTCAACAAGTCCAGCATCGAGGGCGCCGGCGCCACGTCGTTCAGGGCTTACCTCGACCAGCAGGGGATGATGGACTCCCGCCTGCTGGAGGCTAGCCCCACCAAGCTCGACCTCAAGAGCTCCCTGGAGCTGAGCAAGGACAAGCGCGGCATGGACGCCATGCAGGACGTCGTGATCGACCGCGCCGAGATCTTCCGTGTCGACACCGAGCAGACCACCAGCCTCGTGGTTGAGGTCGACGCCACGGCCTTCTCGTCCGAGGGCGCCAAGAAGGCCCGTGAGCGGCACGGCACCGTGAGGGAGACCTTCACCATCTCAAGCTCCGATTCGAGCGGCGTGGACTTCGGCATCCTCGCGGAGGAGGCCTCCTGCCTGTTCTGCCACGCCACCGTGGATAGCGCCGAGCGGGTCTACAACTCCAGCCCGAGCCTCACGGGCACGTTCGCTCCGGTCAAGGCGGGCATCCTCGGCAACCTTGGACTCCGCACCGACGCCGCGAGTCAGGTCGCGGGGATGATCCTCTCCAGCGGGGACGTGCACGACACGACCGGCGGCGCGATCGCCTCTTGGTCCGCCTATGACCTCGAGGCCATCGGTGCCAACACGGACGGCGAGGTCGAGGCGATCATGGAGGACGCGTTCGGCGAACCCGTGCTCTCGAGCATCCGCCCCTTCGAGTCCGGTCGAACCGACGCCAACCTCTACGCGAACCTCGGGAGCGACTCCGCGGGCGCTCCAGAGCTTCCGGACGAGATCCCCGCAGTCATCGCGGATGACGGCGGCATCGACTTCGCGACCGGCGAGGCCCGCCCGGAGCTCGGCGGCAACCGAATCGTGGACGACTCGGAGTTCGCGGTCACCGCGGCGACCGCGAGCGGGTCGCTCTCCGGCGGCAAGATCTCCGTGATCGCGGCCGGCCAGTCAGTCTCCACGCCCGCCGAGAAGGCTGCGATGCGAGATGGGCTCAACACCTCTCTGGCGTCCTCCACCGACGGCAACGTCTACCTCCGCGGAACCGAGGAGAACCCGATCCTCCTGGACGGCTCCATCGCGATCGACGGCGACGTCATCATCAGCGGTCACGTCAAGGGCTCCGGCCACCTCACCGCCCGCGGCAACGTCTTCGTGGCCTCGGACCTTGTCTACGCAGACGAGGTGTCGGGAAGTCAGCGCAAGTTCGGCCGGTCCGCCGACGGGACGGAGAACCTCCTCACGCTGGCCGCTGGCGGCAACATCGTGGTCGGGGACTACTTCCGCGCCAACGACGCGACGACGGCCGAGCCGGGGATCTCTGGAAGTAGTGACGGCGCCTTCAACGCGACGCTGCAGCAGATCTCGATCTTCAATCGCTCGGAATGGTCCAGGACCCAGCCCGAGGTGCCGGGCCCGGACTCGGAGTGGACGCAGATCGGTACGGAGACCGTCGAGTACCCCGAGGTGATCACCGAGACCTACTACGAGTGGGTCCCCGACAGCCAGTCGAGCGCCGAGATCCCGGCCGGGCAGCTGGAGCGAGGCCTCAGCCCCCTGGAGAGCCCCTTCATCGTCGGGGTGCAGGCCGCCTCCTTCAGCACGAATAGCCTCACAGCGAAGTCCAAGAAGAGCGCCAAGTCGAAGAAGAGCGCCAAGTCCAAGAAGAGCGCCAAGTCGAGCAAGAGCTCGAAGGCTGCTGCTGAGAAGGCGGCTGCTGAGAAGGCTGCTGCTGAGAAGGCTGCTGCCGAGAAGGCTGCCGCCGAGAAGGCCGCCGCCGAAAAGGCCGCCGCCGAGAAGGCCGCTGCCGAGAAGGCCGCCGCCGAGGAAGCTGCCCGAAAGAAGGCAGAGGAGGAGGCCGCTCGCGAGCTAGAGGAAGCCCTTCAACGGGCGGCTGAAGAGCGCGCGGCCGCGAGGCAGGCTGAAGCCGAACGGGCTGCAGCCGCGAGCGCTGCAGAACGGGAGAACGCCGCAAAGAGCGAGAAGTCCTCCAAGAGCGAATAGTCCTCCAAGAGCGAAAAGTCCTCCAAGAGCGACAAGTCCTCCAAGAGCGACAAGTCTTCCAAGAGCGACAAGTCCTCCAAGAGCGACAAGTCGGAGAAAGAGGGTAATGGACCGGGTGGCCAGTGGGTCCTGCGTACCCGCGAGGTGACGACCGGGCGCACGCTCACCCGAGAGGAGCCGGTCTATGGCTGGAGCAACCTGATCAACAACCCCGCCTACCAGCCGGGTTATAGGCCGCGGTACTACAACCTCGATGAGGGCCAGTCGATTCCGATCCACAACAAGGGAGGTCACTTCGACCCGACGTCCGGGGCCTGGATCGGCGACCCGCCGAGCAGCGACAGCTGGTCCAACGACCTGCTCACCATCGCCGACCCGAACAATGGCTCAGACTCGATCCTGTTCGACGCCGAGGGTAATTCGATCGCGAGTGTCCTCCCGGTGAACCCGACGAGCAGCTGGATCACGCCCGAGCTACTCCGCGCCACGATCGTGGATGAGCTCCAGGCCAAACAGCTCGAGGACGACAGGACCTTCAAGGTGGATGCGACCCTTCATACGACCAACTCGATCCTCGGGTTCGTGCCTGGGAACTCCTCCAAGCACGGCACTTCCTCGCTCTATACGAACGGGCGAGCCCGGATCAATGGAGCGCTCGTCGGAACCCATGTGGGGCTTCACGCCACCGACAACCTGACCCTGAACTACGACGGCCGGGCGTCGCAGTCGATGGACTCGGGGAGCGAAACGGTCGAGCTGCGGCGGACCTTCAGTTCGCCGGTTCTGCGCTGAGAGGCCAGAGGAACGGTTCGTACGGGGGCCCCGGTCGCGCTGACGACCGGGGCCCCTCCTCTTGTGCCAGATCAGCGGAGCGCTCGGACCCCCCGGCGCGCGAAGTACGGGACGACCTCACGCGCGCCCGAACCCTCGAGCGTGAGGGAGAGGGGCCTGTAGAGGCCCTCGAAGCGCGGATCGCTGAGAATGTCCGCCTCCCACGGGTTCACGTCGAGGGTGCCCGTCCCAGGCTGAACGACGCCGTTGCCCAGGATCAGGTAGTCCGGCTCCTGATCCAGGACCCAGCCCCCATCGTGCCGGTGATGCCCCTTCACACGGACGCCCTGGAGGTCCGGCGTTCGCCCGAGGAAGGCCGGGTGGGTTAGCCCAAGGACATCCACCAGCTCCAGGCCGGAGCGCCACCCGAAGGCACCGATCGGCGAGATGGCCACCGTGCTCCCCCTGGGCGCCAGCTCTCCGAAGGCGGCACCCGCACGCAGCCAGTGGTGCTCGAAGAACCGCTGCTCGAACGCCGCCTGCGGCCTAGCGTTCATGCCCAGCAACACGAAGATCGAAGAGGAGGCCACCGCACCCGCGAGTCGAAGCCGGGGGGGGCGGAGGCTCGAGAGAAGTCCCGCGGCCCCGACCGCGGCGACGGAGGAGAACGGGATGAGGAACCTGGAGTAGACCATCCAGTCTCCCCCCACCGCGAGGACCGAGAGCAGGGCCGCGAAGGCGGTCCAGGAGATGGCGCGCGCCTCGGCACCACGGCGTGGCAGGAGCAGGGCAACAAGGAGCATGAGGGAGAGCGCCCCCTCCCCCAAGGAACGAAGCAGGTAGCGAGCCCCGTACTCGAGCTCGACTCCCAGCGGCAGGGACTTCAACGCCAGGGCGTGCGGCGCGGGCCCGCCGAACTTCCACCACCTCACTCCGGCGGTGACCGCAAGGACGAGGACGGGCACGAGGGCAGCGCAGATCTCCGCACCTCGCAGCCTCCGCGACGGGCGCATCGTCAGCAGGCAGGCAGCCCACGGGATGAGAGCCTCGGCGCGCAGGGCGCACGCGACCCCGAACGCGGCGCCCGGCAAGAGGGCTCCGCCTTGCCCCCGGAGCGCCCAGCGGGACCACCCGTGGAAGCCCACGGCGACGGCGGCTGCGAGGGGCACCGTGCCGAGTCCCGCGACGGCGTGCCACGCCACCGCAGGGGAGAGTGCGAGCCACCATGGAGCGAGCTCGGCCAGGACACCCTGCTCCCGCGAGCGCGACCATCGGCCCACCACCCCCACCAGCACCCCGAAGCTCACCACGCCCACGAGGGGCGTCCAGAACTCCGGGGAGAACCCCACCATGAGGCCCGCGGCCGCGACGAGGAACCAGGCCGGGCTCGTCACGCCGTCCACAGGGTTCTCCCCCGGGTTGAAGACGGGGCCCAGCCCCTCCAACCAGTTCCCCGCGTATCGATAGACGATGTAGTCGTCGTCGACAGGTCCGAGGTCGAAGAGGGTCAGCCCGTGCACGAGCGCGGCGAGCACCGGCGCCCACTGGACCCAGCCTGGGCGAGCTCGAACTCCCTCTCCGTCGTGGACGACTTGCCTCATTGCATCAGGACCCGGCCAACGATCCTCGGGGGCGGATCGTAGCTCCTTGGGCCTCCGCTGGGCTCCCGATCTCTCCCCCCAGCGGCTAGGCTGTCGCCTCCTCCGTTGAAGATCCTGCTCGCCTCCTCGCCCCACGCCGACACCTTCGGCTACTCGATGCCCCCTCCGGGCCTCCTGAGGCTCGGTGGCGCCCTGCGCGCGACCGAGCATGACGTGGCCCTCGAGGACCTCGCCTTCCGTCTGGGGAACGGTGAGCTCCCGGCCGGGGACGGTCTGGCCAGCGCAGCGGCGGCCCTGCTCGCCCGGCGCGGACGCCCTGACCTCGTGGGCCTCTCCGTCATGGGCGCGACCCTCCCGATCGCCCTGCTCATCGCACAGGAGCTGAAGGCGCTGTGGCCTTCGGTCCCGATCGCCTTGGGCGGCCCGGGCGTTCAAGGCGTCGACGGGCAGCTCCTCGAGCGGTTCGAGCAGATCGATCTCGTAGCCCGGGGCGAGGGAGAGGTCACCGTCATCGAGCTCTGCGCGGCCCTCGCGGATGGCCTCGGGGCCGCGAGGGATGTTCATGGGATCACCTCTCGCCAGCCCGAGGGGATCCACCGTGCGCCGGACCGGGCCATGATCCGTGACCTCGGCGAGCTCCCCCCCTACGCGTGGGACCTGCTCCCCTCGATCGCCAGCTACAAGAAGATCACCGGGGAGGAGGACGGCCTCGTCCCCCTCGACTCGGGTCGCGGATGCGCCTACGACTGCTCCTTCTGCACCATCGGACGGACCTGGAGGAGGCGGTCTCGCCCCCTCCCCGCCGGACGGCTCGTCGGGGAGATGGCGTCCCTCCGGGGGATCCCTGGGGCCCGTCGCGCGTACCTTTGCCATGACCTCTTCGGCGCGGACCGATCGCACGCCATGTCGCTCTGCGACGAGCTCTCCGAGCGCGGGGTCCGGGTGCCCTGGGAGGTCCGCGCCCGCGCGGACCACCTGGACGCCGAGCTCCTCCTCCGGATGGGCCAGGCCGGGTGCGATCGCGTCCTGCTGGGGATCGAGTCCGCCTCGCCCGCCGTACGGGCCGCCAACCAGAAGGGCATGCGCGACGACGTCGACCTGCTCCAGGTCGTCGATGACTGCGCGGCCGCCGGGGTGACGCCGATCCTGTCGCTGATCCTCGGCCTCCCGGGCGAGGGGGACGACGAGCTCAACGAGTCCCTCGAGTTCTGCGCATCCGCGGCGCTGCGAGCCGGCGTCAACCTCTCGCTCCACCTGGTGAACCCCCAGCCCGGGTGCAAGCTCGGCGAGGACCTCGCCGAGGTGTCCAGACCCGTCCCCAGCGTCCCCCCGGACATGGCGCTCGGCGCTGGCGAATCTCCCGCCGAGCAGGCACTCATCCTCGGCCACCCGGACATCTTCTCCACCTGGTCGCTGCTGCCCTACCCGGACGGCAAGCTGGAAGAGTTGGTCTTCCTGAGCGGGGAGTTCGGCGAGACTCTCATGCGCTACCCCCGCTCGATCGGGGCGCTCACCGCCCTCCTTGATGTCACCACGCTCACGCTCGCCCGGGACCTCCGCGCGGACGGCCGGACCTTCGAGACCTTCGCCCGCGAGCGCGCAGCTACCGCCAGCGGCGGCGTGCTGGTCGAGACCATGATCCGCTGGGAGAACGCGCTGGTCCGGGTCGCCGCCCGCGGGGCGCGCCGGCCGCGGGAGGGGCGCTGGGCGCTGGGCGCAGAGCTGATCTCGACGGAGGTCGACCTCGGCGCTGCGACCGCCGCCCTGATCGACGCACGCAGCGCACCCGGTGACGGGGCGGCTCGCCTCGACCGCCTCCTCGGCGGCAGCGACCTGATGTTCGCCGTCGTCGCCCCGGCCCCCGCCCCCGGCAGGCTCGCCGGCGTCCGGACGGTCCGGCTCGCGGGCGGCTCCGTGCGCCTGGTACGCGCCCTCGAGGGCGCTCGCTCCGAGGGCGACCACGCTCGTATCCTCGAGGCCCTCGCATCCCCCGAGGTCCGCGCCGCAGCCACCGGACTCATCGAGTCGGGGATCCTCGTGCCCCCGGCCGACGACCACAAGATCACCTCCCAAACTCCTCCGCAGGCCTCCCCGACCTCGGCGTCATGATTCAGCTTCCCAGCAACGACTTCCCCGTCACCCTCGCGTTCCCGCCGCAGGGGCACTGGACCCAGCCGCACCTCGCGCTGCCATGCCTCAAGGCCTGGCTCCACGCCAGCGGCTACAGCGACGTGGAGCAAATGGACCTCTCGGTGGAGGCCTTCGATCACTTCCTCACGGCCGAGTCGCTCACCCGCGCCGCGGAGAAGGTCCAGCGCCGACTCCCGCTCGAACGCTTCCAGGAGGACCGCCTGCCCCTGGGGCAGATGCGCGCCTGGCGCGCCGCCGCCGAGAGCGCCGCCTCTGCGGCGTCCGTCATCGAGCGGGTCGAGGCCGCCAAGGCGGTGCTTCGGGGACAGGACCACACGGTCGAGGCCGAGCGCGGCTTCTGGGACCCTGACCGGTACATCCCTGCGGTCAGGACCCTCTACCACGGCCTCCGGTTGATCTCGTCGGCCCACTACCCCAGCGAGCTCACCCCCCACAACTTCACGATGTCCTACTCGAACGACTCGAGTGAGGACGTCCTCGCGGCCACGCTGGACGAGGACCAGAACCCCTTCATCGAGTTCTATCGCGAGCAGGTCATGCCGCGGCTCCTCGAGCGCGAGCCGCGCGTGCTCGGCCTCTCCGTCCTCTATGGCAGCCAGCTGATCCCGGCCCTCACCCTCGCCCGGATGGTGAAGGCTGCCCTTCCTGACTGCCACATCACCATGGGCGGGGGCTTCCTCGCCTACATCGGGGACAAGGTGATGGCCGCGCCGGGCATGGCCGAGTGCTTCGACTCCATCGTCTTCCACGAGGGCGAGCGTCCGCTCCTGATGCTCTGCGAGGCGCTCCGACTCGATGAGGGCCTCGAGGACGTCGGGAGCCTCGCCTGGTGGGACCGCTCCGACCCCGACCACCCAGTGGCCGTCAAGAACATGGCGGCGCACCCCATCAAGCTCGATGACGCCCCGGCGCCGGACCTCGACGGGCTCCCCATGGAGAAGTACTTCTCACCGCGGGTGGTCATCCCCTATGACGTGAACCGCGGCTGCTACTACGGCGAGTGCACCTTCTGCACGCTCCCGACCGTCATCGGCCCGGGCTACCGCACGCGCTCCTCCGAGACGATCGCCCGGCACGTCGTGGAGCTCCGGGACCGCTACGCGTCCACCCACTTCAACTTCATCACCGACTGCATGCCGCCGGGGATGATCAAGGACCTCCCCGAACGGCTGATCGAGGCGGAGGCCGGCGTCACCTGGTGGGCGGATGCGCGTATCGAGCCCAAGGCCTACGACGCGGACGGTGCGAAGCGTCTCTATGAATCGGGGTGCCGCAAGCTCCTCTTCGGCTTCGAGTCCGCCACGAAGCGGATCCTGAAGATGATGATGAAGGGGCAGAGCCTCAAGTCCGTGGTCGAGGTTGCCCGCAACTGCACCGAGGCGGACATCAGCGTCACGTTCTACGCCATGGTTGGCTTCCCCACAGAAACTCGCGAGGAGGCCCGGGCGACCCTCGAGTTCATCGAGGAGCACGCCGACATCATCCGTGAGGTCTCCCTCCAGACGTTCCACATCGACGAGGTGGCGAAGACCTACAAGGAGCCCGAGCAGTTCGGCATCCGGGTCCTCGACGCCCCCGGGGACCTCGCGCTCTATCACGACTACGAGGCCGACCAGGGCATGACCCAGGAGGAGGCCGCTGAGATGTTCGAGGAGATGATGGCGTCGTTCCGCCGCAACCTCGCGATCTTCTCGGGGGACAACATCTTCTACTTCATGCAGAAGAGTCACTACTTCCTGCACCTCGCCGCCGGTGAGACCCCCCAGGGGTTCTCGGGGCGGTGCGCCGACCGGACCGAGGCCCGGGCGCAGCGCGCCGCTGACCCTGGGCTGCAGGTGAGCCCAGGCCTGGTCTCGGTCCCGCTGGACTTCAGCTACTCCGAGGCGGTGCGGACCCTGAGCGACCCCCTCGCACGGGCGGCCCGCCCTGACTTCCTGACGGGCCGCTACGTGCGGGACGCGGACCAGGTGGCCGAGGAGCAGCTCCCGCCGCTCGAGGCCAAGGAGCGCTTCCTCCTGTACGACGCCGAGAACGGCGAGTTCGTGGAGCTCCGTGATGGCGGAGCCCGGGTGCTCGCGGCCCTCCGCCAGCACGGGTCCCTCGGCTCGCTCATCGAGGCCCAGCGCCGCGCAGGCGCCAGCGAGGCCGCGCTCGATCGACTCGAGCAGTTCGCCGCCGAGCTCCATCGACTCGGCGTCCTGCGCTCGACGGCCCCGACGCCCACCCCCTCTCCGGCCCTCGCAAACGCGCAGGGCTGATCCACCAACCGACGGAACCAGCGATGAATCAGAACAAGGACCAGCGTGAAGACGCCGAGCTCGAGGACAGCCACGACGAAAGCTCGGAGGCCCCCACGGCGGCCGGCGGCGAGGCGCTCGACCTGGAGGGCCTCGACCTCACGGTCGAGACCGTCGAGGAGCGCATCAGCCCCAGCGAGACCAACGTCTTCGACAAGTGAGCACCTTGGCTCCGCGATCAGGGCGTCGAGACCGGCGCCCTGACCGCGGACCGGGGCCCTAGATCGTCACGCCCAGGTGCGTCGCCGTGTGCCCGGGGAAGAGCGGTCCGGCATCGGCGCTGCCCAGGCGCCGCTCGGCGACCTCGGCGAGGACGTCCCGATAGTCGATGGTCACGTCGAGGTCCCCCTCGTTGAGGCTCGCGGGGTCCATCCCCGGCCACTGGGTGAGGACGCGGCCGCCGTCGATGCCGTCGCCCATGAGGAACATCGCGTTCCCGTAGCCGTGGTCGCAGCCCTCGCTCAGGTTGGGCGCGATCCTGCGGCCGAACTCCGAGTGAGCGACCAGGGTGTACCTCACACCGGAGTTCTTCAGGTCCAGGTAGAAGGCCTCCAGGGAGCGGGCGAAGGTGTCCAGCATCCCGGCATAGGTCCCGTTCATGGGACCCATCTGGACGTGGTGGTCCCATCCATCGAGGTCCACCACGCAGCACTCGAGGTCGAGCCCCGCCTTGAGCATGGTCGCCACGGACCGGAGCCCGCCTCCGAAGGGGCCAGAGGGATAGACCGCGCCATTCGAGGGGGTGTAGCCGAAGAACTGCACGCCGCCGACCTGATCGAGGGCGTCGAGCGCGCTGATGGCCGCCGGGCCGAGGGGCGCGGGCTGCGGCGTGTACATGTCCGCCAGGACCTGGCGTCGGTCAGCCGCCGTGGCCGCCTCCCCTGGGAAGGAGTAGGTGGCAGGGACCGCGATCGGGATCGCGCCGGGTGCGCCGGTCAGCGTCCACGGCAGTAGCGCCGAGACCGAGAGCGCCCGGACCGTGCCCGGACCGAGGGGGTTGATCGTGTCGAGGTGCCGCGAGACCCAGCCCTCCGAGAGGGGGAGCGCGCTGCCTGAGGGGGTCGCGGTCTCCCAGCGTCGCATGCCGTCGAAGTGCGAGAGCGTGTGGATCGGCGCGCCGGCAGCGTGGACGACCAGGAGGCGTCCATCGGCATAGGGGGTGTGGAGCGGCGCAGCAGAGGGCGAGAGGCAGAAGGTCCCGTCCAGGTCCACCGAGCCGTTCCCTGATGCAGGTCCGGGGATCGCGAGGGGTCCCCGCGAGGACGCGTAGTCCGGGTCACCGTACGGGACCACCGCGCTGAGGCCGTCCATGCCGCCCCTGAGGAAGACGCTGATCAGGACGTCCCGCTGGGTGCCCCCGCCGCTGCCGCGCGAGGCGCTGAAGGCGATCCGGGGCATCGCGGAGGACACTGCAGCCCCCGCCGCCGCGGTCCGCAAGAAACCCCGCCTCGAGAGGTTGGCGTACTCGGAGCACGCAGCACGTTCAGTTCGTCGTGTCATGGTGTCGTCTCCGGATCAATAGAACTGATAGCCAGGGCTGGCCGCGAGCAACGCGGCGGCGTCCCTCATGACCTGGTCCGTGAAGGGACGGGCGTCGATGTACTGCTGAACCCGGTCCACCTCGGCCTGGGGGATTCGCCCCCCCGCCATCTCCATGGCGAGGCGCTGAGCCAGAGCGTGGTTCGGAGTGAAGCCACGGAGCGCAGTCAACGCCGAGAGCGGGATGGAGAGCCCGGGGAGGCCGCCGTTCAGGAGGTTCGTGGCGTACGCCCAGCGACCGTTCACGTCGCTGCCCCACGCCAAGAGGGTGTCCGGGTAGCCATCGGGCGTCCCCCACACATACGGGCGATGGCCGACCAGCTCGAAGATCCTCGCTGCGCCGAGGAACTCATCCGAGGTGTCGACCCCGAGCTGCCGCATGAGCCCGGTGCCGAAGTGGAAGGGCCGCTTGAGCTTGAACTGCGTCGGGGCCGAGCAAAGGAGCAGGGTCTCATCCGAGAGCGCCTCCCGCACCACCTCGCGCAGGTCGCCGCCGGTGGCCTGCCAGACGGCGATGACGCGGTCCACGGCGGCCTGCGGCGGCTCCATCCCTGAGAGCCAGCTGACGAGCTTGCGCGAGACGTAGTCGAGCGTCTTGGGGTGGACCGCCAGCATGTGGAGCACGTCCAGCCCGTCCTGGACTCCCCCACCTCCGGGAAGCTGTGTCCCGAGGACCGTCTTCGGCCCGAAGTCGTGGTCCGCGGCGTCGAAGAAGAAGTCCCCCGGGTTCGCCTCGAACCAGTATCCGTACCGCCACCCGGTGAAGCAGCGGCTGATCTCCCTCACGTCATCCTCGGTGTAGGGGCCGTCCACTCCGAGCGTGTGGAGCTCCATCACCTCTCGCCCGAAGTTCTCGTTCGCGGCCCCGACGACGTTCACGTCCCCGTCGAGATAGGCGGACATCGCCGGACTCTTCGACACCGCGACGAGCAGGTCCTCGAAGCGACCCAGCGCGTTCTGTCGGATGACGTCCCGGTCGTAGGACGTGAAGAAGAGGCGGCCACGGACGGTCTCGAGCTGGTCGACGTTGAAGTGGTCGTGCCAGAACTCGACGACCCGCTCCAGCAGCTGGCGCTCACTCAGGACCGAACGCGCGACGCAGACCTGCTGCAGGTGTTCGCAGGGCTCGAGCGCCGAGGTGGCGTAGTTCGCGTGCAGATCCGGGATCGACATCGAGACGCTCGGAAAACCCGCCACGAAGGCGTCGGCCACCGGGTCCGGAATCAACTGTGGGTGGAGCTGCCGGTCCACCCAGGCCGGCCGGCCCATCTGGCGGATCTCCCCCAGGACCTTCCGTGAGAAGCCCTGGGTGGCGCGGTGGGCGAGGACGAGGTCCAGGTCAGGGCGTTGCGTCGCCCCGGGGGCGGGGGCGCTCGGCCCAGCCGACGTGCTGCTGCCCGAGGACGCCGACTGGCTGCTGGGCACGCCGATAATCGAGCGCCGCGATCGCGGCCTGCGAAGGGACGGCCGTTGGGATTGCATGGGGGGACCTGGGGGTGCGAAGGTGGGCAGAGTGGACCTCCGGAAGGATACCTTCCTTGCGCCGAACCGGTCCGCACTCCTCGCCCACTGGGCCGGCCGCCCCGGTCCTCTTCAACCGACCCTCCGAGTCGAAGGGGAGCCTCCCGTGACCGCCCCGGAGCGCGGGACCTCGAGGATCGAAGTCGACCGCCTCATTCTGAGTCAGCGCGCCCGCCAGACGGGACTCAGGGCCGCGTGGTGGCCGGCACCGATGCGCGCTGATCGGCATCGAGTTTCCTGTTCACCACTTCGGTCTTCGCGGTCGGGATCCGCAGCTTGATGCTGGAGCCCGACCCCGGCCCCTCGCTCATGACGCCGATCGCGATCCCCAGCTCCTGGCAGACGTTCGCAGCCATGTGCAGGCCCTCACCTGCGTGGCCGGGCTTGTCCGTGAAGGACGAGGTGAAGATCTGGTCCAGCAGACCGGGGTCGATCCCGCAGCCGGTGTCACTCACCTCAACCACGACCCGCCGGTCCTGCGTCCCGTACACGCGCAACGAGAGGCAACGCTCCGAGAGATCGTCGCCCTGCAGCGCCTCGAGGGCGTTGACGATGACGTTGATGAGCGCACTCGTCAGGCGGTGCGGGTCCGTGCGCAGGAGCGGGACACCGTCGAACTGACGCTCGATCTTGACCCTGGTAGAACCGTCCACGGAGAGCAGCGCGACTCCAAGCGCCCTTTCCACGACCTCGGAGAGTTCCACCTCCTCCACCATCGCTGGGCCGACCGCGTACTTCTCCTGGCTCCGGATCAGGTCGATGGCCTGCCCCAGCCCCTCATCCAAGGACTCCAGTTCCACGGCGCAACGGGAACGCAGGTCGCCGACGGCGTCGGCCATCGCCACGATGAATGGACCAAGGAACTTGCCGTTCTCGTTCTGTTGTAGGTACGAGGCCAGGTCGTCGGAGTGCTCCTCGAGCTCTCGAGCCAGGGAGTGCATGTCGTTCAGATCAACCGCGAGGACGTCCCGAAGCAGGAGCTTCGTGGAGACGTTGATGCTGTTGAGGATGTTGCCAGCAGCGTGAACGACGCCCATGGAGACGTCTGACATCCCCGCGCGGCGCGCGTCCTGGACCATCTCGTGGCGCTGGACAGCGACCCTGGACACCATTCCTGTCAGCGCCTGGTCGAGTCGGCGGAACTCCTCCGCCTTCCCCGAGCGGAACGTCCCTTTGACTTTCGTGGAGGCGTTGAGCTGAGCGACGTGACCCTGTAGCTGCCTCAGCGGCCGCACCACGGAGCGCACCAGGAACAGCGCCGCGAGGAGAGCGACGAAGCCGCCTGCGAGGACCTGGTATGTCAGCTGTTGCTGGACGACGGCCAGGAACGAGGCGCCAAGCGCGGTCTTCCTCCTCGCCAGGGCGATCGTCGAGGGCCGCTCTTTGCCGTCTCCGAGGACCCGGACCTCGAGCGCTTCTCCATGGTTCACCGGGCGTCCCCCATTGCCCTCGAGCTGCGCGAGGACGTTGGGCGGGACGCTCCCGAGGGGCCCGTCTAGGTCGAGGAAGGCCAGCTCCACGTTCGGATAGAGGCTCGTCACCAGCCGCAGCTCCAGGGGGCTCGCGATGACGACCCGACCTCCAGTGCCGCTCTCGCGGTTCGCGGCGGCCACCACCATGGGCTCGCCATCCGCGACCACCACCGCGCTGTTGGGCTCATCGGCCCCTGTGACCCCCGCAACCGACGCGGCGCGAATCGCCTCGATCATCGCGGAGAGGCGTCCACGATCAGGCCCCACGAGGACCCTTGGCTCGCCTGCGCCGTCGAAGTTGAGGATGACCTCGGGGGAGCAGGACCCCGCTCCTGCACCGCGAGCCTCGTCCGAGCTCGGCTCCCCAAGGCTGGCGGACCTTGCGAGGAGAAGCGCACTGGTCAACGCCGCCCTGCGGTGTCTCTCGATCTCCCACTCGACGTCGTCCATCGCCTGGGCGACGGTCGCGTCCGCACTCTTGACGGCCTGCCCGTGGAACCGGTACGCCTGGACTCCAAGCGACGCGGAGAGCGCGACCATGCTCACGAGGAGCAGTTGGAGCGCGAGGCTGGCGGTGAGCGACTTCATGGCAGGCTGAAGGTCGACGGCGTCGAACTAGCTCGTCCCTCCAGGCTCGTCTGGCTCCACGAACTTGAAGCCGATCCCCAGCTTGCCCCCGGGCAGCGACTGGGAGCGCACCAGCTGGACGAGGCGCGGCTCCGGGTCTCCCTTGAGGCAGATCTCGAACTCGAGGGAACCCTCGAGGACGGCGAAGAGCCCCCCTTGAGAGGTGTTCGCCACGGTCACGGCCGTCTCGCTACATGTCGGGGTGAGGGTAGCGGGCTCGGCCGTGGGGACTCGCCCACGCTCCCGGCGGTCCGCTTCCGCGGCCACGCTCTTCCTATCCGACTCTTTCATTTGGCCGGTTCGATGGGGCCAGGAGGCCCGTCAAAAGAACTCATCGACCCCTGTCTCCCCGCCTCTTTAGTCGGGTCTGCCTCTCTTTGGACTCTGCCCGAAGGACGCCCGGGCCCCCAGGGCCCCGCCATGGGTCGAGGTCATGTCCACGATCAAGACGGGTGCCCACTTGGGAGGGCCCTGCTCAACCCGCCAGGCAGGTCCCGCGTCCAGGCCTTCGCCCGTTCAGAGGACGTCGCGCACGCGCCCGATCAGCTCGGCCCGGGGAACCTCCACCCCGTGCTTCGCCCGGAGGTCCTTCACCTGGCAGGTCTCCGCGTCGAACTCGTGGCTGCCTGCGATGACCGCGAGGGCAAACCCGCGGCGGTCGGCGTACTTGAGCTGGGCCCCCAGCTTGCGAGGCTCAGGGTAGAGCTCGACCCCGATCCCAGCGCTTCGGAGCTCCGCCGCGAGGGCGAGGTAGTCGCCGAGGCGATCGTCCTCGAGCATCGGGATGAAGACGGGGCAGGGGGCAGACTGCGCCTCGACCATGCCGAGCTCCTCCATCGCCGCCAGCAGGCGGTCCACGCCGAGCGAGGCACCGACACCTGGAAGGTCCTGCTTGGTGTAGAGGGTCGCCAGGTCGTCGTAGCGCCCACCGGAACAGCAGCTTCCGATGCCCGGCAGGTCATCGAGGAAGGTCTCGAAGATGGCGCCGGTGTAGTAGTCGAGCCCCCGCGCGATGGAGGGGTCCAACTTGATCCGGTCAGGGTCCACACCGGCGGCGGTGACCGCCTCGAAGAGCCCCGAGAGTCCCCGGTGCCCCGCGACCCCGGCATCCGCTCCGGAGACGAGCGGCTCGATCGCATCGAGGAGTTCGCCCGGACTCCCCTTCAACTGGGCGAACTCCAGGACCGCGCGGACCTGGGGCTCTGAGAGCCCCACCCCGTCCCTTAGCTCTGCCGCAACGGCCTCGGCGCCCGCCTTGTCGAGCTTGTCGAGCACGCGGAGCACCGCGGCCTGCTGCTCCACCAGATCCAAGGTCTCGAGGAGTCCTGTGAGCAGCCGGCGGTCGTTCATCCGGATGGTGAACCGCTCGAAGCCGATGGCCCGGAACAGGTCGTGGATCACCAGCGCGGCCTCCACGTCACTCGCGGCGCTGGTCGTGCCGATCGTGTCGAAGTCACACTGGATGAACTCACGATATCGGCCCCGCTGGGTGTTCTCGCCTCGCCACACCGGGCCCACGTGGTAGCGCTTGAACGGCGTCCCGAGCGTCCCGATGTGCTGCGCGGCGAAGCGCGCGAAGGGCACCGTGAGATCGAAGCGCATGCCGACATCCCGGCCGCCGTGGTCCGTGAAGCGGTACATCTGCTTGTCGGACTCGGCCCCGCCCTTACCGAGCAGGACCTCCGTGTACTCCAAAGAGGGCGTGTCGATGGGGCTGAAACCGAAGGAGCGATAGACGCCCTTGGCCGTGTCGATGAGCCCCTCGCGGGGGATCATCGCGGCGGGGAGGAAGTCGCGGAACCCCTTCAGGGTGCGCGGCTGAATCAGCTGCTTCTTGCTGGACATGAATGGGAGAGGAGTGAGGGCGGCAGGAGGTTAGCAGCCGCGACGCACCCGACATCAGGAATGCGTGCCGCGCTGGCGGATACCGTCAATGCACGGCGGCCCCACCCTTGATGACGCGACGGACCGGGTTCCGGCCGAGCTCGTAGGTCAGGTGTGTGTGGTTCGGGAGATCCGTCAGGACGAGGTCTGCGCGCTTGCCGACCTCAACCGAGCCCAGCTCGTGGCCGAGCCCGAGGCTGCAGGCCGCGTTCAGCGTCGTCCCCGTCAGCGCCTCCGCCGCGCTCATCCCGTAGCGCAGGGCGGCCCAGCTCATGACCTCGAAGAGGCTCATGCAGTAGCAGGAGCCAGGGTTGAAGTCCGTGGAGAGCGCCGGGGCGCAGCCCGCCTCGATCATCCTGCGAGCAGGCGCCTCCTGGGCCTCCCCGAGATAGAGCGGGACCAGCGGGCACAGCACCGGCTGGACCCCGCGCTCCGCGAGGGCGGCGATGCCGTGCTCGGAGACGTGCTCGAGATGGTCCGCGCTCGCAGCGCCGAGCTCCGCCGCCAGCTCCGCTCCCCCGAGGGACGTCAGCTGGTCCACGTGCATGCGGAGCCCGAGCCCCTGCTCCCGCGCCGACTCCATGAGCCGCCGCGAGGCCTCGAGCCCGAAGACATGGCTCTCGGTGAAGACGTCGGCGAAGGCGGCCTTGCTGGCCGCGGCCGGCCAGAGCTCCGCGCAGACCACGTCGATCCAAGCCTCGGGCCGCCCCTTGAACTCGGGAGGGACATCGTGCCCGCCGAGGCACGTGGGGATGAGCTCCACGGCGTGGGAGCGGTTCGCGGCGGCGATCACGTCCAGCCCCTTCAGCTCGTCGGCCACGGTGAGCCCGTAGCCGGTCTTCGCCTCGATGGTCGTGGTCCCGAGCTGGAGGAACCGGTCGAGGCGCGGCAGCAGGACCTCGAGCAGCAGCAGCTCCGTGCTGGCCCGGACGCCCTCGAGGCTCGATCGGATCCCTCCCCCAGCGGCCGCGATCTCCACGTAGCTACGACCGGCGACGCGCTGCTCGAACTCCCCCTCTCGCGTCCCCAGGAAGACCGGGTGAGTGTGGGAATCCACGAGCCCCGGGATCGCCAGCCCGCCACCAGCATCCAGGGTGTCCCGCCCGCGAAAGCTCTGGATGAGTTCGGACTCCGGCCCGATGGCGACGAAACGGCCGGCGTCGCAGGCCACCGCCACGCTGCGCTGAACGCTCAACCGCCCCATGCCTGACCCCGAGAGCGGCTGCTCGCCCTCAGGCGTCGCCAGCTCACCGATACCGGTGACGAGGAGGTCGACCTCCCGCGGCGATTCCGAGTTCGGCTGATCGGTCATAGGGTCAAGGGTACGGGACCACCGGGGGCAACCGATCCCCCCAGCCGCCAGTTCAGCGAGCCCAACCAGCGGGGTCTCCGGGCGGGGACCGCCGCCTAGTCTGCCCCCTCAGGCGCTCTGCCGGACCATGGACCGTCCGGCGACCTCCCTCCGCCCGGTACCTCCCTTGGCCGCGCCCGAGAGGGAGGCGTTCACGAGCGCCTGCAAGCGCTTGCGAGCCCGGAAGACCACCATCTTGGTGTTGGACCGCTCGGTCCCCAGGGCCGCGCCGACCTCCGCGTACGAGCGCCCCTCCACCTCGACCATCTGCAGCGCGAGCTGGTCGCGCTCGGAGAGTTGCTGGAGGCAGTTGGCGTAATGGAGCAAGACCAGGGCGAGTCCGGACCGCGCGGATCTGGAAAGCTCCCCCAGCGAGGCCGCCGCAGAGGGCTCGAGGCGCCGGTCCGCGGGCTCCGGCGCCCCCTCCCCGAGGTCACCCAGAAGGGCCGTCCGCCCGGCGTTGGCCTTGCGGGTGCGCCGCAGGGCGTTCCCGGCGATGGTCCTCGCCCAGGCGCGAAAGCCGCCCGGCGCAGCGGGCTTGAAAGAGCCGGCGTAGCGATAGATGTTGAGGAAGGTGTCCTGGAGAGTCTCCCGGGGGTCACCGCCGTCCCGGCGCTGGGCGTGCAGGCGCTGGATCCAGACCAGGAGGTTCGGCGCCGCGGCCCGATAGAGCGACTCGAACGCAAGGTGGTCCCGGCGGTCCTGGAACTCGACCATCAGCGCCGACTCTGCCCGACCGTCGGCGAGGCCGCGAGCGGGCGGCGGGGTAGCGACTTGGTCTTTCATCGGGCGACCCATGGCGAGCGCCATGCCACTCCGTACGAAAGACCGGCCCCGATCCTCCGCAGTGCATTGCCATCAATAGGCTTATGGCATATTTCATAGCCATCGCCTGCGGCGGCCGGAGCGCTCGCCGTTCCGGATCCGTAACGGTCTCGCTCGCCTGCGCTCGCTCCGCGCGCAGCCCGACGGGGCCCGCCGTTCGCTGACCGCGGCCACGCCGCACCTCGACATCTTGGCGCCCCTCCTCCTTCGGATCCTATGATCGGCCCCACCGCTCCTATCGCTTCCACCGTGCCCAGTCCCATCTCACCACCAGAGGCCGAACTCGAGCCTCCCCCAGCCGGGGAGCCCGGCATCGCCGTCCCCGGCTCTCCAGCTGGCGCATCCGCCAGCGCCGGATGGCCCGGCCTCGACGCCCCGTTCGCGGGCGGCCTCGCCCTCGTCGCGCTGCTGGTCACCGCGGGCCTCCTCGCCATGCTGGCCCAGGCCATCGAGCGGGCCGTCCCCCATTCCGTGCCTTCGGATGAGGAAGACTTCGCACCCGATCCCCTGGCGGGCTACCTGGAGCGACGGGAGTCGCTGAGCGCCTCCGCGAGCCTCGGCGCGCAGATTTGCCGGGTCGCAGCCACGCTGCTGCTGCTCCACCTGCTGGCCGAGTCCTCCGACCTCACGGGCACCCAGTCCGCCATCCTCACCCTGGCCCTGGGCGCCCCGCTGCTTCACCTCACCACGCAGACGCTGCCCGCGGCGCTGGTGAACTCCCGCGGAGATGCGCTGCTCCGGGTGGCCCTCCCAACCCTGGCCCGCCTCTCCCTGCCCCTCCTCCCGGTGGTGGGCCTTCTCCGCATCATCCGCCGCGCCATCCTGCGTGGAATGCGGTCCCACGAGGCCGACGAGGGGACGCGCCGCATGGTGGAGGGATTCCGCGCCATGGTGGAGAGCGCCGAGTTTGACGGTGACCTCGCTGAGGAGACCCGGGAGCTCATCGCGAACGCCATCGAGTTCGGTGAGGTGGACGCGGCGGAGGTCATGACCCCGCGGACCGAGATCTTCGCCATTGAAGAGGACGCCGCCCTCACGGACGCAGTCGCCGTCTTCGCCACCGCGAGCTTCTCCAGGATCCCCGTCTACGAGGGGACCATCGACACCATCATCGGAACGCTCACCGCCCTCGAGGCCGCCAAGGCCGTGGCCGAAGGGCGCCTTGAGACGACCCGGATCCGCGACATCATGCGGCCCCCCCTGCTGGTCCCCGAGACCGTGCGGGTCTCGGACCTGCTCAACCAGTTCCGGGCCGACCGTCAGAAGATGGCGATCGTGGTGGACGAGTACGGCGGGACGGCCGGGCTCGTCACCCTCGCCGACGTGGTGGCCGAGATCGTCGGGCACGTCAGCGACGAGTACGAGGAGGAGCACACCGCGTTCCGGGCCATGGAAAGCGGCGCGGTCGAAGCCGACGCCAGCCTCCACGTCTCCGAGGTCAACGAGGCCCTCGACCTCGAGATCCCCGAGGAGTCGGACTACGAGACCCTGGGTGGATTCGTGCTCTCCGAGATCGGGCGCTTCCCCTCCGCCGGTGAGTCCTTCACCTCCGAGGGCGTCACCTTCCGCGTGAGCGAGGCCAGCGACCGACGCGTCCTGCGGGTCGTGATGGAGCGACCCGGTGGCCTCGAGCTGCGCTGGGACGCAGGGGCGCAGTCGGGCCCCCTGCCTCGCTCCGGCGCGGATAATGAGCCCGAGCGGCACGGGAACACCGAGGAGCGCGAGCGGCGCGGCGCCTGACCGGCCCCCCCACCATGCCGCGCTCACGACCCGCCGCGCGCCGCCCCGCGTCGCGCACCAGCGACCGGGCCATCCTCCTCCGACGGACGCCGTTCGGCGAGACCTCGCTGGTGGTGCACGTCCTCACGCCCGAACACGGCCGGGTCGAGCTGATGGCCAAGGGCGCCCACCGTCCGCGCTCTCGGTTCTTCGGGGTCCTCGACTGGTTCGACACCCTGGAGCTGTCGTGGGTGCAGCGCAAGGAGAGCGACCTGGGGACACTCCGGGAGGGAGAGCTGCTCCACCGGCGGCGCCAGCTGACCCGATCTCTCAGGAGCTATCGCGCCGCCCAGACTGTCGTCGAACTGGTCGATCTGGTGACCCGGGCGGGCTTCTCCGACCGGGAACAATTCACCCTCGCCGAGGGCGCACTCGACGCGCTCGACCGGGCCGAGGGCCCTCCCTCGGCCCTGCTAGCCGGCTTCGAACTGAAGCTCCTCGATCAGCTCGGCCTCGCCCCCGCCCTGGCGTCCTGCGCCACCTGCGGCGCCCCCGCGGCGGCGGTGGACCCCACCTCAACCGAGCCGAGAGCCCCCTTCTCCGCGTCGGTCGGGGGTCGCCTCTGCCCGATCCACGCGAACGAGGCTCACGCCTCGGGACTCCGCGTCGGTACGCTCCCGGTCTCGATCCTCGAATCGGCTGACTTCGCCCTCCGCGCGCCCCTCGGGGACCTCGACAGCGCAGACTGGTCCACGGAACGGTCCATCCGAGTCCTGGACTTCACCGGACGATTCCTCGATCACCACCTCGAGACAAGACCCAAGAGCCACGGCCGGTTCCTCGCCGCGCCTGACCGAAACCGTCGGACCGCCACGCGGCCCAAGTCCCCTTGACGCCTCCCACCAAGCGCCACTCGCTGCTGTCCGGCCTCGCGTTGCTCGCGCTCGCGAGCTGCAGCTCCAGCCCGATCGCCTCGATCTCCCCCCTCGATCCCGAGGAGGTCCCCGCCGTGCTCGTGGCAGCGCAATCCTCGCCCGCGGGAGAGCTCGCGGACCGGCAGCTGGTGGACACGGTCGCGGGGCTGCTCTCCGCCAACAAGGCCCGCGGTCTGGACACCAAGACCCGGGTCGCGGTGCGGGACGCCTTGGAGACCTACGCCTCGGAGCTCGCGACGCGGGGCGATGACCCCCAGGCGCTGGAGGACCTGTCCGAGTCGGACCTGCCCGCCCGCATCTCGGTCCCCGCGGGCCTCCGCTCGGCGACCCTCTACCTGGAGCGTGACGACCGCAAGGACGCCTTCAAGACCATCAAGAAGCTCGACCGCCGCTACCCCTCGCACGGCCTCCGGAACGAGGCGGGGGACCTGCTCAAGGGCATCGGGGACAGCTACTTCTTCGACAAGCGCCGCAAGTACTTCCTCTTCCCGTACTCCAACAACGCGCCGCAGGTCTACGAGTACCTGAGCGCCGAGTATCCGAAGCACCCTGAGACCGACGACGCGCTGCACAAGCTCTCCGAGGTCTACGAGAAGAACCGCCAGTTCGCCGTCGCGATCGAGAAGCACGAGGAGCTGGTCCTTTGGTGCCGCGACTCGCCGTACCGGATCGCGAGCGAGGCCGCCATCCCCCGCCTGCGCCTCGCGGCCCTTGGGGGGCCGGAGTACGGCCGGGACTCGCTCAAGGTCGCCCTCGGGGAGCTGGAGGTGTGGCTCTCGAAGTACCCGGACAACGAGATCCGCTCGGAGGTGGAACGGACCCTCGTGGATTGCCTCCAGCGCCTCGCGGACAACGACATGGTGGTGGCGCGCTTCTACCGGACCGTCGACAGCCCGGCGGGTGCACGACAGCACGCGGCCCGGGCCCTGGAGACGGCGAAGCGCGCCGGGAATCCGGGGCAGCTGGAGGAGATCCGCGCGTTCCTCGAGGCCGTCGATGAGATCGAGTCCCTCGGCCCGCCCCGCCAGATCCCCCAGGGCAACCTGCCCCAGGAGATCGTCCCGCTGGACGGAGGGGTCGAGCAGCAAGGCCCTGCCGAGCTGGCGCCCGGATCGGGGTCCATGGAGCCGCGTCGGATCCCGCGCAAGACCGAACGCGCCATCGAGCAGGGCGAGAAGGACGAGAAGTCTTCCGGGATCGCCACGGAGAACAGCGGAGATCAGCAGTGATGGCCACCCGAGGGATCCTGCCCACGCTCCTGTGTCTGGCCGCCGCACTGACGGCCGCCTGCGGCTATCGAACCGGGCTGAGTCCGGCCCTCCCCGATGGTCGGACCGCGGCCTCGATCGGCGTCGAGATCTTCGGCAACGAGACGCTGCTCCCCAACATCGAGCAGCCCCTCCACGCTGCGACGAGCGAGTCGGCGCGCCGCTTCCTCGACCTGGAGCTCCTCTCGCCGCGGCGCGCCGACCTGGTCCTCACCGGCTCCATCAAGGACTTCCAGCGTCGTGAGGGCGCGAGGACCCCGGACAACCTGTTCGTGGAGACCCTGGATGTCCTCCTCATCGAGGCCTCCCTGGTGGACCGTGCCCGGGGCGTGACGCTCGGGAGCACCAGGGTCGAGACCGTGGTCGGCAGCGCCATCGACGTGCCTGGCCGGGAGCCCGTTCAGCGCGAACGTGGTCTCAAGGTCGCAGCCGACCAGATCGTCCTCTCCCTCCTCGCCGACCTCGAATATCGCGCCAGCGCACCGCCCCAGGACTGAGCCCCCGTAAGCCCCCGAAGAAGCCCGATGAAGTTCGGGGGTCGGGGCAGGGGCGCCAGCCAGGATGGCCTACACTGGTTGTCGCCCGACGTCGATCTCGCCTCGCCCGCCCCGCTTGACCGGCGGCGCAAGGCACTTTCAGTCCTTCCAGGCCCGTATTGAACGGCCTGGGCCCGCCCAGGGCTGGAGATTCAGCGCCGACGGGCCGATATCCAAGCCATGGCCGATTCACAGCCCCAGGGGGACAAGGCGCGCAAGCCCCGTCCCTTCGGTTCGTTCCTCCTGTTCCTCACCGTCATCGTCGTGGTGCTGGTTGCCTTCAGCGGCAGCAGCCTGCGGAAGACGGAGGAGCTCACCCAGGACGGGTTCCTGCACGCGCTCGTCACGGGCACGGTCCAGAAGCTCGAGCTCAAGGGCCAGACCGACGTTGAGGGGGTCCTGACCTCCGGCAAGTCGTTCCGGACCTCCTTCGCCAGCGTCGCGGAGCACGAGGAGAACTGGCGTGAGATCAAGGCCCGCGCCCGGTACACGAGCGAGCAGCCCGAGACGCTCCTCAAGGCGCTCATGGACGGGTCGTTCCAGCCGACGGAGGTCTGGCAGGTGACCGAGGTCTCGATGGAGTCCACACTCGCCAGCGAGCCGGGCGAGACCCCGACCTCCCCCCGCACCCGCCAGACCGACCGCCTGTTCGTGTTCGGCATGGCCACGCCCGAGGCCGGCTTCGAGCCCTCGGGGGGGACCGTTGGTGAGGGCACCAACGGCGAGGAGGGCGACTACGAGATCGCCCTGAAGATCGGCAACGTGGCCCCCCGCCTCGCCGAGGTCCGAGAGGCGCTGCTCGCCAAGGGCGCGGTGCTCAAGCCGTGGCCCTTCGACCTGACGCCCAACGGCGGCACCGTGCACGGACCGCCGGACGGCTCCTTCGCCACCGCGCTGCTCATGTACGGGCCGTGGCTGCTGATCTTCGCGCTGTTCATCCTGTTCATGCGTCAGATGCGCAACCAGGGCGGGGGCGCCGGTGTCATGAGCTTCGGCCGTAGCCGCGCCCAGATGTACACCAAGGAGAACCACACCGGCGTCACCTTCGAGGACGTCGCCGGCGCGCAGGAGGCCAAGGCCGAGGTGCGCGAAGTGGTGGAGTTCCTGAAGAACCCCGGCAAGTTCACCCGCATCGGCGGCCGCATCCCGCGCGGCGTCCTGCTCGTCGGCTCCCCAGGCTGCGGCAAGACCCTCCTCGCCAAGGCCATCGCCGGCGAGGCCGAGGTGCCGTTCTTCTCCATCTCGGGCTCGGACTTCGTGGAGATGTTCGTCGGCGTCGGCGCGAGCCGGGTCCGCGACCTCTTCAAGCAGGCCCGCGAGAACTCGCCCTGCATCATCTTCCTCGACGAGATCGACGCGGTCGGTCGACGCCGCGGCAGCGGCATGGGCGGCGGGCACGACGAGCGGGAGCAGACGCTCAACGCCATCCTCGTCGAGATGGACGGGTTCAGCACCGACGAGGGGATCATCGTCGTCGCCGCGACGAACCGCCCCGACGTGCTCGACCCGGCGCTGCTTCGGCCCGGCCGCTTCGACCGCGAGGTCACGATCGACCTGCCCGATCTCGAGGGTCGGGAGGCCATCCTCGGCGTCCACCTCAAGAAGGTGCGCGTCGCGAAGAACATCGAGGTCATCGACCTCGCGCGGGCGACGCCCGGCTACTCCGGCGCGGACCTCGCCGCCATCGTGAACGAGGCGGCCATCATGGCCGTGCTCGACAAGAAGGACGAGATCGAGATGTCCCACCTGGAGGAGGCGGCCGCCAAGGTCCGCTACGGGCGCCAGAAGATCGCCCGCAACGTCGAGAAGGAGGACCTGGAGATCACGGCCTACCACGAGGCGGGGCACACGATCGTCGCGGCGAAGCTCGAGGATCAGGTGGACGTCCCCCACAAGGTCACCATCGTCCCCCGCGGACGCGCCCTCGGCGCCACGATGATGCTGCCCGAGAAGGAGAGCTATCACACCCAGCGGCGACGGCTCCTGGGCCAGCTGGCCATGCTCTACGGCGGGCGTGTGGCGGAGGAGATCTTCTGCGGCGACATCTCGGCCGGCGCGTCCGATGACATCCGACGGGCGACCGAGCTCGCGCGGGCGATGGTCACGGAGCTCGGCATGAGCGAGAAGGTGGGCCCCATCAACTTCGCCGAGCGCCAGGGCTCCGACTTCCTCGGCACCGAGCTCATGAGCGGGAAGTGGCACTCCGAGGAGACGGCCCGCGAGATCGACGAGGAGATCAGGCGCATCATGCGTGAGGCCTATGACCTCGCCCGCGACCTCGTCGGCGAGAGCCGTGACGCCATGGAGCGGCTCACCAAGGGGCTCCTGCTCTACGAGACCCTCGACCGCGAGGAGATCGCCAAGCTGATCGAGGGTGAGGAGCCGGAGAGCCTGCGGGAGAAGACCGCCGAGGAGATCCGCGAGGAGCGCCGCTCCGCGAAGCCCGCGTCCCCGCCCGTGGCGGCACCCGAGCTCGACATCGACGGCGACAGCGGCTCCATGCCGGGCCTGTCGCCAGCCTGACGCGCGACCTTGAGCGCTGACGCCCCCGATCGCCAAGGGCCGCCCCGCCCCTGGCCCCTCGATCCCGAGGTCGGCTTCGCCCCCGGCGGCCGGGCCCCCTCGATCATGGGGGTCGTCAACGTCACCCCCGACAGCTTCTCCGACGGGGGACGCTTCCTCGATCCCCGGCGTGCTATCGAGCACGGCCTCCAACTCGCCGAAGAGGGCGCCGACGTGCTCGACATCGGCGGCGAGTCGACGCGCCCCGGCGCCGAACCCGTCGCCGCCGAGGAAGAGCTGCGGAGGATCCTCCCGGTGATCGAGGGACTCGCCAGCCAGTGCCCGCTCCCCCTCTCGGTGGACACCACCAAGGCCGTGGTGGCCCGCCGGGCCGTGGAGGCGGGCGCCCGCATCGTGAACGACATCAGCGGGGGGCTCGCGGACCCGGGCATGATCCCCGCGGTGGCGGAGCTGAGGGAGGAGCACGATCTGTTCCTGGTGCTCATGCATCGCCAGGGGGCGCCGCAGTCCATGCAGTCCTCCCCCACCTACGGCGACGCCCTCGCGGAGGTGCGGGCGTGCCTGGGGGAGCGCTTGGAGGTCGCCGTCCGGGCTGGCATCCCGGCCGACCGGCTGGCCCTCGATCCGGGGATCGGCTTCGGCAAGCGCTTGGAGCACAATCTCCAGCTCCTGAGAGGCCTCGGTGAGCTCCGAGCCCTCGGCGCCCCGCTCCTGCTGGGGGTCTCAAGGAAGTCCTTCATCGGGCACATCACCGGTGAGGAGCGCGCGGCGGACTGGAAGGACGCCTCTGGACGCCGCGCACCAGGCCTCCGGGAGCGCATCGGGGGGACCGCCGCCACCATCGCCCTGGCCGTGTCGACCCGCAACGTCGACATCCTGCGGGTGCACGACGTGGCGATCATGCGGGAGGCGGCCCTCGTCGCCGCTGCGATCGGCCCCTGCTACTGATCTGCGACGGAGGCGCCCGTCGGAAGGCCCAGGTGAAGCGGGCTTCATTCCGCCGCCCCGGACCGCCGATCCAGAGGAGAGCCGAGGCGCGGCAGCCAGCCGCTGTATAGGCACGCGGCGCGTGCTCGTGGACCTCCCGGGAGATAGTCTTGGGGCTCCATTCGGCTGATCACGCCCGAACTGAACCTCCTACACAGATGCCCCCCGACCCCAAGACATTCGTTCAGGTCCTGATCCTGACGGTCGGGATCCATCTGTTCCTGTTCTTCCTCACCACGGCGCGGAGCAGCAGGATGATCCGCGGGGCGGCCATCGCGTACTTCCTGCTGTACGTGATCCTGCTGAGCGTCGCGCAGTCCGCTGACCTCGTCGAACTCGAGATCATCGTCCAGAGCGTCACTGGCTTCGCCGTCGTCATCCTGGCGGTGGTCTTCCAGCCGGAGCTGAGGCGAGGGATCGTCAGCATCGGGGACAACCCGCTCCTGCGACGCTTCCTGGGTCGCCAGTCCTACGACGCGGTGGACGAGGTGGTCGAGGCCTGCATCTCCATGGCGAAGCGCAAGCAGGGGGCGCTCATCGCTTTCGAGCGGCAGTCGTCCCTGGAGCCGTACACCAGGAACGCGGTCAAGATCGACGGCGACGTCAAACAGGAGCTGCTGGACAGCATCTTCCACACGGGCGCTGCCCTCCACGACGGCGCCGTGATCCTGCGCGAAGGGCGGGTGCTGTGCGCCATGGCGATCCTGCCCCTCTCGGAGAACGACCAACTCGCCAGCTCAGTGGGCACTCGCCACCGAGCGGCGCTCGGCCTGACCGAGGAGACGGACGCTGTGGTCGTCGCGGTCTCCGAGGAGACCGGCCTCATCTCCGTGTTCCAGGGCGGCACCATGGAGCGTCGCGTCATGCGCGAGGAGCTTGGCGACGTCCTCCGCGCACGGCTCGGGGGAGACGAGCTGGCCGCCCCCAGCAGGGTCGAGCGGCCACCGCTGCTCGCTCGCCTCGCCAAGGTGATCTTCGGCAACCCCGTGGAGAAGCTGACCTCACTGGTCCTCGCCATCTTCATCTTCGCGCTCGCGGGCAGAGCCGTCATGGGCGAGCAGACCTTCACCGTCGAGGTGCAGGTCGAGGCCGGCGCCGGGGCCAACACCATCCCGAGGAGAGGCGTGCTGACCATCGTGCTCCCCAGCGAAGGCCTGCACGTGGCGAGCCCGGCGGATGGCGATCAGATCGAGGTCCGGGCAGAGGCCTCCGAGGCCGAGCTGGACAAGATCAGCGGCGGGCTGGGGGGAGTCCTGATCGTCGAGGAGAGCTGGGTCGGGAACGAGCGGCAGGTGGAGTCCTCGGACCTGTCCTGGGGGCTGGAGCGGGTCCAGGGGAGCCTCGATGTCCGTTTCGTCACCCCCGAAGCGCTCGTGGTGAAGGTCGAGCGATACGCCAACGACCAGATCGAGCCGTCGATCCAATCGCTCGCTGTCAGCGCCGAAGCAGCCGACGCGGGGGACTTCGCGCTGATCACGCTGCCGCCCGCTTCGGATCTCCTGGCCGACTCCCTGGAGTTCAACCCTGCTCGGGTCGGGGTGCGCGGTCCTGCCGCCGTGGTCCAGGCGATCGTGGCCGACCCCTCGGTGCTCGCCTTCGAGCCGATCGACCTCACCGCCTACCTCGGGCGCGGATTCGTGGAGAGGCTCAGCATCGACCGCGAGAAGCTCCCGGAGATCGAGATCGACGGGGAGCTCTTCCTGCGCGGTCAGCTCGCGCCTCGCGAGACGCTGATCACGACCCTCGAGCTCGAGGTCGCCCTGGTCTCGTTCGACGCCGCGCGCCTCGAGGGCGACGCGCCCTTCCTCCCCCCGACCGAGCTTGTCCAGGTCCAGGTGATGGAGCGCGGCCTCTTCCCGGAGGGGCTCCCCGAAGCCACACGAACCCAGATGCTCCAGGAGATCCTGCAGTTCGTGCGCGAGAACGCCCGCGTCTTCGTGGACGTGGACCGCGCCCTGCGGGAGCCCGGCAGCCGCGCCCCCGTGGAGGTCGACGCCGTGGACCCGCTATGGCGCCAGCGCCTCGGCCCCTACTTCGACGAGGCCAAGACCGACCCGGCCTCCTCGCTCCGCCTCACCGTGGACGACTCCACGAGCTCTATCGCCCTTGTAAGGGGCACCAAGGATGACGACGAAGAGAAGTGACGGCCCGATCTTCGGGACCGACGGGATCCGCGGCCGCGCCCTCGAGGGCTGGCTCTCCCCCACCGCCGTGGAGGCCCTGGGGCGTGCGGCGGGCGCCGTGCTCGGCCGCAGCTCCGACGGTAGCGAGGGCAAGGCCCTGATCGCCCACGACGGCCGCGCCTCCGCCGGGCCGCTCCAGGAGGCCCTGGCCCGTGGGCTCGCCCAGTCCGGGATCCGCGCCACCACCGCTGGGCTCCTGCCCACCCCCGGCCTCGCCTGGCTCACCGGGTCCCGCCCCGTGGCCCTCGGCGCCATGATCAGCGCCTCCCACAACCCGGCGGAGGACAACGGGATCAAGCTCTTCGCTGGCGGCGGCAACAAGCTGACCGACGCGGAGCAGGCCGAGATCGAGATTCGACTGCGCGATGAGCTCGACCGCATCGACCCCGATGGGGCCGCCGAGGAGCCGCCCCTGGAGCGCGACGACTCCCTGCGCTCGGCCTACGCGGACCACCTGGTCGCCCTGGGCAGCGAGGGCGAGCCCCTGGACCTCAGCGGCCTCAAGATCGTCCTGGATGGAGCGAACGGGGCCGCCAGCTCGGTCGGGCCCGACGTGCTCGCTCGCCTCGGGGCCGACGTCACCAGCCTCCACTGCGCGCCGGACGGCCTGAATATCAACGCGGGGTGCGGCTCGACCCACCCGGAGTCGTTGCAGGCCCGGGTCCGCGAGGCAGGCGCGAGCCTCGGTATCGCCCTGGACGGGGACGCCGACCGCTGCCTGCTCGTGGACGAGCGCGGCGAGCTCGTCGACGGAGACGCGATCATGACGATCATCGCCCGCGACGCCGCCGACCGGGGCCTGTGGGAGGACCGGCGAATCGTCGCCACCGTCATGAGCAACCGGGGCCTCCACCGGGCACTCGCCCCCAGCGGCATCGGCGTCCACGAGGTGGGCGTGGGCGACCGCCAGGTCGTCGAGGGGCTCCGCAGCGAGGGCCTCTGCCTGGGCGGCGAGAAGTCGGGGCACGTCATCTTCGGCTCCGAGAACGGGTTCATCGGCGATGGCCTCCTGACCGCCCTCCACGTCCTGGGCGTGGCCGCCCGCAACAAGGCGGCCCTGTCCACCCTGGCGGCGCCCTTCGTCCCGTTCCCCCAGGTCCTCCTCGGGCTGGTCGTGGCCTCCAAGCCCGACCTCGAGAGCCTCACGGAGTTCCAGGCGCTGCGCGCCCGCTTCGAGGAGGAGCTCGGGGATGACGGCCGGGTCAACGTCCGCTACTCGGGCACGGAGCCGAAGGCCCGCGTGATGATCGAGGGTGCGGACGCCCAGCGCATCGAGCAGATGGCGGTCCAGCTCTCCGAGACGCTGGCGAAGGAGATCGAGCGCGGATGACCGGGCCGTCGCGGGAGGAGTCCGGCGAGGCCGTCCGCCTCGTCGTCGCGCTGGAGACCTCGACCAGGCCGGCCTCGATCGCCGCGAGGGGCCCGGAGGGGCAGCGCGCTTCTCGGGCGCTCGGGGAAGATCGGCGTCACGCGAGTGACCTTTTCGGAGCCCTCGAGGACCTCGTGGCCGAGGTCGGCGCCACCCGCTCCGATCTGGGTCTCGTGTTCGCCGGCGTCGGACCCGGGAGCTACACCGGCCTCAGGGTCGGCGCTGCCACAGCCCTCGGGCTCATGCGCGGCGCGCAGGCCGAGGTGCTCGGGATCCCTTCCTTCGACGCCATCGCAATGGACGGGCTCGCCGCAGGCGAACGCGGCGCGGTGCTGCGAAACGCGTTCGGAGGCCACGTGTACATCGCATCCTATGAGCGCGCCGATGCGGAGGTTCACGCCCTCGCTGCTCCGACCTGCGTGCAACCCACCGACGCCCTCAAGCTGCTCGCCGGTGTGCCCGTGCTGCTGGCTGACGAGGCTGCGCTGAAGGCGCTCGGTCAGCCCTCCCCCGCTCACGTGGAGGTTCGGCAAGCACCGTTCGCGCGGGCAGAGCACGTCCTGGACCTCGGGCTCTCACGGCTCGCGGCCGGGGCCGAGTGCGGCCCGGAGACGCTGCGGCCGCTCTATCTTCGCCCCTTCGACGCGAAGGTCCGTCGGCGCTGACGGGTCGCTCACGGCGGTGGCCGCGTCCCATGTCAGGGGCCGCCCTCCACCGAGGTGGAGGGCGGCCCCTTCAACTCCGAGTCGGCGGGAGCCACGCGCCGTGAGGCACGCGGCAGCCGCCGGGGGATCAGAGGTCCTGCGGACGCAGGGTGCGGCGGTTGTTCGCCTCAGCCCGCGCCTCGGCGCCGGCGATGAGCTCGCGGACCTTTTGGTCCAGCGCGGAGTAGAAGTCACCGGAGACATTGATCGACGCGCAGCCCTTGGTGCGGCTCTTGCTGATGATCATGTCGACGGCGCCCTTCTTCTTGCCGGCCTTCTTCTTGGTCTTACGGGCGGGGGCCTTCTTGGCGGCCGCCTTCTTGGTGGCGCGCTTGGCTTTTTTCTTGGCCATGACTCGATGCCCCTAGAGTGGGGCTGGGAGGGTCTGGGTTTGGATTCAGTGCGGTGAGAGAGAGGATTCCGTAACGCTTCGGGGAGAGTGACGGTCGCGCGGGGCGATGTCAACGGCCAGAATCACCCGAGATGGGCCTAAATAGAGCCGATCCAGGAAGCGGGCCCCCCGCGACCTGACCCCGACGAGATGAAGGACACCGCTGAGGATCTTGAGACGAGAGCGCTCCGGCGCTCCCTGCGCGCGCGGCGGCCGGTGGCCGTGGCGGCTCGGGCCCTCGTCAGCCTGGCGGGGTGGCTGTGCTTCGTGGCTATCCTCGTGGCCCTCCTCATCGAGCACCACCCGGCCCTGGAGCGCTGGGTGGCGGACGTGGTCCAGGACCGCGTCGCAGGAGCCCTCACGCGCTCCGTGCAGGTCAAGGACGTCGACCTCCGGTGGCTCGACCGCTCCGTGGCCTTCCGCGGCATCGCCCTCGGTCCCACGGGACGGGAGCTGCAGGTCGACGAGCTGACTCTCCGGGTGGGGTGGACCCCCGACCGGGGCCTGCATCTGGACCGCGTGGTGCTCGAGGGCGGCGTCCTGGAGCTCTCCGAGTCCCTGGGCGTGGACATGGAGCGGGTCGGCGAGCGGGACCAGACCACCCTCGACCTCCTCGCGAAGAGCCCCGAGGTGGTCGTTCGAGACCTGCGGATCCGGGTGGTCCCGCCCCGGAGCAACACCATCGCCCTGGGGTCCGTCGACCTGTGCATGACGCGCCTCACCGATGAGCTGGCCTCGATCTACGGTCGGCTCGTCCCGGCCCTGGGACCCGCGCCGGGCAGGCCCGGTGTGGTGTGGCTGAACGGCACCCTCGACGCGGACCGGGTCGCCCGCGTCCGGGGCGTCGCCCGGGGCCTCGAGCTGGGGAGCGCCCTCCAACGCGAGGCCGTCTCCAACGGGCTCCTGCCGCCCGAGCTCCTCGCCCTCGAGCCGAACGGGAAGGTCGACCTCGTGGCCCACGCGAGCTACGAGATCGGTCGCTCTCTGCTCCCCGACGTCAACGGCTCGCTGCTGCTCACCCAGGGCTCGATCCAGCTCCCCTGGATCGAAGACGCCTCCAGGCGCACGGTCACGGACATCGAGATGCGCGTGGACGGCCGCTTCATCCCGGACGACCCCGACCATCCGTTCGACCCCGACGCCTGGCGCGGCCGCGGCGCCGTCGAGGGCCGCCTCGACGGCCTCAACGCCACCGCTGCCTTCCGCCTCGGCAAGGACGCCCCGGAGGGCTCCTCGCTTGAGGTCTGGGCAGATGTCCCGGACGCGCCCATTGGCGAGGAGCTCCTCGACCTGATCGGGCACGAGTCGTCCATCGCGGATGTTCACCAGATGCTCGACAGTCGCGGGAGCGCCGACATCAGCCTGGGCGTCCGCCTGAGGCAAGGCAGCGACCCGCAGGGGGACCCCGTTCAGGGCCTCGAGAAGTTCGCCCTCGTGCGCCCCACCGGAGACGCGTCCCTCGCCTACCACGGGGTGGTCGACCCGAGGACGAGGCTGCAGGGCCCTGGCTTCCCGGTTCCGGTCGAGGGGGTCATGGGCGACGTCACCTGGAGCGTCCGAACCGAGGGAGCGCTCCGCGGCCAGCTCGCTTTCTACGACGTGACCTGCTTCCAGGCGGGCGGTCCCCTCGCCGTCCAGGGCTCGCTCCACTTCGTCCCGCTCCTGCCCGGCGTGGCGCCCCCCAAGGAAGAGCTCCTCCCAGCCCCCTTCCACCTGATCGTCCAGTCCAACGCCCTGCCCGTGGACGAGTCTTTCCGCAGCGCGTTCGACTCCCTGCGCGGGGTGGACGCCGCCCAGAACATCGTCCCCACCTGGGGACCGGACGGTGGCGCCCTCGACTTCAAGCTGGAGCTCTGGAGGGGAGCGGCGGACCTCCACATGATCACGGCCATCGACGCCACCCTGCGCAACGTCGGCTTCCAGTGGGCGGAGCTCCCGGTTCCGATCACCGACACCAACGGGTCCCTTCGAATCCGAACCCACACCAGGGGGCAGAGGTCTTCGATTCAACTCGACGCCGAAGCTCGCTCCCCCATCGCGGCGAACCCGATCCAAGTGGAGGGACGAACGGTCAGCTCCGGCGCCAACCGTGGGCTCGAGTGGTTCGACGTCAACGTCAGCGGACTGAACCCGGGGCACGAGGCCCTGCGCACCAACCTCGCGCTCAACGGCCCGGAGACCGTGGAGGCGCTCGACGGCGCGGGGCTCGCCGGTTCGGTCGACATGCAGGCCACGATCACCCGAGCGATCCCGCTGGCCGACGTGGCCGCAGCCGACGCGGAGGTGAGCGCCTACCTCGGTGGCCCCGAGGCATGGCTCCAGTTCCGCCCCTCCGACCGCCGGAGCGGCGTTCAGTTTCGACCGTCGGCCCCCGGGATCACGACCCGCGAGACCCACGGAAGGGTCCGGGCATGGTCGCTGCTGGCCCGTGGGGACGCCCAGGAGACGCCCGAGCCGCTGACCTGGGTCTTCGGGCGCGCGCAGGGCAGCTGGGAGCAGAACGGCCCCAGCGTACCCGTGGTGGCGACCCTCGAGGCCGTCCCGGGGGACGCCCCCGCCCTGCACGCCTTCGGCGCGGGTCTCGACCTCGCAGACGAGGAGCTCGTCTCGGCGCTGACCGGCATTGCCCTCCCGGGGGACGCCCCCGGCGCGGGCTTCACCGGGCAGCAGCTGGAGCTGGAGGGACGCGCCGACTTCGAGACGCGGTTGCGCTTGCCCGAGGAGCCTGGCGCGCCGCTGGAGGACCTCGAGGTCTCCGTGGAGACGCGCCTGGATCAGCTGGGCTTCGGGGACGAGAAGCGGCTTCGCGGGGTCTCAGCGCACTTCCGCCTCGAGCCGGATACCGGCCGGTGGATCGGCGAGGAGATCAACGGCCGACTGGCCGGCACGCCGGTGCAGCTCTCTGACTTCTCGTGGTCGCCGGGGGAGGACCGCTCCACGTTCCGCACCCGGATCTCGGCCCGCGACCTCCCCATCGATGAGGAGCACCTGCGCTTCTTCCTCGACCCGGGCACCGTGCGCACCGTCCTCGATGAGCTCGAGGCCAGGGGCCGCTTTGCGTTGGAGGGGACCGTGCTGGAGATCACGGCGAACCCCGACGGCAGCACCGAGGTCCTCCTGGAGGGTGACGTGGACATCGAGGAGGTCTTCGTGCTCCTCGGCATCCCCATCGAGGTGGACAACATTGACCGCATGAGGCTCGAGCTCGCCCACGAGGGGAGCGGCCTCCGGTCCAGGGCCACCATCGAGGGCCTCAATGGCGCGCTGGCCGACCGCCGGCTCCAGGACGCCACGCTCCAGCTGAGCTACGTAGAGCCGCGGCTCGTGATCGAGGCCTTCCAGGGGGACTTCGAGGGCGGGCAGCTCCTCGCCGTGGGCAGCGACGAGTCCGCTGCCGCGCCGCTGCTCGTCATCGACCTCGCGCCCCCCTTCCCCTTCCAGCTCGCGGCGGAGCTGCGCGACGTGGACGTCGGAGAGTTCCTGCGCGGAGTCTTCGACTCCGACTTCGCGAACCGCGGGCGCATGGACATGACGCTGCGCCTCGAGGGCGACTTCGAGCAGCTGACCGCGATGTCAGGCGGCGGTGAGATCGAGCTGCGCGACTCAGCGCTCTGGGCCATCCCTGTCTTCCAGGCCCTCTCCGTCGGCCTGGGCATCGACACCACCGTCCTCTTCAGGGAGATGTACGCGCGCTACTCCATCGCGGACGGCGTGCTCGTCATGGACCGCCTGCGGGTCAACAGCGACCTCCTCTCGCTCGTGGGCGAGGGAGCGGTCAGCTTCGAGGGCAACGTCACCAGCGACCTCGATGTGCGCTACGACCTCGTGGACCGCCTGGGCCCGCTCACCCAGCTCGTCTACTGGATCCAGGAGAGCCTCCTGCGCGTCTCCGTTCGCGGGACCGTCGAGCGCCCTGCGGTGGTGCTCCGCGGCCTCGCCTCCCGGTTCTTCACGCCCGACGAGGAGCGCGACCGCCTCCCCCTGCCCGGCTTCTCTCGCCGGCCGAGGCGCTTCTGATGCCCCCCCAGGCGGCCAAGCGCGTGGCCCTCGGCGTGGACCACGGGACCCGCCGCACCGGCTTCGCCGCGGCGGACGCCGCGCGGATCCTGGTGACGCCCCTGGACCCCGTCGAGGGCAGCGACGCGGAGGCCCTCGAGGCCATCGCCCTCCTGTGCGAGGAGCGCGACGTCGGAGTCCTCGTCGTCGGGTACCCGCTCCACATGGACGGAGCGGCGGGTCCGCGGGTCGAGGAGGTGGACCGCTTCATCGCCCTCGCCCAGGCGCGCTTCCCCCACCTCCAGGTGGTCCGGCAGGACGAGCGACTGACGACTCGGGAAGCCGAGGAGCGGCTGCGAGACGCCGGCTACCACGGCGCCCAGCGGAAGGCCCGCAAGGACTCTTGGAGCGCCATGATCCTCCTCGAGGACTGGATCGGCGCCGGAGAACCCGCCTAGGCGGGAGCCGAGAGCGCCCGCTCGGCGGCCAGGATCAGGCGCCGGAGTTCGCGTCGATGAAGCGCACGATGCGCTCCCGGATCTCGGCGCTCTTCGAGTCGTGTAGTGGATGGTGCCGCTGCCCCTCGACGATCAGCACCTCCACGGAGCCCCCCTCCTGCGAGCGGCTCCAGTCCGGGCTGCTGATGGGGTCGTCGGCGCCGTGCACGATCAGCACGGGGATGTCGAGCTCTGCGATGCGCGCGAGATGCTCGCGGGAGCTCCGCATGGCCTCGTCGATGGCGCGCTGCGTGATGATCCCATGGGTCAGCTCCGACGCGGACCAAGCCGTGGCCTGCGCGGCCGCGGAGGTCAGGTCATCGGGCCCGTAGCCCGTCGCCCCTTCGGACTGGGGCGTGATCTTCTTGAAGAACTTCGAGAGGCCCTTCGGCGCCTCGGGTGCCTCGAAGCTCGGCGCGTGGAGGGGCGCGATCAAGACGAGCGCGCTGACCACGCCCGGCGTCTCGAGCGCGTACATGGCGGCGTAGTTGGCGCCGAGCCCGACGCCCACCAAGACCTTCGGGACCTCCGGCATCCGGTAGGCCAGGTGATCCTGGATCTCCTGGATATCTCGCACGACCTCGCGCAGGCCGTTCGAGTGACCCCGGGGCCCCTCGGTGCGGCCGTGCCCACGGAGGTCGGGGAGCGCTACCGCCCAGCCACGCTCCGCGAGGTCGGAGGCCAGGGTCCGGTACCGCTCTCCAGTGTCCCCGGCATCGTGGATCACGGTCACCGCCCCGGTCGGCTCGCCCCGCGCGGCGAGCTCGAGGACCGTGAGCAGGACCATCCCCTTCATGGAGTCATGGGAGAGGCCCGACGCCAGCTCCCCGGTCTCCGTGGAGTCCCGCAGCTCGAGGTTGGTCAGGAAGAAATCGTCTTCGATCGCCATGGATTCAGCTCGTTGGTCGTTCCGGGCACCCGCCCGTTGGCAGGCGCGATATCATGCCCGACGGCGCGAGAGGCTGGGACAGTCGCTCCGGTGGGACCTTCGGGTTCATGCCGGGGAGGAAAGTCCGGGCTCCGCGAGCCAGGGTGGTTGTTAACGGCAACCGACCGTGAGGCCAGGGAAAGTGCAACAGAGAGTAGACCGCCGAATGGACCGGGTTCGCCCGGTCGATGGTAAGGGTGAAACGGTGCGGTAAGAGCGCACCAGCGCCCCCGGAGACGGGGGCGGATCGGCAAACCCCACCCGGAGAAAGGCCAAATAGGGAGGGACCCGCGGCGCGGCTCGCGTCCATGTCCTTCCGGGTTGGCCGTTCGAGGCGGGCGGCGACGCTCGTCCCAGAGAAATGACTGTCGCCAGGTCCCCCAGGACCTGGAACAGAACCCGGCTTACAAGGCCTCTCGCGCCACTTATCACTTTCCAATCGAAGCGAGCCCCCTACGTGGGAATGGGCGCGATCCACAACCTGTTGTGTTGTCGCACGATCCAGGCGGATTCCCGTAAGGCACGCACGCTTGGACGCTTAGTCGTGCCGACCCACGACATCTTGCGTGGTGAGGTGATTTCCACGCTCGATCTCGTACTGCGCACCTTGACGGATTCCTGGGGTGCCTCCATTCTCGAACTTGTCGGCCCGGAACGGGCTGCTTGTGATCCAGCGCTCGTCCTGCTCGACGAAGAGGGCCCTCCCAAGCGACTCGTTCCAGCCGGGGTGATCACCCGAGGCTCTCCCCTCAGGTCCACCCCAGTCTCCGATTCACCGCTCTCGAACCCGCACCACTCACCTGCCGCCCCCGCGCACATCGGGGGCGCCCGGCGTCGGGGCCCTTGGCCCTCGTGCACCGGTCCCAGTCCCGCACCGACTTCGCACCCCGGTCGTCCTCGCGCCCGGGCTGGCCTTGGACAAACGGCTGGCGATGACCCCCACGGTCACCTCCCAGCGCCTCCTGCCGACGGGTCACCGCTGAACCGCCCCTGGCAGCCACGTAGCGGCTGCTTCACCTGCTCCGACCGCTGCCCCGCAGCTCCGCCGCCGGTCGTCCTTCTCCACCATGGAATTCGTCTTCGTCGTTCCTCGCACCGCGATCTTCCCCGAGTTCGCACCCCACGGCCTCTCCGCCTTCGGTGAGGAGTTCTCCCGCGAGCGCTTCCAGCGCTGCGTCGAGGAGGAGGGCTTCTTCGTGGAGCGCGAGTTCGCCGAGCGGACACCGACGCTGAAGCAGATCATCCCGTACACCCTCGTGACCCGCGGCGAGGAGATCCTCCTGCTGCAGCGCACGAAGGGTGGAGGCGAGGCTCGCCTCCACAACAAGCTCTCCATCGGAGTGGGCGGTCACGTCAACCCGGTCGACGCTATCCCTGCGGACGGAGAGGGCGCCAAGGCGCGGCTCCTCGACCCGCTTCCCGCGGCCACGCGCCGCGAGGTCATGGAGGAAGAGCTGATCGTCGAGGGCGACACCCGCCTGACCTCGATCGGTCTCCTCAACGACGACAGCAACGCCGTCGGAGCCGTCCATGTTGGACTGGTCCAGACCCTCGAGCTCCTCGGGGGTGACGCGCGAATCCGTGAAGTCGATCAGCTTCGCGGTGATTTCGTCCCCTGGCGGGAGCTGCCGCAGCAGCTCGCCGAGGGCGCCAACTTCGAGACGTGGTCCAGCCTCCTGGTCCCCCACCTCGACCGCCTTCTCTCTCCCAGCACATCGGTCGCGGACGGGGTCCGCGAAACGGCGGAGGGCAACGTGCCCCCTGCCATGTCCCGCGAGAAAGCGGCGTCCACCGCACAGCCCTGAGCTCGCTCAGGGTCGGACGTCCACCAATCGTCTTCACCGCACCCAACCAACCACTACCATGGCATTCACCGCACCCGCACCCGCCTCGGTCCGCAAGGCCCGCCAGATGACCCAGGAGAAGATCTACGACGCTCTCCAGGGGGCGCGCACGGCCGACAAGGTCACCGTCTACTTCAAGAACGGGCGCGCCGCGACCGGCGCGCTGATCTTCAACCCCTTCAAGGGGAGCGGCCGCGTCATCGACGTGGACAAGGAGTCCTCCATCGACTTCGCCATCGAGGACGTCCGCGAGCTCAAGCTCAGCTGAGCGCGGCCGACTGCCCACCATCCTGACCCCGTTCGGCCCCGGCCGGACGGGGTCTTTCCGTCCACGCGGACTCACTCGCGCCCTCCCCCTCCCGTAGGTTCACGCCATGATCGCAACAAGCGCCTGGTTCGTCGCCCTCGCGGCCCTCGCCTCCCCCTCCTCCGAGGACCCCCTCCTGCCGCCGGCGGTCGAGGTCGGCGGCCCGGACGGGAGCTGGACCTGGCTGTCCGTGCCCCGGGACGGCGACCTGCACGTGCTCGCCCTGACCGCGATCTCACCGCTCATGCCGCGCGCCGAGGTGCGGCGTGGCGCGACCACGCCGGTGACGCCCGGGCCCGCCCTCAGCGCCCAGGTAGAGGTCGCCTTGCGCGCCGGTAACCGCCCCCTGGACTGCGCGCCGCGGCTGACGGCCGTCGTCCACGGGGTCGACGAGGAGCTGCTCCTCATGGGGGAAGCGCCGAGGGTATTCCGCGACGCCCGCCCCCCCGCCGACGCATCCTCCAGCGCCGGGGCGGACCTGGCCCACCTCCTCCGGCGGGACGACGAGGTCGTCGCAGGCGGGACGGTCTCGCTCGAGCCGCCCGCATTCCCCCACTCCCACGTCCTCCTGTTCGGTCTCCACCCGGGCGTCGTGGCGACCGCACCCTGGCCGATCGAGGTCGACGGCGAGCCGCACCTCCTGCACCCTGGCGCCACCCGCCCCCTCGTGCTCCCGGCCACCGGCGCCCCCATGGAGGTCGAGCTCGGCGACGCGCTCCTGGACGCCGTGCAGTTCGCGACCCTCGTCCCCGGTGAGCTGGCGGCGTCCGAGGCGTTCCTCCACCAGATCTCCCAGGCGGACGTGCGCATCACCCGCGAGGACGGGTCGAGGTCCTTCGGGTGGACCGACGCCGCGGGGCTCTCCGAGGACCGCCGCGTCGTTCCGGGGGGGCACCGGCGTGTCTACCGCTTCGCCATGGAGCCGCCGGGGCGCCTGCTCGAGGAGGGCGAGACCCTGGGCTTCGTGCTCCGGCCGGGCGTCCAGGGACGAGCCGCTGACCCCGCCCCCGTGAAGACGGCCCGGTCCCGCGACCACGCCCCGCGAGCGCTGGTCCGCCGTCCGACGGTCGACCTCACGCGTTTCACCGCGGCCGACTCCCCCGAGTCGCTCGTCGAGGTGACCCGCAGCGCCGGGCTCGCCGCGTACACCCACGCCGAGGGTCCCCGCGAGCAGCTGGACATCCGCCCGACCATGGGTCCCGGCGCCGCCTGGGGGGACGTGAACGAGGACGGAGCCCTGGACCTCGTGCTCCTCCAGGGCGCGGGCCGCGCGGGCTGCGCGCCCCTCGCGGACCGGCTCTTCCTCGGGCGCGGGGACGGGTCCTTCGCGGACGGCACGGCCCGCGCGGGCCTCGGCCGCGGGGACGCGGGCATGGGCGCCCTGCTGGTGGACCTGAACGGGGACGGGCACCTCGACCTCTATTGCGCCAACTACGGCCGCGACCGCCTGTTCCTGGGCGCCGGGGACGGGACCTTCTCCGAAGCGGAGGACGTCCTGCCGGAGCTCTCCCTGTGGAGCGCGAGCGTCATCGCCGGCGACCCCGACGGGGACGGGGACCTGGACCTCTACGTCACGAGCTACCTCGACTACGACCTCGACAAGATGCCGCCGGCCGAGGAGCTGGGGCTCTACCAGCGCGAGGACCCGGTCGAGATGCTGCCCTTCGCCTTCCCGGGCCAGCGGAACGTGTTCCTGCGCAGCCGGCTCGCGGACACCGGAGCCCTCGGGTTCGAGGACGCCACCGAGGAACTCGGGCTCGCGGACGTCCAGGGCCGCGGGATGCAGGCCGTGTTCTGGGACTTCGACCTCGACGGGGACGAGGACCTGTACATCGCGAACGACGTCTCCTTCAACGTGCTCTTCCGCAACGAGGGGGACGGCACCTTCAAGGACGTCTCCTTCTCCACGGGCCTCGACGATCCGCGGGGCGGGATGGGCCTCGCCATCGGCGACGTGGACAACGACGGAGACTCCGACGTCTTCCTGACCAACTGGCAGCTGGAGACCAACGCCCTCTACACGAACTCCGCCATCTCGGGCCTGTCCCGCAAGCGCCGCCGCTCGACCTTCCACGACACGACGGTCAAGAGCGGCTTCGGCCCCTCCGGCATCGGCAAGACGTCCTGGGGCGCGGAGTTCTTCGACCTCGAGCTCGACGGCGACCTCGACCTCTACGTCGCCAACGGGTACACGAGCCCGGACTACGAGAGCACCGGGATCTGCGTGGGGCAGACCGACCAGCTCTTCGTGGGAGACGGTACGGGCAAGCTGAAGGAGGCCTGCACGCTGGGGCGCCGCGCGTTCAGTATCTCCCGTGCCTCCCGTGGCGCGGTGGGCGCCGACCATGACCGGGACGGCGACGTCGACCTCCTCGTGACCGCCAACAACGGCGGGGTGACGCTGCTCCGAAACGACGCGGAGCGCGCCGGCCGCTGGCTCGGCGTCCGGCTCCGCCAGCCCGGCCTCAACCAACACGGCATCGGTGCCAAGGTGGTCGTCGCCACCAGCGACGGCTTCCGGCGCGAGCAGGCCCTGCGCGCCGGCACCGGCTACCTCACGGGGAACGCCGCCGAGCTCCACTTCGGGCTCGGGCCCGTGGACGAGTTCGTGGAGGTCCAGGTCACCTGGCCCGACGGCGAGGTCTCCCGCCACCAGGAGCGGGCGGACGCCTGGGTCGTCATCCAACGGGAGGGCTGATCCAGCCCTCCCGTCGGCCGCCGATCAGAGCGCCGCCTCGATCGCGGCCGTCAGCTCGGGCGCGGCAGGATCCGTCGTGGGCTCGAAGCGGGCGAGCACCGCGCCGTCCTTGCCGATGAGGAACTTGCCGAAGTTCCACTGCACGTCGCCGGGCCCCTCGGGGCTGGTGGACTGCTGGGTGAGCCATGCATAGAGGTCGTGGCGGTCCGGCCCGTTCACGTCGATCTTCCCGAAGAGCGGGAAGGTCACGCCGTAGGTCGTGCTGCAGAAGGTCTTGATCTCCTCGGCGGACCCCGGCTCCTGGCCCTTGAACTGGTTGCAGGGGAAGCCGAGCACCACGAGACCACGGTCCCGGTACTGCTCCGCGAGCTTCTCGAGCCCGGCGTACTGCGGCGTCAATCCGCAGCGAGACGCCACGTTGACGACGAGGATGACCTTGCCGCTGAAGGATTCGAAGGAGCAGTCCACTCCGTCGATGGTGGGCGCGCTGAAGTTGTGGAAGGTGGTCATCGGATCGAAGTCGACCTGGGGAGAGGGGCCGCTTCCGCGGCCCCGGAGGAGCTTGAAGGCGAGTCTTTGGAGGCGTCCCACGAAGACAGCGTGACGTCCCGGAGCCGCACAAGCCAGCGCTCAGCGCGAGGCCATCCAGAGATCCCGGAAGCGGGCGGCGAAGCGCGCGGGGAAGTCCTCGACCTGGTCCGCACAGTGCGGGCTGATGAGGATTCGCGGGTGGCGCCACAGGGGATTCAACTCTGGCAGCGGCTCCTCCTCGAACACATCCAGCCACGCCCCGGCCACATTGTGCTCCAGCGCCCCCAGGAGTCCCTCTTCCGAGAGCACCGCGCCCCGCGCCGCGTTGAGCACCAGCGCTCCATCGGGCAGAAGGGCCAGCTCCTGGGCGCCGACCATCCCCGCCGTCGCCTCGGTGAGCCGCACGTGCAGGGAGAGGACGTCGGCCCGGGGGAGCAGGGCCCCGAGAGCCTCGGGGCCGTGCACCTCGTCCGCATCCGGGTGGGCGAGGCCGCTGGCCCGGACCGCCACCACCCCCATCCCCAGGGCCCGGGCGCGCCGAGCCACCTCGACGCCGGTGTGGCCGAGCCCCACGAGGAGCATGGTGCGCCCCGCCAGCGGGCGGAAGCGCGTGGGCGACCAGCGGGCCTCCTGCTGCGCGCGGAGCTGTTCGTGCAGGCCCGTGGCGAGGGCCAGGAGCCCCGAGAAGACGCGCTCGGCGAGGAAGGGAGCGAGCACGCCCGCCGAGTCGGTCACCGTCACCCGCGCGGGGTCCCAGGGGGGCAGGTGGTCGCGGCCCGACCCGCCCACGTGGAACCAGCGCACGCTCGGCCACGCCAGCGCCTCTCCGTGGCTCGGGCCGGAGAAGGTGGCCGTCTTGATGGAGAGCACCACCTGCGGTTCGTGCTCGGCGAGGAGGCGCGCGACCTCCCCCGGCTCCCGCGCCGCGCTCCACACAAGGCCCGGGCACTGCCCGAGGACCTCCGTCACCTCCTCCGGTTCGGAGTGCAAGAGGAGCGCAGGGATCGGCCCCTGTCCCTGGAGGGAGGGGGCGGTCCGGCTCACCTCACCTTGAGGCCCCGTCATCGCGGCGGCCTCGGCGGCATTTCCGGCTCGAGCTCCACGTCCACCCCGTCGGCGATCCGGTTGATGTAGTTGAAGTAACCGGTGACCTGGATCAGGTCGTGGATCGCCACGTCGTCGAAGCCCGCGCCGCGGAGTCGCTCGATGTCCGGCGCTCCCATGGCCCCGGGGGTGAGGGTCAGCTTCTCCGCGTATTCGGCGAGGGCCAGGTCGGCGGCGTCGAGCTCTCCCCCACGCCAGTCGGTCGCCACCGCGGCCACGAAGCGGTCCCGCTCCCCCGCGCTCCGCTCGGCCCACTCCTCTTCGACCTCGACACGGAGGTCCGCCTCGTGGCTCAGGGTTCAGTAGTGGCAGTCGTTCGTGCGGCTCACGATGGTCGCCACCATCTCCCGCTGGCGCCGACTGAGCCCCTCGGGCGCGTACATGATCTTCTGATAGAGCCCGAGGGACGCGTCGAGGACCGCAGGCGCGAGGCTCTGGGCCCTGACGATCCCGAACACCCGCCCGGCGCGGGCGATGGCGGCCTCGTAGCTCTTGGCGAGGCGTCCGGTGGCCTCGGCGACGGAGATGGTGCGGATCCAGGGCATGGGGGTCTCGGCGCGGGTCGTGGAGGCGGGCAGGATGGCCGCCCACCCGTTCACTACAGCCTACGGTCCCCGCGGCGAGCCAGGTTGTCCACCCAGGCCCCCAGGACCATGACCCGACGCTGCTTGATGAGCCTCAGCCCATCGAAGGCCGCCGCGCGCTCGTGGTCCCCCAGCTGCACCAGGTACTGGGCGTAGTCGCCGTACCACCGGCTGACCGTCTCCTCGGCGCTCCGGATGAGCCGTAGCGCGGGGCGAGCGCCGGTCACCGCCGTGCTCTGCACCAGGAGGCGGGCGAGGAGCCGCCGGCGAAGGCTGGTCCGCCGCGGGCGCCCCCCCATCCCACGCATCAGCTCCTGGACCGTCGCGACGAGATCCACGCCCTCGCGGTTCAGCTCTACGGCGAGGGCCGCGAACTCGGGATCCCGCGCGCGCCGCGCGATGTGGTGGTACACCGCCCGGGCGCCGATCTCGCTCAGCAGGGTCCGCTTGAGGTCCCTGAGGAGTGAGCGATAGGGGCCTCGCTGGTCCGCCGGGATGTCCTGGAAGCCGCGCCGCTCCAAGGGATCAGGGTTCCGTCGCCGCGCGGAGCTTCACCAGCGCCTCGAGCGTCTGGTCCGGATCGAACTCGACCCCCTTGGGCGTCCCCTCGATGGGCAGCTGGAAGAGCTCCTTCCGGCGGCTCACCTCCAACGTGCGCCTCAAGACCCGGCCGTCCTCGAGGGTGACCGTGACCGGTAATACGAAGGAGTAGGCGGGGGCGGCGCCGGGCGTCACGCGCTGCAGCTGGTCGATCCGGAGGAGCAGCCTCTGGCGCTCCGTATCGAACCTCCAGGAGGTCTCCACCAGCGGTCCCGCGGGCCCCCTGAGCCAGCTGAGGATGAAGGCCTCCCCCTCCTTGGGGAAAGACGCCGCCACCTCCTCGAGCCCGAGGGGATCGCCGTCCGCACCGGCGTCCACCACGGCCCGCAGGCCCTCGATGAAGGCCACGCTCCCGAGGCGCTGCCGAAGGAGCAGCCAGCGCGAGGTGGCCCAGTCGGCGTCCGGCGAGGGGCGATACCAGCCCGCGGCCTCGAGCTCAGCCGCGCCCTCGGCGTCCTGCTCGCGGAACATCGCGAACAGCAGGTCCGCCAGGGTCGGGACCGGCGGGTGCTCGTCCCCTGCACGGGCTCGAACGAGCAGTCCGAACCAAGCGCGGGCGCAGGAGCCAGCCAGCGGCTGGCCCGCGAGGGGATCACGGCGCAGGAGCAGCTCCTCCGCGAAGGCGATGAATGAGCGGCGCGCCGCGGCGCTCACGCCCTCATCCGCGAGCAGCCCGAGGGCCACATCGCGGGGGTCGATCGAGGCGAGCGGGAGGCCCCGCGGGGCGCTCCACTGGTAGACCTCGTCAGCAGCTGAGACCTCGGCCGAGATCATCGCCAGGCTCGCGGGGTCGAGCACGGCGGGGAGCCACGCGCCCGTCGCTCCGAGCTCGAGCTCCCGTGGCGAAAGGCGGCGCCGCTTCCCCGAGGAGCCGCGCGGGTCCACCACCTCCACGGCCAGGGAACCGGTCACCGCCCCGGTCCCATCCACGACGAGGTCATAGCTGGCCTCCATCGTGGCGACCTCGCCGGAGACCTGGGACCCCGGGGCCACCTTGGACGCGCTGGAGGAGGCGGCGCAGCCCGCGAGAAGGAGGCTGCCCAGGGACAGGAAGCCCAGCGAGATCGCTGCCGCTAGACTCCTCGATTGCGGGGCTCTGGTTTCGCCTTGGTCTAGCTGCATCGGTTGGGCCGGAGGCGAGGAGCCCCGGCCCACAGATCCTAGCGTCGCGCGCCCCATGGACTTCCTCCTCGAATGCATCGGTTTCCCGCCTTCCGTGGCGGCTGAGGAGATCGTCGCTCTCGCCCAGGAGCGGGGTGAGCCAGCACCCTGGCGAGGCCGGGCGACCGAACACCTCCTGCTGCGCCTCGGCGGCGGGCTCCAGGTTCGGGCGGACCTGGATCCGGAGCGTGGCTACTGGAGCCTGACTCCCTTCTACGAGGTCCCCCACCGCCTGCGGCTCTCGGTCCAGACCGTGATCCGACCGCAGGACTCCCCCTACGACGCCCTGCTCTCCGGCTGGGCGGCTCCCCCGCCGCCGTGGTCCACGGAGTCGCGCCGGGGCGCGTACCGCCTCTCCGCCTGGATCTCCGACGCCCGGCGCCTGGGACGCCGCGTCCAGGTCGGCCAGATCCTCGCCGTATCCGTGGCGGGCTTCGCGCTCTCGGTCGATCGGGTCCTCCCCCCGGAGACCCGGCCGGAGGGCCACGGGTTCGAGGACACCGCGGGCGCCAGCGTCCGCCCGATCGGCGGAGAGGGGTCGCCCGGCGGCTGCTGCGACGTCTCCCTCAGGGTCCAGACCGTCCGGCGAATCCTCAACGAGGTGACCGGGGAGGAGGTGGAGATGGTGGTGTGCGCAGCGCCCGAGCGCCCCCTGGTCCTCTTTCTCTCGCGCTGGCAGTTGGAGCGCGACGGGCTCCCGGCGCCCCACGCAGGCTGGCGTATCGAGGGGACGTTCCTGATGAGCGGACGCCTCTCTGGAGGCCTGAGGTCGACCCGAACAGGCCCCTGAGACCCGAACGGCGAACGAATCCTCCGGTCCGGGTGCGTCGATGTGGCAAACTCCTCCCGCGCCTGGCAGCCCCGCACGCTGCTCGAGGCCCAACGTCCCGCATCCCCCCAGGAAGCTCATGCGTCATCTCCTTCGCCTGACCCTCGTCGCCCTGACCGTCGCGGGGTTCCTCCTCTCGCCCGTACCCGCCCAGGAGTCCGCTCCCCAGGACGGGCCCGCCATGGAGGCGCCCCCCGACCGCAAGCCGACGGACGAGCCCCGCGACTGGCAGTCGTCGATCAACGGCCGCATGGAGACGGTGAACGAGGCGGTCGGAAGCGTCATCTTCTTCCCGATCCCCGTGCCCGGGACGGCCAACACGGACGCCAAGGGGGCGCCCGTCATGACCGAGCTGCCCTTCATCAAGAAGGAGGTCAGCACGCTGACCATTCCCTTCGCGGTGCTCTGGCTCGTCCTCGGAGCAATCTACTTCACCCTGCGCATGGGATTCGTCCAGTTCAAGCTGGTCTGGCACGCCATCCAGGTCACCCGCGGCAAGTACGACGACCCGGACGACGAGGGTGAGGTCTCCCACTTCGAGGCCCTCACCGCCGCCCTCTCCGCGACGGTTGGGCTCGGCAACATCGCCGGGGTGGCCATCGCGATCTCGATCGGCGGGCCCGGCGCCACGTTCTGGATGATCCTCGCGGGCGTCCTGGGTATGGCCTCCAAGTTCACGGAGTGCTCCCTCGGCCAGATGTACCGCCACGAGCGCTCGGACGGCAGCGTCATGGGCGGCGCCATGTACTACCTCTCGGACGGGCTCCGCGACCGCGGCCCGTTCCTGGCAACCCTCGGCAAGATCCTGGCGGTCATGTTCGCCATCCTCTGCATCGGCGGCTCCCTCGCTGGCGGCAACAGCTTCCAGGTCAACCAGTCCAAGGACGCCCTCGCCGAGGTGATCCCCTTCCTGAAGGACAACGGCTGGGCCTATGGCGCGGTCATGACCCTCGCCGCCGGCGGAGTGATCCTCGGCGGTCTGCGGCGCATCGCAGACGTGGCCTCGAAGATCGTCCCCGCCATGTGCGGCCTCTACGTCGCCGCCTGCCTGTTCGTGATCCTCTCCAACGCCGACCAGGTGGTCGGCGCCTTCGGGACGATCATCGAGGGCGCATTCAACCCCCAGGCAGGGCTCGGCGGCATCGTCGGCGTCCTGATCGTCGGCTTCAAGCGCGCCGCCTTCTCCAACGAGGCGGGCGTTGGCTCGGCGGCCATCGCGCACTCGGCGGCCAAGTCCCACTACGCCGTCCGTGAGGGCATCGTCGCCCTGCTCGAGCCCCTGATCGACACGGTCATCGTCTGCACCATGACCGCGCTCGTCATCGTGATCACCGGCGCGTACGTCGCGGTGGATCCGGCCACCGGGACGGAGACGGTCTTCAACGAGTACATCGCCGGCAACAACGGCGCCGGGCTGACCTCGATGGCCTTCTCCACGGTCATCCCCTGGTTCAAGTACGTGCTCGCCGTCGCGGTCGTCCTCTTCGCCTTCTCCACGATGATCTCGTGGTCGTACTACGGCGAGCGCTGCTTCTCGTGGCTCTTCGGGGACGGCTACAGCATCGTCTACAAGGTGCTGTTCCTCTCCTTCAGCTTCCTCGGGTCGGTCATCACGGCGACCGCGGTCCTCGACTTCGGTGACCTGATGATCCTCGGGATGGCCATCCCGAACGTGCTCGGCGTGTTCCTGCTGAGCGGGAAGGTCAAGGAGAAGCTCGACGAGTACATGGAGCTCAAGCGCTCGGGCCAGATGTGAGCCCGGGCGGCGGGCCGGGGCTCTGGCTCGCCCCGGCCCGCCCTCCCCCATGCCGGCCCCCGGTGCCCTCAGCAGGTCCCGGACGCCCCCGAGTGCCCCGATCGGGGGAGCGCCGGGGATTTCCGCGCGGGCCCATCCAACACCGGCCGCCGACGGCCGATACTCCCTGCATGAAGCTCTCCGCCTTCTCCCTCTCCCTGACCTCGGCCTGCCTCGCCGCCGCCGCGGCGGGCGCCACCTTCATCCAGGACGACGAGCCGGCCAGGGACGGCGTCATCCAGCGCGCCATCGGAGCGCTGCCCCCGGAGACCCAGCGCCAGTACTTCTCGATGGCGGACGCCAACGGGTCGAAGTGGATCTCCTTCTCTGAGGCGAGGGCGACCATGCGCTTCGACGCGGCACGCTTCAGGGTCTTCGACACCGACAACGACGGGCGCCTCACGCTCATCGAGTTCAGCGAGTTCGTCAACGTCGAGGCGGAGCGCGGCCGCGTCGTCCGGAAGCCCAACATCCCCGCCGGGCTGATCAAGCAGCCCGCCCGGGACGCCGACCAGATCCGGACCGCCTACGACATCGACCTCGACGGTGCGATCAGCTCCATCGAGCTGGAGCGGGTCTTGGTGGACTACCAGGGGAACTCGCGGGACCGACTCAACGCTGCGACCACCCTGGACCGGCACGACTCCGATGGTTCAGGGGTCCTCGAGCGCGACGAGCTCGACAGGATCGCCACCCTCATCAACCCACGCAGCGGCTTCGGCCAGATCGTGGAGTCCCGCCCCACCGGCAGGTCGATCATCGACATCTTCGGCCGACCGATCGATCGCGGCGAGAACCTCCCACCGCGCATCAAGGGCCCCGTCCCCACGTTCCACCGCCTCGACGTCGACCGTGATGGATTCGTGAGCCTCGATGATCTGGAGCGGCTGGAGGGCACGACCTTCGCGCCCGTTCGCCTCTCCAGTGTGCTCGCCACCCTCGACCGAGACGGCGACGGGCGGATGAGCGAGGCCGAGTTCGTGGAGGCCATGAATTCGCCCACGCGGTGAGCTAGCGAGCCCCTCGGCGCAGGCAAGCCGGGGCGCAGGCTCAGCCCTCCGCTTCGCCGACGGTCTTCGGGGCCTTCTCGACCCGCAGCGGTTGGGCCGGGGTCAGCGGCTCGCCAGCCGTGAGCGCCTTGAGCCAGAAGCGGGCCCCTCGGAACCAGTCCTTCCAGAGCTGCTCGGCTTCAGGCCCAGCCTCCGCGCGAACGACCGCGTCGAGGCGCGCGCGCCGCTCCAGGTTGAGCGTGTCGAGGTGCCGCTCGAGGTCCATGGGCTGCGCGTCTGCCACCGCCAGCGCCGCGGCGCCGATCGCCACCGCCGTGCGCCGGAGCTCCGCAGGATCCACCATGTCCATCCGGTCGAGGCTCGTGTGGAAGGTGAAGTCCGTGAAGTGCCAGATGAGCGCCGCCGCGACGCCCCGGGTGAGGAACACGTCATGGTCACCGCCGCCCTCCCAGGGGTGCTCGCCGGTGGTCCAGCTCCTCTCGCCTCGGGCGGCCTCGGCGTAGCTCACATCGATGAGGGCCTCGCGGCAGATGATCGAGAGGCCCTGGGGAACGATCGTCCCGATGGCCTGCTCTCCGCCGCTCCACGGCGTGTGCTCGTCGGGGGGCAATAGGAAGAGGTTGGCAGGGTCCCAGCCTCGCTCGAGGAGGCACATGGCGCCGGTCTTGGCGGCGTCCGCGGCGATCATGTCCGCGACAATGGCCGCCACCGGTTGACCGCCAGTCTCCTCCATCGCCGTCGCCCCGGCGCCGAGCTCCGCGCCGAAGACGAAGCAGACGGACCGGCGCGGACGGGCGAGCTCGCCCGCCTCGATCTGGCGCTTCATGGCGAGCGCCAGCTCGGCCACTCCACCGGCGCCGGCGGCGTTGTCGTTGGCGCCCGCGCCATCGACGTGCCCGAGGATGTAGACCATCTCATCAGGTCGCTCGGCGCCGTCGATGGTCGCGAGGATAGTCCTCAACGGGCGCTCCTGACGAAGGACGCTGGCCTCGAGCTTGAGCCCCGTCCCCACCTGGGCGGCGTTCCTGAGCGACGCACCGACGCGGGGAGAGACCTGAAAGCTCGGGACGGTTGCGCCAGGCCGCACCTCGTCGCAGAACACCGCGTCGTAGTCCCGCTTCTCGCCCGACGGATCCACGCAGTACGGGAAGATGTAGTCAGAGACGATCGCCACGGCGCCCGCTTCCACGGCCTCCTGTTCGACCACCTTGAGCGGCCGGTCGGTCAGGAGCACCCGCCCGGGCTCGACCTCCTTGAGTCCCACCGCAATCGGCCCCTGGAGCGCGCAGCTCGGCGCCCCCACGGGGAGCATCACGCGGTTCCTTTCGGATTGGAGTTCGAATCCCATGAGCTCGACCTCCCGCGCGGACCCCGGGCGCGCCTTAACGCCGCGCTTCGACGCCTCCGCAACCGCCCGCTCGCCGGCCACGGCTGAGATCTTCGCGGAGACCGGGTTCCAGGCAGTCTCCCCCATGGTCTGCCTCGCCACGGAGAGGCCGTATCCGTTGCTCACGCCGAAGCCCGCCCCGTAGAGGGCGGCGATGATGCGCTCGATGGACTCTTCATAGCCATCGTTCCCCGGTGCCCGGTAGAAGCCGTCCAGGAAGGTTGCGATGGAGATCGCGGCGTCGCTGTCGAAGGCGTCCAGGAGCGGGTTCACGAAGCGCGCGGTGCCCGTCTGCCCCTGGTCGACGGGGGGACCGTTGTGCCCGCCGAGCACCGGCGAGCGCTGCTCGAACTTCTCGGGCAGCGGAGGCCCTGACGATGCGGCGCAAGCACCGAGGTAGGCCGCTGCGCCGGCTGCGCCGAGAAGGGCGGGTGCGAACTTCATTGTGCGCCCCCCAGCGGGCGCTCCAGGAGCAGCCCGAGGCGCAACCGCGCGGCGTCGCTGATGGCCTCCGGAGCCGTGAGGATCGCAGTCTCGAGCGCGGTATGGCATTCGCACGGCGGCAGCGCGGCCACCCTGGGCGCGGCGATCCGGACGGCTTCACGGGCATGGCCGACGTTCTTCGCCATGACCTCGAGAATGGCGTCCACGGTCACGTCGTCGTGCCCCTCATGCCAGCAGTCGAAGTCCGTGGACATGGCGAGCGTCGCGTAGCAGATCTCCGCTTCGCGGGCGAGCTTCGCCTCCTGCAGGTTGGTCATGCCGATCACATGGGCGCCGAGGCCCCGGTACATGTTGGACTCGGCCCGCGTGGAGAACTGCGGCCCCTCCATGCACACGTAGGTCCCCCCGTCGTGCACCGTGACCCCCGCCTGCTTCGCGGCGTCGCGGAGCGAGGTGCGCACGCTCGAACACACGGGGTCCCCGAACATGACGTGGGCCACGACCCCGCCCTCGAAGAAGGTGTCCGCCCGGTGCCGCGTCCGGTCAATGAACTGATCCACGGCGACGAAGTCGCCGGGAGGGATCTCCTCCCGCAGGGAGCCCACGGCGCCGATGGCCAGAATCCGCGTCACCCCGAGGCGCTTCATCCCCCAGATGTTGGCGCGGTAGTTGATCTCGGACGGGTTGATGCGGTGGCCGCGCCCGTGGCGGGGCAGGAAGACCATCCGCACGCCGTCCAGCCGCCCCACCACGAAGGCGTCACTGGGGTCACCGAACGGGGTCGAGAGCACAACCTCCTCGATGTCGGAGATGCCGTCGATTTCGTACAGGCCGGAGCCGCCAATCACCCCGACGGAGGGCTCTTCGGCGACAGGGTCGCGGGGAAGTTCAGACATGGCGGGGATGATACGCCCCGGGCTCCCTCGGCGTCACCGGCCCCGACCGAGTGCCCGAGGCCTTCGCCGCCGATCAGCGGCGCCTGCCGCCGCCACGCCGGGAGCCTCCACGGCCCCCCCGTCTCGAACCTCCGCCACCCCTGCGCCGAGCCGCCCCACGGCGCCCGCCGCCCTGATCGCCTCCGTAACCGCCGTCCGGACGGCCCCAAGAGTCGCCCTCGGAACCACCATGGTCCCCCTGGCGCACAAATCCGCCGCCACGACGCGAGCCACCGCCACGGTCCCAGCCGCCACCGTCGTCCCTGTATCCGTCCCGGTCGTCCTGCCGGCCGTGCCCCTGGCCCCTGCCGCCCCCTCGGCCGAAGCCTCTTCCGCCCCCACGCCGGCCGCCGCGACGTCCGCTCCGGCGGTCCCCGCCGTAGCTGTCGTCCCCGTACCCGCTTCGCTCGTCGCGCTGTTCGAAGCCTCGCCCGCGGCCCCGGGCGCCCCTGCGGCCACCCCTTCGGGCGCCACCGTCGACGCGACGGCCCTGAGGGGGGCCGCCGTGATTCCCCTCGCTGCCCGGACCGACGAGACGGCGCAGGACCATGGTGGCGTAGGCTCCGCGCGGGAGCCCAAAGGACAGCCGCAGCATCTTCCGGCCGCGGAACTCGTTGTCCTGCTCGGCGGGGCGTACCCGGAGCTCCATCGGACGCACCATCGCGGGGCGGGCCTCGGGCTTCAGCTGGAAGCCGGGGACGTCGGGCAACTGAAGGTCGTCCGGGCGCAACCCCATGCTCTCGAGGACACGCTCGAAGAGCGCCCGCTGCTCGGGGTCCTCCACTCCATCCAGCCGCTCCCCCGGCAGGACCAGCGACTCGTGCCAGTGCTCGGGGAGCGCGAGGCCGAACTTGGGGAAACGCAGGCGCCCCTCGATGCCGCTGAGCCCGAAGCAGTCGGCGCAGTTCTCCTGGATCCAGAGGGCGAGGGCCCGGTTCCAGAGGTGCGACTGGAATGCGTACAGGTGGATCAGGCGCTCACGCGTTCCAACCCGGCCAAAAGCGCCCGCGAAGTCATCGGGGAACCGCTTCAGGTGCTCGAAGACGGAGTGATAGCGACCCAGCTTGCCCGCGATGGAACGACACGCGGACCAGTTCCCCCAGCTCCTCCAGAGGGCGTCCTTGAGGCTCCGGCGCGCGGGCGGCTCGTAAGGCGAGGCGCTTGCGATGAGCCGCTGAAGCGCGCCGCTGACGTCGCCCTTGATCAGGTCGAGGACGATCCACCCCTGACCGTGCCGGAGGTTGCCGAAGCGCTGCTCATCGAAGTAGTTCGGCAAGCCGTACTCTCGCACCGGATCCAGGGAAGCGCGCACTCGGTCACAGTCCGAGCCGTCCAGGTCTCGTACGACGATCCCGAACTCGTTACCCAGGGACGCGCTGGAGTCCAGGGGGACCGCGGTCCACCCGACCGTCTGGATCCCCAGGGTCTTCTGCTGGACGCTCACCGAGGGGCCGCGTTCCAGGCTCATGTACTGGGTCGTGACCCCCTGGCGGTCCTTGAGGCCCGCCATGCAGATGTCCGCTGGCGTCACCCCGACGAGGTTCGCGAGCTCCGTCGCGGCCTCCATGGAGGTGAGCTTCTCCTTGCGCACACGGTAGAGGCGATGGGGACCGGACGACTCGAGCACCTCGGGGAGGATACGCTCGGTGACCTTGAAATCTGTGGGGCGGACCTTGAGCTTCACGGGCGCGATCAGTGGCGAGAGGGGCGGACCTTGCGCAGCTGTTTGAGGACTCGCTCGAGGTCACGGGGCACGGGGGCCACGATCTCGAGCGGTTCCGTCCGCGCGCCCAGGGGAGGCAGCACGACCTCGTGGGCGTGCAGCGTGAGACGATCAATCAGCGGGCGCTCGGGCAGCCCGCGCTTCGGCCGATAGCTGGCCTTGAACTCGGACAGCTTGAACTCGGAGCGACGACCGTAGAACCGATCGACGACGAGCGGGAAGCCGTCGTGGCTGAGGTGGACCCGGATCTGGTGGGTGCGGCCGGTGATCGGCTCGCAGCGCAGGAGCGTGTAGCCATCGAATCGCTCCGCGATTCCCACCCGGGTCTTCGAGGGCTTGCCATCGTTGGCGACCTGCATCCGACCGCTCTTGCGCAGCACGGGACCGATGGGGTGCTCGATCAGCATGGTCTCCTCGTCGTTCAGGTAGGGCTCCCCCTCCACGAGCGCGAGGTAGGACTTCTTGATGGTCCCCGCCTCGAACGCCTGCCGCAGAGCCCGCTCGGCCTCGAGGTTCTTGGCCACGACCACAGCGCCGGTGGTGTCCTTGTCGATCCGGTGGACCAGCCGCGGCCGAAAGCTCAACCCCCCATCGTCCGCCTCCTCTCGCTCCTCGACGATCTGCAGCAGGGCGCCGGCCAGGGAGCCCAGCTCACGCATCCACCGCTCCGGCTCCACCGCGAGGTTGTGCGGCTTGTCGACCACCAGCACGTCCTCGTCCTCGTGGAGCACGGGAATCTCGACGCCGGGGGCCACCGGACGCTTGGGCGCCCGCTCCCAATCGATGGTCGCAATCACGACCTGGTTGGGCCGCAGGCGCTTGCCCGGCACCACGTCCATCCCGTCGAGGAGGACGTTGCCCGCCGCGATCTCCTGGCGAAGGAAGCCCTTGGAGAGACCGGGAAACTGCAGGCAGAGGAACTCGTCGAGCTCGAGCCCTGCCCGCTCGTCCGACACGACGAACGTATCCATGCCGTCAGGTCGCCGACGGGACAGACGAATCCGAACCGCTGGCGCTCGCGTAGACCTCGGGCTTCAGGACCCCGACGTAGGGGAGGTTCCGGTAGCGCCCGGCGAAGTCGAGCCCGTAGCCGACCACGAAGAGGTCATCGACCTCGTGGACCCGGAAGTCCGCGTCCAACTCGACGCTCCGGCGGCTCGGCTTGTCGAGGAAGACGCAGGTGGCGACCTCCGCCGCCCCGCGCTCGAGGAACTCCGTCTTCAGCCGGTTCATGGTCTTGCCCGTGTCGAGGATGTCGTCCACGAGCAGGAGCCGGCGGCCCTCGATCTCCCCCGTCGGGAAGAAGCTGATCTTCAGGTCCCCCGACGTCGTCCGGTCGCCATAGGAGGACGCCGAGACGAAGGCGAGCTCGAGGGGGATCGGGATCCTCCGGATGAGGTCGGAGGCGAAGATGCACGACCCCTTCAGGATCGAGACCACGGTCAGATCTCCCCCATCGAAGCGCTCGGTGATCGCCGCGGCGACCCGCTCGATGCCTTCCACGATGGTGTCCTCGGAGAAGAGGACGTTGTCGATGTCTTGGTGCACGCTGGTCATTTGGGCCGAAGAGGGTAGATCAGCGGCCGCTTCGGGGGCGGGTACATGGCTGATTTTGGGCCCTCCCCCGCCTCCTGCGGGCATCCTGAGACCCCCTCGGCCCGCGCCGATGCGGTTGGTCGGGAGCCGACCCTCCCCTGGGAGTGGAGGGCTGGTAGCCTCTTGCGCCCGTTTGGGCCCCTGGGCCGCCAGCGCCTACCCCCAACGGGTCCGACCCATCCGGCGCGATGCGCCGCGCGTCACGCGCCAGGAAGTCCCTCCCGATATGACGAGCCCCTCACCCAGCCGCTCCCGCCGTACCGAGGACGAGATGATCTCCGACCTGGAGGCGAAGATCCGCGAGGTCGAATCACGGATCAAGCGCAAGGAGCAGCGCGACCAGCCCGTTCACCAGGGCTTCGCTCGCTTCAAGAAGCAGGCCTCTGCCTTCGCGCAGACGGCGCTGGATGACCAGCGCACGGACGTCGCGAACACGGTCATCGGAATGCTCGGCGTGGTGGAGCGGCAGCTCGGGGACGGCTGACCGCCAGCGCCGCGCCGCCGGCCGCCAGCGAGACCAGGTGGGCGAAGCCGCCCTGGCCGGGCCGCCGCCGCCCCCCCCCGTCCAGCCTCACGAGGGCTCCGCAGGCCGCGAGCCAGACCCCTCCCCCCATTCCCTCCGGGATGGCCAGGGCGTCCTCCACCCCGTCTGCGCCCACGAGCTCCACCTCGTAGCGCATGCCCCCGTCTCCCCCGACGAGGAGCGCGAGGGGAGAGCGGTACCCGGCGACCCATGCGCCTCGCCCCGTGGGCGCGAGGGCCCGGGCCTCGAAGGGGAGGGTCCGCCCCATCTTCTTCGCCCATGTATCGCGCCCAGCGCCTCCAGGTGTCCATCGCTCGATCCGGCAGGATCCACTGGTCGCCCTGAGCACCCAGGCACCATCTCCACCGCGGTCCGCCCGGACCCGGAGGACCCCGTCCTGGACCGGCTCACCTGGGAGCTGCGGGATCGCCTGGAGCCTCGACCCCGTCCACTCCATCCAACGCGATCGTCCTGCACGGCGCCCCTCCAGCGCAGAGTGGACGAAGCACCCTGAACCGGGCGCCGCCCTCACCTCCATCGGGGCGCGAACCTCGACCCGCTGGAGCACGGCCCCGTCCATGTCGAGCCCATAGATCGCGTGTCCCGCCCGGTCCGCCGCCCAGAGCGCGACCCGCTCCGGTGCGCCAGGGTCCCCTGGCTCGCTGCCCCACCGGGGCCCCCGCGCTCGGAACCCGCCCCCCACCAGGCCCGTGGCGAACCCGGCCCCCATCAGGCCGAGTCCGAGGCCCCAGCCCACCAGTCGGCGACGATCGAGTTCCCCGGAGACCACACCCAACAGACGCGCGGCCCAGCCGCGGGTGGCGACCGCGCGCGTCCTATCCCCGGGCCCTAGGCCGGGGGCGGATTGAATGGATAGAGCACGAGGTACACGAGCACCCCGGTGAGGGAGACGTAGAGCCAGATGGGGAGGGTCCAGCGCGCGAGGCGCCGGTGGCGGTCCCAGTCCTCCTTGTGGGCCAGCCAGAAGACCCGCAGCACCATCGGGAGGTTCACCACCGCCAGGACGACGTGGGTGAGCAGCATGACCAGATATGCCGCCTTGGCAGCGCCCTCCCCGTTGAACCTGGTGGGCCCGCCGCTGATCGGCAGCACGGCGAAGTGGTAGTACAGGTAGCAGCTCAGAAATGCCGCGCTCACGACGAAGGCGGACTTCATCATCGCCTCGTGGAGCCGCTTGCGCCCCTTCACGATCGCGACCAGCCCCGAGAGCAACAGGACGAAGGCCACGCCGTTCAGGCTCGCGTTGACGAGCGGGAGGACGGAGCGGCCAGGGAGCGGCCACTGGTACTCGAGCCCCGCGAGCGCCCGCGCCCGAGCCACGATCAGGCCGTAGCGGTTCGCCAGCACGCGGGCGGCGTCCACGAGGTCCTCGCCCCCCTCCCCCTGCGCCGGGTCCCGCAGCTCGTACCAACCGGCGACCTTGCCCGCCGCGTCGATGACCGGCATGCGGGTCCCGTGGGTGATCGCGAGCCCGGGCGCGGCTTCATCGCTGTCCCTCACGACCGGGACCAGCAGGCCCTCGTTCATGAAGCGGTGCATCTGCTCCTCGCTCTCGGTGCGGACGAAGAGCCAGCGCTCGGGGTCGGCGTCGAAGAGGTCCGCGTACTCCTGGAGCTTCGCCGCCGTGTCCACCTCGGGGTCGAGGGAGAAGGAAACGACCCGGATCGGCGTCCCCTCGAGCGCGGGGATCAGGCGCTCGGCGATGTCCCTGGAGACGCTGGGGCAGGGCCCCATGCAGCGCACGAAGAACGGGACCGCGATCCACGGCTCCCCTAGCAGGTCGGCCCGAGTGAGGGGCTGGCCCCGGCTGTCCTCGAAGCGGAAGTCCGGCACATCCGCGAAGCGCTCCGTGGACCCGGGCGGCGGCTCCCCCTGGAGGCCCTGCGGAGATGCGTCGACGGACGGGCCGAGGCTCAGAAGCGAGGAGACCAGGAGGACGGCGATTCGGAGCATGGTGCAGCTGGCACGCTGGATCAGCGCACGATCAGACCCCGCGCAACGTGGGGTCGACGAAGAGCAGCGCCATCAGCGCCGGCAGGTAGATGATCGACGCCAGCAGGAGCCGGCGCGCGGTCTCGTATGACTCGTCGCGGGCGAAGGCGATGGAGGGGATGATGTAGAGGGCGCCGAGCAGGAGGGCGCCCACCACGTACACCGGACCAGCGAGCCCGCTAAGGGCTGGCATCAGGGTCACGGGGACGATGCTGAGGGAGTAGATCACGGCGTAACGCCCCGCGACGCCCTCGGAGCCGGGCTGGTTCGGGACCATGCGGTGCCCCGCGCGCGCGTAGTCCTCGCGATAGATCCACGCGATGGCCATGAAGTGCGGGAACTGCCACGCGAAGATGGTCGCGAAGAGCGCCCAGCCCAGGGGACCGATCTCACCCGCCAGGGCCGCGTAGCCGATCAGGACCGGCGCCGCACCCGGCACGGCGCCGATCACCGTGTTCAGGGTGCTCACTCGCTTGAGCGGCGTGTAGATGCAGACGTAGACCACCAACGTGGCCAGCACCAACACCGCAGAGAGCAGGTTGAAGGACAGCGCGAGGCCCGCTGTTCCGGCGGCCCCGAGCACGACGGCGAACACCACCGCCTGGAGGACCGTGAGCTCCCCCGTCACCAGCGGACGGTGGCGAGTCCGCTCCATCAGGCCGTCGGTCTCCCGCTCCACCACCTGGTTGATGATGCTGGCCGCGCCCGTGACCAGGAGGACGTAGAGGCCCGCCTCGGCGCAGCGCAGGAGGTTGACGATGGCCGCGTCACGGGTCGCCAGCCAGCCCCCCAGGGCCGCGGTGAGGAAGACCATGGTCGCCACTCGCACGCGCAGCAGCTCGAGCCAGGGGGCTAGGCCGCCGCGGGGTGCGGTGTCCGCCACCACCGTGTCCACCTTGTCCGGCTCGCTCACGCGGACACCTCCTCGGCCGCCACCAGGGCCCGGCGCGAGACCATGGCGCCGACCACGACGGAGCAGAGCAGGACCGCCCCCACGAAGACGTGGGCCGTCGCGAAGGCGACCTCGCCCACGGAGACCTCGGCCTCCATCCCGCCGGAGATGAAGTAGATGGCGATGGTCGCGAGCACCCCCAGGGAGAACTGGGCGATGAGGGACCAGAGCTGGAGCCGCTGGAGGAACCGCAGGGGCGCGCGGTCCGCGCCGCGCTCTGCCCCTTCCGCCGCCGCGTCCCCGAGGATCTTGGAGAAGGTCAACACGAGAGCGACCACCGCCAGCGCCAGGGTGCCGTGCACCAGCAAGGCAGCGGTCTGGCCCTGATGGCGCAACCACGCGCCCAGCGCGATCTGGCCGTACACCGCGACCGCCGTCAAGGTGCCGAGGGTGTGAAGACCGCCGGCGAAGCGCGAGGGCGAGGGGGTCATGCGGCTCCAGGTCCGGCTCGCGGTGACGGCAAGCGCCGCGATCAACGCCACCACCAGCTGGGCGAGGGCGCCGTGGAGGAAGGCGAGGTTCTGGCTGTTCTCCAGCACGCGCGTGCCCCCGAGGAGCCCCTGTCCGATGATCGCGAGGAGCACCACCCAGGCCATCGCCGTGACGCCGCGGGCGGCGCGCTGGATGTAGCAGGTGAGGAGCACGCAGATGGCCACCAGGCCGACGCCCGAGGCCCACACGCGGTGGGCGTGCTCGAGGGTCACGCCGTGCCCCTCGGCGAGCATGTCGCTGAAGGGATAGGTCCACATGTTCTGCTGGAACGTCGCCGGCCAGTCGGGCACGGCCATCCCCACCCGATAGGTGGTGACCCCACCGCCGATGACGACCAGCACCGCAACGAAGGCCGCCAGCACCCGGCTGGCACCGCGCGGGCTCAGGAACAGGAGCGGGATCGGGAGCAGCGGCTGCCAGACCAGCTGGGGATCCCTCTGCCAGGCCATCGGAACGCCGACCAGGAGCAGGAGCACGAGGGCGTTGCGGAGCCGGACTCGCGGAGCCGCGGCCGCGTCGGCAGGGACCGGGGCGGCTCCGGTGAGGGAGTCCGCTGTGGTGGTGGAGACCATGCGCTGTGAGGGGGGCGAGGCCGGGCTCTTAGGCACCGACGGCGCGGGGTGGAAGCTCCGAACTTGGCCTTGCGTCGGACGGGGACGGCTCGTCGCAGTTTCCGGGCGAACAAGATACTCGCGGGGCCCGGCGGGGCGCGGGGTGAGACACGGGAAGTTGGGCCTCCAGCCCCCCAGGCCCCCTGTGCCCCAGACGCCGCCCGTACGCCGTTGCTTCCGGGCGGATGGGCCCTACGATTCGGCTCCGCAGCGGGAGCGGAGCCGGTGTGCTAGCTCCCCGACCCGAGCCGCCCCGCGACCGCTTGCCCCGCCCAAACCCTCCCTTGCGTACCTCCCCCCTCATCCCCTCCCACCAGCAGTCCGGCGCGCGGCTCACCTCGGCCGAGGCTGGCAGCGAGGTCATCACCTACGGGGCTGCGCCGGCCGAGTACGCGGCGGCAGCAGACAACGGCTCGCTCCTTCTGGACCGCACCACCCGCGGGCTCATCACCGTGATGGGCAGCGACGCCGCGGACTTCCTCCACCGCATCCTCGCGAACGACGTCAAGGGTCTCGCCCCTGGCCAGGGCAACCGCAACCTCCTCCTCACGGGCAAGGGCAAGGTGGTCCACGTGTTCGACCTCGCCGCCATCGGCGAGGGGTACCTGATCTCATGCGAGCCCGGCGAGGCGCCGGCCCTCATGCAGGCCCTCGACCTGTACCTCTTCGCCGAGGACGTCCAGCTTGCCGACGAGACCGAGCTCCATGCGCCCATCGAGCTGGTGGGCCCCGGCGCGGCCGCCCACATGGCCTCGGTCATCGAGGGGATCGCCGCGGAGGGCGCGGCGCCCCACTCCTTCCAGCTCGGCCCCTTTGGCGAGGCGATGACCCGCGTGACCCGCCTCGCGGTCGCCGGCCAACCGGGCTGGCGCCTGGAGACCGAGCCGTCCCAGGCGGCCGCCCTCTGGGCCGCGCTGGTGGAGGCGGGCGCCACCCCCGGCGGGCTCGTGGCCGTCGACAGCCTCCGCGCGGAGAACCTGTGCGCCGCGGTCGGACGCGAGGTCACCGAGGAGGTCTACCCCCAGGAGGCCCGCCTCGATGACGCGTTCTCCCTCACAAAGGGCTGCTACATCGGGCAGGAGGTCGTGGCCAAGATCGACACCTACGGCGGACTCAACAAGCAGCTCTTTCGCCTCCGAGTCTCCCACGATGAACCGGTCGCGCCGGGGACCAGGTTGCTCCGTGAGCTCGACGGCGAGCTCCGCGACCTCGGCGTGGTCACCAGCTGGGCCTACTCGTTCGCCGCGGACGGCGGGGTCGTGCTGGGCTACGTGAAGCGCAGGCACCAGGAACCCGGGACCGAGTTCCAGCTCGGGGACTCCGGAGCCACGGCCATCCTCGAAGAATGAGCCGGCGACGGCCAGGCCGCGGCGGCGACGAGCCCTACCGGCGCCGACCCGGGGACGACCTGGTGGAGCCCCTCTTCGGCGCCCTCCCGGGGGAGACGGATCAGGAAGAGGTCAGGGGACCCGCCGACCGCCCAGGCCCCCTCGAGCGCCTCCGCCGTCGGCTCTTCGGCCCCCGACCCGGGGGCGAGAGCGAGGGCCAAGATTGGTTCACCTGCCCCGTGTGCGGTGCGCGGGTCGACGCCGGCGCCCACTTCTGCAGGGAGTGCGGCTCGGACGACCGCACCGGATGGTCGGACGCCACCGAGTACGACGACCTCGACCTCCCTGAGCCGGAGCGCCCCCGGATCCCGGACACCTTCGAGGAGCTCACCCAGGGCCTGTCCGACCGCCGCGGTCTCTCACCGAGGCTCCTCCTCGCGTTGCTGGTCGTCGCGCTGGTGTTGATCGCCGCGCGCAGCCTCCAGTCCATCCTCGCCAGCTAGTCGCGCCACTCCGCGATCTGCGCCTCTGCCAGGCGCACCGCGACCCGCGCGGGCGCGTCGTCCTCCTCGACGGCACGCTCGAGGATCCGCTCCGCGACCGCGCCTATGCGCTTCCCGATCGCCTCCACCGGCTCGCGGCGTCGTTCCAGATGGAAGATCGTGCCGCGCACGAGCGCCCCCGAGTTGATGACGAAGTCCGGCGTGTAGAGCACGCCCATGTCATGCAGCTCGTCGCCCACGAGCATCCGCGCCAGCTGGTTGTTGGCGCCCCCTGCGATGATCTTGCAGCGCAGGCGGCTCAGTGAGAGGTCGTGCAGCAGGCCCCCGAGCGCGTTGGGGCTGAAGACGTCGCACGGCACCTCGACGGCGCTGCCGGGGTCCACGATCTCGATGTCGAGCTCGTCCGCCACCGCGAGGGCCCGGGCCTCGACCACATCCGCCCCGAGCACCCGCGCGCCGAGGGCGCGCGCCCGGCGCGCGACGCCACTGCCCACGGCACCGAGCCCCTGAACGACCACGGTCCGCGCCTCCCAGTCCTCGGAGCCGAAGCGCGACCGGAGCGCCGCCGCCATGCCCTGGAAGACGCCCTCCGCCGTCGCCTCCGCGAGCTCACCTGGCCCCGCGTCCCCGGGGTCGGTGACGTAGGTGGTCCGCTCGGCGACGCAGGCCAGCTCGGTGGCGCCGGTGTTGACGTCGGGGCCCGTGTAGAACGTGCCGCCCAGGGTCTCGACCACCTCGCCGATGTGGCGGTAGGCCCTGGCCCAGTCGACCCGCTCATCGTCCATGAGCACGATCTTCCCCCCGCCAGCGGGGAGATCGAGCAGCGCGGCCTTGTGGGTCATGGCCCGCGAGAGCCGGAGGCAGTCGAACAGCGCCTCACGCTCATCCCGGTACTCCCGGCGGCGGATCCCGCCGAAGGCAGGCCCCCTGACGGTGTCGTGAATCCCCAGGAAGGCGCGGAGGCCAGACCTGCGGTCATGAATGGCTGAAACCTGCTCAAAGCCCTCTCGGGCCATGGCATCAAGGACGTGGACGGACATGGGCGGGTGTGAGGGTAGCGGCGCCAGCCAACCTTCGGCCTTGGTTCACCCCGGAAGCTATGGTTGCGGGGAAGAAGGCCCTGGGATCATCGTCCACGCCTCCCCCGCTCCCCCAGACTCCCGACCATGCGAACTCTCGTCCTTGGCGCCCTGAGCGTCGCCACCCTCTCGCTCACCGCCTGCAACTCGCCCGGGAGCCAGAAGGCTCCTGACGACGGCCAGGAGGTCGAGTGGATCGGACCGGAGGGACCCGAGCCCTACGACCCCGAAATCACCAAGGACCGGCGGCTGGCCGGAGACATCCTCGCGGACATCGACAAGTCCCTGCGGATCTGGGTCAACATCACGCTCACGGGGAACCCTGCGAAGGACGGCTCGACGCTGAACATCGTCGAGGCAGACCTCCGGCGGAAGGTCAGGGCCAAGTTCCCTCTGCTCAAGGAGCAGCTGGAGACCGGCCCCCCGATCAATCGCCAGATCGCCGCCGCCGGCCTCGGCTTCAGCGGAGACCCCATGGCCCTCAGCCCGCTCCTCGCGGCGCTCGAGGACGACTCCTCCGACGTCGTCGCCAACGCCCTCCTTGGCCTCTCCGTCCTGGCCGATCCGGATACGCCGCGGATCCTCCTCGCCGCAGAGCTCGAGGATATCCGGCAGCCCTTCAACGTCCGGAGCCAGGCGGCGCGCGCCCTGCGGGCCGTGGGGCTCTTCAATCTGGACGAGGCGGACCGTGCTGCGGTCATCCGCGCGGCGAGGGCAGCCCTCGGCGACGCGAACGAGGGGCTCCGCCCCCACGGCGCGATCATCCTCGCCGAGGTGGTCGATACGGAGTCGGTGCCCGAGCTCGCCCGCGCCCTCATGGATCCCACCCCGCTCGTGGCCCGTGCCGCGTCCCGCGCGCTCGCGCGGATCGGCAGCGTGGACCGCAAGTACGAGGGGCAGGCCGCCCGCGCCCTCACCGCAGCGCTGGAGGTGGTGGACGAGAACGCCGTGCGGCCGGCGGTCCTGAGGGACCTGCAGGCGCTCGCCGGGAAGAATTACGGCGACGATGTGGAGGAGTGGGTCCGCTACGCCCAGAAGCTCCCCTGAGTCGACTCTCAGCAGCAGTCCTTGGAAACCGGCGCGGCTCCGGGGGCTACCCTGCTCCGATGGGAATGCTGATGGGCCAGAGGAAACGTGTGACGCACGCGCTCGTCTCCGCGGTGGCCACGGTGGCCCTCGCGGGCCTGGCCGCAGCGTCCGCGGGGACCTCCAGCCCCCTCCCCCAGGAGTCCGCCCACGAGGACCCCCTCGACCAGGCGGCGGCTCGCGCCATGCGTGAGGCGCCGCAACGGGCCAGGATCGGGAAGATCCGGGGAGCGCGCTTCCGCTCCGCCATCGACTTCGACGATCCCACCGCGGGGCCCCACGAGCTGAGCCTGAGCGTGGCCTTCCCCGGGCGTTCCCGGCTGGTGCTCTCGCGGGACCGCTGGAGTGTCGAGCGCTTCCAGCTTGGAGATGTCTGGTTTGGGCTGGACCGCTCCAATGGCGTGCAGGAGGTCGAGCCGAGGAGCGTCCTGCTCACCGGGGCGAGCCTGGAGGCGGCCCGCTTTGACGTCGCCATGCGGAGGACGCTCTTCCTCTGGCCCGACGCGGGCGGCCTCACCGGTGAGGGGTTCACGCGCACCGCCAAGGTCGCGGACGTCGGCGTCCTGGTCGCCACGCTGGACCGGGAGAGCGGCCGCCCGATCGTCCTCAAGGCCTTCGGCAAGGACGGCTCCGTGCAGGCCGAATTCCGCGCGATCACCTGGCGCGAGGCCGAGGGACGCTGGTGGCCGGCCGGCTTCGAGCTCCACGTCGACGGCCGGCGGGTCTGGCGAGAGACCGTGGAGAAGATCGAGGCCCGCTGGAACTTCACCGACCTGTGGTTCCTGCCCGTCGACCGCTCACGTGGCCTCACGGGCCAGCCCAACGACGAGCGGCTCCGGATGGTCCCCTCGCAACCCGCCTGGATCCGCAGCTTCCCCCTCTCCCCCGGAGCCGACCTGGAAACATGCCGTCGCGAGGGGAAGGCGGCCGTCGAGCAGGCGCGACGGGAGCTATCACCGCTGAACCTCGAGGTCAGCCAGCAGTTCATCGTCCTCCTCGACGCCGAGCGCAAGTCCTGCGGCCTCGAGGTCCGGGCGTTCAGGCCCCAGGCCGGGGACGAGGCGCTCGAGGCCCGTGCAGGCTGGAGCCGAGCCGCCGCCGCCCTGAGCTGGACCTTCGTCGTCGAGGAGGCCGAACCCGCGGAGGACGCCTTCAACGCCGTGGCGGGAGCCTGCGCCTCCAGTGGCGAACCCGCCGGGCACCCCGGCCTCCTCCTGGACACGGACCCGGGCGCTCCGATCACCGTGTTCCAACCCTTCACGGTCCCCGAGGGGAAGCGTCCCCCCAAAGGAAGGACCCCCTGAGAGGTCATTCCGGGCGTCCTCCCGAGGGGACGCTCTCCGTTCCCATGGCGCGGACACCCCACCTCGACGGTCTCATTTCGATACACTCCAACCCGGCTATTGGCCGTTGAGGGCCCATGCTCGGCCTTCAACGGCCCGTCGCCTGCCACTCTGGACCCACAGGCGAGGACCCGGCACGGCATTTGTTCCTGGCATATCGACCCCTCACCTCCCGTCCACGGAGAAGCCCATGAACTGCCGCCCCGAACCCCTGAACCGAGTCCTCAGCCGCCGAGCCCTCCGCCTGCTCAGCGCCGCCACCGCGGTGGCCGTCATTGGATTCAGCGGCTCGCTCTCCCTCGCCGTGCAGCCCGAGCCCGCCCAGCGCACGGTGCAGCGCTCCACCTCCTCCAGGACGACCAGCGCCTCAAGGGCATCCAGCTCTCGCGCCACCTCGCAGCGCACCACGACGAGGCGCTCGACCCCCCAGCGCACCACCAGCGTCCGCCGGTCGAGCCCGTCGACCCGCTCCACGCCGTCGCGCAGCGTCAGCTCGTCCCCCACCCGCACGAGCTCGAGGCCCTCCGCCTCACGGCCCTCGATCACCCCCACACGCCCGTCGGCCACGCCGACCCGCACCTCGACCCCGACGCGAACCTCGGGATCGAACTCGATCATCAGCGGGCGGCCTGCCCCCACCCGCACACCGTCCGCCAGCACGCCGAGCGTCAGCCGGCCGAGCTCGAGCTCGCCCCAGCCCATCGGCTCCCCGCGGACCGGCTGGTCCTCCCCGAGCGCCTCCAGCACCTCCGGGAGCTCCTCCACCGTCAGCTCGCCCAACCGGAGCGTGCCGACCGTCATCGACTTCGGCGAGGGCGTGGCCCCTGCGCGCCGCCCCTTCCCCACGCCCAGCGCGGCGCCCACCCGGGCGTCCTCTCGCGTGGGTCAGGGCCGCTCACTCAACCAGCGCATCCGCGGGCTGAGCTCCGACGTGGACCTGGCCCGGACCCGCGAGACCACGTCGGCCACCCCCCGGTCCCGGGGACAGCTGAGCCACTCGGACGTGCTCGCCAGATACCGCGCCAGCGCCTCCGATACGGCGACGCCCCGCAGCGCGAGCCCCTCCGCCGGATCGAACGACTCGTCCGCCGCGCGAATCTCCGCGGCTCGACGGCAAGCGGCCGCCGAGTCCGCGGCCGCGCGGACCGAGGCGGCGCGCCGGAAGCAGGCAACCCAGAACGCGGCGCGAACCGAGGCTGCGAGGGCCGACGCTGCCGATCGCTCCGACCGCGCGACGGAGCAGAGGGTCCGTGAGGCGCGCGAGAAGGCCGCCTCGACCGCGCCCTCCGACGACGCCACCAGGGCCCGGATCGAAGCGGCTCGCCGCGACAAAGCCGCGTCCAACGAGGCGCGGACCCAGGCCGCCAGGCGCCAGTACGACGAACGCGTCCGCGCGGCGCGGGAGTCCTCCGTCCAGACCGGCGGCGGCCTCGTGGTGGGCGGATCGGCCCCCGCCGCTGCCAACGGCGTGGCCTGGGGGAGCAGCTACGGCGACTGCTACTCGGGCGGGTACTACAACAACTGCTACTGGAACACCTGGGGCTCCTGCTGGTCCCTCGGGTGGTGCAGCTGGTGGTGCGCCCCGTCGTACTGCTGCGGCCTCTGGTGGCACTCGTACTGGTGGGGCGGGGGGTCATGGTGCTACCCGTGGAACTTCTACTGGTACGGCCCCTTCATCCCGAGCTCGTACTCGGTCGTCTACCAGGAGCCGGAGCCGGAGGTGATCTACATCGAGGTGCCCGCCGCCCAGGAGGGGGAGGTCGTCGTCCCCGCCGCCGAGCCGGCCTTCGTGGCCCCCACACAACCCGACGCCGCCCTCGAGCGCGAGCTCAACCGGGCCACTGGCTACTACCTGACCCAGGGCGATCGCGCCTTCCGCGAGGGCCGCTACGGCGACGCGGCCCACTTCTACGCCAAGGCCGTCGAGTTCTCGCCGGACAGCGGGATCCTCTACCTCGTCCTGGCTGACGCCCTCTTCGCCACCGGCGACTATCGCTACGCGGCGTTCGCCATCCGCAAGGCCCTCGAGCTCGAGCCGGAGCTGGCTTCCAACGTGATCGACAAGCGGGACTTCTACGCGGTCTCCGCCGACTTCGACCGCCAGCTCGCGACCCTCGAGCGGTTCGTGGACGACCACGTGATCGACGACGACGCCCGCCTGGTGCTCGCTGCGAACTACCTCTTCGGCGGCCGCCCCGCCGCCGCGGTGGACCTCTTCGCGTCGCCCTTCAGCGAGAACCTCGCGAAGAGCTCCGCCGGGCAACTGATCTTCGAGGCCGCGAAGCTCGTCCAGTTCGGTCGACCCGAGGCCGCCACCCAACCGGCGGCCCCCGCCGCCGGCGACTGACTCCCTGGGCGCCTGGCCCGCTCAGAGGGTCGGGCGCGCGCGGCGAGGTCAGGTGATCTCCCTGGGCCCCTCGTCGCCCTGGAAGAACGCGATCGGCGGGCGGCGCCCGTAGCGGCGCTCGTACTCCCCGACGACCGCCTCGGAGACCCGCTGCTCATCACCCGCGGCGATGAGCATGACGGCGCATCCGCCGAAGCCGGCGCCGGTGAGGCGAGCACCGAGGGCACCGCCGAGTTCGGTCGCCGCATGGACGAGGACATCGAGCTCCTCGCATGAGCAGTCGTAGAGGTCCCTCAGGGACGCGTGGGTCTCCGTCATGCAGCGGCCAAGCGTCTCCAGGTCACCAGACAGCAGCGCCTCGCGAGCCACGAAGGTCCGCTCCACCTCCTCCACCACGTGCGTGGCTCGGCGCAGCAGGTCGGCGTCCAACTCATAGCCGTGCTCCGAGAGGACGGCCCGGTTGATGTCCCGCAGGACGCGCGCTTCGGGGGCGTAGATCCGGAGCGCATCGAAGGCAGCGGCGCACTCGGTCACCCTCCGGTTGAACTCGCCCCGCGCCAGCCGGCGTTGGATCCCGGTGTCGACGACGCCGATGGAGACGCGATCGAAGTCCATGGGAAGGTGCTCGAAAGTCTCGTCCTTGCAGTCGAGCCAGAGCACGTGCTTGGGTCGCGCGAAGCCGACGGCGTAGGGGTCCATGATCCCGCACTTCACCCCCACGAAGCCTCGCTCGGCGTCGAGCGCCGCCTCCACCCGCTGGACGGGATCGAGACCGAGCCCGAAGACCGCGTTCAGGGCGAAGGTCGTCCCCACACAGATCGAGGCCGAGGAGGACAGCCCCGCCCCCACCGGGAGGTTGCCTCCGAACAGGACGTCGAAGCCGCCCGCCATCCTCTCGGCCATGGACTCATCCAGGCGGGCGAGGGCGAGCAGGACCCCCAGCGGGTAGTCGTACCACTCACCCCGCGGGCTCACGGGGAGCTCCGTCGCCTTGAAGCGGCCCTCGGCCTCCGCGAAGCGGGACACCAGGCGGACGTCGCCGTCCTCCCTCGCCCGGATCGCGACGAAGGTCCCCCGGTCAATCGCCGTGGGGAGCACCGGGCCGCCGTTGTAGTCGAGGTGCCCGCCGAAGAGGTTGACCCGGCCCGGCGAGAAGAACGTCCGGACGCCCCCGGCGGAGCCGAAGCACTGCGCGAAGGCGCCGCGGTGAGCCTCCAGGGACTCGGAGAGATCCGCGGCGACGGATTCCCCCAGGGAGGGGGGAGTGAGGGTAGGCAGGGACGACATGGGGACAACGGCAGACTAACGCGCCCCTCGGTCCAGACCGCCGATTATCTTCGGGGCCGCGCAGCGTCCATCCAAGGCCCTTGTCGGCCAAGTAAGGCCCCCGGAGTAAGGTCCGGAGGCCAGATGCGCCGATGAGAACCCTGGAGTGTCTCACTCCGCCCTTGCCATGTCCCAAGCGTCCAAGACCCGAGGCTACGAGATGAACCGTCCCCGACTCCGAGTCGCCCTTGTCGGCGTGCTCCTGGCCACGGTGACCGCCTGTTCTTCGCTCGAGATTAACCGGGACACGGAGACGTCCGGCACCTTCAAGTCCTCCGCCCGGACCTGGGTCTTCCTGGGCTGGCACATGCCGCGGCCTGCGATCCAGATCGCCCACGAGAACATCTCGGACTCGGGCCTGCCGAACGTGCGTGAGACCGACGTCCACCGGACGGACTGGGGCTGGTTCAACTGGATCATCGAGATCTTCTCGACGCGCACGGCGTACGTGAAGGGCACCTGGGGTTACTCGGGCGCCGAGATCCCGCCGGACCGTTGAGGTAGAACCGAGCGCTAGGTCCGCCCAGCGACGCCGCCCCTCCGCGGTCACCCGTCCGTGCTCGGACCCTGGATGCGCTCCACGAGCATCCGGGTGAAGCGTCGGCTCGCTGCCCACGTCAGGTGCGAACCATCGCGGGTCTCGAACCGCTCGGGCTGCTCCGACGGGTCCACGCCAGCCGGCAGCCCCGCCTCCTGGTACTGGTAGTACGGGACCCCCGCCGCGGTCGCGATCGCCTCGAGCCGGGCGTCCGGGACGAACTCGCGCTCCACCGACAGGACGCTGGGCGACACCGGGAACCGGACACAGCGGACATCCACCCCGCGGGCCACGAGCTCGCGGAGCTTCTCCACGACGATGGTCTCTGCCGCGGCGCGCTCCTCCTCACTGATCACCTCGAGGGTGATCCGGCAGGCCTGGACGAGCTTGTCGGCGTTGGGAACCTCGAACCACTCGCGGTGCCACCGCCGCGTGGCGAGGGTGCGAATGCTTGCGGTCCGGAAGTAATTGAGCCGCTCGCGGACCAGCCGGTCGAGCTGGTGGGTCCCGCCCTCGCTGCGGCGCGTGGTCTCGCGCAGCACCTTGCGGAAACTGGAGAGGTGAGTGTCGACGATGAAGGGCGTATACCCCTCTTCGATCAGGCGCTCGCGCTCCCCGTCCACCCAGATCCCCAGGGCGCTCTCCAGGGAGAGGGGCTCGAAGACCGGGGGTGGGGTCACCAGCGAGGCGCGCATGACCGGGTTGGTCTTGGCCCCCAGGGTCGAGGGCGAGAGGGCCACCACCAGCCGCTTGGCTGGGAGGTCCATGATGGCGGGGAGCAGTACCGAGAGGTCCGCGTTGGGGCCCCAGATGAGGCCGACGCTGTCCTCACCGGCCTGGCGAACCACGTCGAGGTCGGTGTCGTCGTAGACGCGGCTGTCCCCCACGAAGAGGAGCTCCGCCGAGCTCACGTCCTGCTTGGCGTAGAAGGGCCCGAGGTTGGGCCCCGCCCAGTAGATCACCCCGTCAAAGCGATTGGGGTGCATGATCGGCTCGGGGATCCGTGACACCGCGAGCGTCTGCCAGACGACCAGCCCGAGGAGGGCGAGGCCCACCGTGGCCAACAACGGAGACCACGACTGCGCCCGCCGGACTCGCGCGACCGTCCCGTTCGGGTCCATCCCCTGCCACGTGGGCTCTTCCATGCCGTGCTCCCCCATCAGAACTGGAAGTAGAAGAAGTCCGCGGTGTCGGTGCGCCGCACCACCACCAGAGCGACGATCATCACGGCGGCGGCGAGCACCCGATGCCAGGGCCGCTCACGCCAGGCGAACCACTCCCGGAGCAGCTGGGTCACGTGCATGAGCACGATCGGCAGCACCAGCAGCAGGTGGCGGGCCTCCGCGAAGACCTCCCACCCCATGCCCTTCTGGAAGGGAACGATGTACGCGATCCGCCAGACCTCGAACACCGAGGCGACGTCCGGGGCGCGGAAGAAGACCCAGTTGGACTGCATGAAGACGTTCATCAGGAGGATGACCCCGATGCGCTTCGTGATGGCCGCGGGCCCCTTGGGTCGATCGAAGGGCCACCCGCGGGCGCGCCTCCCGCCGTTGAAGGTGTTCACCCAGAACCGGTTCACGACCACGCCGATGCCGTGGTAGAGCCCGAACATGACGAACGTCCAGGCGGCGCCGTGCCAGACCCCCGCCAGGACCATCGTCGTGAGCATGGCCGTGTACTGTCGGCCGCCACCCCCTTTCTTGCCCCACAGCGGCATGTAGACGTAGTCCCGTAGCCAGCTGGACAGGGTCATGTGCCAGCGGACCCAGAGCTCCTGCGGCCCCCGCGAGATGTACGGATAGAGGAAGTTGCGTGGGAAGCGCATCCCGAGGAGGCACGCGAGCCCGATCGCGAGGCACGAGTACCCCGCGAAGTCGGCGAACACCATGCAGCCCAGGTAGATCAGGGACAGCCACACGTGAGCTGGCGTCGCCTGCCCGGACGGGATCATGGCGAAGATCCGGTCGATCTCAGGGGCCAGGTTGTCCGCCACCACGATCTTCGTGAAGAGCCCCCAGACGATCAGGTACAGCCCGTTCTGGATCCGCCAGGGGGAGGGCCACTGACGCCTGCGGAACTGGGGCAGCAGCTCCTGGGCGCGCACGATCGGCCCGGCGACCAGCTGAGGGAAGAACGCCACGAACAGGAAGAAGTCCCGGAAGGACTTCGCCGGCGCGAGGCGGCCTCGATAGATGTCGATCGAGTAGCTGAGCGTCTGGAACGTGTAGAAGCTGATCCCGACGGGGACGACCCACGGGATCGCCGTGTTGACCCCTTCCACCCCCAGCGCCCCGGCGATGCTGTCGAGGTTCTCAAGCGCGAAGTGGCCGTACTTGAAGTAGCCCAGGAGCCCGAGGTTCGTGCACAGGCTGACGAGCAGCCAGCGGGTACGCGCGCCGTCGGTCCTGGCGGCGTGGATCCGTCCGCCCGCGGCGTAGTCCACCACCGCCGAGATGATGATCAGCGGGAGGTAGTACGGGCTCCACCAGGCGTAGAAGATCAGGCTCGCGGCGAGCGCCGCGGTCTTCGCCCACGAGAATGGGAGCCTCCACCAGAGGAGCCATGAGAGCCCGAAGAGGACCCAGAATGTGCCGGAGTCGAATGACATGGGAGCTGGCGCCTCCAGAGCCTACCCCGCGGGGAGGCGGGAGGAACGCGCGCGGCACCAGAGTCTGGTGAGGTCTGGCGGGGCGCCTCTCGATCCGATCAGCCCGGATGCTCGCCCGGCGCGTTCTCGTGCTGGGGCAGCTTGATCACGGCCCTGGCCCCTGGACCATCCTCCCGGTTCGTCACCGAGACCGCGCCGCCGAGGTCCTCGACGATCCGCCGAACGATGGCGAGCCCCAGTCCGGTCCCACTGGACCGGGTCGTGAAGTAGGGCTCGAAGAGCCTCGAACCGACGTCCTCGCAGATCCCGCGGCCCGAGTCCTCGAGCGTGATCCGGACCATGCCGCCGTCCAGGCTCACCTCCCCCTTGATCAGGCCGCCATCGCTCGAGGCCTCGATGGCGTTACTGACCAGGTTGACGAGGGCCCGCTGCAGCTCGTCGGGGTCGGCCTTCACCATCAGGCCACCGCCGAGGCTCTCCCCCTTCTCCAGCCGCACCCCCTCCTCGGCGGCCCAGGCCTCGTTGAGGTCAAAGACCTCGGCCACGGTGACGCCGGCGTCCACCGGGACGGGGTCGCGGTGCTGCCCGGCGAAGGTGTAGAAGTCCCTGGCGATCTCGCGCATGTTGCCCACCTGACGCTGCACAACCTCGATGGTGCGCTCGAGGATCGCGGGGAACTCGGGCGACCCCTCGTCGTAGGCCCGCTTGAGGAGCGACGCCGACAGCTGGATCGGGGTCAGCGGGTTCTTGATCTCGTGCGCCACCTGCCGGGCCATCTCCCGCCAGGCTGCGTCCTTCTCCGCCTCGACCAGCTGGGCGCGGTTCTCCTTCAGCTCACGGGTCATGCGGTTGAAGGAGCGGGCGAGGTCCGCCAGCTCATCATGGCCATGGACCGTTACCTGCGCGTCCAGGTCGCCGCTCGCCACCCGTCGAGTGAAGGCCTCCAGGTCCTGCACGGGCCGCGTCGTCCGCCTCGCGACCACCACGGTCACGACGACCGCCAGCAAGAGGACGAACCCGCTCGCCTTGGCGATGGTCCGCGTGATCTCCTCGACCGGCCCGTAGATGTCCGGGTAATCCACGCCGACACCGACGATCCAGCCGAGCCCCTGGGGGCTTTGATCCCTGGTCCTCCCCTGCTTGAAGGCTGCCTTCTTGCGCACGCCGAGGAACTCGTAGTCGGGGTACATCCCCGAGCCGCTGGAGCGCCGCACGGCATCCCCCATCATGGTGAGGTCGATCCGCGGCCCCGAGACCCGCTCCCCGTAGAGGGACCGGTTGGGGTGGGCGAGGATCGTGTCGGCGTCCGCGGCCCAGACCCACGAGTAGCTCGAGTCGTAGAGGTCAGCGGAGGCCGCCCCGGAGGAGATGCCGTCTGCGCGGCGCACGCCGTAGCTCTCGATCTCGCCCTGGACCACGGACCAGGGCACGAGCGTGACCACCGCTCCGAGGGGCTCCCCGAGGGGCTCTTCAGCTGGCACGGGTTCGACGAAGCCGAAGTGCCGGCGCAGCTCGGGGCGGCCCCCGTCTCCTCCCTCTGCAGCCTTCAGGTGAAAGCGCCCCTGGTCGAGCGTCACGGACTCGCCTGCCAGGACCTGACCCAACCAGGGCTGCTCCCCCCATGGATACCCCGTAAGCCGCCCCTGAACCTCGGGCGCGAGCACAGCGCCGCCCGCGTCCGTGGAGTTCGTCGCGACCACCTGCCCTCGACCTCCGAGCACCACCACGAACTCTGCCGCGCCGTCCCGTCGGACGAGTTGGTCCAGCAGGTGGATGGTCGGAGCGAGGCGTCCTGCGCGGGCGTCGCCCTCGTCCTCCTCCGCGCTCACCAGCGCCCCCGCCACCGTGGGCGCCGAGGCGAGCAGGACGGCGTCCTCCCGGCGCTCGTCCACGATGCGGTCGAGGCGATCCGAGAGCTCCGCCGCGTGGCCGAGCAGGTGATACCGCACCACATCGTCCGCGAAGCGCTCCGAGACGAAGTCGTGGACGTACCACGCGAAGCCCAGGAAGGGCAGCACGACGACCGCGAGGACGGCCAGAACCCACTTGGTGGAGATCCGCCTGATCATTCGCTCCAGTGTATGGGGTCGCCCCCCGCCATCCCCGCTCTCACTTGACATCCTGGGACGTGGCACAACAACCTTCGTGCCGTCCCCATGCCGCCCCCCAGCACGCCTGAACGCATCCTCGTGGTGCGGCTGTCCCACCTGGGGGACATCGCCCAGGCGATTCCGCTCATTCACGCCCTCCGCGAGCGGTGGCCCTCGGCGGAGATCGGGTGGGCGGTACAGCCCGAGTTCGCGGGCCTGATCGACCCCCTCGCGACGGTCCTCCCCTTCGACCGTCGCGGCGGCCTGGGTGCCTGGCGGGGCTTCCGCTCGGCGGCGAAGCGCTTCGGAGCGGACCTGGTGATCGACGCGCAGGGGAACTGGAAGAGCGCCGTCGCCGCCCTGATCGCCGCCCGGGGTCCGCGGCCCTGCCGCCGCGTGGCCTTTGCGAGGGGGCAGTGGCAGGAGCCCCTCGCCGCGCGCCTGTTGCGACCGGAGCTGGTCCCGCCGTCCTCAGGCCCTCACCTCGTCCAGCGCGCCCTCGAGCTCGCCGCCCACCTCACCGGCCAGCCGGTCACCCCTCGGCTCGACCCGGACCTCACCGGAGAGGAACTCGACCGTGGCGCCAGCCTCCTCGGGCCAGGCGCAGACGCCTCGCCGGTGCTGCTGCACCCGGGCGTCGTCGGTGATCCTCGCTCATGGCCCATCGCCTCCTACAGGCAACTCGCGGAGGCGCTGCTCCAGCGCGAGGTGCCGGTCTCCGTGATCTCCGGGCCCGGCGAGGAGGCCGCCGGACGAGAGCTGGAGCGCGCGCTCCCGCAGGCTCACCACGTCGTGGGTCAACGGGGTCTCCGGACCCTCGCCGGCGCCTTCAGTTCGGCTGCGGCGCGGGGAGGCTGCCTGGTCACCGGCGATTCCGGCCCGTCCCACGTCGCCGCCTCCGTCGGCCTCCCGGTGGTGCTCCTCGCGGGCCCGGAGGACCCCGCGAGGACCGGCCCCTGGCCGCCCGCGCCGGCAGGGGTCCACCGGATTCCGGGGCCCGAGTGGCGGCCTCGCGCGGTCACCGATGTGACGGTGGCCGATGCTCTGGACGCGGTGCTGGTTCAGCTCACTCGCCTTCGAGCTCGCTGATCAGCTCGAGGATGTCCTCGTACTCGGGCCAGAACGTCTCGATCTGGCGGAGCTTGGCGAGCTTGTCAGCAGGGGCCGTCGCGGCCTCCGCCTCGGCGTAGAGGCGCGCCGCCTCGACCACGTAGGACTCCAAGGCCTCCTTGCGGGCCCGAGCGTCCTCGTAGAAGTCACGGCCACCAAGGACCTGTCCGTAGAGCTCGATCGCCTCGGCGAAGAGGAAGTCGTGCTCGAGATCGAGGGCCCGCTGGTAGAGCAGCCCGACGCGGGTCGAGGTGACCCCCTCCCGCGCGGCCTCCACGAGGTCGGCCTGGAGCACCGTCCGCTCCGCGGCCTCCGCGATCAGCAGCTCCGCCTCCTCGAACTCCGAACGCAGGACGAAGGACTCGGCCTCGCTCAGGAGCGCCGCGACCTCTGCCTCGACGCGCATGGTCCCCAACGCCTCGGCGATCTCCTCGGACTCGGGGTCGAGGCGGCTCGCCTCGGCGTACTCCGCGCGCGCCGCAGCGTAGCGCCGATCGGCAACGAGTTGCTCCGCATAGGCGACGCGTCCCTGGGCCTTCTCGCGGCGCACCTCGACGATCCGCCGCCGGGTGCGCGAGGACTCCGCGTCGTAACGCCTCGACTTCTCGAAGCTGTTCTCCGACTCGTCCAGGCGCTGCTCGGTGAGGTCCCGCACCCCGTTGAAGTAGTAGTCCTGCGCGAGGCCGGCGCGGTACTCCTTGAGCAGCTCAACGCGGGCGAGGCCCGCGGGCGCCAGGGCGTGGTCCGGCTCGAAGCCGATCGCGCGCTCGTAGGCCAACCGGGCAGCCTCGAACTGGCTCGAGGCCATCGCCGAGCGGGCGATCTCGAACCAGTAGTCGGCCTGCTTGCGCTGCACCCGCCGACGCCAAGCCTCCACCATCGGCTCACCGGGGAAGCTCTCCTCGAGCTCCCCGAGGAGGGCGAGCGCCTCGTCGTCACGGTCGGCGAAGGACAGGGTCCTGACCACCTCGAGCCCGGACGCGAGGGAGACCTCCACGGCCGCCCGAGCCAGCTCCTCCTGCAGCGGGCTGTCCGCCGGGATCTGGGCCTTCGCAGCCTCGGCTGCCTTGGCGGCGGCCTGGTAGTCGCCAGACCTCGTCAGGTTCTGGACCTCGAGCAGCAGTTGCTCGGGGGTCGAGTTGGAACTCGCGCACGCGCTCAGGAGCAGGGCGGCGAGGGTCAGGGGGCGGCTCATGGGATCCAGGACGAACACCCCCGCCGGATCTTCCCGGGGGGAGCTCAAAAAGACGGGCCTCACGGCGGGGCGCCCGGGGGCGCCAGGGCCGCGAGGGCGGGTTAGCTACGGAGCGAATCGTAGAGCATGATCCCGAGGCTCCCGAAGACCAGAACAGGGATCCATGCCGAGAGCAGAGGAGATAACTGACCTTTGACGCCCAGGGTGCGGAAAACGAAGTCCGCGGAGTAGTAGAAGACGCACAGCAGCCCCCCCACGGCGATCCGGTCGGTGCTCCGGCCGCGCTCGTAATTGAACATCAGCGGGATCCCCACCAGCAGCAGCAGCAGGTTCGCCAGGGGGAAGGTCAGGTGGTAGTGCCAGAGGGTCTGGTACGAGTTGTCGTCCGGGTCCCGGCGCATGAGCTCCTGGACCTCGGAGAACGACAGCTCCAGGGGGGCCTCCTTCGCCCTGCGGTAGGTCAGGGCCAGCTCCGGCGTGAACGCGTAGCCCTCGAGGGTCTTGATCGCCTCATCCTGCGAGACCCCGTCCCCGTCGGGGTCGATCGTGGCGCGCACGCCGCCCTCGAGGTCCCAGCCCGAACCGTTCCAGATCGCCCGGTCCGCGTCGACGCGGACGTACCGCCCGGAGCCCATCTGACCCGACGTGCGCCGGATGGCGGTGAGGCGCTCGATCCGGGGAGGGCTTCCGTCCGCAGGGCGCGGGACGAACTCGTTGAGGAAGACGAGGCTGCCGGAGTCCTCGATGACCGCGACGTCCTCGTAGTGCTCCTCGAAGCGGTGCTCCACCAGCACGTCGCGGGCCGCGTCCCGGTCCCGCGCGATCCCGAGCCCCACGGCCTCCCGGAGGAAGAACATGCCGACCCCGAGCAGGAGCCCACCCAGGAAGACCGGGAGCAGCATCCTTCGAGCGCTGATCCCCGCGCCCAGGACCGCCGTCACCTCGCGGGCCTTCAGGAGCTTCGCCACGGTGAACATGCCCGCGAGCAGCGTGATGAAGGGCGCTACCTGGAGAAACAGGTAGGGCAGGTTCAGCCCGTAGTAGACGAGGAGGACGGAGGCCGGGGCGCTGGAACCATCCTCCCAGCTCTCGAGGTAGTCGTCGAGGTTGGACGCCATGTCGATGACCATGAACAGGCCGGTCATCAGCAGCATCGCGAGCAGGTAGGACCTGAGGAAGTGCGACGCGACGTAGCGGTCCAGTCGGCAACCCAGGGGCAGCCTGCGCGTGGACACGCCTCCCTTTTGGAAGGGACTCTTGGTCGAGGTACTCATCGCTTCAGGGCCCTCCGCACGAGGGCGACGGCGATCGCGCCCCCCACGATGGTGGTCAGCCACGCGCCCAGCCAGGGTGGAAGGTCAGAGGACTGGCCCAGCTCCTTGCCGAGCCTCATGTTCAGCACGTAGTAGAGGATCCCGTAGCCCGCAGACACGGCGAGGGCGCCGAGCTGGGTTCCCCTCCGCATGAGCAGCCCGGTCGACGCCCCCAGGAGCAGGAAGAGGTAGTAGATCGCGAACATCGTCGCCCGGTAGTGGAGCATGAAGCGGTACTCGCGCTCCCGCCCGGGCTCCACCTCGCCGCTGGCCAGCCGTCGCCGGATCTCGGAGGAGACCAGGTACTTGGCCCGCTGGTAGCTCTGCTCCTTGCGCTCCACGCGCCCGGCGAGGTTGATCTGGGCCTCGAACTCCTCCGACCACTTGTCCACCTTGCTCTCGGGATCGAAGAGCTCGAAGTCGTAGGCCTTGAAGTGCAGGAAGTCGCCGTCGATCCAGAGGTCCACGGCCCCCGCGAACGCGTCCATCAGGCGCCGCTCGTCCTCGTCCTCGTCGAGGTAGCGGATGTAGGCGTTGTAGAAGGTCCCGTCCTCGCGGGCTCCGGCCTTCAGCAGGAAGTCGCCGATCTGAAGGCTCGTCCGGCCCGGCTGCAGGTTCTCGACCACCGACGCCGTGGCGTCGACCATGAACCGCTTCTGGCGCTTCTTGAGCTGCGGGAGCTCGTTGGAGACCATCCAGAAGGTGAGCAACCCGAGGAGGCCCGCGAGGAGGGCCGGGGCCGCCAGGGTCTTGAGGGGGTGGATCCCGGCCATGTGGATCCCGATCCACTCCTTGTCCGCCGCCAGCCGGCCGAACACTGCGACCGTGCTGAGCATGAAGCACAGGGGCAGGACGTAGGGCGCGAGGGACTGCAGGACGATCGGCAAGAACCTGAGGAGGATCCCGGCGTCCACGTTCGGGAGCTTGTGGACAGTGTTCACCGCGATCCCCGGCAGGGCCACGAAGAGCAGCGCCCCGACGGCGAACACGAAGGCGACGAGCAGCTGCCGGAGGATGTAGGTGTGGAGCTTGAGGGTCACGTCGCTTGGGTCTCCGGCCGGCGTGCGCGGGCTCAGGTCGGCGGAGTGTAGCCGCCGGGGGCCGTGAGTTCCCCAGCGACCGGGGCTGAGCGTGCGCCGTGCCGTAGACTCCGGTGCCCCCCGGGCCCGTGCCACCGACAGCGAGGTACATCCGGAGGCCCCGAGAGCCCGTGACCTCCGTCCATCAGGAATCCCCAGAGGGGCCGCCCCCCACCATGAGCAGCGAGGAGCTGAAGACCAACGTCAAGCGGACGGTGCGGCTCGACCGCGGCGCCGGCGGCGAGGTCACCCTCTCCAAGCACTTCCACGCGCCGGGGATTGGCCGCCTTCGAGACGGCATTCGCGCCCGCTCCGAGGCCCGGGCCCTCGCGGAAGCTGCGCGCAGGGGCCTCCCCGTCCCCGAGGTCCTCGGGCTCGAACGCAATGGGGCATCCTGGACGCTCCGCCTCCAGTGGATCCCCCACGCGCGCACCCTCGACGAGGTGACCGGAGGCCTCGACGTCCCCGCAACCCAGCACCCGCCTGGGAGCCGGACCCGGGCTCACCGCCTGGCCCGCGCGATCGGCAGCCTCCTGGCATCGATCGAAGCCTCCGGGTTGCAGCACCCCGACCCGCACGCGCAGAACGTGCTGGTGGATGGAGCCGACAAGCTCTGGCTGGTGGATCTCGCTCGCTCCCGCTTCGCCCGGCCTTCCGCCGCTGGCTTCGAGCGCACCCTTGTGCTGGCCTGCGCGCGGTTCCGCGACCTGAGCCCCCGCCTCTTCAGGGCGCTCGTCTTCCGCGCGTACCTCCGCGCTCGGTCCGCCTCCTTTCCCGCCCCCGATCCCGCCTCGGTCGAGCGTCGCGCGATGGAGAAGCAGCGCGAGGACGTGGCCCGGCGCGTCAGGGTCTGGCGACGGAACAGCTCCCTGACCACGGTCGCCCAGGGTCCCCCTCGGACCGTGCGCGCCGTGGAGGTGGGCGACGGCCCTGCGCCTGGCTGGCGCACCCGGCGAGTCGAGTGCTCGCGTACCGAGGCCGACGGAATCTGGGCCCACCTCGCCAGGGCTCGGATGCACCGCCTCCCCGCCGCGCGGCCGCGCCGGCTGGCCCTGAGTCCCCCGTACTTCGTGGAGTTCGACGTCCCCGACCGGGAGCACGGGGGCCCTGCCGAGGGTGCGTGCGAGGCCCTGCGCGGCGCCCTCGCCGCCCGGGGACTCAGGCTCGATGGCGCCCCCCTCGAGGCCCCGGACGGCACCGCCCTGATTCCCCCCATGGGCCGCCTCCTGCCCCTGGAGACGCGCTGATGCCGAGCGACGTCTCCCACCGCCCCGAGCCGCTGCGGCGACGCCTCCGCGGAGCGGGCCTGCGGGCCCTGGTGCGTGCCGCCGGCGCCCTGCCTCCTCCCCTCCTGGTGGGCGGCCTCAGGCGGGTGGCTCCACTCGCCCTGACCGGCACCCAGCAGAGCGCGGTGGCCACCAACGTGGCGGCCGCCTCCGGATGGCTGGACACGGTGCGGCCTCGCCTGGGCGATGAGCTCGCCAGGGACCCCGCGGAGCTGACCCGACGTTGCGGCCGGTTCGCGGCGGAGCAGTTCGCCCACTGGATCCAGTTGGCCCGTGGCGCTGGCCCGGGCGACCCCGGGGGCGACTGGGTCGACCGACTGGTCCGGCTGGACCCCTCGATCGAGATCCTCGACCGGGTCCTCTCCCGCGGGCGCGGCGCGATCGTGGTCACCGCCCACCTGGGCAATTGGGAGCTGCTCTGCGCGCGGCTCCGGCGCCGCGGGCACGAAGGCGCGGTGGTCGGGCGGATCCGCCGACGCGACTCGAGCCACCGCTGGCTCGTGGAGCTCCGCCGCGCCTACGGGGTCGAGACGATCCCCCAGGACGCGGGGGCCCGCGAGGCCTTTGGGATCCTGAAGCGCGGCGGGGTCCTCGGGCTCGTGACCGACCTCGATGTCCCGCGCCTCGACCACCGAACCGTCCCCTTCCTCGGGTGCCCCGCGCCCACGATGACCGCCCCCGCGAGCTTCGCCCGGGCGTGGCGTGCGCCCCTGGTCCCCATCCGCTGCATTCGCTCCGGCGACGGATACGTCCTGTCCGTCGAGGAGCCGCTGGACCTCCGGGCCGACCTCGACCGGCAGGACGCGGAGTTGGACCTGCTCCAAAGACAGAACGAGACGTTCAGTCGCTGGATCGCAGACACCCCCGAGCAGTGGGCCTGGTACCTACCGCGGTTCAGGGGACAACGATGATCAACAGGATCGCTCTGCGACCGGGGGGCGGGTGTCCCGCTCAGGCGAGGTACCCAGGGTGATCCGGCCCAGGTGCTTGATGTTGCCGCAGGCATCCGTGGCCCCGGGGATGTAGACGCGGAAGGGGCCACCGCGCGCCTCGTCGAGCGGCCCATCGCCATCCTGGTGGATCACCACGGCGCGCTCGAGGTCCCCCACCTCCAGGCTCGCCGCGAACGACCCGTCCGCCGACTCGAGGCACGCCCAGCCAGCGGTCGGTTCGGGGTGCGCCTCTTCGAGGAGCCATCGGAGCAGGACCCCCCTGCCGCGCCGGCCTGGGACCAGGGCAGCGAGGTCCTCCACGAGCGCGTGCTCGGGCGCTCCATCGAGGTCCGCCTGGGCCCAGCTGTGGCGCCCGGTGGGCTTCACCCGCCCACGGATCTGCAGTTCAACCATCGCGCCATGGTAGGGCGCGGTGCCACGTCACGCAGGCCCGACGAGGCGCTTCGCGGCCTCGGCCAGCTGGAACGTCAGCCCCGGGACATGCTCCCAGAGGACCGCGACGCTGCACCCCGCACCCAGGGGCTCGATGCCTACGCGAATGCAGCGCTCTTCCGCGTCCAAGACCGCGTGTGGGACCGCGACTCGCTCGCTCTCTGACCAGTCAGCGATCAGCTTCAGCCGGGTCTCTCGATCCGGATACTGCAGCGCCACCTTGAGGATCTCCGAGAGCCGGAAGGCGATCATCGGTGTGAGCGCGACCTGAACAGGGGCCTCGTCCAGGACGTCGCAGGCGCATGACCCGGTGGTCAAGAAGACGAGCCCACCGGTCTCACCGATCAACGCGTCGACGGTGACCTGCTGAGGCCCGGCCTGCACGAGGGCTCCGGGGATGCTGCGCGGGGTGTTCATGCCACCCTAGGATCGGCAGGCGGGCCCCTCGGACTGTGGCCCTTGGCGACGGTCCCCGGCAGCGCCCCGGATCGAGACGGCGGGGAGTCGACGGCCTGCCAGGAGAGCGCCTGACGCGTCCCGCTAAGCGGCGGCCCGAGCATTAATGGACGCGTGGGGTTGACCCCGGCTTCCGGTTAGGGCCAAGTCAGACCGTTCCTTTTACAAACTCAGCCAAGGCAGCGGTGCTCCTCCCCACAAGGGAGGAGTGAAACGGGAAGTACGGCGGACCCCTCAAGGGTCCATGACCGACGCGGCCCCCGCCACTGTAGACACGCCTCGGCCGTCGCGATGAACCACTGATCCTGAGCGCTCCGCGCTCCACCATGGATCGGGAAGGTGCGATGGCCACGGATGCCCTGCGCTCCCCTCGGGGGCCCGGGAAACCCTGACGTGCCAGCCAGGAGACCGGCCACTGCCTTCAACTGTTCGTGCTTCGGAGGGAAGCGTGACTATCAGTAGCCAATCCACCATCGGGGCGCTCCATCGGAGCCGCTCCAACCAGGGGCCCACGTGCCCCCAACGCGCCGCGGCGCCAGCTTCTCCGGCGGGCATTGCCCGCTCGTCTCCACTCTTCATGGGCGCGCCGCCAGCGGCGTGGCTTCCTGAAGGTCGGGACCTCTGGAGCAGGCTGCAGCTCCAGTGAGCCGCCTGCAGGCCACCTGGACCGTGCTGGTCCTCGCGCTCGGCTCCGCCGTCGCGCTCTCGTTCTTCGTGGGTGAGGGAGACCTCTCCGACGACGCGCTGAGGGGTACGTTGCTTCGCCTCCGGGCGTGGCGGCTCGCGAACACGGTCCTCGCAGGCGCCGCGCTCGCCGGCGCAGGCGTTCTCGTTCAGGGCCTGTTCCGCAATCCCCTCGCCAGCCCTTCGATCCTCGGCACCAGCGCGGGCGCCACCCTCGGGGGCGTGCTCGTGCTCGTCCTCTGGAATGCCCTGCTCGCGGCCCGCCTCGACTGGATCCCGGCCGAGTTGATCCTGCCCGTCGGGTGCCTGCTCGGCGCGTGGTTGTCTCTCACGATCCTGCTCGCTGTGACCGGCCGCGGAGCCAGCATCGTCACGGTCCTGCTCACGGGCTTCATCCTCTCCAGCCTCTTCCTGAGCCTTGGGAGCCTGCTCATGAGCCTCGCCCAGAACACCTGGGAAATGGGCCGCGCGGTCGTCGCGTTCACCCTGGGAGGCGTCGACGCGAAGGGACCGCGACACGCCGCCCTCGCGCTCCCTCTGGTCGCTGTCACCTCCATCGTCGCCATGGGATGGAGCCGCCACCTCGACCTCCTTCTCTCCGGTGAGGAGGAGGCCCAATCCCTGGGAGTGGACGTCGACGCCGCACGTCGCTGGGTCATCGTCTGGGCCTCGACCCTCACGGCGGCCGCCGTCGCCATCGGCGGGAACGTGGCCTTCGTCGGGCTCGTCGTCCCCCACGCGCTCCGCCCCTTCACCGGGCCCGAACACCGCGTCCTGATCCCCGCCGCCCTCGTGGGCGGCGCCGCCTTCCTCACCGCCGCCGACGTCCTCACCCGTGTCCTCCCCTCCGCGGGGACGATCCCCTTGGGGGTGGTCACCGGCCTGGTCGGCGCGCCGCTGTTCCTGATCCTCCTCGCCCGCGCCAGCCGCGAGGGGAGGATCGCGTGAAGAATGGACTTCAGGTCAGGGGTCTCTGGGCCAGCTATCGACGCGGGCCGGACGTGGTCCGTGGCGTCGACCTCGAGGCCGCACGCGGTTCCATCACCGCCCTTCTGGGCCCCAACGGGTCCGGCAAGAGCACCCTCCTCAAGGCCCTGGTTGGCCTCGTTGACTCCCGGGGCGAGGTGGCCCTCGACGGCGAGGACCTCCGGGCCGTCACCCCCCAGCAGCGAGCGCAGCGCGTCGCGTATGTGCCCCAGCGCTCCTTGCTCTCCGCGCCGCTCCTCGTCCACTCCGTCGTGGCACAGGGCCGCTTCCCCCACCGGCGTGGTCTCGGAGGTCTCGGCCGAGAGGACCAGCAGATCGTGGATGCCGCCCTCGCGGACGCTGATATCTCCCACCTGGCATGCCGCCCCTTCACGGAGCTCTCGGGCGGGGAGCAGCAGCGCGTCCTGCTGGCGCGCGCGCTGGCCACAGGCGCCGACGTCCTGCTGATGGACGAGCCCACCAGCGCCCAGGACGTCCGGCATGCCCTGGAGCTCCATGCGATCCTGCGGCGCCTTCGGGAGCGGGGCGCGGCGATCCTCGTCTGCTTGCATGACCTCTCGGAGGTGCGCGCGATCGCCGACCGCGCGGTCCTGCTTGAGTGCGGCTCCGTCCACGCGGACGGGCCGGTGGGCGAGATCGTCCACGACCGCCACGTCACGCCGGTGTACGGCGTCGCGTTGATCGAGGGCGGCGGCCTCGGATTCAAGCTCGCGAAGGGGGGAAGAGGCTAGATGAAGACCAATCTCGTCAACGGCGCGCTGCTGGTCACCACCCTCCTGCTCTCCATGTGGGCCGCCACCCTTCCAGGCGGTGCGCGAACCGTGGTACCGACCCAGGGCGGGGCCGCCGATGCGCCGGAGGAAGGCGCGACCGAGGTCGTGGATGCTCGCGGGGTCGCGGTCCCCGTCGCGCCCTACCAGCGGATCGTCTCGCTCAGCACGATCTCCGATCACGCGCTGCTCGGGCTCGTAGAGCCCGAGCGACTCGTGGCCGTCACCGAGTACACGTCGCGCCACCCGGTGGCCTGGCGCTTCGGAGCGCGCCCCAAGGTCTCCAGCTCAGGCGCTCTCGAGTCCGTCCTCGCCCTGCGCCCCGACCTCGTCGTCGTGACCCTGTACGCGGACGAGTCCTACCTCGCCCGACTCCGGGAGAACGGGGTCCAGGTCTTCGACCTCGGGGACATGAGGGGCATCGAGACCACGCGCGCCAGCATCCGTGCCCTCGGTGCGCTCCTCGATGTGCGCGACCGGTCAGCAGCCTTCCTCCGGAGCTACGACCGCGAGCTCACGGCGCTGGATGCCGTGGTCGCTGACAGTGACCTCGCACCCGGACTCTACCTCTCGGTCTACGGCGACACGTTCTTTGGCGCGACCGCGAACACGAGCTACGCCGACACCCTCCGCCTAGGCGGCGTCCGCGACCTCGCCGCCGAGCGCGGATTCGTCGACTGGCCCCAGTACACCGCCGAGCAGCTCCTCGAGCTCGACCCACCGCTCATCGTCACCCTCGAGGGAATGGGCGCCGTGATCCGCAACCACGCCCTGCTGTCCACGCTCCGAGCCTGCGGCCCCGAGGGCCGCATCGTCGAGATCGATGGCGCCTTCAACGGCGACGCCGGGCTGGGGATCGTCGAGGCCGCGCACCAGATCCTCACCCGAGTTCACCCCGAGCGAGTCACTGCTCCCGCTGTGGACGCCTCGTCCACAGCACGACCGACCACGGGGCCTCCCACCAAGGGGCCCCGATGACCGAATTAACTTCACCAGACCTTCTTGCTGCGCTTTCGCTTCCCTAAGCCAATCAACCTCTCAACTTCCATGAAACCCCTTTCGACCTGCTTCGCTGCCGCCCTCTTGGGCTCGGCGCTCACCGCCTCGACCTTCGCCCAAGTGAGCCCCAGCGAAGGCTACTCCGTCGCAGGATCCATTGACCTGTCGCCGTACTGCGGCACGTTCCCTGCGATCCACGTCTTCACCGACGGCTCCATCCTGATCTTCGACGGCTCGAACACCTCCCACCGCTCCGCCGACGGAACCATCCTCCGCGACTACGGCACCCGCCCCTCCTCAGTGTTCGCGAGCTTCGTCCGGGTCGACGAGTCCGCGGGGCTCGCCTACATCGGCGAGTCCTCCTTCGGCACGATCTCCGAGCTCGACCTCGACACGGGGACATCTCGCCTCCTGAACACCCTCGCGTTCAACTTCGATCTCGCGTTCGACATCGTGCCCGGGCTCGCCTACGTGACGGGTTCCCCCGCGGGCTTCGGGGCGAACGCGCTCTATCGGCTCGACCTCGTCAGCGGCGCCCTGTCCCAGGTGGCGCAGCTCGACGGGTTCTCCGGCCCGGTCGAAGTGGACGATGCGGGAAACGTCGTGGTCTCCGTCGACCTCGGCGTCTTCCCTTTCCCCCCGGACTCGGTGAAGCTCGTGCGCTTTGACAGCGTCGAGGTGACCAGCGGCAATATCCTCACGGACGAGGTGGACGGAGAGGACTTCGCTATCGGATATGACGGGATTTCCTCGACGGATTATGACGCCCAGACGAATCGCTACACGGTGGTGGAGACCAACACCGGGGCGAGCGGAGGCGACAGCATCGCCTGGATCGTCGACAGCGCTGGCCAGCGCGCGGAGCAGGTCGCCAGCGTGCCAGGCTTCGCCGGCGGCGCCCAGCTCGTCCAGTCCGGCATCGGGACCGCGTTCGCGGCCTACCAACCGGGCTACACCTCCCTGCGGCTCTCGTACTCGCAGTGCTTTGGCAACGGCGAGGCCGACATCTTCAACATCACCCCCACCCAGCCGCGTGCGGTGTTCTCCGGTCCCGGTGCTGGCAACAGCGGTCCAGCGTTCATCGACGTGGAGGGCGGGGTCCCGAACGGCTTTGCCTCCCTCTGGGTCGCGCGCTCCGTGGCATGGGAGCCCGTTCCCCTCATCGACGACATTGGCGGGCTGTATCCCGTCGCGCTCCAGGCTTCCACGGCGGCCTTCGGGCGCCGCTTCTCCCCGATCTCGCTGAACAGCAGCGGCGCCGGCGGGCTCCTGTTCAACCAGACCCCCGCGATCGAGGGTGCCTTCCTCTTCCAGTGGATCATCCATGACACCTCGCTCCAGGTCATCTCGACCTCCACGGCGACGGTCAACCAATAAGCCAGAGGCGGCGTGTCCGCCGCCCCCCTCCGACGCGACCCGTGTGAGCCCCCATGGCCCCCGCGGGTCGCTCCCGTTTGGGCCCCACGAGGGCACCCATACTCTTAGGGCCGGCACTTTCCCTATAGTCGAGGCGACGTCCGCTCCCGAAAGTGCCGAACCGGGCTCCCGCATGGGGACCCCGCCCAGCCCAGCCAAGAACCAAGCATGGCGCCTCTTCGACCCTGGGCTTTCGCTGCCCTCGCCTTCACCTTCGCGCCCTTGCTCACCGCGCAGTCGAAGGAGGACCACTACACCGAACTCCGCTTCACCACCGAGGACGGCCTCCCGTCGAACTCCATCCGGGCCCTCGAGTTCGACGAGAACGGCCAGCTCTGGATAGGCACGCTCGCGGGGCTCTCCGTATTCGACGGCAACGAGTTCATCAGCGTCCCGCTCAGCAACGGGGGTCCGGCGCTCGCCCACCGGATCACAGCGCTCAAGTCGGTGGAAGATGGGCTCTTGATCGGCACACAGAGCGGCCTCCTCTTCCTCTTCAGGTACCTAGACGAGGTCTTCGAGCTAATCCTGTCGTCGGATGGGAAGGTGATTCGGCAAATCGAGACGCTCGACGATGGGACCATCGTGACCGCAGGCCAACAACTCGTTGTCCTCCGAGACGGCGACGTCCAGGTCCTCGGGACCGCCGGAAGCCGGTCTGGCGCCGGCCTGGAGTGGAACGGGGGGGCCCTCTATGCCGCTGGAGGATGGGGCCTTTGGAAGCTGAGCACAGGTAGTATTCAGCAGCTTGACGACGGTGTTTATCGGGCGCTGTTGCCCGCGCCCCCCGACACTCTCCTCGCGGTTCACGGCGACGGGATCGCCCCGGTGGATGACCTGGCGCTCCGCGTGGACCTCGAGGTTCCAAACATCTACGCGACCCTGCGTGTCAATGAGCGGATGACGATGCTGGCCTGTACGAACTCGACCCAGCTTCTCTTCTCTCGACCTTCCCCCCCCGGTTCCCTGATGCTGCTAAAGGACGACACTGCGCGGCGCCCGCGCGCCTTTGCAGTTCGAGGCCAGGGATCCTGGATCGGGACCGATCGCGACGGGCTCCTCTACATCGAGAGGACGCCCGCATTTCATATCTCCCGCGAGGCGAACGCCCCCCCTGTTTACTCGAGAGCTATCTACCAGCTCAGTGACGACTCGGCGCTCATTCAACCGGCGGACAACGCGGCGCCCATGGTCTACAACCAGACCGCTCCCTCGGCCCTCGGGACCTTGAGAGACCTTCGCTTCGACGGCGTGGAGCCGACTCAGATTCTGGGATGTACCGGTCTTCAGGATGGGCAGAGCTGGCTCGCAACCCCCCTTGGGGTCCTCAGGCTGGAGGCTGGCACCATCTACCCGACGAAGTGCTCCCAGGACCCAGTGCGGGCCATCGTCGAGCTCGACAATGGCGAAGTCTGGGCGGCAGAGTCGGGGGCGATCTTTCAGGTGCTTGCGAGCGGAGAACGCGGGCGCTCCATCCCAGCGCCGGACCGTGCCCCCTCTATCCTCGCCGCCCGCGGCCGCGAACTCTTCTACGTCGCCGTCGGCGGAGTCTATCGCCTGGACACGGCCACCAAAGACGCAGCCCCCACCCGGTTCCTCGATCTGGCCAGTCCCGCGGAGCCGCGCTACCTGACGTTCGGCCCAGAAGGCGACCTGTGGCTCACGACCTACGGTGACGGGTTGATCCGCTTTAGCGAGAACGAGACCGTGAGGGACCAGTACTCCGTGACGTCGGGGCTGCACAGCGACTACCTGGGCTGGATCAGCTTCGTGGAGGATGAGGAGACCGGGGCCCAGATGCTCCTCGCCAACTCCAACCAGGGGCTCATGCGTGTCCCGCTCGCAGAGCTCAAGGAAGAGCTCGACTGGATTGGGGAACTGACCCAGCTCCTGACCTCGAATGAGAGCGAAGGCGCGTCTGGAGCCTGCCTCAAGTGCGGCACGGTCCTGCTGCCTACGCTCGATGGGCTCTTGGGCTTCAGCCTCAAGCAGACGACGTTCTCCGTAGATCCGCCTCGGACGCTCATCGACTCCCTCATCGTGAACCAGGAGTTCCTGGACAGCTCCGACGGCCTCAGCACGGCGACGGTCTTCGGCTCCGCCGACGTCGACATCGGCTTCGAGGCGATTGCCATGCCCAGCACCGCCGAGGCAACCTTCTCCTATCGGTTGATCAACGCCGAGGAAGAGGAGCCTGACGAAGTTGCCTGGGTAGACAGCTATTCCTCGAAGTCCGTCCAGTACTTCAACCTTCCTCCCGGTGCCTACACCTTCGAGGTGCGCTCAAAGCTCCCTGGCAGCGACTGGTCCGAACCCACCTCCATCGAGGTCGCCCGCGTCCTCCCCCATCTCTACCAGCGCCCGCAGGTTCAGATTGCCCTGCTCGCCGTCCTCTTGATGCTGGTCGTGTACAGCTTCGCTCGCTTCATCCGCGCCGAGGGGGCCACGCAGCAGCTCTCTACCGAGGTGGAGGAGTCGAAGACCCTCGCAGCCGAGGCCGCCCAGCGGGAGGCCCGTTACGCACGCTTGCTCGACTCCTCCCACGACGGGATCGTGCTCATCGAATCCGACGGACAGATCTCCTTCGCCAACGAGGCGATGACCAGGAGCTTCGGGTTCGAACGTGACGAGCTCCTTGAGAAGGACGCCTCCTGGCTCGGGCTTCCCGACGTGGACTCGATCCTCGCCGGAGTTGACGGGCCCACGAAGGCCGGCGACGCTGGGCCGCTCCTCTCTCGGAACGTCCAGGTCATCGACAAGTTCGCCATTCCCCACGAGTCGGACCTGATCGCCGCCCGGACCGAGCTGGACGGCAAGGAGTGCCTCCTCGTGGTCATCCGCGACCTGACCGCGGACAACCGATTGCTCGATCGCCTCGATACGAGCGAGCGGCGCTTCCAGGCCCTCTTCCAGGGCGCGCCGGCAGCCCTCATCACCTTCTCCGCTGACCTCCGGATCATCGACTGGAACCGTCGCGCCGAAGCCCTCTTGGGGCTGGGGACCACGCTCGTGGACGAGCTCACCGACGCCTTCGACGACGAGGCCTCCCGCCTGCGCTTCCGCGAGCAGGTGAAAAAGACGACCACGACGAGGTCCGAGACCCAGGCGATCCACGAGGCGCGTGGTCGCGATGGGGCCAAGCTCCGGATCAACTGGACGATCTCCGCGCTATCAACAGACATGGGGAAGGTGACGGTTCTCATGGCCGTGGCCAAGGACCTCCGCGAGGAGGAGCGCGCCGCGGCGAGACTGAAGGAGCTTCAGCGGCGCCTTGCGATGGCCCAGGAGTCAGAGCGAAGCCGGATCGCGCGCGAGATCCACGACGACCTGTCCCAGAGGTTGGCCGCGACCTCCATGAACACTGCGACGATCCGCGCGCGCCTTCCAGAGGGTGTGGATGCTGAGGTCCCAGCGATGCTCACCGGCCTGCACGACGACCTGGAGAGGCTCATGGCGGACATCCAGGAGTTCTCCCGCCAGCTTCACCCGACGGTCCTCGATGACCTGGGGCTCGCCAAGGCCATTGGCTCGGAGTGCGTCCGACAGGACAGCCTCACGGACGCCAAGGTCGCCTTCGTGGGCCCGGAGCCCATCCTGCAGCTGCCCTCCGACATCGGCCTCGCCTTCTTCCGGATCACACAGGAGTCGGTCCGGAACGCGATCAAACATGCGAACCCGACGAGGATCGAGGTCCGACTCCAGCAGATCGGCTCCTTGCTCCGCCTCTCGGTGACCGACGACGGGGACGGCTTCGAGATCATTGATGGACGAGATTACTCCTCCGCAGGGCTCGGCCTGGTCAGCATGCAAGAGCGCGCCCGCCTGATGGGCGCCGAGTTCAGAATGACCTCGTCACCAGGGAACGGGACGCAGATCATCGTGGAGGTCTCGCTGGCGTCTCCGCCGGACTCCCCCGCAGCCCCCTGATGCACGGCCCGACGACGGTCTCGCGCTGGCTCCCAGAGGGGCGCCCGCTCCTCCTCGATGGGGCGGCTGGTACGGGCCTCCTCGCGAGGATCGGGCAGAGCGCCTACGGGTCCGGCGTCGAACGATTGAATCTGGACGACCCGGTGATGGTGCAAGCCCTCCACCGGGAGCACCTTGAGGCAGGGGCTCAGGTCGTCAGGAGCAATACGTTCTCCTCGAGCGCAGGTGAGCTCTCACGGCGTGGTGTCCCGCACCGGGCTGAGGACGTCGCGAGGGCGGGAGCGGAGCTCCTTCGCGCCGCCGCACGCGAACTGGGCGCTGAGCCGCTGTGCCTCGGAGTCGTCGGTCCAGGCAGCGGCACCGGAGAGGAGAGCGGTGAGGCCGGTGCGGACCCTCGGAGGATCCGCGGGCTCCTTGACGGAGGGGTGGACGGCGTCCTCCTGGAGACCCTCCCCGGCATCCACGCTGCCCGGCGCATCGTCGAGGCCGTGCGAGCCGAGGATGGGACCATCCCGCTCTTCGCCACGTTCAGCCTCACCGAGGATGGCCGGTTGCCCGAGGGTGGCGACGCCGAAGACATCGCCCGCTTCGCAGCTGAGTTCGAGGTCGACCTCGTCGGGCTGAATTGCTCCTTCGGTCCGGCGCCCATGGACGGGCCCCTGACGGCCCTGAGGAGCGCGTGGCGTGGCCCCCTTGGTGCGTGGCCGAACGCCGGGGTTCCCTCGCTAGAGGACGGAGGGTGGGCCTGGCCCGTTGACGCCGAGTCCATGGCCGCGTGGTGCTCGTCGGCCGCCAGGTCACAGCGCCTGCGGATCGTCGGCGGCTGCTGCGGGACCACCACGGAACACGTCGCGGCGATCGCCGCGGCCCTGGCTCAGTCAGGCGGCTCGACCCCGCCCTGATCCGTGGCCGAGACCCCGGCCCCGATGAGCAGGAGCCCTGCACCGACCACCTCCGCCCAGCCGAAGGATTGGCCGAGGGCCGCCCAGGCGAGCACCGCCGCGCCCGCAGGTTCGAGCAGCACCGTCAGGGAGACCACGTGCACGGGGAGGGATCGCGCCGCCCAGTTCATGGACCCATGCCCAACCAGGCCCGGCCCGAGGCCGAGCCACAGGATCGCGAGGACCTCGACGCCCCCCGCCGTGGGCATCCAGAGGGGCGCCCCGGTGAGCGCGATCCAGGCGCCGATGGTGAGGGCCGCGATGGCGTTCACCCAGGCGAGCAAGGTCGGCAAGGGGAGCGCGTGCCCCACGCCCCGGTTGACGACGAGGTAGGCCGCGCTGCAGGCGCCGGCGAGGATGGCGAGTCCGTCGCCCAAGAGGGTGGCCGTGCCAGCGTCGGAGCCGGTGAGGATCCCGGTCCCGGTCAACGCGACCCCAACCCCCACGACGAGCCGCCAGGACACACGATCCCCCAGCAGCAGACCGAAGAGCCCGGCGAAGAGGGTTTGGAGCCCCACGAGCACCGCCCCGTGGGCCACAGAGGTGAGCGTCAGGCTGAGTATCCAGAGCGAGAAGTGCGCGCCGAGCAGCGCCCCAGACGCCCAGATGCGGACTCTCGTCCCTCGATCCACGCGGCCCAACCCGAGCCGCCCTCCTCGGATCAGGGTGATCACGGCCCAGGCGAGGGCCGTGATGGCGACGCGGGAGGCCGCCACGGTGGCCGGGGGTGCGGGGGCTGCGATGACGATGACCACGGCTGCGCTCGAGAAGACGAGCCAGCTGATGAACAGGCTCGCCCCGAGCCGGCGGCGGTGGGAGGCATCACCCGTCAAGGCCGCACCTCCCCCCCGGGGAGCCCACGCTGCCCTCGCCCGACGCGGCTCGCCTGATCTCCCCACCCATCACCTCAACGGCCCCCGGAGTCCCCTTCAATGAACTGAATCCCCTGCCGCGCGATCTCCGCCGCCTCACTCCCGGGCTCGAGGTCGATCACGTCGAGGAAGTGCTGATAAGCAGACGTCGGCCGCTGCATGTTCTTCAGCTGAACCAACCCCGCCCCGAGGTGCGCGTCGGCGGCCATCAGGCCGGTCGGGTGGGCTGCGAGGACTCGCCTGAAGGCGGAGAGCGCCGCGCGCGCGTCTCCGGCCTCGGAAAGCCATCGACCGAGGATCAGGACCTCGCGCGGCGCCTCGCGGTCGAGGGCATGGTCATGGGGCCCGAAGAAGGCCCGGGCGGCCTCGGCCATCTTTCCTGCCGTCACGAGCTCCCTGAAGACCTCCTCTCGCTCAGTGATTGGCCGCGCCGGACGGGTGTCACGGTACTCCCGCGGGCGCGACTCTCGCTCTCGCCGGTCCACGAGGAACGCCGCGCCGAGCCCTGCGAAGAAGCCGCCGATGTGGGCCCCATAGGCGACGCCCGAGGGGCCCGCGCTTCCCTCGGCGAGCGCGGGGAGGATGTTGCTCAGGATGATGTACCCCCCCAGCACCACCCGCGCCGGAATCCGGATCACCTGGGCGAAGACGAACAGGAGCACGAAGACGTTGACCACGTTTCGCGGGAAGAGGAGGAAGTAGAACCCCATCACTCCCGAGATCGCGCCGCTCGCTCCGACGAGGGGGACCTCCGAGCCCGGCGACATGGCCGCGAAGAAGAGCGTCGCCGCGGCGCCCGTTCCCAGGTAGGAGAGCAGATACCCCCCACGCCCGAGCCGGTGCTCGACGTTGTCCCCGAAGATCCAGAGGAACAGCATGTTCCCGGCGAGGTGGAAGAAACCACCGTGCAGGAACATCGAGCTGAAGAGCGTCAAGACGGAGGCGTGGGCCGGCTTGAACCCGTACTCGAAGACGAACAGGTCGTAGTTCGTCAGCCCCGGAGCCACAGCCCCGCGTCCCAGATCGCGGAGGAGCTCCTGCGCCGCCGTGCTCGAGGGGTCCAGCGGCCCCCGCAGCAGCACGGCTGCGAAGAGGTAGACCGCGACGTTCACCGCTATCAGGGCCCAGGTGACCAGGGGTCGACCCGGCGGATTGGGCGCATCGCTGATGGGCAAGAACATCGGTCTCTCCGTACACCAGCGCGCTCCGGACGCAGCATGGCCGGCGAGATCATAGGCCCTTCTCCCGCCGAGCACTCCCTTGCCGTCCACGGAGCGGCCCCGCTCGTCCAGATCGGTCGAGCGGGGCCGTGAAGCAGGGGCCGAGCCCCAGGGGTCAGGAGACCCCGTTCGAGGGGCGCCGCCTCAGGGGCAGAAGGTCACGCCCAGACCGTCGGTCAGGTTGAAGAGCGCACCGCCTCCGGCGAGGTCGCGATACAGGAACTGGAAGTTCCAGGTCTCCCCGACCGCCACCTGACCGCTCGGGTTGGGCGGGGCAGTGTTGTCGAAGGGCAGCGAGGCGGTCCCAAAGAAGTTGGCGGAGGTGACGCCGAGCCGAATCACGGATCCGAGGCAGAGCGTTCCATTGCCGACCGGGACGGAGGCGCGGTCAGGCGCGTAGGCGAAGATGCCGATCGTGCCGCCGGGGCAACCCGTGGCCACGAGCGTCAGGTCGTTGGCGCCGATGCTTGCGCTCCCGCCAGCCAGCATGACCGCCGAGAGGCCCGTGGAGTTGGGCGACGACGAGCAGTAGGACTCGAAGCCGCAGTTAGCGGGGCACAGCTCAAAGACCTCGAGGTCGTCGACAGCGGCCTCGACGATCGAACCGCCACCGAGGTCTGCAGCGATGAACCGCAGGGTCACGGATCCGGCGGGCGAGACGAGGTCACTGACGCGGAACGTCGTGCGGGCCCAACCGCCCGACTGCGGGTCCGGTCCGAGGGTCTCGACGTTCACCCAGTTGGCGCCGCCGTCCGCGGAGACGTCGACCGTGAAGGTGTCATCGGTGTTGGAACCCGCGGAGTTGTTGTACCAGCGCCAGTAACCGATGTAGGGGTCCGCGGTCAGCGACACGTCGATCGGCGGGGAGATGAGCGTCGTGAATCCGTTGTCCACGTCGTTCTCGCCGAGGGAGCCGCCGGGACTGCCCTGGCCCGTGACGTAGCAAAGGGAGCCGCCGACCGTGTGGTCGTCCTCGGGCTGAGCCGCCGTACCGATCGGGTCCACGAGCGTCCAAACGCCGGTGGTCGCCGTGTCGCCGGCGACACCAGCGGCCCAGCCGCTGGTGGTCTCGAGGTCGTCCAGCAGGACCACAGCCCGCTCCACCGCCTGGGCAGTGTACGCAGCGGCTGCTCCGGACGTCGGAGCGAGGGCCGTGTTACCGCTCACCAGGGGGAACTCGAAGTAGTAGCTGACCTCCGACGGGCAAGCGGCTGAGGGGAACGTGGCGCGGAAGGTGTCGTTGCCGAGGTAGGGCAGCGGCTGCGACACGAAGCCCGCTCCGGTGTCGAACCAGACCAGGGCCGCCGCGGTGTCCGGCGCGTCCGTCCCGGGAGTCACGATCACGTCGAGCTCGTCGCCGCCAGCCGGGCTCACCTCATCGGGGCGGGCCACGGGGAAGGAGATGCCCACCGAGGTGGCGGGCGTCATCTGCATGGCGAGGTCAGAGTTGATCCGTCCGTGGCCGAAGAGGTCGTCGATCCCGGCCGCGCCGAGGTCGTCGCAGGACATGCGAAGCACGTCTTCCACCTGCTGCGGGGTGAGGTTTGGGTTCCGCGACCAGATCAGTCCGCACAGCCCGGCGACCATGGGGCACGCGAAGCTCGTTCCGCTCACGTTGCTGTAGCCGCCGCTGTCGTTGGTGGTCCGGATCCCGGAGCCGGGGGCGGTGAGGTCCACCAGGGGACCGCGGTTGGAGAAGGAGGCGAGTCCATCCGAGGAGGTCGTGGCGCCAACGACGATGACATCGTCATCCCGGTTGCCGTTCATCACATCGGCGGAGTTCCCTGCAGCCCAGACCAGCAGCGCGCCGAGGCTACGAACGTAGGTCCCGGTGGAGTTGACCGTTCCCGAGGTGACGCCGCTGTAGCTCACGCTCGAGACCTTGTCCCCAACCTCCGCCGAGGTGCGCGCAGCGCGAGTGAGGTTGGAGAGCGACGCACCCCCGCCCGAGGAGTCGGTCACCCGCATGGTCCGGTGACCGAGGTTCCAGCCCACACCGGAGACGCCGATCCCGTTGTCGCCGTTGGCCGCCGAGGTCCCCACGCAGAGGGTTCCGTGGCCGTTGATGTCCGTGATCGGCCCCCCCTGGCTCTCCCAGGTATCGCTGGGCGCGTGGTAACCCTCCTGGCGGTGCAGCTGCAGGTCGGCGTGGGAGAGCAGGATTCCCGTGTCGCAGATGGCGACGATGATCGCGGGATCACCGGTCTCCAGGTCCCATGCCGCGCAGGAGGCCATGCGGTTGGACTGATGGTGCCACTGCTGGTTGAACTGGCTGTCGTTCGGGCACGCGATGGGATAGACCGTCCAGTCCGGCTCCACGTACTGGAACGCGCCGGTCCCCAGGAGTTCGTTGGCCACGCTCGTCTCCGTGGAGCCCGAGGGGACGAGGAAGAGGTACTCGTCGGTGGCCACGACATACTCCTTCAGCTCGTAGGCCTCCAGGGCGCGTCGGGCGATCCGCTGCAGCTGACGGACCTCATCCGCCGTCTGCCCGCGCTCGGCCGCTCCGGCCACCTGCAGTGGACGGGCGCAGAGGACGCCGGAGAACTCAAGCTGCCCCTCCACCTCCTGGTAGTTCACGAAGGCCTCTTTGCTCGAGGACTCCTGGGCGTGTGCGAGGGGTACCGCGACGAGCACGGCTGCGGGAATCAGGCTGGAGAGGAGCGTCATATGGAGAGAGAGGGACTGAACGAGGTGGAACGGCTCTGGAGACGAACTGGACACATGGAAGGTTCCCGCAGTCGACGGACTGCGTCGACTGAAATCCGCGACTCAGTCGGTGATGACGACGGCGTCATCCAGATACAGGATCTGTCCGCCGGAAGCAGAGGCCGTCAATCGCAGGGATTGAGCCCCCGCAGGGACGGCGAGGGTGGTCTGGACGCAGGTGAAGGCCGAGGAGGCCGTCACCGGTAGCGTGGTGGAGGCCAGGACCGCCTGCGAGGCGTCGAGGACCTCGATCGAGAGGCTGGAAGCCCCGCTCCCGCTCGCCCGGAGCAGCACGCTCAGCTCGCAGCTGGCGGCTCCGCTGGCGTCGACCGTCGCCATGATGGATGAGTCCTCGAGTCGCACCGCCGGTGCGGCGACTCCGCCCTCGGGGACGAGGCCGACGGCGCCGGTGACCTGCCAATCGGCCAACCCCTCGTCGAAGGATCCGTTGGTCAGGCGGTTGGGATCCGCGGCGGCCACCGCGACCTCGCCGTCGATGACCTCGAGGGTGTCCAGCTCCGGCGACCCGCCGCGCCTGCCGGAGCCGCTGGCCACGTAGATCCGGCCGTCCACCAGCCCCACTCCGCCGCTGTGTCGCCCATCCACGAGGGAGGGGAGCGTCGTCCAGCGCTCGCTCACCACGTCCAGGGCCTCGCACTCATCGTGCGCGTCCTGCTGCGTGGGACTCTCGCCACCGACCACCACGGCATACCGCCCCATGGGCACGGCCAGCGCACCGGCTCGCTTGGTCGGAATGTCGCGGGCGATCGTCGACCACTGCCCCGAACCGAAGTCATAGATGTCGACCTCGCCGATCGTGTTCCCGAACGGACCCGGCTGGGTGGTCGTCCGTCCGCCTGCGGCGACGAGCCGGTTGCCGATGAGCACGGTGCTGAAGTGATCGCGGGCGCGGGGCGCGTCGGGCAGCACCTGCCACGTCTGGGTCGACGGGTCGTACTCATCGAACCAGGCGCGGGCCCCGCCGTTGTGGCCCTGGTTGTTCCCCCCGAGCAGATAGATCTTCCCGTCCCTCACGAACGCCCCGTTCGAGCCGCGACGGCGCGCGGCGGGAATGAGCGGACCCTGCGTCCACTGATCGGTGCGGGGATCCCACGTCCACACGTTCGGGACGTTGGTCTCGTTCGGGTACGAGCCAGTGAAGGCGCCGACGATGTAGACGAGTCCGTCGAGCACGACGGGCTGGAAGTGGTTGATCTCGAAGGGCGGCAAGCCCATGGAGGTCCACTTCCCCGTGGTGGGGTCGAATGCCTCGGTCGGCCGGTTGCCGCGCCCCCCCATCAGGTAGAGCCGGCCGTTCACGGTGGCCATCGCGGACTCGTGGCGGCAGCTGAGCACCGACCCGTCCGTGGAGGGGAGCTCCTGCCACTGCGCGGGGGACGGGCGGCGGAGCCGGAGCATGCTCGCCACCGAGGGCACGCCGTCACCGTCGATGACGAAGAGCATGTACGCACCCGGGGGCGCGATGTTCCCGCTGACGGGGCTCGTGAGGTCGAGCGAGGTGCCGCTCTGCGTGAAGGGGACCTCGAGGCAGCGCTGGTCCGAGTTGATGCCGTGGGTCGCGCTGCCGAGCCTCACGAGGGTCACCCTGGAGATGACGCTCGATCCACCGAGCTGCACCTGGAAGGGCTCGCTGTAGGCCACTTCCTCGGGCGCCGAGACGATCTGAGGCCTGGCCGCGGGCAGTCCCGTGGAGGCTGAGAAGAGGTAGGGCGGGCGGAACACCTCGGAGGTGAGGCTGCCGACTCCGGGGCTGGAGACCCCGCCGCCGGTCCAGACCGTGGCGTCGGGCAGGAGGATCGAAGTCGAGCGATAGCCCCGGGGCTCGCTGGAGGCCGCGCAGAAGGTCCAGTCGCCGGTCACCGGGTCCCAGATTTCGGCGACTCGTACGGCGGTGGCGGTGGAGATGGCGCTGTGCCGACGGGAACCGCCGGTGACGAGCACCGTCCCGTCGGCGAGCACGGTGGCGTCGTGATCCGCCCGTCGGAACATCATGTCCCCCGCGCTGGAGACGGCGGGGACAGGCCCGGAGACGTCGATCACCACCGCCGAGCTCGCGGCATCCGGAATGGTCGAGAACCGGTCCACACCGCCGAGCACCAGGATTCGGTCGGAGCCGAGGCTGGCCGCCGATCCCCAGATGCGCTCCATGGACTCGCGCTGGCCCTGGAAGCTCCAGGACCCCGCGCCTTCGGTGTCGAAGACCCCGAGGTTCAGGTCCCACCCGGCGACCACCACATCCCCCGTCGGCCCGAGGTGGACGAAGGGGAAGAGGCCGTCGACGAACCCGATCCCCACGTCGAGCCACGCGCCCAGGTCGGCGCCGGGAAGCTCCGCCCAGGAGGTGCCGTCGAAGCGAGCGGGGACGGTGTTGGTTGAGCCCGCATCTCCGCCACCGACCGCCATGAACGAGCCGTCGCCGAGGGTCAGGCCTGCCGCGGCGTGCCTCGCCTGGCCGGGCGCGTCGGCGGGGATCCACGTGCGCGAGGTGGAGTCGAAGCGACTGAGCTGGTCGGCGCCCACGGGCGCATTGCCCGCGACCCGGCCCTCGTAGCCGCCGAGGGCGATCAGCTCGCCGGTGGAGAGCCGTCCGAGCGCGGCGCCGTACACCTCCTCGCTCGGGTGATCGGCGGCGATGTGCGTCCCGGTGCTCGGGTCATAGACATCGGCCACCGTGGTGTCGTGCGGGTCGGAGGTCGGAAGCGTCCCCGGGCCGGTCGCGATGGCGCTCGAGAACGTGAGGAGCTCGCCCGTGTCGAGCAGCGCTGCCTGGATTGGATCGAGGGGCCACGCGTCCGCCGCGAGCCACTCACCCCGGATCGGACGCAACGCTGTCCCGTCCCCGGTCTGGAACCGAGGGGCGGAGAGGAACGCGTCGCCCCAGTTCGCGAGGTCATCCTGGGAGCCGTCCCCCCCATCGCGGACCACCAGGACAAGCTCTCGGACCCCCCTGAGGTTCACCCGTCCCGTGAACACCGGAGCATCCGCGCCGGTCAGGAGGCCCGAGCTGTACAGCAGGGCCCCGTCTCCGTGAACTTCGAAGACCACGGAGCCAGCGCTCCCGACGGAGTCATCCACGCCAACCCAGCTGCTGAAGCCGAAGGCACGGCGGTCGAGGTCGAAGCTGATGGCGGTCGTGGAGTGGCACCCGATGCCTTGGGTGTAGGTCTGGCCGCCGATGGTGAGGACTCCGCCGTCGCCAGCTGCGGCTCCGCCGTTGCTCTGGTCCAACTCGACCGGGCCGAGCCCGTTCTGTGCCCACAGGGCGGGGACCGCTGAGAGGGGCAAGCCCGCCCTCACCGGGGACCGCCCGGTCCCGACTCCAATGTTGGTAAAGCCGCTCCCGGATTGGGCCACGGCGGGCGCCAGGGTCAGGGCGCTCAGGAGGACGGTGTTCAGACTACGCATGAATGGGCAGCGCGGCCGGGCGGTCTCCGGGCCAGGGGCCGCGCCCCATTCGGAGACCCCGCGGCAGTCATCCCTGCCTGGGGGCCCCTGGGAGGGGTGATCAGCCTCATCTGGACGCATGGAGCGGCCTCGCGGTTCCCCAAAAGGTACCCCGCTCCGTCCAGCAGGGCCCCGGCGCATCACTCCACGCTGTTTTCCTTGGCGAAGGCCCGGATATCGGGCTCCCCGATGAGGCGCTCGTACCGGTACGGCTGCGACGGCGGCTGGGTCCGCTTGTAGCCATCGAGCAGCGCCGGAGTGAACTCGGAGATCTGGAGCAGACGCTGGGCCGCGTCGTCCCGGAGCGCCGGGGTGTCACAGGCGACGATGATCCGGACCATGTCCTCGATCGCGTCGGTGGGGTTGTACTTCTTCGGGTACTTCACCCGGTCGTAGACCACCGCCGCATCGGCGAGCTTCTCGTCGTAGAACTCACGCTCGGCCGTGACCAGCTCCTGGCGAAGCTGCTCGGCCCCGGTCTTGTCCGGCCCGTCCGCGGTCGCGGCGAACTTGGCGATGGAGGCGAAGCCACCCCGGAAGTCCTTCGGCTCGGCCGCGGTCAGCCCCCACACGTCCCAGCGCACGTCCTCGAGCGTGTTGGCGCTGCCCGTCTCGGCCACCGGCTCGATCCGCTCCATCAGGCGACGAACGCGGTCCACGCTCGGGTGGGTCGGGAAGGCCTCGACGAACCAGCGCGCCCTCTTCATGAAGACCCGCGCGTGCGGTCGCTCGCCCTTGGGGTTCCACTTGCTCTCCGAGTACTTGATCAGACGCACGTCGACCCAGGGGGTGATCTTCTGGTTCCGGACAGAATCGTCCAGCTCCCCCATCATCTCGTCCTTGTCCTGCTGGGCCTTCTCGACCATCAAGCGCTGCTGAGGAGTCAGCTCCTCGCCGGCGAGCTGGGTGAGGGTGGCGCGGGCGCCGACGGGGTCGTCGATACGCTCCCGCTCGTAGCGCCCCCACGACGCGTTGAAGTCGAAGTTCTCACCGGCCAGCCCCTTGGAGGTCTGATTGAGCAGGAGATAGGCCACGAGGACCAGGGCCACCACGACCAGGCCTGCGCCTACGGACGCGGGGATCGCCGGGCCCTTGGATTGCTGGCGCCGCGAGGAGGACACGCGCCCGCCGCCGCTGCGGCCCTTGGATCGACTCGAGGAGCCTCCCGTGGAGGCCCCGCGCCGAGGCGCAGCGCTCTTGGGCTTGGCGGGCCCCTCCCCGTCGTCGTACTCGATGGAGAGCTTCGCGCTCCCGATGGTGACCGCCTGGCCGTCCTTCATCAGGTACGGCCCGGAGACCGCCGCGCCCCCCGCCTTCGCGGGCATGACGCCCTTCGCGATCTTCAAAGTGGCGCCATCCGGTCCCATCTCGATCACGCCATGGCGCTCCGCCACGTCGTCCGAGCTGAGCTTGAGGGTCACACCCTCCCCGCTCCCGAAGGTGAGCTTGCCGGAAGAGAGCTTGAACCTGCGGATCTCGCCGCCTTCATCGAGTGTGAGTCTCGCCATGGCCCCATTGAAGCCGGGGCGAGAACTCCCTGTCGAGGGTCAATCGGGCCAAGCTGCGATCCAGCCCGGGCGGGCCAGCTTCGGCTCGCTGCCTCGGGCTCAGCTCGCCAGGATCCTCGGAGACAGGTCGTCGGGCCCGATGGTCCCACTTGAGAGCGCCACCGCGCGGCGCAGCTCGTTCTCCAGCTCGCGGACGTTCCCCGGCCACGACCAACCCGCGAGGGCGGCGAGCCCCTCCTCGGTGATGGTGGCCTCTCGGCCCACCTCCTCGGCGATGGCAGGGAGGATAGCCCGGGCGATCGCCCGCACGTCATCGCCGCGCTCCCGCAGGGGCGGCAGGTGCAACGTGACGACGTTGAGGCGGAACAGCAAGTCCTCCCGGAAGTCGCCGCTGGCCACGGCCGCCGGGAGGTTTCTGTGGGTCGCCGCGATCATCCGCACGTCCACCCTCCGGGTCGTGTTCGCCCCCACCGCGCGGACCTCTCCGTCCTGAAGAACGCGCAGCAGCTTGGCCTGCATCGAGAGGGGCATATCACCGATCTCGTCCAGGAAGACGGTCCCCTTGTCCGCCGCCACGAAGTGCCCAGGTCGATCCGCCACCGCCCCGGTGAAGGCCCCCTTCTTGTGCCCGAACAGCTCGCTCTCGAGGAGGTTCTCGGAGATCGCGGCGCAGTTCTCGGCGAGGAAGGGTCCCCCGCTGCGGGGGCTCGCGTCGTGGAGCGCACGGGCCACCAGCTCCTTGCCCGTACCGGTTTCCCCCTGGATCAGCACGGGGACGCCGGCGGCGGCCACCTTCTCGATCATCCCGTAGAGCTCCAGCATGGGCGGGCTGGACCCGACCATGCCGTAGCGGCCTGAGACCTCGGCGACCGAACTGCCCGGGGGCGCCTCTGCCTCCGCCAGGGCGCGCCTGGCGTGCTGCGCCAGCGGCGCCACCAGCCCGCGCTCCTTCGCCCCGTCGAGGACGCGATCGAAGGCCTGCCGCAGGTCCTCAGGCAGGGGCTCGACCCCATCAGCGTCAGGGGGGCTCATGCTTCCAGTCGCTCCAGGGAGGCGTACTGCAGGAGCAGCTGCTTGCGGCCCGCGGAGTTGAAGACGACGGTGGCGCGCGCGTTGATTCCGGCGCCGGCGAGGGCCTCGATCCGCCCGCGCCCGAAGTGCGGGTGCTGGACCAGCTCCCCGACGGTCAGCCCCGCGCCGCTCCCCTCGGAGGGCTCGAACGCGCCCAACGCGTCCTCCTCCCGCTCCTCGGGGCCGACGCCCGCCACGTCCCCCTCCGGCAGCTCGCGCAGGTAGCGAGAGGGGAGGGTCGGCCGGCCGCCGCCGTAGAAGCTGCGGAAGGTCGTGTGAGTGATGAGGAGGCGCTTCATGGCCCGCGTGATCCCCACGTAGAAGAGCCGCCGCTCCTCCTCGATGGCCGTGTCCGGCTCCTCCGCCTCGTCCACCGCCCGCTCGTGGGGCAGCAGCTCGTCCTCTGCCCCCGCGATCACGACGAAGGGGAACTCCAATCCCTTGCACGCGTGGAGGGTCATGAGCTTCACGCGGTCCTCGTCACCCTCGTAGGCGTCGGTGTCCGCGACGAGCGCCACCTCCTCGAGCATTCCGCGCAGCTTCCCGTCGGGCTGCCGCGAGTCGTAGTCCGCCGCGAAGGCACGAAGCTCCTCCACGTTGGCAGCGCGGTCCACGGTGGACGTCCCGTCGTCGAGCTCCGCCATCCAGCGGTCCACGTCGATGGCCTCGAGCACGACGTCCAGCGCCACCGCCGCGTCCAGCTCACGGGCCGGCGCGAGCTCCTCCATCAGCTCAGCGAACGCCGCGAGCCCCTTCTTCGCCCGGCCGCGGATGGCCTCGAGCGCAAGGGGATCCTGGAGGGCGGCCGACAGCGAGAGCCCCCGCTCGGCTGCGAACGAGGCGAGCCTGGCGAGGCTCGTATCCCCCACACCGCGCGAGGGCGTGTTGACCACCCGCACGAAGGCGACGTCATCCGCCGGGTTGAGGGCGAGGCGGAGGTAGGCGACCACGTCCTTGATCTCCTTGCGCTGGTAGAACTCCAGACCCGCCACCACCTGGTAGGGCACGGAGTCGTACCGGAGCGCGGTCTCGATCGCGCGCTGCAGGAAGCCCGCTCGGTAGAGCACGGCGCAGTCCCCGTAGCGGCCGCCCTGCGCCACGTGAGAGCGCACCTGCGCGGCGATCTCCCGCGCCTCGTCGTTCTCATCGCCGCACTCGATGACGGCGATCTGCTCCCCCTGCTCTCCCTCCGTGAAGAGGTCCTTCTCCTTGCGCGCCTGGTTGTTCGCGATCACGACGTTGGCCGCGTCCAGGATGCGCGCCGTGCTGCGGTAGTTCTGCTCGAGGCGGACGACCTTGGCGCTCGGGAAGTCCTGCTCGAAGTCGAGGATGTTGCGGATGTCGGCCCCACGCCAGGCGTAGATCGACTGATCCGGGTCGCCGCAGACCGTCAGGTTCTGGTGGAACGACGCGAAGTGTCTGACAAGCAGGTACTGCACCCGGTTGGTGTCCTGGTACTCATCCACGAGCACGTGCCGGAAGCGGCGGGCGTAGCCGTCGCGAACCCCGGGGTGGTTGTCGAAGAGGTCGAGGACCTTGAGCAAGAGGTCATCGAAGTCGAGGGCGTTCTGCTGCTGCATCCGCTCCCGGTACTTCTGCTCCACGGCGTGATAGACGTCTTCGTCCATGCTCCCGTCAGAGAGCTGGAGCCCGTCCTCGCGCCCGCGGTTGTTCTTGCGCGACGAGATCCAGCCGCCGATGACAGGGGCCCGGAAGCGCTTGGGGTCGTAACCCAGCTCCTTGACGATCGACTTGATGAGCCCGTTCCGGTCAGCGGTATCGTGGATCGAGAAGTCCCGCGTATACCCGTCGAGCGCGTCGATCTCCCGGCGGAGGATCCGCGCGCACATGGAATGGAAGGTGCCGATCCAGGGCGCGCCGCCGTCCCCCGCGGGCACGAGCCGCTCCACCCGTTCGCGCATCTCCTTCGCCGCCTTGTTGGTGAAGGTGATCGCGAGGATCTCCCACGGAGCCACCCCGCGGTTCAAGATCAGGTTCGCGATGCGGGTCGTCACGACCCGCGTCTTCCCGGAGCCCGGCCCGGCCACGATCAGGAGGGGTCCGTCGCCGTTGAGGACGGCCTCCCGCTGCTGCGGGTTCAACCCCTCGGTGAGGCTCTCATCACTCTGCTCCGCCGCGTCGGCGAGCGAGTCCTTCACGTCCAACCAATCCATCTCGGCGGCGAGTCTACCCGCCGCGCCAGCGCCCGCGGCGGGCAGCCCGTCAGCTTCGGTCGGGATCACGGATGACCATGAGCCGCAGCTCGGTCATCTCCTCCACCGCACTCGCCGGCCCCTCGCGGCCGAGGCCGGAGTCCTTGACCCCGCCATACGGCATGACGTCGGCCCGCCATGAGGGGACGTCCCCGATGATCACCGCCCCCACCTCGAGCTCGTCCCAGGCTCTGTGTGCCCGGTGAATATCGCGCGTGAACACCCCCGCCTGGAGACCGAATCGCGTCCGATTCGCCTCGACGAGTGCCGCGTCGAAGTCGCGCACGCGGACCAGGCAGACCACGGGCCCGAAGACCTCCTCGTCCAGCACCGGTTCGCCGGCGGGGACGCCCTCGAGGAGGGTCGGGGGGACCACGGCGCCTTCCCTCTTACCGCCCACGAGGCGCGTCGCCCCCGAGGAACACGCCGCCGCCACCCAGGAGTCCACCCGGACTGCGTCGGCCTCCGAGATCAGCGGTCCGACGGTCACGGACTCCAGCGACGGGTCCCCGTGAACCAGGGCGTCGACCTCCGCGACCAGGCGCCCCTTGAAGGCCTCGTAGACCTCCTCCACGACGATGACCCGCTGGACGCTGATGCAGCTCTGCCCCGCCTGGTAGTAGCCACCAAAGGCGACTCGCCGCGCCGCGTCCAGGAGGTCCGCGGTCTCATCCACGATGGCCGCCGCGTTCCCGCCAAGCTCCAAAGTGACGCGCTTCTTCCCTGCTCGCCGCCTCAGCATCCACCCCACCTCATCCGAGCCGGTGAAGGACAGCTTGGCCACGCGGTCGTCGGTCGCGAGCGCCTCCGCGTCCGCGCCCCGGGCAGGGAGCACGGAGAAGGCGCCTTCGGGGAGACCGCAGCCCGCGAGGACCTCGGCCAGGATCAGCGCGCTGATGGGCGTGGAGCTCGCGGGCTTCAGCACGAAGGGGCATCCCGCGGCGATGGCAGGCGCCACCTTGTGGGCCACAAGGTTGAGCGGGAAGTTAAACGGAGTGATGAAGCCACAGACCCCAACCGGGACACGCATGTGGCTGCCGCGATAACCCTCATTGGCGGGACTGGAGGAGAGCGGTAGGAGCCCCCCGGGCGCCTCCATCGCCACCCGAGCTGAGATCCGGATGGTCTCAAATGCCCGGTCCACCTCGCCGGTGGCGAAGCGCACGGGCTTGCCTGCCTCGCGAACCAGGGTGCTGACCAGCTCACTCCGTCTTGCTCGGATCCCCTCTCCCAGCCGTTCGAGGATGGCGGCCCGCTCATGCCCAGCCAGGCTCCGCATGGCGCCGCGGCTCGCGCTCGCGAACCCGATGGCCTCACGGACCGTCTCGGGCGAGGCAAGCGCCACCCGGTCGAAGACCTCTCCAGTGAACTTGTCCTCCACCGACAGGTGCTCGGAGCTGCTCCGTGCGGCGCTGGCGAGGAAGAAGGGTCTCATCAGAGGTCCCCTGCAGAAGATGGGGACCCCCGATCATAGACCTGTGTCGAGACCGTGCCGCAGCCGGGGACTCCCCCCCCTTGCAGCAGCCGCCCCCCGCAGCCCGACCTCGGGCCCAAGAAAGAGCTCCTCGGTGCGCCGGAGCGCACCGAGGAGCAAGGCTCGGCACCATGGAGACGGGTCGCCTGCCAAGAAAAACCCGAGGCACCGTGCCTGGACGGCGTGTAACGGGCAGGTGCGCCCGATTACTTAAGTATCGGTAAAAGGCCTCATCCGCCCAAGCCCCATGACTAGCAAAACTCCCCGCCGCTTGCCCCTAAGCCACTTAGGAAGGATCCCCAGAGCGGATCCCCAAAGCTCCAACCGTGGCGATCCCTCGCCGAGGATCCGCGCGGCGGGCCTTAGACTCCACCGATAGAGATGAGCTGGAGGCCGCCTTTCCGACCCAGTGCCCGGATCCACGCAGCGCGAGGCGATGACGTCGCCCGGGCCCTGGAGGCCTGCTCCCGGGCCAGCGCTCTCCCCGCCCAGGGGTCCAGGGCGGTCCTCGCGGGGTCCGAGGTCGTCATGGAGGGGGGCCCGCTGGACAGGAGGGCCTCCCTTCGCCATGGACTCCGGCGCTGGCTCCTCCTCGCCCCATCCCCATGCGAGACGGAGTCGCGCAACCTCACTTGGATGAGGAAGCGGCTCTTCCACGTTCCGGAACCCGTGGGCGCCGTCACCCTCTCCCGCCTCGGCTTCCCCACCCGAGAGTTGCTGGTCACCCGACCGTTGAAGGGGGCCCTCCCCTTCTTGGAAGCCATCTCGGCCGCCTCGCCCGACCGGCGCAGGGGGCTTTTCACCGAGTTTGGGCGAGAGGTCGGCCGGATGCACTCGCTGCGCTTCCTGCACGGGGACCTCGTTCCGGACCACGTGCTCGTGACGCCTCCATGCGAGGACCTCGGCCCGGGTCACGGCCGATCCCTGGTCTGGCTCGCGACGAGGCGCGGTGGTCCCACGGCCTGGCGCCGCGGCCACCTGAGGCGAGTGGCGGATGACCTCGGCGCCTGGTTCGGTCGCGCCGCGGATTGGATGGCGCCCTCCGACGTCGACGCGCTCCTGCTCGCCTACGTGGCCTCGCGCGCCTGCCATGGCCGGCCGGTGACGGGCATTGCGCAGCTCGTGGCCTCGATCCAGCGCTCGCGGCGCCGTGAGATGGCACGGATGGAGGCCAGCCTTGACCTCGACCGTGGGCGAGCGTTCCCGATCGCGGGTTGGGATCCCGATGTGGGGCGGCTCCGGAGGCTCATGGAGCGCGAGGACAACACCTCTCCATGAGCCGTTGTTTCCCCGCCTCCGGTGGTCTACTAGAATCGCAACAGATGCCGATCCACGACTTCGACTGCGCCAGCTGCGGACATGTCTTCGAGGAGTTGATCCTCGGTGGCGAGGCCCCCGAGTGCCCCGAGTGTTCGAGCGCGGAGGTCAGCAAGCGGATCTCCTCGTTCAGCATCGGGACGCCCGCCTACCTCCGATCCAGCGTGCCCATGCCCGAGAGCCCGGCGAGCGGCTTCGCCGCTGGATCCTGCGACGATGCCGGCGGACCGGGGACCTGCTCGTCCTGCTGAGCGCCTCGGCGCGCTCGCGGCCCTGCTCTGCGCGGGCTGCGGCGCCGGGGCCTCCATGGAGGAAAGCAGCCCCGGCGGAGCCACCCCTGTCGGGCCTCACGGGGTCACGTCCGACCCACTGAACGAGCTCGCTGCGCTCGGTTACACCGGCTGGGACGAGGGCCCCGCCTTGCCTCCCGCGGTGACCTCTTCCGAGGAAGCCTCCCGTTGGCCGAGGGCCTTCGCGGACGACCGCAACGGCGTCACCGTGATCTCCGCCGGGGGAGAGGTCCTGCGAGAACACCGGGTCCCCGGTCGCCGCCAGGTCGAGTTCGCGCGGTTCCTCCCAGGCGGGCGCATCGCCTGCGTCTCGGTGGATGAGGGGCTCACCCTGCTCGCCCCCGACGGTGAGGTCCTCTGGGCCGTGGACCTCCCCTGTCACCATGAGGTCACGCTGGTCCCGGAGGGTCGGGGCGAGGGGCGCCGACGGCTCGCGGTCGCGGTCCATCACGAATCGTCCCACCGCGGGCGCCGCGTGCGGTTCGATGAGGTGATGTTCCTCGAGGAGTCCTCCGGCGCTCCCGCGGTGGACCTCGAGACGTGGAGCACCTGGGAACAGATGGACCCCCTCAAGGAGCGGGCGGCGGCCACCCACCCGCTGGATAGGTTCGCGAAGGACCCGGGCGCCGACCCCACGGTCTACGACTACTTCCACCTCAACTCCATCGCCTTCAGCGGGCCGCGCTCCATGCTCGTCTGCCTCCGCAACGTGGACCTCGTGGTGGAGGTCGACCTCTCGAGCGGCGCCCTCGGCCGGTCCTTCGGCCCCGGGACCCTCGACTGGCCCCACGCCCCCACCCCCGTGGACGGTGGCGAGCGGTGGCTGATCTTCGACAACGGCAAGCACCGGGGCTGGTCGCGCGTCATCGAGGTCGACCCCGACCGGGGCGAGGTGAAGTGGTCCTACCCCCCCGACGGTGCTCGAAGCCTGTTCAGCGAGGTTCGGGGGTTTGCCCAGCGCCTCCCAGGCGGGACGACGCTGATCACCGAGTCCGAGCGGGGCCATGTCCTGGAGGTGAATCGCGCCGGGGACCTGCTTTGGGAGTACTGGAATCCCGAGGTGCGCCGGACCGGGGACGGCCGCGAGGCCAGGCGTCGGATCTACCGAATGACCGCTGTCCCGCCCTCGGACGTGGGCCTCTAAGGGCAAGTTGGTAGCCTCCGCGGCATGGACCAGTCCAAGCGCGACTTCATCGACTTCATGTGCTCCGCCGAGGTGTTGACCTTCGGGGACTTCGTCACGAAGAGCGGGCGCCGCACGCCCTACTTCGTGAACACCGGCCGCTACACCACCGGCGGCCAGATGGAGGCCCTGGGGGCGGCCTACGCGCGCTCGATCGTCGAGCGCTTCGGGGACGGCTTCGACGTGCTCTTCGGCCCCGCCTACAAGGGCATCCCCCTCGTGGTGGCGACGGCGTCCGCGCTCGCTCGAGAGCATGGGCGAGACGTCCCGCTCTGCTTCAACCGCAAGGAGGCCAAGGACCACGGAGAGGGGGGCGTCCTCGTGGGGCACCCCATGCGCGACGGGGACAGGGTGCTGATCGTCGAGGACGTGACCACCGCGGGGACGTCGATCCGTGAGACCGTCCCCATCCTGCGGGCCGCCGCGGACATCGAGCTCGCGGGCCTGATCGTCAGCGTCGACCGCATGGAGCGCGGCCCCGGCGGCGCCGATTCCGCCCTGTCTGAGGTCGGCCGTGAGTTCCACATGCAGGTCGAGGCCATCGTCGACCTCGATGACGTCGTCGAGCACCTGCAGCCGGGCGGAGGCGCCGCCCACGAGATCGGTCCGGAGGACCTGGCGCGCATCGGCGCCTACCGCGCGGAGTACGGCGTCCCCGGCCGCCTGACTGCCGGACCGGGCTGAGCCGCCGGAGGGGAGCGGCCGCTACGCGGAAGCCGCTCCCTCAGCCCATCGGGACGTCGACGCCGCGCTCGGACGCGCAGGCCTCCGCCTCGTCGTAGCCGGCGTCCACGTGCCGGATGACCCCCATCCCGGGGTCCGCTGTGAGCACACGCTCGAGGGCCGCCTCGGCCTCCGGCGTCCCGTCCGCCACGGTGACCTGACCGGCGTGCAGGCTGTAGCCCATCCCGACGCCGCCGCCGTGGTGGAAGCTGACCCAGCTAGCGCCGCAGGCGGTGTTCACCAGGGCATTCAGGATCGCCCAGTCCGCGACCGCGTCGGTCCCGTCCTTCATGGCCTCGGTCTCTCGGTTCGGTGAGGCCACCGAGCCGCAGTCCAGGTGGTCCCGGCCGATGACCACCGGCGCCTTGAGTTCACCGCGTCGCACGGCGTCATTGAAGGCCTTGCCCGCCTTGGCCCGGGCGCCGTAGCCCAGCCAGCAGATGCGGGCGGGCAGCCCCTGGAACGCGACCCGCTCCCCGGCCATCTTGATCCAGCGCGCGAGGAGCTTGTCCTCGGGGAAGAGCTCCAGGAGGATCCGATCTGTGACCGCGATGTCCTCGGGGTCCCCCGAGAGCGCGACCCAGCGGAACGGGCCCTTGCCCTCGCAGAACAGCGGCCGGATGTACTTCGGCACAAAGCCCTCGAAGTCGAAGGCGTTCTCGAGCCCCGCCTCCTTCGCGAAGCCGCGGAGGTTGTTGCCGTAGTCGAAGGTGTCGGCGCCACGCGCCTGCAGCTCGATCATCAGCTTGCAGTGCTCGACCATCGTCGCGAGTGAGCGGCGCTCGTACCCCTCGGGGTCCGCGGCGCGGAGCGCGTCCGCCTCGTCCAGGGACACGCCGTCGGGGACGTAGCCATTGAGCGGATCGTGCGCGCTCGTCTGATCGGTGAGGACATCGGGCGTCACGTCCCGCTCGATGAGCCGACGCAGCAGCTGCACGGCGTTGCAGGGCACGCCGATGGACTTGGCGACCCCGGCCTCCTTCCACTCCAGCGCCTGGTCGATGGCCTCGTCGAGGTCGTCGATCCGAACGTCCACGTAGCGGGTCCGCAGTCTGAAGTCGATGTGAGCGGGGTCCACGTCTGCGGCGATGCAGGTCGCCTCGTTCATGGTCGCGGCCAGGGGCTGGGCGCCCCCCATGCCGCCGAGCCCGCCGGTCACCACGAGCTTCTTCGCCAGGGTCCCGCCGAAGTGGCGGTTCGCCGAGGCCGCGAAGGTCTCGTAGGTGCCCTGGAGGATCCCCTGGGTCCCGATGTAGATCCAGGAGCCGGCCGTCATCTGGCCATACATCATCTTCCCCGCCTCCTCGAGCTTGCGGAAGTGGTCCCAGTTGGCCCAGTTCCCCACCAGGTTGGAGTTGGCGATCAGCACCCGTGGCGCGCCGGCGTGGGTGCGGAACACGCCGACCGGCTTGCCCGATTGCACGAGCAGCGTCTCGTCCGGCTCCAGGCGCTGGAGCGTGCGGATGATCCCCTGGAAGCACTCCCAGTTCCGGGCCGCCTTGCCCGTGCCTCCATAGACCACGAGCTCCTCGGGGATCTCGGCCACCTCCGGGTCGAGGTTGTTCATGAGCATCCTCATGGCCGCCTCGGCGCCCCAGCTCTTGCACGTCCGCTCCGCGCCGCGGGGCGCTCGCTGGGGACCGGTGGGGATGTCGACGGGCGCCTGGGAGGGGGTATCGAGGGTCATGGTGGGGCCAATGTAGCCCTCGCCAGTGCCCAGAGAAGCCGCCAGCGGCGGGGAATGGGGCATTCCACAAATCGGTCCTCGCGGGAGATTTTCAGAGGTCGAGGGGTGATTTCTTGACGTTTCGTCAAAAAATAACGGCGTGGAGTTGAGCCCCAAGCAACAGGAGATCCGAGACCGGGAGGAGCGACTCCTCGACGTCGCCCAGGTCATGCTCCTGGAGCGCGGCTACGAGGACCTCCGGATGGACCGCATCGCCGAGGTCGTCGGGGTCTCCAAGGGGACCGTCTACCAGCACTTCGGGAGCCGCGATGACCTGCTCGCCGCCGTCGCTGCCCGCAGCGCTGCGACCAGGGCGGCCCTGTTCGAGCGCGCGGCCCGGTTCGAAGGGTCCTCACGGGAGCGCATGGCTGCCGTCGAGGCTGCCGCGGAGGTCTTCTTCGCGCTCTTCCCCCACCACGAGCAGGCCGAGCGCCTCGTACGCGCCGCTCACCTCTCCCCGAAGATCAGCCCGGAGCGAGTCGCTGCCCTGGAGACCTGCACCCAGCGCTGCTTCGAGGTCGCCACCCGGATCGCCGCCGAGGCCGCGGCATCCGGCGACCTGCCCCTGCGCGAAGGACAGTCGGTGGGGCAGCTCTGCGTCGGTCTCTGGAACCTCTACCAGGGGGCGTTCCTGATGCGTGACCTGGAGAAGTTCATGTCGGACCCCTCCGTGGACGACGCCCTCGGGACCCTCCAGCGCAACGCGCGGGTCTTCCTCGACGGCTTCGCCTGGCGGCCCCTCTCCACCGAGCTCGACTACAGCGAGGCCCGCGAGCGGGCCTTGAACGAGCTGTTCTCGAACGAGGCGCAAGCGGCTGGCCTCCTGTGAGCTCGCGCCTCCCCACCCCATGAAGAAGATCATCCCCACCCTGGTCGGGCTCGCGACCATCTGCGTCGTCGGCTTCGGTCTGAGCCGCCTCATCTCGACCCGGACAGAGCTGGCCATGGAACGCCTCGGTGAGACCGACGAGCCTCGCATCCTGCCGGTGGAGGCTGCGACCCTGCGCTACCAGGACTCCTTCACGGCATCCCGGCGCTTCACGGGGACGGTGTCGGCGCGGCGCCGCGCCGAGCTCTCCTTCGAGGGCACTGGCCGCGTGGCGTCGGTCCTGGTGGACGACGGGGATCAGGTCCTCGAGGGCGCGTCGCTCGCCCAGCTGGACGTCCGCCAGCTGACGGCTCGCCGCGCCGAGGTGGAGGCCCGCAGGGTCCGGCTCGAAGCCCAGCTCCGGGAGCTCGTGGCGGGCCCCCGCCCGGAGGTGATCGACGCGGCGGAGGCCAACGTCGAGGCGATCCTCGAGGAGCTCAACCTCGCAGCCCGCCTTTTCGAACGCCGGACCGAGCTCGCGGCGAAGGGTTCCATCAGCGCGGAGCAGCTCGACACCGCCCGCGCCGCAGTCAAGACCATCGAGGCCCGCCTGGCCGGCGCCCGAGCCGCCCTGCAAGAGCTCAACGAGGGCACCCGCGAGGAGACGATCGCCGCCCAGCGGGGCTCCCTGGTCGAGCTCGACGCGGGCCTCGCCGCGATGGACGTGCAGATCAGCAACATGACCCTCCTCGCGCCCTTCTCCGGCACGATCGAGGCCCGCCACCTGGACGAGGGCGCCGTGGTCTCCCAGCAGATGCCGCGCACGGCATTCGTCCTCTCGGAGACCGCCGTCCTCGAGGCGCGCATCGGGCTCCCCGGCGCACTCGTTCCCGGTTTCTGCCAGGACCCGCGCACCGCCACGTTGACCTTCAACGGCCAGCCCATCGGGGTGACGAGCGCCCGCGCGCTCCCGGTCGTCGACAGCGGGACGCGCACCATCACCGTCGTCCTCTCCCTGTCCGAGGGGACCGCCCTGGTGCGGCCAGGCGACATCGTCACCCTCGAAGTGAGCGTGGAGCAGACCGAGCGCGGCGCGTGGCTGCCCATCGCCGCGCTCTCGGAGAGCCAGCGAGGACTCTGGAGCGCCTTCGTCGTGGAGCACACCGAGGGCGGCACCCAGGTCGTACAGCGGGCCGAGCTCGAGGTCCTCCACGTGGAGTCCGACCGGGCCTTCGTCCGCGGCACCGTCGAGCCCGGCGCCGCGGTGGTCGTCTCAGGCGCGCACCGGCTGACACCCGGCCAGACGGTCTCCACGGCCACGGGGCCCGGCCCCCAGGCCGCCCATGCGGCCGCGCCCGGGAACTGACCCGCCGCCCCATGCAGCTCACCAACCTGTTCTACCGGAGCCCCCGGCTCCTGGCGCTCACGCTGCTGCTCATCATCACGGCGGGTTCCGCCGCGCTGATGACGCTCCCGCGCGCCGAGGACCCGACCCTCTCCCAGCGGAACGCCTCGGTCTTCACCGCCTTCCCTGGCGCGGACGCAGAGCGGGTCGAGGCCCTGGTCACGGAGGTGATCGAGGACACCCTCGCGGAGTTCGAGGAGATCAAGGAGATCAAGTCCACGTCCCGCGCGGGGCTCTCCACCATCGCCATCGAGCTGAACGACGACGAGTACGAGGTCGACGAGATCTGGGCGCGGATGCGCGATGACCTGGAGAGCGCGCGGGTCGACCTGCCGCTGGCCGCGGGCGCCCCCGACCTCGTGGAGTTCGAGCTGGCGGCCTTCACCCTCATGGTCGGGCTGACCTGGACCGCCGACGTACCGGTGGAGCGGGCCATCCTCGGGCGACTCAGCGAGGAGGTCGCCGATCGGCTCCGCTCGGTACCGGGGACCAGCGACGTCGAGATACACGGTGAGCCCGATGAGGAGGTGCTCGTGGACCTGGACCCCGGCCGCGCCGCGGCCCTGGGCCTCGACGCGACGTCCCTGGCTGCCGCCCTCCTGCGGCGGGACGCCAAGGTCGGCGCGGGCGAGGTCTCTGGCAGGGCCAACGAACTCCAGGTCGAGGTCTCCGGGGAATTCAAGTCGCTGGAGGAGATCCGGGACGTGATCGTCGACCGGGACCCGGCGGGCGGCTCGTTCGTGCGCCTCGGCGACATCTCCCGTGTGCGCAAGGCCGAGCGGCAGCCCAGGGCGACCGCGGCTCTCATCGACGGGCAGCCCGGCGTCGTCATCGCCGCGCGCATGGAGACCGGCCGGCGCGTGGACCTCTGGTCGAGGTCCGCCACGGCCGCCGCGGAGGAGGCCATCTCGGCGCTGCCCTCGGGCGTCCGGGGAGAGGTCCTCTTCGACCAGGCCCGCTACACCGAGGAGCGCCTTGGCAACCTCGTCTTCAACTTCATCCTCGGTGCCGGCCTGGTGATGCTGGTGATCCTCTTCACCATGGGGTGGCGGTCCGCCCTCGTGGTCGGGACGGCGCTGCCGCTGACCACCTTCGTGGTCCTCCACGGCCTGCGGCTGATGGACATCCCCCTGCACCAGATGTCGGTGACCGGGATGATCATCGCCCTGGGGCTGCTCATCGACAACGCGATCGTGGTGGTCGACGAGGTGCGCCATCGGCTCCTCGGGGGCGAGACCCGGGCGGGGGCGGTCTCCCACGCGGTTCGGCACCTCGCCGTCCCCCTGCTCGGCTCCACCGTCACCACCGCGCTCGCCTTCGCCCCCATCGCGCTCATGCCAGGGGGGGCCGGGGAGTTTGTGGGCCCCATCGCCATCAGCGTGGTCCTCGCGGTGACCACGTCCTTCCTGCTCGCCCTCTCTGTGACCCCGGCGCTAGCCGCCCACCTGGACCGGCTCGTCCCGAGCTCGGAGGGCGACGGGTTCCTCGCCCGCGGCGTCTACCTGCCCCGCGTGGACCGTGGCTACGGGGAGGCGCTCCGCTTCCTTCTCCGCCGGCCCGCCCTCGCCTTCGGTGTCTCGCTCCTCGCCCCGATCCTCGGGTTCATCGCGGCGACCTCCCTGCCCGAGCAGTTCTTCCCCCCCGCTGACCGCGACCAGTTCAACGTGGAGCTGGAGCTCCACCGCAGCGCGTCCCTGGAGCTGACCGAAGAGGTCGCGCGCGCCGCGCGGGAGCTGATGCTCGCCCACCCCAGGGTCGAACGCGTCCAGCTCTTCCTCGGGGAGAGCGGGCCGAAGTACTACTACAACCTCGTCGAGAACCAGCGCGACGCTCCTTACTTCGCCCAGGCCATGGTGCAACTGGACGGCCCACGGGACTCGATGCAGGTGGTGCGCGAGATCCAGGAGCGGCTCGACCGCGGCCTGCCCCAGGCGCGCTTCCTCGCGCGCCAGATCGAGCAGGGTCCCCCCTTCGACGCGCCCGTGGAGCTGCACCTGTACGGGCCGGACCTCCCCCGCCTGCGGTCCATTGGCGAGGACCTCCGGAGACTCCTCAGCGAGACCCCGGACGTGACCCACGCCAACTCCACGCTCCGGGGCGGCGCCCCGAAGCTCCGCCTCCAGCTGAGCGAGGAGGCGGCGAGCCTCGCAGGGACCGACAACATCGGGGTGGCGGCGGCGCTGGAGTCCACGCTCAACGGGGTGGTCGGCGGCTCGCTGATCGAGGCCAACGAGGAGCTCGACGTGCGCGTACGGCTCGCGCCGGGGGCCGCTGACGGGGTGGCCCAGCTCGAGGACCTCGCGCTCCCGACGCGCTCCGGGTGGACCAACCTCGCCTCCCTCGGTGAGCTCGGCCTCGTGCCAGACACCTCGTCCATCGCCCACAGGAACCGGCGGCGGGTCGTCACGACCCAGGGCTTCCTCCAGGCCGGAACGCTCCCCAGCAGAGCCCTCGGGCGCTTCCTCGAGACCCCAGGGGTCGCGGACCGTGAGCTGCCGCCAGGGTTCGAGCTGGAAGTGGGCGGGGAGTCCGCGAAGCGGGACGAGGCCGTGGGCAACCTCGTGGGCTCGGCGGCGCTCCTGATGGTCCTGATCGCCGCCTCCCTGGTCCTGACCTTCAACTCCTTCCGGCTCGCGGCCCTGATCGGCGCCGTCGGCGTGTCGTCCATCGGCCTCGCGATGCTGGCCGTGGCGGTCTACGGAGCGCCGTTCGGCTTCATGACCATCGTCGGCGCAATGGGCCTGATCGGGATCGCCATCAACGACTCCATCGTGGTCCTGGCGGCGCTGCGAGAGAACCCGATGGCGCGCGCGGGTGACCTCGACGCGTCGGTTCGTGTGATCCGCCGAGCCTCCCGGCACGTCATCTCCACCTCGCTGACCACCATGGCGGGCTTCGCGCCGCTGATCCTCGCCGGGGGGGGCTTCTGGCCGCCGTTGGCCGTCGCCATCGCGGGCGGCGTTGCGGGCGCGACCCTCATCGCGGTGACCCTTGTCCCAGCAGCGCATCTGTTGATCGCGCGCAGCATGGTCCGGGCTGAGCTCCGCGCGGAGGCGCGCCGCGCCAGTCGCCGCGCGGCGTTCGCCGCGCGCACGGCGGCGTCGTGACGCTCAGGCGGCCCGTCGCGCCGGCAGGGGCGCGTGCTCCCCGAGGAGGAGCTCCCTGGCCCGGTCCGCGGGGACCGGCGGGCTGAAGAAGTAGCCCTGCACCTCGTTGCACTGGAGCACCTTCAGGAAGGCCAGCTGACTCTCCGTCTCGACCCCCTCCGCCACGACCTTCAGGTTCATGCTGTGGCCCATGAGGATGATGGCCGTGGTGATCGCGGCGTCGTTCGGGTTGCCGGTGACGTCGCTGATGAACGTCCGGTCGATCTTCAGGGAGTTGACCGGGAAGCTCTTGAGGTAGGCAAGGGAGGAGTAGCCGGTCCCGAAGTCATCGATCGACACGTGGACCCCTCGGCTCTGCAGTCGGCCGAGGATCGCCGCGGCGGCCTTCGGGTCGTCCATCAGGAGGCTCTCGGTCACCTCCAGCTCGAGTCCGTCCGGCGGGAGGCCCGAGTCCTCGAGCGCGCTGGCCACGGTCTCCTCGAGGTTCGCGCTGCGGAACTGAATGCTCGAGAGGTTGACCGAGACCCGGATGGGCGCGATTCCCTGGGCCCGCCACTCGGCGTTCTGCCGACAGGCCTCGCGGAGGACCCACTCACCGATGGGGACGATCAGCCCCGTCTCCTCAGCGATCGGGATGAACTGGGCGGGCGAGACCAGCCCGAAGGTCGGGTGGTTCCAGCGCACCAGCGCCTCCATCCCGTTCATGGCCCGCGAGTCCATGTCGACCCGCGGCTGATAGAAGACGGTGATCTCGCCGTTGTGGAGCGCGCTGCGGAGGCTGGTCTCCAGCGCGAGGCGCTCGAAGGCCCAACGGCCCATGGACTCGGTGAAGAAGTTGATCTTGCTGGCGCCGTGTCCGCCGTTGCGGCTCGCGGCGGCCCGGGCGCGCTGGGTGATCTCCACCGGGTCGACGCCGTCGTCGGGCGAGCAGGAGATGCCCACCCGGCAATCCCCGCCGCGCTTGGAGACCAAGGAGCTCTGGAGCCGCTTGCCGAGCAGCGCGGCGTCGTGGACGAGGTGGATGGACGGGACGCAGAAGACGACGGAGCCGTCGTCGAACTCGCTCAGGATCATTCGCGAGTGCGCGAAGGACGCCTCGCGGGCGTCCTCGAGCGCCTCGGACTGCTCCTGCACGGCCAGCTGCACGCTCGCGACGAAGTCCGCCGCGCTGCCCCCCTCTTCCCGCACGCAGAAGATCACCAGGGGACGCTCGCGTTCCCGCGCCCGCTCGAGCTGGACGCCGACGCTCGAGTGAAAGTGCTCGAGTACGTAGGAGCCCGCGGGCCGGACGCCCTGCTCTCCGATGGGCTGCGCTACGGCGCCGAGGCGCTTGAGGATCAGATCCGCCGGCGCGCCGGGGTGGAAGACCTCGGCGACCCCGAGCTTCAAGAGCGCCGTCTCGTCCAAGGCCTCGGTGACGAGGGCGAGGACGCTGGCGTAGCGCCGGACCATCCGCTCGACGAAGCGAGCGGCGGGCTCCCCCTCTGGTGACGTCGCCGGATCGAGAACCAGCCGGGCGGCGATCTTGCCAGGGGCCCCCTCGGGGTCGGAGTGCTCTATCGACGCGGACTCCACGCCTGACATGGCGCAGAGGCGCTCGAGAGCGACCCTCTGATCGGAGTCTCGTAGGGAAATATGAACAGAGCTGGGGAGCATGCCTGGAGGAAGTCAGTCCTTCCGGGAAAGTCTTCGGCCAGATCCCGTTCACTTCCTGAGGCCCTAGTTCGCGCATGGGGAGGGATTAAGGGAAGTTCTGGGGCACGGCCCCGGATGGAGCGTTCCCCCTCCTGGTGTCCTTGGCGCCCGCCCCTCGGGAGCTGACACGGTGTATCCGCCTCCGCTGCCTCCCTGGGCGCGACCGCGCTCCCCCGGGCCCCTATTCTTGTCCACCGATGAGTCACCCCTCCCGTCCGCGGCGATTCGCCCTCTCCCTCTGCGTGCTCGCGACCAGCCTCCTGGGCTGCCGGTCCACAAGCGTCCCGTTCCGGTTCAGCCCCAGCCCCCTGGAGATCCTCGTCCAGGAGAGCCCTGGGGATCCCATCCTCGCGCGGGTCCTCGTTGGGATCCCCGGGGCCGAGAGGGTCGGTCGATCCACGAAGGGGTACCCCGAGCTCCTCGTCCGACTCCGCATGGAGAACAAGGGGGCGGTGCCCCTCTCGATCGACCCCGCGACCTGCGTCCTGCTCGGTTCGGACCTGGCCCGCTTCGGGGTCCCGCGCCCCGAGCGCCCCGGCCCCCTCGCCGTCGCCCCCGGTGGATCCGAGGCCATGCTCCTGCGCTTCCCGTTCCCCATGGACGGGGACCTGGAGGCGCCGCTGCTCACGGGCGTCAACCTGCAGTTCGTCGTGGACGTGGAGGGCCGGGGCGTCGAGGCGAGCGTCACCATCGAGCGCGTCTTCCCGGTGGAGCTCGCGCCCAACACGACCTTCAGCACCGGCTTCTACTACGGGGTCTAGCCAGGCCGAGGGTCGGGGCCCGAGCCCACCCTCAGCGGGCGAGGCGGCGCAGGACGTAGTTCAGGATCCCGTTGTTGCGGTAGTAGTCCGCCTCGGCCGGCGTGTCGATGCGCACCACGGCCTTGAACGCCACCGTGCCGCCATCGGACCGGGTGGCCGTGACGTCCACTGTCCCGCCGGTCGGGGAGTCCTCCGACTCGAAGCGCTCTTCCAGGCCCACGACGTCGAAGGTCTCCGAACCGTCCAGGCCAAGGCTGTCGGCGCTCTCGCCCGCCTGGAACTGGAGAGGGAGGATGCCCATCCCGACGAGGTTGGAGCGGTGGATCCGCTCGAAGCTCTCGACGATCACGGCGCGCACCCCCTGCAGGGCCGGCCCCTTGGCGGCCCAGTCCCGGGACGAACCCATGCCGTACTCTTTGCCGCCGAGGACGATGCTCGGGACGCCCGCAGCGCGGTACTCCATGGCGGCGTCGTAGATGGACATCTGCTTCCCGGAGGGGAAGTGAACCGTCACCCCCCCCTCCACCCCGGGGACCATGCGGTTCTTGATGCGGACGTTGCCGAAGGTGCCGCGCATCATCACCTCGTGGTTCCCTCGCCGCGAACCAAAGGAGTTGAAGTCCTCCTTCTCCACGCCCAGGGAACGCAGGTAGGCACCGGCGGGGCTCTCCAACGGGATCGCGCCCGCGGGGGAGATGTGGTCCGTGGTGAGGTTGTCCCCGAACAGGCCAAGCACACGGGCTCCGCGGATGTCCCCCACCGGCGCCGTGTCGTGCCCCATCCCCTGGAAGTAGGGGGGCAGCCGGACATAGGTGCTGTCCTCCTGCCAGTCGAAGGTCTTTGACGGGGCCGCCTCGATGCGCTCCCACTCCTCGGTCCCGTCGAAGACCTTCGCGTAGCTCTCGGCGTACATCTCGCGGGTCACGGACCCGCCGACGATCGCCTGGATCTCGGCGTTGGTGGGCCAGATGTCCCGCAGGAACACGTCCGAGCCATCGTCGGCGACGCCGATCCGCTCCGTCGCGAGGTCGACGTTCACGTCCCCGGCGAGGGCGAAGGCCACCACCAGGGGCGGCGACGCCAGGTAGTTCGCCCGCGTCTTCGCGTGGACCCGGCCCTCGAAGTTCCGGTTCCCCGAGAGGACCGAGGCCGACACGAGGTCGCCCGAGTCGATGGCGTCCACGATCTCCTCGGCCAGGGGCCCGGAGTTCCCGATGCAGGTCGTGCACCCGAAGCCGACCACATCGAACCCCAGGGCGTTGAGGTAGGGCGTGAGGCCCCCGGCGTCGAGGTAGTCGGTGACGACCTTCGAGCCCGGGGCGAGGCTGGTCTTCACCCAGGGCTTCGTCCGCAGCCCCTTGAGCGCCGCCTTCTTCGCCACGAGCCCCGCGGCCACCATCACCGACGGGTTGGAGGTGTTGGTGCAGGACGTGATGGCGGCGATGACCACCGACCCGTTCTTCAGCTCGAAGTTCTCGTCCTCCAGCGAGACCGTCACCCGGTGGTCATGATCCTCGGACCCCGCGCCCGCGAGGATCTGACGCCGGTCGTCCTGGAACTGGGAGCTGAGATCCACGAGGGCGACGCGGTCCTGGGGCCGCTTGGGGCCCGCTAGGCTCGGGACCACCGAGCCCATGTCCAGCTCCAGGAGGTCGGTGTACTCCGGGGTGGGAGCGTCCGGCGAGTGGAACATCCCCTGCTCCCTCATGTACGCCTCGGTCAGGGCGATCTGCTCCTCGGAGCGGCCCGAGAGGCGCATGAAGTTCAGGGTCTCCTGGTCCACCGGGAAGATGCCGCAGGTGGCGCCGTACTCGGGGGCCATGTTGGCGATGGTGGCGCGATCCGCCAGGGAGAGGTGCTGAAGGCCGGGCCCCGTGAACTCGACGAACTTGCCCACGACCCCGTGGGCGCGGAGCATCTGGGTCACCTGCAGCACGAGGTCCGTGGCCGTCGCGCCCTCCGGCATCTCACCCGAGAGCCGCACGCCGACGACCTGGGGGATCAGCATGGAGACAGGCTGCCCCAGCATGGCCGCCTCGGCCTCGATGCCCCCGACGCCCCACCCCAGGACGCCCAGCCCGTTGATCATGGTGGTGTGGGAATCGGTGCCCACCAGCGTGTCCGGGAAGGCGTAGCCACTCTCGCCCGCCATCACGACGCGCGCCAGGTACTCAAGGTTGACCTGGTGGCAGATCCCCATCCCCGGCGGGACCACGGAGAAGTTGTCGAAGGCCCCCTGGCCCCACTTCAGGAAGGCGTAGCGCTCGCCGTTGCGCTCGAACTCCCGCTCGAGGTTCTGGCCCAGGGCGCTGGGCGAGCCGAAAGCGTCGACCTGGACCGAGTGGTCGATGACCAGCTCCGCCGGCTGGAGCGGGTTGATCCTGGAAGGGTCGCCCCCCAGCGCCCTCATGGCGTCCCGCATGGCCGCGAGGTCCACCACGGCGGGGACGCCGGTGAAGTCCTGCATGAGGACGCGGGCCGGCCGGTAGGCGATCTCCACGGACGGGGCCGCTGCGGCCTCCCAGCTCGCCAACGCCTCGATGTCCGCGGCGGTCACGCTCACACCATCCTCGTGCCGCAGGAGGTTCTCCAAGAGGACGCGGAGGGCGAAGGGCAGGCGTGAGACGTCGTGGCCCCGCGCCTCGAGCGCGTTGATCCGCGCGATCTTGTGGCTCTTGCCACCGACTTCGAAGGAACCGCGGGACCGGAAGGTGTCTTGCATCGAGCTCGGGGACGGCGCGCGCGGGAAAGGAAGGGGCGCTGCTGCCGGTTGTTGGCCCTCAGGCTATCCGCTGCCCGGCCGGCCCGCAGCCCTCACCGAGGCCGAAGCGGGTCGGTCTCCAGGCGCATGGACGGCGGGACGACCTGCCCCTCCCCCACGAGATGGAAGTACCTCGGCCCGATGCGCAGCCCGCCCGGCTGTCGGCCGATGGGGTCCCTGGGGACATCGATCACCACCCCCGCGAGGACGCCGCGTTCCACGTGGTACAGCCCGAGGTTGGAACCTCGCAGCAGACACTCTCGCGCGGCGAGGTGCCCGGATCGGGGTGCCTGGATGAGCGTCCGCGGCCCCGCGTCCAGCACGCAGCGGTCCATGGAGTTCTCGCTCTCGTCCGACAGGTAGATCGAGCCGGCGTCGAGGTAGCAAGAGCGGAGGAACAGGCGGCAACGGCCCAGCTCTCGCACCGCCCACTGCGGCGGCTTCCCGTTGCCGCGGACGCCCTCCAGCCGAGACCCAATCGCCTCCAGGTCTCCCTGCTGCAGGAACACCACCGTCCCCACGCCGGCCACCCTGGAGCGGAGGAGGACCAGGTGCCCACCCTCCAGCACGTTGATGGCGGTGGTCCCGGCGCTGACCAGCGTGAGGTCCTCGAGCACCACGTCCCTGGCCCCGCGGACGCGTAGAGCCGTCCGCAGCTCGACCTTGGCACCAGGGGTAGAGGGCATCAGCCGGACCCCCGGAGCGAGGATCTCCAGGGTCCTCCCAGGCGCCCCGGACAGGTCCTCGTAGACGCCAGGGGCGAGCAGGATGTCCACGCCCTCGACGGCCTCCCCCTGCGCCCGCTGCCCTGCGCGGTCGGCGGCCTCGCCGAGGGCGGCCTCGAGGAGCTCGAGGCTGGGCTTCTCGATCAGGACCGAGCGGCGCCCGCTCTGGGCTGCGGACGGCGACGCGAGCCGCCGATCCGATACCTCGCGCTGCGCGAGCAGCACCGCCGCCTCTCCGCCGGCCAGCCCCGCCGCGGCCTCCAGAAGCGGCCGGGGGTCGGCGGCCGAGCGCGCCCGCTCCACCAGCCGGAGGCAGAGCTCCGCGGTCCGCGCGTCGTAGTCAAAGAACCGCGCGTCGGTCTCGCCACCCCAGCTCCCGGCGGCGCCGTCCGCTGCACGGAGCTGGTACAGCAGCTGAGCCAGGGGCGGGCCGAAGTCGAGGTCCGCCAGCTCCGGACGACTCTCCAGCTGCCAGGCCAGCTCCTCGGCCGCGCCGGGGAGATCGGTCCAGTTCGCACCCGGGAGCGGGCTCTTCGGGGCCGGAGCCGATCCGTCGGGCAGGAATGCCGGGCGCTCCGCCTCGAAGGAGGCGGCGGAGGGGGTCACCCCGATCGCCGCGACGAACCCCGCGAGCTTGCGGGCGCCGGCGTCAGGCTCGGTCTGGGCGTAGGCCCGGGCCCAGACCCGGGCGACCTCGCAGTCATCCCGCAGGTCACCGGGGGCGCCGGTCCCCCGGAGGACCCCTCGCTCCGCCCGGTCGAGGAAGCTGAGGAGGCCGTGGAGTCGCTCCCCGGGGCCCTCGAAGCCGAGCTCCGGCGTCAGCTCCGTGAAGAGCGCTGCGCGGTCGGCCTCGGTGAGCTCGGCAAGGCGCGGGGACTCCGCAGCGAGCTCGAGCGCCCTCCGCCGGAAGCGGCGCGCCAGACCCGCCCCGCTGCCGTCGGCGCTCTCGAGGGCCTCGAGGATCGACTGGGCCGCGAGCGCGCGGGGCGATCGGTCCCCGCGGGCCATCTCGGTGAGCGGACCCCGTGCGTCCTCCCCGAGCGCGAGCAGGACGCCCCGGGCTTCGAGCCTCTCCTGGAAGTCCTCGGCGTCCACACCGGCCAGCGCCGCCTCCAGCAGGGCTCCGAGGCGCTCGCCGCCCTTGCCGTAGGAGAGCAGATCGAGGGGAGCGGAGGGATGAGAGAGGCCCCCCACCACGAGCCCGTGGCGGAATCGGATGCGGGTGATGGGCGCGGGCCCGTCGAGGAGGCCGGCGAGGAGCAGCGACCGAGTCCCGGGCTCCGACTCCCCGAGGATGGTCCAGTCCCCTTGTCCGAAGAGGACCTCCTTCTCCACGACCAGCACAACACGCTCCGGGTCCACCCCGGCGCGTGGGTCGAGCTCGGGGAACAGCAGCCGGACGTCGCCCGCGCCGCCGCGCTTGACCTCCGGGGCCGAGCCCGGCGGCCGGGGGAGCATGCGGGAGCCGTCGATGGCGAGGTGCCGCCGAAGACGGCACGTGGTGCCGCGCCCCTCGTCCAGGGTCAGTCGGCCGAGGGTCCCATCGGGCAGGCGAAAGTGCAGCTCACCGCCGGGCGCCACCATCGCCGTCCGGTTCGGGACGTAACGGCGGTCCGAGCCCGGGCTCAGCCACCAGCCGCCCTCGCGGACGACAGAGGACTTCTGCTCCAGCGCGAAGCGGACCTCCCCCACGGGCTTGAGGGCGAAGGACCCGGTGGCTCCGCTGTGGACCTCGATGTGCGCGAGGTCGTCCGGCCCGACCACGCGGCCGGAGACCAGATCCACGCGCCCTCCAGTGTCCACGCCCAGCGACCACTCACCGGGGGTGTCCACCCGCCTCACGTGGATCTCTCGGCCGAGGTAGCCCGGCAGCACCCGGCCGTCCGCGTCGCACGGTACGACCTCGTAGTGATAGATCTCGCCCCAGGGGGCGTCCTCCTCGATGAACTCGCCGCCACGGACGAGGGCGACCGTCTCCCAGTGGTCGGCGGCGAAAGGGAGCACTGCTCCCTTCTTCGCCCCGTCCGCCTCCGATCCCTCGGCCGCGGTACCGGGCAGGCGGCGTCGGACCCGGAAGGTCGCGTCGGGGTCGGAGTCGGAGCGGTCCCAGCGGAGCCTGAAGACGCCGCCGGTGGAGCTCGCCCGAAGCCCCGTCGGTGAGCGCTCGAGGACGCCCACGGAGCGTGGGGCTCGGGCCACCTCCAGGTGAACGCGGTCGCGGGCGACGTCGAGGACTCGAAGGTAGCACCAGGAGTCGCCCTCGGCGGGCTCGACGATGAACTCGGCGCCCATCGTGAGCGGCGCGCCGCCCACCTCATCCGCGAGGATGGAACCGCGCAGGACCTCATGCGAGGGATCGCTCGAGCCGGCAGGGTCGAGCCTGTGCACGAGGTGCGGGCCGTCGAAGCGGAGCCCGGTGGTCCCCTGGATCGGGTCCGGCGTGGCGAGCTTGATGGGCACGAGGGAGAGCGCCGGTCCGACGGGGGTCTCGCCGGCGGGGACGACCTCCACCGCGGCGAGGTCGAGGGCCCCTGCGATCCCGAGCTCCACGCGGGAGGCCCAGGGCTGCAGGGGCGCCGGCTTGGCGGCCTCCTGTGGAGCCACCGCGGCCGGCGCGGACGCCGCCGTCCAGAGCAGGAGCGGCCACGCCTGCACCCCGCTCCCAACCCATCTCAGGACCCTTCCCATCCCTGGAGGATAGCCCGTCCAGGGCTCCGGGGTCGTCACGCCGGCCGGTGCGGCGAGTGGAAGCGCCCCGGGCAGCACAGATCCGGCATTTGAGGACTGGTGCCGGGCGCGTCGATCCGTATCATCCGCGGCTCGAAAGGGGACGTAGCTCAGTTGGTAGAGTGTCGCGTTCGCAATGCGAAGGTCAGGGGTTCGACTCCCCTCGTCTCCACCATGTTCAAGGGACCCCGCGGTGATTCGTCTCCGCGGGGTCCTTCTTTGTCACGGGCGAACTTGTTGCGGGCGAACTTCGTTGCGGGCGAGGTACGCGCGCGCGGGGTTCAGCGACGGCCGCGGCCGCCGCGCCGTCGGCCGCGCCTGCGAGCCGGGATCACGCCCCTGGCCGCGTCGTCCTTGAACCGGCGGACGACCTCGACGATGTCGTCGGCGAACCACTCCATCTGCCAGGGCTCGAGCACCCCAAGGGCCTCGACCGCGCTGCGGTCCGCGGGGGCCGCGGCGGCGAGGCGCTGCAGCGTGTTTCGGTGGAGCAGGTAGGAGGACTCGATCTGGCGCTCGGTGGACACGTCCCGGCGGAGCCTCTTCAGCCGCTCGTGCAGCTCCACCGCCAGCTCGTCGAGCTCGATGTGCTCACCCCGGCGCGGCGTCGCGGGGAGGCGCTCCAGGGGCCCGTTGCGCTCGGCCCGATCGAGCGCCCGCTGGAGCCGGTCCCCCAGCCGCGTCAGCACCCGGCTCGTGATGCCTTCGATGCGGAGGAGCTCCCGTTCCGACCGGGGCCGGCGCTCGGCGAGCTGTAGCAGGGACTTGTTCCCCAGGATCCGGAAGGGGGGGCTGTCGTGCTTCTCCGCGAGCTTGTCTCGCATGATGAAGAGCTCGCGGAGGGCGCTGGCGCCCGCGGGATCCAGGGTCCGCGCGCCCTTGATCTTCACGAAGTCGTCGGGGTTGGACTCCGCCGGCGGCGCCTCGAGGGCCTCGAGCCTGCGGCACTCCGAATCGACGATCATCATCGTGCCGTACTGCTCGAGGGCCTTGCGCTGACTCTCCATGAGGGGGATCAGGAAGCGCGTGTCGAGCCTGGCGTAGGCGATCTGCTTGGGGCTGAGCGGGCGCTGGGCCCAGTTCGAGCGCTGCTGCGACTTGTCCAGGCGGACACCGAACTCCTCCTCGAGCACCGAGGCGAGGCCCGGGGTCTGGCTGCCGAGGACCGCCGCCGCCACGCGGGTGTCGAACAGGCCCTCGAACCGGAAGCCGTACTCGCGGCCGAGGATCAGGACGTCGTACTCGGCGTCGTGGAAGATCTTGACCGTGCCCGGATCCTCGAAGACCGACGCGAACCGGCCCAGGTCCAGCTCGGCGAAGGGGTCCACGAGCCAGTCCTCCCCTCCGGCGGTGACCTGAATCAGGCACACCTTGTCCCGGTAGCTGAAGAATGAATCCGCCTCCGTGTCGACCGCGATGGCGTCGTCGCCGCCCACCGCCTCGAGGAGGCGGCTCAACTCGGCCTCCGTCTGCACCAGCGTGGGAGGGGGGAGGTCTTCGATCCGCTGATCCATGGGCGGACCATACGACTTCGCCCCCCCTCCATGCGAGCGTGACTACACCCTCGCTCGACCGCTCCAGAAGGAGCCAAAGGCACCCGCGTTCGGCCGCTCCGGCGAGCCGCTCCGGGCCGCGCGGGTCCGACCCTGAACGAAGACCGCCCCGTGTCCGAGGGACGTGCGGGGCGGGTCGCGGGCGCCCCCGGGTCACGGAGGGGGCGTCGAGGGGGCGGGATGGCGAGGATGACGGGACTTGAACCCGCAACCTCCGGCGTGACAGGCCGGCACTCTAACCAATTGAGCTACATCCCCGCTTGGAGGCGCGAAGAATAGCGACTGGGGCGAAGGTGTCCAGCCCTTCGCGAAACTTCTCACGGACCAGGGTCACAGGGTGCCCCCCGCTCCCCCTCACTCCCCGCGGTCCGGCACCGCCAGGTCCACCTCCAGCTCCACCCCTTCCCCGGGCGACACCGGGCGCAGGGTGGCCCGGGACCAGGGCCAGGGGTCTCCCCCCTCCCGGGCCGGGAGCGACGCCCGGATTGTGTAGCTCGCGTCCCCGTCGAAGATCGGGAGCCGGACGGGCCCGGCGGGCAGCAGGCGGGTGTAGACCACCCGGGGCTCCTCCCCCTCCAGGACCACCTGCAGCACCGTGGGGTCCGACAGGCGCAGCTCCGGCAGCCAACCCACCGGCGCCCGCCCATCCGCCTCCGAGAGGTTGAAGCGCACGGGCCAGCCCGCGTAAGGCCGCGCTCCCTCCGCCGTTGGGTCCACGTGCCGCGGCCAGGCCTCCAGTTGCACGCTCCCCGCCGCCCGGTCGACCCTCGCGATGCCGTATCCGGGGGCGCGGTCGTTGAGCCGGGTCGGCTCAACCCCCTCCGACCGGGGGTTGGCGACGGCGAGCACCGTCATGCGGTTGCCGAACCCGTCGAAGAAGCGGCCCGCGTATCCGGGGGCCCCGGGGTCCACGGCGCCCCCCGGCTCCCGCTTGCCGGGGTCCGGGAACCAGCGACGGGGCCAGGTGTTCGCCACCGCCGGAGAGGAGAGCACGAAGCCCGCGTCATCGAAGTCATCGACTCCATAGCGCAGCGTGGAGCCGAGGTGCTGATCCCCCGTCAGGTGGAAGGCCCCCGCCGCCCGGAGGAGCCGCACCGCAGCATCTCGGCCCGACTGCGGCCACCCGTTGGAGTCCATGTCCGCCGCCCGCTTGTCCCCCGACACGTAGGCGCCCGGGGCGGGGACTTTGAGGGAGGGGATGACGTTGCCGGAGTTGGCCGTCTCCGGGATGGTCGCCACGTTGGCGAAGGGGGTCTGAGAGAGGCAGGCCTTGAACCACGCGCCCGCGGGCCAGGACGACCCCCAGTCCGCGAGCATGTCGAGCTGGGAGGTCCCGAGCAGCACCGCCCCGGGGACGTCCGCCTGCGCGGCCGGATCGAAGTCGGGGGCCAGGGACCACCCGTTCCTCACCCGCCCTTCGGGGACCACCACCGCCGGCGGCGACTTGTACATGCGGTCCGCGAGCACTGCGAAGCTCCCGCCGCCCCAGTTCAGGGTGGTGTGATAGGTGGTGATGCCCACGTCGAGGGTCGGCTCGCCGCGCGGCGCGGGCAGGTGCTCGACCTGGGTCCGGTGGACCGCGTTCACGAAGGCCGGCGGCATCTTGTAGCCCCCCCGGTCCTGGACCGTGAGGTCGCCCGGGTCCGGCTCGCGCACCCCCGCGTTGCCCCACACGTTTCCGTGGTAGACGTCGTGGTCATCGGGCACCACCACCGACGGCAGGCGGCGGGTCAGCTCTCCGAAGGACCACCCGTGCCGATACCACTTGTGGAGGTAGTCGAGCAGGGCGTCGTCGATGGGGCGAGTGATCGCTGGCGTCAGGTCCCCCTCGTAGATCTGGTCCCCCGCGAAGTACAGCAGGTGGGGCTCCTGGGCGGCCACGTGCTGGGCGACCTTGGCGTGCGGGAACCAGAGCCCGGTCTCATTCCACCGGAGGTCGCCGGTGAACGACTTCTGACAGTTGACCACGGCGATCGTCATCGCATCGTCGGCGGGGCGTGCGGCCACGACGCCCTCGTACACCGCCGCCGCCCCCGGGTTCGGTTGCCCCTTGCCCGCGGCGGTGATCCGGCGCGGGACGTAGCGCACGCGGAAGGGGGTGTCGCGGCTCGCATCCACCCCATCCACGGCGAAGTGGAAGGTCGCGCTTCCCCGCACGAAGGGCGCGGTCGCCGCCTGGGTGAATTCACCGCTCTCGTCCGCGAGCTCGAGGCTCGCCACCATGGTGTCTGCCGCGCCGAGCGGGACCGACTGCGCCGTTAGCTCCAGCCGGGCGCCCCCGGGCCCCCCCGTCTCGTCCACGGCGTAGTGCACAAACGCCAACGGTCCGAAGCCCCTGGTCTCGTCCGCTCCCACCAGCTCCCCGTCCAGCGACCAGTCCTCGAAGCGGTAGCCGCGCTCCGCTCCCGCGGGGCCCCGGTGGGAGACCAGCGCCACGGCGCCGTCGAACAGGCTCGGGGGCACGTCGCTCCAGCTGGCGGTGGAGAGCACCTGCTCCGACCTCGCGTCGCGCACGACCGCGGTCACGGTCCGCCGGCCGTCCAGCCTCGCGCCGGTCACGTCGAGCTCGATGGGCCGCGGTCCCGCCGGACCGAACCCCTCTCCCTCGTATCGCACGCCTTCCACCGCCGCCAGGGCCTCGAGGCCGTGGTTCGTCTTCATCGACCACAGGCCCCCGCCATCCACCGGCTGCTGGAAGTCGTGGACCGAGAGCCTCCCCGTTCCATCGACCAGCAACAGGTAGCCCCCGTCCTCAGCCGGGCAGCCGTGGACCTGCGAGGTGAGCCGGTGATCGACGGCCTCGCCACCCGCGCCGAGGAGGAACCCCGCGGCGCTCCCTGCGCGGTCGCCGGCGTCGGCGCTGATCCGGACCTTGACCCGGAAAGAACCCTCTCCATCTGCGTCCAGCCAGTGGGTCAACAGGTGGAGCGTCCGGACCCCGAAGCGCGGGCGCGCCTCGACGCAGACGGCGCCCCCTGACTCGAGCCGCCAGTCCTGCAGCCGATTCGCCCAGTGATCACGTCCGATCCAGACGCGGTCGGGGTGCTCCGCCCAGTCGCTCCGATAGGCGTTCCGCTCCGGAGGGGCCTCGACGGCGAGCAGCTGGCAGGACGCGAGCCCCGCGAGGAGGCTCAGCGCCAGGGGGAGGGGGCGAGTGAGGAGGGCGCGCAGGCTGGTTCGCTTCATGGTGGCACGGGCGGCGATGGGGCCGCCGGGGGGAGGTCCCGGGGAGCACGGGCCCTGGCTAACCTGCCCTTGGCGCGGCCCCGGTTCCAGCGTCACCGCTCGGAGCCGGGGTCACCCTTGGCCGTCCAGCTCTCCCTTCGCCCGCACCCAAGCGGCCATCATCTCGCCCAGGCTCCGCTCGTTGAGCGGGCCGTCGAATTGCCCCTCCATGTTCCGGAAGCGGGCCTCGAAGCGCGCCAGGGCCGCCCGGCACAGCGCCTCGGGGTCGAGCTGCAGGTATCCGCCGAGGAACGCAGAGGCCATCAGGAGGTCCCCGAGCTCGTGCTCCACGCGCTCGCGAACCTCGGCGTTGAGCTGCGGCCTCGCGCTGCTCTTCAAGGACGCCTCCGGCAGGACCTCGATGAGCTCCTCGAGCTCCTCCTCCACCTTGCCCAGGGCGCCCCGCGCGTCTTCCCAGTGGAATCCAGCGGCCACGGCCTTCTGGCACACGCGGCTCGCCCGGTGCAGGGCAGAGAGCCCCTTGGGTACCCCGGCGAGGGCGCTCGTGTCCTCCTTGGCGTCCGCCCGCTCCTGGCGCTTGATGTCCTCCCACGACTCGAGGACCTCCCCCGCCGAGCCGGCGGTCGCGGTGCCGAAGACGTGCGGGTGCCGCCGGACCAGCTTCTCCGTGGCGGCCCGCGCCGCAGCGCCCAGGTCGAATCGCTCACTCTGCTCCGCGATCCGGCAGATCAGCAGGAGCACGGTGAGGCAGTCCCCCGCCTCCGACGCTGCGGCCTCCGCGCTCGACTCGGCGATGGCCTCCGCCAGCTCGTGGGCCTCCTCGACCGCGTAGGGGGCCATGGACGCCTCGGTCTGCTCAAGGTCCCAGGGGCAGCCGTCGGGGGCTCGCAGCCGGTCGACGATCGCGATCAGCGACGCCAACGCGGAGAGGCGCGGGTCCTCGGCGGAGACGGGCTCGGGAACGGACCGCGGGTCGCTCTTGGTGTCGCTCATGGCGGGCGGGGCTCGGTGGATTGCGGGCTTCAGGCGTAGGGAATGGGGTCGGTGACCCCCGCCTCGGCGAACCCTGCGAGCCGGAGCTGGCAGGCGTCACACCGTCCGCAGGCGAGGGGCCGGCCGCCCGGCATCTCCACCGGGTCGTAGCAGGTGTGAGTCCATCCGAGGTCGACCCCGAGCTCGGCCGCGCGGCGGACGATGTCCGCCTTGGAGAGCGTCATCAGAGGGGCGTGCACCTTGAAGCGCTGGCCCTCCTCCGCGCCCGCCGCCGTGGCGAGGGTCGCCAGGGTCTCGAACGCGGCGAGGAACTCCGGTCGGCAGTCCGGATACCCCGAGTAGTCCACGGCGTTCACGCCGACGAAGAGATCGGTCGCACCCAGCACCTCCGCCCAGCCGAGGGCCACGGAGAGGAAGACCGTGTTACGCGCCGGGACGTAGGTGCTCGGCACCCCCTGGCCGATCTCCTCGTGGTCCCTGTCCTTGGGGACGACGATGTCGTCGGTCAGGGACGAGCCGCCGAGGGCGGAGAGGTCCACGGTCACCGTGCGGTGCTCCCCGGCGCCGAGCTCCCGGGCCACGCGCGCCGCGGCGTCCAGCTCGCAGGAGTGCCGCTGGCCGTAGCGGAACGAGAGGGCGTGGGCGTCGAAGCCCATGGCCTTCGCCTCGGCGAGGACCACGGCGGAGTCCATCCCCCCGGAGAGGAGGCAGACGGCGGTGCGGGGGTCGGGGGTCATGGGAGAGCGAGGAGTGGGGCCGCTTCTGGCCGCACGATATCCCGGCGCGGCCCGACCCGGGGGGTGATCTCGAGGCGATCCGCCCGGTGCAGCGGTTGCCGCGTTGAGATTCCCGGCGCCCGGCCTAGGCTGGTGCGCCGCAACCCGAGCGACCCCCGCTCTTCCCCCCCCGCCCCGAGCTCCCCGTGTCCCACCCCGCCCCCACCCGCGACGCCGTCCTCCAAGCCCTCCGCGGCGTCATCGACCCCGACCTCGGCAAGGACATCGTCGAGCTCGGCTTCATCACCCGCTGCGAGATCAGCGACGCTGGCGGCGTGGACGTGGTGATCAACCTCACCACTCCCGCGTGCCCGGTGAAGGACCAGATGCGGGACCAGGCCCGCGGCCTGATCGAGGCCCTCGACGGGGTGACCTCGGTGGAGATCGAGATGACCGCCGAGGTGAAGGGGCCCAGCGGCCCGCCCCGGGACGCCGCCAAGGACGTCCGCCATATCGTGGCGGTCTCCTCGGGCAAGGGCGGCGTGGGCAAGAGCACGGTGACGGTCAACCTCGCCTGCGCCCTCGCCCAGACCGGGGCCCGCGTCGGGCTCCTCGACTGCGACGTCCACGGCCCCGACGTCCCCATGATGATGGGGCTCGGGGGCCAGCCGGACCAGGCCGAGGTCGACGGGAAGACCAAGCTCGTCCCCAAGGAGCGGCGAGGCGTGAAGACGATGTCCATCGGCTACCTGGTCCCCGACGACCAGCCGGTGATCTGGCGCGGCCCGATGGTGCACAGCTTCATCCAGCAGATGCTCACCGACGTGGTCTGGGGCGAGCTCGACTACCTCCTCGTGGACATGCCGCCGGGGACCGGGGACGCACAGCTGTCCCTCGCCCAGGTGGTGCCGCTCTCCGGAGCCGTCCTCGTCACCACGCCCCAGGCCGTGGCGGCCTTCGACGTGACCAAGGCCATCTCCATGTTCCGCCAGGTCGACGTGCCGATCCTCGGCATCGTGGAGAACATGTCGGGGCTCGTCATGGAGGGCACGGTCGAGGGAGGCGAGGCTGGCGCGACCGTCGAGCTGCAGCTGGGCGCCGAGAAGGCGCAGGTCCAGCTGGAGGCCGGCGGGAAATTCCGCTCGACGTTCGAGGTCTTCGGGTCGGGCGGCGCCGAACGGCTCGGGCAGACCCACGGCTTCCCGGTCCTGGGGCACGTGCCCATCGACCCTGGCGTCCGCTCCGGCGGGGATGACGGGGAGCCGATCGTCTCCGCCACGGGGGACGGCGACTCCGCGGCCGCGGACGCCCTTCGTGCCGTCGCGGGCCGGCTGGCGCAGCGGCTCGCCGTCAAGGCGTTCTCGAGCCTCCCGATCCTCGACTGAGGGGGCCCTTGGTGGGCGGACTCAGAGCCGCTCGCGCGCCTGGCGGAGGATCACCAGGGAGCCCGCGGGGTCCTCGATGACGACCTGCCTGGCGCCGCTCGCGAGCCGGCGTTCGGGCACCACGATCCGCAGGGCGTCACCGAGAGCGGCGAGCTCCGCCGTCAGGTTGGTGACCTCGAGGCGGAGGATCGCGGGGCCGGGGCGGAGCGTCACCTCCGGCAGGTCCTCGCGGAGGCCTCCAAGGGACTGCAGGACCACCGTCGCGCCGTCGCGGATCAGGGTGACCGCCTCGCCGGACGCGCGCTCTTCGCCGGGCTCGCACTCCACCTCTTCGAAGCGCAGCCGCTGGGTGTAGAACTCCAGGGTCGCCGGGACATCCTCGCAGCGGATGGTGGGCCCCAGGGCGAGGATCCGCGCCTCGGAGCCCGGGGCGGGCGCGGGAGCGACCTCGGCCAGCAGTCTCTCCAGGGCAGCCTGGAAGCGAACAGGCGACTCCAGGTGCGGCCAGTGGCCGGTCTCGGCGAGCAGCACCGCATCGAAGGACGGGAGCAGCGCGCGGTTCCCGGCCACGTCCGTGGGGTTCACATCGGCGTTGATGCACCGGACTGGGCTGTCGATGATCCGCGTCGCGGGCTTGGGGTCGTAGGTCCCGAAGTGCTCCACCAGCGCGACCGCCATGTCCGGGTCGCACTTCACGGAGTCGGCCATGATGCGCGCCCGAGTCTCCGGCGAGGTCTCCGCGCGGATCAGCGCGGCGGTGAACTCACCCATGGCCGCCGGGAAGTCCTCGTTGAAGCGGGCCAGGTACGGCGCCATCCGCTCGGGGTCCGCCTCGCCCGCGAGTCGGTGCAGGGACTCCACCCCGACGATCGCCCCCACCCGGTCGGGGGCGCGCACCGCCGCCTCCAGGGCCACCGGGCCGCCCATGGAGTGGCCGATCAGCACGGCGTCCCGGAGTCCCTCGCGCTCGAGGAGCCGCGCCACGTCATCGCCGAAGGCTGCGATCGTCCAGCGCGTCCGGGCCTGCGCCGCGGAGGCCCCGTGGCCCACGAGGTCCACCGAGTACACCCGGTAGGAGCGCGCCAGCGCAGAAGCTGTACTCGCCCACTGCTCCCCGTTGCCGCACCACCCGTGGATGAGCACCACGGGGCGGCCCACTCCGGAGACGTTGAACGCCATGGCCTGGCCATCGGCGGTCTCCACCGCGCGCGTGGATTCCACACCTCCCGCCGGGTCCGCAGGCAGCGCCAGGAGGTCCCCCGTTGCTCCGAGCCCTGCGGCGGCCTCCTCGAGGGACTCGGGGGTGAGCGGGGTCTCGGACGGCCGTGGGGCATCGGCCCCATCAGGGCGCTCCACCGATACGCTTGGCCCCTCCGCCGACGCGGGTTCAGCGACGCTGACGGGAACGGTCTCCCCCGCCTGCGTAGCTTCCCGGCGAGGCTCCGAGGTGAGCGCGCCCCCACCGTCGGGTTGCGGCTCCGCCGAGGAGGACGAGGACACCCCCGGGGCCGACGGTTCCGCGGCGCTGACCGCCGAGGGCTCGGCCTCAGCAGGCGCGCTGGCGCACCCCTGCAACAGCGCGGATGCCGCCAGGAGGAGGCCGGTAATCGTCTGGCAGGCCATGGAGGTTGGGTGGCTTCGGGGCCGAGTACGGGGGAGTGAAGAGATCCACCCGGACGGTCGATGAGGGAACCGGGGCGGGACTCAGGGTCCTGGGTCCGCCCCCGACCCGGACGGACAGTTTGCCGCGCGGGCCCCTGAACGCAACTGTCCGCCCGTCGGTGCCTCGATCTGATCGCACGCCACAGAACCCGAACGCCAGCACCGTCGAAGGACGGTTATCGTCCTTCAGGCCCCTCGCCACGCCCCCGTGGCCGCGCCACCCCCTCCCAGACATGATGCTCTCCAACGTCGTCCTCCACCTTCGCTCCCTCGCGCGCGCGCAAGCGCCGCTCCTTCGATCCAGAGCTGCGGCGCTCCCCGCCGCGCTCGTCGCCGCGACCCTCGCCGGCGCGTCACCCCAGGAGGAGGCCACCACCGAGGTCGCTCCCGAGGCGGAGGCACCCGCGGAAGAGCCGGAGCGCGAGCTCCCCGAGCGAGGCCCCACGAAGGTCGAGGGCAAGCTGCCCCTCGACTGGGTCGACACGCTCAAGTGGCGGTCCATCGGTCCCGCCAACATGGGCGGGCGCATCACGGACATCGCCGTGAACCCTGACGACGCGTCGGAGTACTGGATCTCCACCGCCGCCAGCGGCGTGCTGCACACGACCAACAACGGGGTCACCTACGAGCACCAGTTCACCAACCAGCGGACCTCCTCCGTGGGCGCGCTGGCCGTGGCGCCCTCCGACCCCACGCGGGTCTGGGCCGGCACCGGCGAGAACAACCCGCGCAACTCCGTCTCCTGGGGCGACGGGGTCTACATGTCGAAGGACAGCGGGGCGACCTGGCGCTACGCGGGGCTGGGCGAGTCGTTTCAGATCAGCACCATCGTCGTGCACCCCGAGGACCCCGACGTGGTCTACGTGGGCGCCCTCGGCCGCCTCTGGGGTCCGAACGACGAGCGCGGGCTCTACAAGACGACCGACGGCGGCTTCACCTGGGAGCGCGTCTTCTTCGTGGACGGGGACACGGGGGTGATCGAGGTCAAGATGCACCCCGAGGACCCTGACACCATCGTGATCGCCAGCTACGAGCGGCGCCGCGACATGTTCGACACCAACGACCCCGCGGTGAAATGGGGGGACGGCTCCGGCATCCACCGCACCACGGACGGAGGTGCCACCTGGGAGCGCCTCGCTGAAGGGCTCCCCACCACCGAGCTCGGCCGGATCGGCCTGTGCTGGTCCGCCTCCCAGCCCGACAACCTCTTCGCGGTGGTCGAGACGGACAGGATCACCCAAGAGCCCGAGAACGCCGCCTGGTTCGGCGTCTCCTTCGAGAGCGCTGACCTCGGCGCCCGGGTCCGCTCGGTGACCGAGGAGTCCCCGGCCTCGGCCGCGGGCATGAAGGAGGGTGACATCATCCTTCGCATCGCCGACACGGCGATCCTCGATCAGACCCGCCTGCGCCGCGTGCTGCGGGACTACGTGGCCGGCGACGCCGCCAAGATCGAGGCGGTCCGTGATGGAGAGCTCGTGGAGATGGAGATCACTTTCGACCGCAAGCCCGAGGAGGAAGAGGAGCGCCTCGACGTTCACGGTCGGCGCCGCGACGGCCCCTTCGGGATCGGCCTCGGCGGGCAGCGCTCCAACGCCCAGGACGAGCAGGGGGCCGACGGGTACCAGTACGGCGGCATCTTCAAGTCCGAGGATCGCGGCACCACGTGGAAGCGCATCAACTCGCTGAACCCGCGACCGATGTACTACAGCGAGATCCGCGTGGATCCCAGCGACGAGAACTACATCTACGTCGCGGGGACAAGGCTGCACAAGTCGAGCGATGGCGGCGCCACGTTCTCCAGTGACGGGCATGGCGGCGACGTCCACGTGGATCACCACGCCATGTGGGTCGACCCGGCGGACGGCCGGCACATCATCCTCGGCAACGACGGCGGCGTCTACGTCACCTACGACCGGATGGCCCACTGGAACCACCACAACCGGATGGCCATCGGGCAGTTCTACAACGTCACCGTCGGCCCCCGGATGAACTACATGGTCTACGGCGGCCTCCAGGACAACGGCTCCTGGGGCGGGCCATCCCGGACCAGCGACGGCGGCTCGACGAACAACGACTGGTTCAACGTGGGCGGCGGCGACGGCTTCCGCTGCATCGTCGACCCGGGCAACCCCGACCTCGTCTACTACGAGAGCCAGAACGGCGGCATGGGCCGGCGCGACTTCGCCTCGGGCGAAGGCGGGTTCCTGAAACCGCGCGCGGGGCGCGGCGATGACGTCGAGTACCGATTCAACTGGAACACCCCGTTCCTGCTCTCGAACTTCAACAGCGAGATCTACTACAGCGCCGGAAACTACGTGTTCCGGTCGGTCCAGAAGGGCTCCGGCCAGCGCCGAATCTCCCCGGAGATCACGGCCACGGACCGCGGGAGCGCCGTCGCCCTCACCGAGTCTCCTCTGAGCCAGGACGTGCTCTACGTGGGCACCGATGACGGAGGACTGTGGATGACCGAGGACGGCGGCACCGAGTGGGTCGACCTCATGGCCCTCAACGGGCCCTCCGAGCTCGACCCCGAGCCCGCCCCCGAGGGGGAGGAGGTCTCCGGTGATGCTGCGGAGGCCCCGGCCCCCAGGGCCAGCCGGGTCTCGCTCGTGGCCCCCGCTGCCGAGGGCACCCTCCAAGGCACCTGGGAGTGCAAGGCAGAGGGCAGCGGGATCGAGTCCGACGACGACGGCAAGTTCACCGTGATGCTCGAGGTCGATGAGGCCGGCAAGGTCACCGGCACCCTCGACTCCGAGATCGGCTCCGGCCCCATCGAGGGCACCGTGTGGGAGGCCGACAAGCAGCGCCTGATGTTCACCTTCAAGGGTGACGCCCTGACCCTCGCCTTCGACGCCAAGGCTGACCTGGAAGGGGGCACCATGAGCGGCACCATCGAGGCCGCCGGCGGCGCCTTCAGCTTCACCTGGACCGGGTCCCGCAGCGCGGACTCCGAGGCGGAGGCCGAGGCTCCCGCCGTCGAGCCCGCCGAGGAGCCCGCGGAGGAGCCCGCGGAGGCCGAGGCCGTCGCGGAGGCCGTCGTCGAGGACCCCGCCGAGCCCAAGAAGGCCAAGAAGAAGAAGAAGCTCAAGAACACCCTCGACCAGCTGCTGCCCGGCCGCCGGTACGTGAGCGACCTCAAGGCCTCGCGCCACGACCGCAAGACGGTCTATGCGACCTTCGACGGGCACCGCTCCAATGACCTCGTCCCCCACGTGTTCGCCTCCAGCGACCTCGGCCGCAGCTGGCGCTCCCTGCGCGCCAACCTCCCCGACTCCGCAGGCTCGGCCCGGGCGATCCTCGAGGACGCTCGCAACGAGAACGTCCTCTACCTCGGGTGCGAGTTCGGGATCTACGTCTCCGTGGACAAGGGCGAGTCCTGGACCCGGTTCAACAGCAACCTCCCCACCGTTCCGGTCCACGACCTCGCCCAGCACGAGGGGATGAACGAGCTGGTCGCCGGGACCCACGGCCGGAGCATCTGGATCCTCGACGTGGGCGCGGTGTCCCAGATGACCGAGGAGGTCATGGAGGCGGACGCCACGCTCCTCAAGCCGACCGACGTACACCTCATGGCCCGCGGTAAGCGGCATGGTCAAACGGGCAACCACCTGTTCACCGGGACCAACCCCGAACAGGGGGCCGCCATCAGCTACGTCTTGAACCGCCGGGCCCGCGACCTGGCGGTGGAGATCCTCGACAGCGAGGGCAACGTCATCTCGACCCTCGACGCCGACGGATCCAAGGGCATGCACACCGTGCGCTGGAACCTCCGCCGTTCGAGCGGGGACGCGGGGCGTGGCCGCCGCGGCAGCCGGCGCTCCATGCCCGGCGTCTACGTCGTGCGGATGACCGCCGGCGGCGCGGTCCAGACGCAGTCGTTCGAGGTCCACAACGACCCCAAGCAGGCGACCACCGAGTGGATCGCCTTCGAGGAGGCCGAGGAAGAGCTCCAGCGCCTGTTCGACGAGAACGCGGCGGCCGCTGAGCGGGACTGAGGCCGGCGCGGGGCCTCCTCCCCCATCTCCCCCGGCCCGGGCTGCGCGACGGCGGCCCGGGTCGGCGGGCCAAGCTCAGCGGAGCGCGGCCAGAATCGACCGCGTCGCGTGGCTCTTGTTGAGGGTGTAGAAGTGGAGCCCAGGAGCTCCGCCCTCGAGCAGGGCGCGACACTGGGTGATCGCGTACTCGATCCCCGTGGCCATGACGGCGCCGGGGTCCTCCTTCACCGGGCGCAGCCGCCCCAGGAGGTCCTCGGGCAGGGACGCCCCGCACATCTTGGTGAAGCGCTCCACCTGGGTGACGTTGGTGACCGGCATGATCCCGGGCACGATCGGGATCGTGATCCCCGCCGCGCGGGCGCGCTCCACGAAGGACCAGTAGAGGTCGCTGTCGAAGAACAGCTGAGTCGTCAGGAAGGAGGCGCCCAGGTCCTGCTTCATGCGGGCGAAGCGCAGGTCCTCCTCGGCGGACGTGGCCTCGGGGTGGGCCTCCGGGTAGCAGGCTGCGCCGATGCACACGTCGTGCTTCTCGCTCAGGAAGCCGATGAGGTCCGTGGCGTTGGCGAAGCCGCCCTCGGTGACCTCGAAGTGCTCCACGCCGTCCGGCGCGTCCCCGCGCAGGGCGAGCACGTTGCGCACCCCGGACTGCTCCAGGCGATCCACCACGGCGCCGATCTCCTCCGCGGTCGACCCCACGCAGGTGAGGTGCGCGAGCCCGGTGAGGCCCAGCTCGTCCTGGATCCGCGTGATCACCGCGTGGGTCCGGTCCCGGGTCGACCCGCCGGCGCCGTAGGTCACGGAGATGAAGTCCGGCTCGACGCTCGCCTTCAGGTCCGCCGCGGTGCGCATGAGATTCTCAGCCCCCGCGTCCGTCTTGGGCGGGAAGAACTCGAAGCTGAAGACAGGGTTCCCCGACTCGTAGAAGCGGGAGATGGGCTCGGCCATTTCAGTCAGCCCTCACGTCGGGCTCTAGAAGCTCCTCGAAGCGCCCCCGGAACTCGTCGGGGATGGGGATGGGCTGCATGGAGTCGGTGTTGGTGCAGACGGTGATCATGCGAGCCTCGAGGTGAAGCCGGTCTGCGAGGTGGAAGCGATAGCGGAGGCCGAGGGAGGTCCGGCCGAGCTTGAAGCAGGTGACGGTGACGACGGGGCGGTCCCCGAAGCGCAGGGGCGTCTTGAAGTCGACCTCGGAGTGGACGAGCGGGAAACCCACGCGCTGCTCCTGGAGCAGATGGTAGTACCTCCGCCCAACGTGTTCCTCCCAGAGTCCTTCGAAGACGTCGTGGACGTAGTCGAAGATGCGCGGGAAGTAGGCGATGCCGGCGGGGTCCACGTGCCCGAAGCGGACCTGGATGACGGTGTTGTAGGCGCTCATCGCGTGAGCTCCGGCCACTCCTCAAGGACGCTCGTCGCGACGATCTGTCCGAGCCGATCGAGGAGCTCCTCGCCCTCCTCGGCGGTGGCCGAGGCGGGGTCGCCGCACCAGGCCTCGTCGGCGCCGATGGCGAGGAAGTCGGGGGCGCCTTCCAGCATCTTCTCCACGAGCCGCACCTCCTTGGGCGCGAGCCTCTGCCGCTCCTCCTCGCGCACGCTCTCCCCGTCGGCCGCGAGGACGATGCTCGATTCGTAGCGGCCAGCGTGGCAGTCGCCCGACTTGAACTCATCCCCCAGCGTCCCCGCCCAGCGCCGCCGGGTGATGTCCGGGAAGAGGAGCTGGGCCTTGTCCTTGGTGACCTCCGCGTGGTCCTTGCAGACGCCCCGCAGCAGCTGGACGTGCTGGCGCTCGAGGTGGGAGTTGCACAGCACCACGCGCCGCACACCGTGCTGCTCGAGGCTCTCCACCACGTCCTCCACGAGGTTCCAGAGCGTCGTAGGCCGGATCGTGATCGTCCCGGGGAACCCGAAGGCGAACTGCGCCAGGGTGTAGGCGATGGGCGGCATGACCAGGGTGGTCACCCCCGCCTCGTCGAGGATCCCCGCCGCCCGCCGGGCCTGGGCCACCGCGATGGTGACGTCGGTGTCCAGGGGCAGGTGCGGGCCGTGGGCCTCGGTGGCCCCCACTGGGAGCAACGCAACGGGGTCGGCGGCGAAGAGCTCCTTCGCCTCGGGCCAGGTCAGCTTCGCGAAGTCGTGCATCTACTTGAGGAGCTTGCGGGCGATCTTGCCGCGGTCGTTGCGCGGGAGGGGCTCGGTCCGCCACTCGAAGGAGCGCGGGTACTTGTGCGGGGCCAGCATCTCTTTCACGTGGGCCTTGAGACCGGACGCGAGATCATCGGATCCTTGGTGCCCTTGGGCGCAAACCACGATGGCGTGCGCCTTGACGAGACCGTCGCCGTCGTCTCGCCCCACGACGCAGCACTCGTGGACCGCGGCGTGGTCGAGGAGCACGTTCTCGATCTCGAGGGGTGAGACCCAGATGCCGCTCACCTTGAGCAGGTCATCCCCACGGCCCACGTACCAGAAGAGCCCGTCCGCGTCCCGGCGGAACACGTCCGCCGAGGTGCACCATGCGCCCTGGAAGGTGGCGTTGGACTTGTCCTTGTCGCCCCAGTAGCAGAGCGCCGTCGACCCGCCCGCGATCCGGAGGCGGCCCGGGTCGCCGTCCTCCACCGGGCGCCCCTCCGGGTCCACCACCTCGGCCACGTAGCCCGGGACGAGGCGCCCCAGCGAACCGGGCACGACCTCGCCCATGACGCTGGAGATGTAGATGTGGAACATCTCCGCCGATCCGATCCCGTCGAGGATCTCCACGCCGGTGCGCTCCTTCCACTCCTCGTAGAGGGCCGGCGGCAGCGCCTCCCCCGCCGAGAGAGAGACCCTCAGCGAGGAGAGGTCAGCGGCGCCGCAGCGGTCGCTGCGCAGGACGTTATTGAAGAGCGTCGGCACGCCGGTGAGGAAGGTTGGCCGGTGGGCCTCCACCTGGTCGAGGATCTCGTCCGCGGTGGCCCGCCCCTCGAAGAGCACCACCGTGGCCCCGACCCTGAACGGGAACATGAGGTTGGTGCCCGTGGCGTACCCGAAGAAGAGCTTGGGCACCGAGAGGCAGACGTCCTCCTCCCGATAACCGGCCACCTGGAGCGCGTAGGTCTCCGTGGAGTAGGCGAAGTCCCGACCCGCGTGGACGCAGGCCTTCGGCTCCCCCGTGGATCCCGAGGTGAAGAGCCAGCCCGCGATCCCGTCCGGGCCAACGGGCTCGGCCGCGGCGCCCTCCCCCGAGGGGTCCGCGGCGCGGCGGGCCTCCTCGTACGGGGTGAACCCGCCCGCGTCCTCTCCCACCACGAAGGCCGCCCTGCAGGCAGCCGCGGAGCGGAGCGCCTCCCCGATCTCGGGGAGCACGCTCTCGTGGGTGAAGACCGCCGCCGCCCTCGAGTAGTCGAGGTAATAGGCGTAGTCCTTCGCCTTCAGAAGCGGGTTGACCATGGCGAAGACCGCCCCGACCCGCAGGGTGGCGAACCACGCCTCGACGAACTCGAAGCCGTCGGGGAGCACGATCAGGACGCGCTCCTCGGGCCGGACCCCCGCGTCGCGGAGCGCCGCCGACATGCGCAGCACGCCGTCGTGAATCTCGCCGTAGGTGCGGTGCTCAGACCCGACGCGCACCGCCACCTTGTCACGCCGCCCCTCGTCGAGGTTGCGGTCGAGGAAGTACTCGCTCAGGTTGAAGCTCGCGGGGAGCTCCATGGGGAACGTCACGTCCGGGGCGACCATCACAGGTGCAGCGCGGCGAGGGCGCTGCGGAAGTCCGCTGCCGAACGGTGACGATCCTGGCGGCTCCCGCGGAGGCCGCCGGCGATGGCCGCCTCCAGCCCCGGGTCCACCTCGATCCCAGGCGCGAGCGCGGACATGGCCGGCGCGCTCGGCTGCATCTTGGATTGGAAGACCTCGATGAAGCCGCGCCCCTTCCAGGGCATCACCCCCGTGACGAGTTCGTACATCACCGTCGCGAGGTTGTAGAGGTCCGAGCGCTCGTCCGGGGCATCGCCACCGAACTGCTCGAGCGGCGCGTAGTAGGGCGTTCCGATCAGCGCGGTGCGCGTCCCGAGATGCTTGGCCGCCCAGAGCCCAGGGGTCACGCCGCCGTCCACGAGGACCGGGCCGTGGTCCCCCACGAAGATCGTCGAGGGCTTGATGTCGCCGTGCACGAGCCCCTTGGCGTGGGCGTTCTCGAGGCCCGCCAGGGTGGCCAGGCCGAGCTCAGCCACCTCCTGTGCCTCCCAGGGGCCACGCTCCGACGCGAGGTCCCTGAGGGCCGAGCCCTCCGGGAACTCGAAGACGGCGATGACGGCCCCATCCCCGAGGACCTCCACCGTCTGGACCTGGGTGAAGGCCGCGTCGTCCAGGGCGGTCCAGGTGCTCAGGGTCCGGGCGAAGGCGTCGGCCTGGGCCTTGCTCTCGAAGAGCGAGGAGGGGAAGGCCTGGAGCTCGCGCACCTCGCCGCTCTCCTGGTCGGTGACCCGGAAGGCCGCGGACATGCCGTTCTCGCGGTGCGGAGCGTCGATCAGGTAGCGGTCCAGGAGGACCTTGCCTGGGGCGAGGTCGAAGAGGCTGAGGTGGGTCTGTGCCATGGTGGATCGCGGGCGCAAGCGAGGCCTCACAGTATGCAAACGGCCGCGACGCGGGGGGCTGCTCAATCCCCCGGGCACCGGACGGGAGCGCCGGAGCGGCCCGGGCGACGGCGCACGCGTACTGTAGCCCGGCGCGGCCCTCGCTCAGGCGCGCTCTGCGCCCTGGGGGTCCGAGTCGTCGCCGGGAACGCGGCGCCGGATCGGAGGCAAGGCCCGCTCTCCCCTGGGGACGAAGACGAGCTCGTCCTCGGAGAGCTCGAGCTCCTCCACCACCTCGCCGCCCAGCACGTGACCGTCGATGAGCTGATCCACGTGCTCGGCCTGCACCTTGCCGTACCAGACCTCCTCTGGCTGACAGGCGACCACGGGACCGTGGGCGCACTGCCCGAGGCAGCGCGTCCCCACCGCCCGGACCACGCCCTTGAGGCCACGGTCGTGAATCCCGGCCCGCAGTCGGTCGAGCACCTCGTCGCCGCCGGCCCTCGCGCAGGACCCGCGCGGGTGCTCATCGCCCCGATCGTTGAGGCAAACGAAGAGCATCCTCTGATAACCAGGCATCAGGCACTCGCTCCCGCGTCGGGGGCCGGGGTGTACTTGAGTACGTGCTTGGCGAGCACGAGCTTCTGGACCTCGCTGGTCCCCTCGTAGATCCGCAGCGCCCGGGTGTCGCGGAACAGACGCTCCACCACGGAGCCCACCCTGACCCCGGCGCCACCGTGGTGCTGCACCGCCCGATCGCAGACCCAGGAGGCGTTCTCCGTGGAGAAGAGCTTGGCGCGCGCCACCTGGGCCGTGGCGTCCTCGCCCGCGTCCACCGCCGCCGCCGCCTCGGCGGTGAGGAGCTCGGCGGCCCGCAGGCGCGTGTCCATCTCGGCCAGGTCGAAACGCAGGCCCTGGAAGCTCGAGAGGGGCCGGCCGAACTGCTCGCGGCGCGAGAGGTGCGCCACCGATTCCGCGAGGGCGCGGCGCGCGAACCCGTTGGCGGCGGCCGCCACCGTGATCCGGAAGCGCGCGAGATTCGCGAGCGCCAGGTCCATCCCGGCGCCGATCTCGCCGAGCACGTGGGCGGCGGGCACCCTCACACCATCGAGGAAGAGCTCGCCGATGGGGTGGGGCGCCATGACCTCGAAGCCGCGGGTGCTGAGCCCCTCCGCTCTGTGCTCCACGAAGAACATGGTCAGCCCGTCGCGCTCCCCGGGCTCCCCGCTGGTGCGCGCGAGCACCGTGTAGAAGTCCGCCACGCCAACGTTCGTGATGTAGGTCTTCGCCCCCGTCAGGACGAAGTCGTCCCCGTCCCGCTCGGCCCGCGTCGCCACCCCAGAGAGATCCGACCCCGCGCCGGTCTCGGTCAGGGCGAGGGCGGGGATCTCCTCCCCGCGCGCCACCCCGGCGAGGCGCTCGAGCAGGCCGGCGTCGGTCGATCCGAGGGCGATCGGGAACGAGCCGAGGCCCTGCTCCACGAAGGCGAGGTCCGCCATGGCGTGCCGATAGGCGAGGGCCTGCCGACACGTGACCATCGCCCGCACGGAGACCGTGGACGCTGGCGCCAGTTCCCCCACATCCTCTCCCCCCGCGCTGGCGGGGACCACGAGCCGCAGCAGCCCCGCCTCCTGGAGGCGACGATGCCCGACCCGATAGGCCTCGATCTCCCCGAGCTCAGGGGACGCGGCCGCGAGCTCAGCCTCCACCGCCCGGCCGACCTCGTCGGCCCGCGCGTGGAGCGCCCCCAGCTCGCTGGGGGCCATCGCGTCGCCGTCCTCGCGGCTGGTGGGGAGATGTTCGCTCATGGCAAGGAGGATAGGACGCGGCTGGACCCCGCGGGAGCCGCCGGACCGGGTATTCGGCCGAAGCAGGGGCGGCCTCCCCCTTCCCGCAATGGACCCCGCGCCCCACCGGGGCTCGCTACCATGCGCCGACCCATGACGGAACACGGACGCCCCACCGACGCCCTCGTGGTCTTCGCCAAGGCGCCCGTCCCCGGCGAGGTCAAGACCCGGCTCGCCCGGGCGCTGGGCGACGCGGCCGCGGCCCGCCTCGCGGAGGCCTTCCTGCTCGACATCCTCGACCGAGCGGCCTCGCCGGTGAACCGCACGCTGGTCGTGGCCTTCTCGCCCCCGGCGAGTGAACCGTGGTTCCGCGCCCACGCCGGGGCCTGCCACCTCGCCCCACAGCCCGCCGCAGGGTTCGGCGCGCGGGTGGCGGCCGCGCTCGATGAGGCCCGCAGCCTCGGCGCCGAGAGGACGGTCATCGTGGGCATGGACTCGCCCCACCTCGGCCCCGATCGCTGGGACGCCGCCTTCGCGGCCCTCGAGCGACACGACGTCTGCCTCGGCCCCTGCGAGGACGGGGGCTACTACCTCATCGGAACGCGCGCGCCCCAGCCCGGGCTGTTCGAAGGGATCCCCTGGGGCGGCCCCGGGGTCCTCGGCGCCACCCGCGACCGCGCGGCCTCCCTCGGCCTCTCCCTGGCCGAACTGGAGGAGGACTTCGACGTGGACGAGGTGGAGGACCTCCGGCGCCTCAAGGCGCGGCTCGAGGGCGACCCCGCGGCCTGCCGTCGGACCCGCGAAGCGCTCCGTTCGGTGGACCTCGGGTAGCCCTTGGCCCTCGCAGCGCCAGGCTACTCCGAGCCCGGACGGTTCTTCACGAAGTCCTTGGGGCGCTTCTCCACGAAGGCGTCGTAGGACTCGCGGTAGTCGGGGTGCTTCATGCACTCCGCCTGGATCCAGCCCTCGGCCTGCATGGCCTCACCCAGGTCCATGTGGGCCTCTGCGTTGAGCATGCGCTTGGTCACGGCGAGCCCCATGCCCGGCCCGGCGGCGAGCTTCTCCGCCATGGCCCGCGCGGCCTCCTCCAACTCGTCGCCGCTGACGACGTGGTTGTAAAGGCCGATGCGCTCGGCGCGCTCGGCGGAGATGAACTCCCCCGCCATCAGCAGCTCGCTCGCGTGGCCGAGCCCGACGATTCTCGGGAGCAGCCAGGCGGCCCCCATGTCGGCTCCCGACAGGCCCACCTGGGTGAACAGGAAAGCGATCTTCGCCGAGTCCGAGGCGATTCGGATGTCCGCTGCCGCCGCCATGACCGCACCGGCGCCGCAGGTCGTGCCGTTGAGCGCGGCGACGATCGGCTTCTCGAGCCGCCGCATGTTCTCGATCAGGTCGCACGTCATACGCGTGAAGGCGACCAGCGCCGAGTCGGGGACCCCGAAGAGCTTTCCGATGATGTCGAGGACGTCCCCCCCGGAGCAGAAGGCTCGGCCCGTGCCCGTGAGGAGCACGCTCCGCACCGAGTCCCGTTCACCCAGGGCTCGGAACGTGTCCCGCAGCTCCGCGTAGGAGTCGAAGGTGAGCGCGTTGAGCCGCTCCGGGCGGTTCAGTCGAATGGTGGCGACGCCGTCGCGCTCCTCGTAGTCGAAGTGCTCAGGCTGAATCGTCTCAGGAGTGATCATGGGGAGACCATAGCGCAGGGCCCCTGGCGGGGAAGCCGCCGGAGACGCGGAGTCGCCAGCGCGGCGCCTGGCCAGTGCGCCTCCGGGACGATCGCCTGGCCTTGACCTGGATCGAACCGGACAGGCGCGACGGGGCGAAGGAGGCCCCTTATGATGCGGACTCCCCCCTCCACCCAGACGCCCATGCATCGCCCCCTCGGCCTCCAGGCCTCCCTTCCCGTCCGCGCCGCCGTCGCTCTCGTCGTCTTCCTGCTCGGCGGCGCCCTCACCCAGCCGGTGAGCGCCCAGGAGGCCCCCGCGGAGCAAGAGGGAGCCGGAGCCCGGACCCTCGTGGTGGAGCCGGCTGAGCTGGTGCTCGAGATCGGTCAAGCCGCGGAGCTCACCGCCACGATCCTCGACGCCGCAGGCGAGGCCGTGGAAGCGCCCGTGATGTTCTTCTCGCGCAGCCGACGCAGCCTGACGGTGGACCGCGAGGGCAAGGTTGAGGCGATCAAGCCAGGCACCTTCGAGATCGTGGTCCGGGAGCGCCGGCGACGGGCCGGTGAGAACCAGGCCAGCCGAGTCGGCCTCGGAGAGCGTCTGTCGGTGACCATTCCAGTGACCGTGAAGCTACCGGACCTCGGGTCCCTCGAACTCGTCGCCGACCCCAACGCGGCGGTCTGGACCGGGACGACGATCCAGCTCGAGGCGAAGGGCACCGACGTCAACGGCGCGGCCCGCGCGGTGTCCCCCACCTGGTCCACCAACCCGGCCGCCGTGGCCACGATCGACGACCTCGGCGAGGTCACCATCCACGCCGCCGGCCCCTTCGAGGTCTCCGCAGAGGCCGAGGGCAAGCGGGCAGCGATGACCCTCACCGCCGCCGCGAACCCCATCGCGCGCCTCGTCGTCGAGGCCGACAACGCGGCTCCGAAGACCGGGGACGTGGTTCATCTGCGCGTGGACGCCTTCGACGCGGCGGGCGAGATCATCACGGACGTGCCCGTGGAGATGACGTTTCGGGCGCGCACCGACGACCACCTCGGGCCGGGAGCCAGCGGCCAGATCGAGCCCATCGAGGGCACGGCGCGCGCCTGGCGCTTCGTGGCCGAGCAGCCGGGGCGCTACACCTTCGTCGCGTCGTCGGGCAGCGCCGCGGGACGGCTCGGTGCCGTGGCGACCGCCCGCGACGTGGCCGGAAAGTTCACCCTCGTGGGCCACGGCCGCGTGGACGACACCCACACCTCGGACCTGTGGGTCTGGGAGGGGCTCGACGGCCGGGACTACGCGGTCACCGGGACCTGGGGGGCCAACGGTGACGCACACTTCTGGGACGTGACCGACCCGGAGAACATCGAGCGCATCTCCACGGTCACCATCGACGCCCGGACGGTGAACGACGTCAAGGTCTCCGCGGACGGTCGCATCTGCGTGCTCTCACGCGAGGGGGCCTCGGACCGCAAGAACGGGATCGTGCTCGTGGACGTGATGGACCCGCGGAACCCGAAGATCCTCTCCGGCTTCGACGACTCCCTGACCGGCGGCGTCCACAACGTCTTCATCGACGGCGACAAGGTCTACGCCCTGTCAGCCAGCTCCCGGTACGACTCCATCGACATCTCCGACCCCGGTTCGCCCCAGCGGGTCGGCACCTACAAGGTGGAGCGGCCGAACCCGTCGATCCACGACGTGTGGGTCGAGGACGGCCTCGCCTACTCCTCCAACTGGTCCGACGGCGTGCACATCGTCGACGTCGGCAACGGGATGGCCGGCGGCAGCCCGGACAACCCGGTCAAGATCTCGAGCTACGCCTACCCGAGCGGCTGGAACCACGCGGCCTTCCCCTACCGGCAGCAGGAGACGGGCCTGTTCTACGTGGCCGCGGGAGACGAGGCGTTCCCCTACGGCCTGAACACCGAGGGCAAGCCCACCTACCCCCGGGGCTGGATCCACTTCATCGACTTCTCGGACCTCGAGAGCCCGCGGGAGTGCGCCCGCTATCAGGTCCCCGAGGCGGGCACCCACAACCTCTGGATCGAGGACGACGTCATGTACGTCGCCTACTACAACGCTGGCCTGCGCGCCGTCGACGTGTCCGGTGAGCTCATGGGCGACCTGTACCAGCAGGGCCGAGAGATCGCGTGGTTCCTGCCCGATGACCCGGAGGGCCACATCGCCAACGCGCCCATGGCCTGGGGGCCCCAGCCCCACAAGGGGCACATCTTCTTCTCTGACTGGAACTCCGGCCTGTGGGCCGTGAAGCTCGAGCGATGATCGCGTCCCTGTTCCTACTGGGCGCGGGGACGCTCCCGGCGCCCGCGAGCGAGGCGCGGCTCCTGGTGGCCGCCGAGTCCGCGGACCGGGTCTACGACGTCGCCTTCGACGGGGCGGCGCTGTCGGTGCAGCAGGTGGTCGACGTCGGCTACCAGGCCACCGAGATCGAGGGCCCCCACGGGCTCACGGTGTCCCCTGACGGGCGGCATTGGTTCGTCTCCATCGCCCACGGCAAGCCGAACGGCCTCCTCTACAAGTACGACGCGGAGACCCACGAGCTGCTCGGTGAGACCGAGCTCGGGCTCTTCCCCGCGACCATGCAGATCTCCTCCGACACGGGGCTCTTGTACTGCGTCAACTTCGACCTGCACGGCGACATGACCCCGAGCACCGTCTCCATCGTCGACGTGGACGGCATGGTGGAGATCGAGCAGGTGGTCACGGGCTCCATGCCCCACGGCTCGCGCCTCTCCCCCGACGGCAGCCGTCACTTCTCCTGCGCCATGATGAGCGACGAGCTGATCGAGCTCGACGCCGTCACCCTCGAGGTGGTCCGCCGCCTGGAGCTGACCGACGGCACCGGGCGCCGCGCGGGCGGCGGGCATGGCGGAGAGTCGAGCCCGTCGACCGACGGAAGGCCGCAGCACGCGGCGGTGGCCAAGCCCACCTGGGTCCAGCCCCACCCCACCAAGCCCCTGGCCTACGTGGCCCTCAACGGCGTGCACCAGGTGCTCGAGGTGGACCTGAAGGCCTGGAAGATCAAGCGACGCTTCCCGACCGGCCGCGCCCCCTACAACCTCGAGGTCACGCCGGACGGCAGCCGGCTTGTGGTCACCTACAAGGGCGCCCAGGCCGTGGGCGTGATCGACCTCAAGACCGGCGAGGAGCTGGCGCGGATCCCGACCAGCCGACCGATCCCCCACGGGGTCGTGGTCACCGCCGACAGCCGCTTCGCCTTCGTCACCTGCGAGGACCGCGGCGCGGCCCCGGGCGCGGTGGACGCCATCGACCTGGAGTCCCTGCGCCGGGTGAGCTCGGTGGACGTCGGCCTGCAGGCCGGCGGCATCGCGCTCTTTCCTGCCACCGAACGACCCGACGCCCCTTCACAACGCTGACCCATGCTCCACGCTCTCGCCCTCCTGGCCCTCGTCTGCCCCCAGGACGCCCCCGATGCCATCGACGCCCACTCCGAGCACGGGGCGGCCTTCGACATCGGCCCCCGCCAGGCCGCGACCCTGATGGAGCACCCCGACCGGATCGACTTCCCGGTCACCCTCCCCCCGGGCAAGGAGCACCTCCAGGCGTTCATGCACCAGGGCATGGGCCAGCTGCACGGCTTCTGGTTCCTGGAGGCCGAGCGCACGTTCCGGCAGATCCTCAGCGAGGACCCCGACTGCGCCATGGCCAGCTGGGGCCTGGCGCTGGCCAACGTGGACCACCCCGACCGCGCCGCCTGGTTCGCTCGCGCGGCGTGGCTCAAGCGCGGGCTCGTGACCGACCGCGAGCAACGCTACATCGACATGATCGCGCGCTACTACCGGGTCGAGGGGCCGGACGAGCCGGAGGACCTCCAGGAGCCCAAGAACCCGGCGCCGGGTGAGGGGGAGACTGGCGAGGACGGCACCGTCGAGGGGAAGAGCGGAGAGCGGGTGCTGCCCAAGCGCAAGGAGCCCGCCAAGCGCGAGGCGGAGCGGCTGGTCAAAGACTACGAGGACCTCATCTGGGACTACCCCGACGACGTCGAGGCCAAGGCGCTGCTCGCCAACCGGATCTGGCTCAACCGCCGCAAGGGCATCCAGACCACCAGCCGCATGTCCGTCGAGGCCCTGCTGCAGCAGGTGCTCGCGGTGGAGCCGCTCCACCCCGCGCACCACTACCGGATCCACCTGTGGGACTCGAAGGACAGCGCCGAGCGCGTGGTCGACACCGCCGTTCGCTGCGGGCCGTCCTGGCCGGGGATCGCCCACAACTGGCACATGGGAGGGCATATCTTCGCCCAGCTCGGCCGCCACTACGACGCCGCCTGGCAGCAGGAGGCCTCCGCCCGCGTGGACCACGCCCACATGCAGCGGGCGTGGCTGCTGCCCGACGAGATCCACAACTTCGCCCACAACAACGAGTGGCTGACCCGCAGCCTCCGTCACCAGGGCCGGGTCACCGAGTCCGTGGAGCTCGCGAAGAACATGATCGAGCTGCCCCGCCACCCGGACTTGAACAGCCTGGAGAAGCGGCGCTGCAGCGCGATCTACGGCCGCCAGCGCCTGCTCGAGACCCTCACCGCCTTCGAGCAGTGGGCGACGCTCCGCGAGCTCGGTGAGACCATGTACCTTGAGCCGCACCTGCTCGACCCCGAGGGCGCCCTGCGGGCCTACTCCATGGGCCGCGCCGCCGCGCACCTGGGCGACGTCGACGCCGTGGGCCTCTCCATCGAGCAGCTCGAGAGCATGCTCGTGAGCCTCAAGGCCGAGCGCTCCGAGGCCGTGGACGAGGCCGAGGAGGAGGCGCTGGCAGCCGACAAGAAGCGCGACGAAGTCCGCGCGGCCATGGCCAAGGCCATGGAGTCCTTCGAGCGCGAGGCCTCCACCATCCGCAAGCAGATCGACGCCCTGGAGGCCCTCGCGGACTACGCCCGCGGCGAGGATCCCATCGCGGCCCTGAAGGCGCTCAAGGAGGCGAGCTACGACCGGGTCCACCTCGCCCGCATGATGGCGGAGTCGGGGGACGAGGAGCTCGTGAAGGAGGCCCTCAAGACGGCCCGCGGCCTCGCCAAGGAGGGCGACGGCCGCCTGCTCGAGCTCGCCACCAAGGCCCACGTCCTGTGGATCTCCGGAGAGGAGGAGGAGGCCCTCGAGGTCTTCGAGGACCTCCGCGCGGGCGCCGCCCTGGCCGAGATCGAGCTCCCCCCCTTCCAGCGCCTCGCGCCCCTCGCCGAGGCCCTGGAGCTCCCCGCCGACTGGCGTCCCGAGTTCCGCGAGGCGAACGACGTGGCCCTGCGCATGGACCTGGACCTCGAGGACCTGGGTCCCCGCCACTGGTCCCCCCCGGTCGCCACCAACTGGACCCTCGCCGACGCCTACGGTGACGAGGTCTCCCTGACGGACTTCGCGGGCCGCCCGGTGCTCGTGGTGAACTTCCTCGGCTTCGGCTGCGTGCACTGCGTGGAGCAGCTCCAGGTCCTGGCCCCCATGGCGGAGCAGTTCGCCGAGGCGGGGATTGAGATCGTCGCCATCGGGCTCGAGAGCCCCGAGGCGGTCGCCAAGTCCCTGGGCAGCGACTCCGCGGACACAGGCTTCCCCTTCCGTGTCCTCTGCGACCCGAGCCGGACCCAGTTCAAGGCATGGCGGGCCTACGACGACTTCGAGGACATCGCCCTGCACGGCACGTACCTCGTGGACGGCCAGGGGCGGATCCGGTGGATCGACATCAGCCACCTGCCCTTCATGGACGCGGAGTTCCTGCTGGACGAGTCCAGGCGGCTGCTCGGACTCCCGGTGCGCGGCCAGAGCGAAACGCCGGCCTGGAAGCTCGAACTCGCCGTCTCCTCCCCCGTGGCCGAGCCGGTCGCCGCGACCAAGGAGATGGTCCAGGCGGACGGCATCATGGTCGCGGTCCAGCTCGACACCGCGCCCCACTGCCAGAACTGCATCGCCGACCTGCGGAAGATCTGCGGGGCGCTGGACGGCTTCCGCGATCTGGGCGCCAAGCCGAACGAGGCGGTCATCATGGTCGTCTTCGAGGTCGACCAGGTGGACCAGAAGGCGCTCCTCGCGGCCCTCGAGGCCGGCGGACGCCCCGGCAAGCTCCCCTGAGCGGCCCGGTCGGGCCGGCCAAGAGGCCCCGCCAATAGGCCCTGCTGAAAGGGCCTGCCGGAAGGGCCTGCGCAACGAGGTCGGCCGCAGCCCGGTCAGCCGCTCAGCCGATCACGGCCGTCGCCTCGATCTCCACCATGGCTCCCTCCTCGAGGAGGTCTGCGACCTCCACGAGGGTCATGGCGGGGTAGTGGCTCCCGATGCGGTCCTTCCAGGCGACGCCGATGGCCTTGGTCGCCGCGAGGTAGGCCTTCTTGTCCGTGACGAAGACCGTCATGCGGACGATCTCCTCTGGCTGCCCCCCCGCCTCGCGGACCACCGCGAGGACGTTGTCGAGGGCCTGGACGAACTGGCGCGAGAAGTTGTCCTTCCCCACCAGCTGCTGCTCCGCGTCCCAGGCGATCTGGCCGGCCAGGTAGAGCGTGCGGCCGCCGTCCTCCACGAGGACGCCGTTCGCGTAGCCCCGCGCGGCCTTCCAGCCCTTGGGCTGGACCGCCCAGCGGCGCAGGCGGTCGCGGTTCGTATCCCCTCGGGCCACGTTCCCCGTGGGCCGCATCCGGCGAAAGAGTCTCTTCAGCATGGTGTTCAGCGCGCCTCGATCGAGACGCCCTCCTCGATGACGACCTGAGCGCCGCCGGTGAGCTCGTGGACGACTCCTGACCGCTCCGAGCGTAGCAGCGAGAGGACGGCGTCGGCGACCTCCTCCACGGTGATCAGCGCTCCCCCCGGGTTCTGGCTGGCGAGGAAGGCCCGCAGGTCCTCCTCAGTCCGCCCGGTCTTCTCCTTCATGGTCTCGATGCTCCGCCGCGTCATGGGCGTGTCCACGTAGTGCGGGCAGACCGCCGAGACGCCGACGCCCTTCGGCGCGCACTCGAGCGCGGCGCAGCGGGTCCACCCCATGAGCGCGTGCTTGGACGCCACGTAGGCGGAGACGTAGGGGTACCCGCGGAGGGACGCGGAGGAGGCCACCTGGACCACCCGGCCGCGGCCGCGCTCCAGCATCCCGGGCCCGAAGGCCTCGAAGAGCCGGAGGGGACCGAAGTAGTTGATCTCCATGAGCCGCCGCGCGAGGTCGAGGCTGCCAGCGGCGGTGGAGGACATGGTCTCTGCCACGCCGGCATTGTTGACCAGCCACTCGATGGGCCGAAACCCCTCCAGCGCCCCGGGGAGCTCGGCGCAGCTCCTCTCCTCGGTGACGTCGAGGGCGAGCCCGACACACTCGGTCCCGGTCTCCCGCTGGAGCGCCTCGGCGGCCCGCGCCGCCCGCTCACCATCGCGACCTGTCAGCGCCACCGGCGTCCCGGCCACGAGGATCGCACGGGCGATGGCCGCCCCGATCCCGCTGGTGCCACCGGTCACGAGCGCGGCAGCACCGTCAGGGGTGGAGAGTTCCGAAGACATGGGAGAAGGGTAACGCGGACGCGCCCCCGGCGACCTGCTACCTTCCGAAGCGTGTCGAAGCCCTCCCCCTACCCCCTGCCCGATCCGGGCTGGCCCAACGCGGACGAGGCGGTGATGAGCCGGCTGTTCGCCCCGACTCGGGTGGGCGCCTTCACCGCCCACACCAGCACCTGGGTCCCCGCCATGGTCCCCTGGCGTTCCACGGAGGAAGGCGACGCCACGCCAGAGGTGGTCGACTGGTACGGACGCTTCGCCGACGGCCGCCCCGGCGTCCTGGTGGTCGAGGCCACCGGCATCCGCGACGTGCCCTCGGGCCCGTTGCTCCGGATCGGACACGACCGCTTCGTGCCCGGCCTCCGCCGCCTCACCGATGAGGTGCGCGCACGCAGCCACGGAGAGACCCGGGTGCTGATCCAGCTCATCGACTTCCTCCGGATCCGAAGGCGTCCGGACAAGGCGGTCTACCTCGAGCGCTTCCTGAGCATCGAGGATCGGCACCGCGAGGCCGTCGGGCAGGACCGGGGCGCCGACGATGCGGCGGTGCGCGCAGCCCTCGCCGCGCTCCCCCACGAGGAGCTCCTCGCGGCGCTCTCCACCCGGGAGGCCGAGGACCTGGAGTTCGGCGCGCGGGAGCGCGTATGGGACACCCACCTCGGGCACATCGCCGAGCTCCCGCGCACCCTGCCCAGCCTCTTCGCCGACGCCGCAGAGCGGGCGGTGGCCGCCGGCTTCGACGGGGTCGAGCTGCACTTCGCCCACGCCTACACCATGGCGAGCTTCCTCTCGGCGCGGAACGTGCGCGAGGACGGCTACGGCGGGGACCTCGAGGGCCGGGTGCGCCTGCCCCTCGAGGTGTTCGCCGCGGTCCGCGAGCGCGTCGGGCCCCACGTCACCGTGGGCTGCCGCATGCTCGGGGAGGAGGTCATCGAGGGCGGCACGACCCTGGACGAGGCCGCCTGGTTCGCCCGGCGCTTCGCCGAGGCGGGGATGGACTTCATCTCCATCAGCAAGGGCGGCAAGTTCGAGGACGCGAAGCAGCCCCGCGTCGGGGCGGCCGCCTACCCCTACACCGGCGAGAGCGGGCACGAGTGCATGCCCACGGTGCGCATCGGCGACCCCGGCCCCTTTGGCCGCAACCTCCCCCTCTCGACGGCGGTGCGGCGGGCGGTGCGGGAGGTGACCGACGCCGTGCCGGTGGTCGGGTGCGGCGGCCTCGGCACGTTCAGGGAGGCGGAGGCCGCCCTCGCCGAGGGCACCTGCGACCTCGTCGCGGCCGCGCGCCAGTCCCTCGCGGACCCCGACTGGTGGCGCAAGATGCAGCTCGGCCGGGGCGATGAGGTTCGACGCTGCATCTACACCAACTACTGCGAAGGCCTCGATCAGAAGCACAAGGAGGTCACCTGCCAGCTCTGGGATCGTCCTGATCCTGGGGAGGGTGCCCCACCCCCCCACGCTGGATCCCTGCGGAGCTCGGACGGCAAGCGACAGCTCCTGGCTCCGCGCTGGGACGCCTGAGCGCCGCAGCCCGAACCTCGGCCAGGAGAAAACCATCGCCCCGGGGCTACATTCTCCTCCGGCCTGGCTTCCCCAACGGCCGCACGCTTCCACCCGCTCGCTCCGCCGATATGACCCCCCTCCTCCGCCTCGCCCTCGCCGCCGCAGCCCTGCTGATCGGCCCCGTGGCGCTCCCCGCGACCGCCCAGGACCCCCCCTCCCCTCCCGCCTCCACCGCGCCCTCGCCGCTGCGGGTCTTCACCGTCGGCGCCAGCGTGTCCGCGGGCTTCGGGCTCTCGGCGGAGCTCGCCACCGAGAAGGACGTGGCCCTCGCCGTGTTCCTGGAGGCGGCGCTGACCGAGCGCGGCCGCGAGCGCGTGACCTTCGTGGACGAGGGGGAGGGGTGGTTCTTCAACGCGCCCTACAAGTCAGGAGCGAAGCTGGTGGACGCGGCCATCGAGGGGGACGCGGACCTGGTGGTCGGCGTGGACTTCCTCTTCTGGTACGCCTACGGCAACGGCTCTCGCCTCTCCCCGCGCCGCGCCAAGGGGCTGGACGCCGGCCTCCGGCAACTAGAGCGGCTCAAGCGCCCGCTAATCATCGGGGACCTGCCCGACATCTCCCACGCCCTCAAGGGGAGCGGCCCCTTCGGCGCGCCGATCGTGAACCGCTCCATGTTCCCCACCCCTGAGGAGCTGCGCGCCATGAACGCGACCATCCGCGCCTGGGCCGAGGAGCGGCCTGAGGTACGGGTGCTCCCCCTGGCGGACCTCATGGGCCGCTACGTCGAGAGCAAGCCCGTCAAGGTGCGGGAGCTGGAGTGGAAGGTCTCCTCCCTCGGGGAGGCCCTGCAGAAGGACCTCCTGCACCCCAACGCCCGCGGGACCGCGTGGGTCGCCATGATCCTCGCCGACGAGATCTCCGCCGTCCCCGGCTTCGAAGACGAGGACTTCCGCTTCGACGAGGGCGCCGTGCTCGGGCAGCTCGAGGAGCTCACCAGGGAGAGCCGAGAGCGGCGCGCCGAGAAGGAGCGAAGGCGGGCGGAGCGCAAGGCCAAGCGCGAGGCCCGTGCGAAGGAGAAGGAAGAGACCGGGAAGGGCCAGCGGCTCGCGCCGACCCGCTGACCCACCGCGCCGCCCACCTCGGCGGCGCGCGGCTCGCTCACTGCAAGCACCATGCCTGATCCCACCCAAGCCCCCCGACGCGCCGGACGCCTCCGCGGCCTCCTCGCGCTGGCGGTGCTCGTGGGCCTGACGACCGCCGCCGCGTTCCTTCCCTTGGGAGAGATGCTGGACAGGGTCTCGGCGCGCGTGGAGACCATGGGGCCGCTCGGCCCCATCGCCTTTGGCCTCTTCTACGTGGTCGCCGCACTCGCCCTGGTGCCCGGCTCCGCCATCACCCTCGCGGTGGGCGCGCTGTTCGGGGTCGTCATGGGGACCGTCGTGGTCTCGCTGGCATCGACAGCCACCGCGGCCATCGCGTTCTTGCTGGCCCGCACCCTGCTGCGCTCCCGCGTGGAGGTTCTCGCCCGCAAGAGCACGGCGTTCCGCGCCGTGGACGAGGCCATCGCCGACGGCGGCTGGCGCATCGTCGGGCTCCTACGGCTCTCCCCCGTGGTGCCCTTCAACGCCCTGAACTACCTGCTCGGCCTCACGGCTGTGCCCTTCGTGCCGGCGGTCCTGGTGAGCTGGATCGCCATGCTGCCGGCCACCGTGCTCTTCGTGTACTTCGGCGCCATCGGCCGCGACGTGGCCGCCGGGGCCAGCCGCTCGCCCGCCGAGTGGGCGCTGCTTGGGGTGGGCCTCACCGCGACCCTCGGCGTGACCGTGCTGCTGACCCGCATGGCGCGCGTCCGGCTGGCAGCCGCCACCATCGAGGAGCCCAACACCGATGGGGCGTGAGCCCGGCACCTCGACCATGACCTCCGTCAGCCACGACCTCCCCGAGCTCCTCCCCCTGGACGAGAGCAACCGCGCCCTCGCGGCTCAGGTCCACCCGCAGGACTGGGTGAACCCAGCCCCGCAAGGCCGCTACAACCTCGTGGTCCTCGGCGGCGGGACCGCTGGCCTCGTGGCCGCCGCGGGGGCCGCAGGCCTCGGGGCGCGGGTGGCGCTCGTCGAGCGCCACCTGCTCGGCGGCGACTGTCTCGTCACCGGGTGCGTGCCCTCCAAGGCCCTGATCCGCTCGGCACGCGCCGCCGCGGCCGCGCGCAGGGCCGGCGCCCTGGGCGTCCAGACCGGCGAGGTCACCGTGGACTTCCCGGCCGTGATGGCGCGCATGCGCGCCTTGCGCGCGGGGATCGCACGCCACGATTCGGCCGCCCGCTTCCGGGACCTCGGCGTGGACGTCTTCCTCGGCGAGGGCCGCTTTGCCTCCCCCACTACCTTGGAGGTGGGCGGCGAGACTCTCCGCTTCGCGCGCGCCGTGATCGCCACCGGCGCCCGCGCCGCCATGCCGCCGATCCCGGGCCTCGGGGAGGCCGGCGTCCTCACCCACCAGACACTCTTCTCCCTGGAGAGCCTCCCGCCCAGGCTGGCCGTGATCGGCGGCGGCCCCATCGGCGCCGAGATGGCCCAGACCTTCGCGCGCTTCGGCTCGAAGGTCACCCTGCTCGAGGCCGGCCCGCGCCTGATGGCCGCGGACGACCCGGCGGCGAGCGCCGTCGTCCTCGACGCCCTGCGCGCCGACGGCGTGGACGTGCGGCTCGACACCCAGGTCGAGGCGGTCCGGACCACCGGAGACCTGCGGCGCATCGAGGTCGGCAGCGGGGAGCCGGTGGAGGTGGAGCAGGTGCTCCTCGCGGCGGGCCGCGCGCCCAACGTCGAGGGCATCGGGCTCGAGGCGGCGGGCGTGTCCTTCGACCCACGGGCGGGCGTCGAGGTGGACGCACGACTCCGGACGACGAACCGCAGGGTCTTCGCGGCGGGCGATGTGGCCTCGCGCTACCAGTTCACCCACGCCGCGGACTTCCTCTCGCGGACCGTGCTGCGCAACGCGCTCTTCTTCGGGCGGGCGAAGGCCACGGACCTCGTGATCCCCTGGGCGACCTACACCGACCCCGAGGTGGCCCACGTCGGAGCCTCTGCCGAGGAGGCGGCGCGGAACGGCGTGTCCCACGGCGTCGTCGAGGTCCCCCTCCAGGACAACGACCGCGCGGTGCTCGACGGCGAGACCACGGGCTTCGTCAAGGTGGTCCACGATCCCCGGGGGCGCATCCTGGGCGCGACCGTCGTCGCCAGCCACGCGGGGGAGATGATCGGGGAGCTCGTGGGCGCGGTGCAACGGGGCGCGAGCCTCGCCGAGCTTGGCGGAGTGATCCACCCCTACCCCACCGTGGCCGACGCCATCCGGCGCGCGGGGGATCAGTTCAATCGAACCCGCCTCACGCCCGGCCGCGCCCGCCTCCTGCGCTGGATCCTCGCGCGCCGAAGGGGCCGCTAGCGGTCCTCGATCGGGAGGCCCTCGGCGTCGGGCTTGCGCATGGGCCTGGAGCGCCAGGAGTCGAAAGGCAGGAGCGGGCGCCGGGCCCGCGCGGCGTGGTCGATGCGGCGGATCACCGCCGTCGGGAGAGAGAGCGTCCCGAGGTCGGTGTGCTCCAGCACGAGGGCGCCCCCCTCCGACCGCAGGGGCGTCCCCTGCAGCAGTGCGCCCGTCACCACGGGGCCGCCTGCGGGGCTCTGCGCACCCAGGGTGACCTGCCAGGCCCCCTCCGCGATGGAGACGCCGTGGGGGTCACGGTCCACGCGCACCCAGCCGGCGAGCCGCTGGAGCGGCACAGCGATGCCAGTACTCGCTCCGCCCGCCAGGCGCGCCCGACCGTCCTCCAGGCCCTCGAGGTTCGCGCGCATGAGGTCGCCGTTGCGGGCCAGGAAGAGCTGCTCCCCTGGGCTCGCGGACTCCGAGCGCGGGACCGCCAGCGCCCAGGAGAGCCGCAGGGCGTCGCCGTCCCGAGTCGCCTTGGACGGCTTGAGCGAGAGGTCCATCGCCTCTGCCGAGAGGGCGCTGCTTCGATAGAACGGGTGCTGGGTGAGCTTCATCGCCCAGTTCATGCTCATCGCAGGGGCGAGAAGCACGGCCTTGATCCGCTGCTGCGGGAGTCGCACCTCGCCCTCCCCCAGGGGAGTCATGACCGTGACGGAGGCGCGGTCGGCTCCGAGGACCAGGGCGGGGAAGCGCTGACCATCCTCGAGCACGATGACGTTCGGGAAGGCTCGGGCACCGGCGAAGCCCTCCGCCGAGCGGCGGGTCAGGCTGAAGGGGACGCCAGCGGGGATCGCGATGGGCTCCTTGAATCCGAAGACCTGCAGCCGGGGCTGCGGCCGGCCCTCCACCACCTCGAAGCCTGCGAGGGTCACGTTGACGGCCGCCCGGCCCTCAAGCTCGAGGCTCGCCGCGGGAGCCACGCCACCGTCGGTCGACGAGCGCTGCCGGAAGTGCCAGAGCTCGTCGAGGGGGAGGAGGACCGGGGCCTCGGACCAGCGGGGGAGGAAGCGCAGCCCGCCAGGGACCAAGCTCAGGTCGCGCCCCTCGATGGACTCCCCGTCCCTGCAGGTGACCCGATACCAGCCGGGGCCGGGGTCGGCGATCTCAAGGGCATCGCGGTCCTCTCCAACGGCGAACCGGATGCCGAGGGACTCGTCAAAGTCGATCGTCCCGGCCTCCAGTTCGAAGGTCCGGTCTTCCTCATTCCACCCGCGGACCTGGTCCACCATGACCACGCGCTCCACCGCGACCCGGCCAGGCTCCGCCCTTGCGGCCGTGCCCACCTCCGCGCGCAGGATCCGCATGGGCTGCGCCAGCCGCGTGATGAGCACCGTGTCCCTCTGGCCCGGTCGCTCGAGCTCCGCGCCGATGACCGAGACCCGACCGGAGGGTTCCTCCGCGCTCGCGAGCCGCACCCTCCCGCCGTCGATCTCGAATTGCAGGACCACCGAGCTGTCCTCGCCGAGCTGCAGGCCCGTCTCCCTCAGGTCGAGGCTCGACCCGTCGAAGGAGTACAGCACGAGCGCGCCGTCCCAGGGCTCCACCACCACGCCCCCGACGGGCTCACGTCGATGGTCGCCGCCGAGGTGAACCCGGAACTCCGGCTCGCCCTTCCAGGACAGCTCCAAGAGCAGGCGGTCCCCGTAGTCGAGGCACCGGCGCGTCGCGATGGCCCCTGGCTTGGTGAGCAGGAGCGCCGTGCCATCGGTCTGCGCGTCCCTGGCGCCCTCGTTCCGGTCCATCCACGGGCCCCAGAGGGGCCGCGCCGGACCGTCGGAGTCCGCCAAGGCCGGCGGCAGGAGGTCCCCACACTCCTCCACGGGGATCTGGAACGAGCCGAAGCGGGCGCTCTCGAAGCGCACCGCCCCCCCCTCCATCGAGCGGACGCGCCCACGGAGGTTCTGGCGCCGCTTGAGGGACAGGAGGTCCCGCCCCGCCTCCGGGAAGAGCGGGAGGCGCTGCCCCTCCGGCGCCACGACCAGCGACGTGACCGCCTCCAGGTCCAGGGTCGCGGGCGCGTCGTAGGGGTCGGCCTCGAGGCGCAGCTCCCCCTCCTCGGAGACGACCGCGGGGCCCGAGTACTGGGAGTCATCCCTCAGGAGGACCGAGACGGGGAGCACCTCCCGCCCCGCCTCCTGGGTCGCCGCCGCGGGCAGCGCCACAGCGATCGCCGCCAGCCCACCGAGGATGCTCGAGAATCGGCTCATCGCTCGTAGACCGGCAGGAGGGTGTACTCGAGGGCTCCGGAGAGGAGCAGCATCGCCGTCTGGTAGGCGGGCCCCTGGAAGGACGCGGCGATGATGATCCGCCCGTCCTCGCCCTGACGCAGGAGCAGGTCATTGGTGTTCTTCGCGCTCCACGCACGCCAGGCCGCGTGATCCAGCTGGAAGAGCGCCTGTGAGACGTAGTACCGCGAGTAACACGGGTGGGCGGAGCTCGTGGACTCCACCGAGCGAGCCACCACGTAGCGGCGCAGCGCGTCGTCCGCGAGGGGCCGCTTGGCCACCGAACGGCAGAGCGCGACGATCGAGGACCGCGCGAGCGAGTCACCGAACCCGCCGGTCCCCGAATAGGAGACGGTGCCCGTCTCGGTGGTCATGGAGTCGAGGTACGCCAGGGCGTTCTCGATGGACTCGTCGGGAACCGGTACGCCGGCGTTTCGAGCGCCAAGGAGCCCCATGAGGATCGCCCCGGAGACCGAGGTGTCCGCGTCGGAGGAGCTCGGCGAGTAGCGCCACGCCTGGAACGGATTCTGCTTCTGGGAGGTCACCGCGCATCGCACGGCCAGCCGCAGGGAGTCCCCGATGGAGCGCTCCAGCTCGAGGTCCTTGTCCTCGAAGAGCCGCTCATCCACGGCGCCGAAGCAGTCCGCAAGGCAGAGCATCGCGAACCCGTGCTCGTACATCCCGCTGCCGATCTGCCCCGAGGTCCGGCTCTGCTGGGCGATGAGCGAGCGGAGCCCGCGGCGGATGCTGTCCGCGTACTTGCCGTGGTTGGGGTCCTCCCCCGACGCCAGCAGCGCCATGATGCAGATGCCGCTCACCCCTGCGCTGCTCTCCCAGGAGCCGCCGTCGGCCTGCTGTCCGACGATGAACTCGGCGCCGCGCTCGTGGAGCCGTCGGTGGGCCGGCGACACGGGCGCGCCCGTGCGCACCTCTTGCCCCTGGGCCGGGGTGAGGAGCGTCGACAGCGCCGCCAGAACGGCGGCGCCCCTCGCCAGCAGGATCCGTCCGTTCATCATCCTTCCTCCTCGATGCCAAGGGCCCGCAGCTGGTTCACCGAGAGCAGTTCGTACAGGTCGCCCAGGAGCTCCGGCCTGGGCTGGGTGGGCGCCTCCGAGGCGTCGAAGCGCAGCGGGAGCCGGAGCGCGCGCCAGATCGGCGCCGCCCCGATCGCCCCGAGCCCCAGGGCACCGCGGTTGACCTCCCGGCCGACCTCACGGGCCAGCGCCGCACCCAGCGCCTCCCGCGGCCCGTCCTCGAGCAGGAGGACCTGGTCGAGCTGCGCCAGCATGAGCCTGGACCGGGCGTCCACCAGGGTCTCACGGTCACCGCTGATCCAGGGCGCAGGCGCCGGCGCCTCTGCGCCGTGTCGCGTCTCCTCGCGGCGCACGAGCGCCTGCCAGAAGGGCTGCTCATCGAGGTCGACCACCGCCCGCAGCAGGTTCCGATCGCCGGAGGAGCGGCGCCCGCCCTTCTCGCGGCGAACCCTCCGGCCCATGGCCGTGGCGCCGCGCAGGAGCAGCGCCGCTTGCCCATCGTCCCAGCCGTGGAACGCGGCGAGCGCCAGCGCCTCCAGCACGAACTCATCCTCCGGATAGCGGCCGCTCTGGAGCGTCAAGGCCTCCCCCCGCCCAGTGGTTCGGGTGGTGGCCCGGCGCATGCGCACCAGCCGGCTGACCTGCTCCTGCACGAGGAGGGTCTTGACCGGATCGGAGGAGGCGATCACCAGGTTCAGGTCGGTGCTTGTCCCGCGCACGCGCTGCCACCGCGGGTCCCCCATCCACTCCAGGATCGGATCCCGGAGCGCCTCTGCCTGGGGCTCGCGGAGTCGTAGCTCCACGGCGAGAGCGGTCAGGAGCACCTGGACGGAGGCCGCCTCCAGGCGCTCTGCCCGCGCCGCGAGGTCGGCGGCGAGGGCCTCCCCTTGCTCGGTCTTCAGCACGCGCGCCCGGGCGACCTCCCAGGCCTGGGAGGAGAGGGAGGTCTTCCAGGCAGCCTCCAACCAGTCGGGGCCCGGCGTCTTGGCCCCTCGCTGAGCCTCCTCCACGGTCTCCTCGACGGCCTCCTCCAGCGCGAGGCGCAGGCCCTCCTGCTGCTCCTTCGAGACCCTCGCCACCCGCGCCAGCCACTCCACATGGAGCGCCGCCCGTCCCTTCAGGCACGCCCTGGCCCGCGGCGCGTCCAGGTCCACGGCGCCCCGCGCCGCCGCGGGGGGCGCGGGATCAACAGCGAGACCCGCCCCGGCGAGGAAGAGAGCCGTGGTGACCACGAGGAGGCCGAGGGCCAGGTGGCCCCTGCCCCGCGCCGCGGATCGGAATGCTCGAGCGCGACTCATCGCTCCGCCTCCAGCCCCTCGAAGTAGCGTTCCAGGGACTCCTGGAACTCCACGGGGATCTTCGAGGGCTCCCCGCGGGCGGCGCGCTTCATGCCGCGCGCCTCGCCCCGCTCGTTGGAGCCCGCGGCGCGGCCGCTGAGGGCCAGCGCGTCGGTGGCCTCGGTGCCGCCGTTGCCGCCTCCAGGCGAGGCGCTGCTCTTCCCGCCGCCGCCGCTGCCGCCGGCACGCCGGGACTGGAGCAAGAGCTCGATGGCCTCGGTCTCCGCCGCGAGGGTGTCCCTCCCGGTCTCTCCCTCCAGCATCCACTCCGCCGCGTCCACCATGGCGCGCCGTGAGCTGGCCATCATGCGGATCTCCGTCCCGAAGGTCCGGGACCCATCGGGGAGCTTGCGCATCTGGTTCATCAGGTTGTCGAGCCGATCCGCGAGACCGTCCTGCTGGCCGTACAGCTCGAGGGCCCGCTCCCCATGGGCGGCCTCCCCCAGGGCAGACTTCGCCTGCTCGGCCTCGCGGGTCATGTCCCGCAGGATCATCTCCGCCTCGGTGATCCGCAGGACCTCGAGGATGATCTCGGGCGGGAGGCTCTCGTCGTTCGTGCCACCCTCGTCCTCCTGCTCCTCCGGGGGTGCCTCCGCCGGCGGGACGAGCTCATCGCCCCATCGGTCCAGGCGATCCGACAGGTACCTAGCGAGCATGGAGGCCTCCCCGGGCCGGCCGTCAGCCGCGCTCACGGCGACCTCACCGGCGAGGAATACGGGCCGCGTTCGGTTCCACTCTGCGACGACCCGGAGGATCCTGGGCGCCCCCTCATCCCCGCGGTAGGCGAGCCGGTCGGCGTAGGCGTCGAGGTCCATGTGCAGGGCCTCGAGCCGCCGCCCCTCCAGCTCCTCGAGGGCCGCGAGCTCCTCATTGGCGACCGCGATGGGGCGCTGCTTCAAGGCCCCCGCGGCGCCGAAGCCGCGGGCCACCGGCACGGCGAGGCGCTCGGCTCCGTCGGCCTGGGCGCGGCTGGCCATCTTCATGCGCTTGACCAGGGTGCTGGCCTCGAGGCGCGCCAGGATCTCCTGGAACGGGAGCGCGAGTTCGTTGAAGGACTCCACCAGCTCGCGCTGGGCCTCCACCGCCTTGGCGAGCTGCTGGGCCGTCATGCTCCGGGTGCTCTCCTCCTTCACCGGCTCCTCCTCCGCCGAGGGCGACGCGTCGTCCCCGCCGCTCGAACCCGGCACCGTCGTCCCCACCAGACCGAGGGAGCCCGGCCCGCTGGACACCTCGCCAGGAGAAGGCTCGGAGGCCGGCGCCTCCTCGCTCTCCGCGAGGCTCGACTCCACGTCGAGGATGTTCGGCGTCGGGTCGAAGGGAGACTCCTCCCCCGAGGCCGCGGGCTCCGCGTCCCCCTCCGCTTCGGGCGCGGCGCCGCCGCTCCCGCCCGCGCGTACCACCCCCGCAGCGCTCGTCTCGCGGCCCCCGGGCGTGTCGGCTGTGGCCGCCGCCTTGGCCGCGCTGGCGAGGAGCTTGGAGACAACCTCCATGTCCTCCTCCGCGAGCTCCTCGAGCCCGTCCCGGGCCTCGGTCCACATCTCGAGGTCCCCCACGTCCACGGCCTCGTTGAGCGCCGCCTCGTCGAGGAGCTCTCCACCCTCGGCCACGAGGGCCCCCAGGCGCGAGCGATTGCGGCGCTCCGCGGCGACCTGCTCGTCGAGCACCGCTTGGACCTCACCGGTGCCGAGTTCCGCGTCCGTCATGGCCAGGAGCGTCTCGTTGGTGGCGAGGAGCTCGAGCTCTCGGTCTCGCACCTCCGCCGCCTCCTCGATCCACGCATCGAACCGTCGGCTCACGTACTTCAGGTGCTCGGCCTCGTCCATGACCCGCACGCGGACAGGCGCGGAGTAGACCCGCTCCCTCCCCGGGAGGAGATCCACCGCCCACGCCCGCAGCTCGATGGGCCCTGGCTCGATGCCGAGGTCCGCGGGACGCAGGGTTGCGAAGGCCTCCGCCCGCGGCTCCCCCGGTCCCTGGGCCAGCAGCACCTTCTCGCCGAGGGAGCGCGGCGCCTCATCGAGGCCTGTGGAGGGTTCGAACCACTCGAGCCCGCAGCGGTCCACCCCCAGGTCGTCCACCACCAGTACGTCGAAGGTGAGGGCGCCGCGCTCGAGCAGCACCGGGTCCGGCTCGAGGCCGATCATGGACACCTCGGGCGCCGCGTCCTCAACGGGGCGCAAGGAGAAGCGGAAGGAGCGCGGACTCTCGAGGCCAAACCGATCGACCCACTCGAGCTCCCGGACCAGGGACTCGCCGGCGGCGTCGCAGGCCATGGGAGCCGCCTCCAGGCGCAGCGCCAGGGGGGCGCCCGCGGCGCCCGCCAGCCGCGACTCACGGCTCAGCTGGAGCTCCAACCGTACCTCGCTCCCCACGACCGCCGAGAGCGCGCCGCCGCTCACGTCTCGCTCGAGGGGCTCGGGGAGCCCCAGATACCCGGGGAGGTGGACCCGCGCCGTCGCGGCCACCACCTCCGGCCGGGAGAGCGGCGAGAGGGTCACCACCTCGCGCAGGTCCCCGATCACCAGGAGCGCCGCTTGCTCTGTGGCCAGGGGGGGCAATTCCAGGGTGTAGGTGGAGCCGTCGAGGGGCCCGTGGACCGTCCCACGCTCCAGCCTCAGCTCCGCCCCGTCCGGGCGCCAGCGGGTGTCCCCGGCGAGCTCGAGGCGCACGGTCCGCGCCTCCTGGACAGGGAGGACCCAGCGGTCCTGCGCGCCCTCCACACGGGTGAAGGTGAAGCGCTCCACCCCGCCGAACGGCATGGCCCAGCGCTGGAGCGCGTTGAGCCCGACCTCGGGGAAGCGGATGAAAAGCGCCAGGGTCGCCGCCGCGGGGAGCACGAGCCAGCGCGTCAGAGCCCGGTGCCGCGAGGGCGGCAGCGCGTGGGCCAGGGTCTTGTCCCCCAGGTCTCGCTCCCCGCGACCGATCGCGGCGCGCACCAGCTCGGGGCTCCGCCGGAACTCCTCGGGGTCCGTGGCGAGCTCGAGGATGCCGAGCAGGCGGTCTCCGGTACGGGCGTCCCGGACCGCCACCTCCCGGGCGATGGCGCCCGCCGATCGGTGGCGCAGGACCCAGCGCGAGAGAGTCGTGGGGATCGCCACGGCGAGGCAGACGACGGCGAGGCCGAGCAACGCGCCCCGGAGGAGCGGCGGCGTGTCGAAGAGCCGGTCGATCCCGGCGGCGAGCAGGAACGTCGCCGCCGTCACGAGCGCGCACAGCGCCGCTGCCTCCCACAGCTTCTGCCGCCGCATGCGCGCGCGGAACGCGCGCAGCGAGCGGTCGATTCCCACGGGGGGAGGCGGAGCGCTGGGAGCGGGGGTCATGGGCTGCTCGGCGGGGATCGCGCCGGCGCCGGCCGTCGGACGGGGGCGGACCTCCATTACACCCTCCCCGCGGCCTTCCGGCCGATCCAGAGCGCGGCCATCAGCGCCGCCGCCACCGCGCCGAAGATGGGGTGCCCCCAGAGCCTCATCCGCGTCACCTGGGGCGGCGGCTCGGGCAGCTCCGAGAGGCGCTCACCCACCGCGGCAGGAGAGAGTTCGTCGAGGGGCTCGCCGCCGCTGATGCGCGCGACCTCGGCGAGCACGTCAGGGCGGGCCGGGCGCCCCACCCGCTCCCGCGGGCGGGCGGTCACGGCGATTTCCGCCTCGAGGCTCGCGCCGGTCTCTTCGCAGGTGAGGACCACCTGGTAACGCCCCCCCTCCTCCGGGCGCCAGGTCGCCGAGTAGAGACCCCACGCGGCGTCCCCATCCGCGCGCGGCGGCTGCGTGAAGCGCACGCGATCGACCTTCCCCGAGGGCGACTGCACCCGCGCCGTCACCGAGGCGCCGTCCACGGGGCCGCCGCCCTCGGCGTCCATCACGTTGACGTTGAGCGCGACCGTCGTCCTCGCCTTCGGGCGGTCCGGCGCGAAGAAGAGCCGCATGGACTCGCCCACGTTCATGTTTCGCTGGTACGCCATCCAGCGGATCACCTGACCCCAGAAGCGGTAGTGGTACAGGTCCTCGAAGCCCTCACGCCAGCGCCACGCGCCGTCCGTCCCCATGAAGAGCACCTTCCCCGTACGCGCGGTGCGGGTCACCAGCAGCTGGCGTCGCCCCGTGCTGCCCACGCTCTGGGGGTGGACCGCGAGGACCTGTGCGCCCGCCCGCGCTCGCTCGACCGCCGCGAACCACTGGAAGCCCGGGAGCTCGGACCAGAGGTAGGCGTTGGCGGTGGTGTCGGGGACGAGCCGCGTGAGGCCGCTCTGCAGGCCCGCCGAGGTGAGCCGCAGCCGCGCCGGGGTGGCGACGCCGTAGCCCCTGGGGCGCGCCGGGTCGAGCTCGACGGGGTACAGCTCCCCGAGCGCCGTCTGCTGGAGGTCGAGGTGTCCGCCGCCGAAGCCCGGCATCAGGATCAGCCCCCCCGCCTGGTCCCGGACGACCCCCGCGATGCTCTCGCACTGCTCCTCAGTCAGGCCGTCCGGCCCGAGCCCGACGTCGCCGATGAAGATCACGTCGTACTCCGCGAGCGCCTCCTTGGGCGGAAAGGCCTCTAGGTAGGTCGGGCCGCCCCCCCTGCCCGGCATGCCCGGGAGCGTGAGGTAGCAGTCGACCTCGACGCCGGGGTCGCGGACGAGGGCGTTCCTGAGGTAGCGGTACTCCCAGCGCGGGAACCCCTCCACCAGCAGCACGTCGAGGGACTCCTCACGCACGTCCAGCTCGATCGTCCGCGTGTTGTTCTCCATGTCGAGCTCCCCGGGGACCGGGTCGACGGAGACCGTGAGCGACACCCGGCCCGGCTCGGTGGGCAGGTACTCCAGGGTCTCGGTCGTCACTCGCCGCGCGCCGAGCGCAATCCCGCGGGACTCCACGGGGCCGTCGGGACCGCTGAGCGTGATCCTCGAGGGGACCTCCCGGGGCATGGCGCTCTCGATGGACACCGGGATCTCGAGGCGGCGGCCGACGATGGCGAAGGCCGGGGGCTCCACGGGCTCGAGGGCGACGTCCGGCTGCTGGTCCTGGCTCCCCACGCTCGCCGTGAAGATCGGGACGTCCGCGAGCCGGTAGCGAACGGCGGCCTCGAAGGGGCTCTCCCCCTCCGTCCAGTCCCCGTCCGAGGCGAGGAGCACGGCGCGCAGGGAGGGGTCCTCCAAGAGCCGATCGAGGGGGCCAGCGAGATCCGTCCCACGCTCCTCGACGGGTACGTCGGCGTCGACCGACTCCGTGGAGGCCGAGAGGGGGGTCACCACCAGGTCGAAGCGGCCCCCTGCCGTGGCGTCGGCACCGGGACCATCGCTCGCCTCCAGCTCGCCGATGACCCCCTCCAGGGCGTCGGCCCGGGAGACCGGCGCCCCGCCCCCCGGCACATCCACCGTGCCCATGCTGCGGGAGTCGTCCCAGAGGACCGCCACGAGGGCCCGCTCCTCCGGCACCTGGCTCCGGACCCACTCCGGACCGAGCAAGGCGAAGAGCACGAGCGCGATCAAGGTCGTCCGGATGACCTCCACTACCAGCACGGCGGGTCGTCCGCCGCTCCGCCGCCAGGCGCGGACCCCGAGGGCGCCGGCCACGAGGACCAGCCCCACGCATCCACTCACCAAAGCTGCGTCCGTGACCTGGAGTTGTAGACCGGAGTTGACGTTCACTCCGCGCCCTCCCTGGGCGGACTGCCCTCGGGGCTGCACAGGAGCAGCTCGGCCAGCAGGGCGCCCAACACGAGGAGGAGGAAGATGCGCCAGACCTCGTCGAGGAGCGAGCCCCCCTCCGCCGCCGCGCGTGTGGTGGTCACCACCACGTCCAGCGGCGCGAGGCTCTCCGCCAGGACCGCCGCGGGGAGCGCGGGGGCGGCGTCCTCGGACAGGGGGCGGTTGAGGGCGACGAAGGCCTCTCCATCGGTGAGCACGCCGGCGCGGCGCCCGCGCTCGGCGAGCGAGTCGGATCGGTCGCTCGCGGCCACCGACCAGCGTTCCTCCAGCCAGCGCTCGTTGGCGCTCGCCGCCTGCTGCTCCTCGGACCCGAGCGCCGCCGCGGCCTGGTCGAGGGCGCGATGCACGAGCGCCATGAAGACGATGCCCTGGGACGCGAGATCGCTGGAGCGCGGTTCGGGGAGGGTCCCGAGGAAGTACGCCGCCCCCCGACCCATCGCTGACTTGACCATGAGCGGCTGGCCGTCCTCGAGCCCGGCGAGGGGAATGCGGGCCACGGGCGCCTCCCCCACGGATTGGATGGAGCAGACTCGCCGCAGGGACACCTCTCCCACCGGGAGCGGCGTGCCGTCCGCTCCCGACGCGAGCAGGTCCGCGTCGGCGCGCCAGGTCTTCACCGCGCTCTCCTGCGCCGCCTCGTCCACCGAGCTCCACTGGCCCCAGCCCACCCCGGCAAACGACCCCCGTCCGGGAGCAGACGGCGGGAGGAAGAGCACGACGCCCCCAGCCTCGCAGAAGCGCGCCACCGCCGCGGCAGCCTCGCCCTCGGGGAGCGGCGCCTGCCAGGCGAGCAGCGCCGCGCCTCCCGGGTCCACGGCCTCCCGGGCGGAGGGCGTGAGCTCGCGCACCTCGTGGATCACGTCCGGCCCTGCCGGCGACCGGGCCGCGACGGAGATCACCGAGGCCACCGTGCTCGACTCCGCGAGGACCGCCGTCTCCACCACCGGCGTGCCGCCGAAGGCGAACCAGTAACGGTCGTCGCCGGCGCGTCGATCGGTCGGGATCTCCACGGCGCCGAAGCCCGCCTCGAGCTCGGTGTCGATGGCCACCCGGTGCCCCATCAGTCGACCCTCTCGCCCGGTCAACTCCACCTCCACGGTGGTCCGCGCTCCGCCCACCTCGATGGCGACGGGGACCCGCAGGGCCGTGTCTCCGCTGGCCTCGGTCGCCGCTGCCCGGGTGATCACCAGGTCGAGCACGAGCTCCGCCGTCTCTCCCTCGGACTCACGGCGTACGCTCTGCACCCGGACGGCGAGGTTGTCCTCCGCCACCTCGGGGAAGCTGGTGAGCCGCACGCGCGTACCGGCACCGCCCCCCGCCCGGGAGAGCTGCTGGACCACGGCCTCCCAGCGCCCGTCGTCGGGCGCCCAGTCCTCACGCTGGGCATCGGTCAGGACCCAGACCTCGGCCCGGCCAGCGCCCGCCCCCTCGATGGTGCGCGCCGCCGTCTCGAAGGCCACCAGCAGGTCGCTGCCCGCCGAGGTCGCCTCGTCGAAGGAGAGACCCAGGAGCGCGTCGAGGTTCTGCGGTCGCAACACCTCGGACGGGCGGGTCGCATCCACGACCACGAGCTCCCGGGGCGCGGTGATGACAAGGGCCTCGCTGGCGCTCCGCAGGCCAAAGGCCAGCTTGGACTCGGGGAACCCGTCGACCTCCTCCCCCATGCTGCTGGAGCGGTCGAGGATCAAGATCACCTGATCCAGCCGCTCCCCCGCGACCCGCGCGGCCCAGCCGCCGGCGATGGGGCGGCCGAGGGTCAGGACCAGCGCCAGCACCGCGAGGGTGCGGGCCGCGAGCAGGAGGAACTCGCGCAGCCGCTGCCGCCCGCGGGAGGACCGCTCCCCCTCAAGCAGGAACATCATCGCCCCCCACTCCACGACCCGGTGCCGGCGGCGGTGCAAGAGGTGCACGACCACGGGCAGCGCCACCAGCGGGAGCGCCCACAGGGCGAGGGGCTGCAGGAGGTTCAACCGCGCCCTCCCTTGCCCGCACGCGCCAGCAGGAACTCGGCGATGGTCCGCGCGATGTCCTCGTCCAGGAAGGTCTCCCGGAGCTCGACGTCGGCCGCGAGGGCGATCGACTCGAGAGCACTCCTGTGCCGCCGCCACGCCGCGAGATAGCGGGCCGCCACCATGGACGGGTCGGCGAGCACCGGCGCTCCTCCCTCGGGGTCCACGAAGCGCGTGGCCTCCTCGAAGCGGAACTCCGACTCGTCTCGGTCGACGATCTGGAAGACGCTCGTCTCGTGGCCTCGGTAGCGAAGGTGCTGGAAGGCGTCACGGAGGCCCTCCGGGGCGGTGAAGAGATCGGAGAGCACGCACACCAACGCCCGTCGCCCGGTCCGCTCCGCCACATCGTGGAGCACCTCGACCACCCGTGTGGGCCCGCCGGGCTCGACCCGGGCCATCTCCCCCGCGAGCACCCGCAGGTGCGAGGGGCGGCGGCGCGGCGGGACGCGGACGATCTCACCCTCCGCCGCGACCGTCACCCCTGCGGCGTCCCCCTGCCGGATGGCGAGCTGGGCGATCGAGGCCGCGATCCGACAGGCCAACTGGTACTTGGTGATGGGGCCGGCCCCCTGTTCACCGGAGTACCGCATCGAACCGCTCCCGTCGATCACGAGCACGAGTCGGAGGTTGGTGTCCGCCTCGAACTCCTTCACGAAGTGCCGGTCAGAGCGCCCGTAGACCCGCCAGTCGAGCCGGCGCAGGTCATCGCCGGGAACGTAGTCCCGGTACTCGGCGAACTCGACGCTCGATCCCCGGTGCGGGCTCCGGTGTCGCCCGGACACGGCCCCGATCTTCGCCCGGCGAGCCACCAGAGGGATCTGGCCGACGCGCGCGATCACCTCCGGGTCGAGCATCTCGGCGATTGCCGCGGCCTCATCCGAGGTCATCCTTCCAACTCCTCGGCCGCGGGGCGAGCGATCGGATCGTTCAGGCTGCGGTGGGAGATCATGCGCGTGGAGGAGGCTCGCTACGCCCCCCCCATTAGACGAGAAGCGAGGGGATCGGGGCACGCACCGACCTCGGGGAGCGCACCGGTTTGCCGAACGCTGACCGACCGCGGGCCGCGCCCCGGGTCCGCGAGGGGGGCTCTGTCGCGTGTCGATTCGAGGCACTCACCGGAACCGCGCTCCCCACCTCAAGCTCAAGGCCCACTCCGGTCGTTCTCACCCACGGCGCCGTGCCCGGCCCAGATCGCCATGAAGAACTCCACTCGACTCTGCCTGCTCTCGCTCGTCACTCTGCCTCTCACCGCCTGCCAGTCCGGCGGCTACATGTCCTCGGTGGCGCTCACGGGCGCCGAGAGCCGACAGCATGTGGTGGAGGCCATCTCCGAGGGCGTTTCCGAGCAACAGGTCGCCGAGGACGAGTTCGAGGCCGCCGGCCGCATGCTCGCGAGCATCCAGGTCGCCAGCGAAGCTGAGGCCTCGAAGCTCTATTCGGAGTACCTGGACCAGATCGATCGCTGCGCCCGCCACGTGGAGCGCTTCAACGAGCAGATCACCGTCCTCCAGGCGGGGGCCGAGAACCTGTTCGTGGACTGGGAGGCCGAGCTCGAGCAGTTCACCAGCGACGCGATCCGAGAGCAGAGCTCTCGCCGGCTCGACGCCGCTCGCAGCGGCTTCGCCCTGCTGCACGATGAGCTCATGGGGGTGCACAGCCAGATGGCGGCCAGCCTCTCCACCCACAAGGACTACGCGCTCTACTTCAACCACAACCTCGCGGGCTCCAGCCGCGAGCTCCTCGGTGAGGAGAACAGTCGCTTCATGGCGACCATGGCCGCCATGAACGAGGACTGCAAGGTCGTCGAGTCCGACGCTCTAACCTTCAACGAGCGGCTGGCGGGTCCCGCGGAGTCGCCCGCCAAGGTCGCCAAGCCCGACGACCAGAGCGCCGCCCAGTGAGCGCCGGGAGGGTCTAGAAGCTGAAGAAGCCGAGGACCCTGCCGAAGAGGCCCTTGCGGGGCGTGCCCGCCCGGGTCTGGAGGAGGATCCGGCTCCGGGCGCTGCTCTGCTCGGGGTCAGACTTGGGAACCCTGGGCCTCTTCAGGTTGACCCGGGTCTGATCCACGCCCGCGCGGATCAGCGCGCGCATGAGGGCATCCATGCGAGATTGGGCGATGTCCAGGGCGACGCGCTTACGGCGTCGCTCTGCCTTGCCCGCGGCGCTCCGACCCAGAAGCGCCGCGACCTGATCGACGCGGCTCTCGACCTCACCGAGCTCACGGGAGAGCCGGACGAGGCCCTCCTGGGCCTCCTGAAAGTCTCTGGTCCGACCGAGCGTGAGGGACGCGCGCACCTCGACGGCCAGCTCCCCGCGCTCCCGAGAGAGCTCGTCCCGCTTCCGGCGCAGGGACTGGAGGAGCTTGAGCGCGACGTCACTGTCCGGGTTCGCGAGCTCCCGCGCCCGCTCGATGTCGTCGGTGCCGAAGTGGTGCGTCCCCTCGAGCTCGAGCAGCGGGTCCTTCGACATGGCCTCGACGATGGCCTTGAGGGACGGGGCGAGCTCCCGGTCCACGTGGGCGCTGCCCACCTCAAATTCCACCTCCGCCGTCATCCCCGCGTACTTCGGCGTCCGATCTCGACCCCCGACCAGGCCCCCGAGGCCGACCACGTCGGTGACGGAGCCGACCGCGCGGAGCGGCGCCGCCGCGAGGGCCTCCGTCACCAGCCTCAGGAAGGCCGCCGAGGCCTTGGCCGAGATCTCGGCCAGTCCCATGGTCGATCCCCCGCCGAAGTCGAAGGCGAGCGGCAGCCGGATCTCACCCTGCTCGTTCTTCAGCACGAAGATCACGGTGTCCAGGGGCGCCGGCAGCTTGAGGAACCGGGAGATCGGCCCCCCGTCGGGTTCCGAGAGAGAGAGGTGGGCAAAACTCACGGTGGAGTCCACGTGACCGCCGCGGCTGCCCGAGAGCCGCGTGCGCGAGTTCACGTCGAGGACCCCGTCTCCGATGTCGATCCCCGATGCGATGGCCGCGCCGCGCAGGGCGGTCAGCTCGAACCCCTGGAGCGCGACTTGCATCCACCCGGAGGTCGACGGGTAGAAGGTCAGCTGCCCGGAGGACACCAGCTCGCGGAACAGCGGCCGGTCCTCGTAGGTGACCGTCTCGGCCTCGCGGGAGGAGACGGCGCCCGCGACGCCCTCGGCCACGCCCCGGAAGAGTGAGGTCTGCTCCAGGCGCACAGGCAGAGAGACCTTCCCCCCGCCCAGCGAGAGCGAGTACCTCAGTGGCCGCGGCTCCCTCAGCATCCGGCTGCTCAGTCCCCGCACCTCGGCATCCAGCGCCACCAGGGGGATGGAGAGCACGGGCGACAGGGTCTGATCCTCGTACAGGAGGTCCAAGTCTCGCAGCAGGAGGTCATCGATGGCGATGTTGGATCGGGGCGCCCGAGGGGCGCTCTCTCCCGCAGCGGCCTCACCCTCCGGAGCCTGCGGCCCGGGCTCCCCGGCGCCTGCCATCGGCACCTCCTCGCCCACGGCCCCCCCCGCGCCTTCGGGTCCGCGCGTCGGGCCCGGGGTCTCGTCTGCGTCCGGCACCACGAGCATCCCAGCGACCTCGAGTCCACCCTCCACTCGGCACACGATCGCGCGCGGGTTCTCGATCTCGACGCGCCCGAACTCATAGCGCCCGACGCGCGGAGCGATGTTGCTCGCGTCCAGCGAGAGGAGATCCAGCCCGAGATCGATCGGGCCGTCCGCGGTGCGGCGCAGCGCGAGATCGTTCACCTCGAGTCCGAGCCCGAAGCCATTCCGCAGGTCGAAGTCCAGCGGACCGCTCCGCCGCCAGCGGAACTCGCTCTCGATCGAGGCCGAGAAGCTGCCGCCGTCGAGGCCCGCCTCGCCCTCGGGCACCTGGCGCTCGGGGAACACCGAGCGGAGGAAGGCGCCGTCCAGTCCGTCGATCTGGATCCTCCCGTCGAATCCAGGTTCTGGATCGAAGGGCGTGAGCGACAGGTCGAGGGTGAGCTCGGCGTTCCCGGGCGCGGCGCTCCCCGTGATCTCGAGCTCCACGGGCGGCGCGTCGTCCAAGAAGTCCGCTCCATCGAAGGCGATGGCGTCCTTCAGTCGGAACCTCGACGTCGCGACGAAGGGGGCCTCCGTGGTCCCCTCGGTGGAGAGCTGGAGCTGCTTCAGGCCCAGGTCGAGCGCCCCGACCCTGACGCTCTCCAGGCGACGGCGCGGCCCGGGCTTGAGGCCGGGAGCCTCCGTCGAGACCTCCGCCCCACCCAGGGGCACGAGGTCCACGCCCGCCACCCTGAGCCCGCCCCCCGCCAGCCGCACAAGCTCGATGGCGAGGTCCTCCACGGTGACATCACTCACATCCACCACTCCACCGGCGACGTCCAGCCGGGGCACGGTGAGGCGGACGAGCGATGCGCCGAGCAGGGGGCGCTCGGCGTCGCGCTCGCGCAGGTCAAGGTCCTCCACCACGACCGCCAGCGCATCGCCGCCTTCCTTCGGCTGGCTCCAGCTCCCCTTCACGTGGGCCCGGGCATCGCCTCGCGTCAGGGCCAGCGACACGCCGGGCGGCATGAGCCACTGCACCGCCTCCCGCGCGAGGCCCTCGATGGTGAGCGCGAGGTCGACCGAGAGCGCCGCGGGGTCGGGCTGAACGCTGCCCGAGACACCCCACCGAGCCCCGCCGGACTCGACCTGTGCCGTGATCCTTGCGGGCGGAGCCCCTGCGCCTGGCGCGATGTCCTGGACACCCAGGGTCGCGTCCACGACCACCGGGGGCCCGGCACCCTCGGCCCGGTCCACGAGGGTCACGCTCGCGCCGTTCACCTGCGCCTCGCCGACGCTGAGCCATCCGGAGGGAGACGGGGGACGGGCGGCCGGCCCCCCGACCGCCACCTCCCCCCCGGCCGGGACCCCGGACGCGCCCCCGTCTGACCCAGCGTCCAGCGCGCGCATGCCGAGGGCCGCCCAGCCCCCATCTCCGTCCCGTTCGAGCCGGAGTCGGGGCTGCTCGAGTCGGATGGTCTCGATGGCGGCAGTGGCTCCGGCCCCGCTCCGGAGGCCGTCGACCCACAGCTCCTTGAGGTCCAGCCACTCGGTCCGCTCGGTCCCCGCGCGGTCCTCCAACCGAACGGGGCCGACGCGTAGGGAGAGGTCGGGGCCTCCGTCCGATGCCCGAAGGCCGAGGTCGAAGCGCGCATCGAGCGAGCCGTCCTCGAGCACGGAGCGAACGCCCAGGAGCTCGACCCACTCCTCGAGGGGGTCCAGGTTCAAGCCCCGGACCGCCGTCTCCCCTCGGACCCGGAGGAGCCCTTTCTCGGATCCATCGAGCGAGACCGAGGCCGAGAAGTCCCGGGCGACCCGGATCTTCCCCTGGGCCGTGGCGATGAAGGTCTCCGGCGCCGCGCCAGCGCCATCCGCCCGCCCGGCGGTCAGCGCGATGGGCCCGATGGTCACCGGCATCAGGTCGCTCCCATCACTGATCAGCTCGAGGCGCTCGAACTGGAGGTCCAACCGCGGCAACCAGACCTCGGGGACCACGAAGGGCGCGGATGGCCCGGGCTCGGTGGCGCTGTCCTGCTCGGGCCGGGCCTCTGCCGACCGCCCCTTGGGGGGCAGGTTGAAGCGGAGCCCGACCCCCTCGATGGAGTCGTCTGAACGCCGCCTGACGCGCCCCCGCGCGCCGCTGACCTGAGCCTGGACCCCGTCCTCTCCGCCGACGGTGATGCGGGCCACGTCCACCGCCGCGAGCTCGGCCCCGGAGTCCGTCACCCGCAGCCCGCGGGCCGAGAAGTCGAGGCCGTCCACGTCCAACCGGTCCAGCTCGAAGGAACCGCGCTCGAAGGCGGGCGCGATCCCCGCGAGGGCGAGGTAGGGGGCCAGCTCCTCGGGAGAGACGCCGTCGAGCTTGATCCCGCCGCCCCCCACGAAGCGGGGCGCGACCGAGTCGATCGTGCCGTCGATGCGGATCTCCTCGACCACACCGGCGATGGTCCCCGACAGCTGGACCGAGGAGGCGGGAGCTCCGCTGGCCGAGGACACGGGCCCGGCCGTGAGGGTCTCGAGCTCGGCGGTGAGCCTGTGCCCCTCGCCCAGGTCTCGGTCCGTGAAGGAGAGGCTGCTCTCCTTGAATTCGACGCGCTCCAGGGACCACCGCAGGGGCGGCGTGGATGACGCCTGGCCAGGTGAGACCTCGGGGGCCGGGCCCTCGACCGGTGCCGCCGCCGCCGCAACGGCGGGCGCGCTGGTCGGAGCAGAGCTCTGCCCGGGAGCCGGACCGAGCCCCGCGAACGTCAGCGTCCCGTCCGCCTCCAGCGCCGCCTCCGCGACGAGCCCCTGCAGGAGGACGGAGCCGACCTCGAGGACGCCGCCGCCGAAGGTGTCCACCTGCACCTCGAACTGCTCGAGGCCGAGGGCCTCGACCCCGTCCGCGCGGACCCCCGTCCTGTCGAGGGTGAGCCGCGCAGCGACCTGCTCGGGGCTCCCCTCGAGCGGGCTCGCGGTGAGCCGGAGCCGTGCCTCGGCGAGGAGACGCTCCGCCCGCGGGTCCAGTCCTGCGGCGACGAAGAGCCCGCGCGCGGCCGCGGGCCTCAGCCCGGCGAGGGTGAGTTCCAAGGAGAGGTCCGCGCCTTCCGAGCGCAGCGCCCCGGTGCCACGGACCCGGAAGAGGTCCAGGCACTCAGCGGAGACGACCCGCAGGTCCAGCTCGGCGGGACGCCCCTCGGCACCCAGGTCAGTGAGGGTCAGGGAGGTCCTGCTCGTGAGGTCCACCGGCGGAACCGCCTGGAGGTCGCGGACCCGGACTCCCAGGTCCTGGATTCGAACCTGGGTGATCTCGAGGGGGAGATCGAAGAGGATCGGCCCGGGGGGCGAGGGCTCCGGGGGGTCCGAAGGTGCACCGTCGCCTAACAACGGCGCGAAGTTCCAGGGCCCATTGGCGTCCCGGTCGAGGTGGACGCGGGCGCCCTCCAGTACGAGGCGCTCCACTCGGAGGCGCCCCTTCAAGAGCGCCCACGCGTCCACGTCGAGCACGACGATGGCGGCGGCCACCATCGGCGTCTCGTCGGGCGGGCCCTCCGCGGAGCCCTCGCCCGGACCGGACTGCGGAGAGAGCCGCAGCCCTCCGATCTCCACCCGGGCGTCCAGCAGGTCCAGCTCCAACGAGGCCCACTCCCCCTCCAGCCCTCCGGCCGCGAGCGCCGCCCTCGCGATCGGCGTCAGGCCGACGCCCAGCGCGAGGCGCAGCCCGACGACCAGCGCCGCCAGGATCAGAAGTCGACGCCGCCAGCGGCGAGGCCGGGCGGTTGCCTGGGGCGCCGCGCCGGTCGCCAGGGTGTCGCCCGTGGCCGGCGTGGGCTCGCTCGCGGTGGGGTCGGTCATCGCTCGGCCCCCTCCGGCTCCGTGGCTGAAGCGGCCGGGGCGGCTTCCGCCGACGCCTCTGCCCAGCTCCGGAGGGCCTCCCTGCGCTCACGTGCCGGTCCGAGGGGGTCGTACCCGGGCACGGTCACCGACAGGGTCGCAAGCCAATCCGCAGCCCGCACCCGCGCCGCCGAGCTCGAGGACTCGAGGGATATCTTGTTGTCGTCGATCAGCCTCGAGCGGAACGAGGGAATGGAGGTGCTGGCGACGATCGCGTCCTGCACCACGCCGAGTTGCCGGCCGGCGTCGCCGGTGAACTGGAGCAGGAGCGCGCTGAACTCCTCCCCAAGGGTCCCCTCCTCCAGGCCCTCGAGGAGCTCGATCAGCACGTCGCGCTCCAGGCGCCAGGCGAGCGCGCCCTTGTCGCTCGCCAGGGCCCGAAGGACCGAGCGGTCCGCGACCAGCCCATTGGTGAAGTCCTCCAGCAGACCGTCGTCCGCGAGGAGCGCGAACTCGCCGGCGAGCTCTGACTTGGTGCTGGCCGCGAGGTCGAGCAGGGCTGCACGTCGGGACGCCGCGTCGGACAGGGCGTCGATGCACTCCTGGAAGCGGATCAACTCACGCTCCTGGAGCCGGAGCACCTGGCGGCGCTGGGCCCCCTCAAGAGCCGCGTCGCGGACCTCGGCGCGGATCCGCTTCACCTCACCCTCCAGGGAGTTCCGCCCGGTGGCCGGCGGGGCCGCCCGCAGGATCAGCGCCAGGCGAACATCACCCCTGAGCTCGAAGCTCGGCTCGGTCATGACGAGGAGCGGGCTGCCGTCCAGGGGCAGCCGCTCATCGAGGACGAGCACCTCCTCTCGCTGGGCTCGGCTCAGCTGGAGCTCACCGCTCACCTCATCGGGGAGGATGGACTCGACCTGGTCGCGCATGGAGAGGGCCACCGCCAGGCCCCCGCTGCTTCCGCTCTCCTGCCAGAGCTCGACGCCGAATTGCCGATCCACCACCGCCTCCTCGTCGAACTGGACGCCCTGGGCGAAGACCGTGGTCATCCGGGTGGCGACCCCGGGCATGGAGAGGCCCTCGAGAAACTCCATGCGTACCCCGCGGTCCACGGGCAACGCCGAGAGGTCCTTGACCACTCTCGCCCCCTCCTCTCCCGAGAGGAGCCGGGCCCCGAGCAGGACTTTGGGGTGGGCGCCGGTGGGATCAGGCCCGTCGCTGCCGAGGATCAGGCGCACGTGTTCCGGGAGGGGCTCTGCGGCCTTCGGGATCGGAGACTGAACCATCAGCAGATCCATCGAGACCCGGATGGCGTCCTCCTCCCGGAGGCTCAGGGACACCGCGGCCCCCTCGACCATGGGCCCGCCCACCGGGTCGCCCCCGTAGTAGGTGACGAAGGAGATGATCTCGGGCGATCGCAGGGGTTCACCCCGGGTGGCGCAGCCCGCTCCGAGCCCGCCCGACGCCAGCGCAGCCGCCGTGACGAAGGCAGCGGTCAGGGGTCGGGGGCGAGGTGAGGGAGCGGGCATGGCGGGGGCCGAAGATAGCCGCGAGCCCTGGCGATCACATGTGAACTCAGCGCTTCTCCGGCGCCCGCCACAAGCCCGTCGCAACTTCCTTCGCGAGCCCCTCCTCGGCGAGCTTGTCCAGCCCGGCCCGGAGCGAGCGGGCGGCCACCGGGAGCAGCTCCTCAGCCACATCGGCGTAGACCCGCGCCGCCAGCGCGGCCTCGGACACCGGTTCGTCTCCGAGGGCGCGGACGAGGGACTCCTCTCGCCGAGCTCGGTGTTCGAGGTAGCGTTCGAGGAGGATCGGACCATCGCTCGCCACCGGGCCGTGGGCGGGGTGCAAGACTTCCCCGGGGCCCATCAGATCTCGGACCCTCTCGAGGCTCGAGAGGTAGGTCGCCAGGTGCCCGTCCGGGGGATCGATCACGATCGTCGAGACGGTGGAGACGAGGTCCCCGCCCAGCACGGCCCCATAGCGTGACTCGCGGAAGACCAGGTGCCCGGGGGCGTGGCCCGGGGTGTGCAGCGCGGTCAGGGTCCACCCCGGCTCGCCATCGGGCGCCGCCCCCAGTGGGAGCTCCACGCCGTCCGCGAGGGCCCTGGTGTTGTCCACCGCGAGGGTGAGCCTGGAGAGCGTCTCAGCGTGGGCGAGCACGGGTACGTCGTAGCGTCGCGCGGTGGCATCCACCGCGCCCACGTGGTCAGGGTGGTGATGGGTCACCAGGACGCCGACGAGCTCAGCGCCCCCGGCACAGCGCTCGTCGATCAGGTCGAACAGTCGCTGCTGCTCCGCCGGGTCCGTCGGCGCGGGGTCCACCACGAACAACCGCGTCTCCCCCACGAGGTAGGCGTTGGTGGTGGTGGCCGGCGGGAGCGTGCGCGTCGCCAGGGGCGCCATCAGGATCCCCGGCACGTTCCGGATCGGGTGCAAGCGCCCGGCCTCGAGCTCCCGACTACGGCCGTCCATGGCGTCGAGGAACCCCCGCAGCCCGAGCTCGAGGAGCTGCTCGACCATGTACAGGACCGGCGGCGCCACCAGCCGCTCACCTCGGCGCCACGAGGCGAGGAGGTCCGCGGGCCGCTGGAACCCTCCGTCGACGAGCTCCCCCTCCACGATCACGGGGTCGAAGCCCTGCGGCGCCTCCACGTGGAGGAAGCGCGTGCGGTACAGGACCGGGGCGAAGGGCGGCGTCGTCAACCGCGCGAAGGGTCGGGCCGCACCGAGCACCCCGGAGGTGCCGTCCAGGATCCTCCGGACCCGCTCCCCCGCGCCTTCATCGCCGCGGTCCAGGAGCCCAGCGCGCTCCTCGAGCATCCCCTCGGCGCCTGCGGGCGCCAGGCCCACCTCCTCCACGAGCTCACGCAGGGCGCAGCGCCGATGGGCGTCATCGTGGTCCTCGTCGCCGTCGTGGTCGCAGGGGTCGACCACGCCACCCGGGAACGCCCAGTACCCGCCGAAGAAGCGGAGCTTGGGCGAACGACGGACCACGAGGACCTCGGGATCGTCCTCGGGCCCGCGGGTCACCAGGACGGCGGTGGCGATTCGAGTCCGTTTCATGGGGCGAGGAGTCTACGATCAGCCGCCATGCGCCGCGCCGCCGCTCGCCGATCCGCTCGCCCCTCCCCCAGGAATGGCGCGGTCCTCCGCAAGGTCCTGCTCGTCCTCGCCGGGTCCCTCTTGATCCTGGAGACCGTCCCCCGCTGGGTCTCGATCCCGGGACTCACCGCCGCAGAGCTCAGGCCCCCTTACCTCGAGAGCACCGCCGACCGCGCCTTCGCGCCCCATCCCTACCTGCTGTACTCGCCGAAGCCGGACTACGCGCGCGCCGCCGACCCCGGGAGCTCCGTCGCTCGCAGCTTCCACCACGGCCCGCTCGGCTTCCGCGCGCCAGAGGTCGCACGCTCCCGCCCCGAGGGCACCCTGCGCATCGCCTGCGTCGGAGGCTCGAGCACCTACGGCACCGGCCCGTCGAGCGATGAGGCCACCTGGCCGGCGCAGCTCGGCGCCAGGCTAGCGGAGGGTTCAGGGGGGGCCTCCGAGGTGCTCAACGCGGGCGTCCCCGCGTGGACGAGCTTCGAGTGCCTCACGGGCCTCGCCTTCCGCGTCTTGCCCATGGGGCCGGACCTCGTCCTCTTCTACCTCGCCACCAACGACGCCGAGAGCGCCCTGTGGCCGGACCCGGTGGCGGACAACCTCCACTACCGACAGGTCTGGCCGACCTTCCGCCCCTCGCCCCTCGAGCCGGCGCTCGAACGGAGCATCCTCTACCTCGCGTGGCGTCGCTACGCCACGGACTACCTGAGCCAGCGGGCCGACCTCGGCTTCCAGTCCAAGCGCCTCCCCGCTGGCCCGGACGGCGAACGACTCGCGCAGTACCGCGCTCCCGAGGGCCAGGGACCGCTCCCCGATCAGGGCTTCGAGAACTTCAGGCGGAACCTGGTCTCGATGGTCGCCCTCACCCGCGCCCACGGGGCCCGCCCGGTCCTCTTGACCCAGGCCATCTGGTCCGAGGATCCCACCTCGGACAGCCTGCTCGACGGCGAGGTACGCCTGCGGGCGCACCGCCGCATGACCGGGATCGTCCGGGACGTGGCCGCAGGCGCACTGGTCCCCCTGATCGAGACCGCCGAACACCTGGAGGCCGCCGCGCGCGCCGAAGTCGAGGCCACGGGGAGCCAGGGTATCTTCTCGGCCAACGTGCACCTGACAGACGGAGGGGCGCAGCGCCTCGCGTCCTTCGTGGCCAGCGAGCTGTCGCGCCTCGGGCTCCTCTGAGCGCCGCCCGATTCGGGGGTGAATCGAGGGGCCATCCGTGCCACATGATCCCATGCATGAGGCCATCGCCAGCGTCCGCGTCCTCCACCTCCTCCCCCATCAGGGGGTCGGGGGCCTGCAGCGCTCCGTCATCGACCTCGTCCGACACGAGCGGATGGACGGAGCCACGGACGAGATCGTGCTCACCGAACGGGCCCTCGACACCGACGGCGACTTCATGGCGCCCGCAACGCCGGTGCACTTCCTCGGGCTCACGGGCGCCCGCCTCGCCGCCCGGGCCGGCCGGCTCGCAGACCTCGCCGCCTCCCGGGGGGCCCGCGCCATCCACGCCTACACCTCCGCCGACCTGCTGCTCGCCGCGGCGGCGTGCGGCGGGAACGGGGGGCCCCGCCTCCTGGCCACGCTCTTCGAGCGGCCCACCGCCGGCGGCATCCTCGAACGGTGGCGGCTCCGGCGCGCCATTCAGGCGGCGGACGGGCTGTTCGTCCCCACCCCGGCCCTGCAAGCTGACTGGCGGTCCATGGGTCGCGAACCCGAGGTCCGGCTGGCCTCGGTGGATATCCAGCGCTTCCATCCACAGTCCGTGGAGAGCACCTGGCGCAACGTCCGCCTCGAGGATCCCGGGGCCCTCCTGGTGGGCTCCCTCATGCGCGCCACCGACGAGAAGGCGCCCGAGATCCTGATCGAGGCGGTGGAGCGGCGCCAGGCGGCGGGTCGTCCGACGGCCCTCATGCTCGTGGGCGACGGGCCCCGCTACGAGGAGCTGAAGGCGCGGTCCAAGGATTCGAAGACGCTCCACGTTCGCCGGCGCGTCCTCGACGCGCCGGGCTTCTACGGGCGCATCGATGTCTTCGCGCTCCAGTGCCCGGACGAGTTGGTCCCCGTGAGCCTCGTGGAGGCGCTCGCGTGCGGGCGACCGGCGGTGGTGGCGGACTCCGGCGCGGTGGCCGAGTTGGTGGGAGCCGACGCCGCGACCTTCGTCCCCCACGGAGACGTGGACGCGGTTGTCGCCGCCCTGGACGCGCTCGACGCGCGGGAGCAACGGGAGGAGCGCGGGTGCGCCGCCCGAGAGCGCGCCGTCCAGCGACACGCCCTGGGCAGGCTCCGGGCAGAGCTCGGCAGCGCCTACGCCTGAATCAGGCCACGAGCGCCGAGGCGCCCGTTCCGGACGACTCCGTCCCGGTACTCAAGAGATCCTTGACGGCGTCGACGCCAAGGCCCTGGAGCGCAGCGAGTTCTCCCTCGGCGCGCCAGAGGTGGGCGAGCTCGGTGAGGTAGTCGTGGAGCTGCGCCAGGAGGACCCCCGCAAGCTCCTCGCCGTCAGCGCCCGTGCGCTCGAAGGTGCCGATGTGGATCTGGCTCAACTCCTGGGCGAAGCTCTCCGCGCGCGCCCGGTCCGGCAGGGTCTGCACGACGAGCTCATCGTGCCGGCGAGCGGTCCCGGCCAGGCGGTCCCGCCAGAGACGGTGGCGACCTGCGGCGGGGTGCGCCGCGATGAGCTGGAGTTCGCTCCCGGCACGGGCACGGGTCCACTCACGGAGCGCCTGGAAGGTCCAGGTCCGATGGTGCGCCACGTGGGCCTCGTCCCGATGGACCACGCGGACCCCCGCCAGCTCCTGGAGGCGGAAGCCGAGCTCGAGGTCGATGCAAGCGGCGAAACAGGCCTCCTCGGCCACCCCACCCGCGTCCATCACCGCGGCCCGAGAGACGCTAGCGTTGCAGAGGCGGAAGGCGGTCCAGTCATGGAGGCGGGTGACGTCGAGGTCCCCCGAGAACGGCCCCATCGCCTCGCCGCCGAAGGCACGCATCAGGGCGTTGCTCCCCACGGTGGCGGCCGGCGTCACCGCGCCCACCACCGCCCGGTCCGGACCGGTCTCCCCCTGGGCGACGAGGTGGCATTGCACGAGGTCGGGGGCGGCGGCGGCGTCCCCGTCGAGGAAGAGGACCAGCTCCCCGGTCGCTGCCGCGAGTCCCCTGTTCCAGGCCGCCGGCGTGGACAAGCCCGCGGCGTCGACGCGCCGACTCGGGAAGCTCGGCGTCCAGGTGTCGAGCCAGGCCCCGCTCCCTTCGACGTGACCACGGTCCACGAGGATCACCTCGAAGTGGCCGTTCGCCGTCTGATCCTCGAGAGAGGTCAGGCAGCGGCGGAGGGCGTCGACGCTCTCCTCCACCTGGACGATCACCGAGAGCATGACCGGCTCGGAACCGTCCGCGTGGACATGGCCACCCTGGATGGACACAGGTCTCTCACAGCTGGCGCGGTAGCAGAGCTCACGGTACGTCTCCGCGACCGAGGCGCGGACCGGCGCCGCGGCCTGGGATGACCCGGTCACCGCCCGCAGGGGCGAGGGCTGGAGCTGGACGCCGGTGAAGGCCTCGAGGCGCGCCCGCCCCTCGGCGGTGGCGAGCTCGTCTGCGTGGATGAAGAGCCACTCGCCCTCGGCGGAGTGCTCATCCAGCACTCGCCGGTACATCTGGCGCCACAGCTCCGTGGCACCCTCGAAGTCGAGGGCCACGCCTCCGTACTCGGGGACCCGGACCAGGGTCCGGAGCGTCTCGTCCCCCGCCGTAGCGGGATCATCGAAGACGCACACGAAGCGCGCCTCTCCGAAGGAAGCCCGCCAGGCGGGCAGGGAGTGGCAGAAACGCGGATCGGCGTGAAGGGGCTGGGGACCCCTGGCGGCACGGTCCATGCGGTCCCGGAGGCAGGGCTCCACCTGGAAGGTGAGGCCCCTGTCCGTGAACAGGAAGCGCTGCTGGAGGCGCCCCAGGGCCCCACCCTCGGGAGCGGCGGCGCTCAGCAGGTACTCGTTGATCGCGACCACCTCGGAGCCGGCCTCGGGCTCTTTGGCGGCCTGGCCGAAGAGCAGCCCGCGAGCGGTCTCCAGGGCGACCTCTGAGGCGCCCACCAAGACGACGGGCGCGGTCTCCGGCCCCGCAAGGGCGCCATCCGGCACCGCCTCGTGGTCGGGTGCCTGCGCTTGCTCCGGGCAAGCCTCCTCTTCCTCGACCTCGGGGCCTTCGCCCGCGGGCTGGGAGCCCGTGGCGGGTTGCTCGGCCCCCGGCCAGGTGGGCGGCGCGGCGTCGGGCTCCGGAAGGTTGAACCGGATCTGTGCCTCGGTCGCCTCGCCCAGCTGGGGCAGCTGAACCCGTGAGTAGTCGAAGAGCGGCGAGCCGCCGGCGGCGGGGCTCCACTTGGCCAGGAAGGCCCGCCAGTTCTGCTCCATCCAGCCGTTGTGGCGCTCGACCTTGGCCGGGCCGTCGTAGAAGGCGTGGTACACGAACGTGTCCCGTGCCACGCGGTTCCGCCAACCGGAGAGCCGGACCCGGAGCGCGATGTCGTCGTCCTCGAAGCCCCAGGGCGAGAAGGCCTCGTCGAACCCGCCGATGCGATCGAGGGCCTCGGCTCGCACGAGCACGCCGAGCGAGGTGAACAGCGTGGCGTCCATGCCCCGGCGCGGCGCGGACTCGAAGTGAGCGTCGGCGAAGCGCTGGAGCTCCTGACCGTCGTCCGACCCGTGATACTCGATCACCTGGTGCTTGGAGGCGCGGTTGGCACAGAGGGGGATCGAACCCACAGCGGGGTCCACCGCACCGTGGTAGAGGGCGCGGTCGAGCCAACCCTCGGGGACGAAGACGTCGTTGTCCAGGAAGGCGACCCAGTCCCCCTGGGCGTGCCGGATGGCCTGGTTCCGCGCGCGGGGCGCGCCGAAGTTGTACGGGTTCCGAATGAGCTTGATGTCCGGCTGGGCCTCGAGCCACTCCGCGCTCCCGTCCGTGGAGCCGTTGTCGACGATGAGGATCTCCTGGGGATATCGGGCGTCCGCCCCCCGACGCAGGGCCTCGATGCAGCGCTGGGTGTTGGCCAGCGCGTTGCACGAAACCGCGATGATGCTGACGCTCGTGCCCTCGGGCGCGCTGTCCCGGCTGACCGCTCGGAAGTCGATCCCCGTGTACTCGAAGTAGAGCCCGCAGAGGCGGGGATACTGCACGGCGTCGGAGACCGCCGCCACCAGCTCGCCGAGCTGCTCGGGGGTGAAGTCCGTGTCCATCACCTGATCGTCGAGCTGCGCGAGCTGGCCCTGAATCGACTCCGACACCTCTCGCTGCTGCTCGAGCACCTCCACCAGGTCGGGGCGGAGTCCCCCGTCGGTGACGGTACCCTCGTCGAAGAAGACGTCCGGGGCGCCGACCTTGCTGCCGAGTCGGAGCTGGTACCGGCCGAGTTCGAACCCCCGCGCGAAGAAGCTCGAGGCGGTGATCACGTGGTCGTGGTGGGCGATGCAGTCCGCGCGGTGCACGACGCCGATGCCCTGCTCCTCGAGGCGCAGCCCGAGATCGAGGCCCTCGCAGAGGGGCTGATCGAAGTTCATCTCGTCGAAGCCCCCGACGGAGAGGAAGACGTCAGTGGGCGCGCTCAGGTTGGAGGTCCAGAAGAACGGCCAGCTGTAACGCTCTCCGTCCCGGAGGGCGGAGAACTGCTGGAAGAGGTCGGTCTCGTCCAGGAGGCGCGTGAACGGGTTTCGGCGGGCCTCGTCCGTGAAGCGGAACGAGCCGAGCACGGCGCCGGGCTCGGTCATCTGCCCGTGGGCCTCGAGGTGACGCTCGAGCAGATCGGGGGCGGGGACCGCATCGTCGGTCAGGAACAGGACCAGCGGACTGGCGGCCAGGGCGAGGCCCACATTGCGCGCGGAGGCCGGTCCGCCCCAGGGCTGGTGCGTCACGCGGCAGCGGAAGGGCACGCTCCACAGATCGAAGGCCAGGGCCGGCTGACTCCCATCGTCCACGACGATGACCTCGAACGCCTCCGCCGTGAGCGTCTGCTCCGCGAGCATCCCGAGCAGCCGGGTCATCGACTCGGGCCGCCCGTGGGTCGGCACGATGACGCTGAGCTGGAGGGCGGCGGGGAGGGCGGCGGACGACTCGGGCAAGCGTTCGTTCTTCATGGTCGGTGGGGCGAGGACCGGGCGGGGGTGCCCAGGGGGCCTCGGAGCGTGGATCGAGCGAATCCGCAGATCCCTTGAGTAGCTTCCGGGAGGTTCCTGGCCCCCCCCCTGGGAACCGCCCTGCCCGCTCCGAGGGCCCCCCATCGGCCCCCCGGGACCGGCTCCGCTCGACCGGCCCCTTCGGCCGGCTTCCACCGTGGGCCCGATCGCCCCACGGCTCGCCCGCGGCCCGGCCGACGGTACGGGCTCACCGCAGGGTCACGGCGACGCAGCTCGTCAGGTTGTTCGTCGCCGCGGTGCCGGGATGGCGGTCCCGGTACCACGCCTGGAAGTAGAGCGTGTCCCCAGGGCCGGGGCGCCCTGCGACCCCGCCGCCGGGCAGGAGGGTCAGGTCGACCTCCAGAGCGGTGAGCCCCCCCTCACTGGACGGGCCGACCTCGCCCTGGCCAAGGAAGCGTCCGACGGACCCGCCCAGACAGAGTTGGCCCTGACTGCCGCCAGGCTGAAGCACGAGGCCCGGCATCCGGCTGAACATGAAGACGCAGGCTGCCCCGGCGGGGAGGTCCATGCCCCTCAGGCTCAGGCTGTTGGAGGCGAGCACCTCCGATCCCATCGCGACCAGCCGCGCGCCCTCGCCAGTCGAGTTGGGAACGCCCGCGCAGATCACGGAACCGATCCCAGGGTCGAGGCGCAGCCGGACCAGCGCCTGCCCCTCGCGCGCGCCCGTGGCCCCGCGCAGCGTCACGACCACGAGAAGGTCGAGGGCGTCCGTGAGCACCAGGTCTTCCTCGCCGAAGCCGTCGATGAAGAGCCCATCGTTGGCCCACCCATCGCCGTCCAAGTCCACGCCGTCGCCCTCGCGCGCCACGACGTGCCGCCCGTTCAGGACGACGACCGTGTCGAGGCTCGGGTCGGGGTGATCCGTGGCGCCGATGACCACATGGTCCCCCATCCGGTTGCCCGTAGCCCCCATGAACCCGTCGGGGTGACGGGCGTCCCCCCAGCGCTCCAGCGCCCCTTGCACGACCAGCTCCCCCGTGGAGCACAGGACGCCGGAGCCCGGCCCCGCGACGATCCAATCATCCCCCGTTTGGGCGTTCGATCCGCGCACGAACCAGCGGCCGGCGCCGTCCATGGAGGCGCCGTGGATCCCGTTCGTGGCGATGGGCTCTGCGAACCCGGAGGCCGGGACCGAGGCGCCCTCCTGGAGCACCACCTCGCCGTCCACCAGCACCACGTCGTCCTCCCCCGTGGGCCCCTCGAGGTCCCCGAGCACGAGCCAGCTGGAGCCGTCGGCCGCGGCCCAGAAGTCGCCGAGGTCGAGGTTCTCCAGCGGGCGAGCGCCGCCGTTCGCCTGGCCAGGGGGTACCGAGACCCCCTCCTGAAGGAGCAGCCCGTCGCCGAGGACGAGCACCTCGTCCTCGGACGCGGAGGCCACGCCGTCGATCCCGTCGGCGGCGTATCCCACGCGCCCGTCGTCGAGCAGGAGGGGCGAGTCGATGGCGTCGTCCAGCGTCCCCTGGGGGAGGCCCGGCACGGGTCCCCCCTCCCGCGCGGCGACGTCCCACGCCCCCGAGGCCCAGCGGATCGGAAGGAAGTCATCCAGGGCGTTGGCCGAGGTGTTCGTGGCGAACACGAGGTCCCCGCGGCCGTTGATGCTGCACCGCCGATCGAGGGTGCCGCACCGCTCCCCGCTCGTGGTCCAGGGGGCGGGGTCCCCCTCGCGCAGGACCAGCTCACCGTCCGCGATCAGGCACTCGTCCTCGCCAGAGGGGAGGTCCGCGTGGGCCGTGAGGATCCAGTGACCGCCGGGATGACCATAGACGCGGTCGAAGTGGGTCGTCCCTGTGCCCGGTTCGAAGCTGACCCCCGGGAGCCCCGGGACGCCGGACCGCTCGGCCCCGGCAATGTTGGTCAACAGGATCTCAGGAACCGGTCCCTGGGAAGCCTGAGCGGCGACGAGCGGGGTCCACAGGCACAGAGCGGCGAGCGCAGCGAGAGTCGGGGCAGGGCGGTTCATTCGAGTTAGTTGCGGGGGTCAGAAGAGGGGGAGCACCGGTGCGTGCTCCCCACCTCCTGAGTCCGAACGAACTCCTCGCCGGTTACCCCCTCCCGCCAGATCGGCGGCCCGAGGCGCCCGGGGCTCCTCAGAACGGATTGGTCGCGAACACCGAGAACTCGGGGACGAAGCCCCGGGCGTCGGTGCGCAAGACCCCCACCACCGCCTCGGCGATGTCCTCGGGGATGAGCTTCTTCGGGGAGGCCTGCTGGCTTCCCCCGGCCCGCCGCGAGAAGTCCGTCAGGACCTCGCTCGGGTTACAGAGGATCACCCGCACGTCGTGGCGCCGCAGCTCGTCTCGCCAGCACTCGGTCATCCCCCGCAAGGCGAACTTGCTGGAGGCGTACGCGGTCCCGCGACCGAAGCCCTTGGCCCCGGCCGTGGACGAGATGTTCACGATCGAACCCGAGCCCTGCTCGACCATCCGCCGCGCCGCGGCGCGCCCCACGAGGAAGGCCCCCAGCACGTTGGTGCGCCAGACGCTCTCCATGTCATCGGCCGTGGTCTCGAGGAGCGGAGCGAAGCGGCCGAAGCCGGCGTTGTTGATGAGGATGTCGATGCTCCCCGCCGACTCGACGAGGGTCTCGACCATCCGCTCCGCGTCGGCCTCCACGCCCACGTCCCCCTGGATGGCCGTCACGCCCAGCTCCCCCGCCACGCGCTCCAGCGCCTCGGCGTCCCGCCCGCTGATGGCGACGGTGACGCCGAGATCCACCAGCGCCTGCGCGATGGCCTTGCCGATGCCGCTGCTCCCTCCGGTCACGAGGGCGCTCTTTCCTTTCAGTGAGTTGGTCTCCGTCATGGTCGTCCTTTCATCTTCGCCGGCGCCGCCTGGGGCGCGAGCTGGGGCGGGCCGAGAGGGCGTCCTCCGGCCAATCGTGCTTGGGGTAACGGATGCGCAGGTCCTTGCGCACGTGGTGGTAGGCGTCCTTCCAGAAGCTCGCGAGGTCGTCGGTGACCTGCTGCGGGCGCCCGTTGGGCGCGAGGAGGTGGAGCAACACGGGGACCTTGCCCCGGGCCACGCGCGGGGTCTCGGGGAGTCCGAACATCTCCTGGATCCGGACGGCGAGCACGGGCGCGCGCTCGCCGTCGTAGAGCAACCGCAGCCGCGAGCCGCTCGGCACCTGCACGCGCTCGGGCGCGTGGGTGTCCAGGCCCACGCGCTGCGCGTGGGTGAGCCCGCCCAGCAGGACCTCCACCACCGGTGCCTTCTGCAGGTCTGCGAAGGAGCGTCGTCCGGGCACGAGCATCGGGAGCAGCGCCTCGAAGGCCGCCTCATCCGGTTCGGGGAGCTCGAGCTCGGGGGCGTGGGCCCGCAGAAAGCGGATCCGCTCCACGACGCCGCTGACCTCTTCCCGGTCGAGGCCGAGCGCGAGGCTCAGGTCCTCCCGCGCCGCCTCCAGCAGGGCCGCCTCGGCGGCAGGCGCGTCCTGGACGGGGTGGTCCGACTCCGCGAGCAGCAGGGGGCCGAGCAGCTCCCGGCGGCGCCCGACCACCCGGCGCAGCCTCGGGTCGAAGACCGGCACCGTCTCCACGCGGACCTCGCCGCCGTCGACCCACTCCCGCTCCACGGCGGAGGCCATGCGAACCAGGTCCTCGTCGCCACGCCGGAACCCGGCGGTGATCTGGATCGCCACGAAGAGCTCCGCCTCGGTCACCCCGCACTCCCGCGCCAGCCGCACCCCCCGGCCCCCGGCCATGACGGCTCGCTCTGCGTCCTCGGCGCGGCGCCGGCAGAGCCGATCCGAGAAGGCCACGTGCACGGCGCGGGCCAGGGCCTCCTCGGCGCCGTGGGCGTCGAGCGCCTCGCCCCCTGAAGCGCCGCGGACCCGCCTGAGGATCTGATCCCTCGCCCGCAGGACCTGGCGGGCTCCGCCCTGAACGAGCTCCCCCACCGGGGTCGACGTGCGGCGGCTCGACTCGAAGGCGTGCAAGGCCGCCACCCGCTCGAAGAGGTCGGACTCGGTGGCGTCGGGGCGCGGCGCGTGGGGGCCGCGGGCCGTGCGGAACGGATCGCGCTCCGAGAGCATCGCCGCCGCCAGCGCCGCCTCCTCGGGAACCCCGAGCTCCGCGCCCTCGTGCACGAGGGCGGCCAGTCGGGGGTGGAGGGGGAGCCGCGCCAGCGCCCGGCCGCGGCCGGTGATCTGCCCCCGCCCGTCGAGGGCGCCGAGGGCGCCCAGCAATTCCAGCGCCCGGACCGTCGCCTCGGCGCGGGGCGCCTCGAACCATGGGAACGAGCTCACATCCGACTCGCCCCACAGGGCGAGCTGGAGCACGGCCCCGGCCACGTCCAGGCGGCGGACCTCTGGCTCAAGGGCGGGCTCGAGGTTTCGGTCGTCCACGGCGCTCCAGAGGCGCAGGCACAGCCCAGGGCCGAGACGGCCCGCGCGGCCGGCTCGCTGGTCCGCGGCGGCGCGGTCGATGCGCTCGACCTTCAACCGGTCGATCCCCGCGCCCGGCTCGTGCCGCATGACCCGCGCCTCGCCGCTGTCGACGACGGCGCGGACCCCCGCCACGGTCACGCTGGACTCTGCGACGTTCGTGGAGAGCACCACCCGGCGGCGCGGCCCCTCCCGGAGGGCGGCGTCCTGCTTCTCGGGCGGCAGATCACCGTAGAGCTCGACCACGTCGACCCCCTTGATCGAACCCAGGGCCTGCCCGCAGCGCCGGATCTCCCCCACCCCGGCGAGGAACACCAGCACGTCGCCCTCCGAGCGCTCGAGGGCCTGGCGGACGGCGCGTTGGACCTGAGACCCGAGCGCCTCACGGCCGTCCCGGCTCCCCGGGGCGCCCCGCTCGGGGGGCACGAAGTCGACCTCGACCGGGAAGAGGCGCCCCTCGCTCGTGACGATGGGCGCGGGCCCTCCGGCGCCGCCCAGGAAGGCCGCGATGGGCTCGGCCTGGAGCGTCGCGGAGGTCGCGATCAGCCGCAGGTCCTCGCGCGCCTCCTCGCGGACGCGACGTGCCATGGCCAGGGCGAGGTCCGCCTCGAGGCTGCGCTCGTGGAACTCATCGAAGACGATGCAGCCGACGCCGTCCAGGAAGGGATCGTCCTGCAGCCGGGCGAGCAGGATCCCCTCGGTGCAGAAGAGGACCTGGGTCTTCGGGCCCGCCTTGCGGTCGAACCGGACGTGATAGCCGACCTCCTCCCCCAGCTTCCAGCCGTTCTCCTCGGCCACCCTCCGGGCAGCAGCCCGGGCGGCGATCCGCCGCGGCTCGAGGACCACCACGGGGCCCAGCCCCGCCCGAAGGAGCGCCGGGGGCACCCGGGTGGTCTTGCCCGCACCCGGCGGCGCCACGAGCACCGACACGCCCCGGTCCCTGGTGGCCGCGAGGACCTCCTCGAGGACGTCCTCGATCGGCAACGCCGCCATCCGCGCCTCGCCCCGCGCCCCGTGATTGTCCTGGTGACCCATCGGGGACCGGGCCTCAGTCCATCGCCGCCTGGAACGCCGCGCGGATCTCCTCCACCCGGCGCCGGTTGGCCCCGAGGTCGGAGTACCCCAGCCGTGACGCCGAGCGGATCTGGATCACCCCGGCCTCGGCGTCGAGGCGCGCCTCGAAGTCGTCCCGGAACCGGAGGAGCCGAGTCTTGAACACCGCGTGCAGGTAACCCGGATCGCGGGTCTCCAGGGTCGCGCGCCCCTCCAGCACCGACGCGAGGGCCGAGAAGGCTTGCTCCGGGGTCGTGCCCGCCGGAATGGGGAGCGGCTCCACCCGCGAGGCGTCCCCCACGGGCGCCTCACTTGAGACGCAATTCGGCGACCCCGGGCACGCCCGGAGCACCCCGCCCTGGAGCCCGACTTCCGGCCCGACGCAGCTGGTGGCAGCGAACAGGAGGAGCCCGGAGGCGAGCACGGCGGTGGCGAACATGGCGCGGAGGGTCATGGGGAGAGAGCGCGGGCTTGGAGTCTCGGAGAAATCGGGCTCCAGGGGAACCTCGACTTCGCCAGCGTCGGCCACGAGAGGCAGGAAACTCTCCGCGCAGATCGGTAGGATCGGGGCCGTAGGGGGAAGAGGGGCGCGTTCCGCACCCTGCTCGAACATCATGATGGGTTTTTGTCACCTGGAGCTGCTGCTCCACGCGAATGCGACGTGGGTCCTCGGGCTCGTGCCTGCCGGCGGCGCGAGCGTCCTCGAGAAGCTGCCGCTGATCCTCGGCGGCGCGATCATCGGCGGGTCCGTGGCGTGGTTCCTCGCCAAGCGCCAAAGCCTGACCCAGCACCGGGTCCAGCAGGAGCTGTGGGACCGCAAGTTCCGGCTCGCCGAGGCCGACCGCGAGTCGGCGGTCACGTCGCTGAACCAGAACAACATCGACGTCAAGCGCATCAAGGGGACCTACGAGGCGCACGTGCAGCGCATCACCGCCCTGCAGTCGGAGCTCGCGAACGAGCGCGCCCACGTGGAGCACCTGCGCGCCAGGATCGACGAACAAGACGAGGCCACCGGAAGCCTCGTCGAGGCCCGCGACGCCAGCGCTACCGCGGCGGCCGCCGCGCGCGCCGAGTCGGACCGCAAATCGCGGGTCCACCGCGAGCTCTCCCAGGAGCGTGACGGGCTGAGCAACCGCGTCGGCGAGCTCGAGGGCGAGCTCGAGAAGGCCCGGACCAAGATCACGGAGGACACGCGCGCCTTCCGAGCCTCGCTCGCAGAGCGCGACGAGAAGATCGCCGAGTGGCAGCGCCGACATGCGGAGGACCAGGAGTCCACCAGCGCCACCCTCGCCGGCCTCGAGGAGCGCATCCTCGAGCTCGAGCCCGCGCCGGCTCAGCTGGAAGAGGCGCGGATGGAGCTGGACGAGTCCCGGGCCGAACGTGCGCGGCTCGCCCGCGACAACGCGGCAGCCATCGCCGAGATCAAGAAGAGCGCCGCAGAGGAGCTCGAGGAGCTCCAGCGTCTCCACGACGAGACGCGGCGCACCGCGGATGCCGAGGCCTCGCGTGTTCGGACCGAACTGCAGGAGCGGCTCGCAGAGCTGGAACCGCTGCCCGAGCAGCTCGAGGCCTCCCGCGTGGAGCTCGGGCTCGTCCGGGACGAGCTCGCCGCCCTGCTCGAGTCGGCCACCGCCGAGAAGGAGGCCGCGGCCGAGGAGCTTGAGGCCCTGCGCCATTCAAGTCAGCAGGCGCGCGAGACCGCCTCCGCCGAGGCCGGCATCATCCAGGGCCACCTCCAGAGCCGGCTCGAGGCGCTCGAGCCCATCCCCGCGAAGCTCGAGGCCACTGCCAGGGAGCTCGAGGCCGCGCGTCGAGAGTGTGACTCCCTCGAGAAGTCCACCTCGGCCGAGATCGCCGACCTCAAGGGCAGGATCGAGCAGCTCCTCCCCCTCGAGGAGATGCTCACCGAGAGCCGCGCCACAGGGGACAAGCTCCGCAGCGAGCTCGCCAACCTGGAGGCGACGTCGGCCAACCATGAGTCCGAGCTCAGGGAGCGCATCGCGGAGCTGGAGCCCCTCCCCAAGCAGCTCAGCGCCGCCCAGAGCGACCTCCGGAACGCCCGAGAGCGGATCGCCGAGCTCGAGCCCCTCGTCCCCCGCCTCGCGCGGGTGGAGACCAAGCTCGCCGCCGCGGGAGCCCAGAACGACTCCCTCAAGACCTCCAGCGACCAGGAGATCGTCGCGCTCCGTGCGCGCGTCGAGGAGCTGGAGCCCGTCGTCGTCGATCTCGCTCGCCGCGAGGGCGAGCTCAAGATCCTGCGTGAGCGCGTTGAGGCCCTCGAGCCGCTCCCCGCCAAGCTGCAGGACCGCGAGGCGGAGCTCGACGCCCTGCGGGCGGCCTCCGAGGAGAGCGACGAGGGCGCCCGCCTGAAGGAGCGCGAGCTCGAGCAGCGCCTCAAGCAGCTGGAGGGCATCGAGGATGAGTTCCTCGCCACCCGCAAGGAGTACGGGGACTTCAAGAAGGCTGCCGCCCGCGAAGCCCGCACCTCCGAGCTCGAGGCCAAGCGCCTCGCCTCGACCCTGGAGGAGCTCACGGCCCGATCCATCGAGGTCGAGACGCTGCGCAAGCGGCTGACCGAACTACAGGCGTCGCAGAAGGCGGACCAGCGCGAGGCGCATCAGCTCCGCGGGCAGTCCAGCAAGCTCGAGACACGCCTGACGAGCACCAAGCTGAAGCTGGACGAGCACTCCGCTCAGCTGAAGGAGGCCCGCGCCGAGCTCACCAAGCTCCGCCGCGTGGTGGCCCGATCCGAGGCCAAGGAGCAGGCTGCGCTCGCGAAGGCGACGACGGCCAAGGCCCCGAAGGCCGCCAGCAGCAAGAAGGCCGCGCCGAAGGCCTCCTCCGCCGCGAAGAAGGCACCGGCCAAGCGGACGGGCACCAAGGAGAACGTGAAGACGCTCCAGCCCGCTCCCCGGAGGGGTCAGGACGACCTCACCGCCATCAGCGGCATCGGACCCAGCTACGAGAAGGTGCTCAAGAAGGCCGGCATCCATCGCTACGAGCAACTTGCTACGCTCACAGCTCCGAAGTTGACCGCTCTCGCCGAGAAGATCGACATCCCGGTCGACCGAATCAAGAAAGATAGGTGGGTCCAGAAGGCCAAGGCCGCCCATCAGAAGAAGTACAGGCAGTGAACTGCTGTCGTCGCCTGCCGGCACCCGAGCCTCGCTGCCCATCCAGCGGGGCTTTTTTCAACTGGATCGCGACCTGCCGAGGGTTGCACCGAGACGATGGTAGAGCGCTCGTCAGTGCAGGCTGACCTGGGGGGCTCGCGGCGGCGGCCTCCCCACCCGATCTCACCGGACCGGTACGGGATCGCGGCCTGGATCTACGACGCGGCGACCGCCGCCTGGAGCGGCGGCGCCATCTGGCGCACCCGCGCCCGCGCCCTCGCCCTGGCCGCCCCCGGATCCACCCTGTTCCTGCCAGGGCCCGGCACCGGCCGGCTGGCGGTGGAGGCCGCCCGGCGCGGCATCCACGTGACGGCGGTGGATCGCTCCCCTCGCATGCTGGCCCGATGCCGCCGCCGCGCGGCGCGCGCCGGGGTGCAGATCGACCTCCGGCTCGGTGACGCCCGAGAGGTTCCCCACAAGGAGCTCCACGACACCGTCGTGCTCGAGCACTTCCTGAACGTCTTCCCGCGCCCCGAGATGGAGCGCGTGCGCGACCGGATGATTCAACAGGTCCGCCCGGGAGGCATCCTGGCCGTTGCGGACTTCACGCCCCTCGATCCACGGGCCTCCGGGCTCGCAAGGCTGGCCCAGCGGCTCCATCATGTGACTCCCCTGGGCGGCTGCGCGCTCCTCACGGGGAACGCCATGCACCCGATCTACGACCACGGCCTCGAGCTCCAAGGGAGGCCCGACCTGCGCCTCGAAGCCGTCCACGACGAGCGCAGCTTCGGGCTCGGCCCCGCGTGGTTTCGCTGCTGGACGTTCCGCCGGCTGGAGGATCCTCGGTGAGCCCTCCCCCGCTCTCCGTCGCACGCGCGACCGCCGTGGCTCTCGCCGCGGGCGCCGCGCTCCTCTCCGCCTTCGTGGCCCTGGGCTGGCGCAGCTTCGCGGCCGCGTGGGCGGGCCTCGACTTCAACGGGGCGCTCTTCGAGGACTTCCTGGGCCCCTACTGGCAGACCGCGGACGCCCTCGCCGCGGGTCAATGGGCTCCGGCGGAGGGGTACCTCTACCCTGCCTTCGGCGCCTGGCTTCTGGCCCCCATCACCGCCCTTGGCGACGCGGCGGCGTCCTGGACCTGCGCTGGCCTGATGCTGGGCGCCGCTGCGCTGCTCCTCGCGAGCCTGTTCACCCTCCGGCCCCCGAGGGGTCCCCTGGAGGCGGCGGCGGTCGGCATCGGGGCCCTCCTCGCCCACCCGCTCGTGCACGGCGCGTACTGGGGGCAGGCCGCCCTTCCCGTCGCGGCGCTCACCCTCGCCGCCTTCGCGGCGTGGTCCCGGGGGCGCACGATCGTTGGCGGCTCGCTCCTCGGTGTCGCGGCCGCGATCAAACTCACCCCCCTGGTCTTCCTCGCGCTGCCCGCGCTCCACCAGCGAAGGGGCGAAGGCGGAGCATCGTTCCGCTGGGCCGTCGGCGCGTTCCTGGTCTGCGCCGCACTGCTGCCGCTCTTGGCCATGGGCCCAACGGGCTTCATCGAGTTCCACGTGGAGGCCGCGCGGCAGCTCCAGGCGCTGGCCAGCGACGCCTCGACCGCCATCGGCGGGACAGGGAGCCAGGACCCCGGAGCGGTGCTGGCGCGGGCAGCTGGCGATGGGGCCTTCTGGGTCGGGAAGATGGTCGGTCTCGCCATCGCGGCGTTGCTCTTCCACGGTGCTCGCGCCGAGCTCAAGGGCGAGGCCCCGCGATGGGACCTCGCCTTCGTCCTCCTCGCCGCGATCCCCTGGCTCGTGGTCACCCCCACCTGGCCGCACGGGCTCATCTGGGTGGTGGTGGCGTGGCGCGCTGGCTGGGACAGCGGCTCCCTGGGCCGGGGCCTCGTGCTGGCCTCGTTCCTCCTGGGCTCCCTCCCACTCCTGCGCTGGACCGATGACCCCGTCGAGCACGCCCGTCTCGGGATCCCGGCGGCCGCGGCTGCCCTGGCGGTCGCCGCTGCGCTCCTCGCACGGCGAGGAGCGGTGGCGCCCGCTGGCGCCCAGGGCGAGGCCTAGCTCGCGGCGCCCGGCCCGCGGCCGAGCCGCCCCTCCGCCGCGTCCTCGACGGCGGTGAGCGCATCGCCCATGCGAGCCACGGTCTCCGGGGACTCACTCATGGCCATGATGGGCTCGAGCTCGATGGGCTCCCCCACCTCGATCGCGATGCGGCTGAAGGGGAGCGGGACGAGCAAGCGGTCCCAGGTGCGCAGCTTCACCCCGATGGAGCAGGCGAAGGAGATCGGCACCACCGGGCTCCCCGAGAGGCGGGCCAGCATGATCGCCCCTGGCTTGAACTCATGCGGCGGGCCGGTGGATCCGTCGGGAGCGATGAGGGGCGAGAGGTTCGCCTCCTTGATCGCCACGTACATGTCCCGCATCGCGAGGGCTCCGCTACGCCGGCCCGAGCCGCGGATGCCGGTGACGCCGAGCTTGTCGAGCAGCCTTGCGCCGAGCTCGCCGTCCTTGGAGGGGCTCACCAGCGCGCCGGGGACCACCCCCCGGGAGCGGAGGCTCCGCAGGTAGGCCACGCCCATGATCTGACGCTGGTGCCAGACGCAGGGGATGAAGCGCTCGCCCCGTGCAAGCAGGGGTTCCAGATGCTCCTCCTCCCCGTGGACGTGCACTCGGAGGCTCGCCCAGTAGATCCGCATGAGGCCGGCCAGCAGCCCGGCGACCTTCGGGAAGAGCGCCGTCCGCCACCTGGGCATCGGCTTCTGGGCTCGCGGGGCGCCGCGCTCGCGGTCGGGGAGCACCGGAGTGTCCCGCTCGTCATGGGGTTCGCCCATACCTCTCAGCTGCTGGCGACCTTGCCCGCCTGGATCCGCTCCGCGAGAACGCCGGCGAGCCCGCGGATGGTGGGCTGATCGAAGAAGTCCCTGATGTCGAGGCCGCCGGGATAGCGGGCCTCGATCAGCCCGTGGATCTCCGCGAGGTCGATGGAGCTCATGCCCTGCTCGAACAGGTTGTCCTCGGGACCGAAGCGCAGCCCGTCGAGCACGTCGGCGCAGAAGCCGCACATCATCGCCTCGATGTCCTCCGGCTCCGCGGCCCCCCCGCTCTCGGGCGTGGGCGCCTGATCCTGCGGCGCGCTGGCCGGCTCCGCGGGTGAGAGCACGGCGAGGGCCTCGTCGAAGGCCCCGGCGAGGAGGTCCCGGGCGAGCTGAGCTCGCTGGACCTTGCCGCTGGTGGTGCGCGGGATCTGCTGAACGGGGACCACCAGGTCGACGCCGATGCCGTACATGTCCGAGAGGTGCTGCCGCGCCGCGACCGCGGTGTCCGCGAATTCCGCGGGGTCACCCCGGTGCACCATGAAGACCGCCGCCTCCTCCGCCGCGCCCTCCCGCTGGACCGGAGCCACCGCCACGCGCAGCGCGTCCACCCCGAGGGCGGCCTGCAGGCTCTCCTCGAGGTCATGGGGGTACAGATTCTGACCGTTGACGATCACGAGATCCTTGAGGCGGCCCGTGATGTACAGGGCGCCGTCCCGGAGGAAGCCGAGGTCGCCGGTGTCGAGCCAACCTTCCCCCTGGACCGCCGCCGCCGTCGCGGCGGGGTCGTCGAGGTAACCCTCGGTGACGTTCTCGCCGCGGATCCAGACCCGACCGACGTGATCCTCCGGGAGTCCGCCGCCGTCCGTGCCGGTGATGCGCACCTCCACGCCGGAGAGCGGCCGGCCGCAGCCAACGGTCACGAGGGCGTCGTCGGCCTCGGTCTCCTGGACACGATCCCCCGGCCCCGAGGCGCCGCGGGACATGCGGACCCCACCGATCACCTCTCCCTGGGCGGGGAACGTCACGGCGAGGGTGGCCTCGGCCAGACCATAGACGGGGAAGATCGTGGAGCGGCCCAGGCCGACCGGCGCGAGCCGGTCAAGGAACTCCTCGGAGAGGGCGAGAGAGATCGGCTCGGCGCCGTTCATGATCAGCCGCACGCCGCTGAGGTCCACGCCCTCGGGGACCCCCTTGCGGGCGATCGACTTGAGGGCGTGGCGGTAGCCGAAGTTCGGGGACGAGAGGATCGTCGAGCCGAGGGCCGTCGCGTCCTGGAGCCAGACGAGGGGCGTGCGCGCGAAGGCCGAGGTCGGCATCAGCGCCTGATCGGCCCCCCACCGCAGGGGCGCGAGGTGGAAGCCGACGAGGCCCATGTCGTGGGACAGGGGCATCCAGCTGAAGGTACGGTCGCTCGCGCCGAGCTCGATGCGCTCTCCAATGGAGCGCAGGTTCGCGAGGGCCTGGCCCTGGCGAATGATCACGCCCTTGGGGGCCCGGGTGGACCCGGAGCTGAACTGGATGAAGGCGACCTCGTTGGCCTCCCGGGCCACCTCCTCTCCCGGCGCACCCACGCCGGCGGGCCAGGTCCAGCGCGCCGCCATGGCGGGCGCCTCGAGCCGCTCGAGCGCCGCCTCCTCGATCACGAGCGCGGCGCCCTTGCGGCGCTCGAGGATGTCCACGATCTTGGACCGGCTCGCCTCGTTGGAGGGCGGCGCCAGAGGCACCGCGATGAGCCCGCCGAGCTGACACGCCCAGAAGATCTCCACGAAGGCCGCGGGGTCGTCCACCGGCATCACGACCTCCTGGCCGCGAGTGACGCCGGCGCGCTGGAGGTCGCCCAACCGCCCGAGCGCGGCGGCGCGCAGCTCGTCCACGGTCATCCAGCGGTACTGGCCCGGCTTCTGGAAGAAGCCGAGCCGCTGCTCCCCGCTCCGGTCGGTGCGGAGGAGGTCGACGAGGGTCTTGGGTTCGGGCATCGGAGGCGTTCGCTATCGGCGCGTGACGCTCAGCGGGATGGGATCCCGCGCCCGAAGGTTCACGCCGGGCTCGATGGCCGGCGCCTCCGGGGAGAGCGCGTCGAGATGGTAGCGGGAGGACGCCCAGACGAGATGCTGGACCGTGGCGTTCAGGGCGAAGCCGTCCCCGGCGCAGCGACGTGGCCCGGAGGAGAAGGGGATGTAGGCCCCGCGGACCGGGGCGATGCCGGAGGCGGGGATCCGCGTGGGGTCGAAGCGCTCCGGCGCCTGCCAGTAGGCGGGGTGCCGATGGAGGATGTAGGGCGTGATGAGGATCTGGGTGCCTGCGGGCACCGAGTACCCCGCGAGGACGTCGTCCTTGAGGGCCTTGCGCGTGAACATCCACACGGGCGGGTAGAGGCGGAGGGTCTCGTGGATGATCCTGGAGGCCAGGTCGTAGCGGCCCTGGGGCATCTTGCCATCGAGGACCACCGGGCCCGTCTCGTCCACCTCTGTCGCCAGGGCGCGCTGGACCTCCTGGTGCCTGGCGAGCAGGGACCAGGCCCAGGCGGTGGTCGCCGCCGTGGTCTCGTGCCCTGCGACCAGCAGCGTCATCAGCTCGTCCACCAGCCCCTCCATATCGAGGGGCTCGCCGGAGTCACGGTCGCGGGCTGCGAGGTAGCGCCCGAGGAAGTCCTCGGACTCCCCCGCCTCGCCGCGGGCGCGGCGGGCTTCCACCAGCTCGCGCACCACCGGCCAAAGCTGGCGGAAGCGCATGGCGAACATCAGGTCCCGTTCGGCGGTGTCCACCACCAGGTTGAAGGGGTTGCCGCCCGGGCGAGCGTCGAGCGCCTCGAGGTCGTCACCGAAGACCGAGCGGAGGATGATTCGCAGGCCGAGGCGGTTGGCCTCATCGACGATGTCCAGGGGCTCACCGCTCTCCGCGTGGGCCTCCCAAATCTCGGCGCGCTCGCCGATGCAGCGCCCGATGAGCCCGCCCATGGCGCCCACGCTCGGCCGGCTGAACGCCGGCTGGAGCATCCGCCGCCGAGTCCTCCAGTGCTCGCCATCCGACACGATGAGCCCGTCCCCCAGCAGCATCTTCACCCGCTCGAAGCCGACGCCCTTGCCGTAGTCCGGCTGACGCCTGGTGAGGATCTCGTGGATGGCCTCGGGGTCGTTGAGGACCCACACGGGCAGGCCCCCGTCCCCCGCGACGTTGTCCGCGCCGCCCTGGGGCGGAATCGCCCAGATGTCCCCGTGCTCCTCGAAGCCCGCCTGGAGGAAGTCGAGGGTCTCCTGGTTCGCGTCGAAGGCGAACGAAGATCCGGGGCCAGGCAGTGCGGCGTGGGGGCGCGGCGATTGGGTCATGGCGTGCGAGCCGGCTCCGGCGGGAGAGAGCGTCGACGCGGAGAAAGTGGGCCCTGAAGGACTCGAACCTTCGACCAAGCGATTATGAGTCACCTGCTCTAACCGACTGAGCTAAGGGCCCGTTCGCCGCGTGAGGCGCCCAGAGGGTAACCTCTCGCCATGCCGTCCACAGAGATCGATGTCCGCGGAGAGTTCGCCCGCCTGCACGAGGCGTTCGACGCCTTCGAGTCCATCCGCCAGGAGGGCGAGGCCGCCTGCCGCGCCCGTGCGCCAGAGGTCTCCGGGTGGAGCGTCGAGCAGCACCTGTACCACATCGCCCTGGCCACCGACCTGGCCTTCCGCCACGTGAAGTCGCTCGTCGGCCGCAAGGGGCGGCTGATCCAGCAGGAGGGGGAGATCCACGCGCGCGCCGCCCAGGTCCTCGAGGACGACGTCACGCCGCGCGGCGAGGCCCAGGCGCCCCGCATGGTCACCCCCGACGAGACGGTGGAACCGAGGTTCCTCGAGATGGAGATGAACGGGAACCGCGAGGCGCTCGCCGGCCTCGAAGCCATCGCTGACGAGATCACCGCCGCGCCGGCGTGGATCCCCCACCAGGTGCTCGGCCCCCTCTCTGCCGCCCACTGGCTCCGCTTCTCGGCGCTGCACGCCCGGCACCACTGGGCCATCGTGCGAGACATCCGCGCTGCCCTCGCGAGCTGACCGGCGACCCTCCCCATCATGATCGCCGCGCTCCTCGCCTCACTGGCCCTCGCCCCTCAGTTCCCGTCCCAGCCTGGCGCCCCGTCAGCCAGCGACAAGGTCGACGTCTGGACCAGCGGCGAGGGGGGCTACCACACCTACCGCATCCCCGCGGTGCTGCGGGCCCCCGACGGCGCGCTGCTCGCCTTCTGCGAGGGTCGCAAGGGCGGGCGTGGGGACACCGGGGACATCGACCTGCTCATGAAGCGCTCCGACGACGGCGGCGCCACCTGGAGCGAGCAGCGTGTCCTCTGGGATGACGGTGACAACGTCTGCGGGAACCCCTGCCCAGTGCTCGACCGGGACACGGGGATGATCTTCCTCTTCCTCACCCACAACCTCGGCCGCGACCACGAGAGCGAGATCATCTCTGGCACCTCCGAGGGGACCCGGACGGTCTGGGTGATGACGAGCGCCGACGGCGGCGCGCGCTGGTCCCCGCCACGGGAGGTGACGGACTCGACGAAGCGGAGGGACTGGACCTGGTACGCCACCGGGCCCGGCGTGGGGATCCAGCTCGAGGTGGGTCGGCACGCGGGCCGGCTCGTGATCCCCTGCGACCACATCGAGGCCGACTCGCGGCGCTACTACAGCCACGTCCTGCTCTCCGACGATCACGGCGCCACCTGGCGCATCGGCGGCCGGTCTGGACGCGACCAACTCAACGAGTGCCAGGTCGCCGAGCTCGAATCAGGTGAACTCGTCCTCAACATGCGGAACTACAACCGCCAGAAGCAGGCCCGCGCTGTCGCCCGTTCGACGGACGGTGGCGAGAGCTTCGGGGAGGTCACCTGGGACGAGACCCTCCCCGAGCCCATCTGCCAGGCGGGGATGGTGACCGTCCACGCCTCCCGCGGCGGCGGAGTGGTCGAGCGCTGGCTGGCCTTCTCCAACCCCGCCTCACCCAACCGGCGCGAGCGGATGCTGGTGCGGGTGAGCTACGACGGCGGGCGCGGATGGCACACCGCGGCCCTGCTCCACGGCCAGGCCGCAGCCTACTCCTGCCTGGTGGACCTCTCGGAGGGCAGCTCCAACGCCGTGGGATGCCTCTACGAGCGTGGCCAGGAGAGCCCCTACGAGCGGATCACCTTCCAGCGCGTCGGGCTCTCGCCGCCGCGCCCGACGGCTCCAAACGCGGCGCGCTGACCGGCGCTCAGGCCTGCTCGGCGGCGCGGGCCACGATCATGGCCACGCAGGCGGTGAGCCGCTCCGCCATCTCGAGGTGCAGGAACTCGTTGGGCCCGTGGGCGTTGGAGCCTGGCCCGAGCACCCCGGTGATCACGAACTGCGCCTCGGGAAAGGACTCGCCCAGGAGGCCCATGAGCGGGATGGTCCCCCCCTCTCCGAGGGAGACGGCGTCCTTGCCGAAGAACTCCCGGCTCGACTCCTGGATGGCGCCGTCGAGCCAGGGAGCGAACGGCGGCGCGTTCCACCCAGTGGCGCCGTCGGCGTTCTCGAAGGAGACCTGGGCCCCGTAGGGCGGGTCGGACTCCAGCGTCTCCTTGATCGCGGCCAGCGCGGCGTCCGGGTCGGTGGTCGGCGCGGTCCGGAAGCTGAGCTTGAGGGCCGTCTCGGGGCGCAGCACGTTCCCGGCGTGCTCGAGCGGCGGCATCCCCGCTGCCCCTGTGACGGAGAGCGTCGCGCGCCACGTACGCGCGATCACGCGCGAAGTCGCGTCCACGCCCATGGGCTGGACCCCCGGCTGGAACGGGTACTTGTCGTGCACGGTGTCCCCGAGCACGCCCGCGGCGGCCTCGGCCTGGGCCATCCGGTCCGCCGGGACCTCGGCGCGCAGCGCAGGCAGGATCACCTCGCCGGTGTCGGGGTCCTCCACCCGGTCGAGGAGCCGCCGCGCCACGCGGAAGCTCGACGGCACCACGCCGCTCGCGTCGCCGGAGTGGATTCCCTCGGAGACGGTCGAGACCCGGAGGTCGCCGTTGACGTTGCCGCGCAGGGAGGTGCAGAGCCACATGCGCTCGTAGTCCCCCGCGCCGCTGTCGAGGCACACCACGAGCCCCGGCGTCCCGATGCGCCCCTTGAGGTGCTCCACGTACGCGGCGAGGTCCGGGCTCCCGCTCTCCTCGCTGGTCTCGATCAGGCAGACGCAGCGCGGGTGCGGAGCGCCCTGGTCTTGCAGCGCCTCCAAGGCGCCGAGGGACCCGAAGACGGCGTACCCGTCGTCCGCCGCCCCGCGGCCGTAGAGCTTGCCGTCCTCCACCACGGGCTCCCAGGGGCCCTTGTTCGCGTCCCAACCGGTCACCTCGGGCTGCTTGTCCAGGTGGCCGTACATCAGGATGGTGCCGCCCTCGGCGCCGGGGGGCATGCCGAAGGCGGGCACCTCCACGAGCAGCGTGGGCGTCAGGCCCTCGAGCCGGATGATCTCGACGGTCATCCCCTGGAGCTTCCGCTCCCGACACCAGGCCGCCGCCAGCTCGACGGCGTCGTCCAGGAAGCCGTTGGCGGCCCAGTCGGCGTCGAAGGCCGGCGACTTGGCCGGGATGCGGATGAACTCCGAGATGGCGGGGAGGATGGAATCCCGCCAGGAGCGGGCGACGTGATCCCGGAGCGCAGCCGGGTCGAGCGTGGCGGAGGTCATGACGCTAGTGTGCAGGGAACATGGCCGCCCGTCACCCCGCACGCCCCTGGGCCCTCGCGCTCCTCGTCGTCACCGTCGCCTGCGGCGAGCCCGAGGGCGGAGGCTCGCAGGCGCCTGCCCAGGGCCCCAACCCCGCCCCCCCCACCGCCCGGTGGGGCCAGGTGGAGCAGTTCCGCGCGGACCTCGTCGCTCCCCGCCACCCCTCCGATGGGAAGGGCTCGGTCCGGGTGACCCGCGCCCCGGACCAGGTCGTCGCGGGCGGCGTCGGCCGCTGGACCTTCGAGTTCGAGGTCGCCGATACCGGGATCGCCCCCGGGGGCTCGATCCACTTCATGCCCGAGCCCTTCTGGGGCTGGTCAACGCCCCAGGTCCAGAGCCCGGAGTTGCCGGGGTTCACGAACGTCGCGGTGAGTCGACCGGAGACGGTCCTCTCTGCCGACACCTTCGGGGGCCAGGACTCGGGCCTGCTCATCCTCACCGTGGGCGGCGCCGGGCTCGAGGGAGGGGACCTGGTCACCCTCGACTACGGCGCTGGCGCGGCCGGGGCGAGGGCCGACCGCTACGCCGGCCGCGACGCTCGGCTTTGGTTCTCCGTGGATGGCGACGGCGACGGGATCCGCGCCATCCTGCCGGCCTCTCCGTCCGTGGACGTCTCGCCGCGCGAGCCCGCGCGGGTCGTCGTCCTCGGGCCGAGCACCGCGCGTCCAGGAGAGCCCCTCCGCTATCACGTCTCGGCCCTCGACAGCTGGGCCAACCGCGCCCCGAGGTTCGAGGGGGAACCGTGGACCGGGAGCGTCGCGCTCGAGCTGCTGGGGCCGCTCAGGGACCGGCTCCAACCGCCCGCGCCCGTCCTCCTGAACGAGGAGGGCTTCGCCGCCTTCGAGCTCACGGCTCCGTCGCTCACGGAGCCGCAGCCCGGGTCCCTCCCCGTCCTCCGCGTCCGGGCGACCCTGACCCTCCCCGACGGGTCCACGGCCACGTCGGTCTCCAACCCCCTGCTGGTCGACGCGGAGGCGCCGCGCATCCTCTGGGGTGACCTGCACGGGCACACGGGCCGCTCGGACGGTACGGGGGCGGTCGAGGACTACTTCCTCTACGCCCGCGACACCGCTCGCCTGGACGTCCTCGCGCTCACCGACCACGACCACTTCGGACCGCGCTTCCTCGACCAGGTCCCGCAGTGGCAGGAGGAGATGCGTGAGGTCACCGAGCGCTTCCACGTCCCGGGCCAGCTGGTGTCGCTCCACGGGTACGAGTGGACGAGCTGGATCCACGGGCATCGGCACGTCCTGCGTTTCGACACCGGCGGTCCGATCCTCTCCTCCATGGACCCAGCGACAGACACCCCCGCCGAGCTCTGGTCCGCGCTCGAGGGCGAGCCAGCCATGACCATCGCGCACCACAGCTCCGGGAACCCCATCCCCGTGAACTGGACCTACACGCCGGACCCGCGCATGGAGCCCGTCACCGAGGTCGTCTCCGTCCACGGGTCGAGCGAGGCCCGGGACGCCCCTCAGGTCGTCTCGGGGAGTCGCGACGGGTGGTTCGTCCGGGACCAGCTGGACCGCGGGCTGCGCCTTGGGTTCATCGGGTCCGGCGACTCCCACGACGGCCACCCGGGCCTGCCGCACCTCTCTCCCATCTACGGCTGGAGAGCGGCCACCGCGCGCTCGGGCGAGGTCCCCGGGACCGGCGGCCTCGCGGCGATCCTCTCCCCGACCTTCGACCGTACCGGGGTGCTGGACGCCCTCCGCCGCCGGGCGGCCTACGCCACCAGCGGCCCCCGCATCATCGCCCTCGTGGAGCGCGACCCGGGGCAAGCCGAGGTCGTGATCCGCTTTCACGGTACCGCCCCGCTCGACCGGATCGATCTCATCCTCGGCCCCGCGCTCGACGGGTCCGCCGGGTCCGAGGTCCGCCCCCTGCGGCCGGGCGCCTCCAGTGAGGAGCGGCCCCTGGGGCCGATGGACGCCGCCTTCGAGGTGGAGCTCCCCGAGACCCTCAAGCGGAGCTACTTCTACCTGAGGCTCGTCCAGGCTGACCGCGCCGCAGCCTGGGTCGGACCCTGGTGGCGGGAGAGTCCTACCCCTTCCGCCGATCAGGCAGAGCGTCGGTCGGACTGACCGCTGGCATCTGGGGCCACCTTCGCGGCGGCTCCACAGACCCGGTTTCGGCCCGCTTCCTTGGCCGCATAGAGAGCCTCGTCGGCGGCCTTGATCAGGTCGTCGAACGACTGCATCTCAGGCGTCGCGGTTGCGACCCCCAGGCTCACGGTGACCGCTTCGTCGAAGCTGCCGTGCTCGACCGCCTTCGACTCCACGGCGGCCCGCAGGCGCTCCCCCGCGACCATCGCGGCGTCGGTGGAACCGCCGACACTGATCACGATGAACTCCTCCCCGCCGAGGCGGCAGAGTACGTCAGAGCCCCGGGTGTGGGCTTGGAGATGGAGCGCCACGGTTCGCAGGACCGCGTCCCCTGTATCGTGGCCAAACTCGTCGTTGACCCGCTTGAAGGCATCGATGTCGACGATGGTGACCGCGAGCCCGCGCCCGTTGCGCTCCCTCGACTCCCACTCCTGCTTGAGCCGCTGCATCGCGTAGCGGCGGTTCGGCAGGTGCGTCAGCGCATCGGTGAGCGCAGCCGCGCGCAGCTTGCGCGTCATGATCCCGAGCTCGGTCACCTGGCGGAGGCGAGAGCGCTCCGCGGCCTCGGCCCGCTCGCGCAGCTGGATCGCGCGCTCGGCGGCGCCGACCCGCGCCAGGAGGATCCGCGGATTGAAGGGCTTGGCGACGAAGTCGTCCACTCCGGCCTCGAAGGCCTCGACCACCTGCTCGTCGTTGCCGCAGGCGGTGACGATGATGAGGTACATCCGGGCACCGGCCTGGCTCCGGCGCAGCGTCCGGCAGAGGTCGATGCCGCTCATCTCCGGCATCATCCAGTCCGTGACGACGATCTGCGGCGAGTGTTCCAGCGCCCTGGAGAGGCCCTCGGAGCTCGAGCTCGCGGTCAGGACCTCGAAGCCCTGCCGCTTGAGATGATGCGCGATGAGGCGCATCATCTGCGGGTCGTCCTCGACCACGAGAATCCGGGTGGGCGCCGCCCCCTCCGTCGCGTAGCCGTCGATGGGCAAGAGGGGCCGGTCGAGCTCGTCCTGAAAATGGAGCGGCTGGCTGTCGTAGTCGCCCGTATCGGCTCCGGCCTCGAACGTGGTCGAGATCAGGGCCGACCGAAGGCCCCGCCGCTCCATCTCGACGGCGATGTCCTGGAAGCTCCCCGCCGAGGTGACCGGGAGGTCGATCAGGCGGCCCCAGTCATCGAGGCTGGGCACGATGGCATCGCAGATGGACAGCAGGGCGTCGGAGTCCATCCTGAGGTCCTCGCCCACGTGCCGCAGCGAGAGGAAGAGGCCGCGCCAGCGGGCGTCGTCGATGTCCCAGCTGCCGTTCATCACGCGGGCGATCTGACGCCCGCTCCGGACCAGGGTCAAGAGCTCCGGGGGACCGCCGAGGTCGACAACGACCTCTTCGGCCGGCTCGGGGTCCATCGCACGGAGCAGGGCAACCTCCTGGAACTCGCCAGGGAGGCCCCAGTGCGCGAGCAGCTCGGCGCTGACCTCGAAGTGATCGATCCCGAACTCCCGCCCTTCGATCTTGGCGAGCGCGAGGTCAGGGGCGCCCGGGTTCGCCGTGACGATGTCGGAGTAGCGCTCGGGGTGGACGCACGCGAGCGCGAGCTTCCCCACGTCACACAGGAGCGCGCAGGTGAACGCCGACGCCGGGTCCGGGTAACGCGTCACCTGGGCCAACATGTGGACGGCAACGGCGGTCGCCAGCGAGTTGGACCAGTAGGACGTGAAGTCGAAGCCCTTCGCGGTCCCTCGGCGGTTGTCTGCGATCAGCGAGAAGCCCAGGGCGACCGAGCGTACGGCCCGAACGCCGAGGCGCATGGTGGCCTGAGCCACCGTGTGAACCGGGGGGAGTCCGTCACGATTCGCCGAGTTGGCGATCTTGATGATCCGGCCGGAGAGAGCCGGATCGGCGAGGATCGTCTTGATCAGCTCGTCGTACGCGAAGTCCTCAGTCGACGTCAGCTCCAGGATCCGCAGCCCTGCCGCCGACGGCGAGGGAAGGGTACCCGTTAGTCTGAGCTCGTTGAACTGGCGATGCATACCTGGGGGGGAGACGGCGCTCGATCAGGCAGACTTGCGGCGCGCTAACAATCCATCGGCCTCTTGAGGATCTTCCCTGGCACTGCGAACCTGATTCCGCCCGAGAGTCTTGGCCTGATACACCGCATCGTCGGCGGCCTTCATCATCTCGGAAATGCCGACGAAGCCCTGATCGAAGGACGCGACCCCGATGCTGATGGTCACGCCGTCCCTGAAGCCCTCGGCCTCAACGACGTTCTCCTCGACTACGAGCCGGACCCGCTCACCGAGCACCCTGGCGTCCTCAGCGTTGGCCCCGCGCGCGATGATGAGGAACTCCTCACCCCCGAGCCGGGCGACCTGGTTCTCGCCCCGGAGCGTGCCGCTGATGGCCTGGGCGGTGGACTTGAGGACGACATCACCCACGTCGTGCCCGTAGGTGTCGTTGACGGCCTTGAAGCGGTCGATGTCCACCATGAGGACGGCGAACTGGCTCCCGCTCCGGACCGACGACTTCCACTCCGACTCGACCCGCTCCATGGCGTGCCGGCGGTTCGGGACCTCGGTCAGGAGGTCGGTCAGGGAAAGCATCTTCAGCTTCCGGTTGAAGTTGTTCTTGTCCGCGAGCTGGCGGAGGATGGTCCGTCGATCCTCCTCGATCCGCCGCTGCAGTCCGACAATCCGCATGCCCGCGCGGAGCCGCGCCATCAGGTGGCGGGCATCGAAGGGCTTCTGGACATAGTCATCCACCCCCGACTCGAAGGCCTCCACCAGAAGGTCCTCCTCCTGCGCGCCGGTCAGCAGCACGATGTACATCGAGGCGCCGCGCTTCGAGCGCCGCAGGGCCCGCGTGAGCTCCAGCCCGCTCATCTCCGGCATCTCCTGGTCGGCGACGATGAGGTCGGGGCCTTCGCGCATCGAGATTCGCATTGCCTCGGCGCCGTTCTTGGCGAACGAGACGTCGAAGCCCTGCTTCCGGAGCACGGTGACCAGCAGGCGGAGGGCTACCGGATCGTCGTCCACAGCGAGGACTTTGATCTTCTCGGCCACGAGCCCGCGGGCGTCCTCGACCACGTCCTCGGTGGTGACGATGTTGTCCGCGACCACAGACTCGCACCGGATCCCACCGCCCGTCTGCAGGGAGACTTCCTTCTTGAAGGCCTCTCGGCCGCGGCGGATGGCCTCCTTGATGCTCTCGAAGCTCACGTCGCAGGTGGCGATGTCGAGCCGCTCGCCCCACCGGCTCCACTCCCCCGCGATCTGTCCAACCAGCCGCGCCACGTCCGCGTCCGAGTAGCCGAGCACTTCCTGGAGCCGCTCGATCTGTTCGCCGACCTCGTTGATCCGGCGCGGAGGCGTGGTCGCCGTCAGTAGCATCGCCGAAGAGATGGCGTCGGCGAAGCGGAGCAGGTCCGAGAGGGTGTCGAGCGTCACGTCCCCCGCGGGCGACAGCCGCTCCAGGTTGAAGCTCTCGACCGCGCTGGCGAACGAATCGGGCAGCCCCCAATCGAGCATCATGCAGTAGCCGACCGTGGAGTGATCGATGTCGAACGCGGTGTTCTCGGCGGCGAGCACGGCGCTCATGGGCTGACCCCGCGTCTCGAGCAGGACCTTGGCGTAGGGTTCGCTGTGCACGGTGGCCAGCGCGAGCACGCCGACCTCGGCGAGCAGGCCGGCCACGTAAGCCTCCTCGGAGGAGACCCCACCGACGTGGACCGAGAGGGACTTGGCCGCGACGGCGCGCGCCAGGGAACCGGACCAATAGAGCGGGTAGTTGAACCCGTTGCACGCCCCGTTGTCACGCTCCGAGATCACGGAGAAGGCGAGGGCGAGGTTACGGACCGTCGTGGCGCCGAGCCGCATGATCGCCGCCGAGACCGTGGTGATGGGCTCTTGGCCGGCGCGGTCCGCCGAGTTGGCGAGCTCCAGGACCCGACCCGTCAGGGACGAGTCCGACATGATCGCCTGGCCCATGTCGTCCGCACTGAATTCATCCGTGCGTGTGATCTCGAGGATCTTGATTCCCACGCCCGCGGGCGACGGCAAGGTACCCGAGCTCTTGAGCTCTTCGAATTCGACCGGGATCACGCGATTCTGCATGGGGATTGCCTCGTGAACTGTTCGGGCTCAGCTCTCGCCGAGGAGCGCCTTGAGCGCGGACTGCACTTCGCCGTACATCGCCACGGCCCTGCGGCCAGTGAGGACCAGGTCGTCGGACCCATCTCCGGCCCGACAATGCACTTCGAGTTCAGCGCAGCAGCGCGCGAACTCTATGGCGCCGACGTGCGCGCTCGAGGACTTCAGGGCGTGCGCAGCCTGCAGGACGCGCTCGCGCTCGGGGCCATCGAGCCCGACCTGCATCTCATGCATACGCGTGACGGCCTCGGCGAGGTAGAGCTCGACGATCTCGGCGACGAAGGCGGTATCGCCGCCGCCGAGGTCCTCGAGGGCTCGGAGCGCCTTGGCATCAAGGACTACGCCGCCGCCATTCTCGGGACTATGGGTGTGGGCCTGGGGCCCACCTGAATCGCCACTGGTCTTCATGAAGTGCATCTCCGAAACGGGGTCATCGGCCTTGCGAGCTGATTCCCTGTTGGTTCCAGGGATAGAAAGCGGTGGGGATTGGGGCGCCGGAAAAACTTTCCGCCCCCAGGGGCCTGGATCAGGTCCGGGGGAGCGGCATCCCTGCGGTGGCGAAGGCCGCGAGCAGGGCCTCCTTGAAGCGGCCCATGAGCGCCTCAGGAGCTCCCCCGGCGTCCGGCAGATGATCGGCGACCCTCGTCATGACGTCCGCGCTCAGGCCGCAGGGGGAGAAGCTCCGGTAGGCGGCCAGGTCCGTCGTCACGTTGACGGCCAGCCCGTGCCAGGCCACCCAGCCCCGCACCGCCACCCCGATGGAGCAGGCCTTCTTGTCACCGATCCACACGCCCGTGTAGCCCTCCTCTCGCCTCCCCTCCACGCCGACCCGGGCGAGGGCGTCGATGACGACGCCCTCCAGCCAGCGTAGGTAGGCGTGCAGGTCCCGCTGGCCATCCTCCAGCCGGAGGATGGGGTAGGCGACGAGCTGCCCCGGCCCGTGATAGGTCGCCTCTCCCCCACGCTCGATCGTCGCCACCGGGAAGGGCACCTCGGCCGTGTCCCCGTCCGGGGAGCGCCGGCCACGGGTCACCACGGCGTCGTGCTCCACCAGCAACAGCTGGTCGCCTACGCGCCCTTCGATCCTCGCCTGCAGCAGCTCTTGCTGCAGGCGGTAGGTGTCCTCGAACCCCAGGCGGCCCAGGTCCCGTACCTCAAACGAAGGTCCGGGCGACCCGGCGCCCGGGGGCGGCTCGGAGCGGTCAGCGCCCGGCGTCACTTCTTCTTCGGCTTCTGATAGATGTGGACAGCGGTCCCATGGACCGCCTCAGCGGCCTCCATCATCGACTCGGGGAGCGTCGGGTGGGCGTGGATGGTGCGGGACAGGTCCTCGACGGTGGCCCCCATCTCGATAGCGAGGGCCGCCTCGGCGATGAGCTCGGTCACCTCCGGGCCGACCATGTGGACGCCGAGGACCTCGTCGGTCTCCGCGTCGCTGATGATCTTCACGAAGCCATCCGTCTCCTGGAGCGTCATCGCTCGACCAGACGCGGCGAAGGGAAACTGGCCTGTCAGGTAGTTGAGGCCCTTCTCCTTGCACTGCTCCTCGGTGAGGCCCACGGACGACATCTCAGGGGAGGTGAAGATCACCGCCGGCACGCAGCGGGCGTCATACTCCTCGTTCTTACCCGCGATCACCGCGGCGGCGACGAGCCCTTCGTGGGAGCCCTTGTGCGCCAACATGGGCTGCCCGGCGATGTCGCCCACGGCGTAGATGTTCGGGACGCTCGTGCGCATCTGCTTCGAGACCTCGAGGAAGCCCTGCTTGGTCACGGTGAGCCCGGCGTTCTCGAGCCCGAGCCCCTCGCTGTAGGGCCGGCGCCCGACCGTGGACAGGATCTGATCACACTCGATCGTCTCCTCACCTTTCTTGCCCTTGTAGGTGACGAGCTTCTTGCCGCCCTTGTCCGTCCATCCCTGGGCGAAGGCCTCCGTGACGAGCTTGATGCCCATCTTCTTGAGGGACCGCTCGATGACCTTGACGCAGTCGCGCTCCTGGCCAGGCAGGGCTCCGGGGGTGCCCTCGAGGACCGTGACCTCGGAGCCGAGCTTGCGGTACATCATCCCCAGCTCGAGGCCGATGTACCCGCCGCCGATGACCAGCAGGTGCCCCGGGATCTCCTTGGGCGTGAGAGCGCCGGTCGACGACCAGACGTTGTCCTCGTCACAGGTGAAGCCCGGGATGTTGATGGGCTCGGAGCCCGTGGCGATGACGATGTCGTCGCACTTGATGGTCTGGTCCCCGTCGCCGCCGGTCACCTGGACCGTGTTCTTGTCGACGATCTTCGCCGCCCCCATCACGACCTTCGCGCCGTAGTTCTTGAGCAGCCCGTGCACGCCGCCCGTGAGCTTGCCGACGATGCCGGTCTTCCACTCCACCAGTTTGTTGACGTCGAGGTCTACGCCCTGGGCGGTGATCCCCATGACCTGGGCGTGCTTGATCTTGTCCAGGAGCGTTCCGGCGGCGATGAGCGCCTTGGAGGGGATGCAGCCGACGTTGAGGCAGGTCCCGCCCCAGTACTGCTTCTCGACCACGGTGACGTCCTGACCGAGCTGGGCGAGACGGATACCGCAGACATAACCGGCCGGGCCGGCGCCGATGACGACGACTTTGCGCTTGGAAGACATAGCTTGAAATCAGAGGGGGAAGGCGCCGTCGCCCGGCTGGGCGTGACCCAGCTTCTCGGCGACCGCGATGAAATCGTTGTACTCGCGCCGGAGGTGGTACGGCACCTCGGCGTAGACGTCCTCGACCAGGGTCTTGAGCGCCATGGGCGGCGCCGCCTCCTGCTCGTGAATCACGGCGTCGATCTCGGTGAGCAGCTGCGCCTCCAGCTTGGCGCGCTCTCCCTCCTCGACGATGCCACGCTCGATCAGGTAGCGCTCGAAGCGCGCGATCGGGTCGCGCTCGGCCCAGGCCGCGACCTCCTCATCGGAGCGATACTTGGTGGGGTCATCGGAGCTGGAGTGGCCCAGCATCCGATAGGTCTTCAGCACGAGCATCGTCGGCCCCTCGCCCCGTCGTGCCCTCTCCACGGCGTCCGCCATGGCGCTCTGGCACGCGAGCACGTCGTTGCCGTCCACCTCGTACCCGGGGAAGCCGTAGGCCGCGGCCTTGGCCGCGAAGGACTTCGCGGCGGTCTGCTCGGAGGAAGCCACCGAGATCGCCCACCCGTTGTCCGTGCAGACGAAGACCGCCGGCACGTTCCAAACGCCGGCGAAGTTGAGCCCGCTGTGGAAACCGTTGGAGCTGGTGGCGCCGTCCCCGAAGTGGATCGCGTGGACGGTGTCCTCACCGCGCCGCATCGAGGCGAAGGCCGCCCCCACCCCGTGGGTGATCTGGGTGCCGATGACGCTCGACCAGCTCGGGTAGTTGGTGCCCTTGTGCTGGAAGTGATTGCACATCTGGCGCCCCTTCGCGGTGTCGTTCGCGTTGCAGTACATCTGCGCCACGTACTCCGACAGCGGGAGCCCGCGCATCACCGCGGCCCCGCCCTCCCGCAGACCCGACCAGAGCCAATCCTCCGGCCGGAGGGGTGCTGCCGCCCCCACGAGCGTGGCCTCCAGGCCCGTGGCCGTGCCCACGAACCCGACCCGCCCCGCGCGCTGCAGCTTCAGCATCCGCCCGTCCATGCACCGGATCTGGAGCATGTGCACGAACAGGCCCCGGAGCTCCGCTTCGGAGAGGCCGGGGGGCTCACCGACGACGGAGCCGTCCGGAGCGAGGATCTGGATCGCGGAGGACAACAGGGTATTCCGGAGGGAGATCAGCGGCTCAGAGGCTGAGCAGGCCGGGGTCCTCGAGCAGGACCCGGAGCCAGGCGAGGAAGCGCGCCGCGTCCGCGCCGTCCGCGAGGCGGTGATCCACGCTGCAGGAGAGGTTCATGTAGTGGCGGACCGCAATCTCGTCGCCGGTCGGCGTCTCCACGACTCCCGGTCGCTTCACGATGCGGTGGACCCCCAGGATCGCAATGTCCGGGAAGTTGATCACCGGTGTCGCGAGCGTACCGCCGATGTTGCCGGCGTTCGTGATGGTGAAGGTCGAGCCACGGAGCTCGTCCGGCTTGACCTTGCCGTCCCGCGTCCGCTGCGCCAAGTCCGCCAGCTCCGCCGCGAGGTGCAGCATGCCCTTGGACTCCACGTTGCGGATGACCGGTACGACGAGTCCGTTGTCGGTGTCCGTCGCGATGCCAATGTTGACCTCGTTCGGCATCACGATCTCCTCGGCGGCCTCGTCGAGGTGACCGTTGAGCGACCGGAAGCGGGTCAGGCCGTTGGCGACCGCCTTCATGATGAAGGGCATGTACGTCACGTTCACGCCGTGCTGCTTGCCCACGGCCTTGGCCTTGGAGCGAGCTGCCACGAGCTCGGTGACGTCGATCTCCTCCACCACCGTGAAGTGCGCGGCGGTGTGCTTGGAGCGAGTCATCGCTTCGCCGATCTTGCGGCGGATGCCGCGGTACGGGGTCTTCTGGACCTCGTGGAGGGTGGGGATCGGAGACAGCGCGGCGGCGCTCGGCGCCGGCGGAGCGGCGACGGGGGCGGGCGGCGCGGCTGCGGCTGCGGGCGCGACGGCGGGGGCGGGGGCGCTCGCGGCGCCCGACTTGGCGAAGGCCTCCACGTCGGCGCGGCGCACGACGCCACCCCGGCCGGAGCCGCTCACCATGGTCAGGTCAACGCCGAGCTCGCGGGCCACGCGGCGGGCGCTGGGGACGGCGAGGACCTTGCCGTCCGCGGCGCTCACGCGGGCCGGCTGGGCGGCCCCGTTGCTCGCGGGCGCGGCGGCGGCCGGCGCAGCGGCGGCGGCCGGCGCCACGCTCGCGGCCGGCGCGGCGGCGCCCGCTCCGGTGACCAGGTGGAAGATGACCTCCCCCACGGGCACCGTGGCGCCCTCGTCCACGAGGCGGCTGGAGATGGTCCCCGCTGCGGGCGCGGGCACCTCGACGGTGGCCTTGTCCGTCATGACCTCGACGACAGGCTGATGCTCCTCGACGGAGGCGCCCTCCTCGACGAGCCACTGGACGATCTCACCCTCGGCGATTCCCTCCCCGATATCGGGGAGCTTGAACTCGATGGTCTTGCCGCCGGCGGCGGCTGCCGGGGCGGCGGCCTCGGACGGGGCCGCGGCGGGTGCGGCGGCCGGAGCCCCGGCCGCGCCGTCCTCGAGGTGGAAGATCACGTTGCCCACGGGCACCGTGTCCCCTTCACCGGCGAGGTGCTTGACGACGGTTCCGGCGGCGGGGGCCGGCACCTCGACGGTCGCCTTGTCCGTCATCACCTCGACGACGGGCTGGTGCTCCTCAACGGCGGTGCCCTCGGCGACCAGCCACTGGACAATTTCGCCCTCAGCGATGCCTTCGCCGATATCGGGCAGCTTGAACTCGATCATTGGATTGGGGGGGGGAAGCGCGGTGTGTCTGGCGGTCGAGGCTGAAGCTCAGAAGTCGTAGACCGATTCGATCGCGTCGAGGACGCGGCGGTCGTCAGGAAGGTAGTGGTGCTCGAGGGTGTTCGGGAACGGGGTGTCGAACCCGGTGACGCGGCGGACCGGCGCCTCCATGTACTCGATGCAATGTTCTGCGATCAGCGCGCTGATCTCTGCGCCGTACCCGCAGAAACGAGGCGCCTCGTGGACGACGACGACCCGGCCGGTCTGCTTGGCGGCCTCCAGGACGCCCTCCTCGTCGAGGGGCATCAGCGTCCGGAGGTCCACGACCAGGCACTCGATGCCCCGCTGCTCGGCGGCCTGCGCCGCGGCGCGTTCCACCACCGGGACCATCGCCCCGTAGCAGTAGATCGTCACGTCGCCGCCCTGACGGACGGTCCGCAGGGTGGAGAGGTCCACGGTGTACTCGCCCTCGGGGACCTCCCCCTTGACCGAGCGATACAGCGCCTTGGGCTCCATGAAGAGCACCGGATCGGGATCCTGAATCGAGGCGATCAAGAGGCCCTTGGCGTCGTGGGGTGTGGAGGGGATCACGACCTTGAGCCCGGCGGTGTGGGCGAAGTACGCCTCGCCGGACTGGCTGTGGTACAGCCCGCCGCGGATCCCGCCGCCGTAAGGCGTCCGGATCACCATGGGCGCCGTGTACTGGCCGCCGGAGCGATAGCGGAGCTTCGCCGCCTCGCTCACGATCTGGTCGAAGGCCGGGAAGATGAAGTCCTGGAACTGGATCTCGGCCACCGGGCGGAGGCCGTTCATCGCCATCCCGACCGCGGTCCCGATGATCCCGTCCTCGGAGAGCGGGGTGTCGAAGCAGCGGCTGTCGCCGAAGTCAGCGGTGAGCCCCTCGGTCGCGAGGAAGACGCCGCCCTTCGGGCCGACGTCCTCGCCGAAGACCACGACGGAGTCGTCGGCCTTCATCACGGTGCGAAGGCCGTCGTTGACCGCTTGAATGAGTGTGAGATTCGCCATGTTGAGTGGGTGCAGGCGCGCGTGAGGCCCTTGCGGGGATCAGAGCGGGAACTCGCCGTCGCCGGCGTCAGCCTCGCCGCGGCGCTGGGACAGGTCGAAGAGGAACTCGCCCTGCTTGCGGATGTGGTTGGGGACCTCCGCGAAGACGTCGCTGAAGATGGTCTCCAGCCCGGGCGCGGCGGTCGCCTCCGCGGCCTTGGCCGCGCGATCGATCTCCGCCAGGGTGTCGGCGCGCATGGCCTCGTCCTGCTCGGGCGTGAGGAGCCCCTTGCGCTCGAGGAAGCGGCGGAAGCGGTCCACCGGATCCTTCTGCTTCCACTCCTCGACCAGCTCGGCGGGGACGTACTTGGTGGGGTCGTCAGAGGTGGAGTGCCCCCCCATACGGAAGGTGACCGCCTCGATGAGCGTGGGGCCCTCCCCGCGGCGGGCGCGCTCCGCGGCCTCGAGCACGGCCTGGCGGACCGCGAAGAGATCGTTGCCGTCCACGGTCGCGTGGGGCATCCCGTAGGCCTCGGCCTTGACCGCGTAGCCATCACTCGCCGTCTGGTGATCCGAGGGGCAGGAGATGGCGTAGCCGTTGTTCTGGCAGAGGAACACCACCGGCGACTTCCAGACGGCGGCGAAGTTCATGCCGCTGTGGAAGCCGAGGCTGGAGGTGCCGCCGTCCCCAAAGCTGACGAGGTGCACGGTGTCTTCGCCGCGCAGCTTGGAGGCGTGCGCCGCCCCCACCGCGTGGGGCAGGTGGGTGCCGATCGGCGAGCTGATGCTGTAGAAGTGGATCGGCTCGACGAAGGAGAAGTGCACGGGCATCTGGCGGCCCTTGGCGCTGTCCTCCGCGTTGCCAAACATGTTGTGCATCATCTCCACGGCCGGGATGCCGTGGTAGAGCGCCATCCCGAAGTCCCGATAGCTCGGGAAGATCCAGTCGCTCTTGCGCAGGGCGCTGGCAGCGCCGACCTGGGTCGCCTCGATCCCGAGGTTGGGGATCGAGAAGCCGATCCGGCCGGCCCGCTGGAGCTTCAGGCAGATCTCGTCGAAGGACCGCACGAGCAGCATCGTGCGATAGCAATGCAGGAGCTCTGCGTCGGAGAGGTCCGCCTCGAAGCCCTTCTTCGTGGCGCCGTCGGGCGCCAGCACGGTGAGCATGTCAGTCATGGTCGATCTTGGAAGCAGGGGGTCGGCGGTCAGCTCTTGCGGCCCCGGCGCGCGTTCACGAGACGCGCCGCGAAGAACTCTCCGGCCTTGTAGCTGGAGCGGACGAGCGGGCCGGAGGCCACGTAGAGGAAGCCCATGGCGCGAGCCTCGACTTCCAGCTCCTTGAAGCGCTCCGGGGTCACGTAGTCACGGACCGGCGCGTGGTTGGGGGAGGGCCTCAGGTACTGCCCGAGGGTGAGGAAGTCGACCCCCGCCTCGCGCAGCAGGCCGATCGCGTCCTCCAGCTCGGCGTGGGACTCACCCAGGCCGACCATGAGGGACGACTTGGTGAAGACGTCGGGATCGTGGTCCTTGGCCTGGCGCAGCACGTCCAGGGAGCGCTCGTAGCTGCAGCGCGGGTCGCGGATCTTGCGCTGGAGCCGCGGGACCACCTCGACGTTGTGGGCCAGCACGTCCGGGCGCGCCGCCATGAGGGTCTCCAGCTGCGTGTCGACGTAGTCGGGGATCAGCACCTCGACCACGGTGCGCTCGGCGTGGGTGCGGATGGAGCGGATGCATTCGGCGTAGTGACCGGCGCCCCCGTCGGCAAGGTCATCGCGGTCCACGCTGGTCACCACCACGTAGTCCAGGTCCATCTCGCCGATGGCCCGGCCCACGTGGGCGGGCTCCTCGGGGTCGGGAGGCGCGGCGCGGTCGACGGTCTTGACCGCGCAGAACCGGCAACGCCGGGTGCACTCGTCCCCCAGCACCATGATCGTCATGGTGGCGTGGTCCCCCTTCCAGCACTCTCCGATGTTGGGGCAGCGCGCCTCCTCGCAGACCGTGTTGAGCTTCAGGTCCCGGGTCAGGCTCTTGAGCTTGCTGTACCCCTCCCCGCCGGGGAGCGGGACCTTCAGCCACGGGGGCTTCGGTGATCGCCGGGCCTTCTCCTCTCCGGCGCCCTGGGGCGCCGAGGGGCCGGCTTGGCTGGGAGCGTTGGGTTCGAGGGACGTCATCTGAGCGGCGAATTGGGCGCGAGAGAATAACAGAAGGGGCCGCCCTCCGTCGGCGGCGGCCCCCCTCTGTCGCACCTCCTTGCCGAGGAATCGACCCCTGGACCCCAATCCGACCCGCGGGAGCCTCCAGAGGGGTCGCGCCGTGCGCCCTCAGCGCCGGCTGCGGCGCTCCAGGAGGGTCCAGACCACGCTCGAGACCTCGTCCTCGTCGACCGTCCCGCTCCCGTCGAGGTCCCAGCGAGTCAGGAAGTCGTCGGGGCCGGACTCCACCCCCCACCTCAGAAGCACCGCCTCCGCCCGCTCGAGCTCGTCCGGCTCCACGATCGAGGAGCGGTCCGCGTCGAGTTGGGCGAAGAGGAGCGGCCGACGGCGAAGCTCCCGCTTGGTGAGCTGCCCGTCCCCGTCCGCGTCGAGTCCCGCGCAGATGGTCTCCACGGTGGAGCCGGGCGGCAGGTCCATCCGCGGCCCCCGCCGGCGCGTGGGCCACTCCGTGTCCCTGGGCACCTCCCCCCGGTCCCGGCGGCTGGCGAATCGCGTGGGGTCCAGCTGGCAGAAGCCGTCGTCGTCCCGGTCCAGGAGCCGCCAGTCCTCGTCCCGAAGGCTGAACTCCCTTGGGCCAATCGAGCCGCCGCCCGACCGGTCCAGGGCCTCGAAGCGCTCGAGGCCCGCTCGGTCCCCGAAGCGGAGCTCCCGGAGGGGCCCTGGGTGCCGGGAGAGCTCGTGGAGGTCCAGGCGCTTGTTCCCGTTCAGGTCCAGGGCGCCGAACACCGCGCGCTCCGCCTCGTTGCGGTCCAGGCGGCCGTCCTTCTTGCGCTCGAACTCGAACGGGTCGACGCTGTCCAGCAGGCGCGCGAGGTCCCCATCCGGGGTCACCCGCTCCTCAGGATCAGGGATTGGTTCGGCCTCGATCACCGCGCTCCCGCGGTACTCCTCCGCGGTCCGGGCGAGCTCCGCGAGGGTGACGCGTCCGTCCCCGTCGAGGTCGACGGCGCCGCCCCCCACCTTGGCGATCTCGTCGCCCACCAGGAGCCCGCTGCGGTCCTCGTCCGCATGGCCGAACAGCCTCCGGGCCGACGCAGCGGCGGCGATGGACTCCTGGGCGTATGGCCCGAGCGTCCCGAGGACGTCCCCCTCGACGTCCAGCAGCTTCTCGATCTCCGGGCGCATCAGCCAGCGTGACCCGGGATGGCTGACGTCCTTCAGCCGCCTGCCGTCCTCGTCCATCATCTTGTCCAGGGGAAAGCGCTCGGCCCGGAGGACGTAGCCCTCCTGGAGGCCGAGGAGCTGGCCCAGCATCACGGGCTCGGCGCCATTGGTCACGTCGTTGACGATGACCCCCTCTTCGCCCGGGATGAAGGCGTACTTGCGCAGGAACGGGGGCGTGTACCACTCCCCCACCTCGAGCAGGTCCGAGGCGCCGCCGGACGGGGCGCGGGAGACCTGCTCCTGCGACGATGGGTCCGTGACATCGACCGTCCGCAGGAACGAGTCTTGCTGCCCGTTGTTCTGGGTCCGCTCCTCTACGAAGTACATGTAGTCCCGCTCGCGCGTGCGATCCCCCCCCTGGGGGGACGCGAGCTCCACGTGACTCCGCAGCACGACGCTGTGGTAGACGGCATTGTCCCGGCGGCGCTCGGCGGCGCCGGGTCGCCGCCGCTCCGACTCCACGAGCTCGAGGTGCGCCGGCTCGGTGGCGTCGACGAGGATCGGGCCTGCTTCCTCGTCACAGACCGCCACAAGCCGCCGCGCAAGGGTCCGCTCGTCCGAGGGTTGGCCGTCCTGGTCCACCGTCGGCCGGCTGAACTGGAACATGACGTCGAGGTCCACGGCCCCGGCCCCCCCACCGTCCAGCGCCAGGCCGCCAATGACCCGCGGCTTCACGGGCACTCGAACGTCCACGACGATCAGCCCGCCAGGCCCGTCCGCGACGTACGCGTAGGGCCACCGAATCTCGATGTCGTGGGCGTCGATCGTGGGCAGCGCCGCCACGAGCTCGAGCTCATCCGGGTCGCTGACGTCGAAGACCTTCACGCCCCCCAGGCCGTCCGCCACCCAGAGGTGGGAGCCGGCGAGTGCGAGCCCCCTCGGGGAGACCGTCATGTGGAAGTCGGTCCGGCGAGGCGCCCGGAGGTCCCGGAGGTCGATGGCGTGGATCCCCCGCTTGCCCTCGGACACGTAGACGTGGTGCACGTGGCCGTGCAGGGGATCGGTGGCCAACTCCAGGTCCACGATGTCGGGGAGCACGAACCGCGCGAGCGGCGCGCTCTGCTGCGGGTTCTCGCGGTCGAAGCCCACGACCTCGATCCCTCGGCGGTCCGCTGCCACCACCACCTGCCGGCCCAGCCGGAAGTTCTGCGAGCCCATCCCCCAGGTCTCTGACGCCCGGTGGCACTCCGCGCAGGACCGGGCGGTCGGGCGCGTCGAATGGAGCTGGTGGTGGATCATGGTCAGCCCCGAGAGCCCGTTCGCCGTGACCGGGAACTCCTGGTCAAGGATCCGCTTGCCCTCGGCGTCGTCCACGGTCCCCATGGTGGAGAAGCCCGTGAGGTAGGGCGCGACCCGGCCGCGCTCGTCGAGGCCGGCGTAGAAGCTCTTCCACGTGGTGAAGACCTTCTCCTGGGTGGTCACGCGGCCCGGGGTCCGCTGGCCGGACAACAGGTCGAGCTGGGTCAGCGCCTCGTTGCGGTAGAAGTGGAAGCCGAGGAAGTTCACGTTCCATCCGCCGTGGCACGTGTAGCACGCGACGTTTCCGTGGTCCGAGGTCATGGCGAGCTGCGCCTCGGGGTTGTAGTCCTCGTGCCCGATGTCGATCACGTTGACCGCCTGCTTGATGCGGTGCTCCTCGCCCGTGACCTTGCTGCGCATCCACACCTCACCGTCCCGCTCGAACAGGTGCTTCAGGCGCGTCCCGCGCTCTGTGCGCATGGTCGCCCGCTCCTCGATGGAGCCGTGGCACGCCTCGCATGAGATGTCCGTGGCCTCCTCCATCTTCGAGAGGAGGCGGCCGTCCCCCATCACCCCGTCGAGGGTGTGGCAGTCGACGCAGTGCAGCCCGGAGGCGTGGTGGACGTCGGGCGGCGTGACCTCCGGGTCGTTCACGAAGAACGCCCGGTGCAGGAGGCTGTCCGTGGTCCCGGGGATCTCCGGCCCCCCGGGCGCCCCGGGCGGGAGCTGCGAGAGCCCGCGGAAGTGCAGGCCGATGGACGCGTCCCCGTAGTGGCAGGTCGTGCAGGTCTCCGTGGGAGGTGCCGTCAGCATGGTGTGGGCGCGCGGGTGCCCCGGCTCCACGCGCTTCGCCGTCCGATCCGCGGACTCGCTCAGCCCGTCCGCGCGGTACGGGACGTGGCAGGCCGCGCACCCGGCGCCGCGGTACTCGCCGTCGAACCCGACTCGACCGCGCAGCGCCCGCCCCTGGGACCACAGGTGACACTGCATGCACTCCTTGCGCACCAGGTCCGGGAAGTGCGCGGCGAGGTCCCCCTGCTCATCCGCCGAGTCGAACTTCGGTGGCTGGAGGAGCCGCTCGACCGTGCTGCCCTCGACGCCCCTCGGGGCGGCGACGGGAAAGACGGAATAGCGGGAGTCCTTCTCCTTCTGGAGTCCGTTCTCGAAGAAGCCGTCCGAGAGGTGGGCGGCGGTGGTGCCGTGGAGGGACACCATCAGGTGGTCGATGAGCTCCCCGTGGCAGTCCCCGCACACGCGCTCGGCGACGCGCAGGTCCATGGGGTTCAAGAAGCGCAGGTAGGCGAGGTCGTGGTTCTCCGGCAGGACCCGCTCGTTGGTGGCCACCGGGGCGCTGGGCTGCACGTGCGCGCGGACCTTCTCCCTGGCCTCGCCGTCTCCCCCGTGGCACTCCACGCAGGAGAGGGGAAATCCGGGGTGCATGTCCTCGATGCCCTCGTGGCACTTCATGCAGCCCTCCGAGTCCGCAGACGCCGGCGCCGCCACGACCACGGGCACCCCGGGGATCGGGGCCGCACCGCGGTCGCCGGACGCGAGCGCTCCGCCGACGATCGAGACGAGGAGCAGGGCGATCGGGGCCGCCGCCCGGGGGAACATCAGGAGTAGATCTCCCGTAGCACCGAGCCCTTGGCGTGGCGCGCGTCCGCGCCGAAGAGATCGGCGATCGTCGGCATCACGTCGATCGTCCTGCGGTCGTCCTTCACCACCTTCCCGCGCTTGAAGTCCGGTCCCCAGGCCACCCCGTGGACGAAGCGCAGGTCATCCGAGCCGTCCCCGTGATCGAGGCCACGGCGGGAGTTGAGGTCGGCGTCACGGCCGAATTCGGGGAGGACGACAACCGCCGTGGAATCGCGCAGGGTCTCATCCCCGCGGATCGCCGCGACCAGCTCACCGATCGCCGCGTCGTTACGGCGGATGACCTCGGTGTAGCCGTTGAAGGACCCGTGGGCGATGTCCGCCTGCTGGAGGACCACGCCGATCATTCTGGGGCGGAAGACCGAGAGGAGGTTCCGGGCGAGCTGGATCGCCTTGGCGTCGCCGGCCCCCGCGCCGGTCATCCCGGTGACCCCACGCCCGAGCTCCTCGAGGATGTAGCGCTCGACCCGCGCCCGGGAGGTCTCCGCGGCGGAGGGCGGCGCGCCGCCGCGCAGCACGCGGCGCAGCTCGCTCACCCGCTCGGCGTCCGATCCCGCCAGGGGGCGAGGCGTCCCGAGCTTGGCGACGATGCCCTTGAACTCCTCGTTGAAGATCCCGTCGCCGTCGAGCGTCGTCGCGCCGTATTTCTGCCCGTAGTCCGGGTGCAGCCCGTACGCGTAGTTCACCTGCTGCGCCCCGCCGGAGGTGGTGACCCAGACGTCGCTCGCGGCCAGCCCGAGGTCCTTTCGGACGTATTCGAAGAGCGTGGGGTCGGGCGCGCGGCTGTTGTCCCGGATGCCGCGGGCCTCGGAGATGCCCGTCACGATGGACATGGAGGCCCCGAAGTGGCCGAGGTTGGCGGTCCTCAGGCGGGTGAAGAGCACCCCCTCGTCCGCGAGTTGGACCAGGTTGGGGATCTGCTTGGGGGAGCCGAAGGTCTCCCTGCTGCGCACGCCGCCGGCCATGATGACGAGCACCACGTGCTTGGTCTTCATGCCAGGTCGAATCGGTCCGATCGCCGAGACCAACGGCGCGGAGAGGCCCATCACCCCGGCGCCTGCTGCGGAGCGGAGGAGGTCCCGACGAGAGGGAGAGGCGGATCGGAAGAAGCTCATGATGACTCGTACTCCGGACTGCTGAGGAGGGTGTAGAGGACGAGGGCGGGGCCGTCCCCTGATTCTGCAGCGACGCGGGTGAAGGCGCTCGCCTCTTCTGCGGATGGCGCCCGGCCGAGCAGGCGCTGGAACACATCCAGGACCCAGGCCGCCGCGTCCGGGAGCTCGGGACCGCGTGGCGGCCTCGTGCCCTCGGCATCCAGCAGCATGCGGGCGATCGTCGAGCGCAGCGGTGCGGGGTCGCCGAGGCCATCGAGCGCGCTACGCAGGGCCTCCGTCGTCGCGCCCGTGGGCGGCGGCGCGCCCAGGTCCACGTAGACGGCCCGCACCCAGGTGCGGTTGGACATCGGCGCGCCGCGCGCGACCCGCTCCGCGTAGGCCTCGGACCCCAGCCACTCCTTGACGAGGTCCGGGAAGGCGCGGGGCTCCCGGTGGAGCCGCTTGCCCGCCCGAGCACGATCGCGCTTCGGCATCGGCGACCGGGTCAACCGCTCGTACTCACGGCCGACTAGGAAGCGCGCGGCGTCCTTGTGACCCGCTGCGATCTCCACCACGTCTGACTGGCTCTCTGCCCGGCTCCCCATGAAGACCCCCGCGCGCCCGTCGTAAGCCCCCTTGCCGATCTCCAGCTCCCGCTTCGAGGACTGCACCTCGATCCCGCAGAACTGCTCCATGACGACTGTCACGAAGGTGTCTGCGCCCGGGTTGCGGAGCTCGAAGCTGGAGGACAGGGCGATGCGGTGCAGCGCCTCGCCCGCCGTCATCGTCCCCTTCACGAGCCGCCCCGGCAGCTCATCCAGCGAGGTGCCCACCGGTCGGAACTGGTCGATCAGCATGAAGAAGTACAGCTGCTCATCGAGCCAGTGCTTCCACGCGGCGTCCGTCGCCCAGAGCTGGTCAAGCACCTGCCCAAGGGGCTGGCCCAGCCATGAGCCCCGCTCGGCCGGGACCGGTGGGCGCCCAAGGAGGTCGATGCACACCGCCCGGAGCCAGCGATCATCGATCGGGCGGACCAGGGTCGGAGGGATCTCTGCGAGTGGGGTGGTGGGCATACCGGGTGGGGTCGGGCGCCCGGGACCGGCGCCGCCACCCCATGGTAGGGCCCCCCGCCGATTTGTAACCGCTCGATCCCGCCCAGGTGCGCCTGCGTGATCCCCGGCGGTGATTCCGGGACGAAACGAGGCCGCTGCCCCGCTCCAGGGAGAGGGCCGCGGCCGCGGGGCTCCAGCGCGGGGTCAACGCCCCGCGCGCGGATCAGAGGAACGGGTCGATGGCCTTGCGGAGGTTGGGGGTCTTCATCTTCGCGATGGCTCGCACCTGGATCTGGCGGATGCGCTCGAGGCTGACTCCGAGCTTGGCCGCGACCTCGCTGAGGGTGTGCTCGCGCGGCTGGTTGATCCCGAAGCGCAGCTCGATGACGAAGCGCTCCCGGTCGGAGAGCCGCTCCATGGCGTCATGGATGCCCTCCTCCAGGGTGATGTCCTCCATCCCGGTCGAATAAACCGTCCCCTCGTCCGCCTGGCCGAGGACCTCCGCGAGGCCGCCAGAGGCATCGTCCCCCGAGCTGAACGGGGAGTCGATGGAGAGCGTCGAGCGGCTTGCCGCCAGCGCGCTCTCCACGAGGTGCTCTCCGAGGTCCGCTTCCTCTGCGATGGCAGAGATAGGAGCGTCGGGCCCGAGCTTGTCCACGGCGGCGCGGACGTGCTTCATCGCCTTCTGGAGATAGACCGGGACCCGGACGGTCTGGCCGTTGTTGTAAAGGTAGCTCCGATAGGCCTGGTTCAGCCAGTGGACCGCGTAGGTGCGGAAGAGCAGCCCGCGCTTCCAGTCGAAGCCGTCCACCGCGCGGAAGAGCGCGGCGGAGCCCTCCTGGATCAGGTCCAGCCTCGAGACGCCGAGATGCGCGTAGCGCTCCACGTTGATGATCGCGAGGTACAGGTTCCGCTCCACCAGCTCGGTGCGCATGTGGTGCAGCTCGAGCCAGCGCCGGCAGACGTTCTCCGGCAACGAGCAGGCCGCGGACTCGACGTCACGGTAGGTGGCGGGGTCGTACTTGACCTTGCCGTCGATGTCCTCACTCGAGAGCCCCGCTGACTTGAGCGCGTGCTCCAGGCGGAACTGCGCGAACTCGATGCGCCGGGCGTGGCGCGCCTCTTCCACGCGATCCATGATCGTGAGGTTGTCGATCTCGGCCCGCAGCTGCTCCTCGATCGAGGCCACGCCCGTCCGGGGTGCCTCGTCGTCTCGCTGAACCTCCGGCTTGCGCCAGGACGCCGGGTCACGGAGCTCGAGGTCGACCTGCTGCCGGTTCCAGTCCTGGCCGCGACGCTTCGCCTTCGCGGCGAAGCTGTCGGGCTCCTCCGCGTAACGGTCGAGGATGCGGTCGAGCTCTTCGAGGCTCTTGATTGATCGAGTGACGGTCATTTTCGTTCTCCGGGGCGTCCCAAGCGCGACGACTCGACAGCGCCGATTTGACGCGCGTCAGGTTGGTCGGTTTGGGGTGGCCCGTCTTTCAGGTTGGGTGCCCTGCGCGCCGCAACCTGCGACGGGGAAGGCTCCCTTGGAGAAAGCCAGTACGAGCGCCATGCCGAATCGTCTTCTACGACTTCCCCGGGGGGATCTGCGCCGCGCTGCCCTTCGCCGCTGTGTTCGCCCTCTCTACGCAGCCTGACGCCGAATAGTTGGGTTCTTGTGCGTTGAAAGAGAGTGATCGGCGGGGCTTATGACCCTCCTGGGAGGCCCTGGCGCGGGGCGCGATACGAGAGGCTTACCGCCCCCTCACGATTCGGCCGAGCGGGGCCCACTGCCATCGGGGCAGGTCGCCCTCCCAGAGCGAGAAAGAGGCGCCAAAAGGGCAGCGGCCGCACCCCCTCGCTGGGGGTGCGGCCGCTGTGCAAGAACGCCCAAGCGGCGGGTCGTCGCGCGACCTTCCGCCGTGGGCCAGGGGCGCGCAGCGATCAGGCGTTGATGTCCTCGGCCCCGTAGCGCTCCTGGGTCTCCGTGGGGATGAACTCCTTGAGGTGCTCGAGCTCGCCCGCCTCGCGGATGAGGTGTCGCGCGATGACGATCCGCTGCACCTGGTTGGTGCCCTCGTAGATCTGGAGGATCTTGGCGTCGCGGAAGAACTTGGCGATCGGATAGTCCTCCATGAAGCCGTAGCCCCCGAAGACCTGCACCGCGTCGGTGGCGACCTCCATCGCGACGTCGCTGGACAGGCACTTGGCCATGGCCGCCATCTTGGAGTTCATGGGATTCGGGCCCTTCTCGTCGATCGCGGCCGCGGCTGCGTACGTCAGCTGCCTCGCCGACTCCGTCTTCATCGCCATGTCCGCGAGCATCTTCTGCACCATCTGGTGCTGGCTGATGGGCACCTTGAACTGCACGCGGCGGTTGGCGTAGACGTTGGCGAGGTCGAGCGCCCCCTGTGAGGCGCCCACGGCCTGAGCTGCGACACCAGGACGCGCGTGGTCGAGCGTCATCATGGCGTGCTTGAAGCCCATGCCCTCCCGGCCGCCGATGAGGTTCTCAGCCGGGACTCGCACGTTGTCGAAGTGGGTCTCGACCACGGGGACACCGCGGATTCCCATCTTGTTCTCGATCTTCTTGATCTCGAACCCGGGGGTTCCCTTCTCGACGATGAAGGCGCTGATCCGGCGCGATCGGGACGTGGGGTCGGTGACGGCGAAGACGGAATAGATGTCGGCGATGCCGCCGTTGGTCGTCCACTTCTTCTCGCCGTTGATGATGTAGTCGTCGCCGTCCTTGACCGCCGTCACGGCGAGCCCGCTGGCGTCGGAGCCGGCGAACTTCTCGGAGAGGCAGAACGCGACGAACTTCTCACCGTTGCCGATCAGCGGCAGGTACTTCTTCTTCTGTTCTTCGGTTCCGCCGAGCACGATCGGGAAGGACCCGAGGGCGTTCACCGCGAAGGCGACGCCGAAGCCAGAGTCCGCCTTGGCGAGTTCCTCCGCGATCAACGACAGGGCCAGGACGCCGGCGCTGTGTCCGCCGTACTCCTTGGGGATCCAGGTCTTGAAGAGGCCGGCCTTGGCGAGGGCTTGAGCCGCCTCCATGTTGTACTCGTGCTTCTCGTCGAGCTCGGCGGCCTTGGGGCGCACGACCTCGTCTGCGATCTTTCGGGCCAGGGCCTGGAGCTCCAGGGCCTGCTCGCTGAAGACAATGTTCTGCTGCATGACATTCTCGGCGGCCTGCATGGGTCCGGACGCTCCCCGGCGGGGAGATGGACGGCCGCGCTTCGGGCGAACAGTCTAAGGGCAGGAACGACCTGCCCGATGTCCAATCCGCGACAGACCCTCAGGAACGCGCCAGGACGACCTGCCGGTCGGCCTCTTCGGGCTCGAAGGGCTCCCCCTCGAAGCTCCCGGCCCGCCCCACCACGCTCAGCCCCCGCGCGGCCATGAGGGCGTCCAGCTCGGCCGGCTCGTACATCCGGACCTCCTCACGCCACCGCCGGACCTCGCCGCTGACGAGGGTCAGCTCGACCTCCTTCACGACCCTGCGGCCCCCGTCCTCCAGGGACCGGCGGGCCTCCAGCACGATGCCGTCGCGCTCCTCCCGGGAGCTCGGACGAAGGCCCCGGCGGATGGCTCCCGGGTTCATGAGGTCCATCACCAGCGTGCCGCCCGGCCTCAAGACCCTCGCCATCTCGTCGAGCGCCGCGCCGTCGCCCTCGTCCCCGAGGTACCCGAACGAGGTGAAGAGGTTGACCACCGCCGCGAAGGACCCCCCGCGGAACGGGAGCGCCCTCATGTCGGCCTGGCCGAGCCGGCCCGAGAGACGCTCTCCGGCCCCCTCCATGGTCTCGGAGGACGCGAGGAGATCGAAGGACAGGTCGATGCCGAAGACATCGAACCCCGCCTCGGCGAGGGCGAGGCTGTGGCGGCCGAAGCCGCAGCAGTCGTCCAGGACGGGCCCCTCTACCCCCGCGAGCACCTCCTCCGCGAGCCAGCGAACCTCGCGCCTCGCTGCCGCCAGGTTGCGGTGGGCGTAGACCTCCCGGTAATCGCCACGGAAGGCCTCGACGTACCAGGGTGCTGCCATGACGCAGAGGATACGAGCCAGCAGTGAGCCCGCACCACCGCGGACCCCACGCGGATCGCATAGTTGTCGATCGCTCCGCCGCGCCGGGGAGGGCATGAACAGGGATGCCCATGAAGTCGGTCGGCGGAGAAGGTAGTCTCCCCGACACCCCGCCCCCCCTCGCCCGTCAGGGCAAGCGCCCCCGCGCCTGGCGGGTCCAAGGCCCATGAGCGACCCCGCACCCGACTCCATCTGTGACCGCGCCACCCGCGAACGCAGGGAAGCTGAACAGCTGGCGAGCTACGCCATGCGCAGCGTGGACTCGATCGGCCGCCGCTACCCCGAGTCACCCGACCCCCACCGCACGATCTTCGAGCGGGACCGCGACCGGATCACCCACTCGACCGCGTTCCGCCGCCTCCAGTACAAGACGCAGGTCTTCCTCAACGACGAGGGCGACCACCACCGCACCCGACTCTCCCACAGCCTCGAGGTGTGCCAGGTCGCCCGCAGCGTCGCCGGGGTGCTGCGGCTGAACGAGCCCCTCGCCGAGGGCCTGAGCCTCGCTCACGACATCGGTCACCCGCCGTTCGGCCACCGCGGAGAGTGGGCCCTGAACGACTGCATGGCCGACCATGGCGGGTTCCGGCACAACGCCCAGGTCCTGAGGGTGGTTGACGTGCTGGAACGGCGGAGCCCGGACCACCCTGGCCTCAATCTCACCAGGGAGCTGCGAGAGTCCCTGCTCAAGCACGAGAAGCCCGAGGACTGGCCCGAAGAGTTCGGGCCCAAGCCCCGACACCCCGTGCTTGAGGGCCAGGTCGTCGACCTCGCGGACTCGACGGCCTACAACAAGCACGACATCGAAGACGGCCTCAGCGCCGGCATGTTCACCGAAGAGACCCTCGAGGCCGAGGTCGAGATCTGGCGCGTCGCACGGAGGCGGATCGAGGAGCGTCACCCGGGCTTCCTGCAGCGGAGCCCGGAGGACCCGCGGCTCCAGATCGGCAGGACCGCCAACGAGGTGATCGGGATCTGCATCGTGGACCTGTGTCAGGCCACCCTGCGCAACGTCCAGGACAGCGGCGTCGAGACCACCGCGGACGTTCGCGCGTACCAGACCATGCTCTGCAGCCACTCACGGGAGGTCCAGCCCATGGTCGCCGAGCTGCAGCGCTTCCTCTACAAGCACTTCTATCGGCACCCCTACCTCCAGGCCTTCCGCGTCTGGGCCAAGACCGTGATCAGCGGCCTGTTCGAGGCCTACGTCTCTGCGCCCGCCGAGATGTCCCCCTGGTTCCACGAATGGGGCGCGGAGGTCGGCACCGAGCGGGCGATCTGCGACTACATGGCGGGGATGACCGATCGATTTGCCGTGCAGGAGTACATTCGCCTCATCGGGCCGGTGCCGCCGCTCGAACGACCGTGACCCTCCGGGGGTAGTGGCGCGCCGACACCCAGGCGTCCCCGCCAACTGGCCCCCACAAACTCCAACCCAATACAGGCCATGGCCAAGCGAATCGACTGGATCTATCACCGTAAGGGCTGAACCAGCTGCAAGCGCGCCGACGCGTTCCTCGAGAACGCCGGCGTGACCGTCCGTGAGACGGTCAATGCAGCCAAGGAACGGATCGGCGAAGCGGACCTCGCGGAGCTGTTCGAAGGAAGCCGGAAGGTGACCGCGGCCAAGGGCAAGAAGGTCGTGGTCCTCGACCTCGTCAAGGACCCCGATGCCCACCAGCAGCTCGCGTCCATCGCCCTCGGGCCCACCGGCAACCTGCGCGCGCCGAGCGCACGCATTGGCAAGAACTGGCTGATCGGATTCAACGAGGACGAGTTCGCCAAGGTCTTCGGCTGATCCGTCTCCGTGAAGACCCGGGCGCCCGGGCTGTCTCCATCCGGGGCAGCCCGGGCGCTCTCGCGTTTCAGATCCGACCTGCGCCGCGGTCCCGCCCGCTCCAGGTCAAGGCGCGCGGGCAGCAAGGCCGATCCACCGGGTGAACGTCCGTCGCCGAAGCAGCGCTGCCAAGGGGGAGCGGATCGTCGCCCACCTGGAGTGCACCTTGGCCCACACCACCGCCTCGAGCCCGCCGCGCGCCGCCCACCTGGCGCTCGACTCGAATTCCGTGACCCCCGTCGAGTCGGCCGTGCAGAGGTTCCTCGGGACCCTCCGCGGCGCGGACATCCCGATCGTCGCGATGGCCGGCTCCCGCTTCGCTCCTGTGCTCCGCGACCCCCTCGGCCTGCAGCTCATGTGCCTACCCAGGCACCTCGACCGGGTCCACAGGTTCCTCGAGCACGCGCTCCAGGCCGAGGGGGTCTCCATCGTCTGGTCACAGCGTGAGGTCGCCGCCATTCGGTTCCAGCTCTACGCGTTCTGCGGCAACGACCGCCACCACCACCTGCGGGTCGAAGTCACGACCCGGCGCGAGTTCAGGGGGATCCCCTACCTCGAGGCCGATGAGGTCTTCCGCAACCGTGACACGAGCCGCTCTCCCCACCGACCGGCCGCGGTCATCGGGACCCTGGCCCACTTCTTGCCCGCCTACCTGCGCTCCGGACACGTCGAGCGAGAGTCCACGACCCGCCTGGTGACCACGGGCGAGACGCACCCCGCGCAGCTACGCGCCGTGCTGGGCAGGATGGTCGGGACCAAGGCAGCGGAGAGCTTCACCGCCGCCCTCCGCGACTCGGAGCTCTCGAGCCTGGTCAAGGAGGCTCCGCGCTTCCGGCGTGCCCTCATACGGCGATCCCTCGTCCGCCACCCGTTCAGGACGCTGCGCGCCCTCGGTCACCTGCTCCTCGGCGGTGAACGAGAGGGCCCCGGATTCCTCGTGGCGGTCATCGGCCCGGAGGGAGCAGACACCGACGCGCTCGTTACGGAGATGCGCACGGAGCTGCACGCGCCGTTCGGCAGCAGCTCGGTCGCCTCTCTCACCTCGCCCTTGCCCCTGTCCCACGGAGATGGGGAGCCCGCGGTCGGCGCGCTCGCCTCCCTCTGGCGCGCGTTCCGCAACTACCGTCTCTTCCAGCGTGCGTACCGCGAGTCGGTCGACCCGGCCCTGCGAAACGGTGGAGCCGTCGTGGTGAACGGATGGGTCGACGAGTGGGCGCTGGAGCCCGAGCGGTTCGGCCTCCGCCGCGGCGCGGCCTCCGCCCGCTGGTTCAGCGGCCGCGTTCGACGCCCCGACGTCACCCTGGTCTGTTCGCCGACGTCGACCGAACTCATGCGCCGCCGGCCTGGGCTCTCACGCCGTGAGGCCCTGACCCTCACCGCCGCCTACGAGGCCTACGCCGCGCAGCAGCCCACGGCCTTCGCCGTGCCCTGCGAGGGCGGAGAGGAGCCCGCGGTGGGTCTGGCCATGGCCGCGACCCTCGCCGGCCTGGAGTCGCTCTCCCCCGGCGCCGCGCTACTCAAGCTCACCGGGCGGGAGCAGGCCGCATCCCAGACCGACTGATGGGGACCCCCGAGCTCTACATCGAGCGGTGGTACCCCGTGCTCCGGGGCGGCCCGGCTCCCGCCGCGTCCTTCGACCTCGGCGATCACGAGAGCGCCGAGGCCGTGACGGCCGCCTGGGCGGCCCTCGGCCCGGGCGAACGCATCGTCCTCCGCGTGCCCTGCCGCCCGGACGCCCGCGCGCGTCTCGCGCACCTCGAGAGCCTCCTGGAGGCATCGGACGCCCGCGAGGGCTTCCTGGAGTTCGGGACGGAGCACACTGCGATCACCCTCCTTCCTGCGGACGAGGGCGCCGCCTTCCGAGGGGGCCTGGAGATGCTCCCCTCCGACCTCCCCGGGGGCCGTGCCCTCACCGCCTTGCTGAGGCTCGCGAGCCCCTTCAGCATGGCCCAACGCTTCGGACGACCGGAGCTCACCGTGTGGACCCGCCTGGGCCGCGCGCTGCCCGACGGTGACCTCCCCATTCTCCCCGTGGAAGGCCGAGTCGCCGTTCGCGTGGACACCTCCCACCAGGAGCAGCCCGTCACGGTGCGCGCCCTCGACCGCCGGGGCATCGCCAGGGTGACGCTCACCGTTGGGGCCACGCCCGCTTCGGTGAGCCCGGTCCGCCGCGGTTCTGACGCGCTGGCGTTCCTCAGGGAGGCCGCGCTCGAGCACCTCTCCACGACGATCGCCACAGGCGAGCGCGGAGGTTGCCCTTGGCTGGCGGCGGACGCCGCCCCCGCGGCACCGGGTGGGCGGTCCGAGCCCTTCGGCGTGTTCCACGCGCGCTTCCTCCTGGACCTGATGGCGCAGGGTACAGCCGAGGTTCCCCTGGGCGAGACACGGGAGTTCGTCGACGCGTGGCGGCACCTGGCCTCCCTCCGGCGTGAGCCGGACCCCCAATGGCACGACGACGTCTCCAGGCTCGCACGGTCCCTCACCCGCAACGCCGGGACCACCCCGCTTCGTGTGGGCGCCGCCCACGGTTCCTTCTCGTCGGCGGCCATCCCGGTCGCTCCGGGCGCGCCGAGGATCGGTGATTGGAGCCGGTTCAATCCCCGCGCCCCGCTGCTCCAGGACCTCTTCCACTACCTCACAACGGCCCCGGCGCCCGACGCCGGCCCCAACTCCATCGACGACGCGTGGAGCCGGCTGGCGGGCGCCCTCGGAGGCGAGGCCCGCGAGGTCGTGGCAGCGAGTCAGCTCAGTCACCATGAGCTCGGCCTTCACCTGGGCCTCACCCTGCTCGTCGACGCCACCTCCGCGGAGATGGGGGACCGCCTCGGGCACGGCGCCCCGAGCGCCCCCGACCGAGACCTGCAGCACCAGCTGATCCTGCGCTGCTGCGAGGTCCTCGACGGTGAGCGCCGCGGCCCCTGGGCCGGGGACGACGGGCAGCTCGAGGCCGCCTGAGGGCGGACGCCCGAACCCACCAACGCGCCGGGCCCCGGGGAGAGGGCGCCGCGCGCAGCGGCAACTTCGCGGGGAAGGTGGGGGCGCCTTCGGCCCCCTTCGCCTGTTTGGTAGCGTGCGCCCGGGGGCCGACCTGACCGGAAGCTCTCGCCCACACCGTGCGCCCGCGAGGGCGGCAGAGCGGTCATGGCGCCCCCGAACCCGCCGCTCCAATCCGGCCCCTCCCCCATGCTCCTCCCCACGCTCGCCGCCGCTCTCCCGCCACTCGACGAGGCCGCCTCCACCATCTGGGCCCCCATCAAGGCGCTCATGGACCGGTTCGACACCCCGCTGGAGCGCCTCATTGCCGGGTGGGTCGGGGTCCTCCTCCTGGCGGTGGCCGCTAACTTCGTGGCGCGTCGGGTCATCGTCCGCGGCATGCACGCCGTGGTCTCACGTACCAAGACCCGCTGGGACGACGTGCTCGTGGAGCACCGCGTCTTCGAGCGGCTGAGCCACCTCGCCCCCGCCCTAGTGGTCTACCTCGCCGCCCGGGTCCTGCTCGACGACCCAGGCGAGGAGCTCTACCAGGACTACCTCCGCCGCGTGGCCAACGTGTGGATGATCCTGGCGGGGGGACGCACCCTCCACGCGCTGCTCGACGCGCTGGTCATCATCGGGCTGCAGCGCGATTCCACCCGCACCAAACCGGTGCGGAGCTACGCCCAGGTGGTCCAGATCCTGATCTGGGTGAGCGCCGGGATCCTCTCGGTCGCGGTCCTGATGCAGAAGAGCCCAACGGCGCTCCTGGCCGGGCTCGGCGCCATGACCGCCGTCCTCCTCCTCGTTTTCCGGGACACCATCCTCGGCTTCATCGCCAGCATCCAGATCGAGGCCAACCAGATGCTCCGGGTGGGCGACTGGGTCGAGATGCCCAAGTACGGCGCGGACGGAGACGTGACGGAGATCGGCCTGCATACCGTCAAGGTGCAGAACTGGGACAAGACCATCACCACCATCCCGACCCACACCTTCATGAGCGACAGCTTCAAGAACTGGCGCGGGATGACCGAGTCTGGTGGGCGGAGGATCAAGCGGTCCCTCAACCTCGACATGAACAGCGTGCGCTTCCTCGAGGAAGCCGACCTCGAGCGCCTGGGCGCCGTTCAAGCGCTGCGCCCCTACCTCGAGTCCAGGAGCGAGGAGGTGGCCCGCTGGAACGAGGAGAACGACGTCGACGGCGGCAGCCCCATCAACGGGCGCCGGCTGACGAACCTCGGGACGTTCCGCGCCTACGTCGAGGCCTACCTGCACGGGCTGGAGCCGATTCGCGAGGACATGACGTTCCTGGTCCGCCAGCTCGCCCCTGCGTCCGAAGGCATCCCCATCGAGATCTACGTCTTCAGCGGCGAACAGCGCTGGGTCCAGTACGAGGGCATCATGGGTGACATCTTCGACCACCTGCTCGCGGTCCTCGGGCAGTTCGACCTGCGCGTGTTCCAGCAGCCCGGCGGGGCGGACATCTCCAGGCTCGCGCCGCTCGTGTCCGCTCAGGAAGACTCGAAGCTGCGCTGATAGAGCCTGAAGGCCACCGCGAGCATCACGGCTCCCCCGCTCCCCAGGACTAGCAGCGGGACCATCACACCCCCCAACTCCGGGGTGCCGAGGACGCCCTTGCCGTACCAGAGGATGCCGTGGAACGCGTCCATGGCCCACGCCACCGGCGTCACCAAACCGGCGGTCTGGAACCACTCCGGGAGGATCTCCCTGGGGAACCAGGCGCCGCCCACCGCGCTCATGACCAGGATCACGAGGGTCGAGAGCCCCTCCATCTGCTTGCGGGTCCTGCACGCCGTGGCGAAGAGGAGCCCGAGGGCGCTGGCCGCGAAGGCCCAGATGAAGCTCGCCGCGGCGAGGGCCGGCAGGTGCTCCATCACTGGGACCTTGAACGCGAGCGCGCCGAAGGTGAAGAGGAGCGCGAGCTGCACGATGGCGAGGAGCATGGTCACCATGACCTTCCCGAGCAGCACCGCCCGCCCCGCCTGGGGCGTGAGCCGCAGGCGGTCGAGCGTCCCCTCCGCCCGCTCCTCGAGGAGCGTGCCGGCGAAGGCCACCAGGTTGAACAGCAGCATCATCACGGCCATGGCGGAGAACGCATGGGACGCGCCGGCGCTGCGCGGGAGGCCGTCCGCACGCGGCGGTGAGAGGTCCTCGATCTGGAGCCCCATGAGCCCCGGGAGGGCCTCCATGATGTCGGTCTCCTCCTCCTCGCTCTCGCCCGCTTCCAGGTCGTCAACGGGGGGCGCCACCGGGGCCGAGGCGGCCCCCTCGGTCGCAGCTTCAGCGGCAGCCGCCTCAACCCCTTCCATGATGTCCTCGACCCGCAGGTAAGAGCCCACGAGTTCCCGGGTGATCGCGCCGCGGCTCGCCTCCGGCAGGTTCATGAGGTCGGTGACGCGGCCCATCATCCGCGAGCCGAGCCCCTCCGCGGTCTGCTGGAACAGCACCGGCGAGAGCTGGAACACCATGACCTGGCTCGCGATCTGCTTGGCTGGGTCGCGGTACAGCACGAGGTCCGGCGGCGCGTCACCCGCCGCGAGCGCGGCACCGTAGCCCTCGGGGATCACGAGGCCTCCGGCTCGGTCCCCGTCGGCCACCAGCCGGCGGACGTCGCTCATCACCTCGACCCGCAGCGCGGCGACGCGGCTCACCGCTTCGACGAGCTCCTGGCTCCGTGGCGTCCGGTCCAGGTCCTCGATCGCGATGGCGATCTTCCGGGACTTCGTGCCGCCCCCCATCATCCCGCCCCCCATCGCGGTCCCCATCACCGCGCCGAGGCCGATGGGGAGGACCAAGAGGAAGAAGAGAGCGGTCCGGTCGCGGACGAACAGGCGCAGGTCCTTCCGCAGCAGCGTGAGCGCGGTCTGGATCATGAGGGGATCTCCTGACTCTCGTCGCGCAGGGCGCGGCCCGTCAGGGCGAGGAAGATGGTCTCGAGGTCAGCGGACGCGCCGCGGACCTCGGCGTCCACGCCGTGCTCCCGGAGGATGGCCGCGGCCCGCTCGAGGTCAGCGTCCGGCGTGAGCTGCAGGCCGCTGCCGAGCCCGGCACGGACCTCCTCCAGGTCGCGGAGGACCTCGAGGGACCCCTCGGCCAGGCACCGGCCCCTGTCCATGATCATGATCCGGTCGCAGAGTCGCTCCACCTCACCCATGGCGTGGGTGGTGTAGACCAGGGTGGTGCCCCCCCGGTGGATCGCCTCGACCTGCTCGAAGAGGTGGTTGCGCGACTGGGGGTCCACGCCGGCCGTGGGCTCGTCGAGGAAGACGAGCTCAGGCTCGTGCAGGAGCGCCGCCACGAGGTTGAGGCGACGCTTCATGCCGCCAGAGAACTCCGAGACCAGGGACCGCCGCCGCTCGGTGAGCCCGGCGGCCTCGAGGCCCCACTCGACCCGCTCCCGGAGCCGGGCTCCACGCAGACCGGAGAGCTCACCGAAGAACGCCAGGTTCTCCTCGGCCCGCAGCCCCTGATAGAGGGCGATGTCCTGGGGAACCACGCCGATCCGCTTGCGCAGGGCTGCGCCGTCCCGGGCGGGGTCCAACCCGAGGACCGACACCCGGCCCGCGTCCGCCTTCAGGAGCGTGGAGAGGATCCGCAGGGTCGTCGTCTTCCCTGCGCCGTTCGGCCCGAGCAGGCCCAGGGATTCGCCAGGACGGACCACGAGGTCGAGCCCACGGACCGCCGCGACGTCCCCGAAGGCCTTCTCTAGGCCCCTGACCTCGATGGCGTTTCCGGCGGTGCCTGCCTCCGACGCCCGGTGCTGTTTGGATTCCACCTGCATTGCCAGGACGATACTCAGCCCCCGCCCCGAGTATTCGCCTCCCTCACTCTCTCTGCTCCCAGATCCCCCCGCCCGGACAGGTTCTGATTCGGCGGACAGGAGTCGGACACGGCCCGGACGCGTGACCACTCGCGGGGTAGACTCCGCCCCGCGCCCCGGCCTCCCCTTGTCCACCCCCCTCGACTCCTTCCACCGCTTCGACGACCCCGACCTCGGGCTGCTCGCTCTGACGCACTCCTCGTCGGGCACGGCGGGCGCCCGGGGTCGTAAGGACAACGAGCGCCTGGAGTTCCTCGGGGACACGGTCCTGGACCTCGTCATCGCCGAGTCCTTGTTCGGAGACCGGGACGGGCACCCCGAGGGCGCCCTGACCGAGATGAAGGCCCAGGTCGTCTCCCGCCAGGCGCTCGCGGGCGCCGCCCACCGCATGGGCCTCGCGGACTACGCCCGGCTGGGACGTGGTCTCGACCGAAGGGCGCTCTCGCGCTCGATCCTCGCCAACCTGTACGAGGCCGTGGTCGGCGCGATCTACCTGGACGCTGGCCTCGAGGCAGCGCGACACTTCATCCTCGAGACCCTCGGCCCCGAGCTGAGCGCGGCGCGCCAGCGCCGGGGCCAGCCGAAGCCCAAGCAGCGCTTCCAGGAGGTGTGCCAGCAGCAGTTCGGCTCGCCGCCGACCTATGAGCTGCTCCAGCAGCGGGGCGACGACAATGCACGAGCTTTCCTCGTCGCTGCGGCGGCGGGCGGCGAACGGTTCCCCAGCGCCTGGGGCCGCACCGTGAAGGAGGCCGAGCACTGGGCGGCCTTCGAGGCCCTCCTGGATCTGGGCCTTGACGCCCACCCCTGATCCCAGGCTGCCCCCTTACCTCTCTCCATGACCGAGCCCGACGCGAGGATGAGCCTCCTCGACACCTCCGACAAGGAGGGGCACGCCGGCGAAGGCGTCTCCGGCGCCGGGGTCGTCCTCGTGCAGCCGGGTGAGGTGCCCTTCCCCTCCGCGGACCTCGCGAGGATCCTGCGCGCCTTCAAGCGCAAGGGCTCCGTGTCGGTCGGGAACATCTGGGGCGGCGCCCAGGGGCTCGTCACCGCCCAGATCGCCGCGGAGCTGGACCGCCCCATCCTCGCGCTGACCTCCACCGACGGCGAGGCCGAGGCCTTCACCATGGACCTCGCCGCGTTCGGGGTCCCTTCCACGCAGTTCCCCTCGCGCGACGCGGGCGCCAGGCGGGGTGGCGCAGACGCCGCATCCATCCGAGCCCGCCTGCAGCTCGCCCAGGCCCTCGCCGGGCCCCCAGAGAGCCGCCCGCGAGCCATCGCCGCGTCGGTGCAGGCCCTCCTCCAGCCGATCCCAAGGATGCGCGACCTCGAGGCGGAGTTCGTCCGCCTCAAGACGGGCGACGTCCTGGACGTCCGCGCCCTGCTGGAGCGCCTGGTCAAGGCGGGCTACACCCGCGAGCCCCTGGTGGAGGAGGCCGGGCAGGTCAGCCTCCGGGGTGACATCCTCGACCTGTTCCCCTTCGCCTCGGACGAGCCGATCAGGATCGAGATGTTCGAGGAGGAGGTTGAGTCCCTGCGCCGGTTCGACCCCGCCGAGCAGCGCTCCGTATCCACCCATGACGAGCTCGAGGTGTGCCTCGCGTCGGACGCTGGCGGCGTGGAGGACGGCGACGGAATCTCCTTGCTCGAGCTGCTCGACCCCGGCGCCCTCTGCGTCCGCGTGGAGCCCCTGCGCATCGACGAGCGGGGCAACTCGCTGAAGGTCCAGTCGGCCCAGCACGAGCGCGCCCTCATGGGCCTCGCCGCGACCCTCTCTGAGCGGCCGGTGCTGGAGGTTCAGAGCCTCCCCGGGGACGATGTCTCCCTCGACACCCGCTCGGTGCAGGGGCTCAGCTCCGGGGTCTCCGCCTCTGCCCCCGAGCTCGCCCGCCTCGCCGCCGAGGGCACGCGGATCATCGTGACGTGCCTGACCGAAGCCGAGCGCGACCGCGTCAGCGCCCAGTTCGACAAGGCCGGCGCCAGCGGGCTCGACCTCGTGGTCGGGTTCGTCTCCCGTGGCTTCCGGGCCCCGCCCTGGAACCTGCTCATCATCGGCAGCCACGAGCTCAAGGGCACCCTCGGCGCCCGCAAGCGCGTCAGCGCCCGCGCCCACCAGCACAAGGTGAAGGCCCTGCAGAGCTTCTTCGAGCTCCGGCCGGGTGACCTCGTGGTCCATGCGGTCCACGGGCTCGCCCGCTACCAGGGGCTGAAGCGCATGAAGCGCGGGACAGGAGAGGAGGAGCACCTGCACCTCATCTTCGGGGGCGACGTCGCCTTGTATGTACCCGCGAGCCGGATCGACATGGTCCAGCGATACATCGGCGCGGGCGGGTCGGGCCTCACCCTGGACAAGATCGGCGGGCAGAGCTTCCGCAGGCGCAAGGAGAAGGTCGAACAGGGGCTGTTCGACCTCGCCTCCGAGCTGATCGAGGTGCAGGCCAAGCGACAGCTCCGCAAGCGCGCCCCCTGGGAGGGAGACCCCGAGTTGGTGCAGCAGTTCCTGGACGAGTTCCCCTGGGACGACACCGAGGACCAGGCGGAGGTCACCTCGGAGATGGCCCGCGACATCGCATCAGAACGGCCGATGGACCGGCTCCTGTGCGGGGACGTCGGCTTCGGCAAGACCGAGATGGCCGTGCGCGCCGCGTTCCGGGTCGTGAACGGCGGCGGGCAGGTCGCCGTGCTCGTGCCGACCACCATCCTCGCGGAGCAGCACCTCACGACCTTCCGCTCGCGCATGGCGGACTTCCCTATCACCGTGCGCGGCCTCTCCCGCTACACCTCCGCAGCGGAGCGCAAGGAGACGCTGGAGGGCCTCCCGCTCGGGCACGTGGACGTGGTCATCGGGACGCACCGCATCCTCTCCAAGGACGTCAAGTTCAAGCGGCTCGGCATGGTCATCATCGACGAGGAGCAGCGCTTCGGGGTGACCCACAAGGAGCACTTCAAGAAGCTCCGCGCCAACGTGGACATGCTGACGCTCACGGCGACGCCGATCCCGCGCACGCTGCACATGTCCCTCTCTGGCGTGCGAGATATCTCCGCCCTGAACGTAGCTCCCCCCGGCCGGCAGGAGGTCGAGACGGTCCTCGGCTACCGGGAGGACGACGGCGAGGTCCAAGCCGCCATCCGCAGGGAACTCAACCGCGGCGGACAGATCTTCTACCTCCACAACCGGGTGACCTCCATCGAGGCGGTGTGCGCTCACCTGCGGGACATCGTGCCTGAGGCCCGCTACGCCATTGGCCATGGCCAGATGGCGGCCGCCGAGCTCCGCGACGTCATGACCGCCTTCCGAGAGGGTGAGGTCGACGTCCTCGTGGCGACCACGATCATCGAGAACGGGGTGGACGTCCCCACGGCGAACACGATCTTCATCGACGACGCCGACCACTTCGGGCTCTCCGAGCTGCACCAGCTGCGGGGCAGGGTCGGGCGCGGCTCGGTGAAGGCCCACTGCCACCTCCTGGTGGAGAAGCACAAGCCCCTCAAGCAGCACGCCCGCGAGCGCCTCAAGGCCCTCGAGGAGATGAACCACTTGGGGGCCGGGTTCGGCATCTCCGTCAAGGACCTGGAGCTGCGTGGGGCGGGCAACATCCTCGGGCCGCAGCAGTCCGGGCACATCGCCGCCGTGGGCTACGACATGTACTGTCGGCTCCTGAAGCTGACGGTCGAGCGGCTCGCCGCCGGCGAGACCAGCGACCGCGAGCGACCGCGCTTCGAGGAGACCGAGGCGGGCTGCGAGCTCGAGGTCGGGCTGCGGGCCTTCCTCCCCGAGACCTGGATCGAGAAAGCGGATGAACGCCTGGACGCCCTCCGTGCGCTCTCCCAGAGCCCGGATTCCGAGATCCTCGAGCAGTCCTTCCAGGGGCTCCGGGACCGATACGGACGGCCTCCGGCCGAGGCCAAGGAGCTGCTCCGGCTGTTCGAGCTCAAGCTCCCCCTCGACCAGGCGAGGGTCAAGCACATCGCTTGGCATGGCGACCGCTACGTGATCCAGTACTCCGACGCGGTGGCCTTCGAGCACCTCTTCGCCGGCCAGCGGCCCGGGGGGCGCCAGCTCGACGTGCGACGGATCAAGCCCGGGGTGGCGCACCTCGTCCTGCCGGGGCACCTGGCCGATCGCCCCGAGAAGGCGGTCCGCTGGCTGGAGAAGCTCGTTCAGTCGTCGACCGGTTGATCTCGCCCCTCCCCGCGCACAAGATCCAAGCATGCGCGCCCTCTTCCCCCTCCGCATGGCCCTCGTGGCCGGCGCCCTGGCGACCTTCGCCGGGGGCTCCCTGTTCGCCTCACCGCTCCAGGGAGCTACTCCAGAAGGCCCCTCGGTGGCGTCCCAGACCGAGGACGGCTGGGTACCGCTCACGCCGATGGAGCAGGAACTCGCGGCCCGCTACGGCGACCACTTCGTCGGCATCGCCGGCGAGGAGCTCCTGACCCTCCAGGACCTGAACTCCTTCCAGCGGGGGCCGAACTTCGAGGACCCGGCCAACACTCTGCCGGCTGACATCACGCCCGTGGAGCTAGCCCAGGCACGCCTCTTCGCGGCGGCGGTCCAGCGGGCCACCGATGAGCTCAAGATCCAGGGGGGCAAGAGCCAGGGTTACGATCCCGAGCTCATCCAGCGGGCCCTTGAGGGCAGCTTCCAGGCTCAAATCGATGGCCGAGGGGGCCCGGTGCCGTTCGCCGACTGGATCCAGGGACTCGGGTTCGATGCGAACTCGTTCCGCGAGTTCCTGCGCAACCGCCTGTTCGCCCAGCTGTGGACCGACGCCGTCACCGGGCGCTCCGCGGGGCCGACCGGGCGGGTGTACGTCGACAACTACGTGCGGCCGGCCGCGATGTACCGGCGCTATCAGGCGCTCCTGGCCTCTCCCTCGTCCCTGGGGGCAGAGGAGATCGGGCTCCTGCCGGCCAGGGTCACCCTGAGGCGCCTCGTGATCAGCTGCCAGCGTTGGGGGGGGCCCGAGCGGGCCCTCGAGCTGGCCGAGGCCTCCAGGGACTATCTTCTCAACAACACGATCACCTTCGACGAGGTCGTCGAGGAGTACGCCCCGGAGGACCTCAAAGGAGCCGCCAGCCAGCTCATCCTTCCGGCCGCACAGGCCGCCCCGACGCTGCGCCAGATGCACCCGGAGTGGCCGGTCGCTGAGTTCCTCGCCGCGGCGGACCCCGGGGACCTCTCGCCCGTCCTCCCCGTCTACTCGGGCGGAGCCGCCGAATTCATGCTGCTCTATCGCTTCGAGAGCCGCTCGGAGGCCACCGAGGCCCTCCCGTTCGGGGGGCTCGAGCTCCAGAGGAGCCTGCGGGACACCATCTCGGAGGAGACCCAGACCTTCCGAGTGGACCGGGGCGTCAGCGAATTGGCCCGGACCTCCCGGGTCGCCCCCAACGAGCTACGGATGAGGCTGATCCGGGGCCCCGCCCGCCGCTGATCGGGCCGCTGGAGGGGCAAGATCCGCCCTCCCGCTAGCTTCCGGGCCGTCCAGCGGTAGCCGAGAGGAGAATCGCTGGATAACCTCTGAACCCCGTCCAGCGCCCTGCGTTGGGCACGCCACGGAGCAGCCTGACCTCTCCGCACCCCCAGCAACCCACCCTCCCCGGTCGTCGGCCCCCCGATGACCAGCCCACCCCTCGCGGGTGGCCCTCCCCCGGAAGCCTCGCGGGCCCATCGGACCGCACCGGCGACGTCTACGCCATGAGCAACGACTACAAGGACATCCAGATCGAATCCTCCATGCCCAAGCCCTGGGAAGAGGAGGAGACGTTCGGCGACGCGCTCTACGAGTGGATGCAGAAGGGTCCGTGGCTCGCGGCCTCGGCCATCCTCCACCTCGCGGCGTTCCTGATCGTGGCGAACATTCCGTGGAGCATCTTCGAGCAGTCCAAGGATCAGAACGTCCAGGCCTCGATCGAGCAGGCGCCCGAGCCGGAGATCGAGGAGCCGGAGGAGCCCGAGGAGGAGATCGAAGAGGAGACCGAAGAGGAGCCCATCATCGAGGACTTCGAGGTCTCTGACCACAACGAGACGGACACCAACGAGGAGTTCGAGCAGTCAGAGGGCGACCCGACGATGGACTCGGACTCCCCCTTCGACAAGAACAACAGCAACTCGCTGCTCGGCATCGGCGGGGGCGCCGGTGGCAAGTACGGCGGCCGCTTCGGCGGCAAGCGCAACCTGCGCGCCGGCGGCGGGAAGGGCACCGAGCAGGCCATCAAGGACGGCCTCGAGTGGCTCAAGAAGCACCAGGACAAGGACGGTAAGTGGGACTGCGCCGAGTTCATGAAGCACGACCCCCCCGGGGACAAGTGCGACGGAGGCGGCGACGCCATCCACGACATCGGCGCCACCGGCCTCGCGCTGCTGGCCTTCCTCGGGGACGGCCACACCATGACCCGCGGCACCTACAAGGACGTGGTGAAGCGCGGCATCAAGTGGCTGGTTCAGGAGCAGGACCGCGAGAGCGGGCTGTTCGGCGACGGGGTCGGTAAGCACTACCTCTACGACCACTCCATCGCGACGCTCGCCATGTGCGAGACCTTCTACCTGGACAAGTCGACCCTGCTGAAGACCAAGGCCCAGAAGGCCATGACCTTCATCAGCCGCGCCCGGAACCCCTATGGCGTCTGGCGCTACGACGTCCCGCCCAACGGCGACAACGACACCTCGGTCACGGGCTGGATGGTGTTCGCCATGAAGTCGGCCGAAGAGGGCAAGCTGAAGATCGACAAGGCGGCCTACAACGACGCGATCAACTGGTTCGACGAGATGACCGATCCGGGCACGGGCCGGGTGGGGTACACGGTGGACGCCGGCCCCGGTAGCCCGAGCTCCCGTGTGACGGGTATGAACGACCAGTACCCCTCGGAGAACGGCGAGGCGCTCACCGCCGTGGCCCTGCTCTGCCGCTTCTTCCTGGGTCAGAACCCGGACGACAACCCGGTCATGAAGGACCACGCCGAGCTGCTGCTCCGCGACCTCCCCGAGTGGGACGGCAAGGACGGGTACACCAACGACATGTACTACTGGTACTACGGCTCGTACGCGATGTTCCAGATGGGCGGCAAGTACTGGAAGGCCTGGAAGAAGTCGCTCGAGACCGCGGTCCTCCGCTCCCAGCGCAAGGACGGCTCCTCCAAGGGGTCCTGGGACCCGAACGGCCCCTGGGGCTACGCGGGCGGCCGCGTCTACTCCACGGCGACCATGGTGCTCTGCCTCGAGGCGTACTACCGCTACGCGCGGGTCCTCGGCGCTCGCTGACCCCGGGCACATCGCCCCGCGAGCTGGAACGCCCGCGCGGTCTTCGGACCGCGCGGGCGTTCTGCATTGGAGCTGACGGCCGCGGGCTCCACCGGCTCCCCCCCACGCTGGTTCAGCCAAACACGACCTTCTTTTGGGCGTGAACCGACCCCCACGACCTCCGTTCCCGGTGGCGACCACGTGATCGCCCGAGCGGCGAGGAGATCGAGATGAAGACCGAGACCAGCCCGACCATCGAACGCCACAGCGCCCCTTCGGAGTCCGAGTCGTTCAGCGACATGCTCTATGACTGGATGGAGCGAGCCCCCTGGCTCGCGATCTCGGGGGCGCTTCACCTGGTGGCCTTCCTGATCCTCGCCGCCATCCCCTGGTCGATCTTCGACGAGGAGCAGCCGCAGGTGATCACCACGTACATCGAGCCGGTCGAAGTGCCAGAGATCCTCGAGCCCGAGGAGCCCGTCGAGGTCATCGAGCCCGAGGAGCTGTCCGAGGTCGTCCCGGAGGTCGAGATTGACCAGCCGGTGCAGAGCGAACTGTTCACCGAGGAGAACTCCACGACACCAGACGGCGACCCCACGCTCGACAGCGTCGCCCCCTTCGACAGCGTCAACCCCAACGCGATCGTCGGCATCGGTCCCGGGGGTCCTCCCGGAAGCGCCGGTCGCTTCGGGACCGGCGCCGGTGGGCCGGGCGGCAAGCCCGGCGCAAGGTGCGTGAAGATCGCGCTCGACTGGCTCGCCGAACACCAGGACGCGGACGGGGGCTGGGATGCCGACGGCTTCATGAAGCACGACCCTGCGGGGGACCGGACCGACGGTCCCGGCTACGCGAACCATGACATCGGGGTCACCGGGCTCGCGCTGCTCGCCTTCCTCGGGAACGGCCACACCATGACCCGTGGCGTGCACAAGGAGGTCGTCCGACGCGGCATCAAGTGGCTCGCCAGCGAGCAGGACCGCGAGTCGGGGCTGTTCGGCGAGGAGATCGGCCACGCGTTCCTCTATGACCACGCCATCGCCACCCTCGCCATGTGCGAGTCCTACTACCTGGACCGCTCGACGGTGCTGAAGTCGAAGGTCCAGCGCGCGCTGAACTACATCAGCCGCGCGCGCAACCCCTACGGCGTGTGGGGCTACTCCGTCCCCCCGGACGGGACCAACGACACGTCCGTCACCGGCTGGATGGTGCTCGCCATGAAGTCGGCCGAGGACGCGGGCTTGCGGGTGGACCGCGAGGCTTTCGTCGCAGCCGCCCAGTGGTTCGACGAGATGACCGATCCGGGGACCGGGAGGGTGGGCTACCGGGAGACCGGCTCCACCAGCTCACGCGTGCGCGGGATGAACGACCAGTACCCGGTGGAGAAGGGCGAGGCGCTGACCTCGGTGGCCCTGCTGTGCCGGTTCTTCCTCGGCCAGGACCCGGCGGAGGAGCCGCTCATGGGCCAGCACGCGGACCTGATCCTCAGTGCCCTCCCCCAGTGGGACCCCGAGGGGCTCGGCTGCGACATGTACCACTGGTACTACGGCTCCTACGCCATGCACCAGATGGGAGGCGACCACTGGCGCCGGTGGCGGAAGGCCATGGAACCGGCCGTCATCAAGTCCCAGCGCAAGGACGGCGCGGCCCGTGGGTCGTGGGACCCCGTGGGGCCGTGGGGTGAGCCTGGAGGCCGGGTCTACGCCACGGCGACCATGACCCTGTGCCTCGAGGCGTACTACCGATATGACCGTATCCTCGGCGGGAGGTGACCCCAAGGGGGGCGCTCGTGCGCCCCCCGGCCCGTGGGAATCCGAGGCAGCCCGGCGCCGGCCCGTGGGAATCATGTCCGGAATTGGGACGGCTCCCAATCCGGCCCAGTGGCCTGCGACCATGGCCCGCGGACGCTCCTCAAGTCGCTATCCGAGGGCCAGTTGCGGCTGCCCACGGGACCACAACATTTGGGGTGCACCAGCCCGGAGCGGCCCATATACTGGGGCCATGGCGCCGACTGATCCGCTCTTCCCCCAGATTGACCACAAGATGTTGTGGTGGGGCTACCGAAGAGGGCGTCATGTCCAGCACCAGCCCGATGGAGACCGACGGGGGCTCCAGGCGGCCCGAATTGCCAGGCCAAGGAGCCTCGCGGGCCGCTCGATCCCCCTACCCGGATTCCGACGACCCTGTTCGATCCGACCCGCGAGGGGACGGATCCGATCGGGGCCCGCGGGCAGGTCGAGGGGCTCAAGCTAGCCCCGACCTCCCGGCCGGATCGAGCTTCGACGACGCCGCCATCCCGAGGGAACCGGCGTCCGATCTCTCCGGCCCTGCGAACGACTCTCCCGCGCTGAGCCGACCGCAGAGCGACCAGGCAGGTCACGGTCCCGAGGCGGGTTCCCGAAAGGGAATTCCGGCCTCCGAACCCCCGCCCCGCCTACCCGCTGGAGTCCCTTCCCCCCAAGCGCCCGCCGCCTTTCCTGAGACCCTCTCCCCCCAGCTCGAAAGCATGGATCGCACCCACGCCGACGAAACGAACGCCGCCACCGTCGCCCTCCCCGAAGACCACGCTGCCGCAAGCAGCGGGACCCCGCCGGCTAACGCCGCTTCCGGCACGGAAGCGCCGGGCATGCAGGTCCGCAAGCGCGACGGACAACTGGAGCCCGTCGACCTGAACAAGATCGTCCGGGCCGTGAGCCGCTGCGCCGAGGGGCTCGCGGACGTGGACCCCATGCGCATCGCCACCCGCACCATCAGCGGGCTCTATGACGGCGCGACGACCTCGGAGCTGGACCGGCTCTCGATCCAGACGGCCGCCTCCCTCACCGCGGAGGAGCCGGCGTACAGCCGTCTCGCGGCCCGCCTTCTCGGCACCTACATCGACAAGGAGGTGCAGAACCAGGAGATCTACTCCTTCAGCCAGTCGGTCCGCCTCGGCCACGAGCTCGGGATCATCAACGATCGGACCGCGGAGTTCGTCGCAGCCAACGCCCGCAAGCTCAACGACACGATCGAGACCGAGCATGGCAACCTCTTCGAGTACTTCGGCCTGCGAACGGTCTACGACCGCTACCTGCTGAAGCACCCGAGGAGCCGCCACGTGCTGGAGACGCCGCAGTACTTCTTCATGCGCGTCGCCTGCGGACTCGCCGAATCGCCCAGCGAGGCGCGCGACTTCTACCGGCTCATCTCCTCGCTGCGGTACCTCCCCAGCTCTCCCACCCTCTTCAACTCGGGCACGCTCCACCAGCAGCTCTCGTCCTGCTACCTGCTCGACTCGCCGCAGGACGACCTCGAGTCCATCTACGACCGCTATCAGGACATCGCGCGGCTCTCGAAGTTCGCGGGCGGGATCGGCGTCGCGTACCACCGTGTCCGCTCCCGCGGCTCGCTGATCCGCGGCACCAACGGCGAGAGCAACGGCATCGTCCCCTGGCTCAAGACCCTCGACAGCTCCGTGGCCGCCGTGAACCAGGGTGGCCGCCGCAAGGGCGCCGCGTGCGTGTACCTCGAGACCTGGCACGCGGACATCGAGGAGTTCCTCGAGCTCCGGGACAACACCGGTGACGAGGCCCGCCGCACCCACAACCTGAACCTGGCGAACTGGGTGTCCGACCTCTTCATGCGCCGCGTTGAGGCGGACGAGATGTGGTCGCTCTTCGACCCCAAGCGCCACCCGCTCCTGTGCGACACCCACGGTGAGGAGTTCGAACGCATCTACCTCGACGCCGAGAAGAAGGGGGACTTCGAGCGCCAGGTGAAGGCCCGCGACCTCTACTCGCGGATGATGCGCACCCTGGCGCAGACCGGGAACGGCTGGATGACCTTCAAGGACACCAGCAACCGGACCTGCAACCAGGCGAAGGTCGCCGGCAACGTCGTCCACCTCTCCAACCTGTGCACGGAGATCCTCGAGATCACCTCGAAGGACGAGACGGCGGTCTGCAACCTCGGCTCGGTCAACCTGGGCAAGTTCGTCGTCACCGACGCGAAAGGCACCGTGAGCTTCGACTTCGAGGCCCTCGGGGTGGTCGTCGAGACCGCGGTCAAGTACCTCGACCGCGTCATCGACATCAACTTCTACCCCACCGACGAGGCCTCCGCCTCGAACAGCCGCTGGCGGCCGGTCGGGCTCGGGTGCATGGGGCTCCAGGACGTGCTGTTCAAGATGCGCCTGAACTTCGACTCCCCCGAGGCCCTCAAGCTGACGGCGCAGATTCAGGAGCACCTCTACCTGCACGCTGTCCGCACCTCCGCGAGGCTCGCGGAGGAGATTGGAGCCCACGAGGCGTTCGACGACACCTGGGCCGCCGAAGGCAAGCTCCAGTTCGACCTGTGGGACGTGAAGCCGACGCTGACCGACGAGTGGGCAGAGGTGAAGGCGCAGATCGCCAAGACGGGCCTCCGCAACAGCCTCATCATCGCGATCGCTCCCACCGCGACCATCGCGAGCATCGCCGGCTGCTACGAGTGCATCGAGCCTCAGGTCTCCAACCTGTTCAAGCGTGAGACCCTCTCGGGGGACTTCATGCAGATCAACAACTACCTCGTCGCTGACCTGAAGGAGCGCGGCCTCTGGAACGAGTCCATGCGCCAGCAGATCAAGCAGGCGGAGGGCTCCATCCAGGGGATCGAGGCGCTGCCGACGGAGCTCCAGGAGCTCTACCGCACCGCGTGGGAGCTGCCCCAGAAGGCCCTCGTCGACCTCGGGGCCGCCCGCGGCCCGTACATCGACCAGAGCCAGTCCCTGAACCTCTTCATGGCCTCTCCCACCATCGGGAAGCTGTCCTCCATGTACCTGTACGCCTGGAAGCAGGGCCTGAAGACCACCTACTACCTCCGCTCACGGCCGGCCACGCGCATCCGTCAGACCCAGTCCTCCAGCACCAACACGGTCTCCGATGCGGACGCCGTCGCCTGCTCGCTGGAGAACCCGGAGTCCTGCGAAGCCTGCCAGTGAGCCCTACGCCGCGGGCGGCCCACGTCGCCCGCGGCTTCGATCCAACTGCACCCACCAACCGCAACGAGCCCAGCCATGATCCTCGACCCCGGCTTCGACCTGACCCTCCGGCCGATGAAGTACCCCGTCTTCTTCGAGATGTACCGGGACGCCATCAAGAACACGTGGACCGTCGAGGAGGTGGACTTCTCCACGGACACGGTGGACCTCCAGAAGCGGCTGGACCCGGCGGAGCGGCACCTGGTGAACCGCCTCGTGGCGTTCTTCGCCACCGGTGACTCCATCGTGTCGAACAACCTCGTGCTGAGCCTGTACAAGCACATCAACTCCCCCGAGGCGCGGATGTACCTGTCCCGCCAGCTCTACGAGGAGGCCCTGCACGTGCAGTTCTACCTCACGCTGCTGGACACCTACATCCCCGACCTCAAGGAGCGGGAGGAGGCCTTCTCGGCCATCCAGAACATCCCCTCCATCCAGCGCAAAGCGGAGTTCTGCTTCAAGTACATGGACTCGGTGGACTCCCTCGAGGCCTGCGAGACCCGAGAGGAAAAGCGGAAGTTCCTGCTGAACCTCATGTGCTTCGCGTGCTGCATCGAGGGCCTGTTCTTCTTCGCGGCGTTCGCCTACGTCTACTTCCTGCGCAGCAAGGGCCTGCTGAACGGCCTCGCTTCGGGGACCAACTGGGTCTTCCGCGACGAGAGCTGCCACATGGCCTTCGCCTTCGAGGTCGTCAGCACGGTCCGCAAGGAGGACCCCACGCTCTTCGACGACGAGCTCCAGGCCCGGGTCATCGAGATGCTGAAGGAGGCGGTGGAGTGCGAGATGCAGTTCGCCGAGGACCTCCTGTCCGGCGGCGTCGCCGGCCTCTCCCAGGCCGACATGCGCCAGTACCTCGAGTTCGTCGCCGACCAGCGCCTGCAGAACCTCGGGATGCCCGCCTACTTCGGGTCCAAGAACCCGTTCAGCTTCATGGACCTCCAGGACGTCCAGGAGCTCTCCAACTTCTTCGAGCGGCGCGTCAGCGCCTACCAGGTCTCCGTCACGGGCGACGTCGCCTTCGACGAGGCCTTCTGATCGCCCCACGGGTCACCCGCACCCCCCCACCACCGCAGGGCGGCCCGGGCTCCACGAGGAGCCCGGGCCGCCTGTTTGTTGCAGAGGTGCGCCGCGCGCGGAGCACCCAGCGTCACTCAGAACTTCGGTTGGTCGATCTGCAGCGCCTCGAGCATGCGCATCACCAGGCGGCAGATCCGGCGGACCTTGTCGTAGTCGATCTTGTCCGGGGTGTCCGTCGCCTTGTGGTAGTCCTCGTGGACGTCGCAGAAGAGGAAGGCCACCGGGATGTCGAGGTTCCGCTCAAAGTTGGCGTGGTCAGAGCGCTCCCAGTAGGAGTCCGCGGAGCGCACCTTCTTGAAGCCCTCCTTCTTCATGTTGGCCTCGGCCACCTTGGTCAGGGCGCTGTAGGCCTCGTGCTTGCTGGTGGGCGTGATCATGAACTCGTCCGGGGCGTTCCGGCCGATCATGTCGATGTTGATGTTGCACAGCGGCTTCAGGCCCCCGGGGAGATAGGGGTCCTTGGTCCATGCCTCGGACCCAAGGAGACCCTTCTCCTCGGCCGAGACCCAGGTCAGCATCACCGAGCGACGCATGGGGCCGTACTCCTTGAGCGCCTCGGCGATCGCGAGCAGGCCGCAGGTCCCCGAGCCGTTGTCGTCGGCGCCGTTGTAGATGTCACCGTTCTCCCGATAGCCGACGTGGTCGTAGTGCGCCGAGATGATGATCAGCTCGTCCTTGAGCTTGGGGTCCGAACCGGGCCAGATGCCCACGACGTTCTCCAGCTGGGCGTCCTCGAGCCGCCCATAGCCGCAGCTCTCGCTGATCTCGAGCGAGAGCTTGCCGCCGAGCTTGCGGGACTTCGGCATCATCCCAAGCACATCCTTCGCCGCGGCCTCTGTCAGGTGTAGGACCGGGAAGCCCTCGCGGCTCGAGGCGTTCCGTGAGAGGCGGGGCGCCTTGATGTTGGCCAGGCTGCGCCCGAAGGTCTCCGCCACGGTCTTCTTCATCTTCCGCTCGTCCGGTAGGACGATGACGCCCAGGGCGCCGCCCTCCTCCAGGGCCCGGCGGCGCTTGATGGAGAGGCCCTTGGAGTTCGTCCCCACGACCCACTTCCCGCGCGCCTTGAGCTTGTCGAGGGACTTGGAGTTCAGGTCGTCCGCCCAGATGGCGTCGCCGCTGACCTCGCGCATCCCGAGCGCGGACTGGGGCAGGAAGTAGCCCTCGCCCATGACGAGGTTCAGCTGCGCGCCATCCTTGCCCTCGATGGAGAGGGAGGTGCGCGCCATGTCCATCCCGCTCTGGGGGTAGGTCCAGTTGTAGAGGTAGGACTCATCCTGGGCGCCCGGCTGGAAGCCGAGGCGCATGAGCCTCGCGCGGATGTAGCGCGCCGCGATCTTCAGCTGGGGAGAGGGAGAGTCCCGCCCCTTCATCGCGTCGGAGGCGATGAAGTAGAGGTCCGAGCGGATCTCATCCGCCGTGATGGTGTCGAGCGCGCGGTCAAGGTCGGTCTCATCGACGCCGCTCGTAGGAAGCGCCAGGGAGGCGCCAAGGATCAATGCGGATGCAATCAGCTTCATGGGAGGGTCCCTCCGGGACGCGAGGATCGTAGCCGCACGGCGCCCCTGTGTGCTGTTCGCCTTCCGTAGTGAGCCCTCAGCGCATGGAGCACCAGGGCTGCTGGAGGGACCCGATCGGGCTCCCCGGGGGCGCGTCCGGGGCTCGGCTGGCCGGCGAGTCGGCTGGCCCGGTGACCGACCTCTTGAGGACCTGCCGGATCTCGACCTGCAGGTCCTGCAGCCCAGTCCGCTTCGCGACGAGCTGATCCGAGGCGAACTCCGCCAGGGCGGGTCGGAGGGCGGCGCGGACCTCCCTCGGTGTCGTCGACCCGAGGTAGGTCGCCATCGCCTCCTCGGCGATCACCGCCAGGACGAGCTCCCGCAGCGCGCGCTCGTCGTGGGGCATCTGCTCCTTGGAGACGGCTGGCCCCCGGGCGAAGCCGAAGATCGAGTTCACCACGGCGCGGGCATCCACCGGAGCCTTGTCCGCGGCGGCAGTCTCCGCCGACTGCAGCTCCAGGCGCATCAGCCTCTGGGGATCCATGAGGCCAGACACCGTCATGCGCGCCGCCACGTCGGCCGCGCCGACCCAATCGAAGGCCACCCCGGCCTCGCGCGCGAAGACCTCCCTCGAGCTCCCATATCCCGGCGGCCGGGGGTAGAGCAGCCGCCGCAACGGGGCTGGAATGGAGAGGGTCTCCGGGCTGAGCGTGACCATCAAGGCGGCGAGGGCGCGCTGCTGATCGGCGGCCGGCACGGGCTTCATGGGCTCAGGCCGCCCCCCGTTAACCTCGTGCTCGTAGAGGACCCCGCCGATCATCTTCACCGCGGCGTCCACCTGGAAGCGGTGGTGAAGGTAGAGCGGGACGAAGACCTCCTCGAGTTCAGCGACCGGCCGACCGGGCGCGAGGTTCCCCGCTCCGAACCGGCGCAGCGCCACCTGACGGACCTCGAGCGCGTCCAGCAGCGCCTTGACCGGGTCGTCCCCGTCATCCCAGAGGTTCGCGTAGGGCTGGGCCGCCCCCGCGGGGCGGGCGTCCTGGTCGGTGAGGTACCGCAGCCCCCGGTCCGCCGCGCCGCGGTGCAGGCGCTCCTGGAAGTCCCCCTGGGCCTCCCCCTCGGGCACCGCCGCGTAGAGGGCGCGGATCGCGTGGACGTCCCAGGCGCCAACGCCCACCCCGTAGGCGTCCGACACGTCCAGCCCCCCGCGGCCGTTGGGGCGGATTCGCGGGGCGGGATAGTCCATCACCGACGCTCGCTCGGATGCGCTCGCCGCGAAGTTGTGGGCCAGTCCGAGGGTGTGCCCCACCTCGTGGGCGGCGAGCTGTCGGATCCGCGCGAGGGCGAGCTCCACGGGGTCGTCGAAGGACCCGCTCCCGGTCTTCTCCGCGCCCAGCATCCCTTCGAACAGCAGCCGGTCCTGCCGGACCCGGAGTGAACCGAGGCTGACGTGCCCCTTGATGATCTCGCCCGTGCGCGGGTCGCTGATCGCGTTGCCGTAGCTCCAGCCCCGCGTCGAACGGTGGACCCACTGGATCACGTTGTTCCGCACGTCGAGCGGATCGAGTCCCTCGGGCGCCACCTCGACCCGGAAGGCCCCGGGGTAGCCGGCCTGGGCGAAGGCCTCCGCCCACCAGGAGGCGCCCTCCACCAGCGCCGACCGCACCGGCTCGGGGGCGGCAGCGTCGACGTAGTAGACGATGGGCTCCACCTCTCCGGAGTCTGGGTCTCGCGTGAGGCGGTGCCGCACCGCCAGCCGCTGGGTGATCGGGACGTCGAGCGGGACGCCGTAGTCGAGATAGCGGATGGAGAAGGCCCCCATGCGCGGATCGAAGCGGCGCGGCTCGTAGTCCCCGTCCGGGAGGCGCAGCAGCCCCTGGCGCTGCACGAAGGTCAGCGCCCCCCCGTCGGGCGCGCTGCTCCGGGCCAGCGGGCCCGGCTTGGCCGAGGTGAAGGTGAGCACCGCGGCGAACTCCACGTTGTCAGGGAACGCCCGGCAGCGCCCGACGTCGAGGGCGGAACGGTCAGGGTCCAGCTTGAAGCTCCCCTGGCCGCTGCTCGCGAGCGTGCTCTGGATCCCGTGGGCGTCGCGCACCAGGAAGGACGTGAGGTCCACGAGCACGCGACCGTCCCGGGCCCGGTCCACGGGGGTCCCCCCCCAGAGCACGGAGCTCGCGAACGACTGCCGCGCCGCGTCCTGCTCGAGGCTCCCTCCTGAGGACGCGCGGTAGGCCGTGTTGATCTGCTCCAGCAGCACCTTGCCGCCCACGCTCCTGAACCGCACCAGGCGCGCGCCGCCCATCTGGCCGCGGTCGAGGCCCACCTCATTGGCCCCGAGTCCGGTCTCGATCCCCTCCACGTGCAGCAGGCGCACGTGCTCGCCGTCGGCGCCCGCCGCGGGGAGCCACACCAGCGCGGCGCCCTTCTCCCCGTCGAGCCGGAGGTCGAGCAGCGGCGCCTCTCCCCGGGTCCCCTTCGCGGGCGCTGTGGCGACGGCCCCGGAGGGCTGCCCCTCGCTGGAGGCGCATGCGACGATCAGTCCCAGGCTGAGTGCTTGGATCACGTTCCTCATGTGGCGAGGGTACGAATCCAAGCCCGGTTGGCACCTTTCCGACTGAGGAATGAGGGCGAGGCTCGGCTCTCGGCATACCCTCCTCGCATGACCGGCCCCTCTCACATCGACGGCAGCCTCCAGGGGCTGTTTTCCACCGCCCAGCGGGACGCCTCCGCCGAGGAAATCCCCTCTGGCCTCGAGCCCCTGCTCGAGGAGAACCTCTGCACCCTCGTGGGCGATGCCACCGGCGAGCAGCTGATCGAACGCATCCTCTACGCGGACAGCGGCAAGCACGTGATCATCGGCGGCCCGAACCCGCCGCTCTATCGCTTCCGCGGCCGCCTGCGCGAGTTCCGCGTGTCCAAGAAGGAGCTCGAGCAGTCCGTGGCCGACGTGCAGGACGGCGAGACGGTGTTCCTGTTCGGCATCAGCCTCGGTGAGCAGGCGGCGCACATCCTCCGGACCCGTCCCAACTGCAAGGTCATCGCATGGGACCGCGACCCCTGGCTCATGCGCCTCGCCCTCACCGGCCAGGACTACAAGTACAGCCTGGGGACCGGCCGCCTGACCCTCTGCCTGGGCGCCGATCTGATCAACCACCTCCCGTCGATGTCCGGCTATCGCCTCGTGATGCACCCGGTGCTCCGGGAGTTCTACGAGGACGAGCTGCTCCTCACCAAGGAGGCGACCCGCGGCGAGCTCAAGGACGAGGACCGCAGGTGGGTCGGCCTCGGCCTGGGCGGCGTGGTCTACAACGAACTGAGCGCCGCGGTCCGGGCCGAGGGCTACTCGGTGTTCCCCCTCGAGGTCCGTCGCTGGGACCCCCGCGAGACCCGCATCGCGCTGCAGACGCTCCGGCCCGAGCGCGTGGTGACCATCAACTACGACTCCGAGGTGGCCTCGGTGTGCCACGAGCTGGAGATCCCCCTCGTGGCCTGGGAAGTCGACCCCAAGACCGACCGGCCGCCGGCGCCCCCCGCCGGGGGCGAGGACTTCCGCGTCTTCACCCTGCACCCCAAGGACGTGAGCCAGCTCGAGGACGCCGGCTTCTCCTCCGTGGGCTACCTCCCCATCGGGGTGGACACCGACAAGCGCTACCCCCTGGAGCTCAACGAGGAGGAGCGCAGCCGCTTCGCCGCCCGCGTCTGCTTCGTGGGCTCGAGCCTCATCGACCGCGCCCGGCGCTTCAAGCGGCTCTTCCTGCAGCTGCACGCCTCCTTCAACTGCTCGGCCGAGGAGAGCTTCGATGAGACCTCCGAGCGCCTCGAGCGGGTCCTGGCGGCCGAGCGGGCCAACTACGGCGTCTACAACTCCGACCAGCTCCTCGAGGAGCAGTTCGGCGAGTTCCTGGAGGCCGCGCGGCGCAACGGTACCCCGGACGACCCCAAGAAGTGGGTCGCCGAGATCGTCGCCTCCCAGAAGCGCGTCGCCTACGTCTCTGCCCTGAGCGACTTCGGCATCCACGTCTGGGGCGACGACCGCTGGAGCGAGGTCTCCGCTGCGGTCCCCGGCGTGCACTACCGCGGGCTGGCCGAGCAGGGCCACGAACTGACCTGCGTCTACAGCAGCGCCGAGATCCACGTGGACGTGAACCGCATCTACCAGCCGGAGGCCATCCCCATGCGCGTGATCAACGTGATGGCGTGCGGCGGCTTCCTCATCGCGGAGCACTCCGAGTCGATCCAGGAACTGTTCGAGGTAGGCAAGGAGATCGAGACCTATCGCACCATCGAGGAGCTCGAGACCAAGGTCGCTCACTACCTCGAGAACCCCGGCGAAGCCCGTGAGATCGCCCAGCGGGGGCTCGAGGCTGTGCGCCAGCGCCACACCATGCGGATCCGCGCGGCGAGCCTGCTCGCCTGATGGCGCCTGTGTCCGAGAAGATTCTTCGAGAGCACGGGTTGTAGCCGGGGCGCAGCGCCCTACTCTCCCGCCTCGCCATGAACGCCTACCTCAACAGCGCGCCCGTCCATCATCACCACGACCCCTCCCGGGTCGGGTGCTGAGTGCGCGTGTGACATAGACGTTCCACCGCTCAACGCCGGCCCACGGGCCGGCGTCTTTCGTTGACGGCGATTCGTGGGCTGGCCTCCCCTCACCAGGAAGCCACCCGTGTCCCTCGAACTCGATTCCCTCCCGGAGTCCGCCGCCGCTCGCGCGGTCTCCCCCACGCCTGCGCCCCTCCGGCTCGCGCTCCCCAAGGGCCGTCAGCAAGACCAGGTCATCAGCCTGCTCGCTGACGCCGGTGTGTCCGTCGCCATGGGCGGCCGGGCCTACCGCCCCACCGTCTCGCTGCCCGCGGTGGAGACCAAGCTCCTCAAGCCTCAGAACGTCGTCGAGATGCTCGGGGTGGGCGCCCGCGACGTGGGCTTTGCCGGAGCGGACTGGGCGGAGGAGAAGGCCGCCCCCGTGGTCGAGCTGCTCGACACCGGCCTCAACCCCGTACGGATTGTCGCCGCGGCGCCCCGCGAGCTGCTCGACGAGCAGGGCCGACTCCCCCGCCGCCCCCTGGTCATCGCCACCGAGTACCGCCGCCTGACCGAGGCGTGGATCCGGCGCTCCGGGCTCGACGCGCGGGTGCTCACCACCTGCGGCGCCACCGAGGTCTTCCCCCCCGAGGACGCCGACCTGATCGTCGACAACACCTCCACGGGCTCGACCCTGAAGGCCAACGGGCTGGAGGTCATCGCCGAGCTGTTCCAGTCCTCGACCAGGCTCTACGCCAGCCAGGAGGCGGCCGTCGACCCTGGTCGCCGCGCCAGGCTCGACGAGCTGACGCTCCTGCTCCGCTCCGTCCTCGACGCGCGCCAGCGCATGATGCTGGAGCTCAACGTGGCCGCGGCCGACCTGGACCAGGTCCTGGACGTGCTCCCGAGCATGCGCCAGCCCACCATCGCCGCGCTCCGCGGGGACGCAGGCTTCGCCGTGCGAGCGGCGGTTCCCCGGGCGGCCATCGCCGACCTCGTCCCGCGCCTCAAGCAGCTCGGCGGCAGCGACATCGTCCTCTCCGGCGTCAGCCAGCTGGTGCCGTGATGGGCCCGTCCACCACCACCGCTGCGGGACCCCGGCCCAACCCCGGGGTCCGCGTCGCCTACCGGACCGCCCGCCCCCTGGCCCCATGCGACCTCTGGCTCGCCGGGAACGAGGGGCGGCCGCCGGCCAGCCTGGACGCCCCGGTTCCCGCGGAGGAGCTCGGCAGGTACCCCTCCTCCTCCGCCCTCGAAGCCCTCGTGGCCGAGCGCTTCGCGGTCGACCCCGCCCGAACCCTGGTCACGGCCGGCGCGGACGACGGCCTCCTGCGCCTCGCCCTCGCCTTCCTCGCGCCAGGCCGGGAGCTCGTCCTTCCCACCCCCACCTTCGAGATGATCCCGCGCTACGCGGCGCTCGCAGGCGGTGACGTGGTCGAGGTCCCCTGGGAGGACGGCGCCGCCTACCCGGTGGACGCGGTCCTCGCGGCGGTCACGCCCCGCACCTCCCTGATCGCGGTGGTGAGCCCCAACAATCCGACCGGCGCCGTGGCCTCACCCGAGGACCTGCGGATGCTCTCGGAGGCTGCCCCTGACGCGCTCCTGATCGTGGACCAGGCCTACGCCGAGTTCGCGGACGGGGACCTCACCGCGCCAGCCCTCGAGCTCCCGAACGCCGTGGTGCTGCGCACCATGTCCAAGGCCTACGGCTGCGCCGGGCTGCGGGTCGGCTTCGCGCTGGGCAGACCCGAGGTCATCGAGACCCTGCGCGCCGCCGGGAACCCCTACCCCGTCAGCGCCAGCGCCCTTGCGGCGGCCGCGCTCCGGCTGGGCGACGACGTCGCTCCGACCGTGGGCCGGGTGCGCCGCGAGCGGGCTACGTTGCTGGCGACCCTCGAAGAGCTCGGTGTCACCGCCGCACCAGGCCAGGGGAACTTCGTCTTCCTGCGCTCCCCGCGCGCCGTGCAGGTCCGTGACCTCTTGGCCGGTCTGGGCATCGCGATCCGCGCGTTCCCCGGCGTGCCCGGGCTCTCCGACGCTCTCCGGATCACCCTCCCCGGGGACGCGGCCAGCTTCACTCGCCTCGACCGGTCGATCCGCGCGGCGGTCGCGCCCGAGGCGCTGCTCTTCGATCTCGACGGGGTCTTGGCGGACGTCTCGGGGTCCTACCGGGCGGCGATCCGTGGGACCGCCGCGAGCTTCGGGGTCGCCCTTCGCGACGACGACATCGCGGACGCCAAGGCGGCGGGCGGCGCCAACGACGACTGGCGTCTGACGTGGAGGCTGCTCGTGGACCGGGGCGTGGACTGCTCCCTGGAGGAGGTCACCTCACGCTTCGAGGCCCTCTATCAGGGGACCGATCAGGCCCCCGGCCTGCGCCGCACCGAGAGGCTGCTCCTGGACCGAGGCGCCCTCGCCGCGCTCGCGGCGAGCCGCCCGCTGGCGGTGGTGACGGGGCGACCGCGAACCGACGCGCGACGCTTCCTCGAGGAGCAGGGCGTCGCCGACCTCTTCGGCGCCGTGATCACCCGCGACGACGCCCCGCTCAAGCCCGACCCCGAGCCGGTGCGGCGCGCCATGGGCGCCCTCGGCGTCCGCACCGCCTGGATGCTCGGGGACACCCGGGACGACGTGGAGAGCGCGCGCGCCGCCGGGGCCATCCCCATCGGGGTCCTGCCCCCGGGCGGCTCGGACCCGGACCGGCGCGCCCTCAAGAATCAGCTCTGCGCCGCCGGCGCAGGGGTCTGCCTGGACCGAACCCCTCAGCTTCAGGAGCTCCTCCCGTGACCGACACCCTCACCACCGCCCGCGCCCCGCGGGTCACCTCCCGCCGCCGCGACACTGGCGAGACCTCGGTCGAGCTCCGGCTCGACCTGGACGGCTCGGGCCGCGCGGACGTCTCCACCGGCCTGCGCTTCCTCGACCACATGCTCGATGCCCTCGCGCGCCACGCGCGCCTGGACCTGACGCTGCGGTGCCAGGGGGACCTGGACGTCGATGACCACCACACCGTGGAGGACTGCGCCATCGTCCTCGGCGGCGCCCTCGACGAGCTGCTCGGCGAGCGCCGCGGGATCACGCGCTTCGGCAGCGCCTACGCCCCCCTCGACGAGGCGCTGGCCCGGGTCGTCGTGGATCTCTCCGGCCGCCCCTGGCCCGAGGTCGACCTGGGCCTCCGGCGCGAGCGCCTCGGAACGGTGGCCTGCGAGAACCTGACCCACTTCCTACAGACCCTCGCCATCGAGGGCCGCATGGCCCTGCACGTGGATGTCCTGCGCGGTGAGAATGACCACCACCGCGCCGAGGCCGCGTTCAAGGCCCTCGCGCTCGCGCTCCGTCAGGCCCTGGCCTCCGACGGCGCGGACTCGGTGCCCAGCACCAAGGGGGTGCTCTCATGAGCCCGGACCTCGTCCTCGTGCGCACGGGCGTCGCCAACGTGGCGTCCGTGACCGCCGCGTTCCGGCGCCTCGGCGTCGAGCCGAGGCTCTCCGATGACCCCTTGGAGATCCGCCGGGCCGACGCCGTGGTGCTGCCCGGCGTCGGCGCGTTCGCCGCGGGCATGGCACGGCTTCGGGACGCCGGGCTGGTCGCTCCGCTTCGGGCGCGCGTCGAACGCGGCGAGCCGACCCTCGCGGTGTGCCTGGGCGTCCAACTCCTCGGCCTCGAGAGCGAGGAGGCCCCCGGCCTGAGCGGGCTCGGCGTCGCCCCCGCCCGCACGCGTAGGCTCGTGGACGCGCCCCGCCTGCCGCACTTCGGCTGGAACCAGGTGGAGCCCGACCGCACCTGCCGCACCGTGCGCCCGGGTGAGGCCTACTTCGCCCACAGCTACCGCCTCGAAGACACCGCCTCCCTCGCCGCCGAGGGCTGGTCCGTCGCGCGGACCCGCGAGGGCGAGCGCTTCGTGGCCGCCATCGAGCGCGGCGCGGTGCTGGGGTGCCAGTTCCACCCCGAGCTCTCCGGCGCCTACGGCGCGGCGCTCATGGAACGCTGGCTCGAGCGCGCCGCGCTCGCCTGCGCCGGGGGGGTCGCCTGATGGTCCGCCTCCGAGTCATCCCCTGCCTGGACGTGAAGGACGGGCGGGTCGTGAAGGGCGTCCGCTTCCAGGGCCTCCGCGACGCGGGAGACCCCGTGGAGCGCGCGGCCGCCTACGAGGCCTCCGGCGCCGATGAGCTCTGTCTCCTGGACGTCTCCGCCACCCGCGAGGGCCGGGCGAGCGCCGTCGAGACCGTGCGCGCGGTCCGGGCGGTGATCGGCATCCCCCTCACCGTGGGCGGGGGCGTGCGCCGCCTCGAGGACGCCGCGCAGCTCCTCGACGCGGGGGCCGACAAGGTCGCGGTCAACACCGCCGCCCTGGAACGCCCCGAGCTGCTGGCGGAGATCAAGGAGCGGCTGGGGGCCCAGTGCACCGTGCTCTCCCTCGACGCGGCGCGCCGTGAGGACGCCGGGTCACCCGGCTCCATGCTCCGCTGGGAGGTGGTCGTGGCCGGCGGGACCCGACGCACCGGGGCCGACGCGGTCGAGTGGGCCCGCCGCGCGGTGGACCTCGGCGCCGGCGAGATCCTCGCCACGAGCTGGGACCGCGACGGCACGGGAGAGGGATACGACGTGGAGCTCCTCCGCGCCCTCTCGGAAGCGGTCCCCGTCCCCCTCGTCGCCAGCGGCGGGGCCCGCTCCGCCCTCCACATGGAGACCGCCCTCGACGCTGGCGCGAGCGCGGTGCTCGCCGCCTCCATCTTCCACGACGGCGTCACCACCGTCGACCACATCAAGCGCGAGCTCGCCCGATCGGGCCGCGACGTTCGCCCCTCACTGAGCCCCACCCTCAACCCCTCCACCCTCCGATGATCATCCCCAGCATTGACCTCATGCGAGGCTCCACCGTCCAGCTCGTGGGCGGCGAGGAGCTCGCCATCGAGGCGGGCGACCCCCGCCCCCTCCTCGACCGCTTCAGCCGCGTCGGGGAGACCGCCGTCATCGACCTCGACGCCGCCACCGGCGAGGGGTCCAACGAGGAGCTCATCACCGACCTGTGTCGGCGCGGCCCCGTCCGCGTGGGCGGCGGCATCCGTGACCTGGAGACCGCCCGGCGCTGGCTCGACCGGGGCGCGCGGAAGATCATCATCGGCACGGCGGCGAGCCCGAAGCTCCTGCGCGAGCTTCCCCGGGAGCGGGTCATCGTCGCCCTGGACTCCCGTGACGGGGAGGTCGTGGTCGAGGGCTGGCGCAAGCGGACCGGGCGCGGCGTCGAGGAGCGCATGGCGGAGCTCTCTCCCTTCGCGTCGGGCTTCCTCGTGACGTTCGTGGAGCTCGAGGGCCGACTCGGGGGGACCGCGCTGGACCGGGTCCGTGGGCTCGTCGAGGCTGCCGGAGACGCGCGGGTGACCGTGGCCGGCGGCGTGACCGGCAGCGAGGAGGTCGCCGCCCTCGACGCCATGGGCGCCGACGCCCAGGTGGGCATGGCGCTCTACACCGGCGCCCTGCCCCTGGTGGACGCGTTCTCCGCGCCGCTCAGCTCGGAGCGCTCGGACGGGCTCATCGCGACGGTGGTCACCGACGAGCTCGGCCGGGCCCTCGGCATGTGCTGGTCCAGTCGACGCAGCCTCGAGTACGCCATCGAGAACGGCGTCGGTGCCTACGAGAGCCGACGCCGGGGTCTGTGGGTCAAGGGCGCCAGCTCGGGCGCCACCCAGGAGCTGGTCCGCATCGAGCCGGACTGCGACCGCGACGCCCTCCGCTTCGTCGTTCGACAGGCCGGCGCGGGGTTCTGCCACAAGGAAACCGAGAGCTGCTGGGGAGCAGCCACGGGCCTGCGCGCCCTGGAGCAGACCCTCGCACGGCGGCGGACCAACTCGGAGCCGGGCTCCTACAGTCGCCGCCTCTTCGACGACCCCACGCTCCTCGCGGCGAAGCTCGCCGAGGAGGCGGCGGAGCTCGCCGAGGCCCGGGGGAGGGACGAGGTCGTCCACGAGGCCGCGGACGTGCTCTACTTCGCCTCGGTGGCCATGGCCCGCGCGGGGGTCTCCCTCGCCGACGTCGAGGGTGAGCTCGACCGCCGCTCCGTCGCCGTCACCCGCCGCCCGGGCGACGCCAAGCCGGAGGTGGAGCGCTCATGACCACCCCCGACCGCCAGCCCCCCCTCCTGCGGGAGATCCCCCTCGACCAGGTCAAGGCCTCCGCGCCCAGCGCCGTGGACGAGACCACCCGGATCACGTCCAGGTCCATCGTCGACTCGATCCGCTCCGGCGGTGAGGCCGTGCTCCGCGAGTACGCCACCGGCCTGGACGGGCTCCCTCCCTCCGCTCCGCTGGTCCTTGACCGCGCGGCGCTGGAGCGTGCCCTAGATCAGCTGGAGCCGCCCACCAGGGCGCTGCTCGAGCGGACCGCCGAGCGGATCCGCGCCTTCAGCTGCGCCCAGAAGGCGGCGCTCTCCGACCTCGACGTCCCCGTCCCGGGGGGCCGCGCCGGCCACGAGGTGGTCCCCATCGAGGCCGCCGGCTGCTACGCGCCCGGCGGTCGCTACCCGCTGCCGTCCTCCGTCCTCATGACCGCCGTGACGGCCCGAGCCGCCGGGGTCGAGCGGGTCGTCGTGGCCTCGCCCAACCCCAGGCCGATCGTGGTCGCCGCCGCGGCGATCGCGGGCGCCGACAGCCTCCTGACCGTGGGCGGCGCGCAGGCCATCGCGGCCCTGGCCCACGGCGTCCCGGGGGTCACCGACCCCGTGGACGTGATCGTCGGTCCCGGCAACCGCTGGGTCACCGCGGCCAAGCAGTACGTGTTCGGCGACGTGGGCATCGACCTCCCCGCGGGTCCCTCCGAGCTCGTGGTCCTCGCCGACGCGTCCGCCAACCCGGCGCTCATCGCCGCTGACCTGCTCGCCCAGGCCGAACACGACCCCGACGCCCGGCCGGCCCTGGTGACCACGGAGGCCAGCCTGCTGCCGGAGGTGGAGGCAGAGCTCCAGCGACAGCTCCAGACGCTGGACACCAAGGCCGTGGCGTCCCAGGCCCTGGCCGCCGGCTTCGCCGCGGTCGCGCCCTCCATGGCCGCGGCCCTCGAGGCCGTGGACCGTCTCGCGCCCGAGCACCTCCAGCTCTGTGTGGAGGACCCGGACGCCGCGCGGCGCCGCCTCAAGCACCACGGGGCCTCGTTCCTGGGGGAGGGCTCCGCGGAGGTGTTCGGCGACTACGGCGTCGGCCCGAACCACGTGCTCCCCACGGGCGGCGCGGCCCGCTACTCGGGCGGCCTTTCGGTCTTCAACTTCCTCCGGATCCGGACCTGGCTGCGGCTCGACGACCCCTCCCTGGTCGCCGCCGACGTGGAGGCCCTGGCCAGGCAGGAGCGCCTCACCGGCCACGCCCGCGCCGCCGCCGCGCGGGTGAGGGCGCCCGTCTGATCGCCTGGACGAGGCCAGGGGGAAGAGGAGGCCCGACGGCCACCGGACGGACGGGTCGTGGAGAGCTCCGCCCGGCTACGCTCCTCGTCCCCCCTGTTCCTCCGCTGCCCTCGCCTACAGGCGATCCGCGGGCCCCAGCTTCAGCCCTCCGCCGTGACCGCCCTCCCCGCCGACGACACGCTCGACGCCGCCACCCTGCACGCCCACTGGAAGCCCACCCGCGACCGGCTCGTGCGGCAGGACACCGAGAACGACCTGCGCGTCAGGATCCACCGGGCCTGCGCGGCGCTCCGTCAGGGAGAGCGCGCCGAGTCGGACGGGACCGCGGAGGGGCGGGACGCCTCCATCGTCTTCCGATGGGTCGCGTTGAATGCGCTCTACGGCGACTGGGACTGGGACGCGGGGATGCCGGCCCGGGATCGCCAGTCCCTCGACCGCTTCACGACGGAGCTCAGCCGGGCGGACTCCGAGGGACGGATCCGTCGCACGCTCGAAGCCCACGCCGAAGACGCGCGAGCCCTCCTCGAGAGCCCGTTCCTCATCGAGCGATTCTGGCGCGACGGGGAGTGGGACCAGGTCCGCCCCCAACGCGGGCGCGCGCGGAACTTCAACGAGGAGCTCAGGAGCGAGCGGACTGGCGCCGCGCTCCACCGGGTCCTGATGGTCCTCTACTTCCTTCGCTGTCAGATCGTCCACGGCGGCGCGACCATGGGGAGCAGCGTCAATCGGGTCACGGTCGACCCCGCGGCCCGACTGCTGCGGGCGCTCTCGGGCCAGATCATCGCGGTCTCCATGGAGCGGGGCCTGGAGATGACCTGGGGCGAGCTGTGCTATCCGCCCGTACCCGGCGACGGATCGTCCTGAGGCGGGGGCCTTCCTGAATGAGCCACCGCCGGATCGGGGCGTGGGGAAGGCCCAGCTCGGAGCAGCGATCTCGGGCGAGATGGGTATCCTCGGGGCGATGTCCCTGCGCCGCCCGTCCCACCCTCGCCACCCTTCCACCGGCTCCCTCCTGGCTGGAGCGGCCGCCCTGGCCACCGCGGCGCTCGCCTGGTCCGAACCCTCGATCGTCGAGGCGCCCGGCCACGCTCCAGCTGCGGCAGCCGACGACGGGGACTACGAACAGCACATCGCTCCCATCTTCGAGGCGACCTGCGTGCAGTGCCATGGGGAGCTCAAGCAGAAGGGTGGCTTCCGCCTGGACGAGCTCGATCGGGACTTCGTTTCGGGCGGAGACGCGGAGGAGTGGGACTACATCCTCGACGTCATCCGGAACGGAGACATGCCGCCCTCGAGCTTCGAGCGGCAGCTCTCCACCGAGGAGCGGGCGGCCGTCACCGGGTGGATCGAGGCGGGCCTCGAGGCCGCCGCACGGGCCAAGGAGGTGGACGTACGCCCCGTGCTCCGCCGCCTCAACCGCGCCCAGTACCGGCACACGCTGCAGGACCTCCTCCAGCTCCCCATCGACTTCGGCCAGGACCTGCCCGGGGACGCCAAGTCGAAGATGGGCTTCACGAACAACGGCGCCACCCTGCAGGCCTCCACCCTGCACCTGGAGACGTATCAGACCATCGCCCGCGCCGCCCTGGACGAGGCCATCGCCCCCGGCCCCAGGCCCGAGTCCACCACCTACCGGGTGCGCTTCGGGGACGGCCTCGGCAAGGGCAAGGTCGGCGGCCGCACCGGCGGCTACCAGTCCGTGATCCTGAGCCCCGACCACTTCACCGTCGAGATCCTCGGCGCGGACGGCCTGCCCAAGGGCGAGGCGGCCTCCCAGGAGGAGCGCAAGGCGCTCGACGCGATCCGCAAGAAGATCAGCGTGGGCCTCCGGGGATCCCAGCAGAACCGCTTCCACATGGCGCCGGACGGCCTGGTCCTCTACGGCGCGGTCCCCCACAAGGAGAAGGCGCCCGGCGCGTGGCAGGGGCCCTCCCCCAACGCCAAGCTGGAGCTCCAGCGCGTCTTCCCCGAGCGCGGCGACGTGGTCATGCGCGTGGACGCCGCCCGCGGCGAGATCAAGCGGACCCGCGACCCTGTGCTCCTCAAGCTCGAGGACGAGGTCAACGACGTGCGCGTCGCCCTCTCCAAGAGCGAGCCCACCACCGAGACCGTCGACGGCGAGGAGATCGAGGCCGCCGAGCGCGCCCTCTCCATCGAGTCCTCGCTGAGCACCATCACCGCCGAGGCGGCCAAGAGCGACCAGCGCAAGAACGTGCGGCTCGACGGCGACGTGCTCGTCGCCGAGGACGTGACCCAGCCCTCGGACTCGAGGGTCCAGGTGCAGATCCCCGCCGAGGGCTTCTACCGGGTCCACCTCGTCCACCCTCCGGTCCCCGTGGAGCAGATGCCCTCGGTGCGCCTCTCCTACGCCGGCAAGACCCTCGACTCCCGCCCGGAGCTCACCGCTGAACAGCTCGCCCAGGGGCGCGTGTCCACGGTGATCGGCGCGGCGTACATGCGCGCCGGCCGCCAGCACCTCAAGCTGGGCGGGCCGTTCTTCATCGGGTACTCCCACGTCGTCCTCACCCCCCTCGCCGAGGACCACCCCCTGGTCCAGGCCCTGGGCCAGGCCACCGCCGACCTGGAGGCGAACTTCGCCCTCGTGGACCCCGTCCTCCGCGCCTACGCCGGGACGCGAACGGACGACGGGATGGACTACTCCACCTTCGACGAGGCGGCGGTGGTGACGGCCCCGCGCGAGGCGCCCGAGACGTACACCTTCCTGGGGCGGCTGGAGAACCTCCCCATCCCCGAGCCCGAGTCCGGCGACAACGAGATCCTCTCCGGCATCCTGCTCCTCGGCGTCTGGAACGACTACCTCATCAAGGACCGCCGCAGCCCCGGGCCGCCGCTCCTCGTCCAGCAGATCGAGGTGGAGGCCCCTTACCACCCGGTCTGGCCGCCGGTCTCCCACACCAGGGTCCTCCCGGGCCGCGAAGAAGCCGAATCGGACGAGGCCTACGCCCGACGGGTGCTGACGCGCTTCATGTCGCGAGCCTTCCGCCAGGCCGCCGTGGCGGACGACGTGGAGCCCTACCTGGCGTTCTTCAGCGAGGTCCGCCCCGAGGTCGCGAGCTTCGAGGACGCCATCAAGGAGACGCTCATCGCCGTGCTCTGCTCCCCACGCTTCCTCTTCCTGGTGGAGCGGACGGGCAGCGAGACCGACGACCTGCTGTCCCCCTTCGCCCTGGCGAACCGGCTCAGCTACTTCCTCTGGAACGGCCCGCCTGACGAGGCCCTGCGGAACGCGGCGCTGTTCGGAACCCTGGACGGGAACCTGGAGACCCAGGTGGACCGGATGCTCGACGACCCGCGGACCCGCCGTTTCGTGGACGCCTTCGCCACCGAGTGGCTGCGCCTCGATCGGCTCGAGGACATGACCATCGACGCAGACCGGTTCCCGAAGTTCACGCGCTTCGTCAAGCGCGACATGCGCGAGGAGACCCTGCGCTTCGTGCACCGCGTGTTCGCCGAGGACCTCGACCTCATGACGCTGGTGGACTCGGACTTCGCCATGCTCAACCAGAACCTCGCGGAGTTCTACGGCGTCAAGGACGTGGTCGGGCCCCACTTCCGCGCGGTGGCGCTCTCCCGCGCCGAGGGCCGCGGCGGGCTCATGAGCCAGGGCGCGTTCCTCGCGGGGCACTCCGATGGACTCGAGCCCCACCCCATCAAGCGCGCCGTGTGGGTGAAGGAGAAGCTCCTCGGAAGCCCCCCGCCCCCGCCGCCGCCCAACGTGCCTGACCTCGACGCCGAGGCGCCGGAGATGAAGGGCCTGACCCTCAAGGAGCAGCTCGAGCTCCACCGGGACAGCCCTTCTTGCCGGGACTGCCACGCGAGCTTCGACCCCTTCGGCGTGGCCCTCGAGCGCTACAACGCCGTCGGGCTCCTGGAGGCAGAGCGCAAGGGCCGCCCCGTGGACGCGAGCGTGGTCCTCCCCGACGGCACGGAGGTCGACGGCGCGGACGGGCTGAAGGCGTACCTGGAGGGCCCCGCGCGCGAGCGCTTCGTCGCCTCGGTGGTCGAACACCTCTTCGCCTACGCCCTCGGCCGGGACGTGGTCTTCAGCGACGACGAGGAGCTCGAGGCCATCGCGCGCCGGGCGGAGGCCGAGGGAGGCACCGGGCGCGCGCTGCTGCGAGCCATCGTCACCTCCCCCTCGTTCCGGCGCTGACCGGGTTCTTGCACAGGAAGCCACCGGCCCTCCGGGAGCCTCCTGCCCCCCCGCTAGGGGCCTCCCAGGCGCGGCCTTCCTGTCTCGCATTGCCGACCGGGCCGCAGGATCCCGCGCCGGGAAAAGGACCCCCCTCCAGATCTGGCCGCCCGGAGCTACGATCGGTGCGCGCCCACGGGCGCGTCTCCCATGAGTCGAAAGTCCTGGCACCTCTCACGACGCACCTTCCTCCAAGGAGCGGGCGTCTCCGTGACCATGCCCTACCTCCACGGCATGGAGCGGGCGGTGAAGGACGCGGTCAAGCTGGGGAGCATCGCCCCGCCGCGGCGGTTGGCGTACGTGTACTTCCCCAACGGCGCGAGCTCGCCGCCGACGGACAACGCGGCGGGCATGGAGTGGAGCTGGCTCCCGATCGGGGCCGGCGCGGACTACCGCTTCAACAACGTGTCGAAGCCCCTGGAGAAGCACCGTGAGAACGTGAGCTTCCTGGGCGGGCTCTCCCACCCCCGCAGCCGCGAGCTCCTCGGGCACCTCGCCGGTGACACCTGGCTGACCGGGGGCGACCTGCGGGGCGACCGCTACCTGAACAACGAGTCGGTGGACCAGGTGGCCGCCCGCTCGCTCAAGAAGCACACGCGCATCCCGAGCCTGGTGCTCTCCACGGACGGCGGCGTCGGCTACAAGTCGCGCCTCTCCACCCTGTCCTTCGGCGCCACCGGCCGCCCCATTCCCTCGGAGCACCGCCAGCGGGCGATCTTCGAGCGCTACTTCTCCGAGGGCGCCGGCACCAGCGCCGAGCGCCGCGAGAGCCTGGCCCGCGGCCGCAAGATCGTGGACCTCGTGCTCGAGGACAGCAAGCGACTGCGCCGGCAGCTGGGCGGCGAGGACCAGGAGAAGATGGACGAGTACCTCTCGTCCTTGAACCGGGTCGAGGAGCAGGTACGGCGCAACGAGGCCTGGCTCGACGTCCCCCTCAAACCCTTCAGCGCCGAGAACATCCAGCTCGACCCCAACCCGCGCACGGTGCCCAAGGACTACCTGCGCGCGACCTTCGACCTGATGGTGCTGGCCTTCCAGACCGACCTCACCCGCGTGGCCAGCTACATGATGGCGCGCGAGGACGGCATGGGCTTCGGGGACAGCTTCCCCAAGATCGCCCTCGGTATGAAGAAGGGCCACCACACCATCAGCCACGAGACCAACTGGAAGGAGTGGGGCACCTTCGACCGCTGGTACATGGAGCAGTTCACCTACTTCATCGACCGGCTGAAGGAGGTCACCGACGAGCACGGCTCCGTCCTCGACCGCACCCTGGTCATGTACGGCAGCTGCTGCAGCACCACCCACAACGCCCGCAACCTGCCCCTGGCCCTGGTCGGCGGAAAGGACATGGGCGTCCAGCACGGCCGCTACGAGCGCTACGGCGAGGAGGTCCCCATGTCGAACCTCCTCCTCTCCACGCTCCACGCCGCCGGCGTCCGCGACGAGTCCTTCAGCGACAGCACCGGCCCCATCCCGGGCCTGGTGAGCTGACCCCGGAGGAGCGGCGGGGGTCTCTGCCCCCGTTCACTCCATCATCCGGTCACCGCAATCCCCGGTGACGCGTCACCCCGCGATCGGGCGCCCCGCCTCCACGTCGGCGCGGTACTCCGCCAGGACCTTCCCGAGCAGCGCCACGTCCGCCTCGAAGGTCTCCGGCGGCAGCGCCCCGAAGGAGAACCGGAACCACCCGTGGTAGGGCGAGACGTAGGCGGGGTCCTTCTCGTGGGGTCGCGCCATGTCACAGTCCATCCCCTCGAGGATGGCCGCCCCGTGCTTGAACAGCCGCCGGTTCAGCTCCTCTGCCTCGAGTCCTTCGGGCAGCTTGAGCCAGTGGTAGAAGCCGCCGTCCCCGGTGAAGACCCCGAGCCCCATGTCGCGGAAGGCCGCGCCGTAGCGCTCGCGCTGTCGGCCGTAGTGGGCGGAGACAGCCTCCCTCGCCTGCGCGACCCGCGCGGGCTCGAGGAGCTCGACCGCGTAGAGCTGGGACGGGTGGCTCACGCCACCCATGCCGAAGCTCGAGAAGTTGGAGAGGGTCTCGATGTTCGTACGGCTGGCGATGACCCACCCGATGCGGATCCCCGGGCATTGGAGACCCTTGGTGCAGGCGCCGAGCAGGAACACGTTGCTGCTCTCGAGGTCCTTCACGTACTGGATCCCGCTCACGCCCTTGGACGGGTGGAACATCTCGTACGCCTCGTCCAGCAGGATCCCGTGGCCCGGCTGCTCGGCGAGGGCCATGAGCTCCTCGAGCTCATCGCCGGCGCGGGTATGGCCGGTGGGGTTCCCCGGGTTGCTGATGATCGGGAACACCCGGCCGTCGGGGTCTGGCCCCGACCGCTCGAAGTACTCCGCGTTCGACGGGTGGAAGCCGTTCTCCTCCGTGAAGGGTACGACCCGCCAGTCGATGCCGGCCCTCGTCATGATGTCGAGGTACGCCGGCCACTCCGCGTTCCCGATGCTCACCTGGATGTCCCGCTTGAGCAGCGAGAGCACCGTGAGGATGCCGGGCCGCCCGCCCGCGAAGACCATCACGTTCTCGGGCGTGATGCTCGACCCGTAGAACCCGTTGTAGTGCGCCGCGATCGCCTCGCGCAGCGCGGGGTGACCCCACGCCTTCGGATAGAAGCGGTCCTCGGCAGTCACCTTGACCTCGCTCGGGAGCGGCGGCCCGCCCTCGAGCTGGGTGGTCAGCGGGAACCCCTGGGACCAGGGGTGAGTCCCCTCGGTCCCCATGAACTGCCCGAAGCTATCGCGGAACGCGTAGAGGGTCTCGTAGATGCCCATGGGAGGGCAGTCTTCGGAGAGGAAGGAGTCGAAGGACATACGGAAGGTCTCGATGAGAGGGCAGTGGGAGCGGCCCGGGTCCACCAAGCCTCCGCAGAGGCTAGCTACCCGGCCCCTCCGGGGCGATGAGGGGCTTCCCACCAATTGGTCCTAGGGCCCCGACGGCTCCCGCTCCAGGCGGCTCGGGCCATCGTGGGGCGGTGCCCCGGCCCGGGCTCCTCCCGGGGGCCCCGACAGAGCGTTGGCCTCGCAGGCGATGCGCCCGTGTGGAGGGTCGCCTGCCTCCATGGGTTCGGGTTCGGGTGACACCCCGTCGGCCCTCGACCGCCCCACGGGGTGGAGGCCTCCGCCCCGGCCCCTCGGCTCGGCTCGCTGCCCTCTGCTACCCGACACCTCCCTGGCCCCCTTCCCTGAGCCGGACTGCCGTACCCCGCCTGCCGCTGTGGATAACTCAAACCCGGAGCCACAGGTCCGTCCCCCGAATCGCTGAATCCACCGCTTGAGGGCTACAACCCCACGACCAGGGCCCCCCAGGGCCGACTCTGGGGCGGGGCCTCGGCCCCCGTCGTCCGCGGACACCTCTCTGATAACTTCGAGGCGATGGCGTCCCAGGAAGCCAAAGCGTTGCGACGCACGAGTGCCACGCGGGCCCTCCCCGGGTCCGACGAGGAGGCTGTGCTCGCGTGGGCCGCGCTCCAGGAGAGCGTGCAACGCGTGCTCTTCGACGCCGCGGCCCTGGGTCCGATCCCCTGCCTCGCCCGGCTGGCCCTCGAGGACCTTGGCGACGCGAAGGAGCTCTGTTCCCTGGACGACGAGCCCCTGCACGGGCGCTGGGAGCGGGCCGTCCGCCGCCAGATCCTCCGCTTCTCCACCCAGCCCCTCGCCTTCCAGGACCCCACCGTCGAGCCCTTCCTCACGGGCTGCACCACGGCCTTCGACCTGGAGCAGGACCGCGCCGAGGAACTCATCCAGCGCTTCCACGGCCTCGGCGAGGCCCACCGCTTCGGCCTCTTCCTCCACCTCGAGACCCGCGAGCCCTTCCGCTACCTCGCACGACAGATCGAGACCAACCAGACCCCCCGTCCCCTCACGCCCCCCGACGAGGCCCTGAGCGATCTCATGGCCCAGATGAGGTGAACGAGATGAAGTACGACTCCGCCCCCCCCACGGCGACCCTCGCCAACACGACCCACCGGCTGCGCCAGCTCCTCGAGGCGCGCCCCGCCCGCGGCGCGAAGGACGAGCGCATCCGC
>CALJGV010000008.1 GCA_938075305.1 uncultured bacterium
CTCGAGGGGTCAGCGGCTTCTCTTGTCGGCTTGGTCGACCAGGGCAGGCGACGCTGCTCCTGGCGTCGCTCCCGTCAGTCCCGGAGGGTGATGACGACTCGGTCGAGGTCCCCGGTGAACGGGAAGGGGGTGCCGGCGTAGCCGGGGTCCACCTGGGTGCCTGTGTCGAGGCCCACGTCGAAGGTCTCCGCGAGGGAGTACGTGGCGAGGTGCATCTTCGGCATCTCGATCCGGCTGGCCTCCTCACCGTTGACGAGGATCCGTCCGGTGCCCGCGAAGGGGCCGGTGCGCTCGAAGTCGAAGGTCAGCACCGTCTCGCCCTTGGGCAGCGGGCCCGAGGTGAGGTGGTAGTGCACGCCGTCGAGGAAGTTGTAGTCGTAGTGCAGCGCGCCGTCTCGGAGGTACATGGAGTACCCGCCGGTCATGCCGCCGCAGGCGACGATGACGCCCTCCTCGGTACCTTCGAGATCAACCGTGGTGGTGATCTCGTGGGAGCGGTCCTTCACCGGGGCCGAGGCCTTCTCGGCGATACGGAAGGCGCCGGGCGCGTAGTACACGAAGTCCGTCTGGTCCCCGAAGAGCCGGCTCTGCTGCTTGCCGAGGCGCGCGATCATGTCGTCGTAGAGCGGATAGACGTTGTTGGCCCACGCCTCCTCGTCAAACGCCTCGACGAGCTCGGCGAGCTTCTCGGGGTACTCGTCCGCGAGGTTGACGCTCTCGGAGAAGTCCTCGGCGACGTGGTAGAGCTCCCATTCGTCGTCCTCGAAGGGCAGCACGACGTTGGTCTCCCAGGGCATCCGGTTGCCGTGGATCGTGACCGCCTTCCAGCCGTCCTCCCAGATCGCCCGATTGCCGAACATCTCGTAGTACTGGCGCTGCTTCGCGTTGGGGGCGTCCGCGTCGTCGAACGAGTAGTTCATCGCGACGCCGGTCATGGGCTGCTGCGGGACCCCGTGGTACTCCTCCGGCACGTCCACGCCCGTCGCGGCGAGGATCGTCGGCGCGATGTCGCTGATGTGGTGGTACTGGGAGCGAATCTCGCCCTTGGCCTCGATGCCGTTGGGCCAGTGCACGATCAGCGCGTCCTGCTGCCCGCCGCGGTGCTCGGACTGCTTGAAGTACTTGAACGGCGTGTTGCCCGCCATCGCCCAGCCGGCGTGATAGTGGGGGTAGGTGTCGGCCTGACCCCACCGCTCCAGCGCGCGCATGTTGGCGTCAAACGGCGTCTGCATGCCGTTGAGCACGTACGTCTCGTTGAACGTCCCGGCGAGGCCGCCCTCGCCGCTGGCGCCGTTGTCGGAGGTGACGAAGATGAGCGTGTTATTCAGCTCACCGATCCGTTCCAGGGTCTCGACCACGCGGCCGATCTGGGCGTCGCAGTACTCGAGCTGGGCGGCGAAGACCTCCATCTGGCGGGCATAGAGCCGCTTCTCGTCCGCGTTCAGCGAGTCCCACGCGGGGATCACGTCGAGGCGGTCGCTGAGCTGGGTGTCCGCGGGGATGATGCCGAGGCGCCTTTGGTTCGCGACGATCTCCTCGCGGACCTTGTCCCAGCCTTGATCGAACTTGCCGCGGTAGCGGTCGATGTAATCGGCCGGAGCGTGGTGGGGCGAGTGCATGGAGCCCGACGCCCAGAGCATCATGAAGGGCAGCTCGGGCTGCAGGGACTTGTGCCCCGTGACCCACTCGATGGCGCGATCCGCCAGGTCATGGTCGAGGTGCTCCGAGACCCGGTGGGGCTCGGGGTGGTGGTCGTTCCACATGACCGGTACGAACTGATGCACGTCCGCGGCCATGAACACGTAGGAGTGCTGGAACCCCTCGTCGCTGGGCCAGCGGTCGAAGGGGCCGACCTGCGAGACCTCATACAGGGGCGTGTGATCCCACTTGCCGATGGCGTAGTTCACGTACCCCGTCTCCTCGAGGTAGTTGGCCACCGACTTCGCGGTGGGGGGCACCATCGCGTTGTAGCCAGGGAAGCCCATGGCCGTCAGGGCGTGGCTCCCGAGCCCGATGGAGTGCGGATTCCGGCCCGCCATGAGGGTGGCGCGCGAGGGGGAGCAGAGGGCGGTGGTGTGGAAGTTGTTGTAGCGCAGGCCGCCTGCGGCGAGCCGGTCGATGTTGGGGGTCTCGATCAGGCCCCCGAAGGCGCCCAGGTGGGCGAACCCCGTGTCATCGAGCAGGAAGATGACGACGTTGGGGGCGCCCTCAGGCGGGCGGGTAGGCTCCGGCCACCACTCGACGGAGTTCTCGTAGGATCGGTCGATCGTGCCCCCGAATTCGGGAGCAGCGGGACCGTCGCCTTGGAAGAACTGGCAGCCGGCGAGCGTGGTGGCGAGGAGGAGTGCTCCGGGGAGGAGACGCATGGCGAGTGTAGGTGGGAGTGTTCAGCAGGGTATTGCCCTGCCTTTAAGCGGGAATACCCTAGTTTTGCCCGCTCGCGGTGGCCAATGGAAAGGCGGGCATTCCTGGTTGGCTGGTGGGGCAAGGGGCCCCCGGCGGCGGTCCGCCCGATGAGGCCCCTGCACTCGCGTCAGGCGAGACGCTCCAGCTCGTCTCCCCAATCGCCCCCGAGGATCGGGTAGCGGCACCAGGTCTTCGGATCGAGACTCTCGTCGTCGAGGTGGAACGAAGGGGCGATCCGCTCTCGCTTCCACTGGTTCCGGACCCAGAGGCCGAAGAAGCGCCGGATCCAGCCGATGAGGGCCCCCCTCGGGTGATCGGGGAACCTGGCCGCAAGGGCCTCGAGTACGGCCTGAGGGGCGAGCCGATCCCGGATGTAGAGCTCCTCTATCCCGTCCAGCACGTCGTAGGGCATGAGGTCGTCCTCGTCACGCTGGACTGCGGCGGGCGGGCGGAGCTCCGCGGTCGGGCGCTGGTCCGTGATCACGCTCAACTCGGGGCGCGGCGCGGCCCCGCTGGGGCCGTGGACCTCCATCCAACGCAGCCAGGCGAGGACGAAGCTCTTGTCCACTCCGGAGATGGGGGCGAGGCCGCCGCTGGAGTCTCCGTCCATGGTGGTGTACCCGACCGCCGCCTCGGAGCGGTTGCTGGTGGCCACCAGGATCGCTCGGGCCTCGTTCGCGAGCCCCCAGATCGAGGGGCTCCGGATCCGGGCCTGGAGGTTCTGCAGGGTCAGGTCATCGCGCTCCCAATCGAGGGCGCGGCCCAGGGCCGCTTCGAGCGCCGCCCGGTAGGCCTCGAGCATGGGCTGCACGTCGAGCACGAAGTAGCGCGCACCCAGGGAGTGGGCCGTGCGCTCGGCGGCGTCGCGGGTCACCGGCCCGCTGTTCTCGGTGGGCTGGTATGCACAGGTGAGCAGCTGACCCATGAAGGGCTGGTCCGCGTCGAGTCCCAGGCGCTCGGCGAACGCCGCGGGGCCGAGCTCGTCGCAACCCAGCCGGACCATCTCCGACACGAGGACCGCGCAGGTGGCCGAGTCCGCGCCGCCTGATAGGGAGACCACGTAGCCGGTGCTCCGTGTCTTGCGGGCGTAGTCGAAGAGCGCGAGGCCCACCATGCGGGTGAACTCCTCGTAGGCGAGCTCGGCCGGAGGAACCAGCTCCCATGCGGGTCGTCGCACGCCCTCCATCTCCTCCGTGGGCCCGGCCCAGTCGAACTTGATGGCGCCAGGGCTCGCCGCGCCACGGGGCACCTCCAGGCTCGCCGTGGCCACCTGCACCTCGCAGTAGCTGAAGCGGGGCGTCATGGCGCGTAACTTCCCACCTGCCGCGATGTAGGAGCCGCCGTCGTAGAGGGCTCGTCCGGCCTCGTTGCCGAGGAGGTTGGCGTAGAGGTAGACGACGCCCAGGTCGCCGGAGCTCTCCTCGATCAGGGACTCGCGCACGGCGCGCTTCCCGAAGGCGAAGTGGCTGGCGCTCGGGTTGAGGATCGCCTGGGCCCCCCGCTCCGAGAGTCGTTTGCCCGGACGATCCTCGACCCATGCGTCCTCGCAGATCTCGAAGCCGATGCGCAGACCGCCCACGTCGAAGAGGACCTCGCCGATGGGGACGTCGCTTGACCCGTCACAGGTGGAGAGGCCCCGCGCGTCGTGGCGCTCCACGACCGCCCTCGGCCAAGGGCGGAACCAGCGGGGCTCATAGTGGATCCCGTCGCCCGCGAGGTGCTGCTTCGCCGCGAAGCCGGCGAGCCTGCCGTCCACCATCACGGCGGTGGCGTTGTGGAGCTGACCCCCGTGGAGCAAGGGGAGCCCCGCGGTGACCACGAGCCCTCGGGAGTGGGGCAGGAGCGCGGCGAGGGACTCCCAGGCGCGCTCGGCGATGTGGGCGGAGTGGAAGGCGTCCTCGCAGCCGTACCCGGTGAGGCAGAGCTCGGGGAGCAGCAGCAGCCGGCCTCCCTGCGACCGCGCCTGCTCCACCGCGGCCATGGAGCGACGGAGGTTGCCGCTCCAATCGAGCGGGGTCTGGTTCAGGGCGGCGACGGCGAAGTGGACACGTTCCATGGCGACTCCCCGCGGGGGGGACGTTAGTTTCGTCCGTCAGACCCGGTGCACCACCCGATGGGGACATATTTCAGCCAGAAGGACCTCCAGACCCTGCGAGAGCTCCGCGCCACCCTCCTCGGGATGGAGCAGCGCCCCGACGGGGAGGCGGCGCAACGCTACTGGGCGTCCGCCCGGACCCTGGAGCTCTACGACCAGATCTTCGCGGCCCGGATCGGATGGAAGTGGGATGCCGTGCTCGACGAGGTGGAGCAGCGCGGGGGGCTGCCGGCGCCCCGGACGGTCCTCGACTGGGGCACGGGGACCGGCGTCGCCGCCCGCACGGTCCTGCGCCGGCTCGCCGCCGCAGGGCTCCCCGATCAGGTGCTCCTCCTCGATCGTGACGGGGCGGCCCGGGAGTTCGCCGCCGCGTCCCTGCGCGCCGAGTTCCCCGGCGTGTCCGTGGAGACCGCCGCCGAGCTGCCGGAGAGGGGCTTCGACCTCGTGCTCGCCAGCCACGTGTTGGATGAGCTGACGGACACGGACGTCCAGCCCCTGGTCTCCGCCTGCGCCGCCGCCGAGCATGTGCTCTGGGTGGAGCCCGGGAGCAAGGTCACCTCGCGTCGCCTCGGTGAGCTGCGGCCGACCCTGCTCGGATCCCACGACGTGGTCGCCCCCTGCCCTCACCGCGGGGACTGTGGGCTCCTCGCCGAGGGCCATGAGCGCGATTGGTGTCACCTGTTCGCGCGCCCGCCGGCGAAGGTCCACACCACGGGTGAGTGGAGCGAGATCCAGCGCGAGCTCCGCATCGACCTGCGCAGCCTGCCGTACTCCTTCCTGGCCCTGCGCCGCGCGCCGGTGGAGCACCCCGAGGCCGCGCGCCTCCTGGGCCGGCCCCGCTTCCAGAAGGGGCGGGTGCTGCTCGACCTGTGCGACGCCGAGGGGGTGGAGACCCGGCCCATGCTCCAGCGCACGGACAAGGCGCTCTTCAAGGCCCTCAAGGACTGCGCCGGTGAGGTCGTGCTCATGGAGCGCGACGGCGACCGGCTGACCCGCCGCCCCTGACCTCCCCCGAACGCCGATGGCCATGCACGCTCTCCTCGCCCTGCCCCTTGCCCTCGCGCTCCAGCAGCCTCTGGATCGGCCCGCCGCGTCCGCACCTCCGGTGGCCGTTCACTTCGCGGACGGGATCAAGATCGGAGAGGTGACCGACCGGTCGGCCATCGTCTGGGTCCGTCTGACCGCCGAGCCCGAGCGGAACGCGTCCGGCCGGGCGTGGCCCGAGGGCGCCGACGCGCTGCCCGAGGGGGCAACCCTCGCCGAGATGGTGGACGCGGTCCCGGGTGAGGCGGGCGAGTTGCGACTCACCTGGTGGGCGGACGAGCAGGATGCCCCTCGCCAGAGCACCCCGTGGGTCAAGGTGGACCCCGACCGTGACTTCACGCATCAGTTCGAGCTCGACCGTGGTCTCGCTCCAGGCCAGGTCTACCGGCTCGTGGTGGAGGGTCGGGCCGGAGGGGAGAGCGAGCCGAGCTGCCGGATGGAGGGGGCGCTGCGCACCGCGCCCGCCGCGGCCGCGGCGGCGCCCGGCCGCTTCACCGTGGTCACCGGCCAGTCCTACCTGCGCCGTGACGACCCCGCGCGGGGCCACCGGATCTACGGGCACATGCTCGCCCTCGACCCGGACTTCTTCGTGCACACCGGTGACGTGGTCTACCACGACAAGCCTGGCCCCTTCGCGAAGTCGCCCGAGCTCGCCCGCTACAAGTGGAACCGCATCTACGCCATGCCGCTCCAGCGCCAGTTCCACGCGCGGGTGCCCTCGTGGTTCATGACTGACGACCACGACGTGCTGAAGAACGACTGCTGGCCCGGTCAGCGCTACGGCGACCTCTCCTGGGACGAGGGCCTCGCCATCTACCGGGAGCAGACCCCCACGGGCCCGAGGCCCTATCGCCGCGTGCGGTGGGGGAAGGACCTGGAGGTGTGGTTCGTGGAGGGCCGCGAGTTTCGCAGCCCCAACCGCATGGAGGACGGCCCCGAGAAGTCCATCTGGGGGCCGGAGCAGAAGGCCTGGTTCAAGGCGACCTTCGCGGCCTCCGACGCCACCTTCCGAGTGCTGGTCTCCTCCACGCCCATCGTCGGTCCCGACCGCTCGAGCAAGAAGGACAACCACGCCAACGCAGCCTTCCGCCACGAGGGCGATGAACTACGCGCCTTCCTCGCCTCACAGCCCGACGCCTACGTGGTCTGCGGCGATCGCCACTGGCAGTACGTCTCCGAGGACCTCGCCACGGGCCTGCGCGAGTACTCCTGCGGCCCGACCACGGACAAGCACGCCGGCGGCTTCAGCCAGAAGAACCGCTCCGACGCCCACCGCTACCTCAAGGTCTGCGGAGGCTTCCTGGAGGTCAGCCTCGAGTACGAGGAGGGAGAGCCCACCCTGGCCTTCCGGCACCGCGCGGCCGACGGGACGTTGAACCACGAGGACGTCCGCCGAGCGGCGGCGGGGCGCTGAGCTCGGGGTCAGCGCCCTTCGGGCGCGGCCGCCTGCGCCACGGACCAGCCCCCGAAGCGGGAGTACGTCAGCCCGATCGCCCAGCGCCCTCCCCTCTCAGCGTGGGCGTAGGTGGCCTCGAGTCTGGCGGGGGGCAGGAGCCCCTCCTGGTAGCTGCACTGGTGCAAGTGCAGCTCGTCGACGGGCCACCCCAGTCCTCGCATGGCCCCTTGGGCGGCCTCCAGCCCCCCCTCGATCGAGCCTCCCATTCGGGAGAGGGCGAGGTAGCCGACCACCACGATCGCCACCGCAAGGCTGATGAGTTGCCGGGTTCGACCTCGGTGACCTCCCATCAGCCCGCAGCCTCCCCCGCGACGCCGAGCTCCTCGGCGTGGGGCTTCATGGCGTCGATGATGAACTGGATGTGCTCGGTGAGGTCGGCGCCGAGCAGCTCGACGCCCGCGGCCACCTCGTCGCGCTCCACGCCGGCGGCGAAGGACTTCTGCTTGAGCTTCTTCTTCACGCTCTTCGGGGTGAGGGTCGAGATGCCCTCGGGCCGGACCAGGCAGCAGGCGCCCACGAAGCCCGTGAGCTCGTCGCAGGCCACGAGCGCCTTGTCCAGCAGCGACTCGTGGGGGACGCCCCACTTGGTGTAGTGGGCGCTGACCGCGTGGGCGACCTCGGGCTCGCCCTGCTCCTCGAGCCAGGCGACGATCTTCTTCGGGTGCTCCTCCGGCCAGCGGTCGTAGTCCGCGTCGTGCAGGAGCCCCGCGAGGCCAAAGCGCTCCTCATCGGCGTCGCCGGCACCGTACCGGTGGGCCGCAGCGCGCATCACCACCTCCACCGCGCGGGCGTGGGTCATGAGGGCCTCGGAGTCGGTCCACGAGCGGAGTCGCTCGTACGCAGCGTCACGGGTCAGGGTCATGGCCGCCAGCCTAACCACCGCGCGGGGTCTCCGTGGGCCCTCTCTCGCGGGCCCTCTCCCGGGCGGCCGTCGAAGTTCAGTCGCCGAGGGTGAGCTGGTGGGAGGCCAGCACCTCGGGCGCGTGGGAGCGGGAGTCATAGAGCCGCACGAAGTCGTCGGCCTCGCTGGCCTTCGAGGCGCGCAGGTCGTCCACCCAGTGGGGCGGCACCGCCTGGAAGAGCAGGCGGGCGCGGATGGTGAGGGGGCCCTCCGCGCCGGGGGCCTCGACGGCATAGGCCGTGCGATCCGAGCCGCCGATGAAGTCGTCGTCGTCACCGACCCCCACGGGAGCGGTCTCGGCCACGTGGGGTCCATCCGGGCGCCAGCCCCTGGGCAGGAGCCGGTTGTCCTTGCTCCGGACCGCCATGCGGGTGAGCTGGGAGGTCGGGGCCCCGGCGGTGTCGAGGGCCACCAACTCGTAGACCTGGGGCGACGCGGTCTCCCGGGCGATGCGCGCGTGGTGGGGGATAGCGAAGGGGTCCTTCGGCCCCTCGATGCGGCCGTCCTCCGAGACCGTCCCGCTGGACCAGACCACGCCGCCGCGGTCCTCGACGATCACCTCCACCCAGACGCGGCGACCCGGATAGCCGGTGGGCAGCTTGTGGCCGGTCAGGTTCTCCACCCGCACCCTGAAGGCGAGCAGGTCGCCGTCCCGGGACGCGTCCTCGAGGGTCAGGCGCGCGGTACGCCGGGCGAGCTGGCGCCGGGTCTGCTCGGCGGTCTCCCGCAGGGCCTCGGGCGGCGCGAGGATGCCGAGCTCGGTGGCGTGGTCCGCCATGAGCTCGAGCATGAAGGCGTTGCCGCCCACGAAGCGATGCCCGCGCACCTCGGGCCGCTCGTCGATGAACCCGAAGTCGAAGCCGCCGGGGTTGTGGGCAATGCGCATCTCGTCCTGGTCCTCCATGTGGCACTGCTGGCAGCTCCTGGAGTCCTCGGTGACCTCGTCCTCGTAGGAGTAGACGCTGTTGCGCCACTCCAGGTACGGCGACTGCTCCGGGAAGCTCTCCTCGCCGTGGTGGCTCGTCTGCGTGTGGCACGTGGCGCACACCGACGACAGCACCATGTGTTCGCCGTAGGTGACCTCGTAGCCGGTGTGCACCCGCATGGGGCCCGCGGCGGGGTCGGGATAGGGGCCCCAGATCCGCGCCTGCAGGTCGTGGGGCGGCAACCCGTCAAAGGTCGAGGGGTCCCCGAGGCCCTCGCCCGTCATGCGGTGGCATACGGTGCAGGTGACCCCGTCCATGGCGGCGGGGTCCTCGAGCAGCGCCGCCATGGAGCGCGTCGGGTTCCCCATCAAGCGGTCATGGTGGTGGGCGGCGGGGGCGTGGCAGCGCAGGCAGAGGGACTCCACCTCCGCTCGCTCCAGGGTCCCTTCGGCCTCGCCGAGTTCGATCTCCCGTGCCATCTTCGCGCGCCAGTAGGGATCGAAGAACGACTGGGCCATCATCGTCCCCCTCCACAGCCCATGGGGCGATCCGTCCGCGCCGTCCGGTCGGGTCAACGCCGAGGCGTTCGGGCTCTGGTCGTGGCAGCGGGCGCAGCTCTCCGCGAGCTGGAAGACGTGCGTTCCCCCCTCGTCGTCACCGTCCTGCAGGGACGGGAGGGCGAGGAGGGGGATGAGGAGCAGGCCCAGCTTCATGACGGCGATTGCACGGGATCAGGGGCCCGAGGTGAAGGGGGAGCCGCACTCGAGAGCCGCCGGCCCCCCGGGATCAGCGCTGGAGCGCCGCGAGGACGCGCGCCTTCACCGAGGTCATGGGCACCGCGCCGCTGCTGCCGAGGCCGCCGTCGAGGTCTCCGTCCAGTGGCATCGACGAGAGCCAGATGGGGCCGTCCTCGGGGTCCTCGGGGAGCAGCCCGTGGCTGCCCTTGATCAGGGAGGCGTCGAGGGGGATGACGTCCAGGAGGTAGCGCATGCCGAGCTTCTTCTGGGCCAGGCGGCGGGCCACGCGCAGCGCGGGGACCTTCAGGTCGGGGTCCACGAACATCTCCACCGGGTCGTAGCCCGGCTTGCGGTGGATGTCGACGGTGCGGGCGAAGTCCGGCTCGCCCGCGGGGTCCGACCAGTAGTAGTAGGTGAACCAGGCGTCCGGTTCGGAGAGGGCGACCAGGGTGCCCGCGTTGGGGTGGTCCAGGCCGGCCTCGCGCTTGCCGTCCTGGTCGAGCACGGAGGCGACGCCGGGGAGCCCCTCGAGGAGCTCACGCGCGGCGGCGATGGAGGTATCGCCCTGGCAATACACGTGCGCGACCTGGTGGTCGGCCACGGCGAAGGCGCGGCTGGCAAAGGTGTCGAGCACGTCGCCCTTGGGGGTCGGGCGGACCGCAAGCAGGCCGGCGTCGCGCAGCGCCCGGTTGATGTGTACGGGACACGACACGTCGCGGATGCCGTACTCGCTGACCACGATGGTCTCGGCCCCGTTGCGATCTGCCGCGGCCACCAGGTCACCGATGACCCCGTCGACCTCACGCAGGGCCTGGACCGAGCGTGGATCGGTGGGCCCGAAGCGCTGGTGGTCGTAGTCGAGGTGGGGGAGGTAGGCCATGGTCAGCGTCGGCCGGTGCTCCTCCAGGGTCGCGATCGTCACGTCCGCGATCCAGCGGCTGGAGGGCAGGCCCGCCTTCGGCCCCCAGAAGTCGAAGAAGGGGAACGCGCCGTGGCGCCGCTCTTGAGCCTCCCCGTATTCGGGAGGGGTAGAGTAGATCGCCACCTGCTTCGCGCCGTCGGCGAAGTAGTAGGGGCGCGGGGTGATGGAGCGGTCCACCGCAGCCCCCATGTTCCACCACCAGAAGAGCTTCGCGCAGGTGAAGCTGGGGTCCAGCTTTCGGGCGGCCTCATAGATCTTCTCGCCGCCGACCAGGTGGTTGGACTGGCGCCAGAGAGCGACGTCCCGGCTGGCGGGGTCGCACCACCCGTTACCCACCGCCCCGTGGGCCGAGGGGAGCACGCCAGTCAGCATGGTCGCCTGGGCAGAGCAGGTGACGGCGGGCAGCACCGCGCCCATGGGCGACATCCCGCCGCGGGCGGCGAGGGAGGCGAGGTGGGGCGTGACGTCGGCCTGAACCTGGCGGGGCGTGAGGCCGACGACGTCGAGGAGGAGGACCGGTTTCATCGGACCAGGGATCCTATCGCGCGGAGGATCGTCGGCGCGCTACGGGTAGGATGGAACCCATGGTCGGCAAGTGGATCTCGAACCTCTTCTCCCGCAAGCCCGTGCTCGTGAAGGGCGGAGCCAAGGTCGCCGAGGGAGAGGCGCGCAGCGTCGACCTCGGAGACCCCCACGCGGGGGGCACGCGATTGCTCCTGTGCAAGGTGGACGGCGAGATCCACGCTCTGGACTCGCGCTGCCCCCACGCGGACGGGCAGATCCAGTCGGGCCCGCTGGAGAAGGGGCGCTACGCGGTCTGCCCGCTGCACCGCTACCTGTTCGACCCGGCGACGGGGGCGGCCCAGGGCGTCGCCTGCAAGCCGGCGCGCCGCTTCAAGACGCGCCTCGAGGGGGACGACGTCGAGGTCTTCATCTGAGCCGAGCCCCCGGCGGGGCGGTCGCGCTCAGTAGCTCATGACGCGCATGCGAATCCGCTCGGCGATGGCGGGGTCGTCGCAGCGCACGTGGACCACGGTCCGGCGGGCGTCGTAGGGCTCGACGAAGGTCACCACCTCGCGGCCGCGCACCTCGGTGCGCAGGCTCCGCTCAAGGCCCGCTGACTGGACCGGGCCGCTGGCCATGCCGCGGACGATGGAGCTCGTTCGGGCCCAGACCTGGTCGATGTCACCGACGACGATGACGCCCTCGGTGCGAACGGCCGCAGAGGTCCCGACGCTGCCCTCGGTCTCGGTGATGCACCCGCCAAGGAGAGGCAGGGCGGCGATGGAGGCGAGGAGCGCGAGCTTCATGCCACCGTCTGGTCGAGGAGGGCGAGCCAGGCGCGGGAGGGTTGGCGGCGGCGCTGGCGAGCGGGGCGCGAGGCAGGGCGCTGCTCCGGTGCGGGCGCGACGCTGACGCGCTCGAGAGTCTCCCTGCTCGCTGGCGCGACGACCGAGTGCTGCGGCCTGAAGTCCAGGCTGAGGGTCGTCCCGGTGGCCCGGGCGATCCTCTGGAGGATGGAGAGGTCGATCCCCTCGTAGGTCGGGCTCTCCCAGAGGGTGATCGTCGAGAGACTCACCCTCGCCCGCTCGGCGAGCTCGGCCTGCGATAGGCCCGCGGCCTCCCGGCAACTGACGATCAGCGCGGGGTAATTCGGGCGGTCTTGGCAGGTCTCTCGCATGGGGCTCGGGGTTGGGCCGGCTCTCCTGCCGGCACTGCTCCCATCGACCGGATCGGCTCAGGACTTGTGCGTCGAACGGTCACTCTCGGGGCAGCGTCTAGCAAAGAGGCCGGCGCGACCGTTCCTCGGGTGCCGGGAGGGCGGATAAGCTGCCCGAATGCCTGAACTTCCGGAGGTCGAGACCACCGCCGCGCTGATCCGGCCCCACGCCGAGGGTCGGGAGATCCTGGGCGCCGAGGTGGACTGGGTACGCTCGCTCGGCGGCGCCTCCCCGGACGAGTTTGCCGGGGCCGTGCGCGGGGCGACCATCGCCGCAGTTCGCCGGCGGGCCAAGTGGGTCGTCATGGACCTCGAGCGGCGGGGGGAGCCCTCGGGGGCGCTCCTGTGCCACCTCCGCATGACGGGCCGGCTGGTGGTCGACCCCTGGGAGGAGCCGCCGCAGGCCTACCAGCGGGTGGAGCTCCACCTCCACCGGGCCGGGGATCGGCGGACGCGGCTCCGGTTCCTGGACGTGCGCAAGTTCGGGCGCTTCCGCTTCGCCCCCGAGGGGGCCGCGGCGCTGGAACCCCTGGGGCCCGAGCCCCTGGGACCGGACTTCACGGTGGAGCGCTTCGCGTCGGACCTCAAGGCGCGGCGCCGGGCATTGAAGCCCCTCCTCCTCGACCAGGGGTTCGTGGCGGGGCTCGGCAACATCTACGTGGACGAGAGCCTGTTCCTCGCGGGCCTGCACCCCCTCCGGCGTTCGGATCGGGTCCCGCGGGAGCGGGTGGAGCGGCTCCACGCGGCGATCCAGTCCACCCTCGCGGCGGCGGTCGAGCGGGAGGGTTCGAGCTTCGACGCCTTCTACCGGACCCCGGAGGGCCAGCCCGGCTCCTACCAGCACCTGTTCCGGGTCTACGGCCGAGACGGACAGCCCTGCACGACCTGCGGGCGGATCATCAAGAAGCTCGTGGTGGGGCAGCGGGGCACCCACATCTGCACCCGTTGTCAGCCCAGCCCTCGCCCGTCCCGGGCCGACCGACCGTAGAATTCCCGCCATGCTCGATACCACGAACTTCAAGAAGGGCCTCTGTGTCGTCCACCGCGACGAGCCGTGCATCATCGTCGACTACACCGTGTCGACGCCTACCGCCCGCGGCGGCAACACCATCTTCAAGACCAAGCTCCGCAACCTGAAGACGGGTCAGATCTACAACGACACGATCCGCAGCGGAGACAAGTTCGCCGAGGTGGATCTTGAGCGTCACGGCGCGTCGTACCTCTACAACGACGGCAAGCGCTGGTACTTCATGGACGACGAGTCCTACGAGCAGTTCGACCTCGGCCTCGAGGAGATGGCGGGGGACGAGCTCTACATCAGCGACGGGATGGAGGGGATCCAGGCGGTGCTCATCGACGGCCTCGTGGTCTCGATCCAGCTGCCCCTGAGCGTCGCCCTCGACGTGGTGGAGTGCGACCCCTCGATCAAGGGGGCCACGGCCCAGGCCCAGCTCAAGCCGGCGGTCTGCTCCACGGGCCTCAAGGTCCAGGTGCCCTCCTACGTGGAGATCGGGACTCGAATCCGCGTGGATACCCGCGACGGCCACTTCCTCGAGCGCGAGAAGTAGGCCCGCGGCTCAGAACGTCCAGTTCACGCCGACCGTCGTTCTGAAGTCGTTGGGCAGCGGGACCTCTCCGTCGGCGCCCGCCGCGGGTCGGTTCACCCGGTCCCAGACGAACGACACGTCCAACTCGAGGTCGTCCGTCAGGTCGACCGAGAGCGAGGTCACCATGTTGTGGTTGTTCGCCGCCGAGTCGGGGAAGGGGACGGTCAGGCTGTAGCTCCAGTTCAGCTCGATGTCGCTGGTGATATCCCAGTCGAAGTCGCTCGAGAAGACACCGGCGAGGGTGTCCTCGGTCGAAGAGTCGCCCATCGCTCCCGAGTCGAGCCGGGTGTTCTGGTAGGCGGGGCCCGCGCTGACCCGCAGCTTCTGGTCCAGGGTGTCGATCACCTTGTACCCGAGCGCTGCATAGGGCCGGGTCCGGAGGTCGATGTTCTGGATCCTGTCCCGGTACAGCTCGATGCCCGGGAGCGTCACGAAGGTGCGCTCGGTCAGGTAGAGGTCGAGGGTCGACGTCAGCCGGTGGTTGTTGGCGGTCTCCACGTCCTGGACCGTGCTGATCACGCCTGAGTACTTCGCCTGGGCCCTGGACCGCGCGCGCTCGAGGAGCACGGTCGCCCCGCCCGTGAGGTCTACCTGGTCGGTGTTGCCGGATCGCGCCGCGAACCCGAGGTTGAGACTGCCCGACAGGCGCCCCTTGTCGCTGTCCCCAGCCGCCACCACAGCGAGCAGCTCAGACCGATCGATCTGCACCGTCCGGTCGCTCACCACCCAGACCTTCTGCCCGTCCACGATGAGCCTCCCGGAGAAGACCCGGTTGTCGTCGGTCACCACGAAGTCGGTCTGCGCCGAGTGGATCCTCGTGACGTCGTCGCGGTCGAACGTCTGGAGGTCGAGCTTGTCGCTGTCGAAGTCGAGGTTGTCGTCCCTGACCCGCAGGAGCTCACCGCGCAGCCACTCGCCGGAGACCAGCTGGATCCAGTCCGCGCCGTCCTCCACGTTGACCGACTCGGGCCCTTCAGGGACCTTGTCGGTGGGGGGGGGCTCGAGGTTGGCGTCCGACGGGCTGCGGGCACGCTCCAGGAGGTCGGGGACCCTGCACCCCGGCGCGAGGACGAGGGTCGCGACCACCGCGAGGGTGAGGAGGGGCCTGTACCGGGGGCTCACCTGGGGCGCTCCAGCTCTTCGAGGGCAGCCCGGAGGACGCGCGCTCGCGAGGGAGCCGCGCCGAGGGGATAGAGGATCACGCGCCGCCGGGGGGCGCTGTCGACCACCCACCAGCCGTCGCCCTGAATGGCGGTCTCTGCGGCAGCCCGCTCTGGGGCGGAACCGGCGGGGAGGGCAGCGAAGGAGACTCCCTCGTCCCCGGTGAGCTCGAGGACCCGGACGATGGCGTTGTCGCCATCGAGGTCGAGGGGCGCGATCCGCTCGCTCAGGCGCGCGCTGCCGCTTCGGGCATCGAGGCTGAACTCCTGGGTGATGGCCACTGCTCCAAGCTGGGTTCGGCGGAGCCGCTTCTTCACGGCCGCTCCGTGCTGCAGGGTCACGACCGCGCCGGGGTCGGCGGCGTCCGGGGAAGGGCGACGCCACAGGACGTCGCCGCTCGCGGTGATCGAGCGCCCGCCCCTCCGCCAGTCGTCCCGGCGGACCGGCCCCGCCGCGCGGAGAGCCACGAGCGCCCAGCTGCCCCTGGCGAACTGGACCGAGGGGGCGCCTGGGAAGGTCAGGAGGCGGCTGGGGTGGAGGCCCACGTCACCGACCGGCGCCGAGAGGGGCTGACCGGGGACCATGAGCGGCCCGTCCAGGACCTCGGGCACCTCGGAGGTCGGCACCAGGCACTCCGCGGGGGAGGCGTCGGTGCCCTCGGGTCCGAGGGAGAGCACGTGCCGCGCGAGGAGGCTGCGCTCGTGCTCGGTGAGGGAGTCCGCGAAGGACGGCATGGCGGACCCGGGGATGCCCCGGCGGAGCGTGCGGGTCACCGCGGCGATGGTGTTGCCGTAGATGTATCCTCCCTCGACGAAGCTCCGGGCCGGTCGCTCGAGCTCGGTGACCCCGTTCCCGTCGCCCTTCTCCCCGTGGCACTGGGCGCAGTGCAGCTCGTAGAGCTCCGCGACGCTCTTCGGCGCGGGCCGGGCCGACACCGCGAGACCTGCGGGCAGCTCGGCGGTGGGGGGCGTCGCGGTGCCCACGTGGACCGCGGTGGCGGCGGCGACCACGGCGGCGGCGGCGAGGACGAGACGGGGGAGGACCATGGGTCCCACAGGGTAGCGCCGGCGCGCGCCCCTGGCGCGCCCGATCATCCCGCGTCCCGGGCCATCTCGAGGGCGCGGCGCCCCTGCTCCAGGTGGCGGTCGGTGTGGGCGATCAGGTAGGACCACATGTCGCCCATGCGCAGCCGCAGGAGCGGGCCGAGCAGCGTGTTCGAGCGCGAGTGGAGGTCGATGCCCTCGCACCGCTCGAGGAGTCTCAGCATGCGATCGAGCTGGGCCTTGTAGCGCTGCAGGGTGGCGGCGACCGGGATCTGCTCGGGATCCCGCAGCGGGTCGTAGCCCCGGAGCGTCGGACCCTTGAACCGGATCCGGCGTGGGCCGCCGCGCTGCGGCCTGGCGCCCGGAGCGAGGGCCGCGGCGAGGCGGCGGCCCAGGGCGCCGGGGTGGTACTCGTCCACCGGGCCCCGGCGCTGCTGCTCCGCGCGCTCCACCGCTCGCTCCATGTGGCGGAGGTACATGTCGTTGGCCCGGCCGATGTGCTCCAGGCAGTCCGCGGCGCTCCAGCCCTTGGGCGAGGGGCGGCGTTCGAGGAGCGCGTCGGGCTCGGCCCTCCAGTCCTGGAGCGTCACCTCCTGGTGCCGCTGCAGGTCAGCGTGGAGACCGGCGAGGGCATCCGCGGTTCGCATGGGGTCGCGTGCGCGCTCAGGCGCGCATGCGCCAGACGGAGTCGACCTCGGGGACGCCGGGCCACTGCTCCGCGGCCAGCGCGAGGTAGAGCGTCACGTCCGCGGGGTCGTACTTGCCGTCCAGGTCAGCGATCGTGCTGGAGATCTTGTCGGCGGCGGGCTTGGACTCCTCGACGCTCTTGATCATCCCATCCTCGTGCTCGACGCCGGTGCCGTCGAGGAAGTCGGTGACGATGTCCTTCGCGTTCTTCATCAGGTAGCTGCCGAAGAGCTCGTAGCAGAGCTCCGCGTTGGCGCCACGGATGAGGAGCGCGTGGGCCGTCTTGGACCGCTTGGCGAGGGGGAGCTTGCGGATCGCGTGGGGCCGGAACTTGAGGGCCTGGGCGACCTCCCCGTCCAGCGGGCCGAAGCCGTCCTGCGCGAGTGACTCGTAGATCTGGAGGAAGCGCTCCTCCTTCATCTTTTTCAGCTGTTCGATGACCTGCATGGTGCTGTGTCGCAGCGGCGCATGGGGCGCCGAAACGGGCCGAGAGATTACCAATCGGCGGCGAGGAAGGCGCAGAATGCCCGATATGGAGGCCAGATCATCACCCGCCGTCGAGCCGGGGGCACCCAGCAGCTTCACCCGAGCCGAGGCCACCTTCGCGGCCCTCTCCTCGCTGTTCGTGGTGACCCTCGTGCTCACTAACGTGATCGGGACCAAGCTCTTCCAGCTCTCGGTTCCGGGATTCCTCGAAGGGCTGGCCGGCGGGCCGACGGTGACGCTGACGTCGGGGATCATCACCTACCCGGTGACGTTCCTCCTGACCGACACCGTCGCCGAGATCTGGGGTCACCAGCGGGCGCGCTTCATGGTCTGGGCCGGCTTCCTCATGAGCTTCCTCATGCTCGGGATCCTCCAGCTCGCGATCCACCTGCCTCCCTCGCCGATCTGGATGGTGGAGGGCTTCGGCTTCGAGGACCACAAGGGGATGCAGAACGCGTTCCACGCGACGTTCTCCTCGCCCGGCATCCTCCTGGCCTCGTCCATGACGGCGTACCTCGTTGCCCAGCTGTTCGACGTGAAGCTCTACCACTTCTGGTGGAGGGTCACCGGCGGCAAGCATCTCTGGCTGCGCAACAACGGCTCCACCTGGATCAGCCAGCTCGTGGACACGAGCATCGTCAACTCGATCTTCCTGCGCTTCGGGCTGGGCCTCGAGTGGGGCCCGATCATGGCCATCATCGCGGCCAACTACGTGGTCAAGGTCATGCTGGCCGTCATCGACACGCCGCTGATCTACGCGTCGCGCATGGGCCTCGAGAAGTGGCTGGGGATCGAACACGATCCCAGTCGGGCCGACGCGCCGCTCGCCTGAGCGAGGGTGCCGGCGGGCCTCAGTCCATCCCGTCGATGGTCAGGACCCGGGCCTGGAAGCGAGCGGGCTGGCCGGCGAGCGGGTGGTTCGCGTCGAGGATCACCGCGTCCGGGTTGACCTCGATGATCAACGCGTCGATCTCGGCGGTGCCGTCCTGATCGTCCTCCACCGTGACGGCCACGGCGATTCCCTTCTCCAGCTGGAGCTCTTCGGGAAAGTCCTCGCGGGGCACGGAGACGATGGCCTCGGGGTCGTGGGGACCGAAGGCCTCACCGGCCGGGCAGGTCACGTCGAGGGCACCGCCGACCTCGAGGCCAATGAGCGCCTCCTCGACCGTCGGCGGGAGCTCCCCGTCGCCGACCCGGACCTCGAGAGCGTCGCCCTCGGCCGTGGTCTCAAGGACTTCACCGTCTCCGTCCATGAGGTCGATTTCGAGCTCAACCAGGGATCCTTGCTTGATGGTCGTCATGGGGGGCGTTCGCCCTCTTGGGCGGGGCATCGGGTGGGGCGTCTTGCGTCCCGGACTGGGGTGAGGGGGTCGCGGGCACCAGGGCGTCCCGCGAGTGTGCGTGGGCCGAGGGGCGCAGGTAGGTGTAGCTCGCCAACGCGTCCTCGTAGCGGCGCCAGAACAGGGCAGAGTCCTCGTAGGTGAGGCGCCCGGCCTGCAGGGCATCCTCCACGTGGCCGCGCAGGGAGCGGAGGAGGTCCGCCTCGGAGTAGTCGACGTACTCGAGCACCTCGCGCACGCGGTCGCCTCGTATGACGTGGGTGAGCTTCGAGCGGCCTGCCTCGTCGAGGTCCACGTGCACGGTGTTCGTGTCGCCGAACAGGTTGTGCATGTCGCCGAGGATCTCCTGGTACGCGCCCACCAGGAAGAAGGCCATGAAGTAGGGCTCGTCGGGCTTCTGGTCGTGGACCTCGAGGGTGTGCTTGACGCCCCGTAGATCGATGAAGCGCTGGATCTTGCCGTCGGAGTCGCAGGTCAGGTCGGCGAGGACCGTGCGGCGGCGGGGCTCCTCATCCAGCCTCTGGATCGGCATGACCGGGAACATCTGTCCGATGGCCCAGGCGTCCGGGAGGGACTGGAACACCGACATGTTCAGGAACATGGTGTCGGCCAGGGCCTTCTCGAGGTCATCCAGGTCCTCGGGGGCGTATTCGACCTTTCGGGCCGTGTTGAGAACGGCCCGGCAGGCGCGCCAGAAGTGCTCCTCGACCTGGGCGCGCTCGTCCAACCCGAGCTGCCCCGTGTTGAAGAGCAGCATGGCCTGCTCCCGAAGGTCGAGTGCGTCGTGGTACACCTCGAGGTACTTGCGCGGCGTGACCATCGCCGCGAGCTCTCGCATGGACTGGACCACTTCCGGAGCGTCAATCTCCACGGGGGCGGCCTCGTCAGATGGGTCGAAGGTGGTGACCCCCACGGTCTCGGCGATCAGCACGGCGTGGTGTGCCACCAGCGCCCGGCCAGACTCCGTGACGATGGTGGGGGCGGGGATATCGTTCTCCCTCACCGCCTCCGCGAGGGCGTAGACCACGTCGTTGGCGTACTCCTGCAGGGAGTAGTTCTTGCTCGACTCGAAGTCGGTGCGGGAGCCGTCGTAGTCGATGCCCAGGCCGCCCCCTGCGTCGAACCACCGGATGTTGGCGCCCAGCCGGGTGAGGCCCACGAGGATGTTCGTGGCCTCGCGCATGGCGTGCTTGATCGAGCGGATGTGCGTGATCTGGCTGCCGATGTGGAAGTGCAGCAGCTCGAGGCAGTCGAGCATCTCCTCGTCGCGGAGTACCTCCACCATCCGAACGATCTCACGCGTGGTGAGACCGAACTTGGACCGGTCGCCGACCGAATCCTGCCAGCGCCCGGACGACCGGAAGGAGAGCTTGCAGCGCACCCCGATCCGCGGCCGGATCTCGAGCTCGCGGGTGGCTTCGATGATGGTGCGCAGCTCGGTGAACTTCTCGACGACGATGATCGGCGTGATCCCGAGCTTGGAGGACAGCATCGCCGTCTCCACGTACTCGGCGTCCTTGTACCCGTTGCAGATCATCAGGGCGTGCTCGCCCGCTTCCAGGGCGATGCCGGCGATGAGCTCCGGCTTGCTGCCGACCTCGAGGCCCATACCGAAGCGACGGCCCTCGCTCATGAGCGTCTCTACAACGGAGCGCTCCTGGTTCACCTTGATCGGGAATACGCCGCGATAAGGCGCCTGGTACCCGAACTCATCACGTGCGTTTTGGAAGGCGGAGTTGAGGTCGCGAACGCGTGCCCGGAGCAGCCCGTCGAAGCGAAGCAGCAAGGGGGTCGCCACGCCGCGCCGCCGGATCTGGGCGACCAGCTCGTAGAGGTCGATGCCCGGTCCCGGATCCTCAGCCGTCGCCTCGGGGTGGACCTGGACGCGGCCAGCGTCGCTGACCTGCACGTAGGGGCGGCCCCACTTCTCGACGAGGTAGAGGTCGGCGCTATGTTCGGGAGTCCAGCGGGTCATGGGGGAAGGGGCTTACGGGATCGCAGCGGGCCTCGCAGGTTGGGCGAACAAGGATAGCGACGGCTCTAGAAGGGGGTAGCCAGCTGTGTTTTTCTCATTGAGGGAGGGGTCCCCCGGTATGGTCTGGCCATGACTCGAATCCGCATGACGCGCTCGGTGAGCGCACTCCTGAAGGGCACCGACGCCCTGCTCGTGGTGGCTCCCAAGGCACGTTTTGAGGACGGCTCGTTCCTCGACTGCCTCCCCGAACCGCTGATGAGGCTCGCCCTCGACCTGGCCAGCGACCTGGACCCCGGCCGGAACGGGGTCGCGGCGGGGACGCTGACGGGCGACGCGCCGCGCAAGCTGGCGGTGGGCGTGCTGCCCGACGAGGTCTCGCGGCATAACTCCCCCGCTCGTGCCGAGGCAATCCGGCGGGTCGTGGCCCAGTCGAGCACCGGCCGTAAGGGCTCGGCGGCGATCCTCCTCGTGCTGGATGACGCCGATCACCTGTCGGCGGCCATGGGGGCCGTGGGTAAGGCACTCCCGCTCTACAGGAAGCCGGCGCCCCTCACCGCGACGGGCAGGCCGGGGAAGGCCGCGGCCGAGCCCAAGCTCAACGTGATGGCCATCGGGCCGGACGAGCAGCCTGTTGCGCCGCGCAAGACGGTCATGCCCACGGTCGACGGCGCCCGCCTCGCGGCGCGGCTCGTCGACATCCCGCCCACCGAGCTGAACCCCAAGGCCTTCCAGGCGGAGGCCCAGAAGCTCCTGCGGGGCGCCACGGGCGTGACCCGCAAGGCGATCGTCGGGGACGCGCTCCTCAAGGCCGGCATGGGCGGCATCCACGGCGTCGGGCGCACCGCGCTCGAGGCCCCGCGCATGCTGGTCTACACGTACACGCCGACCGCCAAGCGCCGCGCCAAGCGCCACATCGCGCTGGTGGGCAAGGGCGTGACCTACGACACCGGGGGCCTGTCCCTGAAGATCAGCGGCGGCATGGTCGGCATGAAGGCCGACATGGGCGGCGCGGCGGCGGTGCTCGGGGCCTTCCACTCGCTCGTGAAGGGCGGTGCCCCGTGCAAGGTCAGCGCGGTGATCTGCCTCGCCGAGAACGCTATTGGCCCCGCGGCCGTCAAGCCCGACGACGTGCTGCGCATGCACAGCGGGATGACCGTGGAGATCAACAACACCGACGCTGAGGGGCGCCTGCTCCTGGCGGACGGCGTGAGCTACGCCGCGCGCAAGCTCAAGGCCGACACGGTCATCGACATCGCCACCCTCACCGGCGCCCAAGGCATCGCGACGGGAGCCATGCACGGGGCCCTGATCGCCAGCGACGAGGAGCTCGAGCGGACGATCTTCGAGTCCGGGCGAACCAGCGGGGACCTCGTCCACCCGATCCCCTACGCGCCGGAGTTCTACAGGGACGAGTTCAAGAGTCAGATCGCGGACATGAAGAACTCCGTGGCGAACCGCATGAACGCTCAGTCCAGCTGCGCGGGCGAGTTCGTCCACTGGCACCTCGACGGGACCGACGCCCGCTGGGCGCACGTCGATATGGCCTTCCCCGCCGTCCGCGGCGGCCGCGGCACCGGCTACGGCGTCGCCCTCCTCACCCAAGCTGTCCGAGACCTCGCGTCATGATCCTTCTGAGCACTGCGATCGGCGCCGCCCTGGCGCTCTCCGGCGACCTGGCGGCCGCCCCGAACCCGACCCCCACAGCCAGCGTGAGCGCTCCCGAGGCGGCCCCGGCGCCGGGCGGCTGGGTGAGCCTCTTCGACGGCAAGACCCTCGACGGCTGGACCGAGAAGGGCGGCCGGTACGACGGGGACGCGGACTGGACCGTCGAGGACGGCGCCATCGTCGGCCGCGAGGCCGAGGGCGCGCGCGGCGGGCTCCTCTACACCGAGGGGATGTACGCCGACTACGAGTTCGAGTGCGACGTCAAGGTCACCGCGCCCTTCGACAGCGGGATCTTCGTCCGCATGCTCCCGAAGCAGCGTGGCGCTCAGTTCACCATCGACGACCGCCCGGGCGGCAGCATCTGCGGCGTCTACTCCGACGGCTGGCTCTACAAGGAGACCGGCGGGAGCCAGGCCTGGCGCAGCGGCGAGTGGTGCCACGTGCGCGTGCGCTGCGTCGGGGATCCGATGCACCTGGTGGCCTGGATCGACGGCGAGCGCGTGCTGGATTACCGCATCCCTGAGGGCCTGAGCCCTTTCGCGCGGTCGGGCCGGATCGGCATCCAGGTGCACGGAGGCCGGGATGACCCGGAGGACGCCGCGGTGCGCTTCAAGAACCTGCGCGTTCGGGAGCTTCCGTCGGGAGCGGACCAGCCCTTCGCTCGCGCCGACGACGGCACCCTGGCCCTCACCGCTGTCGGGGAGGCGGCGGGCTGGTCGAGCCTCTTCAACGGCGTGGACCTGACGGGCTGGGCCCCCGCGAACCGTGAGGAGTCGGCCATGGACGACGCGGGGTGGATCCGCGCCGGCTACCGGGTCCAGGACGGCGAGCTCCAGGGGCTGATGAGCGGCAACGCCGGTCACATCCGCACGTCGCGCATGGACTTCGATGACTTCGAGTTCCGCATGGACTTCAAGCTCTCGCGGCTCTGCAACTCTGGCCTTTACCTGCGGTCCACCGAGGAGGGCAACCCCTCCTTCAACGGCTGCGAGGTTCAGATCCTCGACGACTTCAACTGGGAGGCGGCGAGCGGCAGCAAGCTGGCGCCCTACCAGTTCACCGGCGGGCTCTACGGGGCCCAGGCGCCCGCGAAGTCGGCGCTCAACCCGATCGGCGAGTGGAACACGTACCAGGTCAACTGCGTGGGGACGCGCATGCAGTGCGCCCTGAACGGGGTGATCCTCTGGGACGTGGACACGAGCACGATCACGCCGAAGCAAGGGGAGCCCTTCGCCCAGCGCGCCAGGCGCGGCTTCATCGGCATGCAGCGCCACGGAGCCGCCGGCAAGACCGACTCCGACGTGGGCATTGCCTTCCGCAACCTCTTCGTCCGTGACCTCGACGTCTCGGGCGGGACGGACTGAGGCGGCGCCGGGGATGCGGCTGCGGCTCCTGCCGAGCTCGTTCCCGGGCTCCTCGCCCGCGGGCCCGGCGGCTGGGGTCCCGGCGGCTGGGGTCCCTGAGTCTGGGGCCCCTGCGCCGCGGTTCGCCGCCCAGCCCCTCACCAGCTTCGTGGTGGAGGGGGCGGGGGCGGGCCCCCTGGCCGTGGACGCGGGGAGCCTCGGGCTTGTGGGTGAGCCCGCAGACATGGGGCGGATCGCAGGCCTGGTCCTGACCCACGCCCACATCGACCACGTGGCGTCCCTCCCAATGTGGGTGGAGGCGCTGCTCTCACTGGACCGCGCGCCCGTGAGGGTGCACGCGTCCGCGGGCGCCATCGAGGCCCTGCGGGCGCATCTCTTCTCCGGGCCCCTCTTCCCGGACTTCGAGTCCCTCCGCGAGCTGGACGGTCGCCCGCTGATGGAGCTCGTGCCGTTCCCCGAGGGGGCGCCCTTCGAGCTGGCGGGGTTCCAGGTCACGGCGTTCCCGGTGGTGCACCCCGTGCCCACCCACGGGCTCCTCGTGGACGACGGGGAGGTCGCTGTCCTCTTCGGCGCAGACTCCGGTCCCTGCGACGCGCTCTGGCAGGTCGCGGCCAGGGCGCCCCGCCTGCGCGCGGTCGTGCTCGAGGCGAGCTTCCCCGAGCGCATGCAGGCTATCGCCGACGGCTCCGGGCACCTGACGCCCGCGACGCTCGCGGCGGAGCTCGAGCAGGTCCCCGAAGGGGTGCGCGTGCTCCTCGCCCACCTCAAGCCGGCGTATCGCGGAGAGATCATCGCGGAGCTCTCCCGGCGGGTTGGGGATGCCGTGGAGTTCCTAGAACCCGGCGCCTGGGTGGACCTCGGTCAGTGATCGCGGTCGGGAGACGCCACTGGCGTCTCCGACAGGACCTCGTCGAGGGTCGCGACCAGCCGGCGGACCTCGTCGCCCGTGAAGGTGATGGGCGGCTTGATCTTGAGCACGTTGCCAAGGGGGCCGTCGGTCCCGATCAGCACACCCCGCTGCCGCATGCGAAGGGCCACGTAGCGCGCCGCGTCGCCGGCGGCCTCCCGCGTCTCCCGGTCCCGCACCAGGTCGACGCCGAGGTAGAGGCCGCGGCCGCGCACGTCCCCGATGATCGGATGCCGCTCCATGAGCGGCGCCATCTCTCTGAAGAAGAGCTCACCGGCCTGCCGCGCGCGATCCATCAACCCCTCGTCGTCGATCACGTCGAGGACCGCCTGACCGATGGCGGCGGACACGTGGTTGCCGCCGAAGGTGGCGAAGAACTCCATGCCGCCGGCGAACCGGTCGGCGATCTCCCGGGTGGTGGCCACGGCCGCCAGGGGGTGGCCGTTCCCCATGGGCTTGCCCATGGTCACGATGTCCGGTCGTGCGCCCTGCTCCTCGAAGGCCCAGAAGTGCGTCCCGACGCGCCCGAAGCCCACCTGGACCTCGTCGGCGATGGCGAGACCGCCCGCGGCGCGGACCGCGTCGAAGGCGCCCCGCAGGTAGCCCTCGGGGGGGACCACCTGCCCGCCGCAGCCGATGATGGCCTCGGCCAGCATCGCGAACGGCGCGCGCCCCTCGGCGGCGAGGCGGTCCAGGACGGACCGGACCTCCTCCACGTACCGGGGGCCGCTGTCCGCGCCCCGGTGGAGGCCGCCGACGGGGTCGGGGAGCGGGACCACGTGGACGTCCGAGGGCGGCGCGAACCCGCCGCGGCCGGCGAACTTGTAGTGGCTCGCGCCGACGGTGGCGCCGGTGTGGCCGTGGTACCCGTGCTCCTGCACCAACAGCTCCGCCGCGCCCGACGGCGCCGCGGCCCGCGCGATCCGCAGGGCGAGCTCGTTCGCCTCGGAGCCGCTGCACACGAAGTAGAGGACGTCGAGGCCCTCGGGGAGCCTCGCGCGCAGGCCGTCCGCGTACCGGTGGAGGCCCTCGTGGAGGTAGCGAGTGTTGGTGTTGAGCAGCCCCATCTGGCGCTGGCCCGCGGCGACCACCCGCGGGTGGCAGTGGCCCACGTGGGGGACGTTGTTGACCGCGTCGAGGAAGGCGCGGCCCTCGGCGTCGAACAGCGTCGTCCCCTCGCCCCGGACGATCTGCAGCGGGTCGGCCTCGTGCTGGATCGACATGGAGCGGCAGAACGTGGCGCGGCGCTCGACGTGGAGCGCCGCGGTGTCCGCCTCTCCTGCGTCGCAGGAATCGAGACCCAGGAGGGGGGCGGGGTCGGGGCAGAGCCCGGTCCAGGCGCGGCGCCAGGTGGGCGCGGCGACCCCGGGGAAGTCGCCGGTCTCCCCGAGTCGGTCAAGGACGACCTGGAAGTGCAGGTGCGGGGGCCAGCCCCCGTTCACGGTCTCGGCTCCAAAGCGACCGACGAGTTCGCCCGCCGCCACCGGGGCGCGGGGCTGGAGGCGCTCGAGGACCTCCTCGTCCAGGTGGCCGTAGAGGGTGAAGAACGGGCGTCCTTCCTCGCCCGCGTGCTCGAGGATGACCGTGGGCCCGTAGTCCAGCGGTGCAGGGTTGCGCTGGACGCTCAGGACGGCGCCGTCGAGGGGCGCGAAGACCTCCGTGCCCTCCGGCGCGAAGAGGTCCACGCCGAGGTGAACGGTGCGCGGCTCCGGGCCGTCCTCCCGCGCCTCGGCGAAGGCGTCCGAGCGATAGAGCAGCCGGGTCTCGTCGTGGTAGCCGACCGCCGCCGGGGCGTTCGCCGCGACCCGCCGGGCCTCGATGTCCGCGGCCCAAGCCAGGAAGGGCCGCTCCCGGCCGCCCTCCACGGTGAGGGGGCTGTCCAGGGAGAGGTCCACGCGGGGAGCGTCCACCAGCCCACGCCCCAGGACGGGGGAGAACGCCTGTTCCCTGGCCCAGCGCCGGAATGCCGCGACGCGCGGTACGGGCGTGGTCCCCGCGGCGTCGCGGAGCACGGCGGTGGCCAGGGCCGGGTGGACCTGGTCGAGCGCCTCGAGGGCGCGCCAGGCCGGCGCGGCGCTGATCTGGTGGTAGGCGTTCTCGCCCCCGTGTTCGGGGGTCCGCTCCGAGGAGATGGCGAGGCTGGTGCCGAGCCTCAGGAGGGCCATCTCGAACACCACGGCGAACTCTCCATCCGAGAGGGGGGCCGCGGCGTGGTAGCCGGCGACCACGTGGGCCATGGCCGACAGGGGATCGCGCTTGCCGAGCGCGGCGTAGGCGGCGGCGATGGCGGCCTCGCCGACCCGCGGCGCGAAGTCTGCGTCACCGAAGTCGATCAGTCCCGAGAGCTGGACGCCTCCCTCCGTCACTTGGACGAGCACGTTGTAGTCGTTGGCGTCGTGGTGGATGAGCTGGTGGGGGAGCCCTTGGACGCGCTCGATGAGGGAGCGCCAGCTCCCCTCGAGGTGGCGTGCGAGGAGCGCGCGCCGCGACTCGGAGGAGACGAACTGGAGCCTGTCCTCGACCGTGGCGGGGCCGTCCATGAGCCGCCAGCTCGGGGTGCTCGCAGGGGGTGAGGTGAAGGCCTCCCCGACGTCAGCCAGGGCCCGGTCGAGCACGCCGAGGACGCCCCCGAGCTGCCGGAGCAGCGCGGGGGAGTGGGGGGTGACCTCGGCCAGCGGCCGGCCGGGCAGGTACCGGTAGAGCGCCGCGTCGTAGCTACGCCCCTCGAAGTCCACGGTCTGGATGGCGTCGGGGGAGCCCTCCTGGCGGAGCATGACCGGGAGGAGGTGCCCGATGGAGGGTGCGCGCGCGGTGAGCGCATCGAAGAGGTCTCGCTGCTGGTCCAGCGCGGCGCGCCCGGGGCGCGAGGTGAAGACCTTCAGGACCGCGACAGGGTCCCCGTCGCCCCCCGGCTCCAGGAGGAAGTTGCGGTCCAGGTCGCCGGGGAGGGGGGTGGCGTGACCGGCGTCGAGCCCGAACGCCTCGCGGGCGAGCGCCAGGGCGAGCGCTCCGCCTCCGGCGGGGTCCTGCACCCGCCCTTCCTCGCTCCCATCCATCGCGGCAGGGTACCGGGCGGGGCTCCGCGCGGGGGCTGTGGGAGCCCTGGAGGCCAAGGAATGGGCCTTCTTGGGCTCAAGGAAAAGGAGGTTGCATCTGCAGGGCGGGCGCCGGGCGGGGCCAGGGGTCCGCGGCAACCCCCGGGGGACCCTGGGCCCACAGGTTTCAGGCCAGATCGTCCGATGAACCCTGCGTTCCCCACCCACAGGACGACCTCGATGCTCTCCAAGACCCGTTCCAGGGGTGATGTTCCCACATCGCCCATCGGCGCCCTCGCCGGCGATACCGCCGAGCGCCTTCGAGAGGCCCTACAGCGCGTCGTGCACGTCCCCACGCCAGTGGTGGAGGCGCTCACCGTGGCGCTCGTCAGCGGCGGGCACGCCCTCATCGAGGGGATCCCGGGGACCGGAAAGACCATCCTGAGCCGGGCGCTGGCGAGGCTCGTGGACTGCAGCTTCAAGCGCATCCAGTTCACCAACGACCTGATGCCCTCCGATGTCGTCGGCGGATCGGTCTGGCGTCCCAGCCAGGAGCGCTTCGAGTTCGTCCCAGGACCGCTCTTCGCGAACCTGGTCCTCGCGGACGAGATCAACCGGACCAGCTCGCGGACGCTCTCCTGCCTGCTGGAGGCCATGGAGGAGGGGACGGTCTCCGCGGACGGCGAGACCATCCCGCTTGGAGCCCCCTTCACGATCTTCGCGACGCGGAACCCCATCGAATTCCACGGCACCTTCCCGATCCCGGAGGCCGCGCTCGACCGATTCCTCGTCCACGTGGAACTCGACTACCCGGAAGCGCACCTGGAGAAGGAGCTCTACCAGGGGCGCGGCGGGGTGGCGCAGATCGACTCCCTCGAGCCGATCCTCACCCGCGAGGAGCTCCTGATGCTCACCTCGGCAGTCCCCAGCGTCCACGTCTCGGCGGAGGTCGCCGAGTACGCCTACCGGGTCGTCTCCGCCACCCGCGAGCACCCCGAGATCGAGCTGGGCGTCAGCCCGCGCGCGGCCGTGGCGTGGACTCACGCGGGTCGTGCCCGCGCCCTCTTGGATGGCCGGGACTACGTCCTCCCCGATGACCTCAAGGCGCTGGCCATGGTGGTCCTGGGACACCGCATCACCACGCGCGGCGGCGTCAAGGGCAGCCAGCGGGTCAGCGAGGTCCTCGAGGACGCCGCCGTCGAGCTGTGAAGCCGACCCACTTTGGCGTCAAGTCGCTGCTGTTCTTCGTGGCGATCACGGGAGCCTTCTACGCGGCCCCCTACGTCAACCTGTTCTTCCTGCTGATCGCGTTCTTCGGCGCCCATTGGGTGCTCTGCGCCTGGTGGACGTTCTCGAACCTGCGGGGCCTCCAGGTGGTGATCCAGGACCCTGGTCCGATCCCTGCCGGCTCGGCCGTCGCCCTGGACTGGGCGGTCCTCGGGTCGCGGCCGCGGTTCGGACTGAAGCTACGGGTGAACTTCGAGTCGGGCGTTGAGGGTTCAGGGGAGCTGGCCCTCTCCAGCGAGCAAGCACGCCCACAGCTCCGGCTCCCGCCCATGGTGCGGGGCGTCCACAGGGCCCGCCGGGTCACGGTCTCCTCCACCTACCCCTTCGGTCTGCTCACCAGGACGGTGTCCCTGGAGCTGCGGCCCGAGGTCCACGTGTATCCCGAACCGACCGTGAGGATCCCGGAGGCCCACCTGGCCGAACCCGCCGCGACCGAGTCCACCACCAGTCGCCTGGGGCCGAAGGGCCGCACCCAGCCGGCCGGGCTCAGGCCCCACGTGGCGGGGGAGTCGGTGGGAGACATCCACTGGCGAGCTTCCGCGCGGCGGGGCAGCCTCGTCGTCAACGAGTGGGAGGAGGACCTCTCCGAGGAACGCGCGGTTGTCCTCGACCGGCGAGCGGAGGGCGCGATCCTCGAGCAGCGGCTCTCGGCAGCATCCGCCGCGGTCGTCGACGCGAGAAGCGAGGGGGCCGCGCTGCGGCTGGTGAGCCAGGGGCACGACGAGGCGTACTCCGCCGCCGGCCTGCACTGGGACGAGGCCCTGCGGTTCCTCGCCCGTGCCGAGGCGCTGCAGGCGAACGAGGCCCCTCCGGAGCTCGAGACGTCCAAGGGGGCTCGCGTTGCCTGACCGGATCCGCAAGGGGCCCTCGGCCCTGCTGCTCTGCATGATGGGCATCGTGGCGTGCAACGTGCGCTTCGTTCAGCTCACCGGAGCCGCGGACCCCCTCTGGCTGGCCCCGCTGTACGTCGTCACCCTGGCCGCTCCATTCCTGGTCCGCTTCCGGGAGCACGTCGTCTATCGCGGCGTCTGGAACCTGGCGATCGTGCTCGTCTTCCTCCGGCTCGTGCTGCACGCGAGCACGGCCGAGCTGGCGTTCGTCCTCGATGACGGGCTGATGCTGGCGCTCCTGTGCCAGGTCCACGTGCTCAACAACCTGCGCCGGGAGCAGCGACCGGACCTGCTCTTCCTCAACTCGTACCTGATCGCGGTGATCACCGGGTACATCACCGTCGACCTCAGCTTCGCGTTCACCTTCCTGGTCTACGCGCCCCTGTTCGTGGTCGGCCTCCACCTGCAGAACCTCGACCCCTTCCACACCGGACGGAACGCCCTCGCGGTGCGGGCGGCCTGGCGGGAGAGCCTGCGCAGGTCCGCACTCCTGGTGGGGGTGACCCTCCTCGCCTTCTTCTTCTTCCCGCGCGACTTCGATCGACCGGCGCTCTTCGCCAGCTACTTCGACTTCGAGGGCGAGGCGTCCACCTACGAGGTCGGGTTCTCGCCGAGGCTGGAGTTTGGTGCGATCGAGCAGCAGGCGCTCCAGTCCGACCGACTCGTGATGCGCGTCGACCTGGTCGACGGTGAGGCGGGTTCGGTGCCGCGCTTCTGGCGCGGCGCGACCCTCTCCGAGCCCACCCGATCGGGAGGTTGGGAGGCCGCGGAGACCGACCTGCCTGCCAGCTCGGTCGTCCGGGATCCCGACTGGGAGCTGCGGTGGCAGGGGCTGCGCCTGATTCGAAGCGGCGGCGCCGAGGCATGGACTGGGGAGGTCAAGGGGGTGACCCGCGTGCGTGTCACTCGGGCCGGGGGCACCGAGCAGCGGCTCTTCCTCCCCCGCGAGTCCTTCTCGGTGGAGTTGGACCCGATCCACACGGCTGGCGAGCTCCTGGTCGGCGCCGACGGGACGGCCGCATACTCCAACCCGGGTGAGCTTCGCTACGAACTCCAGCTTGGGAGGGAGCCGCGGGACCCCGCGCCGCGCGCACCGAGCGCCCTCGAGCTCGCCCCGTTCATCGAGCAGCCCGTCTCCCTGTACAACCAGTCCGCACGGACCCTCGCACGGGAGCTGTCCAGGCGGCTCCCCGAAGGCGCGGGCGCTGTCGAGGTGGCCAGCGAGTTCGCGGCCTACCTGGCCTCGCGCTACCCCTACCGCGTCCCCGGCGCCGAGGGCTCCGCTCGCACGCTGGACGAGTTCCTCGGGACGGATGCGGGGGGGCACTGCGAGCTCTTCGCATCCGCCCTGGCGACCATGCTCCGCTCGCGGAGCATCCCCGTGCGGGTGGTCAGCGGCTATGTCCTCGCGCGACCGCTTCCCGGAGAGCGGTCCCTGGCGATCCGTGCCCGGGACGCGCACGCGTGGGTCGAGGTCTACAGCGCGGAGAGGGGCGGGTGGTTCCCCGTGGACCCGACGCCGCAGCAAGTGCTCTCGGGCGCGGGCGGCGGCTGGCTGACCGGGACGGTCGCCGCCCTTGAGGAGCGCTGGGCGACCCTGACCAGCTTCGACGCGGGATCACGATCGAGGTTCCTCCAATCCCTGGTGTCCCTGCCCGGCTCGCTCCTGCGGGTGGCGGAGAATCACCTCGGACCGCTCTCCGGGCTGGTCTTGCTCCTGGCCCTGCTCGTCCTGCGAGCGAGGGCGGTGAGGCCCGGTCCGCCGGCGACCGTGATCGCCATGTCCCGCGCCTTCGATCGCGCCGGGCTCCCGTTGGGTCCCCACGAGACCCCGCGAGAGGGACTCCAGCGGGCTCACGCCTCGGAGGTCGACCCGGAGCAGATGGAGGCGCTGAGCGCCGCCGTGCAGGCTCACGAGCGCGATCGCTACGCCGGCGTCGGCGCGGCGCAGGGCGGCTGATGAGGTCGTCCGATGTGCTGCCGGTCACCGCCGGCTGACGTCCCGGGGGTCCCTGTCAAGGTGCGAGCGAGCCAGCTCAGTTGGCGTCGTCACGCGACGCCGGAGCGGGGACGCCTCAGCCGCCGCCCGCCGACCCGCTGAGGCTGCGTCGCAGGATCGCCGGCGCGAAGAGCGCGCCGACGGCGAGGGCGAGGAGGACGAGCACCCCCTCTCGGCCGGCGCCCCGATGGAGCCTCGCCGTCGTCGGCTCCCGCTGGTCGTACCAGATGGTCAGCGAGCTCCCTACTGCTGGGGGGGGAGCGCCGCTGGAGCGGAAGGGGTCGGGGAGCTCGGTCCGCACGATGTCGCCGCCGCCGGTGGAGAATTCGACCTTGGCGTACGTCTCTGGGGCGGCGTCGAGGATCTGCTTCTTCGTCTCCCGGAGGCTCGCGACGGTCGCCGTCACCTGGCGAGCGTGATCCGCAAAGTCGCCGCTGTCGCGCCACTGCACGAAGGCCAGGGCCCCGAGAAGCGCGCCGATGGCGATGAAGAATGCGTCGATGGGGCGGCGGAAGGAGAGCACGGTGGGACCTCGGCCGGCAGGGTACCCCGGACCGTCGAGCTCCGCACGCTCAGTTGTTCGCCGTCTTGACCTCGAGCTCGAGGGTGAACGTCGTGCCGACCCCCGTCGTCGAGGCGAAGCTCACCTCGCCACCCATGAGCCGGGCGACCCTCGTGGCCACGGTCAGGCCCAGGCCGCTCCCGTCCATGAAGTGCCCATCGGCGCTCGCGGCGAATGGCTCGAAGATCTTGCCCGACAGGTCACCGTCCACGCCGCAGCCGGTGTCTTCGACCTCGAAGCGGAGGCGGACCGTGTCCCAGCACCCGGTGGGCTCGCGCAGCAGCCGGACAGCGACGAAGCCGGTGTCGGTGTACTGGACAGCGTTCTCCACGAGGTAGCTGAGGATCTGGATCAGACGGTGCGGGTCAGTGAGGATGACGTCCGGAACCGCCTGGGCGACCTCGAAGTGCAGGTCCAGGCCCTTCTCGCCGGCGATCGGGGCGTAGCGCTCGTTGAGGTCCGCGAGGACCCCCCGTAGGTCGCACTGCTGATCGGCGAGGATCAGGGAGCCGAGCTCGACCTGGGTGAAGTCGATGACCTTGTTGATCATCCCCAGCAGCCGCTGGCTTCGGTCGAGGGCGTTGTCGAGCCCGGTGACCTGGCCGCTCTCGATCAGGCGGTCGAGGATCGCGTTCAGGTGGGTGCTCATCTCGGTGGTGAGGCGCATGATGAAGTCGGACTTCATCGCTGACGTGCGGTCCGCGCTGGCCTTGGCGGTGGCGAGCGCCTTGTTCAGGGTCTCGAGCGACGACGCGTACGCCCGGGCCTCGATCTCCTTCTGGGAGATGAGCTGAATCGCCTTCTGCTCCCGCTGGGCCGCGTTCCACTTCTCCGTGAAGGCGCTGGCGATCTGGCAGATCTCGGTGGGGTCGAAGGGCTTCTTGAGGATCAGCAGCTTGTCGGTGTGACCGAGCTCGTTGATCATCTGCGGCCACGAGTAGTCCGAGAACGCCGAGCAGATGACGCACTGGATGTTCGGGTCGATCTCCCAGAGCCTCTTGATGGTCTGGACACCGTCGATGCCCGGTGGCATCCGCACGTCGACGAACGCGATGGCGAAGGGGTTACCCTCCTCGACGCTCGACCTCGCGAGCTCGAGCGCGTCGAGCCCTTGGAAGCAGCAGGTCAGCTCGTAGTCTTCCTCGGCCGAGGCGTGACGGTCAGAGCCGCCATCGGGCGTGGGGGAGGTCTCGCCGAAGAAGGCTGCACGGGCAGAGGCGAGCCCGCTCGCGGCGGTGCTGCTGCTCGCGAGGATCTTCTTGAAGTCGTCGTGGATGCCCTTGGTGTCATCCACGATCAGGATGCGACGGTTCATGCGGCACCCCCTTGCTTGCTGGAGCTGGCGGCCGAGGCCACCTTGGAGCGCCCCGGCGGGTTCTCGGGGACCTCGAGGGTGAAGCAAGCGCCACGGCCGACGCCGTCGCTCTCGACCCGGAGGCTCCCGCCCATCTCCTTGGCCACGTTGGCGCACGAGTGGAGGCCGAAGCCGTGCCCGTCGTCCCGCGTGGTGTAGCCCATGGAGAAGATCCGGACGAGGTCCTCCTTCGCGATCCCGCAGCCGTTGTCGGCCACGGAGAGGGCGATCATCCCGTCTTCTGCTTGCCGCAGCTCGAGCAGGACCTCCTGGCTCGGACCGCTCGTTGCCTGGCGGGCGTTCTGGATCAGGTTGACGAGGATCTCGAGCAGGCGGTGCTTGTCGATCTCGATCTCGGGGAGCTGCTCATACCTCTTGATCACCACGAGCTGAGAGCTCTCACCCTGGGCCTTCTGTGTGATCATGAGCGCCTCGTCGAAGCGCTCCGCGAGGTTGGTGAACTCGAGCAGGCTGGTCTTCTTGGCGATTCCCTGCTGGCTCTTGATCAGTTCGCAGATGTGCTCGATGCCGTCCGTCAGCGACTGGACCTCATCGCGGATGGAACCGCGCTCCTCCTTGAGCTGCTGGACGAGGGCGCCGAGGAAGGGCTCGATGTGCTTCCCGCGGGGATCCTCGGTGAGGAACGTGGAGAGGTCGGCGGAGTGCTGGCGCAGCACGTCCGCGAGTCGTTCCAAATCACCGATACAGAGGTCATCGAGCCTCTGACCGACGAGGGACGCGGAGATGTTGACGCTGTTCAGGACGTTGCCAACGTTGTGGAGGATGCCGGTGGCGAGCTCGCTCTTGCCTGCCGTTCGGGCTGTCTCCAGGAGCTCTCCCCGGGCCGTCTCCAGGCGGATCATCATCTGGTCGAAGCCGCGGCCCAGGGCCCCGAATTCATCCTGACGCTTCGAGTCCAACCGCGCGCGGAAGTTCTCGTCTGCGCCGGTCTTCCGGGTGTGCTCGGTCAGCTCCTTGATGGGGCGCAGGACGATCTGATTGAGGATCAGGATCAGGCAGAGCAGGACGAAGAAGCCCATCGTCGCGTCGAGGATGGCGCCCGACGCCATCGCTGTGGAGCCGGTCTTCGAGATCTTCCGCTCGGCCTTGGCCCGCACGACGATGATGGGCTGGTGCCGTATGTCGTCGAGGGCGGAGTAGGCGACGACCGCCTCGGAGTTCTTTCGGGTGTCGAGGACGGGGGAGGCAGAGCTCGTGATCTCATCTACGTACGCCGCGACGCCCTCCGGCATCGGCGGCCCGCCCTCGAGCTGCCAGAGGTCGAAGGACTGACCTGTCGCCGCCTCGATGCGGTCCCTGGCGGTGTCGAAGATGAACCTGCCGGTCAGGACGAAGCCGCCCGGCCCATCGCCTCCGGCCGAGGTGGTCGCCGGCAGCGCCGCAGCGGCGATACAGATCGGCCCCCTGGAGGTTGGGAGGATGCCGCTGGGGCGCTGACCCTCGAGGCGGAGCATCGGGTTGCTCCACGCCAGCGCCGGGTGCTGTGGGCTCAGGGTCTCTGGGAATTCGTCGAGCGTGATCGGCGTCCGCGTGGTCGGGTCGAGCAGGACCCTGTGACGGACCACGCCAGCGGGGTCGCAGATGAGCAGCAGGTCGAGCTCCTGCGCGACGAGGCTCTCGGAACTCGCTGAGGCCCCGCTGGAGGCGGACGGCGCCGCCGCGTACCACCTGGAGATCCGTTCCAGGTCACGGATCTCGGTCTCGAAGGCGCGGGTGACCTCGTCGAGGTGCTGGACCGCCTGCTCTTGCTCCAGCTCCTCGAAGGCGCCGGAGAAGACGGCGTATTCAATGACGCCTCCGATCACGGACACGATCACGATCAGCGCGGAGATGATCGAGGCGACCTTGACCTTGAGAGACATCGACAGGGCGCTCAGGCGGCTGCCTGGCGCTCGCCTCCTTGGCCCAATTCAGGGGAGTCGGTGCTCTGGGAGTCCTTCCGGATCGGGCGCGTCGCCTCGTTGAGGAGAGTGGCCAGCTCCTTCAGCTCATCTCCCGAGCGCAGGCGGATGTCCTGGGGCTGTTCGCCGGCGGCGACGGCCTTGAGGAAGACGTCGAACCGGTAGAGCGGTCCGGCGAAGCGGAAGCTCGCGATGACGCCCACGAGCAACGTGAGTGGCAGGAACACCACCGCCGACCAGCCCAGCAGCTGGACCCCGACCGACCACATCTGTTCGGTCATGAGGGGCGCCCCGTCGGAAGCCGCGGCGGCGGTCTTCCCGATCAGCGCGTCGAGGAGCACGAACTGGAGCCCCAGCATGAGGGCGATGAGGCCAACGAACTTGGCGCTCAGCCTGAGCTGGAGTCCGGGCCTGATGAGCTTGCGCCGTCGTCTGAATCGCTGGGCCATAGTTAGGTGCGGGGGGCTGGACCCCTCGGCTTGGATCGGAAGTCCGGAGAACGCACCTTGAGGCGATCTGGCCATCTCGGGTCCCCCTCCATGGGGTTCCCTCGGGCTCCCCCAGAGGTGCTCAATCGGGGGCGGTGGAGGCCTCAATCGGGCGGCCTACCTGGGCTTTCCGGCGGGGTGGGGGCGGAGGCACCCCTGGGCTTGCTGATAGGACCGCAAGGCGGTCAGGGCGGCCTCGTGCACGGCGGGTTCAGGGTGCCCGACATAGGATCGCACGAGGGTCAGGGCGGAGGGCGACCGCAGCGTGCCCAGTGCGCTCAAGGCGAGGCAGAGGGTGGGACCGTCGCCCCCGTGCAGGAGGTCCCCGACGCGGACCGCGATCTCTTCATGGAAGAGCCGCTTGGTGCAGATATCCCTCAGGATGGCGAGCTGGCCGGACCGAGGGGCGAAGACGAGGTCGTCCAGCTGGGACTGGCCTTCCGCGTCCCACCAGGCGAGCTGGTCGTCGAACCACTGGTTCCACCGCCGGGCGTCGGGCGGGAGGGTCATGCCAGTCAACCGGTGGAGGGCGGTGTGCGCTGCATTGACCACCGTGGCGTCCGCGTCTCGGAGGCGCTGGATGAGCGGGCGGACGTGGGCGCGTTCACCGATTCTCGCGAGGCAGGCGGCAGCCTCGTGACGGGCAAAGGGACGCGGGTCATCGAGGTACGCGGCCACGCGGTCCGCGATCTCCGGGGCGGGCCCCGCCGGCCGTCGTTGGAGCGCCAGGTGGATTCGATTCAGGACCGAGGGGTCACTGGTGGGCACCGAACCCAGGAGGCGGGCCAGGGCGCCCGCGGAGAAGTCCGGGTCGGCCCCTGCGGCCACCCCGTCGATGATGGGCCGCCTGAGCGGGTCGGGCGCTTGCCGGTAGAGGCCGTCCAGCTCGGGGAGCCTGTAGAGCCGCAGCGAGGTGGCGTCCATGAGAGAGCGCTTCAGGCGCTCGGGCGCCTCGCCCGCTCGATCCGGCGCCACGCCGGTCGCGCTCGCGACCAGCTCGACGAGCTCCCTGAAGGCCCCCGGGCTCCGCTTCGATCGGAGAATCTCGACGCCGAGGGCGAGGGCATGGGCTTGGGCCTCGGAGGGGATGGTGGGCCGAGAGAGGAGCCCCCGGAGCACGCCTGGGACCTCCTCAGCTGTGCGTCGAACCCGGGCGACCTCCGCGCCCTGGCCAGGCGAGCTTCTGGCGCGTGCTCGCCCATGGTCGAGACCCTCGAGCCATCGCGTCACTTCCTCAAGGCTCGCGTCCAGGAGGATGACGGCGAGGTCCGCCGCCGTGAGCTCGTCCGGCGCGACCCTGGCGATCCTCGCGGCCAGCTCGTCCGGCGGAGGCGTAGGCCCTCCCTGGGCACCCGGAGCGGCGAGGACGGGGGTGACCGTCAGAATCAGTGTTGCCAGAGTACGCATCACTTGAACACGGGCGCTGCGTCCATCATCGCGATCTTCTTGAGCAGGATCTCTGTCTCGAGTTCGCGGGAGAGCTCTAGGAGTCCGTCCTCGCCCAGGTGGAGGGGCGCGGACTGCGTCGCCGACAGTGACGCTCGGACCTGATCGCACTTCTCCCGGTAGGCGTCGACGTTCCCATCGAAGTCGGCGCCGGTGGGGCGGAGCCAGGGCCGCAACGTTCCGTTCCGCGTGTCGACCCAGCGCATCCTCATCAACCGCTCGGAGCCGCTGGGGAGGTCTCCCACGTTTCCGGTGAAGATGGTCGGCTCGCCTGTATCGTCGAGCAGGATCGCCTCGCATTCGGTCTCTGGCGCGGCCGTTGGAGAGGGAATGGGGGTGATCCCCTGGAGCCGGAGGGTGGTCCTCGGGTCGATCGCCAGCCGGCGGGCAAGCCCGTCGCCGATCGGGACGATCTGCCAGGAGGCGATGCGCGGCGCCGCCGCTGCGCCCTGGCCCCCTGTGGCGAGGGCGGCGTCGAAGCTCAGGCGGGCCCCGGGTTCAGTCTCGAGCCAGCGCGCGGTGATCGCGCCGAGCCAGCGGAGGTCTGTGGGGACGACGACCCGGTCGCCCGGCGCGTAGAGCATTCCATGGAAGCGCCCCTGGGTCGGAAGGGTGGCATGCTCGCGAAGTCCCTCGGGAGGCGCGACGAAGAGGGACGTGCCCTGGGACCCCTGCTCGGGGGCGAGCGAGTGCAGCGCGCTGTCGGGAGCGGACTGGATGCCGTCCGAGAGGAAGACGTGGATGGGCCCGGCCGAGTCGTCGAAGAGCAGCTGCGCGCCCGTCTCGAGCCGCAGGGTCTCGGCGCTGAGCACAAGCGGCCCCTCGAGCCGCAGGCTCGCGCCGGAGGAGACCACCAGGTCACCTGCGACCTCCACGCTGGACTCGAGCCCCAGGCCGACCTCTGCCCCTGTGACCGTGTGGTCGCCATTGAGGGTGGCGACGGTCCTGGGCCGGAGGGCCGGGGGGGGGATGAAGCCCAGCGGGTCGAGGTCAATGATCCCGTTCACCACAGCGTCGCCTGAGGAGAGGACGAAGCCCTCGATGTCGGCGTGGATCATGGTGGAGGCCGCCGTCGAGGCGGTGGCGGCCGTGGTGGAGACCTCGGTTGAGGTGCTCCCGGTCGGGGCCTCAGGCGACGGCTCCTGGGGACGGGAGGCTCCGGAGGAGCCCTTCTGGAGCTCGCCTCCTGATTTGGACTCCTCGGCGGAGGGCGTCTCGGCGACCCATTCGCCCCAGGTGAAGGTCGAGGACTCAGCGGAGGCTCCGCTCGATCCATCGAGGTTGATCTGCCCGAGGGTTCCGAGCCTACCGACCAGGCCCGTGGTCCGATGGGGCGCGGTGGCCGTCACCTGGGAGTCGTAGGTCCCGTCGGTGGAGTCGAAGCCGTCGATGAGCGTGCCCTGGCCGATCTCCACGCCCTCGATCCCGAAGAAGCCGCGGCTGGTGATTGGATTCAGGTTGGGCACGATGATGCTCCTGAGCACGAACTCCGCCGTGCGCACCTGGGCCGTACAGCGCAGCTCGATGGATCGGTCGGGCCGGTCCTGGGCCTCCACCCAGAAGAACCCCTCACCGAACGCCGCGGGGATCTCCTCCGAGGCCATCTCACCGCTCTTCCCCTGGCTGATGGCGAGCGTGGCCTCGGCGATTCCGGCCTCGGCCACGTACAGGGCGGCGCGGCGATCGATGCTGAAGCGCTGGTCCCCGTCGATCGTCGTCTGGACCTGACGCAGGGTGGCGCTGATGGCGCCCACCGCGAGGACGGCGATGAGCGACAGGAGCAGCGCGGCGCCGCGGCGCCGATTGTGGGGGTGGGGTACTACCTGCATGGCACTTCAGTTCCGGCAATAGATGTGCTGCGTCCTCTGCATGGGGCGGGCGCGCCCGTCATGACCCACGCGCTCCACAGTGACGTGGATATCCACCCGGGGCCCGTCCATCGTGAAGGCGAGCCCGGCCTCATCCTCGATGGCGTTCCCGTTGTCATCGGTGCCGTTGTTGGGCACCTCGTGCATGTAGGTCGAAGGAACCGCGGTGGACCAGACGACCCGCCGCTCCTGTGCGCTCGACGGGTTCTCTCGCCAGACGATCTTCCCGGCCTCGGGGGTCGTCGGCGCCCACTTGATCTCCTCCACGGGGCCGTGGACGACGCCGCTCTCCTCGACGCCGAGGCACGCCTGGAAGCGGACGTACTCGGACGACAGCGGCTTGAGCTGGGGCCCGTCGAGCGCCGCGGCGTCGGCGCCCATGAGGGCCAGGGCGATCCTGTCCACGGTCTGGTTGAGCTCGTTGGAGACCCTGGCTGCGAAGGTCCCGGTGACCGCGGCGGCGCGGCCGGCGCGGAGGACCATGGCGATGTTGATCGAGATCAGCACCAGGATCGTGAACGAGATCAGGACCTCCACGAGCGTGTACCCCCCCCTTCGTGAATGAGCGATCAAAGGTCGGTCTTCTCCAGGTCCATGAGGAGGGTGGAGACCTCGAGGGAGCGGTCGCCGAGCTGACTCCGCCACTCCACACGGACCGTGACCGGGAGGACCAGGTAGTCCATGGAGCAGTCACCGGGGAGGATGTGGAGGTCCCCGTTCAGGTCCCGCGGGAGGCCGAACTTCGGCTGCTCGAAGGTCTCATCCAGGACCGTGCCGTCTCCGGGCAGTAGCACCTGCCCGATCGGCTTCGGCTGGCCCTGTTCGTCGAGCACGGCGGAGAGCCCCACGACATCGAAGTAGGGTCCGAACGCGGTCCCCTCACCTTCGGGGTCGTCCGTCGGGTTCTCATTGAAGAGTGCGAAGACGAGCTCCATCGGCATGGAGCGGATCTGCTCCATGCAGTTCATGGCGCCCTCCGCCGCGACCGCTCGCTGCTGCCGCGTCACGGTGTTCGCGACGGCTGCGGTCACGGAGGTCGAGAGCATGTACGTGGCGACGGTGCCGACCACGATGGCGATCATGACCTCGATCAGAGTGAATCCACTCTGGCCGCGGCCCGCGCGCGCTCCCGATGCTGTCCCCTTCGCCTTCAAGAAATCTCCTAACCCCGGACTGGGAGATCGACGGAGCCGCCGGAGGGCCTTGAGCCACGGAGGAGATTCGCCAGCCCTGGTTCACACTGCGACGGCGCCGTGACCTGTGCTTGGGCCGACCCTGGCCGGTCTCAGAAGGAGAGGGGCGGCTCAGAGGCCGAACTGGCGGCGGACCCAATCGGGGCGCGAATAGTCCCAGTTGAGCTCGGCCATGCCCGCGACGAGGGCCGGATAGAGCCCGAGGAGCACGTCGATCAGCCCGTGGTCCTGGCCTGCGGCGTCGAGGTACTCCACGAACGCGCGCTGCTCCGTCGGGCGGCGCCGCTGGGGGTCGAGGACCGCACGCCAGGCGTCCCCGAAGGAGCCCCCGGTCTCCTGCTTGCGCTGGTGGATGACGAGGTGCAGCAGATCGACCAGGGGCAGGAAGCGTTCCTCGCTGGCGCCCCAGTCCAGGTAGCCCGTGATGCGGCCCTCGTGGTCCAACTGGAGGTGCTTGGCGCGCAGGTCCGCGTGGTAGACGCCGAGCCGGATCGAGCGGCCGACGAGCTGCTGCCTCGCCCGCGCGACCATCTGGCGGATCCTGTCCCGCGTCCCCTCACTGTGGATCAGGTCGAGGACGAGATCGAAGCGCGGTTGCAGGAGCGAGTCGAAGAGCCCGTCGTCCAGGAGCGTGGCCCCCGGCTCGAGGAGGTGGACGAGCTGCCGGGCGGCTTCGGAGAACATGCGCTCCGTGAGCCGGCGGTCGCCCGTGATGTCCGTCCCGTTGAGTCCGTCGACTCGGCGCTCGACGGCCACCTCGGCCCCCTCGAACTCCCCGTGGAAGAGCGGCTCGGGGACGGGAACGCCAGGGACACCGGAGTGGATGCGCGTGAGCCATTCGTGGTGGAGCGCGACCATCCGCCGCTTGGCCGGCTGGAGCGCGACGTGGACGGTCCAGCGGCCCTCCGGCCCGGCGCGCTCCGGGATGGCCGTGTGCATCAGGGCATCGTTGCTCCGCGTCGCCACCAGCATGTCCACCTCGGGCCGAGCCTCGCCGCAGCTGGCCGCGACCTCGTCGAGGAGGCGCTCGATCCGGCTGGCCCCCCGGGGGCGGCGCCGTGCGAGGATGGCGAAGGACGGGGTCAGCCAGGGGAAGAGCCCGAGCCTGGCGCCGAGGACCTTCAGCCGGTTCTTGCGCTCCCTGGGGCCGATGGTCAGGCGGGGCCGCGGCCCGTCCAGGGCGACCACGTGGCTGAACTCCCGGGCGTGCGGGTAGAGCGAGTACGCCTCGGCCTCGCCCCAGGCGCCGCGGACCGCCGCGCGGGTCGCGGGGAGCGCGCGCTCCCCGCGCGACGGGTGGAGGACCTCCCGGAGCAGGTGCAGCGGGTGCCTTCGGAATGCGCCGCGGCGACCTGTGGAGCGCTTGTAACCGAGCCGGTTGTCCGCGGTGACGAGGAGCTCGCCGCGGCTGACCCGGTGGAGCTCATCGAGGGTGAAGCCCCAGCCGGTGGACGGGCCGGGCAGCCCCCCCTCGAGGACGACCAGGTCGAAGCTCCCGTCACGGAACGGGAGCTTGGCGTCGTCCCCCGCAGCCACCGCGGTGGTGGTCCCTGGTGCGAGGGCCGCGGCGCGGTCCTTGGCGAAGCGGAGACGCGCGGCGCTCTGTTCCACCACGGTGACGCTGAAGCCGAGGGTCCCGAGGGCCACCGGGGTCCCGCTGAAGCCGTTGCCGAGGAAGAGGGCGCGGCCGCCTCGGCCGCCGAGCAACATGGCCCAGGCCCCCCGGCTCTCCTTCATGAGCATCATGAGCTCATCGGCCTCACCCGCCGGCAGCCCCAGGACGAGCAGCTCCAGCCGCCTCTTGAAGGGCTCGTCGCCCTCGAGGAAGCGCATCAGCGCCTGGCCCACGGCAGGGCTCGGGTCTGCGGCCCGGGGACCAGTGGAAGAAGCGCGCGACATACCCCTCGAATCATGGCTGCCCCGGGGGGGGGATGGAACCTGGAGCCGGCGGCAAGAGTGCATGTGCCCCTTGGTGAGGCGAGATCAGGTCGGCGGGCGAGGTTTGGTGCCAATGGGTCCGTTCGCCATGATCTCCCCATGCGCGTGGCGACCCTCGAGATGGACATCGGAGCCGGAGACCCCGAGAGCAACCTGGGGACGGCGCTCCGGGGGCTCCGGGCGGCGGGTGAGGCGGGAGCCGAGCTCGTGGTGCTGCCGGAGATGTGGCCCACTGGCTTCACGGCGGGCTCGGGGGAGGCGGAGATCGCCAGCTCGGAGCGGGCCCTCGAGGCGGTCGCAGCCGTCTCGGGCGAGCTGGACCTCGCGGTCATCGGGTCGGGGCCCGCGTCCGGGGGCGACGGCGCGCTGCCCACCAACCGAGCCCACGTGATCGTGGGGGGGCGGGTGGCCGGCGGGTACGACAAGGTGCACCTGTTCTCTCCGACAGCGGAGACGCTGGCGTTCACCGCGGGTGAGGCGCCTCCTCGGCCCGTGGACCTCCCCCGGAGCGGCGCGCGGGTGGCGCCGATCGTCTGTTACGACCTCCGCTTCCCGGCGATCTCGAGGGCGGCGTTCCGGGCGGGGGCGGATCTCCTCGCCGTGGTGGCGCAGTGGCCCGAGGCGCGCGCGGCCCACTGGAGCGCGCTCCTGCACGGCCGCGCCGCGGAGTGCCAGGCCCACGTGATCGGTTGCAACCGCATCGGCGAGGAAGAGGTGGGGCGCCGTCGGATGCGGCTGCGGTTCCTCGGGGGATCGGCGGTTGTCGGACCCGGTGGTGAAGATGTGCCCGCGGGCGAGCGGCAGACCGTCGACGGGGGAGCGCGCCGGCCTGCGACCCTCTCGATCCACGACCTTGACCTCGACGAGAGCCGACGGCTGCGCCGCGAGGTGCCTGTGGCACGGGACGAGCGGCGGGACCTGTACCCCGGCTGGATCGAATGAAAAGACCCCGCCGGATCCGCGAGCGGAGCTGGCGGGGTCACCCTTTTCTCGGCATGCGCGTCGGCCGCGCAACCTGCACGGATCACGGGTGGCCTGGGGCCGCCGTGGTCCGTGGTACGTCCGTGCCCCGGGTCGGTTCAGATGGGGGGCAGCTTCTTGCGCTCGAGCGGGCGGCTCTTGTCGCGCTTGCGGTGCTCGGCCGGGGCCGGGACCGGCACGTGGGTGGCCGCCTCCTCGAGCCGCCCTGCCACCTGGCTCGGCTCGGTGGAGCGGTCCGTGGTGACCTGGCTCAGGACCTTGCCGCCCAGGGTGGAGAGCCACCCCGACAGGCTCCCGGAGGCCTGGGTGAGGAAGATGGTTCGGGGGCTGTCCACATCGCACTCGATCGCACCGCTGGCGACGAGGACGCCGGTCCCTGACCAGCAGAGGACCTCGACGGAGACGCCCTTGGCGGAGCCCTCGACGATCGGGAAGAGCACCCGAGCGTGCGGGGCGAGCCTGTGCACTCGGCGCATTCCTCCCTCGAGGTTCTCGAAGACCAACCACTGGTCCGCTTCGGAGTGACTCCGGGCGGCGAAGTGGGTGGGGGTGAACTGGAGGCAGGTCGGGACCTCGGAACGTTGGATCGCCGGAGGGATCACGTCGAGGATGGGGACCTGGGAAACGCTGGCGGAGGCGGGGATTCCAGCGACGGCGAGGCTGAGGAGCGCGGAGAGCATGGCTTGCCGCTTGTATCGACGCTGTGCCCCATCCCCTTGAGGCGCAGGCGGGCCAGACGCGAAATTTCTTCCGCGTCGCTCCATCGCGCCCTGGCGCCCCGGAACGTGCGGGTCAGGGCAGGCCGAGGAAGCGCAGCGCGGCCCAGTCGGCGGCCGGCGCCCCCGCGGCCACCAGCGCGCAGCGCGCGCGTCGCAGAGCCTCGGGGGCGCCGGCCCCGGCGCGGAGCGAGGCGTGGAAGGTGAGCGAGGCGGCGCGCCCATGACGGTCCGACAGGGACCACCCCGTGACGACCACCGCGCGCGTCCCCGCATCGAGGGCCACCTGCGCGAGCCCGCGCGTCGAGAGGCCGTCGACCGCTCGCCCCGAGGCGGAGTCGCAGGTGGCGAGGACGAGCAGCGGGAGCCGGGGGGCGACCGCGGCGATGGACGCCGCCGAGACGACGCCGCCATCGCTGGTGACGAGCCCGAGGGGGGTGATGCTCTGGCCCTCCTCGGTGCGCGCCACGTGCGTCGCAACGTGCACAGCGCGGTCCCCACCGAGGGCGAGCAGGAGCTGCTCGGAGTCGAAGGCTGTGCCGTCCACGACCTCGAGCCTCCGGTGGAGCCGCGCGAGGTCGTGCAGCTCCTGGCGCGCGCCCGGGAGGTCGGGGAGGCCGGTCCTCACCGGAGCGCCGAGGGCGACCCACCTCGCTGCAGGCCCGGAGAGGGGGGAGGCCAGGGCGGTCGGCTCGCGCAGGCAGTCCACGATGGTCAGCGCGAGGTCCAGCCCCATGGGTCCTTCCCCGGTCCCGGCGGGGAGGGCCTCGAAGGCCATCTGCTCGAGGGCGCCGTGGGGGAGCAGGGCGACCCCGGGCGCCTCCCCCGTGCGGGACCCCGACCGCCATTGCTCCAGGGAGCGCAGGAGCGACGCGGGCAGGACCTCCCCGGCGATCTCGGTGGAGAGCTCCTCGGGGTTGGAATCGGGCGCGCGACGGGTGAAGAGGAGCGCCTCCCGCAGCCGCCGGGCGGCGCGGAGTATCTCCTGCCGCCCGCGCGGAATCTCCGAGGCCTGCGCGGTCCCGTCGGGGCTCACGTGGATGGCCAGCGAGCGGTCGGCGCCCACGACCCAGGTCACCAGGCCAAGGGGCTGCGTCGCGGCCAGCGCCAGCAGCCGCGCGCGCGCCTCGTCCGTGGAGCACGCGGCGTGGGCGGCCTCGATCGTCGCCGCTGCCTCGAGGGGATGGGAGGCGCCAGCCAGCGCCCGGGCGAGGGCCTCCACCGTGGAAAGTCCAAGCCACTCGCCGATGGCGCTCGAGTCCCTCAGCGTCCCATCATCCCGCTGGCGCCTCGCCGCGTCACGGTCACGGGCCGCCTCGAAGGCGCGCTGAAGCGGGGGGATCGCCTCGGCGGTCCGACCGGCAGCCAGGAGCGTGCGCCCCTGGAGGACGAGCGCCTCGACCCGGCTGAGGTCCGAGGAGGCTTCCAGTTGCTCGAGGGCGGCGAGGGCCTCCTCGTGGTCTCCCTGATCCAGGAGGAGCGAGGCGTGGGTGAGCTCGAGGACCCCGTCATGGTCGCGCCGCGGCACCCGCCGGGCCTCCTCGAGGGCCGCGGCCGCGCGCTTGAGTTCCCCGGCCCTGAGCAGGGCGGCGGCCTGCAGGGCTCGCCACTCCCCGTCCGCAGCGATGAGCTCGATCTCGGGGTCGAGCCCGGAGGGAGGGAAGGACTCGAGCAACTCCAGGGCACGCCGTGGGAGGTCCTCCGAGAGTCGCTGGGCTGCGAGCTCACGGGTCAGCGCCCAGCAGTGAGCCGGGTGCCGGAACGTCGCGAGCTCGTCGAGGGCGGCGGCGGCGGCGAACGGTGCCCCTTGCTCCCGGGCCACCCCGACGAGCCCGAGCAGGGCACGCTCGCGCCAGCGCGGGCGGTCCACCTGCTCGGCGAGGCGCGCGAGCTCACCGAAGATCTCCTCCGCGTGGACCAGGTGCCCGCAGGCCAGGGCGAGCCGTGCGCGGACCCAGATGGCCTCGAGTCGCGGCGTGCGCTGCCCGGCGAGACCGAACCAGCGGAGCGCCAGGTCCGCGTGCTCCTCCGCCCGTCGGACGAGCGCCTCCCTGCCCGGTGCGCCGGGCCAGGAGCGCTCGACCTGACGCACCTCGACCCGTGCCAGGAGCGCCGCGGTCCGCGCGGCCGGGGAGAGGTCCGCCGCGCGCCGGGCCTCCGCGAGCAGCGCGAGCAAGTCGGCCTCGACGGCAGCTGCCGCGTCGGTCCCCGACGACTCGGCGGCCTGGACGCTCGCCCTGAGCTCGTCGAAGCGCGCCTCGAGGGCGAGGCCTTCCCGCCGCTCGGACGGGGTGAGCTGGAGGTAGTAGGTCGCGACGTCGACGGCGTCCTTGCGTCCGAACCTTGCCTGGAGATCCTCCGCGTGGCGCCGCAACGACGGCTCCGCCTGGGGATCGCCACGTCGGGCGGCGGAGAGCGCCTCCATGTAGTCGAGGGCGAGGCGCTCCAGCGCGGCGGCTTGCTCCTGCTCGTCCTCGGCGACCCCGATCCCTTTGGTCTCAGCCCCGGTGGGGGGCGGGGGCGCCGGGGACTGGGGGGTGGCGAGGGCTGCGGCGGCGAGCAAGCACCCCGACCAGAGCATGGGGCGGAGGACGAGGCGGGGCCCCACGGTCGCCCGGGCCCGGGCCTCGAGTGAGCCCTCGCCCGATGGACTCAACGGTCCTCGGCGAGGTAGGCGGCGCGGTCCTCGCCCGGAGCGAGGTCACGGGCCCGGAAGCGGGCGTCCGCCAGATAGCCAGCGGAGTGGAGCCGGCGCACGTCTTCCCGCGTGGAGTCGGGCTCCGCATCGGCGCCCGAGGCGCACTGGATCAGCGCGGCGTCGTCGGCGGCCATGACCACGAAGGACAGCGTGCCCAGGGATCTCTCCACCCCGTTGATCGCGGCCCACGCGGACCACTCGTAGGCGCCGGCTTGCAGCCGGTCAGCGGTGGCGGAACGCGAGGTGGACTCCGCCTCCCAGACCGTATCGCCGGCGTCAAAGGCGCCCCCAGTGTTCAGCCGGAGCTGGAACCGATAGCGCTCGGCGCCCTCGACGGAGGCGACCTCGAAGAGGGGGCGTTTGGAGTAGGTCTCCAGCCCATCCACCGGGGCGAGGACGCGCCCACGCGGGAAGAGGAGGGGCGTGGAGCTCGCGCTGCGGAGGACGGGGGACTCGGGGAGCCCACCCTCCATAGCGTTCGTGGTCCCCGACGGATCCAGGACCATGGTGATCACGAGGGCGGCGGCCGCCGCCGGGATCCAGGCCATCCAGGGAGCGATGCGCCGGGGCGCGCGAGGCCCTTGACCCGTCGCGTGGGTCCCGACCGTGCGGCGCGTCGCACCCTTCGTCAACGAGGCGCTGGGCCCGGGGAGATCCTCCACGGGCTGGATCGAGGGCGTCGGGCCTTGCGGCCTGGGAAGGTGAACAGGGGGGAAGGACCGGGGTGGAGTGACGTCGAGGGGTACGGGGATCGGCTCGGACAGCTTCTCCGTCCAGCGCGCCTCCGCGGGATGCTCTTCCAGGAACGCGGCGACCTCCCGGTGCCGCAGGTCGGAGAGCGGCTCGGCGCCTCGGCCCCTGCCGAAGCGATAGAGCTCGTCCGCCGAGACGTCGGTCCCGTCGTTCCCCGAGACGGCGGACTCGAGCCACCGGTCGACCTCGCGGAGCCGCTCGAGGATCTGCTTGGCCGCGGGGTTGCTCACCAGCTGGGCGAGGCGGTCCTCCTCGATCTCGTCGAAGCGGGCGATGGCCTCGAGCGAGGCCTCGTCCTCGTGGATGGGGAGGACGGGCGCCGGGGTGGAGGCGCTCGGCGTTGATGCCGGGGTGTCTTCCGTTTGCTGTTGGTCGAGAGACATCTTGATGGGGCTTGGTGCGATGGGGTGGGGGGGGGCGTCTCGCGTCGGCGCTCTGCCTCTGGGCGGGAAGAGCCCTGACCGGGGGGAGTCAGATCTCTGTGAGCGCCTCTTCATGGGCGAAGTTGTGCACGAGGACGCGCCGGAGGCTGATGGTCGCCCTCCGGATGCGGTACTTGGTCTGTTCCAGGGAGATGGCCTGCCTGCGGGCGATCTCCCCGAGGGTCTCTCCCTGGACAAAGCGCAGGTCGAGCAGCGATTGCTCCTCCGTGGAGAGCTCGCCGAGGGCTTCCCGCACGACGCCGCCGACCTCGGAGATGCCCGCCATCTCCGACGGGCCGGGGCTCTCGTCCGGGCGGTCAGGGATCTCCTCGCCTGCGTTCTTTAGCCGAGGCCGTCCGCTGGCGTTCTCCTTGCGCTTGAGGTCGACGCACCTGCACCACGCCACCCGGTAGAGCCAGGTACCGAAGGAGCCGCGGTCGGGATCGAAGGCGTCCCGGTCGAGGCGCTCGAGGACGAAAAGGACGATGTCCTGATAGCGGTCCTCCCGCGCAACCGCGTCGGATTCGAAGTGTCCGATGCAGTGGTGGAGCAGCGACTTGTAGCGTTCCAGGAACGTGGTCACTGCGGCCTCTCGCCGGGAGCGGAGGCCCTCGATCAGGGCAAGGTCGTCCAAGGGGTGAGGGGACGGGCTCCGCGCACGGAGGAACCCGCCTTACCAGCCCCCGGAATAGACAAGCGCCTACCCCGTTGCAATGTCCGAGCGCTTGGCGCCGAGGATGAGGGTCTCGCGCTGCTTAAGGCGTTGTGGCGCAATGGTTTAATGGTGCTGTGGGCGTGCGTGGGGAGCCGGGATTGGCGTCTGCTGGGGCCCCCACGTCCCGCTGGCGGGGCCCGCTCACCCACGGAGTTCCCTGGCCGCAGGACCTGTCATGGCGAGGGGGCGACCGAGTAGACTGTTCGCCCAAACTCCCGCCCGGGGAGACGGTGGAGGCGCATCGAACGCGCAATTCGGCAGGCGCGGCCACCCCGCAGCCTCCCTCGCCATGGTCCCAGGCGTCCCCATCTGCCCGGCGGCTGATCCCGCCCAGTCATTCCCATCACCATGACCGAAGTCGTCCTCCTCAGCGCGGCGCGCTCTCCGATCGGCAAGTTCCAGGGGGGGCTGTCCGGGTTCCGTGCCCCCGAACTCGGCGCCCTCGCCGTGGCCGAGGCCATCCGCCGCGCCGGCGTCGAGAGCTCGGCCATTGACGAGGTGATCATGGGCAACGTCCTCCAGGCCGGCCTCGGGCAGAACCCGGCCAGGCAGGCCGCGCGGGGCGCTGGCGTGCCCGACGAGGTAGGGAGCGTGACCATCAACAAGGTCTGCGGCTCCGGGCTGAAGTCCGTGATGCTCGCCGCCCAGGCCATCCGGGCGGGGGACGCCCACTGCCTCGTCGCGGGCGGCATGGAGTCCATGTCCAACGCGCCGTACCTCCTGCCCGACGCGAGGCGCGGGATGCGCCTCGGTCACAGCGAGGTCGTGGACTCGATGGTTCACGACGGGCTCTGGGACATCTACAACGACTTCCACATGGGGATGACCGGTGAGAAGGTCGCGACCGAGCTCGACGTCTCCCGGGCCGACCAGGATGCCTACGCGGCCGAGAGTCACCGCCGCGCGGCGGAGGCCACCGGCGCGGGCCGGTTCGACGCGGAGAAGTTCGCCGTGACCATCAAGCCGCGGAAGGGGGACCCCTTCGACTTCACCGAGGACGAGACCATCCGCGAGGGGATGACCGCGGACTCGATCGGCGGGATGCGCCCCGCCTTCGCGAAGGACGGGTCGGTGACGGCCGCCAACGCCTCCGCCATCAACGACGGGTCCGCCGCGCTGGTGGTGGCCAGCGCCGAGTTCGCGGCCGCGCACGGCCTCACGCCGCTGGCGCGGGTGACGCACTACGCGACCGGCGGCTGTGCGCCCGAGTGGGTGATGATGGCCCCCGAGCATTCGATCAAGAAGACGGCCGAGAAGGCCGGGATGAAGGCCTCGGAGTTCGACCTGCACGAGATCAACGAGGCCTTCTCCGCCGCGGCGGTCGCCCTCACGCGCAAGCTCGAGCTCGACCCGTCGCGGGTCAACGTCAACGGCGGGGCGGTCGCCCTGGGCCACCCCATCGGGGCCTCCGGCGCGCGCATCCTCACGACGCTCTTGAGCGCCATGGAACAGCGCGACGCGGCCAACGGCATGGCCTCCCTCTGCCTCGGCGGCGGGAACGCGGTCTCCCTCTCCGTCGAGCGCATCTGAGGCACCCAGGACCCCCTTCACTCACCGGACAAGACTATGAGCAGGAACGATCTCTTTGAGCGGGTCGCCGTCATCGGCGCGGGCACCATGGGCAACGGCATCGCCCAGGTCTTCGCCTCCTGCGGCAGCGCCGTCACCCTCGTGGACGTGGACGGCGAGGCGCTCGACCGGGGCGTGGCCGCCATCGGCAAGAGCCTCGCGCGCGTCGTGAAGAAGGAGCGCATGACCCAGGAGGACGCCGACGCTGCGATGGGACGCATCAGCCGCTCGACTCGCCTCGAGGACCTCTCCGATCGGGAGCTGATCGTCGAGGCAGTCTCGGAGCGCGCCGAGCTCAAGGCCAAGGTGTTCAGCACGCTCGATGAGGTCGCGCCGGCGTCGGCCATCCTCGCCTCCAACACGTCCTCCATCTCCATCACCGAGATCGCCGCCGTGACCGGGCGAGCCGACAAGGTGATCGGCATGCACTTCATGAACCCGGTCCCGGTCATGAAGCTGGTCGAGGTGATCCGCGGTCAGGAGACCAGCGACGAGACCACCGACGCGGTGATGCGAGCGAGCCGCGCCCTGGGGAAGGAACCGGTGGAGGCCAACGACTACCCCGGGTTCGTCTCCAACCGGGTCCTGATGCCCATGATCAACGAGGCGGTCTTCTGCCTCATGGAGGGCGTCGCGACCAAGGAGGGCATTGACACGGTGATGAAGCTTGGGATGGCCCACCCGATGGGCCCCCTGACCCTCGCGGATCTCATCGGCCTCGACGTTTGCCTCGACATCCTCGAGGTCCTCCACCGCGGGCTCGGGGACGACAAGTACCGGCCCTGCCCGCTTCTGCGCCGGATGGTCGCGGCGGGACGCCTCGGTCGGAAGTCCGGAAAGGGCTTCTACGACTACGAGTGACGGGTGCGGCAAAGAACCCCGGCACGGGCTGGGGTTAGCCGCCTGAACAACCGATCTAAATACATGGGTCCGCGCAGATCCTCGCGGACCCCACCCAACACGCCTCCACGACTGTCATGACCATGACCCATTCGGATATCGACGCGGCCGCAGCCGGGCTCGGCTTTGACCTCGGCGAGGAGCTCTCAATGGTGCGAGACTCCGCGCGAGACTTCGCCGACGGCGTTCTCGCGCCGCTCGCCACCAAGCACGACCGCGAGGAGTCCATCTCCGACGACGTGTACAAGCAGCTCGGCGAGCTTGGCTTCTGGGGGCTCACGCTGCCCGAGGAGTACGGAGGCGCGGACCTCGGTAACGTGGCGCTGGCAGTGGTGCTCGAGGAGCTCAACCGCGCCTGCGCCTCGACCGGCGTCGCGGTCTCCGTGCACAACTCTCTGCTCTGCGCTCCGCTGATGAAGTTCGGCACCGACGAGCAGAAGGCCCGCTGGCTCCCGAAGCTCGCCTCGGGCGAGGCCATCGGCGCGTACTCCCTCTCCGAGGCGGGATCGGGGTCTGACGCCGCGGCGCTCGCGGCCACTGCGGAGCGCGACGGCGACGACTGGATCCTGCGGGGCACGAAGCTGTGGGTCACCTCGGGGGACCGGGCGGGCCTCTTCCTCGTCTACGTCCGCACGAACCCGGACCTGCCGAAGGCGAAGGGCATCACCGCCTTCCTCATGCCGGGCGACGCCCCGGGCCTCAAGGTCGGCAAGCACGAGATGAAGACCGGGATCCGCGGCTCGGCGACCGTCGAGCTGATCCTCGACGACGTGCGCCTCGGGCCGGAGTGCGTCCTTGGCGAGGTCGACCGGGGCTTCCCGATCGCCATGGACACCCTCGCGGGCGGCCGGATCGGGATCGCGAGCCAGGCGGTCGGCATCGGGCAGGCCTGCCTCGACGCCTCCATCAAGTACGCCAAGGAGCGCGAGCAGTTCGGCAAGCCGATCGGTTACTTCCAGGCCATCCAGCACAAGCTCGCAGACATGTCTGCGCGCCTCGAGGCGGCTCGCCTCCTCGTCCGCAAGGCCGCGTGGATGCGCGACCGCGGGATGGAGGTGAACCGGCAGTCCTCGGAGGCGAAGCTCCTCGCGTCGCAGGCCGCCAACTTCTGCGCCGACGAGGCCGTCCAGATCCATGGGGGTGCCGGGTACACCGACGACTTCCACGTGGAGAGGCTCTTCCGGGACGCCCGGATCACCGAGATCTACGAGGGTGCCACCGACATCCAGCGCCTCGTCATCGCACGCGACCTGCTCAGCTAAGCGCTCTCCAACAGCAGCCTGACCTTCCACGACCCCATCGCTCGGGGGCGTCTCCCGCCCCCTGACTCTCGCCGCCCAACGGGCCAAGCCATGACCGACGTCGCCTCCTCCACGGGATCCCATGACCTGGGACACGCCGAGTACGAGCTCCCTGCCATCCGCCACTCCTTCGACTTCACGGAGGAGCAAGAGATGGTCCGCGAGATGGTGGCGGACTTCGCGAAGACCGAGATCGCGCCGATCGCGCACGACATCGACGAGAACCACAGCTTCCCCCGGGAGAAGTGGGAGCAGATCGTCGAGCTCGGGCTCCCTGGGATCCCCTTTCCTGAGGACGTCGGTGGATCGGACGGCGGAACCCTGAGCTACATCCTGGCCGTGGAAGAGCTCGCCAAGGTCTGCGGTTCGACCGCGCTGGGCTACGCCGCGCACGTGAGCCTCGGGACCTACCCGATCTGGAAGTGGGGCGGCGCCGAGCTGCGGGAGCTCTACGTTCCCAAGCTGATCTCGGGCGAGTACATGGGCGCGTACGGGCTCACCGAGCCCGGCGCGGGATCGGACTCGGGGGGGACCTCGACGACCGCGGAGCTCGACGGGGACGAGTACGTCCTCAACGGCCGCAAGTGCTTCATCACCAACGCCAACCACGCCGGGGTCTTCATCGTCACCGCGGTGACGGACCGGTCCCTGGGCTCGAAGGGCATCTCGGCCTTCGTTGTCCCCCGGGACATCGACGGCTTCTCCCTGGAGCCCGGCGAGACCAAGCTCGGAATGCGCGGCTCCGACTGGGCGAGCCTGGTGTTTCAGGATGCGCGGATCCCGCGCTCGCACCTGCTCGGCCCCGCGGGCGAGGGCTTCGCGACCTTCATGAAGACGCTCGAGGGCGGCCGCATCTCCATCGGCGCCCTGTCGCTCGGCCTGGCCGAGGGCGCGTTCGACTGCGCCAGCCGATACGCGCTGGAGCGCGAGGCGTTCGGCGGCACCCTGGCCGATCAGCAGGCGGTGCAGTTCAAGCTCGCGGACATGCGGGTGCAGATCGAGGCGGCGCGCCACCTCGTTTACCACGCCGCGCGCCTCAAGGACTCGGGGCAGAGCTACGGCACGGAGGCCTCCATCGGGAAGCTCTATGCCTCCGAGATCGCCATGAAGTGCACCTACGAGGCGATCCAGATCTACGGCGGCTACGGCTACAGCCGGGAGTACCCGGTCGAGCGCATGTGGCGCGACGCCAAGCTCTGCACCATTGGCGAGGGCACCAGCGAGATCCAGCGGCTGATCATCGGGCGCGCGGTCCTCAAGGCCGCCGGGTCCCTGTGAGCCCCGCATGAACGGTGCCACCCCGCACAGCGCCGAGGCCCGCTGGACCCCCGCTTCCCTGCAGGTGGGTGGCTGGAGGATCACGGCCCTCTACGACGCCACCTTCGGCCTCGATGGGGGGGCGATGTGGGGCGTCGTGCCGAAGAACCTCTGGGCGCGGCTCACGCCCCCCGCGGAGGACAACACGATCCGCCTCGCCGCGCGGCCGTTCCTGGCGGAGAAGGACGGCGTGAAGGTCGTGGTCGAGGGCGGGATGGGCGACCGTTGGGACGACAAGTTCCGCAAGATCTACCGGCTCGAGCGGCCGCAGGAGACCACGCTCCGGGCCACCCTCGCGGCGCTGGACGTGGGGCCAGAGGACATCGACCACGTCGTGGTCTCCCACTGCCACTTCGACCACATCGGGGCGCTGGTGGAGCAGCGGGGAGACCAGCTGGAGCCGCTCTTCCCGCGGGCCCGCCACCACTTCCCCACGGCCGAGGTGGGAGCGGCGCGGGTCGCGATGCATCCCCGTCGGGCGAGCTACCGTGCGGACGACATCGACCCGCTCGTGGAGCGCGGCCTCGTCGAGATGCACGACGGCGACCACCGGCTGTTCGAGGACCTCGAGATGGTCCAGGTGTGCGGTCACTCGGAGGGCATGGTGGTGATTCGCTTCAATGCGGGTGGGGAGGGCAGCTCGGCCGCCTTCTGGGGTGACCTCATCCCGACGACCCATCACATCCAGCCGCCCTACATCATGGCGTACGACATGGATGTTCCCCGCTCGTTCTCCATGCGGACCGAGTGGCTGGCGCGCGCCGCGGACGAGGGGATCATCGGCATGTCCTATCACGACCCGGAGCGGGCCTTCACGCGCCTCGAGCGGGACGGGAAGCGCTACGTGGCGGTGGACGTCCCCGAGGTCGTCGTCCGTGACTGAGGCCCAGCGTCTGGTCTCGCTCTGTCCGAGCATGACCGAGACGCTCTTCGACATCGGGGCGGGTTCGCAGGTGGTCGGGGCGACGCGGTTCTGCGTCCGACCGGAGCAGATGGATGGCGTGGTGCGAATCGGCGGGACGAAGGACCCTCGCATCGAGCGGATCCTCGACCTGCGGCCGACCCTCGTACTCGCGAACCGCGAGGAGAATCGACTGGAGGACGTGGAGGCGCTGCGGTCCGCTGGCGTGGAGGTTCATGACTCCATGCCGCGGCGCGTGGATGAGGTCCCCGCGCTCATCAGGGACGTCGGCCAGCGGGTGGGCCGGGGCCGCGAGGCCGCCGCCGTCGCAGATCGGCTCGACGAGGGGATCCGCGAGGCGCGGGCCCGGAGACGTGCGATGGACCCCGTGTCGTTCCTGGTGCTCGTCTGGCGCCGCCCCTGGATCGCCGCCACGGCGGACACATTTCTGTCCAATCTTCTGGTCGAGGCGGGCGGCTCCAACGTTCTGGTGGGGGGAGGAGGCCGCTATCCAGAGGTCACCCCGGAGGAGGTCGCAACTCTGCGCCCCGAGCGCGTCCTCCTCCCCAGTGAGCCCTTCCCGTTCGCCCACCAACACGTGGGCGAACTTGCCCGCGCGACTCGCATGGATCCGCGGCGCTTCTTACCCTGCGACGGACAACTCCTGACCTGGCACGGGTCGAGGACTGTCATAGGCCTCCGCGCCGCCGCGCGCTGGATGGACCGTTCATCCCCCCAAGAAGAATCATGACGTCCGCGCGTCATCGTGTGGACACGATCGCAATGCTCGTCCTCCCCCTCATCCTCGGCTCGACGCTCACGGCCTCGGCCGCTGCCATCCCCTCAAACCCGACGCCTGATCCGCTTGCGATCCCCGCGGTCTCGCAAGACGAGGTCGCTTCGGAGGACCTCGGTGTATGGCGTGGCGGCCTCGACGTGGGCCTCACCAAGAGCGAAGGCAACGCCAACAACTCGTCCTACGCCATCACCGGCAAGGCCGTCCGCGAGATGGGCTCCCACCGGTACACGGCAGAGGGCCTCTGGTACTACGCCACCCAGGACGACGCCCGCACCCAGCGTCGCGCCCTCGGCACGCTGAAGTACGACAAGTTCGTCTCCGAGAAGACCTACCTCTACGCCAACGGCCTCGCGGAGACCAACGAGCAGGCCATGGTCGATCTCCGCTGGACCATCGGCGCCGGTATCGGTGAGCAGTGGCGCGACGACGACCAGTGGCGCATCAGCACGGAGATCGGCGCCGGCTGGTTCGACGAGCGCTACGAGGACGGAGTCGATGAGGAGTTCCTCGTGGTCCGCGGCGCGTGGGAAGTCATGGCAGCGATCACCGAGACGCTGACCTTCGGGACCACCGGTGAGGTCTTCCCGAGCCTCGACGACAAGGACGACATCTACGGGGTCGCCACCACGGACTTCTCCGCCGTGCTCTCCGAGTCGATGGTCGCCAAGCTCCAGTGGGTGCTCACCTACGACAACACCCCGCAGCCGGGTAACGAGCGGGCGGACAACATCTACCTGCTGACCGTCGGCTGGAAGTTCTGATCGGGAGGGCTCGTCCCTCCAACGAACCGGAGGCCGGTCGCGCACGCGCGCGACCGGCCTCCGGTTCGTTAAGGGAACCCTCCCCGCGGGGGCAGCAGGGTTAGAGCCCGTCGGGCATCTGGAAGACGACGGTCTCCCTCTCCCCGTCGAGCTCCCGGGTGCGGGTCACGCCCAGCTCACCGAGGCGTGCGAGGATCATCTGCACGAGCTCCTCCGGGGCGGACGCTCCCGCGGTGACGCCCACGGTCCCCTTCCCAGCGACCCAGCCCGGCTGGACCTGTTCGGGGCGATCGACGAGGTAGGACGGGATGCCGCCGCGCTCGCCGAGCTCGCGCAGGCGGTTTGAGTTCGAGGAGTTCTCGGAGCCGACGACGATGAGGACGTCCACGTCCCCGATCATGTCCTTCACCGCGGTCTGGCGGTTCTGGGTGGCGTAGCAGATGTCCTTGAGGGCCGGCCCCTGGATCGAAGGGAAGCGGCTGAGGAGCGCGTCGATCACGTCCCGGGTGTCGTCCACGGAGAGCGTGGTCTGGGTGACGTAGGCGAGCTGCTCGGGGTCGGCGATCTCCAGCGCGGCCACCTCATCGGGGGTCGAGAGGACGTGGACCTTGCCCTTGATCCGGCCGCGGGTGCCCTCGACCTCGGGGTGGCCGGGATGCCCGACGAGGATGACCTCGCGGCCCTGGTCCTCATAGCGGATCGCCTGCCGGTGGACCTTGGTCACCAGCGGGCAGGTGGCGTCGATCACCTCGAGCCGGCGACTCGCGGCCGCGTCGACGACGGCGTCAGAGACCCCGTGGGCACTGAAGACCGTGACGGCGCCTTCGGGGACCTCGTCCAGGGCCTTCACGAATCGCGCTCCGAGGGACCGCAGCCGCTCGAGCACGTGCTTGTTGTGGACGATCTCGTGGAGGACGAAGACGGGGGCGCCGTGCACCTCGAGGGCGCGCTCCACGATCTGGATCGCCCGGTCCACGCCGGCGCAGAAGCCCCTGGGGTTGGCGAGGACGACCTCCTCGCCCTCGCTGGCGGGGATGTCCTGGCTCATCAGTGGATCTCTCGGGCGTGGTTGCGGTTCCAGCCAGGGATCTCCACGACGACGTCAGCCGCGCCGCTGGGCACCGCCTGGCAGGCGAGCCTCGAGGTCAGCTCGACACCGGGGGCCTCGTCGAGCATGTCCTCCTCGGACTCCGACGCCTCGGGGATCGACTCGAAGCCCTCACGCACGATCACGTGGCAGGTCGAGCAGGCGCAGACGCCGCCGCAGGCGTGGTCGATCTCGATGCCGTGACCGTCTGCGATGTCGAGGATGGAGCCGGGGCGCCCCTCCCTCGAGAGGGGGAGCGCCGCGGGATCCACGGAGACCTTCTTGCCCATGGGCATGAAGGTGACGGAGTAGCTCGCGTCAGGGAGCGGGGTCTCGACCTGCTCCTGGTAGGGGTTGATGCCGCCCATGTCCTAATGGGGCAGCCCGTGGTTTGGGACTGCCCGCTGCTCTCGTTTCGTTCTTGGGGTCAGATTCCTGCGCCGAAGCCCCCGCTCGGGGCGCTCTTCGGCTCGGGGTCACGCTTCGACTCGGTCCGCGGGCGACGATCGTCGCTTCGCGACTCGCTCTTGGGACGATCTTCGCCCGCTTTCTCGGGGGAATCCGAGCGCCCTCCTCGGCTGCGCCTGGGGCGCCGCCGTGCCGGGCGCTCCTCGCCGCCGTCGGCGTCCTCGGAGGACCCCTTGGACGGCTCCTCCTTGAGCCCGAGGCCGAAGCCGCCGGCCGGAGCGGCCGGGGTCTCTTCGCCGCGGGTCGCGGTGTCCTCGTTCCGGGGGGCCGAGGAGCGCTGGCGCGGTGCACGCTCGCCCTCTTGGTCGTCGCTCCGCTCCTCGCGGGGGGCGCGGTCGTCGCCGCGGCCGCCGCGACGGCGACGGGCCCGACGGGGGCGCTCCTCGGAGGGGGCTTGTTCCTCACGGGCTTCCGGCTCGGGCCGTTCCTCCCGGTCTTGTTGCTCGCTGCGCGGCTCGCTCTCCGTCTCCTCGGAGCGGCCGCGGCGACGACGGCGCGGGCGCCTGGGGCGCTCGCCCTCGGCGGGTTCGTCCGCGGAGGATCGGGACTCGGAGGCTCGCGACTCGCCGCGCTCAGGCTCGGTGGTCGTGGCCTCGCGCTCCTCGTCATGCCGCTCCTGGCGTTGGCCGTCCCGGTTCCGGCGGCGGCGGGGCCGCTCGTCGCTGCGGGCCGGAGCCTCGCGGCCAGCGACCTCGTCGGCGTCCGTCTCGGGCTCAGCGTCCCGGGCGGCATCGCGCAGGCGACGCTCCTCGATGCTGAAGAGCTCCCGCGGCCGGCGCAGCTCGGTCAGATCGAACCCGGACTGCCGCTGGAGGTTGTCCCAGTCCCGCTCGTTGCGACGTGAGACGAAGGTGACCGCGACCCCGTGGGCGCCGGCCCGGCCGGTGCGGCCGATGCGGTGGGTGTAGTCGGAGACGTCGCGGGGGACGCCGAGGTTCACAACGTGGGTCACGTGCTTCACGTCGAGCCCGCGGGAGGCCACGTCCGTGGCGACGAGGCACTTGACCTCGCCGGTCCGGAACGCGCCCATCACCCGGAAGCGTGCGGCCTGGTCGTAGCCGCCGTGGAGCGCCTTGACGGAGAACCGCCGGCGCTCGAGCTTCCGCATGAGCTGGTCCACGTCGGTCCTGCGCTCGCAGAACACGAGGAAGACGTCGTCCTTGGCCGAGTCCTCGATGAGGTGGCCGAGCTCCCGGGCGCGGTCCTCTTCGCCGCAGCGGAGGTAGTACTGGTTGATGTTGTCCACGGTGGCGACGCCGCTCGCCGTGGCGATCTCGGCGGGGTCCGTGGTGTAACCGCGGGCGAGCTCGAGGAGCGGCGGCGGGAACGTGGCGGAGAACAGCAGCGTCTGCCGGTACTCGTTGCACGCGTCGAGGATCTTCTTCACGTCGTCGATGAAGCCGATCTCGAGCATCTTGTCCGCCTCGTCGAGGATGGCGAACTCGGTCCAGGGGAACTGGAGGAAGCGCTGGTTCAGGAGGTCCAGCACGCGGCCGGGCGTCCCGACCACGACCTGGGCGCCTGCCTGGAGGGCGCGCACCTGGGGGCCCATCTGCTCACCTCCCACGATGAGGGTCGTCTTCACCCCGCTCGCGGCGCCGAGCTCCTTGAGCACATCGTGCACCTGCTCAGCGAGCTCACGGGTGGGCGAGAGGACGAGCCCGAGGACCGTCGAGCGGCTCGGGTCGATCTTCGACATCATCGGGGCGCCGAAGGCGAGGGTCTTCCCCGTTCCGGTCTCGGCCTTGGCGATGACGTCCTTGCCCGCGAGGACCGGCTCGATGGCCAGAGCCTGGATCGGGGTGGGCTTGGTGATGCCCATCTCCTTGATCGCGCTCTGGATGTTCTCCGCCAGGCTGAACTCCTCGAACGACTCGATGTCGGGCGGTTCGAGGGTGGGCGTGAGGGGGGTGATGTTCTTGTTCGTCTTCGGGGCCGCGTCGCGGCCGGAGCTTCGGCGGGGGGTGGATCCCCTGCGGCCGGAGCGTCGCGAGCGGCTCTGTCCGCCCGCGCGTCGTTGGTCAGTCATTCGTTGGTTGTCGATTGGAGTCCCGCGTCGGCGGGTGGGCAGCTGTGTCCCGTGGGCATGGTTCGCCCCGGGTTGCCCGGCGTCGCTCTGTCTGAAGGACGGGTGTCGTCCCGGCGCGCGTTGAGGGAGGGCCGCTTTGGTCTCGCAGGGCCATCCTTGTCATCCGCAGAAGTGCGGTGGGGGTGCGTCGTCGACGGTTTCGTTCTCGTTCCGTCGAGGGCCGCTCGCGCCGGAGCTTCGCTTTTCTGGTGGGGAGGGTAAGCCCTTGAAGGCCCCCAGCCCTCCCTCGGGATCGAGATTCTCGGCCGATTCCTTGAGCGATAACCGAGGCTGCACGCATTCGGGGGCCTCCGTCGCAGCGCTCCGCTCGAATCGGCCTCGGGCGGGCTCGAACGACCCGGCCTCTTCCCATGGCAGCCGTGACGGCAGGTCCACGGGGGTTAGACTCCCGTCCCACCGCCACGCGGCGCGTCGGACCCCGCCCGCGGGTCGGCCGCCCGCCGCGGGCCACCTCGCACCCAGGAGCTTCCGCCGTGGATATCGTCAGCTGGAACGTCAACTCACTCCGGGCCCGCATGCCCCGTGTCCTCGAGTTTCTCGAGCGTGCAGACCCGGACGTGGTCTGCCTCCAGGAGACCAAAGTGGTGGACGAACTCTTCCCCCGGGAGACGCTGGAGGAGGCCGGCTACCACGTGGCCTTCCATGGCCAGAAGACCTACAACGGCGTGGCGATCCTCTCCAAGACGCCCATCGAGCAGGTGGTCATGGGGATCCCGGGGACGGAGCACCCCGAGGCACGGGTGATCGCCGCCGTCGTCGAGGACGTGATGCTCCTGGACCTCTACGTCGTCAACGGGAAGGAGGTCGGCTGTGACAAGTACGACTACAAGCTCGAGTGGATGAAGGACGTCGCCACGTACGTCCGTGAGCAGTTCCCGATGGACGAAAAGGTGGTGGTGACCGGGGACTTCAACGTGACCTTCGATGACCGCGACGTGTACGACCCCGAGAAGTGGCGGGACCGGATCCTCTGCAGCAAGCCCGAGCGAGACGCCCTGGCCGAGATCATGGCCCCCGGGCTCCAGGACGGGCTCCGGAAGCACAACGACGAGGCCGGTGTCTACACCTGGTGGGACTTCCGTACGTTCGGTTTCAAGCGGGGGAACGGTCTCCGGATCGACCACTTCCTGCTCTCTCCACCGGCCTATGACGCCTGCACGGGGGTGACGGTGGACCTGGAGGCTCGGGGCGGTGAGAAGCCGAGCGACCACGCGCCGGTGATCTGCACGATCGCTTGAGCCGCCGCGGGGGCGGCTGGGGCACGCAGCCGAGGCCCCCCGGGATCGCTCCAGGGAGGCTTCTTCTCCGTCTGCGGGAAGGATCCTGTCAGCCCCGCATATGCTCACGGGCCACGCTTGCCGATACTCCGAGCAGCGGCCCGACGGTCGCAGCACCCCATGTCCGACGTTCGAGACCTCCCCTTCGACCAGTTCCAGCGCTATGAGCTGGTGCGGGCGCTCCTTGAGAGCGTGAGGGTCGACGGCCAGCGGCTCCGAATCCTGGACGTGGGGGGGCGCACCGCGCTCCTGCGGGAGTTCCTTCCCTCCGACCGGATCGAGCTGGTCGACGTCGTCCCCTCGAGGGTCGAGGGGTTGGTGCTTGGGAGCGGCGCCCAGCTGCCCTTCCAGGACGGCGTCTTCGACGCGGTCTGCGCCTTCGATACGCTCGAGCACGTGCCGCCGCCGCTCCGGGATGACTTCGTCAGGGAGTGCGCCAGGGTCTCCGGCCGCTACGTCATCCTCGCCGGCCCCTACGACTCACCGCGGGTCGCCGAGGCGGAGGAGGCGCTCCTGGACTTCCTGCGAGCGCGGCTCGACTGGGAGCACCAGTACCTGCTCGAGCACCGCGTGAACGGGCTGCCGTCCATGCCCGCCGCGCTCGAGATCTTGGAGGGGGCCGGGGCGCGCACGGCCACGGTGGGGCACGGAGAGCTTGGGCGCTGGCTCGCGCTCATGTGCGTGGAGCTCTACATCGAGCACGAGACGCTGCTCAAGGACTTCGCGCCGCAGCTCTATCGCTTCTACAACGACTACCTGTTCCCCTTCGACCACGGGGGGGAGGTGTACCGGCACGCCGTCATCGCGGCCTTCGGCGACGCGCCCATGCCCAGCGCGGACGCCGTCCTCGGCGCCACGCCGTCGTCGCTCAACGCAGCGGACGGGGCCCTCGTGGAGGCGGGCCGGGAGCTGCTCCGCTACGACAGCCTCCGCGACACCTACCTGCCGGAGATGGAGCGGCTGCACGGGGTCGTAGCGTCGATCGAGAAGGATCTCGAGGGGCACCGGAGCGAAGCCAAGGACATGGCCACGGATCTCGCCGGGCACGCGGAGACGGTGGAGGCGCTGCGTGTGGAGAGCGAGACCAGCCGGCGTGATGCCGAGGTTGAGCGCGTCGCGTTCGCGGCGGAGCGCGCGGAGGTCCAGGAGGTGCTGGCCCACAAGGACGAGCGGATCGGCGCATTGACCGCTGACCTCGAGGGGCACCGCCTCAAGCTCGGTGAGCTGGAGCGGCTGCGCGCGCTGGAGCTCGGGGAGCTCGAGGTCCGTGGGGCGCGCCTGGAGGAGGTCAATCGGGAGCTCACCGCGCAGAACGAGATCGTCCGTCGGGCCCACGAGCAGCTCGAGGGGACGGTCCGGCGCATCGAGGAGTTTGTCGATCGGGAGGCTCGGGCGCGCGGGGCCGTCCGGCTCGCCGATGACTGCGCCGATACCCTCAGGGAGCGTCTGGAGCGAGCCAAGGGGCGAGAGCTCTCCCTCGAGGAGGAGATCGAGATCATCATCGGGGCCAGAGACCTTCGGCTCGCCGAGCGGAACCAGGCCCGAGCGGAGGCGGCGCAGGTGGGGGCAGCGCTCTCAGAGGCGAGGGCCACGATCCAACAGCTGGAGGGAGACCTCGCCGAGGCGGACGCCGAGCGCGAGATGCTCCGCGAGGAGTCCCAGCGGCTCTGGAACCGCCTCGGTCGGTCAGTCGTCCTCCGATGGCTCACGGGCGCGCGCAAGCTGAGCTGAGGGCCTTGGGGCCCGGTCCCCATCTCCGCCTGCCGGGCCGGTCAGTCCCGGGAGACCCTGGGTTCGGCTCCGTCCATGGCCACCGACCACTCCGTCGGTAGGAAGAGCAGGCCGTGCTGGAGGTGGTTGGCGTCGTGGACCTCGAACGTCGCCGCGTGCTCGCGGTGGTCGATGGGGGTGGGGGCAGCCTTGTCGTGGTCGTAGACGAAGACCGTGAGGTAGTACCCGCCCTGCAGGAGCGGGAGGCTCTCGAAGGCCATCTCCACGTGTCCCTTCGCGCCAGCCTTGACGTCACCGAGCTCGATGGGCTCGTTGCGCCAGAGGTGGTTGCTGCCGTTGACGTACGTCCCGTCGGAGCGGTAGACGCCGAGGCCGAAGACCGGCTCGTGGCAGTCCGCCGTGGCCTCGAACTCGATCCTCACGCGGAAGGGTGAGCCAGGCTGGAAGACGTTGGTGGGCGGGCCGTCTCCGCTGAAGAGCTCCACCTTGCCCGTGCGAATCTCGCCGGAGCCCCACCTGGGGTAGGCGTCGAGCTGGCGATTGATGGCCGACATCCGCTCATTGCCCCGGGCGTGGGCGCGCTTGAGATACTCGTCCGCGACCTCCTCCGCCGTGCCTTGCTCGAGGACGCGGCCCTCGTGCATCAGAACGACGTGCTTACACATGGACTTCACCGAGCCCATATCGTGGGAGACGAAGAGCGTGGTCTTGCCCTGCTCCTGGAACTCGTTCAGCCGGTTGATGCACTTGCCCTTGAAGTGCTCGTCGCCCACCGAGAGGGCCTCGTCGATGATGAGGATCTCCGGATCGACGGTGGTGGCGACCGAGAAGCCGAGGCGCACGTGCATCCCGGAGCTGTAGGTCTTGACCGGCCGATCGATGAACTCTCCCAGCTCGGAGAACTCGACGATGGCGTTGAAGCGCTCCTCGGTCTCCTCCTCGGTCATCCCGAGGATCGAGCAGTTGAGGCGAATGTTCTCGCGGCCAGAGAACTCGGGATGGAAGCCCGCGCCCAGTTCGAGCAGCGAGGCGATCCGTCCGCGAGTGAGGATCTCGCCGCTGGTGGGCTGGGTGATCCCGGTCAGGAGCTTGAGGAGGGTGCTCTTGCCGGCGCCGTTCTCGCCGATGATGCCGACGGTCGAGCCCTTCGGGATGTCGAGGTAGACGTCCCGGACCGCCCAGAACTCCCGGCCGCGGGGCCCGCCGGGGAGCATCAGGTCCCAGAGCCGGTGGACCGGCTTGTCGTACATGCGGTACGCCTTGCTCACGCCGCGCGCGACGATGGCGGAGCCGCCCATGGCGTTCGGTGCGGGCTGAGCCTCGGCGGAGTTGCTGCTGTCGTACATGGGGGCGCCGCTGGTGGGACCTCAGAGTCTGTGGGGGCCGCAGAGGGCGGTCTCAGAGTAGATCGGAGAACTTGGACTTCTGCTTGCTGAAGAACGTGGACCCGATCGCGAACGCCACGATCCCGGCCGCGGTGAAGCTGAGCAGCTGCCGCGGGTCGGGGGCGTGGTTCTGGACGAGGACCCCTCGGTACATGTCCATCAACCAGTGCATCGGGTTGACGTCGAGCATCCACCCGTAGTCCTTTTCGACCATCCGCTGGGGCGGATAGAAGATCGGCGTGATGAACATCCAGACCGTCAGGGCGACGCCGATCACGTGGAAGGTGTCACGCCAGAACAGGTTGAAGGTGGCGAGGAAGTAACCGAGCCCGGCGGTGAACAGGGCCTGGAGCGCCAGCAGGAGCGGGACCCAGATCAGCTGAGCGCCGATCTGAACGCCCTGGTGTCCGCTGGCCGCCGCGGCCGCGAGGACGGCGGGGTCGTTGGTCGGGTTGAGCTTCGCGTAGAGCAACGCGAGGAGGACGATCGGGAGCGCGATCGTCATGTTGACCATGGCGGAGATGGTCACGTAGGCAGGCAGGACCTCCGAGGGGAAGACCACCTTCTGGATCAGGTTCTGGTTATCCACCAGGACGTTGGTCGAGCGAGAGACCGCCTCGGCGAAGGCGGTCCAGCTGACGATTGCCACCAGCATCAGGAGCACGACCTCCTGGGAGCTCTTGTCCGCGTCCCAGGTCATCTTGAGGATGATCTGGAAGACCAGCAGATACACCGCAAGGTTCATGATCGGGTAGACCACCGACCAGAAGAACCCGAGGCTCGACCCCACATAGCGGGACTTGAGGTCACGGCCCACGAAGCTCCACAGGAGGGCCCTGTTGGCCTTGAGGGATCGGAGGAGCTGGAGCACCGGGTGCGCGGGCGCGAGAGGCGCCAGGGATAGAGTCGCGATCGAGGTGGAGACGTGCAACCTCCCGCCCGACGACCCTCAGCGAACTGGGGCCGACTCTCGATCCGAGCGCGCCCTCAGTCGAGCTTCGGCGGCGGGAAGGCCGCGTGGGCGCGGAGAGTCATCCGCGCCCGTTTCTCGATATCGACCTCGGTGAAGATCGGCTCCATCGCATTCTGGGGAAGATGGAGTTTCTGCGTCAAAGCGTCCGCGAGGAGCTCCACGGGCACGTCGTCGGGCAGCATGAGGGGCTCCTCGGTCCGTGCGTCCAGGGCCTCGCGGAGGTCGTTTCGCATGGCCTCCTCCCGGGCGTCGTCCAGGGGGACCTCCTCCAGGGGTCTCGCGCTGACCTTGCGGTAGAGCCGGTCCGAGGGGACCTCCTCCACGTCGAAGCGGCCCAGCCCGAAGAGCCAGATGAAGTAGCGCCCATCGGGGGTCTTCTCGTGCCGGGCGATCTCGCCGACCCCCGACACATGGAGGATCCGGGGGGCGAGCTCCTCCTCACCGTCGACGGTGGGCTCCTGCCCCTCGAGCACGGTGCCCATGGCGAGCCTCCCCTGGCCGTCGAGCACGTCGTCGATCATCTGCCGGTAGCGAGGCTCGAAGACGTGCAGGGGGAGGATCTGGCGCGGGAGCAGGAAGACGCCCTGGAGCGGGAACATCGGCAGGATGCTCGCCGGTCGGGGGTCCTCCTCGGGCGGCCAAACGTCAGGGATCTCCGTCATGACCACAAGCTAGGGCCTGCGGGGCTCCTTGGAACCCTGCGGGCCCCGGGAATCCACGCCGCGGACGCTGCGGTCCTCCCCTGGCGCACCGACGGAGAGACGCGCCTCATGCGTGCTCGAGCAGGGCCATCACCTCGATCGCGTCCCGGTCACGCCCGTGCCGGCGCAGGGCCGCCGCGAGGTTGCGGAGCTGACGGGTGAGCATCTCCGCGTCTGATGCGGGCTCGAACCAGTGGGGCGAGGGCGCCACCCCGAGCCGGTTGAGGCGCCTCACGCAGGCCGCTTCCGACAGCCGCGTGCCGCCGCCGAAGGGGTCCAGGATCTGCTGGCTCGACTCCCCCAGGATGAGCAGCAGGACCTGCGCGGGGAAGGGGAGGAGGGCCACATCGAGCCCGGCTCGCCGACCCACGAGTGCGTAGATCGCGCACAGGGTCAGCGGCAGCCCACGCCGGTCCTCCACCGCGCGGGTGAGTGAAACGTGGAGTGCGTTGTGGAAGTCGTTGCTGGCCCCGATGAGCCCCGCCTCGCCCGCCAGGACCTGCTGGAGAGCGGCCCCGGCCTCCTCGGCCGTCGCGCTGGGGCCCATCCTGTCGCGGGTGGCGGCGGCCCAGGTGTCCAGCGTGCCAGCGATGTCCAGGGCCGGGTCCGCGGCCCCGAGGACCTCGTCGATGGCCAGCAGGCCCGGCTCGAGGGAGGCGTCGGGGTCGAGGAGCAGTTCGCGGAGCTGGTCGAGTCCGCGCCGTCGCCGGAGCTCGATCAGGACCTGTCGGGCCCGGGCGCGCAGGACCGGATCGGGACCGTCGGCGGCCCGTCGGAGGGCGGGAATCGCCGCCGCACCGAGCGCCAGCAGGGCCGCCTTCACCGTTCTGCGGGAGGAGACGGAGCTGTCTCCGAGGAGCGGCACGAGGGTTTCGGGGGAGGGCGGCAGAGGCATCGGATCAGCGGGGTCTTCGCGGGGGGCGGTTGGGCTGGCGCAGCTAGCCCGAAAATCCGCGCCGATAGGGCCGGAGATGGCCCCAGGGAAGGATGACGTAAATGGGAGCGGGGTGCTGGCGGACTGAGATTGCCCGCCCTGACCCCTCCCTTTATTCTCTTTGCCCGGAAAACGGCTTCGAGGCACTCCGCTGGGCCCTCGCTGGCCCCCGATCGCGCCTGCCAGTCGTACCCCTCCAACCACCCTGCCCTCCATGGAAAACGCACCCAGCCAGGGCCCAGAGCGGGTCGCCGTCGTCGCGGCCAAGCGCACGCCGATCGGCAAGTACCTGGGCTCCTTCGCAGACCTGAGCGCGGCGGACCTGGGGGTCGAGGCCGTGCGCGCAGCGCTGGCTGCGGGAGGCGTCGGGGCGGCCTCCGTGGGGGAGGTCTTCATGGGCAACGGCCGTCAGGCCGGCGGCGGGCCCAACGTGGCGCGTCAGATCTCGGTCCGCGCGGGCATCCCCGAGACCACCTGCGCGACCACCATCAACATGGCGTGCGGCTCCGGTCTGAAGTCCATCGTCCTCGCGGCGGATGCGATCCGTCGGGGCGAGATGGACGTCGCCGTCGCGGGCGGGACGGAGTCCATGAGCGGGCTTCCGTTCTATCTCCCCAAGATGCGCCGGGGCTACAGGCTCGGGTCGGCGCCCCTGGTGGACGCCATGTACAAGGACGGCTTCGACTGTCCCCTCGCCGACATGGTGATGGGGGAGACCGCGGAGAAGTTGGCCCAAGAGCTCGGGATCACCCGGGACGAACAGGACGCCTACGCGGTGGAGAGCCAGCGCAAGGCCGGCGCCGCCATCGAGGCGGGACGATTCGCCGCGGAGCTGGCCCCGGTGGTCGTGAAGTCCCGCAAGGGCGAGGTCACGGTGGACGCGGACGAGCACCCGCGCCCGGACGCGACCCTCGAGAAGATGGGGCGCCTGCCCGCCGTGTTCGGCAAGCGGTACGAGGGCAACGGGACGGTGACGCCCGGCAACGCGAGCGGGATCACCGACGGCGCCTCGGCCCTCGTACTGGCGTCCGAGTCGGCCTGCGAGCGAAATGGTTGGTCCCCCTTGGCCTGGGTGGGTCGTGCGGCGCAGTCGGGGGTGGACCCGACGGTCATGGGGCTCGGGCCCGTCCCGGCCTGCGGGCGCCTCGAGGAGTTCACCGGTCGTGCGGCCGCGGACTACGACCTCGTGGAGCTCAACGAGGCCTTCGCGGCCCAGGTCCTGGCCTGTGATCGCGACCTCGGGCTCGACCACAGCCGGCTCAACGTCAACGGGGGCGCCATCGCCCTCGGTCACCCCATCGGCGCCACGGGCGCTCGCATCGTCACGACGATGCTCCACGAACTCACCCGCCGGGGGGGCGAGCACGCGCTCGCGACCCTCTGCATCTCCGGCGGCATGGGCCTGGCGGTCGCGTTCGACCGCACGGGCCTCTGAGCGCCGACCCACCAAAGAGCTGTCCTGGCCTCCGCCCGGACCACGCAACACCCATTCACATGCAGATCAAGAAAGTCGGCGTCGTCGGTTGCGGCCTCATGGGCCACGGAATCGTCCAGGTCGCGGCCCAAGGGGGCTGCGAGGTCATCGCGCTCGAGTCCGAGCAGGCCTTCCTCGACAAGGGCCTCGCCCGGGTCGACAAGAGCCTCGCCAAGCTCGCCAGCAAGAACGTCGAGAAGGGCAAGATGGACCAGGCGGCCGCGGACGCCTGGGTCGCCGAGGTGCGCGGGCGCATCTCCGGCACCACGGACCGCAGCGGCGTGGCGGACTGTGACCTCGTCGTCGAGGCCATCGTCGAGAACCTCGACGTGAAGAAGGAGCTCTTCGCCTCCCTCGGTGAGATCTGCAAGCCGGAGACGGTCTTCGCCTCCAACACCTCCTCGTTCCCGATCGGGGAGATGGCGGCGGCGTCGGGTCGTCCGGCGCGCTTCGTGGGCCTGCACTTCTTCAACCCCGTGCAGCTCATGCGCCTGGTCGAGGTGGTCCGCACCGACGATACCGACGAGGACGTCTTCGAGGCCTCCAAGGCCTTCGGCGCGGCCTGCGGCAAGACCCCGGTCTCCTGCAAGGACACCCCGGGCTTCGTGGTCAACCGCCTGCTCGTGCCCTACATGGTGCAGGCCATCGACATGCTCGACCGCGGCGACGCGTCCAAGGAGGACATCGACGCCGCCATGCAGTTCGGCTGCGGCTATCCGATGGGGCCGCTGACGCTCACCGACTACGTGGGCCTCGACACGACGCTCTCCATCCTCCAGGGCTGGACCGAGCGCTACCCGGACGAGCCCGCGTTCAAGATCCCCGCGTCCCTCGAGCGCCTCGTCGCCGAGGGCAAGTTCGGTCGCAAGACCGGCGAGGGCTACTACAAGTGGGACGGGGACAAGAAGGCATGATCGCTGCATGGCTCGCCCCCGCCCTCGCCGCGGCCCTGATCGGGCCCGGTTCGAGTGAAGCCCCCGTCGCCTCCCCGGCGCCGGCGCGCTCTGCTGCGCCCATAGCGCAGCGGGGGGTCGAGCTGTCCGCCACCATCCCGTCGCTCTTCCTTGAGGGAGAGCCCTTCGTCGTGTCCCTCGAGATCTCGGCGACCGGCGACTCCCCCGTGGATCTCCCCGCCTGGATGCTCACGCCCGCGGCGTGGTCTGCGAGCCGCAAGGCGCTCCAGCGTCGCCCGAAGAAGGCCAGCGTCCCGCTGCAGCCCGGCCAGGTCCTCACGGTCACTCTCGACCTGGCGCCCCTGATCCAGGAACGCTTCTCCAGCCCGACCGACTTCTCCCTCGCCGTCGAAGGCGCGAAGGACACGAAGCAGGACGTGATCTGGCTCGGCGCGCCCGAGGCCGACATCGACTACTCCACGCTCTCCGGGAAGCTCCTGGAGGACTACCAGGTCGTGCTCTTCACGAGCGGCGGCCCGATCTGGGTGGAGCTCTGGCCGGACGTGGCACCGAACCACGTGCGGAACTTCCTCGACCTCTGCGACTCCGGGTTCTACGAGGGCTCGCCGTTCCATCGCGTGATCCCCGGCTTCATGGCCCAGGCGGGCCGGTCGAAGGACGGGACCCCCGCGCCCCGCAAGGTACAGGCGGAGTTCAACAGTCGCCGGCACGTGGCCGGGGTGCTGTCCGCAGCGCGCCTTGGGAACGACATGGACTCGGCCGAGAGCGAGTTCTTCATCGTCCACCGCACCTCACCGCACCTGGACCAGACCTACAGCGCCTTCGGGCAGGTCCTCACCGGGATGGAGGCTGTCGAGGCCATCGTCGACACGGTGGAGAAGAACGAGGCCTTCCTCGAGAAGCTCAAGAAAGGGGGAGTGCGGATCGACGACCGGAATCCACAGGTCGCCATGGCGCTCCACGACCCGATCCCCGTCCAGACCATCCACAAGGCCGTGGTCGTCCGTGCGACCAAGTCCCGGCCCAAGAAGAAGTGAACCGCGACCGCGTACGCGCGGGGCTCCTCCGTCCCGTCGCCGCGACCCGCCATACCCCCCCCGCATCCCATGACTCACGAACTGAGCGGCGTCCAAGTGCGCCTCGAGACCACCGCCGGCAACATGACGGTCGAGTTTCTCACCGAGGTCGCCCCGCGCCACGCCGAGAACTTCGTCAAGCTCGCCAAGGACGGCTTCTATGACGGGACGCGCTTCCACCGCGTCATCCCCGGGTTCATGATCCAGGGCGGCGACCCGAACACGAAGAAGGACGACGAGCGCATGTGGGGGACCGGCGGTCCCGGCTGGTCCGTGGACGCCGAGTTCAACGACGTGCACCACGAGCGCGGGATCCTCTCCATGGCGCGCTCCCAGGACCCCAACTCCGCGGGCAGCCAGTTCTTCGTCTGCCACGGCGAGGCGGGCTTCCTCGACGGCCAGTACACGGCGTTCGGCAAGCTCCTCGACGGGTTCGAGGTGCTGGACGAGATCGCCAACGCGCCGACGCTTCCCGGCGGCGAGGGGTCCCGCCCCAAGGAGCCGGTCACCGTCACCAAGGCCATCGTCGTCGAGCCCACCGAGGGCTGATCCCATGAGCTACGAGAACATCCTCTACGCGGTCGAAGGACCGATCGCCCGGGTCACCATCAACCGCCCGGACAAGATGAACGCCCTCAACGACGCCACCCTCGGCGAGCTGAAGGACGCGTTCACGAAGGCGGGCGAGGACGACGCCGTGCGCGCGCTGCTCATCACGGGCGCGGGCGAGAAGGCCTTCGTGGCCGGCGCGGACATCAACGAGCTCCTGGCTGAGGCGGGCAGCGCTGACGGCGCGATCCGAGTCTCCACCACGGGCCAGGACGTCTTCCGCCTCCTTGAGCAGCTCGGCAAGCCCTCCGTGGCCATGGTCAACGGCTTCGCCCTCGGCGGCGGCTGCGAGCTCGCCCTCGCCTGCACCCTTCGGACCGCCTCGAGCAAGGCGCGCTTCGGCCTCCCCGAGGCCAGCCTGGGCATCGTGCCGGGCTACGGCGGCAGCCAGCGGCTCTCCCGCATCGCGGGCCCGGGCGTGGCCCGGGAGTGGGTCCTGACCGGGGACATGTTTGGCGCCGATGAGGCCCACCGGGTCGGCGTCGTGAACCGCGTCTTCGCGCCCGAGGAACTCGAGGAGGGCACCCAGAAGCTCCTCAAGAGCATCGTCACCAAGGGCCCCGTGGCCCTGCGCTTCTGCATGGACCTCGTGCTGTCCGGCTGGGACCTCGACCAGACCCAGGGCGAGGCGTTGGAGGCCGAGTACTTCGGCAAGGCGGCCCTGACGGAAGACATGCGCGAGGGAATGAGCGCGTTCCTCGAGAAGCGTCGCCCGGAGTTCAAGGGCCGCTGAGGCCCGAGCGCGGGCCTCACCCGCGCGTCGACCGGCCCGCCGAGGTTCTCGGCGGTCCGGACCTCTTCACCAGATCACAAGGCGGGCGCCTCGCGCCCCGTACCGAGCGGGCCCGTGGCCCCACAAGAGAGCAGAAATATGAGCAACGAAGTCGTCATCGTCGGCGGGGCACGGACCCCCATGGCCGAGTACTCCGGCACCCCCGGGTTCGGCAAGCTGAAGGGCGTCAGCGCCATCGACCTCGCCGCGCACGCCTCCAAGGCGGCCATCGAGCGCTCGAAGATCGCCGCGGACACCATCGACCACACCATCGTCGGCAACGCGCTCCAGACCTCCAACGACGCGATCTACGGCGCCCGCCACGTGGCGCTCAAGGCTGGCCTGCCCCAGACCGTGCCCGCCCTGACGGTCAACCGCCTCTGCGGCTCGGGCATCCAGTCGATCGTGAGCGCCGCCCAGCTGATCAAGCTCGGTGAGGCCAAGACGGTCCTCGCGGGCGGCATGGAGAACATGAGCCAGGCGCCCTACGTGCTCCACGGCGCGCGGGACGGCTTCAAGTTCGGCGTCCAGCCGAACCTCGAGGACCTGCTCTTCTCGAGCCTCTACGACCCCTACGGCGACACCTACATGGCGCAGACGGCCGAGGCCATCGCCCGCCGGCTCGAGATCACCCGCGAGGCCCAGGACGAGTACGCCCTGCGCAGCCACAAGCTCGGCGCCGAGGCCGTGGCCGCGGGCCGCTTCGCCGAGGAGATCGCGCCGGTGATCATCCCGAACCGTCGGGGCGACATCACCGTGGACGTGGACGACCACATCAAGCCGGACTCGACCATCGAGGGCCTCGCCAAGCTGCGGGCCGCCTTCGGCAAGGAGGGCACGGTGACCGCGGGGAACGCCAGCGGCATTGTGGACGGCGCGGCCATGGTGGTCTGCACCACCGCCGAGCGGGCCCAGGCGGACGGCCTGGATGTGATGGGCATCGTGCGCGGCTACTCCTGCGTCGGCGTCGATCCCAAGGAGATGGGGATCGGCCCCGTTCCCGCCATCAAGGTCCTCCTGGAGGAGGCCGGCATGACCGCGGGTGACATCGACTACTTCGAGATCAACGAGGCCTTCAGCGCCCAGTACCTGGGCTGCGAGAAGGAGCTCGAGCTGGACCGGGACCGCTGCAACGTGAACGGCGGCGCCATCAGCCTCGGCCACCCGCTGGGCGCCACGGGCACCCGGCTGGTGCTGACGCTCCTCTACCAGCTGCGCCGCTCGGGCAAGAAGTTCGGCGTGGCGTCCGCCTGCATCGGAGGCGGCCAGGGGATCGCGATCCTCGTGGAGAACCCCGCGGCCTGATCCCTGCCCTTGCACCCGCCGCGCACCCACGCGGCAATGACCTCGTGCCTGGGCCCGCCGTTGCGGGCCCGGCCGCGAGGCGAGGACGACCCAAGAATGAACAAGCTGATCCACGAGAACGAAGCTGGCGAGCGCGTCGTGCGCCTCTCGCCCGGAAAGCGCGTGCTCTTCCTGACCAAGGACCTCGAGCTCATCCGCAGGCAGTTGCGCGGCGAGGTCGACCTGTCCATGGCGGAGGTGGACCCGGCGGACCTGCTCGACGACATCAACACGGACACCATGACCCCCGCGTGGGTCTGCTTCCGGCACCGGCCCGAGGACATCGCCCTGGACGCCTACGCCGGCCTGCTCGACGAGAGCGGTGAGCGGGTCTTCGGGACGCGGGCGCTGATGGACGGCGGGTTCGAGGTCATCGTCAGCGGCAAGCGCAAGGGCACCGGCTCCTCCCGGGAGACCGCGCCCCAGTGCGAGAAGTGGTCGGGGATCGGGCTCGTGATCGCGCACTCGTTCGCGCCCATCCACGAGCGCAACAACCTCAACCTCGGCCAGCTGATGGCGGGGTACGACGTCCTCGAGCGCCTGCAGGCGGGCGAGGACGTGCCGTTGGAGAATCTCACGGGCGAGTACGACCCGATCACCCGCGTCATGCTGGAGTCCGGCGGGCTCTTCCCCTTCGCGAAGATGTACGCCGCCGGAGAGGTCGAGGTCCCGGTCCCCACGACTGCCGCTCGGCCCATGACGATGGGGGAGAAGATCCTCGCATCGAAGGTCGTCGGCGCCGAGGGCGCGGTCTCCCTTCAGCCGGGGGACGTCTGCCTGGTCAAGGTCGACGGTGGATACAGCCACGAGTTCACCACGGCTCAGGTGCACCACTTCCTGGGGCAGGAGTACGGCGAGGGGTACGAGGTTAAGAACCCCTCCAAGTTCGCGATCTTCGAGGATCACCTCCTCTACGCGACGGGAGTCGAGCGGATGAAGCCCTTCACCGCGGACATCGAGACCCTCCGGCGGCTCCAGAATGAGTTCCAGAGCCACACGGGCGTGCGTGACTACTCGGCCGAGGACGGCGTCTCGCCGGGCATCTGCCACCAGGTCGCGCGGGAGGAGTTCGTTGACCCCGGCGACTTCATTCAGGCCACCGACAGCCACACCTGCATGGGTGGGGGGAGCAACGCGCTTACCTACGGCGTGGGGGCGACCGAGTACGCCGGGCTGATCTCGGCTGGGTTCACCTTCGTGCAGGTCCCCGAGTCCATTCGCTTCGAGCTCGTCGGCGAGCTTGACGCCGGCTGCACGGCGAAGGACGTGATGCTCCACATCCTGGACACCTACGCCAAGCGCGAGGACACCCTCGACCGGGTCATGGAGTTCGGGGGCCCCGGCCTCGCGACGCTCACCCCGGACGAGCGGGCCACGCTCTGCAACATGGCCACCGAGTGCTCCGCCAAGTCCGGCATCTGCGAGGGCGATGAGGCCCTGGCCCAGTGGCTGTCGCCCCGACGGGGCGGCCGGCCCCTGGAGGCCATCGCTGCGGACTTCGTCGCGCCGGATCCCGGCGCCGAGTACGCGGGCGGAGTCCACACGGTCGACCTCTCCGCGCTCAAGCCCATGGTGGCTGAGCCCGGGGATCCGACCTACGGCAAGGACATCGCGGATCTGGGCGACGTCAAGATCGACATCGCCTACGCCGGTTCCTGCACCGCGGGCAAGGCCGATGACTTCGAGTTCTACGCTGCGGTCCTCAAGGACGCCCTGGACGCCGGCCGCAAGGTCGCCGAAGGGGTGACCATGGTCGTGCAGTACGGGTCGACCGCTGTCCGGGACCACGCCCGTGACCGCGGCTTCGACGCGATCTTCCGCGAGGCGGGGGTGGAGGTCATCTCCCCCGGTTGCGGCGCCTGCATTGGCTGCGGCCCGGGCGTCTCCGATAACGCCGAGCAGGTCTCGGTCAGCGCCATCAACCGGAACTTCCGGGGTCGCAGTGGCCCCGGCCAGCTCTACCTCGCCTCCCCGCTCACGGTCGCCGCCAGCGCGATCGAGGGGCGGATCGTTGCTTACACCCCGGGGATGTTCCGGTCCCCGGTCCCGACCGCCTGAGCGGTCTCACCTGATTGGTCGCCCGCGCGCGGGCCCACCCCCCAAGGTTCCATGAGCCAATACGACATCACGATCATCGGCGGCGACGGCATCGGCCCCGAGGTCACCAAGGAAGCCTTCAAGGTCGCTGACACGGCGGCCGAGGTCTTCGGCTTCTCCCTCAAGAAGAACGAGCTGCCCATCGGCAGCGAGTACTTCCTGAAGCACGGAGAGGCCTTCCCCGACGCCATGTTCGAGGAGGCCAAGCAGTCCGGCGCCATCTATCTGGGCGCCATCGGCGACCCGCGGTGTGAGCCGGGCAAGGTGGAGTACGGCGTCATCGCGCGCTGTCGCTTCGACCTCGACCTGTACGTGAACCTGCGCCCGGTGAAGCTCCTCCAGGAGAGCCTGTGTCCCCTCAAGGGCAAGGGCCCCGAGGACGTGGACATGCTCATCGTCCGTGAGAACACCGAGGACGCCTACACGGGCATGCACGGGTTCGCCCACAAGGGCCAGCCCCTCGAGGTTGCGACCCAGACGATGGTCTACACGCGCGAGGGCGTCGAGCGGGCCATCCGCTACGCCTTCCACCTCGCCGAGACCCGCGAGCGCCCGGCCGGCCGCGAGGCCCAGGTGACCCTGATCGACAAGGCGAACGCCGTCCGCGCCCACGACCTGTGGCAGCGGACCTTCGCCGAGGTCGCCAAGGAGCACCCCAGCATCAAGACGGACCACGCCTACATCGACGCGGCGTGCATGTGGATGATCAAGAACCCCGAGTGGTTCGATGTCGCGGTCACCCCGAACCTCTTCGGGGACATCATCACCGACCTCGGCGCGATGATTCAGGGCGGCATGGGCATGGCCGCCAGCGGCAACATTCACCCCGGCCGCGTGAGCCTCTTCGAGCCTATCCACGGCTCGGCCCCCAAGCACGCCGGCAAGAACACGGCCAGCCCCCTGGCCGCGATCATGGCGGCGGGGATGATGCTCGACTACCTCGGTGAGAAGACCGCCGCCACGGCGATCGATCGCTCCATCGCGGACCTGTTCGCCGACGGCCGCCTCAAGGGCGCCGGGACTGGCACGCACCCCACCAACGAGGTGGGGGACCTGGTCGCCGCCGAGCTCAAGAAGGTGGCAGCCAGCGTCTGACCGGGTGACGCCACGACCCGTGCGGGCGGTCATGGACCGGCCAAGCAAATGAGCGGCCGCGTGGATCCAGGATCCAGGCGGCCGCTCTGCTTGGTGGGCTCATCTCCTCTCGTGGAGAGGTCGGGGGTACCCCCGAGGTGGCTTACGGCTCGCGCCGTGCTCGGAACACCTCCGTGCGGGCCTGGAGGGCCAGCCCGTGGATGGCGGCGGTTGAGGTCGCGTCCTCGAGCCAGTCATCCTCGTGGGCGGTGTCGGACTCGCCGGCTTGCCCGTCCACGTGGAGGATGATGGAGTCGAGGTGCCAGGCGGCGAACTCCAGGATGCCGGCCGCCTTCGCGAGATCGGTCTCAGCCTTGGCGCTCTCGAAGGTCAGCTGGGCGCTGGCGGCGGCGTGGACGGCACTCTCCTTGTAGAGCGTGTGCTTCCACGACTCCGAGGGGAGCTCTTCAAGCTGTCCCTGGAGCGCGGTGAGGGCCGCCGCTGCAGGGGCGTAGTCCACCGAGGATTCGGACCCGGAGGTGGCGGAGGGCGTGCCGGTGACGTTGGTCAGACCCACTGCGAGGGCGAGGGCTCCGGCGACGACGATCTTGGTTTGATTCTTCATTTGGATCAGAGCTCGAGGCTGTCAATGAGCAGGTTGATGTCGTTCAGCGTGGCCGCCACGGCAGAGGACATCTCTGCCTGGGCGTTGGGGTCGGTGACGTGACCCGGGGTGTTGAGGTAGTGGTAGACCCGGCCATAGAGAGCGGCGCTCTCTCCGAGCAGGTTCTTGGCCACGGCGGTGTCGATCTCCGGCTCCGCGAGGGCGGCCAGCCGGCCGGCGGACTGGGCCGCCACGATGAGCGCGCCCTGGACGTAAGAGCCGAGGGAGAACACCGAGGGGTCGACTTCGGACAGCACCTTCAACACCTCGAGCGACTGGCTCTTCAGCGGCGAGAGGATGTAGTAGTCCCCAAGGTCGGTCATCGGTCCTGTGAGCGTGAACGGCTCGGTCTCCTGCGGCTCGAAGGCCTGGCTGAAGACCGGGTCGAAGGGGACGCCGAGGATCCAGTAGCTGTTGACGAAGAAGCTGAAGCGGAGCTTGAGCGGGTCGTTGGCGGGGCCGCGGAGCTGGAGGTCACCGCTGCTGTCGGTACGGCCCCAGTCCATGACCTTGCCGTCCGAGATTCGCACCAGCTGGACGAAGGCGTTGGCCATCGGCGACGCATACCCGCCCGCCGACTCGGCGGAGGTCAGCGCGCGGAATTCCACGATGGGCGCCTGGCCGAGCTGGAAGTCGCCCAGCGCGACGTCTTCGCCCAGGCCAAACGTCTGCTCCTCGTCGAACCGCTTGCGGAACCAGCCCTGGTTCCAGAAGCGGGTCCAGAAGATGAGCCTCGTCTGGGCGGCGAGCTTGGTGAAGAACTCACCCGATGCGTTGGCGCGCCCCCAGCCGATGTGCCACCTGGGCGTCCGGTCCATCCGCCGGGCGCGGAACGCGACCGTCCGGTCATCGATGGCCTCGCCGAAGGCGTCGACCACCCGTCCTCGACCGTAGGCCGCGGCGCTGATCTCGATGTCTCCAACGGGGTTCGTCCCAGACCCGGCGGGCGTGCCGAGCTCCTGGTTCCGGAGCACATCCGCCAGGTAGGGCTGCGACCGGCGGGGGCGGACCACGAAGGAGGTGGTGAACTCGTACTCCGAGTCGTGCTTGATCCCGAGGGCGTGGAACTCCCCGTCGGCGTTGGTCACGCTGTCGCCGAGGTAGCGGCGACCGCCGTGGGTCGTGACGCGGATCCCGGCCAGGGGGCCCGTCGTTCCATCCGGCCGGGGCCCGGTCACACGACCGCTCGCGATCGTGCCGAGCTGGGTGAAGACCTCGATCGGCGGAAGGGGGCCGCCGGACTCGCGGGTACGCTCGGACTCGATCGTGGTGTGAGCCCGGAAGTGGTCCGGGATGATCGGGTTCGGATTGGAGGGCGAGACGCGCGGCGGGTAGTTCCGGAGGGTGTAGACCGGACGCAGCAGGGTCTTGACCCAGCCATCGCTGTTCGAGGACCGGCGAGGCCAGCCACCGACGACCTGGACGCCCTGGACGCCGTCCCCGGTCTCCTTGCTGACGACCTGCACCTCTGCGTGATAGCCGCGCGTGAGGAATACCGGGCCGCGGCTGTGGACGCCGTCGGAGGGCAGCATGTTGTGCCAGTGCCACGAGGGGAGGAACGTCGAGTCTTGGTCCAGGGGCAGGACGAGCAGGTGATAGCGATCACCCGTCGGAACCGTGTAGGTCCCGGTCTCGGTGATGGTGCGCTGCCAGCCCATCTGGCTCAGGGTGATGACCCGCATCGGCTCAGTGACCAGCTCCCCATCCAGCCCGCGGATCTCTCCGCTGGCGGTCGTCATGCCGGACAAGGTGACCGAGAGGCTCGTCGTGTCCGAGGCCCCGTTCAGGCGGAGCACCTTGCGCTCGAGCGTCGAGCCGTGGGAGCGGTCCCAGACGCGGATCTCGTTGATGCCCGTGGGGGCGACCTGGACGGTCACGTTGCCGAGGTGGTCGGTCCGCCGGCCACCGAGCCAGGTCCCGTCGCCCGTCCGAGCGCGGACCTCGACGTTCGGGAGCGTCGCGCCGGTGGTGTCGGCGACGGTGACCTCGACGCTCCGCCCGCGATCGAGGGTGACCTCCTGCACTCCGGCGGTGCTACCGGTGAGGTTCCAGAGGTTCCTCCCGATGAAGGCCTGGTCCACCGGGCGGATCACCAGGTGGTAAGAGGACGGGACGGTCGCCGCCAACTCCCCGGATTGGGTGTAGCCGAGGAACATCCACGTGCGCGTCGCCACCGCGTACGACCAGACCTTCGCCCGCGTCGGGTTTCCGTCAGGGTCCTCGGTGCGGATCTCCAGCGGGACGCCGTCGAGGAGGGTGAGGTCTCGAAGCGGCGAGCTGGAAGCACCTCGCCTCCAGACTCGGCCCGGTACGCGCTCCTTGCTCGGGTCGTAGGCCCGGACGTGAGTGTACCGGTCGCCGGCGAGGATGTCGTACGAGCCCGACGCGTCGGTCTGCTTCAGCCCGTTCCAGTGCCACCCGTTCGAGTAGGACCAGGCGCTGACGGTCATTCCTTCGAGGGGCTGGAGGCTGGAGGAGAAGACCCTCCCAGCGGTCGGGCTGCCGGTGTCCAGGGTGAAGAGCTGCGCGGTCCCCGCCGTGGACAGGCGGCGGCGGAAGCGCCAGGAGGGGAGGTACCCCTGGCTGGAGGCGTCCGCGACGAGGTGGGCATACCTCGGCGCGACGAGCGTCGCGGTGCCATCTGCTCCCGTGACCGCCACGTCGATGACGCCGATCCCGTTCAGCCGGTGAGCGCCCGCCGTGTAAGCGGCGACCTCGGCTCCCTCAACAGGGTTGCCCTGGCGGTCTTGAACGGTGAAGGAGACCGGTGCTCCGTGCCTCAGCAGGAATGTCTCGGCCTGGCTGATCTGGAGGTCCTGATCGAAGAGCCACTGGCCCGCGAGGTCGCTCCCCGCGGGCGGCTTGGCGAAGAGGTGGACCGACACGGGCAGGTTGTCGATCTGGAAGAACCCAGCTGCGTCCACCTCAACGAGCTCGATGAGGTCCAGGGAAGCGGGGTCGAAGGCCGCAACCGTCGCACCGGCCACGGGCGCGTTCTGCGGGGTGGTCACGGCTCCGGCGGCTGTCCATGTGGACTGCGATGGAACGGGGGTTGGCGACAGCCAGGTTGCGAGGCTGATCAGAAGAGCGGTTTGGATCATGGCTGCTCGGGAAGTGAGCGGAGGGAAACAGGTGAAGGTCGCGGCCGCGGCGCGGCCACGGGGCCAGGTCCCCTTGCAGCGAGGACGTGGCCGCCAATCAGCGGTTGGAAGTGGCCCGCTCTGCTGAGCGGGTGCGGGTGGTTCTCAGCGGTCCTTTGCCGCCTCGTTGAAGGCGCGGAGCATCTGGAGGGAGCCCTGGGCGCGGATCAGCTCCATCTCGAGCTGGGCGTCCTCGAAGCCCTCCTCTTCAAGGTGACGGTCGAGTTCCTCCATCAGCTGGGCGTCAGCGGGCGAGCGCTCATCGGGGTCAGCGGCGGTCGCGCCGGCGAGCGCGAAGCGGCGTTCCCTCTCCTTGAGGGCCTCGAGGCCTGCGAGCGACAGGTCCGAGAGCGCAGCGGCGCCCGCTGCGGGGGCCGGGTGCGCTGCGGACCGGTCACTGGCCGCGCCGGGATCCTGGCGGACGGGCGAGAGAAGGGGCTCGCTCGAGTTGGCCCCGGGAAGGGGCGCGAGCGACGCGGTCTCCTCTGCATGCCCCGGACCCCGAGTGTCCTGGCGGTCGACGGACCTCTGGGAATCGGAGAGCTCCGAGATGATGAGGCCGAGCAGTAGGAGAGCGCTTCCCGCGAGCAGGGAGGCGGAGAGGACCCTCTGGCGGCCGTGGGACTCGGTCGGTGAACGTTCGTCCGGTCTTTCAGTCATGGTGGTGGTGTTGTCCTTGGCGCCGCTTGAACGGCGGGTGTGAGTCGGCGATTAAAGGTGGGGTCGTCCGGGCGCGGGTAGTAACCCGTTACTACGTCGGCAAGTTGAGAACGGGACGGGTGCGGCGGCGCTGCCGTCGATCTCGCGGCCCGTCTCCGGTCCCCTTTCAGCGACGCGGCTCAGCCTCGTTCTCGTCTCGACCGCACGGTGAGAACGCGAGGAAATCGAAGGCGTCCGGGGGCCCACGGGAAAACAGCATCGGCCCTAGGGGCGACCGTGTTTCAGCTTGGGTGCTCCGTCCTTCGCAGCTCGCGTCGGAGCCTCGCTTCGACGGTTTGAGCACCGTGGAAGTGGCCGCCAGCCGGCGCGGCGGCGGGAGGCCCGCACCCGGGTTCCCAAGTCCGCGGATCTTCGAGTAGGGTGCGACAGCATGTACGCAAGCCCTCTGCTGATGGACCGTCGAACCCTGCTCGCGGCGGGCGCCTCACTCGCCGCGGCCCCCCTGGCGAGTGGTCTGGCCGCGCCTCCCATGGAACCCGTTCGCGTCGGCGTGATCGGAATCGGGATTCGCGGCCGGAACCTGATGAACCGAACCCTCATCGGGAAGGAGGGCGTCCTCGTCACCGCCGTTTGCGACGTTGATCTCAACCGGCGCCTCGATGCGAAGCGCCGAGTGGACGAGGTGCACGGGCTCGACTGCGTGGCCACCGACCGCCACGAGGAGGTGCTCTCTAGGGACGACGTGGATGCGGTCCTGATCGCGACGCCCGACCACTGGCACACGCACCAGATCATCGACGCCTGCGTGGCGGGCAAGGACGTCTACTGCGAGAAGCCCCTAACCCTCACCCTCCGGGAGTCACAGGTCGTCATCGCGGCCGCGCGCAAGCACGGGGTCGTCTTCCAGACCGGGAGCCAGCAGCGGACGGAGTTCGGCCAGCGCTTCGTGCGCGCCGCGGAGGCCGTGCGCGCAGGGCGGATCGGCAAGGTCATGACCGTGCACGTCGGGGTGGGGGACTCCCCGGTCTGGTGCGATCTCCCGGGCGAGGCACCCGAGCCCGGCCTCGACTGGGACCGCTGGCTCGGGCCCGCGCCCGAGCGCGCCTACAACGAGATCCTCAGCCCCCGTGGAGTCCACGGCCACTACCCCCAGTGGCGCTCCTACCGGGAGTACGCGGGCGGCGGGCTCGCGGACATGGGGGCGCACCACTTTGACATCGCCCAGTGGGCCCTCGGCATGGATCGCTCGGGCCCTGTACGGGTCGTGCCCCCGTCGGACCCTACCGCCATGCGCGGCGCCACGCTCGTCTACGGGGACGGCGTCCGGCTTGTCCACGGCGGCCCGAGCGGCGCCACGTTCATCGGGGAGAAGGGCGTGATCGCCGTGGACCGGGGGCGCATCTCGAGCGTGCCCGACGGCGTCCTCGAGTGGGAGGCCGAGGGCGATGAGCGCCTCCCCAGGCACGACGGGCACGTCGCGGACTGGCTCCAGTGCATCCGCGATCGGAGCACCCCTGTCTGCGACGTGGAGGTGGGCGCGCGCAGCGCTGCGATCTGCCACCTGATGAACATCGCCTATTGGCACCGTAAGGAACTCACCTGGGATCCCGAGGCCTGGCGCTTCGAGGAGGAGGGGGCGAACGCCTGGGTCGACTACACCCGCCGGAAGGGCTACGGCCTACCGGCCTACTGAGCGCACCCGCGCGGGCGTCGAGATCAGGCGGAGAGCCCCTCGATCACCCGGTCGAGGTCGCGGCTCGCCGGGTCCGCGTCGAAGGACAGGATGGCCTCCCTGGCCGCGCTGCGCATGGGGGCCTCACGCAGGAGTCGGGGGGCGCGTGCCAGGGCCACGAGGCGGTCTGGTAGGTCAGAGAGCTCCAGGTAGGTGCCGGTCCCAGCCTCGAGGGCGCTGTAGCTCGCGAGCAGCGCCGGATAGTTGAGGCGACCGGGGGCGAGCGGTGAGCAGCCTGCGGCCATGGCCTCGGCGAACGCGACGCCGAAGAACTCGTGGCGGGCGGTGGAGGCGACGAGGTCGCAGTGGCCGAGGACCTCGAGGTACCGGGCCCGGTCGTCGATGTGCTCGGAGTTCCTCAGCCAGGGGGCGAGGCGAGCCAGTGCCTCGGTGATCTTGGGGCCCGCCTTCCGTGGGTGCCCGCCCAAGAGCTCGACCTCGAAGGTTGCTCCCCTCGAGGCGGCGTGGACCACAGCGTCGGCGAAGGCCACCGGGTCCTTGTCCGGTTCGAGGCGGTGGGGGAACGCGATCCGGAGCGGCCCCTCCCCGCCGGGCCCGACGGGGATCCCCGAGAGCTCCGGCATGGGGGGCACGACCTCGGCAGCGTCGAGGACGTTCGAGAGCGCCGCCCTGGGCGTCGGGCGGGGGAGGCGCCGGAGGACCTCGTCTGCCGCTCCGCGAAACTCGTCGAGGTGGAAGCGCGAGTTGAAGACCACCCGGTCCGCGCGAATGGCGCTGAGGATGTTGCTGAACCCATGGGTCAGGTCACGCTCGGACTGGCCCCCGGGGTAGGTCAGCTGGGTCTCATGGAAGTACATGAGCGACGGGCGGCAAGCCCAGCTCGGCGGGAGGAAGCCGTAGAGCCGCGGGAGGTCCACGTACCCGCTGCACGCGATCACATCCGGCGGCGCCGCGGCGTCCACCTCCCGGGCGAGCTCCCAGGCGCTGGACTCCTGCCGCCACTTCCAGTGGCGCGGCGCGAGCGCGTGGATGGCCAGACGGTGTCGGGTGCGGGCTCCCCAGGCCTCGAGGAAGGCGCGGTGGCTGCCCCCGAACCAGGGTTCAAAGAACGCGATCGAGAGGGAGGACACCGCCCGATCCTAGCCGCCGAGCGCCGGCAGATCGGCCCATGGGATCGGCTTCCGGGGATCTGGCTTGTCGCCTCCAAGGGCGCCGCCGATCATGGGGGCTCGCAACCGCCAACGCCCGGAGAACATGGACAAGCAAGCCGTCATCGCCACCCTCAACAAGATCCTCGAGATGGAGCTCGCGGGGGTCGTCCGATACACCCACTACTCGCTGATGGTGTACGGGCCCTACCGTATGCCCATCGTGGATTGGCTGAGGGCCCAGGCCACCGAGTCCTTGCTGCACGCCCAGCAGGCCGGTGAGATGATCACCCAGCTCGGTGAGCACCCGAGCCTCGCCATCGGCCCGCTGCTCGAGACACACGACCACGACATCGAGGCCATCCTGAAGGAGTCCCTCGAGCACGAGCGCACGACCCTGGGCTTCTACAACGAGCTCCGCAAGCAGGTGGAGGGGCACTCGGTGATGCTCGAGGAGTACGCGCGCCAGATGCTCGCCACCGAGGAGCAGCACCTCGGCGAGGTCGACCGCATGCTCCGGCGCCCGGGCGACGTCGCCTCCGCGGCCGTCGGGCTGATGGGCTGAGGGGCGAGAGATGGCCGCTCGCAAGCGCTTCAGCGTCATGCGGGATCCGGTGCACGGGGACGTGTACCTGACCCATGAGGAACTCCGCGTGCTCGACACGCCGGAGATGCAGCGCATGCGCGGCATCAAGCAGCTGGGGCCGGCGTACCTGGTCTTCCCCGGCTCGCTCCACACCCGCTTCGATCACTCGATCGGCACGGTGCACGTGGCGCAGAAGATGATCGACGCGATCAACCTCTCGTTCCAGCTGGACCCCGCCCGCGGGATCGCCATTGGGGAGGAGGAGGCCCGCGTCATCCGGATGGCAGGGCTGCTCCACGACGTGACCCACATTCCGTTCGGGCACAACATCGAGGACCAGGACGCGCTCTTCGAGCGCCACGACTCGGCGTATCGCTACGAGCGGATGTTCTCTCGTGACACGCCCATCGGGCGGGCGTTGGAGGAGATGGGGCTTCGAGAGGAGGTCTTCAGCGTCCTGACCAAGCCCGGGACGCCCGGGCGCCGCGACGTCCCCCCGTACTGGAGCCAGGTGCTCTCCGGGACCATCGCCGCGGACATCCTCGACTACCTCGCACGAGACGCGTACTTCACGGGGCTCCGGCTCCAGGTGGACGAGAGGGTCCACAGCTACTTCAAGATCGATCGCTCCACCGGGAACCTCTACATCGACCTCGCCAAGCACGACCTGCTGCGCGAGGACATCCTGAGCGAGATCGTTCGGATGCTGGAGGCGCGGTACTTCTTCAGCGAGCGGGTCTACTACCACCACGCCAAGGTCGCCGCCGGCGCGCTCGTCGCCCGGGCCATCGACCTCCTCGTCCGTGAAGGGGCGCTCGGAGAGGCGGACCTCTACGGAACCACGGACAGCTCGATCCTCGAGGTTCTCCTGCGCGCCTCGGGGAAGTGTCAGCCCGCGACCCAGGCCACCGTCCGCGACCTCGTGGAGCGCTTCCAGGAGCGCCGCCTCTTCAAGCGGGCCTGCGTGTTCCCGGCCTACGAGAACGCCGAGGTCCAGGCGGATCTGGTGGACCGCTTCTTCGCCGCTGGCGGGGGAGAGGCCCGGGCCCTGGTGGAGGGGCGCATCGAGGAGACGGTGCGGTTCGCCACGGGTCGTGACATCAAGGTCATCGTCTACTGCCCGGCCCGCGAGATGCAGCTCAAGGAGGCCCGCATCCACGTGCGCTGGCCCGGCGTGGAAGGCGTGCGGCCGCTCTCCGACTTCGCCGACAGGGTCCCTCGCCTCGGCGACCTCGAGCGGTCCTACCGGGATCTGTGGAAGTTCTATGTCCTCTGCGACGACCCGGACCGTGACGTGCTCCGGAAGGTCCAGGAGGTCGCCGCTGCGGAGTTCCCCGGGGCGCGGAACGTGTACTCGATCGCGCCCGCTTGACGCCACGGCGTCGGCCGCGGGTTCAGGGGCGGCTCGCGAGGAAGCGCTCGAGTCTGGCGAGGGCTTCCACCAGCTGCTCCTTGCCGAGCGCATAGGAGAGGCGGATGTGGCGCGGGGCCCCGAAGGCGTCGCCGGGGACGGTGGCGAGGGCCTCGGCCTCGAGGAGGTCGGCGCAGAAGCCCGCGCTGCCGCGCTCGTCGAAGCGGCCGGAGAGGTCCGGGAAGGCATAGAAGGCCCCCTTCGGCTGCGGGGCCTTGAGGCCGAGGCGCTCGAGCCCCTCCACGATGATCCGGCGCCGCTGGTCGAAGGTGGCGATCATCCCCTCGACCTCCTCCGGCTCCTCGTTGAGGCAGGCCTCGAAGGCGCGCTGGGAGATGTAGTTCGGGCAGCCGGAGACCTGGCTCTGCAGGTTCCCGACCGTGCGGGCGAGGTCGGGGCTCGCCGCGAGGTAGCCCATGCGGTAGCCCGTCATGGCGAAGACCTTGCTGGCCCCATCCACCAGGATGGTGCGGGCCCTCATGGCCTCGGAGACCGAGGCGGGGGAGACATGCTCCGCCCCGTCGAACACGAGCCGACCGTAGATCTCGTCTGAGATCATCCACAGGTCGTGCTCCACGCAGATGGCGGCCAGCTCCTCCACCTCCTGGCGGCTCCAAACGTACCCCGAGGGGTTGCTCGGGGAGTTGAACATGATCCCCTTGGTCGCGCCGCTGATCGCAGCGCGGAGAGCCTCGAGGTCGGGCGCGCAGGTGCCGTCCGGACGGGGCTCCACCTGGACGGGGACGCCGCCGGCGAGCTTGACCTGGGAGCTGTAGCTGCTCCAGGCCGGGTTGAGCAGCAGGACCTCATCGCCAGGGTCCACCAGGGCGAGCAGGGCGTGGCTCAGGGCGTGCTTGGCGCTGTGGCAGATGACGACGTTCTCAGCCTCATAGGGGACCCCACGGGACTCCTGCAGGTGCCTGGCCACGGTCTGCCGCAGGGAGTTCAGTCCGGCGGCCGGGGTGTACTTCACCGCGCCGCTCTCCACGGCAGCGATGGCCGCCTCGCGGGCGAGTCGGGGGGCGTCGAAGTCGGGCTCACCGACGGCCATGTTGATCACGTCCCGGCCCGCGGCGGCCATTTCCTTGGCGGCGGCGGCGAGGGCGAGGGTGACCGAGCCCTTGAGGCTCGAGACGCGCTGACTCAGTTCCATGGGGGTCCTGCGGGGGAGAGACCCAGATGGTGCCCATCGGGGCGCCCTTCCGGCACGATTCTCGACCTGAAATCGGGGAAGCCCGGGCGCGCCCGGTCGTAGATTCTCCGTCTACGCCCCGCCCGGGCCTCTCCCCAGGTAGACCGCCCCGAACATGACCCTCAAGAAGCGCCTCCTCAAGCTGGGCTGCATCAGCCTGCTGCTCCTCTCGTTCGTCGGCTACTTCGCCTTCTCCACCTTCGTCTTCTCGCCCCTGGAGGGGCGGTTCAATGCGGACGTGGCCGGGCTGATTCCCCGTGACGTGGACCTTTACGTGGCGCGGGCCGAGCTCCGGAGCTCGTTTGCGCGGTTCCCCGACCTCGAGGTGATGGAGGAGCTGGAGAACAACGAGGGCTTCCAGGAGCTGATGGGCTCGCCCGCCTGGGCCGAGTTCGCCCGGGAGCAGCGGGTCGAGCAGGTCCTCGCGGATGTCCGGACCCAGCTCGCCCAGCTCCCGGCGGGGCTGGACCTGTTCGACATCGTCGGGGGCGAGGACCTGGCGGTCGCCGCCAACTTCACCGGGAGGTCCTTCGAGGACGCCGAGTGGGCCGCCTACGCGCGCCTGTCCCTCTGGGGGCGCGGCGCCGTCTCCGCCCTGGACTACCCCGGTCTCCTCGGGCTCGAGGCCCAGGGCGTCACCGTGGAGGGCGAGGGCGCGGTGAAGACGATCAAGTCGGCTCAGCTCGCCCGCCCGATTCACGTGACGCGGATCCGTGACGTGGCGATCCTCGGGACGTCCCGCGAGCTCGTGGACCGGTCGATCGTGCTCGAGGCCACCGGCTCCAAGGACTCCCTGCTCCTCGCCGCCCCGTACAACGACTCGATCCTCTCGGTAGACCGCGACGAGAAGCAGCGCGACTTCGAGCTCCAGGTGGACGTGAGGGAGCTGCGTGATTCCTACGGGTGGACGGAGGGGCTGCTCCAGCAGAACGACGAGCGCTTCACCCCGGCCTTCCTCGCGCGCCTGCTCCCGCTGGACGCGATCCGGCGGGTCCTCGGGGTGGTGGACTTCGATCAAGGCGTCGACATCGACCTCAGCGGGGACTTCTCTTCGGAGCTCATGACCGCCTCCCAGGAGCGGATCTATCGCTTCAAGGGCTTCGACCACGACGAGATCCTCGAGGTCGCCCGGTTCGCGCCGGATGACAGCTCGCTCTTCGTCTACGTCCGGGGCCCGATCGCGACCATCTTCCAGATGGTGGTCGACTCCCTCGAGCCGGCCGCGCGCCGCAACCTTGAGGGGGCCCTGAAGCAGATCGGCATCAACAGCATCGGGGACCTGATCGGGATCCTCGACGACTCCCTCGTGGACCGGGTGGCCTTCATCGCGAGGCCCAACGACTGGGACTACGAGAGTGACATGGAGGTCGACCCCGCCACCGGGGAGCGGGTGTACACGGGGCCCCCGAACGACGGTGCGCCGGTCTTCGCGTGGGCGGCGATGGCGTGGGTCTCCGACCAGCAGAAGATCGAGGACCTCCGCGAGCGCATCGCGCTCGCTGGCCCGAGAATCGGGATCCAGGGGCGCAACCCGGGCCAGTCGGGGTACTTCAAGAAGCCCATCGGCGGTGGCCTGTTCGTGCGCGAGTTCTGGTCTCAACTCATCCCGGGCACCGGGCACATCGCCTCGCTGATCTACGGGGAGAACCTGCTCATCTCCAACCGCTACGCCCTGATCGATGCGCTGGTCAAGAACCGCAACGGGCGGTCCTCGGACGTGCCGCGCCTCTCCAACAGCCGGAGCTTCCAGGTGGCGCTTTTGGATTCGCTCTCCAGCGCCAACGTCCTCGCTTGGCTGAACCCCGCCTCGGGGAGCGAGCTGCTCAGGGACCAGGCGCGTCTGGACGCCAAGAACCGCATCACCCGGTCCATCGACTACGCGACGAAGCGGCGTGAGGTGGAGCGGGACGTACTCGCCAAGGCATTTGGAGGCCGGGCTCGAACCCAGCTCACCGCGGACGACATACGGCGACTCGACGCCATCGTGGATCAGCAACTGATCGCCTTCACCGACGAGGTGATCAGCTCGAACATGCCGCGAGAGCTCGAGGAAGCGCAGCGCTTGAAGACCTACCTGGACTCGGTGGCCTCGGTGCTGACCATGGTCCGCCTGTCCCCCAAGGACTTCGAGCTCTCCCTGCGAGCTGACGTTCCCCTCGCGGGGGAGTGACCCGCGGCGCGGCGACGCACGGGGACCCTTCGGCCAAGGCGAAGCGTTACCCCGACCGGACTCAGCGGACGAAAGGCCACCTGTCGCCCCACGTGCGGACCGAGCCGCTCGGGCCGTACGTGCTGCACGGTTCGACGAAGGCCGTCGCCTTCGGTCCCAAGCAAGAGGCCGTCGCCTTCGGTCCCAAGCAAGAAGGCGCGTGAGGCTTCACCTTGCAACCCCTCGAGAGAGGGGGAAGGTGGTGCCCGGAACTGGAATCGAACCAGCACGGGTATTATCCCACCAGATCCTTAGTCTGGCGCGTCTACCAATTCCGCCACCCGGGCTCCATCACGCGGCGCCGTGGCACATTGCCGCGGCTGCCTTCTGCTTGTCAGACCCGGTCGGAGCAGCGCCCCGTCCGAGGCTGGGAAGATTAGGGACGAAAGCGTCGGTCGGCAACCGTCAGAACCACTTTTGCGTGTTTGACGTGTAAGGAGGCGCACTAAGATCCCGGCGCTGCCCCCGGCCCCTCTGGTCGGCGAGGCGCTCCGTATTCGACCCACAACCTGATACCGACGATGTCCCAACTCCGTGGCCACGCCCTCATCGGCCAATCCGGCGGCCCCACCGCAGTCATCAACCAGAGCCTCGTGGGGCTCGTGGAGAGCTGTGTCGAGCATCCCGATATCACCGGGGTCTACGGCGCCCTCAACGGGATCGAGGGCATCATCGAGGAGCGGCTCATCGACCTGGGCCGTGAGTCGCGAGAGGAGCTCGAGCGGGTCGCGATGACGCCCGCCGCGGCACTGGGATCGGTGCGTCGCAAGCCCACGCCGGAGGCCTGCCGGCGGGTCCTCGACGTCTTCAAGGCCCACGACATCCGCTACTTCTTCTACGTGGGGGGCAACGACTCCGCGGAGACGGCCCACCTGCTCAACGAGGCGGCCCTGGAGATCGGTTACGAGGTGCGCCTCTTCCACGTCCCCAAGACCATCGACAACGACCTCGCCGGCTGTGACCACACCCCCGGCTTCGGCTCGGCGGCGCGCTTCGTGGCCCAGGCCTTCATGGGCGACGACCAGGACAACCGCAGCCTGGGGGGCGTCAAGATCAACGTGATCATGGGCCGTCACGCGGGCTGGCTCACCGCCGCGAGCCGTCTCGCGCGCCGGCACGAGGGCGATGGGCCCCACCTGATCTATCTCCCCGAGGGCGTCTTCGACCGGCAGGAGTTCTGCGACCGCGTCGAGGAAATGCTCCTCAAGCACGGCCGCTGCCTCGTGGCGGTCTCCGAGGGCATCCACGACGCCGAGGGCAAGGTCATCGCCAGCGGCACCGAGGTGGACAGCCACGGCAACATTCAGCTCTCTGGAACCGGCGCCCTGGGCGACTACCTCTCGGAGCTGGTCAAGTCCAAGGTCTCGGCGGCCAAGCGAGTCCGGGCCGACACGTTCGGGTACCTCCAGCGGAGCTTCTTCGGCGTCATCTCCGAGCAGGACGCCCTCGAGGCGCGCGAGGTGGGCCGCGCCGCCGTCCGGGTCGCCACCTCGGGTGAGTGCCAGCACGGCTCGCTCGCGATCCAGCGCGGATCCAACGACGGCACCTACGAGCCGCTCTACGTCGTGAATGACCTCTCGGTGGTGGCCGCTGCCACCCGCCACGTCCCCGAGGAGTTCATCAACGGTACGGACGATGTTTCGAGCGCGTTCGTGGAGTGGGCGACGCCGCTCGTTGGGGCGCTGCCCGTCCCCGGCCGCCTCGCGAGCCACCCGGTCTCGCCCCGGACCAACGCGACGCAGCTCAGCTGAACCGTCGGCCCTCTGATGCGAATGCGCAGGCGACGACCCTGCGCATTCGCATTATCATTGGGTCCATGAACAACGGCAGTCTCTCCCTCGGGTGCCTCCTGGCCACGTCCTTTCTGACCACCCTCATGCTCGCGGGCGCGAGCCTCGGGCAGGAGCCCGTGAAAGACCCCGCCCCGGCCGCTGCGGCGAAGAAGGGGGGGACCGTGACCGGATCGGTCAAGTTCGAGGGGGACCTGCCGGAGGTCAAGGACCTGGTCGTGTCCGCGAAGTCGTCCAGCGGCTGCTGCCCGCCGGGAGAGGAGGTGGACCGCAAGGACCTCAGCCTCGTCATCGGCGAGGACCGGGGGCTCCTCGGGGTCGTGGTCAGCGTGAAGGTCGAGGGTGCCAAGGTCGAGATCCCGGAGAAGCCCTACGAGCTGGATCAGAAGGGGTGTCGCTTCACCCCGCACCTGCTGGTCGTCCCCAAGGGCGCCAAGGTGGCCTTCCTCAACTCGGACGAGACGTCCCACAACGTCCACCTGATCACGGTCCTCAACGAGGACCTGAACCAGACCGTCCTCGCAGGCAAGCGCCTGGAGCGGACCTACAAAGAGCCCGAGCGCATCAAGGTCACGTGCGACATGCACACCTGGATGAAGTCCTGGCTCGTGGTCACCGACGCGACCCACTGGGCCGTCACGGACGAGAAGGGCCAGTTCACCCTGGAGGGCCTGCCCCCGGGGGAGCATGAGGTCTCCCTCTGGCACGAGACCCTGGGCTCGAAGACCGCGAAGGTCGTGGTGGGCGAGGACGGCAAGGTGGCCCCGCTCGAGGTCCAGATGGCCAAGAAGAAGAAGAAGACCCGGCGCCGCCGTCGCTGAACCAGGCCATGGGTCCGCTCGATCGGGCGGCTCAGAGGTCTCCGCCGAGGCCTCCCGGCAGGTCACCGTGGCCGAGGTCGAAGTCGCCCGGGGCGTGACCGCCCGAGGGGCCCTGGTTCTTCCAGGGGGGACTCCAGCCATGGACCCGCCGGGCCACCGAGACGAGGACCTCCTCATCCAGGTCCGCTTCGAGGCTCTCGAGCGTTGCGCTCGGGTCTCCGTCTGAGCGCCTTGCCAGCGTCCGGTCGATCAGCGTGAGGAGTCGCCGGCGCACCCGTGCCGAGGAGATCACAGCCCGCTGGACCATGGGGAGGAGCTCGCTCGCGCGGGAGGCGGGGAGCCCTCGCCGGCGGCACATGCGATGCAGGAGGCGTTCTGCGTCCATTGTTGGGGATCTCCGGCGGGACTCGGGGGAGCGGGCGGGGAGGGGAGGCGGAGGCGATTCCGCGTCGTTGATGAACCGTACCCCGCTCAGTTGAACCCGGCGCCGGGCTCGGATTGAGACTCGAGGCCCTTGGAGCACCCTGGCTTCAAGGGGGCGCTGGCGAGGTGTCGAACTCAACCACGGCCGCCCCCCTGCGGTCTCGCCCTCCGCGCCTCGCCCGCGCCGAGCTCCCCGCTCCCCCAGCCACTCCCCATGGCATGCGTCTTTCGCCTCTCGCCGCCGTTCTGATCGGAGCGGTCACTGGTCTGTTCGTCAGCGACGGTGCTGTGGAGCATCCCGCTGCCGTGCGCGCCGGGACAGCCCTGCGCATGGATCTCGAGGAGGCGTTCGAGCGGTCCGACCTCGTCCTGGAGGGACGAGTGACGGGGATGGAGAGTCGGGCGCTTGGACCGGGCCTCGTGTGCACCGACTACGAGATCTCGGTGGAGCGGACGTTCTGGGGAGAGGACCAGCCGTCGAGGACGATCTGCCTTCCGGGGGGCACCCTCCCCACGGGGGAGGGGATGATGATCCCTGGCCTGCCGAGCCTGGTCGAGGGTGAGGACGCGGTCCTGTTGCTCGGCGCTCCGGCCGCCAGCGGCCTGCGAATGCCCACCGGGTTGGGGCAGGGCAAGTACCGCCTCGTGACCGAGCCGGGTGGAACCCGCCTCGCCGTCCGGACGGCCGAGGACCTGGTCCTCGTTTCCGGGGGGCGATCGCGCCAGGTCCACGGGCGGGACGTCATCGACTACGCCGAGCTGGTCGGCCGGATCGAGGCGGCGGCTCAGGTGCGTGCCGCCGCGCGGGGGACGGGGCGTTGAGCCTCCTCGCTCCCTGGAGGCGAAGGGCGGGGCTCCTGCGCTTCGTCCTCGTCGCCACCCTCGTCGCCTCGGCCACGGCTCATATCCGCCTCCGGTATGTCCAGAACGGGAACGACCTCTTCTGGGCGAGCCCACAGGGGGTGACGATTGCGATCCAGGCGGAGGGCTCGGACAACATCTCGGACGGTAGCCACGTCACGGCCATCGGGAACGCCGTCGATAGCTGGAATGCTGCCGGGCAGACCACGTTCCGGTTCGAGAACACCGGAGTGACGTCCCGGACCGATTGGGAGAGCAATGACATCCACCTGGTGACGTTCGACGAGAACAACTCGAGCGGGTTCTTCACTGGCGGTTCGGGGACCGTGGCGATCACGCCCGTGAGCTTCTTCGAGAACGGCCGGATCGTCGACGCGGATGTCCTCTTCAACGGGAAGAACTTCCGCTTCACCACCAGCGGCAGAGGCGGGCGCTTCGACGTCCAGGACGTGATGGCCCACGAGCTCGGCCACGTGGCCGGCCTCGATCACTCGGGCGTGTGCGGCAGCACCATGTATCCCTACGTGGACACGTCGGTCATCCTCCACCGCAGCCCCAGCCGGGACGAGCGCTCGGGCTTGGCGAGCATTTATCCCAGCTCCAGCCAGGGCGGGATCAGCGGGCGGGTCTGCCGGACGGCGGACGGGACCGGTGTCGCGGGCGCCCACATCTCCGTCCGCGATGGCGCCGGCAGGGTGGCGGCCGCGACCCTCGCCAGCGCCTCGGGCTTCTTCACGGTCCCAGGGCTCGAACCGGGCAGCTACACGGTCGTTGCGGACCCCCTCGACCAGCCCGTATCCGCGGCCAATCTCGGGGGAGGGCAGAGCGTGGCCACGGACTTCGAGGCAGGGGTCCTCGGGACCGTCGAGGTTGTGGGGACCGAGCTCCACCCCATGGGCACGGTCCACGTGGGCCCTGGCGTCTCGGTGAGGCTCGGGCGTGCCTCCGATGGGTACCCGCTTCGGGTTGTTGCGGGGCAGACCAGCAGCCTCGCCGTCGGCGGCTCAGGTCTCTTCGCCGGGTCCACGTTGGTGGCGAGCGACCCCAACGTGGCGATCTCCAACGTGCTCTGGTTCGGCTCCAGCGTGCACGTGGACGTGACGGTGCCCAGCGGGGCGGCGACGGGGCACTTCGACCTCACCGTGACCACGACGGCGGGGGCACGGGACATTCTGGTGGGGGCCCTCGAGGTCACCCCTCCCAACCCCGTGGTCGCCTCCGTGAGCCCGGGGACCGGCGACCCCCTGGGGGGCGCCGCGGTCACCGTGACGGGGGCCGGCTTTCGCCGGGGGGCCCGCGTGGTCATCGGGGACCAGGTCTACGTGGACGGAGCGCCTGGGGGCTGCACGGTCATCGACGACACGACCATCACGCTCACCACCTCGGCCACGATCGCCGGAGCCCATGACGTGGTGGTGATCGACGCGTCGGGGGTCGAGGGGCGCCGCAGCGATGGCTTCATCGTCAGCGCTCCGCCGGTGCTGGAGAGCCTCTTCCCATCGGTCGGGAGCGTGGCGGGGGGGACCGTCATCCGCATCACGGGCCAGAACTTCGTCGCGGGGAGTACGGTCACGATCGACGGGGTCCTACAGCCCGTCGCCTCGGTGGTCTCCCCCGAACGATTCGAGGTCCAGACCTCCGCCGGCTTGCCCGGTGGCCCCTACATCCTCGAGCTGACCTCCCCGGCGGGGGACTCGGCGCAGCTCGCCTTCAGCTTCATTCCTGAGGCCGACCCGGTGCTCGGGTCGGTTTCGCCCCGGCGCGGAGACCATGGAGGCGGGGACAGCGTCACGCTCCATGGCAGCGGCTTCGAGCCCGGCGATGTGGTGATCCTCGGGGCCAGCGCGACGACGGGGGCCGGGGGGAACTCGGTCTCCACCGAGTTCGTGGACGGCAACACCCTGCGCTTCACGACGCCGCCGGGCCCGGTCGGAGCGCAGACGGTGACCGTGATGGATCCGGAGACCCAGCAGGCTTCCATGGTCGAGGCGGGCTTCACCTACACCGGCGAGGACGACTTCAGCGAGGGTGGCTGCGCCGCGGTCCCCGTGCCCGGACCCCCGGACTGGCGTCGGGTGCTGGGTGGGGCGGGGTGGATCCTCGCGCTGGTGCTCCTCGCGGCCTACCGCGCCAGGACAGCCGGGCCGCCGCCGGCGCTCGCTCCCGCTACTGCGCTCGGGTGAACCTGGCGAGGTCTCCCTCGGCGTCGGTCACCGGGTGCCCCGGGTCCGGCCAGCGCTGGGGCACGCGACGGACCTCCGAGGTGTCATAGCCCATCTCACCGAGCCGGGCGACCAGCGCGGCGAAGCGCTCCGGCGAGATGACCGCGTCACGGGTCATGATCCAGGCGTAGTCCCTGCGGGCGCGCGCGATGATGGTCTCGCTATAGGCCTCGTCGAGGTGCGCAACCAGGTACTGGGCCTTGAAGGGCCAGAGGATGCGCATGCCCCATTCCGCGTTCGTCTCCCGGTCCTGCACGAACCCCACGGGCTCCATCACCTCGAGGTCGCCGTCGAAGGACCCCTCACGGAAGACGTAGCTGGTGAGGATGCGGCCGTCCTCCGCCAGGGCGTAGGACTCCACGCCGTTGTAGGCGTCCGACTCCGAGCCGACCGGGATGTGTCCCTGGACGTACCAGTCGCCCATGAAGCGGCCGAGGTCGACGTGGGGGACGGTCGCCAGCGGACGGGTCGGAGCGCACGCGAAGAACGCGCCGGCGGCGACGAGGGACAGGAGGATGGCGGCCTTTCGCATGACCATGGAATCGCCCGAGGGGCCCGTCTGGATGCGCCCACCCCCGGGGGGGGAGCGGCGAGGCGGCGCGCAAGGGCCCGAGATCTGGGTCCCAGCGTTGGACCTCCGTGCGGGGCCTCCCGGGCAATACGGTTCAGTCCACCGAGGTCGCGCCGCGATCCTCAAGGCGCCTGAAGAGCTCGTCGCGGTCGATCGGCTTGAGCACCTTTTCATCCATCCCGGCCGCCTCGCACTCCTCCGCCGTCTCGGGGGTGGCGTTGGCCGTCATGGCGATGATGCGCACCGGCTTGTGCCCGGCCTGGGCCTCCCGCGCACGGATCTTGCGGGTGGCGGCGAGCCCGTCCATGACCGGCATTTGAATGTCCATCAGGACCACGTCGTAGTCGGAGCTGGCCGTCAGCTCCGTGGCGACCGCCCCGTTCGGTGCGATGTCGACCTGGTGGCCCCATGAGGTCAGGAGCAGCTCCGCCACACGCTGGTTGACGCGCTCATCCTCCACGAGCAGCACCCGCTGCGGGCGCGACGATCGGAGGACCCGGGGCCGTCTTGTCCTCGGGGGCGCGTCCGCGGGGCGCTGGCCACGCCGGTGAGCGGCGATCGACCGGAGCGCACCCCGCAGCTCGGGGCCGACGATGGGGAGCAGGAGGTGCCGGATTCGCTCGGTTGGGAGCGCCGGCTCGGCAGCGAACTCGCCTGTCTGGAGCAGCACCCAGGGGACCTGACCGAGCTCAGGGGGTTGGCGGTCCACGAGCAGATGTTGCTCGGGTCGCAGCTCCGAGCTGCATATGGCCGCCAGGGGAGGACGGTCCATGGATCGAAGGGCGGCGCGCGCGTCCTCGAGGTCGCAGAGGACGTTTACGGTCAGCCCCCACGCCTCCAGCCGTCGGCGGACGGAGCGGCGCGTGTGCTCTTGGCGAACGATGAGGAGCACCTCTCGCTGCAGTTCGTCCACGGGGAGTGGCCCGGTCTCTGCGCCAAGGACGGCGTCTACGGGGGCGGGCGGCAGGGGGAGGGTGAAACGGAAGCGGCTGCCCACCGCTTCCTCGCTCTCCACGTCTATTTGGCCTCCCATCCCCACGCAGAGGTCTCGAGAGATCGCGAGCCCCAGGCCGGTTCCCCCAAATCGCCGGGTGGTCGACTCCTCGGCCTGAGTGAAGGCCTCGAAGATCGTCCCGAGTTTCTCTCGGTTGATCCCCACACCAGTGTCCTGCACCTCGATCGCCAGCTGATCGGGCTCGTCACCAGGGGTCACGCGGAGGCTGACGAAGCCCTCACGGGTGAACTTGAGGGAGTTGCTGAGTAGGTTCACGAGGATCTGCCGCAGGCGACTCTCGTCGCCTGAGACGACATCGCCGACACTCTCGTCGATGTCGCAGGTGACCTCGACGTCGCCCGCCAAACCCTCCGCAGCGGTCAGCACCAGCGCATCACGGACGCAGCCTCGGATCGAGAACGGCAGGACCTCATAGCGCATGGCCTTCGAGTCGATCTTCGAGAAGTCGAGCACATCGTTAACGATGTGGAGCAGGTTGCGGGCCGAACGCTGCACCGTCGAGATGTACTCCTCCTGGGCCGCGTCGAGCTGCGTGTCGAGGGCCAGCTCGGTCATCCCGATGATCCCATTCATCGGCGTGCGGAACTCGTGGCTCAGATTGGCGAGGAAGAGGCCCTTCGCGCTCGAGGCGCTCTCGGCCTCTTGACGGGCCTCGTCAAGCTCCTCGGACTGCTCCTGGAGCTCCTGAATCGCCTGCCGCGCGAGGACGACGGTGGACCGCGCGCGCAGGCGCATTCGCTCGGCGATCCTGCTCGTGAGCGCCACATGCAGGCCAATCGCGAAGCATGCGCCGATCTTCAGCGCTTCCAGTTGGGGGTCGGGTTGGTATCCGAGCCAAACGTCTCCGAGAATCACGCCGCCCAGGTGCGAGAGGAGGCAGAGTACGACCATCTCGCCGCACCGCCGCACACCAGCGGTCACCTGGTCTGCGACCCTGAGCCAGGGGACGAAGAAGAACCAGCTCGACGCGCCGCCGGTAGCGGCGACGAGAACCGACGCCATCACGAGGTCGGAGCGGAGGAAGATGTTGGCCGGGTTAGGCCTGCTGCCAGGCCGGTAGAACACAGCCAGGATGATCCAGGTCGAGAGAGCGTACAGGGCGCAGAGCGCGCTGAAGACCGTCAGCTCGGGGCTCCAAGGCTCACCAAAGACGATCCGGTTGTGGGCGCTCGCGAAGACCACTCCAGTGGCGAGGAGCCCGGCGCGCATGATCGGAACGACGACCTGCTGGAGACGAATCTTGCGCCGCTGATGCTCCGTGTTGGACGCGGGGTCTCCAAACGTCAACTCGGCGAGGAGTCGCTCGTACCTGGGTTGGGGCTCTTTCATCCGTGACCCGTTTGCGAAGATCGGCTCTGCATGATGCGGCGGACGGAGAAGCGACGATATCAAGGCTCGGAAAAGACGCAGGGCCGGCCCGCTGTGAAGCGGGCCGGCCCTGCGGATCGAGTCATGGAAGGGCTCAGCTCTCGGCGTCTGAGAGTGCTCCCGTCTCTGAGACGGTGATGGACTCCCAGTCGAGCTTGGGGCAGTCGCCGTAGAGGTCGTCGAGCCCGTAGTACTCGCGGGCCTCGTCCTGCTGGATGTGAACCACCACGTCTGAGTAGTCGATGAGGACCCACCACCCCAGGTCGGCGCCCTCTGCCCGGGAGTGGACTTCTCCGAGTCGCTTCAGCCGGTGGTGCACGTCCTCGTACATGGCGCGGACGTGGGGGCGGCTGGTGCCGGTCACGACCACGAAGTAGTCCGCGACCTTGATGGCGTCGCCCACGTCGTAGACCACGAGGTCCACGCCCTTCTTCTCTTCCACGATCCTTGCGACCGTAGCGGCGAGTGTCTTGGTGTCGATAGCAGTTCTCCGGGGCCCCGCGCCAGGCGCGGGGCCACCTTCACTGGATCAGATGAACCAGGGGAGGAAGACGAGGCCGACGACGGTCATCAGCTTCACGAGGATGTTCAGCGACGGGCCGGAGGTGTCCTTGAAGGGGTCACCAACCGTGTCACCGACGACCGCGGCCTTGTGGGGCTCCGAGCCCTTGCCGCCGTGGGCGCCGCCCTCAATGTACTTCTTGGCGTTGTCCCAGGCGCCGCCTGCGTTGGCCATGAAGATCGCCATCATGATGCCCGTGACGAGCGCGCCGGCGAGCAGCCCGCCGAGGGCGGCGATGCTCCAGAGCCCGCAGAGGATGGGGGCGGCCACGGCGATGAGACCGGGGACGACCATCTGCTTCAGCGACCCCTCGGTTGAGATCGCGACGCAGCGGGCGGCGTCCGGCTTGCCGGTGCCTTCCATGATCCCGGGGATCTCCCGGAACTGGCGCCTGACCTCTTCGACCATCGCCTGGGCCGCGTTGCCGACGGCCTCCATGGTGAGGGCGGAGAAGAGGAACGGGAGGATCCCGCCGAGCAGCAGGCCGATGAGGACCTCCGTATTCGTGAGGGAGAAGTCGAGGGCTGCCTGTCCGGCCTTCTCGAGGAGCAGGTCGGCGCGGAGCTGGAACGCGCTGAAGAGCGCCAGCGCCGTGAGGGCCGCCGAGCCGATGGCGAAGCCCTTGCCGATGGCGGCGGTGGTGTTGCCAACGGCATCCAGGGCGTCCGTGCGCTCGCGCACCTCGGGGGGCAGCTCCGCCATCTCGGCGAGACCACCGGCGTTGTCCGCCACCGGGCCGTACGCGTCCACGCCCAGGGAGATGCCCAGGGTGGAGAGCATGCCGACCGCGGCCAGCGCCACGCAGTAGACGCCGTAGCCGAGGCCCTCACCGCTGTTGCCGGCCCAGTCGGCCACGAAGATGGCGAGGCAGATCAGCAGCACGGAGAGCGTGACCGAGCGCATCCCGACGGCGAGGCCGGAGATGATGTTGGTCGCAGCGCCCGTCTCGGACTTGCTGGCGATCGTCCGGACGGGGCTGGTCTCGGTCGAGGTGTAGTACTCGGTGACCTTGCCGATCAGGACGCCGACGCCGACGCCAGCGACGACCGCAACGAGGAGCTTGTAGCCCTCGACGCCTGCGGGGAACTCGAAGTAGCCGTAGATAAGAGCGGCGGTGCCACCGATGGTGACGAGCGAGGCGATGATCAGGCCGCGGAACAGGGCGCTGTGGATGGCGTGCTCATCCTTGGCCTTGACGAAGAACGTGCCGGCGATCGAGGCGAGGATGCCGATGGCGGCGACCGCGAGCGGCAGCAGCGCGAGGCTGGCCATGTTCGGGTCGTCCTTGAAGGTGATGGCGGCCAGGGTCATGGCCGCGATGATCGAGCCGACGTAGGACTCGAACAGGTCCGCGCCCATGCCGGCCACGTCGCCGACGTTGTCGCCGACGTTGTCCGCGATGGTGCCCGGGTTGCGGGGGTCATCCTCGGGGATGCCGGCCTCGACCTTGCCGACGAGGTCGGCGCCGACGTCAGCGGCCTTGGTGAAGATGCCGCCGCCCACGCGCGCGAAGAGGGCGATGGAGGAGGCGCCGAAGCTGAAGCCGAGGACGTACTCGAGGCCCTTCGCGTCGAACTCAGGGGCGTAGACCGTGATGAAGATCACGAGGCCGAGGAGCGCCAGGCCCACCACGCTCATGCCCATGACCACGCCGGAGCCGAAGGAAACGTCGAGGGCCTCGGCAAGGCCGGTTCGAGCGGCCTGCGTCGTACGCACGGCCGAGCGAGTCGCGGTGTGCATCCCGAAGTAACCGGCGATCGCGGAGGCGGCGGCGCCGGCCACGAAGGCGATGGCCGTCTTCGGGCCGAGGCCTTGGTCGGCATCGGACATGAAGATCGCGACGGCGACGACCGCGACGAACACGGTCAGCCACTTGTACTCAGCCTTCAGGAAGGCGGCGGCGCCGTCCTGAACTTGCTTGGAGATCTCCTGCATCTTGGAGTCACCAGCGTCGGCTTTCATGATCGCGCCGTACTTCGCGATGGCGAACACGAGCGCTGCGACGGAAGCGGCGCCGGCGATGTAGATGAAGTCCATGGGCTCTTGGTGCGCGAGTGGGCGCGCAGTGGGGTTGTGGGAAGGGGGGTGGTGGGGCGTGGGGCCGGAGTGGAGGGCCCTTCACCCAGGTTTCCGGCGCTAATACGATAGTGGCGTGCGCTTCCGGGTCAATCGGAAGTGCCCCCTCCATCGCCTCAAGTGCCGTTTCGAGCAGCCTTCAGGGGCGGTCGCCGTCGGGGGGGGGCTCCGGGCGCCTGGCGGGGGCGCTGTCCGGGGTCCGCCTCCCCTGGCCCTGCCACCGTCGAGAGATCCACAGGTGGCTGAGGAGCATGGCCGCGAGGGCCAGGACCACGAAGCCCAGGATCTGGTGCAGGTCCTCGATCTTGGACTCCAGCACCGAGAGACGCTCGCCGGACTCGCGGCCCAGCAGGATGAGCGTTGGGGTCAGGATGATGGCCCCTAGCCCGTCGTATGCGATGAACTTCGCGTAGGGCATCCCCAGGGTCCCGGCGGTGAACCAGGTGGGCAGACGCAGCCCCGGGATGAAGCGGCACACGAAGACCGCGAGGGCGCCCTGCCGTTCGAAGCGGCGCTCGATGGCTCGCAGGCGCTCGGGGTGCACGACGCGGCGGATCGCCTTGAGCTGGAGGGCTCGGCGCCCGAAGCGGCGACCGATGAAGAACGGCACCGAGTCACCGAGGAGCGTCCCGGCGAGGCACACCGCGATGATCGGCGCCATGTCGACCTCGCCCTGATAGAGGAGGAAGCCCGCGCCTAGCATGGTGATCTCCTCGGGCACGGGCAGGCCGAAGCCGCACAGCACCAGCACCAGGAACGGGGCCAGGTATCCGGGCTCCGAAAGGAGGCCGCCGAGCATCGGCTGGTTTTCGAGGATCCACGCCACGGCCCGGAGCGTAGCAGCGATCGGCGCCGCGGTGGTGGGGTGCGAGGTGGACTCGATCTCGCGACCGCCGCGGCCCCGGGCCAGGGGGCGGCGACCTCAGCGGCCCTGCTCGGCCAGTTCGCGCTCGCGCTCTTCGATGTAGGCGAGGGTCACCTCCACCTCCTCGGCGCCGAGGGATGCGGCGCGCTCCAGGTCCGCCCGGGCTTCGTCGAGCAGGGCTCGGGGTCCCCCCGGCCACCCCAGGCCCTCGTCGGGGAGGTCCGCGAGGAAGGCGGCCTTGATGGTGGCGGCGTAACGGGCCAGCACGCCGGGGGAGGCCGCGCGGTCCTCCCCGGAGCGGAGGACCGCGAAGCCCTCGCGGATCCAGCGTCGACGGGCCTCCGGGTCGGCCTCCTCCAGGGGGGAGGCGCGGATGAAGACGAAGTGGTCGGCCAGGGTCAGCCACCCGGCTGTCGCCCGGGAATCCAGGGAGAGCGCCCGCGCCGCGTGCCCGTAGGCCCTGGTGACGTCCCCGTCGTCCAGCGCGCCGAGGTAGCGCGCCCACTCGACGCTGGCAGCGGCGGAGGCGATCGGCCCGAGCAGCCGCTGCACTGGGCCCATGCGTCGCCGGCCCTCCAGCTCAGGGGAGCTGAGGGGGCGCGCCGCCGCGAGGGCGAGGACCAACACCGCGGTCACCGCGAGGAGCCGTCGGGCCGATTGGGCTCCCACGGTCATGAGCTCCTTGACTCCCGGCGCCAGGTCCCCAGGGAGGCCCGCGCGAGGGCGAACCCTGCCAGGGCCGCCCCGGCGGCGGCGAGCGCCAGCGCCGGGCGAACGAGCTGGGGGCTCCGCCCCTCGGCGATGGCGTCGATGGCTGCGCCCAGGGTAGCGCCCCCCGGGAGCGCATCCGCCGCGCCCGTGGAGGCGAGGGCCATGCGGGCCCCGAGCCAGAGGGCGAGGGTCAGGCACGCGGCGATTCCGGGGCCCATCCAGGCGCCCAGGCCGAAGGCGAGGGCGGCGAGGAAGGCCAGGTGGAGCGCAGCCTGTACGCCGAGCCGCAGGTGCCCGTCGCCAAGGGCGCTCGAGGGGCGCCAGACCTCCACCGGGTCCGGGCCCATCACCGCGAGGGCGCCGCTTCCGATGTTGGTCACGGCGACCGGGCCCCCCGAGCTCGGGGCCTGCTCCTCCAGCCAGGCTTGCCGCGCGACCTTGAGCTCGGACGTCTGGCCGGCCGACTCGATCAAGGCCTCGGTGGTGGGCCCCTCGGCCCCGAGCGCCGGCGCCACGCGAACCCGAACCCGTGCCCCGGGCGGCAGGGTGCGCTCCGGCAGGGCCTGTTCGAAGCGCTCGCCGGGCATGAGCACGAAGGAGCGGCTCGGGCCCGCGAGCATGGCGAGCTCGAGGAGCGGCTCCTCGGATGCGGCGCCCGCTGCCCCCGCCCTGCCCCAAGACCCCGCGATCAGCCCGATGATGACGGGGAGCGCCGCAGCTCCGGCCACGGTCCCGGCCAGACCAGCGCGGACGATGGAGGAGCGGGACGCCCCGCTCGTCCCGAGCCAGTCGCCCTCGTGCTGGAACCAGCGGTCCGGGATCCGCGCGGCGAAGAGCACGGTGAAGGCCGAGGCGACCACGAGGCCCGCGATCCAGGCGGTGCTCGCGGCGAGCTCCCCGGCGCTCACGATCACCTCCTCGAACCTCGGAGACACCTCGACGATCTCAGCCCGGCCAGGTTGACCTGCGGCCGCGAGGAGGGTGATCCCGGCCACGCCAAGCAGCGCCAGGGGCGGAGCAGCGCGCCTCGCGGAAAGGCGCAGCAGAGCCAGGTTCATCGCACCCCGCTCCCGCCGCCGCCGGGCTCACGGGCCTTGTAGAGCTCCTGCAAGGACCGGTGGGTCGGACCTGACTCGAGCAGCTCGGCTCCCGACCGCTCGACCTGCTGCTCGAGCGCCGAGGCGCCCTCCTCGGAGAGCCCCCGGATGCGCAGCTGCAGCACCTCGGGGTCGCCCAGGAGTTCGTCCGGGGTCCCGACCCGCTGGACTTCGCCGCCCACGAGGAGCGCGAGGCGACCGCAATGCTCGATCAGGTCCGAGGCCACGTGTGAGGCGAGGACGACCGTGGCTCCGCGCCCACGGGCCGCGCCGAGGAGGTCCGCGAGCACGGCGAACCCCGGGGCGTCGAGGCCTGCGGTCGGCTCGTCGAGGAGGACCACCTCAGGGTCGTGGAGGAAGGCCTGCGCGAGCCCGAACCGCCGATGCATGCCCCTCGAATAGGTCCGGATCGGGGCCTCTCCTGCCCCGCTGAGTCCGACCCGCTCGAGCATCTCGCCGATACGGAGACGGCGCTCCGGGCGGGCCATCCCGCCGAGTGAGGCGATCAGGTCGAGCACCCGGCGGGCGGAGAGCTCCGGGGGGAAGGGGGACCCGTCCGGGAGGAATGCGAGCCTGCGGCGGACCGCCCGGGCAGTGGGGGGGTGACCCAACACCTCGACCCATCCGGTGCTCGGCCGGTCGACCCCGGAGAGGAGGCGCAGGAGCGTCGACTTCCCGGAGCCATTCGGACCGACGATGCCGAGGGTCTCCCCGCCGCGGATGGTGAGGTCCACGCCGCAGAGCGCTGTCCTCCGGCGCCAGCCGAGCCCGCCGCGGAAGACGCGGCCGAGCCCGCGCGCCTCGACGGCGAACTGGGGAGGGGGTGCAGGGCTGGTCATGGGTTCCTGCCCGGGAGTCGGGCGGGAGCCGCTACGATACGCGCAATGGCACGACTGTTCGTCCTCTCCGGCGCCTCGATCGGCGCAACCCACGACATTGAGGGCACCACGGTGCTCGGGCGCGGCGTGGACGCCGACGTGGTCATCTCGGAGGCCTCCATCAGCCGGCAGCACGCGCGCCTGATCCCCGCGCCGGAGCCCGGGGTCTGGAAGATCCGTGATCTCAAGTCCAGCAACGGCGTACACGTGGGGGGGAAGCGGGTCGAGGAGGCGCTCGTTCGTCATGGGGACACCTTCTTGCTCGGGGACGTCGAATTCCGCCTCCGGGATGAGTCGGGCGAGGAAGGGCCCGATGAGCTCTCGGCGCCCACCGTGGCGCTCGAGCTGGAGTTCGAGGACGAGATCGAACTCCCCGGCGCGTCCCCCAGGTCTGCGCCAGCGTCCGACCTGGAGCCGTCCATGGCGGTGGCTGAGGACCAGGAGCGCCTGCGCGCATCGAGGGAAAGGGCCGCGCGGGAGCGGTCCGCTGGCGAGCGAGCGGCGCGACGCGCGGCTGCCCTGGAGGGCCCGGGTGGCGCAGCTCGACCCAGGGCGGGGGGGGGCTCGGCGGGCTCCGGCGGAAAGGTCCTCCAGTACGCCCAGCACCGACGCGGGGATGACCTAGGTCAGCTCCCCGGGTGGAAGCGAGCTTTGCTCGTTGTCCTCGCCGTCGGGCTTGCGGCTGGCGTGGCCTACGGCGCCTTCGAGCTCACCCGCACTGCCCGCGCCCAATCCGCTGCGATCGGAGACTGAGTCCTCTGCGATCGGAGACGGGTGCGGGCGGCGGCGGACCCCCAGGGTCGCCCGAAGTCATGCCGGTCCCCCTCGCCTCAGGATCCGTGGCGGCTCGCTTCGCCGAGGATCTCCTTCACGGTCTCGATGAGGTTGGCCGGGACGATGGGCTTCGAGATGAAGCCCGAGCAGCCGGCCTCGAGCGCGCGCTCCTGCTGTTCCTTCATCACGGCGCCTGAGAGGGCGACGATCGGCGCGGTGTAGCCGAAGGAGCGAATGGTCGCGGCGGCTTGATACCCGTCCATGACAGGCATCTGAAGGTCCATGAGGATGAGCGCGAAGGGCGCACCCTGCTCCTCGCTGAGCTGGATCGTCTCGAGGGCCTCCCGGCCCGTGCTGGCCTCCACGACGTCCAGACCTGCTCGCTCGAGCACCCTCCGACCAAGGAGCCGGTTGGTCGCGACATCATCGACGAGGAGGATCCGCGCGCGAGCGGCCGGGGCCCCCGATGGAGCGGGCGACTGAGGGCTTGGGACTCGAACGCGGGCGTCCGGAGCCTGCGACGCCGGCGCCTCGAGCCGGACGATGAACACGCTTCCCTCGCCCACCTCACTCTCGACCTCGATGCTGCCACCCATCAGGTCCGCGAGCTTGCGGCAGATCGCGAGGCCGAGGCCAGTGCCGCCGTAGGCCCGCGTGTCCGAGGTGTCCGCTTGCTCGAAGCTCTCGAAGATGTCCTCGAGCTTCGAAGCCTCGATCCCGATCCCTGTGTCGGAGACGCGGGCCAGGAGCTCATCGCTCGCCCACGTTATGGCGATCTCGATCGACCCTTCGTCCGTGAACTTGATGGCGTTGTTGACCAGGTTGACCAGGATCTGCCGGAAGCGGATGGGGTCAAGCCTGACCGCGTCGGGCACCGACGCGTCGCAGCGGGCACCGAAGCTGAGGCCCTTGGAGGAGGCGGCGGGGCCGAGCATGCTCGACACCTGCTTCAGGATCGTGCGGGGCGAGACAGCGAGGGATCGGAGCCCGACGTGCCCGGCGTCGATCTTGGAGAGGTCGAGCACGTCCTCGATCAACTCGAGCAGGTGCTGGGCGCTCTCCTGGATGTTCGAGGTGAACTCGGCTTTGTGGGTCTCGCTCACGTCCTCGTCGCCCATGAGGGCCGCGAAGCCGAGGATCGCGTTCATGGGGGTCCGGAGCTCGTGGCTCGTGTTGGCGAGGAACGCGGCGCGGGCCGCGAGGGCCTCCTGGAGCTCGCTCGTCCGCGCCTCGACCTGGACCTCGAGCTCCTCGCGCGCGCGCTGCTGGGCCTCGATGAGCTCCTTCAGGCGGGCCCCGAGCTCCCGAACCTCTGTGGGGCCGCGCTCGGGGTCCTCGAACCTTCCGTGCTCGCGGGCCTCGATGGCCCGGCCCGCGAGTTGACGGATGGGGCGCTCGATGGTGAAGGACATCTGGCGCCACCCGACGAGGAGCAGGGCCAGGAAGGCGATGGCGCTCGCCCAGGAGCGAATCTTCAGTTCCGTTCGCTCGGACTCCGCCGCGACCTGCCGCTCCTCGGCCACCTGCCGCAGGCCTGAGCTGAGCTGCTCGAGGCCGGCGGTCAGGGCGACGGACCCGGCCTGGAACTCCTGGTCCAGCTCAGCGATCGCGAGGTCACGCTCCTCCCCGTCGATGGTGGCGGCCTCATGGATCGAGGCGAGGATCTTGTCGAGTTGGCCCGAGATCAGCGCGCACGCCTCCTCGGAGCCACTGGAGAGCGGGCTGCCCTCCAGCTCGGTCAGCTGCCTCTTGACGGACTCGGCCTGTTCGGTAGCGAGGGCGGAGATGTACGTCGACTCGCCGGTGAGGACGAGGTCGCCAGTGAACAACAGGAACCTCGTGTTGTCTTCAAAGCGCCGGAGCCTCTCCAGCTCTTGGGCGTCGCGCTTGAGCTCGTTGCTCGTGGCGATCACCGTCACCGCAGCATCGCGACCGACGAGCAGGAGCCCCGTGCCGGCGAGGGCGAGGCCCGCGATCCGGACTGCGATGTGGCTCCCAATGCGCATGAATGCAGCTGGTCTAGTTGTTCCGCTTCACGAGGGCGTGGCTCTCGAGGGTGGAGAGGAGCTCGAACACGGCGAGCTCCACCGGGCCGGCGCACGTCTCGTAGCTCGCCGGGGACTCTCCCACCTGCTCGCCGTACAACCGCTCGACCTCCTCGGTAGGCCAGGAGTCCGGGGTTCGGAGTTCCAGGATCTTCCCCTCTCGGTCCACGGCACAGATCAGGTCGAGGGTGAGCTCATCCAGCTGCCAGGAGGTGGTGATGACTGAGCCGAGCCTCTTCCCGTCGCGGTCGAGCACTTGCCACACCGAGGTGGAGTCGCGCTGGATCCCGGTTCCCTGCTCCCCGACCCTCGATCTCAGGAGGTCAAGGCACTTCTGGTCATGGAGCGGCGTGACTCGCTTGAGAGACTTGGCGCCGGGCATGAGCTCTCTCGCGAGGGCGTCGGCCCGGAGCGCCATGAGGTCATCCATCCAGGCCGCCTCGGTCGCCGCGATCGTCTTCAGCACGTTCCGCAGGACAGTGAGGGCGAGGTCCTTAGCTGCCGGCTCCACCGGTAGGCGCCCTGGTGCAAGCTCGTCGCCATCCTCTGAGAGCATGGCCCTCAGGGCGTCGAAGTCGGCGCCGGTCAGTCGGCGACGAACCCCTTCGGTCTCGAGTGCGTCCCGCTGCCGGTCCCTGCAGCGCTGGAACTCGTAGTTGATCACCCGGAGGTCGAAATCGAGTCCCCAGGCCACCTCCACGAGTCCCCACCGGCCGGCCTCGCTGCGAACGTGGACCAGACCCAGGGCCTCGTCACCCCGCATCGGGACGTAGAGGGTGTGTCGTCCCAACTCGTTGAAGTGGAGGTTGAAGGGGAGGCGCGCTCCGACCTCACGGCGGGCGTCCTTGCCCACGGTCCGCACGATGGAGCGGTAGCTCGTGGCCTTTGGGAACAACCGATAGATCTGGCGGTTCGGGTCGCGGAGCGCGCAGAAGGCCTGGGCGTGAACGGCACTACAGAGTGCCGCAGCGAGCAGGATCAAGCTGACGATTCTTCTCATGGCAGGAGGTTAGAAGCGGTAGCGGAGTTGAAGAGTCAGCGTCCCTGGGTGTCCACCGTCGTCCTCGAGCGGCTCGAGGACCTGCACGTACTGGGTGCTCAAGGACCACCCCAGCGCAGGCTCCCAGCGGACCCCCATGAGGGAAGTGAGGCCGCTGCTGCGGTTCTTGTCGGTGGCGACGACCTGGACCCAGGCGAGGACGGTCTCGTCCGTGTTTCGCCAGTTTACCTCGCCGAGCGCCCGGACGATGTCGTCGGTGTCGTTGTCCTCACCGGCCGAGAACTCCGCGAAGTAGCCCATTGCCCCGCGGTAGACCTGCGCGTCGAGGCCGAGGCGCGTGCGTGGGACGATCCCGCCGGGGGTCTGGAACTCTCCGTCGACGAAGGAGACGCCGAAGACCTCCGCACCCTCGCGCTGCGTCCCGAGGCGGCCGCTGAGGACGCCACGTCCTCCGTCGTCCCTGTACTCATTCCCCGATCCGCGGCTCCAGGCGAACTCGTACTCGAGGTCGCCGACGTCTCCGTTGACCGTCGCGCCCCAGTCCGCTTTGAGCCCGAAGTTGCCGCCGTGGGTGTAGTCCCGGAGGGTGCCGTTCGTGTTGAGCGTCTGCTCGAGGCCGTAGGGAAGCTCGAAGTGCCCGACCCGCAGGTTGAGCGCCCCGTCCTGCCGCAGCTTCAGGTTGACGTTGGCGATCCTCCAGATGAGCTCCCAGTCATCGGGCCCATCGAAGACCGGCGGGGTCGGGACAAGGTCGTTCGCCCGCGTCAGGTACGGCTGGAACAGGAGCGTGGCAACGTCGCGGGTTCCGCTCGTGAAGACCTTGTGCAGGTCGAGCCCGAAGAACCCCAGGGACTTCAGGTACCCGGATTCGTCGAAGACCCCGCGACCGCTGACATCGAACTTCCAGCGCAGATTCTGTTCCCAGGCTTCAAGCCAGGAAGCGCGGGGCGGAGGGAGGGCGACGACCGGCTCCTCGGGTACCTCGCCCCCTACGGGGAGGGCAGAGAGGGCGCAGAGGGCGAGCGGCAGGATCATCAGGTTGGGGCCTCGGCAATGCGGACGGTTTCAGTTCTACGATTCGTCGAATGTCCGTGAGGCCTGAAGGTGCAAAGCGATGAGCGGGAAATTTACTTACAAGTCTCGATTGGGCCCCCCGCCAGCGGGCCCTGTTGGGCGATCCTGTTGCGAAGAGATTAAGCGGAATAGGCCATCGAAGGATCGCATGTCCCCCGTCAGCCGATTCGCTCGCGCCCTCGCTCTCGCCCCAACGACACCCATGTCCCTCCGCAACCTGCTCCTCATCTCGATCGCTCTCGCCTCTGCGCTGGGCGCCTACCTGCTCCTCGATGACTCCCCCCCGGAGATGTCGGTCGAGGTGAGCCGAGAGGTCGAGCAGGAGGCGCCCGCCGCGGCCGCCTCCGATGTCGAGCTCGCGAGCACCAAGCAAAGCTCGGCGGACCTCGGCCGCCGCGACGCGGTCGAGGCAATCGCAGCGGACGCGTCGATGATCGATCACCCGTGGGCGGAACACCTCGCGGGGGTGACGGGGCGCATCGTCGAGGAGGACGGGACGCCGGTCGTCGCCATCCGAGTCGAGCTCCTGGAAGGGGACCTGGGCGCGCTCCTCGAGCCGGAGTTCACCGCGATGGGGCACGCGGACCTGTCCGCGGGCGAGTCGATCACCGATCCCGACGGGCGCTTCCTCATCCCCGGCGCCGTCTCGAACGGGCTGCACGCCTTCGCCATCGACAGCGGCGGGGGCCGCTCCACGCTCCGAGTGGTGGAGCACGGGCTCGAGCCCGGACGGCTCACGGACGTGGGGGACATCGTGCTCCCTCGCTGCGGGACGGTGACGGGCACTGTCTACGACGAGGACGGTGAGCCGGTACCTGGGGCGCGGGTGAGGATCGCCCCGATCCCCGAGATCGCCCTGCAAGGGACGGGCATCCTCGACCTGCGCGAGAAGTGCATGGTCGCCGGGGCGGATGGGGGTGAGGCCCTCGGGGTTCAGCTCCCCGACTTCCTGATGGCGAACATGAAGCGCCTCCCGATCCCCACCACGACCACGGCGGAGGACGGGACGTTCCGCCTGGAGGGTGTGCCGTTCGCCACGGTATGCGGCGGCGTCGACAAGCCCGGCTACGTCGCCACGGTCATCTCCACCTTCACCATGAGCCAGGAGGAGCAGTCGGTCGGGGAGTTGGACCTGGAGGTTGGCCGGCGCGTGACCGGGCGGGTCATCGACGAACTCGGTGAGCCCATCGCGGGCGCGGAGGTCTGCGCCGGTGTGACCAGCATGCTGGCGCCCGTGGGCATCCTTCAGCCGACGAAAGTGACCGCCGAGGACGGGACCTTCGAGGTGATCGGGATCAGCGAGATGGGCACCCCGATGGCCTCCGCCCGTCGTTCCGGGCGTGACTCCTGGGTGACCAAGAAGGCCAGCGGGACCAACGCCGGCGTCGAGATCGTCCTCAGCGCCGCTGCGCGCCTGGTGGTACGCGTCGAGGACGAGGAGGGGGAGCCGGTCTCCGGCGCCAGCGTCAAGCTGCGCGAGCAGGACGGGAAGAGCGAGGCCATCCCGGCGCTGGCGCTCTCCATGCTGAACATCCGCACCACCACCCCGCCGCCCCTGGTGGAGGAGCGCGAGCCGGGGCTCTACGTCGTGGACGCTCTCGGGCTCGGAGAGTGGGTCGTCCGGGTCGAGTCCGAGCTCCACGCGCCCGCGGAGTCGAAGATCAAGCACAGCTCGGAGGAGACCGAGTGCGTCATCACATGCCGCCCCGCGCGGACGGTCACCGCCGTTGTCCTCGACGCCGCGACCGGCCTGCCCATCGAGAACGCATACGTGCGGGTCGCGGGCCAGAGCGACCGCCTCCTGGGGGGCTTTGCTGCCCGGTTCTCCGACGTCGAGGGCCGCGCCGTCCTCGGCCCGCTCCCCCGTCCCGGGGACAAGGCGCTGGAGCAGTCCATGGGGTGGTTCACCCTCGAGCCGATCATGACGGTCGAGCACCCGGCCTACGGCTCCGAGGGCAAGCTCTTGCCCAAGGAGAGCGACCAGGTGGTCTTCGAGATGACGCCGGCGTGCACCCTGAACGGACGGGTCACGTGGGCTGGCTCGGCGCCGCTCGAGATCTACATGGTGTCGCTCGTGCGACGCCCCTCCGAGCGCGGAGAGGGGATGTCTGGCGGCGACACCACGATGGTGATGTCGATGATGATGTCCTCGCCCAGGACCACCCTGACGGACCTGGCCGGCGAGTTCCGCTTCAGCGGCCTCGCGGCCGGCAGCTACGAGATGGTCCTCTCTCGGCGGTTCCTAGACAGCGACCCCCTCGAGTTCATCATCAAGCAGCAGGAGCCCGAGGTCGTCCTTATCCAGCCCGTGGAGATCGCCTCTGGCGACCAGAACTTCACCGAGATCGAGCTGGAGCCCGATGGGGAGGCCCCGCGGGCCAGCTTCACCGGCCGCGTCGAGGTCAATGGCGAGGGCCTCGCTGGAGCGAAGGTCACCGTCACCCCGAGGAATAGGCGGAACAAGGAGCAGCCCGAGGAGATGGAGTTCCTCACGAACAGCAGCGGCGAGTTCCGGACCGACCCCCTCTCCACGAACGACTGGTTCAAAATCGAGATCGTTGGGGACGTCCAGCTCCCCGGCGGCGCCGTGGAGGAGCGGAAGCTCTTCTCCGAGTGGAAGAAGCCCAACGTCGACGAGGACAAGAACCGCATCGACGTGGTGCTCAACTTCGCCGAGGTCGTGATCGAGGTCCTCGACGCGGACACAGGCTCGCCCGTCGTCGGCGCGGAGGTCACCATCGGTGGGCAGGTCCGAAGGGGCTGGGGCGGATTCAGGGGGGCCCTGACCGTCGAGGCCACCGCGACCGTCGAGGGAGAGGACTCCGGGACCGACGCCGACGGGCTCATCACCGTTCAGGTGATGCGCAAGGGCAAGCAGAGCGCCTCGGTCTCCCACCCGGAGTACGAGGACCTGAGGACTGAGGTGACCCTGGACCCTGAGGGCCCCGCGCCCCACGCAACCCTGCGCCTCACGCGCTCCGTCCCCTGCAGTGGGCGGGCGATCCTCCCCGAGAGCTTCATGGAGTCCGACTCCCGTGGCTTCAGCATCCGCCGCGACGGGCAGCGGCGCGGGACGCAGTACGTCTCTCTCGAGGATGGCGAGGACTTCTCCGTGAGCGGCCTGAAGCCCGGGACGTACACGGCGTCCGCGTGGGCCGGGCGGCGCCGCTCGAAGTCCGTGACCTTCGAGCTCGGGCCCCAGGGGAACCTGAACTTGGTCCTCGAGTTCGAGGAGCGCTGAGGGGAGTGCGGGGGCCCGAGGGCTCCCGCGCCCTCTCAGGCCGACGCGCGCAGCAGGGCCTCGTACCAGCGTTCAGCGCAGTCATCCCAGCGCCTCTCCGCGCCGGGAAGGCGGCGGACGGCGGAGACCGCAATGCACTCCATGGCCGCCCTGGCGAAGTCGTCCGGCGCGTCGGGAGCGAAGGGGACGGCGCCGTTGCCGCCGACCTCCAGGTGCGCCGGGATCGACGAGACTGCGACGGGACAGCCGGCCCGGAGGGCCTCGGCGGGGCCGATCCCGAATCCCTCGAGGACCGAGGGGAAGACCGCGCACGCCGCGGTGGAGTAGAGGCGCGAGAGCTGCTCGTCGGAGACGGCGCCCAGCAGCTCGACGCGGCCCGCGAGCCCGCGGTGCTCGGCGGCCGCGAGGAGGCGGCTCGCGGACCCGCCCTTGCCGGCTCCGGCGAGAACCAGGCGCGGGAGCGCGGGGAAGCGGTGCATGGCCTCGACGATGAGCGTGAGGTTCTTGCGCGGCTCCACGTGGCCCACATGCAGCATGAACGGCGAAGGGCCCGGGGCTCGGGGGAGAAGTTCGAGATGGTCCTCGCCGTTCCCCACCAGGTCGAGCTTGGCCGCGGCGGTGGGGAACTCCTCGAGGATGCGCGAGCGCATGGCCTCGCTCACGCAGAGGACGCGGCGGGCTCGGCGGACCGCCACCTGGAGCGTCCGACGGCCGACGACGCGGCGCAACAGGGAGGCGCCCCCGAAGTCGAGGCTGCGCAGGTCGTGGATCGTGATCGTGAAGGGGAGCGAGAGCCGCGCGGGGGCGGGGAGGTGGCCCGTGTGGACGATGTCGAAGGGCGCGCCCGAGCGAGCGGCCACTGCGGCGCAGCGGCCGAGCTCTCGCCCCTCCCTCAGCGCGCGCATGAGGGCGGGTTGGTAGGGCACGTCGCTGGGGACGCGGGCGACGGCCTCGGGCAACTCCCACCCCACGGGCGTCCGTCCCTCCATGACGGTGAGGCCGCCCCCGCCCTCCCGAAGGAGACGCTCCAGCCGGGGGAGGAGCTCGGCGTTGTGCCGCCGGACGCCGCCCGCGGGCTGCCCGAGGCACGCTCCCGAGACGAGGACCCGGGGGGCGCGGGTCAAGTGAGCGAACTCCAGAGCCGGACGAGGTCGTCCGCGGTCCGCTCCCAGGTGAAGTCCTCGGCCACCGCGCGGGTCATGAGCAGGTGCTGGGGGCTGGCGTGGATGGCCATCAGCAGGCCCCGCGAGACGGCGTCAGGATCCCGCGCGTCCACCTCGATCGCGGTGCCGACCGCGGTCTTGGCCTGGACGGTGCCCGCCGCGGTCACCACGGGGCGACCGGAGCGCATCGCCTCGAGGACTGGGAGCGCGAAGCCCTCGGACTTGGAGAGGACGGCGAGGCACCCGGAGGCCCGCACCAGCGCCGGGATGTAGAGCTCGTCGATGTCGCCGAGGAGCGTGAGGTTGCTGGCGCGCGCGCGGACGGACTCCGCGTAGGGCGTCACTCGACCGGTGGCAACCACCGGCAGCTTGGCCCGCGCGGCGCCGGCGCAGATCCGGTCCAACCGCTTCTTCTGCCGGTTGCCCAGGGAGAGCACGTAGGGGCCCTCGGGGAGTCCGGGGATGGCCTCCCGCAGCAGCTCGTCCGTCTCGTCCCTGGTCGAAGTGAATCGGTCGCTCACCCCCCAGGAGATGACCCGGAGGTTCGGGTGCGAGCCGAGGTCGTCGGCGACTCCGATGGACGGGACGCAGGTGGCGGCGGCCCACCTCTTCCCCGCCGAGACCCAGAGCCGATGAATGGGGCCCGCGTTCTCCCGTGCACCGTGTTGCCACGGCGCCTCGTGGACCGTCTGGACGACGGGGACGGAGCACCGCAGCGTGAAGGCGGACGTGAAGGAGTGGAGGACGTCGGCGCGGACGGCCTCCACCGTCCGGGGCAGCGAGGTCTGCCTCCAGGCGATCAGCGAGCCGCGCTCCGGCGGAGCGATGGGGACGACCTTGATGTCGCCCCGGGCCTCCAGGGCATCCACCGTCGCGCGCACCACCCGGGTCACGCCAGCCGGGAAGATCCGGGTGATTGGGGAAATATCGATCGCGACGCGCATCAGTCCAGGGCCTGCACCGAACAACACTACACTGCTCCGCACCCTTCCTGACGATCCATCCCTCATGTCGACCCCCTCAGATCACCCGCTGCGCCGTCTCGCCCTGCTCGTGTTGGCCGCGAGCATCCTCCCGGGCTGCTTCTTCAGCCGCTCCCGGACCAATCCCGAGTTGAGCCCGGAGCTCGCGAGCCAGATCATCCCCCTTCAATCCACCGCCGCGGACGTGACCGAGCTCCTCGGCGCCCCCAATGAGGTCGTCCAGCTCGGACTCCGGACGGCGTGGCGTTACGAGCACACCGTCGAGAAGCAGAGCGCCGCCTTCCTGATCTTCCTCGGGCTGCGCGGGGTGGACACCCAGTCTGACCGGGTCTGGGTCTTCTTCGACGCCGAAGGCAACGTGACGAACATCGGGACCCAGTTCCAGGCCTCCGAGGCCGAGTACGACGTGCCGATCTTCTGAGCGTGGGCGTCCACTCCTTCTGCTCGGTGGCGCTGGTCGCGCTGCTCTCGTCCTCCTGCGTGACCGGGGACTACAACCAGACCCGGGTCTTCCAACCCGTGTCGGTCGAGGCGGTGGAGGCGCTCGAGGTGGGCGAGGCCGAGCTCGGGGAGGCCCTCGCGAGCCTCGGCGCACCGCTTCAGGTGATCGAGCTCGGGGCTGGCGCGGCGCTCGCGTGGGGATGGAAGGAGTCCACGGACTGGAACATCACCGGATCGGCGAACATCGGCAATGTGCGGGGCCGCATCCAGTACGCCGACGCCGCCCTCGAGTTCCCCGGCGTCGTCCTCTTCTTCGATCAGTCCTGGACGCTCGTGGCCAAGGAGCGGGGCTACCTCTCGGAGCTGCTGCTCCGGCCGCAGCTCCCGCGCTTCGTCGAGGAGGACGGCAGCGTCCCGTCCGGTGCCTGAGCGAGCGGTGCCTTGAACCAGTCAGCCCGAAAGACGACCTGCCCTTTCGACTGCCCCGACAGCTGTGGCATGGCCGTCGAGCTGGACCAGGCGGGCCAGGTCGAGCGGATCCGAGGGGACCGCGAACACCAGTGGTCGCGGGGCTCCCTGTGCGGGAAGACGGCGAGCTACGCGGACCTGATCCACTCCCCCGATCGGCTCCACGTGCCGCTTATTCGCCGCGCCGGAGAGCTGACGCCCGCGAGCTGGGACGAGGCCCTTTCCACCATCGTGGAGGGGCTCGACGGAGTCGCCGGGGAGGACATCCTGGCCCTCAACTACGCGGGCAACATGGGGCTGGTTCAGCGACGTTTCCCCATGCGTCTCATGCACGCGCTGGGGGCTACGGGCCACGACTACGGCGTCTGCGACGCGGCCGCCGAGGCGGGATTCCGGTCGGTCAACGGCCGGTCCGTGGGACCCGATCTCGACGAGGAGGCGGTCCCGGGCCGGTGTGACCTGTTCCTCCTGTGGGGCAGCGACGCCAAGCGGACATCACCCCACCTCCTCCCGCGCCTGAAGGCCCTCGCGGCGGCGGGGGTGCCGGTCTACGCCATCGACATCTACCGGACGGAGACGGTGGAGGTGGTCGAGGCGTGGGGGGGCCGGGGACTGATCGTACACCCAGGCAGCGACGGGGCGCTCGCCCTCGGGCTCTCCATGCGGGCCTTCGACGAGCGGGCGGCCGACCTCGCGTTCCTCAAGGAGCGCTGCGAGGGCGGCGCCGAGTTCCGTGCCGAGGTGACGGGGGCCTGGCCCCTCGAGCGAGTGGCGAAGGAGACCGGGCTCGGGGAGGAGGAGATCAAGGAGCTCTCGTCAGCGTTGCATGGGGCCCGGTCGCCGCTGATCAAGGCGGGCATCGGCTTCGCACGTCGCCGAAACGGGGGGGAGAACATGCGAGCTGTCGCGAGCTTGGCGGCCACCATGGGCTGGTCGGACCGGCTCTTCTTCCAGACAGGCGATCACTTCGGGTTGGACGACAGTGTCATTTCTCGCCCGGAGATCCGCCCCCGCCCCGCGCCGACTCCTGTGAGCCAGGTGGGGCTCGGGCCGATCCTGGCGAGCGGACGGTTCCGCGCTGCCTTCGTCTGGGGCCACAACCCCGCCGTCACCCTGCCCGACTCCCTCCGCGTGCGCGAGGGGCTCGCGCGGGAAGACCTCTTCCTCGTGGTGCACGAGCTCTTCATGACCGAGACGGCGAAGCTCGCGGATGTGGTTCTGCCCGCCACAGCGGTCACCGAGCACTCCGACGTCTTCCGGAGCTACGGGCACCGGACTCTTCAGGTGGGCTGGAAGAGCAGCGCGCCGCCGGGAGAGCAGCGAAGCAACGTGGACTGCTTCGCCGCCATAGGCCGAGCCCTGGGGTTCGTCGGTGAGGAGGGCTTCCCGGCGGACGGGCGCGGGCCTGCCTTCGAGGTGGACGAGGACGTCCTCGTGGGGGAGCTCCTGGCCGCGAACCGTGAGCGCTTCACGGGCGACGAGTATCACCGCGCGGTCGCGGGGGAACCGGTCAAGCTCTCCCCGAGGACCTTGGAGGGCGAGGGGACCCCGTCCGGCAAGATCGAGCTTGCCTCCGCGGCGGTCGAGGCCGGGGGCGGGTCACGGGTCGTGGGCTGGACCCCCGATGATGGCGCAGGGATGCGGGGGACCTTCCGGCTGGTGTCGGCCCCCTCGACCGCGACGCACAACTCGACCTTCATGCACGTGTCCAGGCACCGGGCGCGCCTGGGGGAGCCCCGGGCCCGGGTCCACCCCCTCGACCTGGAGTCGGTGGGGGTCCTGGATGGCGCGCTCCTCTGCATCAGGAGCGAGTTCGGCGCCGTGACCGTCCGGGCGATCGCGGACCCTGCGCTCCCGAGGAAGATGGTGCGCGTGGATGGCTTTCTGAACGAGGACCTCGTCCCGGAGGCGGTGGGCATCAACGCCCTGGTGAGCCCGGAGACGTCGGATCTCGGCGGAGGAAACGTGCTGTACAGCACCCGGGTCGAGCTGGAGCGACCGAAGGAGAGAGCATGAACCTCGGACTCAAGGACCGTGCGGTCTTCATCACAGGGGCCTCCGGCGGGATCGGGCGCGCTGTCGCGTCTGTCCTGGCCGAGGAGGGCGCCCGGCTGGTGCTCCACGGGAACCGGCAGGCCGAGGGGTTGAGCCAGTGGCTCGCCCAGCAGTCCTGGCGCGAGCAGGCCTCGATCGCACGCGCCGATGTGCGGGACGCCGATGCCATGGAGCAGATCATGGAGGAGGCCAGGAAGCAGCACGGAAGGCTCCATGGCTGCGTGATCAACGCGGGGATCTGGCCCCCGGAGGACCAGCCCCTGGTGGACCTGGACCCCGAGCGGGTTGACGCGGTGCTCGACGTGAACCTCAAGGGGGCCTTCTGGACGGCACGCGGCTTCCTCCGGGCCCTGCGCGTCAGCGGAGCGGATCCTGAAGGCGTGGGTGCCTCGATGGTCTTCACCGGCTCGACGGCGGCGAAGTTTGGAGAGCGCGGCCATGCCGATTACGCGGCCTCGAAGTCGGGGCTCTACGGGCTGATGCGGTCTCTCAAGAACGAGATCGTGGCCCTCGATCCCTACGGTCGTGTCAACGTCGTCGAACCCGGGTGGACGGTCACCGAGATGACCGCTCGAAACCTCGGGGAACCGGGTGTGGTGGAGCGCGTCGTCAGGACCATGCCCGTGCAGCAGCTCGCTCGCACCGACGACATCGCTCGGAGCATTGCCTGGGTGCTCTCACCGACGGCCGCCCGGCACCTCACTGGGGAAACCCTGACCGTGGCCGGCGGCATGGAGGGCCGTGTGCTTTGGGAGGAGTCCGACGTGGACGCTGGTCGAGTGAAGAGTAGACTCAGGTCGGACACAGGCGCTCTCCCTTGAGAGTGCCGCGGAACCATCGAAACCCCCTCATCCTGGCAGGAGACTTCCGAATGACCCCTCGCCCAGAAGGCACGGAGAGCTCAAGTCTGAGCCCGCGTCGAATCTTCCTTCACCTCGGCGTCATGGCGGGCTTGATCGCCGTCGCGTGCTCGAGCCACAGGTCCCGCACATTGGAGGACGTGGCCCTCGAGTCGAGCGGCCGCTTCGCCGTTGTCCTGGGGGAGGTCGTCGGTGACCCCGAACGATCGGCCCGGGCGGGGGAGATCTTCGCGGCGTACCGCGAGCAGCAGGAGCGCTTCGCGGCGGACATGGGCGGGCTGAAGGCTGAGGCCCTCGACCTGTACGGGAACTACGGGGCGACGGACGAGGAGTTCGAGGCCATGGCGGCTCGACTCCGTGGGCGTCGGGAGGCGTTCCGGGACGAGATCGCGAGCGGGCTTGCGGAGCTGATCGAGGTGCTCGAGCCTGACGAGTGGACCGAGACGGTCAACCTCATGCTCGACGAAGAAGACCGGTGGCGGGAGCTTGGACGATGATGGACGAACGCAGCAACTCGGTCGGATCGACGACCTCATTCCACCAGATCCTGATCATCCTCTTCGGGGCGTTGTTCTTCTCGCCTGGAGGCGGTGAGCCCCTCGCGGAGCGGGTCAAGGACGCGGTTTCGGACAGTGCCCGGCAGGAGCGAGCGGTCGGCGCCGCCGAGGCGATCGACGCCGCCGTGGGTGAAGACATCGACGCCGTCATCAAGTGGCACGAGGAGTTCTACAGGGCCATCGGCGGTGCGGAGGCTGACGAGGCCCTGGTCCGTGGGAAGATCGATGAGATCATCGATCGCCTTGCGGAGTTCGAGCAGCAGCAGCTCAGCCTACGCGGCGACCTGCGGGACCAGCTCGAGCCTTCCGAGTGGGCCGAGGTGTTCGACTGAGCGGGCGGGTGTCCGCGGTCGGGCCCTCGAGCAACGGGGATCAGATCGGGGAGCCGCCCGCGACCCTGCGGTCAGGCGTCTCCGAAGCGGATCGGCTTGCGGACGGTGGCTTCCGCGGGTGACCCCGCGTGCATGGCCGGCGCGAAGCGCCACCCCTCGACCGCCCGAAGGGCCGCGTCGTCGAGGATGGCGTACCCGCTGCTGGTCTCCACGGTGACACGATCCACCGACCCGTCCGCGGAGACCTCCACGAGCAGGACGACGGTCCCCGTCCAGCCTCGCCGAGCTGCCAGGGAGGGATAGGCCGGGGGCACGCAGAGGCCGTCGATGGGCTCGGGGGACGACGGCGCTGACTCGGCGCCGGGCGGCTCCTCCTCGGGTTCGGGTAGCTCGAGGGGCTCGGGCGGAGCGACCGCGGGTGCGGGGGCCCCGGGGTCTTCCTGGGGCTTGGGGCTCCGGAGGCTGCTCACCTTCGGAAAGACCACGGACTCCAGCAGATTGCTGGTGGTCGGCGCCGCCGCGCGCGGCGGGTGGGCCTCGATCGGGGGGGAGGGCTCCTCGGGCAGGACCAGCGGCTCCTCGGGGACCTCCACCTCGGGCCGCCTGGGAACAACCGCCTCGAGGACCTCGGTCGGCTCAGCCTGGACCGTCGGCGCCGGCGATGAGAACTGCGCGAGGAACTCCTGGCCGCGCTCGGCGTCGCTCGGGGCCGCCCATGGGCGGAGGGTAAGGGCCAGCGTTGCCACCAGCGCACCGTGGACGGCCAGGGAGAGGCTGAAGCTCGACCCGAAGCCGGTCCCACCGCTGGCGGACCCGCCCGCGGCATGACCCAAAGAGGACGCGGCACCGGGGGGCGGGGAGGCCTCGGTGCGCGCGGCGCTGGGATGGGGGTCGGGAGGAGTCATGAACCGGCAGCGGATTGAACGGAAAGGTCCGACGGCAGCCCATCAATTCTGCGTCTTCTGCGAACTTCTGCCACCCGATCTCGTTCAGACGATCTCTGCCAGCAACTCTCACGGCTCATCGCACCCTCTGGATCCCCATGTTCCCTGCAGCAGTCCTCGTGTCCGCCCTCACGGCGCCAGCTCCCGCTGCTTCGATGTACCCCTGCCCGGTCGGTGTGGCCTGCGAGGGGTCCAGGCCCGAGGAGCCCGCACAGAAGCCCGAGGAGCCCGCACAGGGGCAAGGGGGGGGCGACCAGCCCGCCGAGGCCTCCCCCAAGCCTGACGAGGCCGGACCTGGAGACGAGAAGCCGGGCAAGGACACCGCCAGGGCAGGGGCGCGTGGCGCCCAGGCGGGCGCCACCTTCGACCTTGAGACCCTCGTGGTCACCCCCACGCGGCGAGAGCAGGCGATGCTGGACGTGCCGTACTCGGTGGACTTCGTCTCGAAGGAGCGGCTCGAGCAGGCACGCTCTCTTCCCCAGGCGCTGCGGGACGTCCCCGGCGTGATGGTGCAGGAGACCGGTCCGGCCCAGGGGTCCCCGTACATCCGTGGCTTCACGGGCTACCGGACCCTGACCCTGATCGACGGGATCAGGCTCAACAACTCGGTGTTCCGGGACGGGCCCAACCAGTACGCCGGGACGATCGACCCCTTCTCCCTGAGCGGGATCGAGGTCGTCAAGGGACCGAGCTCGGTGTTGTACGGCTCCGACGCGATCGGGGGTACCGTGAACGCGCTGACGAAGGACCCCGAGATCTGGGACCGTCCCATCGGCGGCGAGCTGTTCGTGCGTGCCGCGGACGCGGCGAACTACGTGATGAGCCGCGTCGAGCTCGGCGGCGCCGTGGGGGACCGGACCGCGTGGCGCCTGGGCGGGACGCTCAAGGACCTCGGGGACATGACGGCGGGCGATCCGTCCGGAGAGCTCCCCAACACGGGCTACGACGAGTGGGACGGGGACTTCAAGGCGCAGCACCTGGTGGATGACCTCACGACGCTGACCTTCGCGGCCCAGCACGTGGACATCGACGACGCGCCGCGGACGCACCGGACTGTCTTCGCGGTGCCCTTCGAGGGCAGCGCGGTGGGGACCGATCTGCGCCGGGACCTGGACCAGGAGCGGACCCTCACCTACTTCCGTTATGACCGGGCCGCGGCGGTCGAGGGGGACTGGGAGCTGCGCTCCATCGTCAGCTACCAGGACCAGCAAGAGCGCCGGCAGCGGGAACGCACCGGCGACCGCTTCGACGAGCAGGGGTTCGACGTCGGGACCCTGGGGCTGCAGTTCAGCGGCAGCCGCGCCACCTCCTTCGGGAGCCTGACCGCCGGTCTGGAGTGGTACCACGACGAGGTGGACTCCTTCCTGAATCGGTTCGCGGACCAGACGCCCGCGGACGAGATCCAGGGGCCGGTCGGGGATGACGCAAGCTATGACCTCGGCGGCCTGTTCGCGGAGGCCGCGTTCGAGGTCCATGACTCCACGACCCTCACGGCGGGGGCCCGCGCGACCTACGCCGCGGCGGACGCCAACGAGGTCCGGGATCCGGTGACCAACACACAGATCGAGGTCGAGGACGACTGGGCGGCGCTGACGGGGTCCCTGCGCTTCGAGACCCGGCTGGTGGAGAACGAGGCGGCGACCGTGGCGCTGTTCGGGGGGATTTCCCAGGGCTTCAGGGCGCCCAACCTGAGCGACCTCACCCGCTTCGACTCGGCTCGCTCCAACGAGTTCGAGGTCCCCAGCCCCGGACTCGATCCGGAGCGCTTCATCAGCTACGAGCTGGGCGTCAAGCATGCCACCGACGACCTCTCCCTCCAGCTGGCTGCCTTCCTCACGGACGGCGATGACATCATCCAGCGGCTCCCGACGGGCAACGTCAACGGATCGGGAGAGGTGGAGATCACCAAGGCTAACGTCGGAGAGTCACGGATCGGCGGCGTGGAGATGGGCGCCGCCTACCGCGTCGCTGCTGACTGGACCGCCTTCGGGAACATCTCCTGGCTCGACGGCCAGGAGGACTACATCGGCGCCCTGGGGGATCCGGTGCAGCAGGTGGTCCCCTCGCGGCTGATGCCGCTCATGGGGCAGCTGGGCGTTCGCTTCGCGCCAGAGGACCAGCCCTTCACCGCCGAGCTCCGCTGGATCCACTCCGAGGATGCGGACCGCCTGTCCCCGAGGGACGAGGGCGACACGACCCGGATCCCACCCGGGGGCACGCCCGGATACGACGTGTTCAACCTCACCGGGACCTATCGCTTCGCCGCCGGGGTCTCCGGACAGCTCGCCCTCGAGAACATCACGGACGAGGACTATCGGGTGCACGGGTCGGGTCAGAACCGCCCCGGGCGAAACCTCCTCATCGGTCTGCGCTGGTCCTTCTGACGGAGGGGGCATCCTCCTGTGGCGGGCCGTCCTTCGGACTCCCCCCGTCGCCGTCCAGCCACTCCTCGAGCCAGGGAGCCGCCGCGAAGGGCCCCCTCACCAAAGCCCGCTCCTTGGTCCCGGCCTTGCGCCACCAGCGGTCGGTATGGACCACCTCCTTGCGCCCGTCCTCGTACTCGAGCTCGAGGACGGCAGACAAGTAGGTCGGCCCGACCGAGCCCTCACAGGTCGCGGTCAGGCGGTGGGGCTTGCCGTCCCGGAGCTTCTGCAGGGCGGGGCCGGGGAGCTCGACCTCGAAGGGGTCCTTGCCGCTTGCGAACACATCCCCATCCAAGGCGAACTCCAACGCGCCCGAGGCGGCAGCCTTCAGGCGAGCGCGCTTCAGCTTGGCGGTCGACTTGAGCCGGCGCTCCACCTCGACGGTCCCAGGCCCGGACGCCCCCGCGGCCGAGATCCACTTGCGGTGGACCTCATTGGGGGGAGGGAGGCGCAGCACGCGAATGTTGCGGTAGCGGACTGTCATGGGGGGGCCCTGGTGGAGCTGCAGCGCGAAGAGGCCTTCGAGAGCCGCCTGCTCCGTGCGGTCATCCAGCTCGCAGGTGAGCGTGCCGTCGACCCAGAGCTTGATCTGTCGGCCCTCGGCGCGAATGCGATACGTGTGCCAGCCGGGGCCACGCCCGATGTCCTTCATGGTGGCGGGATCCGCGAGGACGTCGTAATCGCTGTTCGGCCCGTTCGCCAGGAGGCTGACGGAGCGCCGGGTCAGGACCCCTCGGCCGCCCTGTTCGTAGATGCCGCCGTTCCAATTCGGTCCGTCCTCGAGGTCCGCCTGGTAGCCGACGACGTTCCACTTCCCCTTCTCGGCGCTTCGAAACTGCACCCCCGAGTTGCCCCCCTCGACCATGTACTCCAGGGAGAGGTCGAAGTCGGTGAAGGTCCCCTTGTGCACCAGGAAGGTCGAGCGCTTGCACGGGTTCTCGGGCGTGGACCTGCCGACGAGCACGTCCCCGTCCACCGACCAGAACTTGGGGTCCCCGGACCACTGCTCCGGGGAAAGGACCTCCACCTTCGGCTCCTCGTCCTGGCCCTGGATGGTGGGGGGCGCGGGGCTGGGCGCCTTGGGGAGTGGGCTCTGGAGCAACAGCGTCAGGAGGATCAGCATGGATCGAGTCTAGCGCACGGGAGCCCCCTGGCCCCTCGGCTCATGCGTCTCTGGTGGTCGCCGGCGCGCCCCTCGCCAGCACGACGAGGGCGAGCAACGCCACGGTGACCTCCGTGAAGAGGGTCGCCATCGCAGCGCCGTCCATTCCGCGGTCCGGAACCAGCATGGCGTTGCCGGCGAGGTTCACCGCGAGCCCCGCGGAGGCGATGACGAGGAGCGCCTGCGACCTGCCCGCGGCGACGACCGCGGTCATCAGCGGGGCGCCGATGTGCACGGCGAAGGCGGCCGCGAGGAGCCAGAGGAGGCTCGTTGAGGCGACCAGGAAGCCCTCACCGAACAGCCCGAGCACGGGGTCCCGCAGGGGGACGAGACCGAGGACCACCGCCAGCCCGAGGGCGGCCGACGCGCCGGTAAGCCGAAGGGCCGCGGCCAGCCCACGGCCCTCGGCGTGGGCCCGTGCCAGCCAGGGGAGTGCGGCGGAGGATGCGAAGACCCCGCCCATGATGGCCAGGCTCATGACCCGCACCGCCACGTTGTAGTGGCCGACCGCCTCGTCCCCAGCGAGGGCCCTGACGAACACGTTGTCCACGTGGAAGTAGAGCTGCTGGAAGACGGCGGCGGCCCCCATGGGGATCGACGTCGCGAGGAACGAACCCATGGGGGCGGGCTCAACCCCGCGCACCGACGGGAGCCCTCGGCGACCCACGAGATGCAGGGCGAGGTTGCCCAGGGTGCTGCCCGCGGCGATGGCCAGCAGGAAGGGCATGGGCCGCTGCTCGCCGGTCTCCCGCAGGAGGAGGACGAACAGCAGGCTCATCAGGGCCGCGCCCGCTCGCACGAGGACGGGGGAGCGCCAGGCGATCCGGCTCTTCCAGCCAAGGGTCGAGAGCTCGAGCACGTGGCTGAAGTGGTAGAGGGCGGCGATGGCGAGGTAGAGCCCATCACCGGCCTCAAAGCTCGCCGCGACCCCCGCCACCGTGAGGACGACCATCGAGGCCGAGAGGGTCCGGGCGCGCCTCGCCGTCCGCAGGTTGGGCGCGGCGTCGGCGGGGTCCGCGGCGGCCCTCTGCAGGGAGACCTGACCCGCGCCGAAGTCGACGACGCCGTCGAGGACCAGGAACACGGAGACCCAGAACGTCAGCCTGCCGAAGTCCGCGTCCGACAGGTGCCCGGACAGCACCAGGAGGGTCAGGAGCGTGCAGCCCGAGCCGAACAGTCGGCCGCCGATGAGCCACGACGCGGCGCCCCACACGCGCCGCGGCACTCGCAGCGGCGCCTGGGGCGGGTCCTGGGGGGAGGCGTCAGCGATCGACACGGCGCGGTGTACGGTACAGGCATGGCTCGACTCCTCCTCACCCTGGTCTCCGGCTTCATCCTCGTCTCCTTCGCGCCGACCCTCAGCCCGCAGGAGGGCTGCCGTCGCTGCGACAAGCGCGGGGTGGTCCCCTGCAGCAAGCACACCGAGGAGATCATCGCCGCCGAGGGGCGGGTGCACTTCTGCTCGGTCGTCGCGGGCTGCAAGGAGTGCGGCGGTGCCCTGGTGGTGGACTGCAAGCGCTGTGATGGGGGGCCGGACAACGCCGCCATGGAGGCGCGCCGCGCGGCGGTGGCGGAGTGGATGAAGCAGAACGAGATCGAGGCCCACTTCGGGCGCCCCGTGGCGCGCTGCGAGACCGACCACTGCGAGCTGGTGATCGACCTGAAGGGGTCATTCAAGGTCGGCCGAACGAAGGTGGACGCCCACGAGTTGATGCACCTGGTGGCGGACGACACCAGCCACGTGAGCCAGCGCGTGGTCGAGCACTACGCCGTCGAGGAGGACGACATCTTCGCCAAGATGCGCATGTGGATCTGGGAGACCGCAGCCGACCACATGTCCGCGGTGGAGACCTTCATGCACACGAGCGCGCGGGGTGACTTCAAGATGCTCGGGAAGGACCCCGTCTTCTCGGTCTGGAGGGAGCCGGGGCTCTTCTCGTCGCCCGGCGCGATCCGGACGGTGTTCACCCACAACGTCGGGCACATGCTCATCTCGAACCTGTACCGGGAGCGGGACGTCGGGCCGATCGGCGGCGGCTGGTACGACGCGGGTGCGGGACACTGGTACGAGTACGACCGCTTCGACAGCAGCGTGCAGTACTGCATCGAGGAGGCCACCGCCCTCTCCAGCTTCGCCGACGGCGTCTGGCGGGCCGCGATCCGCAAGCTCGTCTCCCGCTCGGACGAGCCCCTGCTCCCCCCGCTGCTCGACGTCCCGACCACTGCCATGAACGTCCAGCAGCAGGCGATCTGCTGGTCCTTCTACGACTGGATCGTGGCCAACCACCAGGACAAGATGCGGCCCGTGCTGAGGGATCTGAAGCAGAAGAAGCCGACCCGTGACGTGATGAAGGAGCACTTCGGGCTCGGCGTGCTGCAGGCCGAGGAGGCCTGGAAGGCGTGGGTGCTCGAGACCTACCCAACGCGAGAGAAGAAGAAGCGTCGATGAGCGAGGCCGTCCAGCCACCGGAAACCCATGGCGCGCCCTTCAGCGCTCGCTGCGGCTCCACGGAGATCCGACCGATCCGGAGGGAGGACGCCGGCGCGCTGTTCCCGCAGATCCACGGCCAGCCCGGCGTGATCCGCTGGCTGTCCTGGGAGGGGCCGGCGCGGGTCGAGGAGCTCCAGGAACGCTACGCCACCTGGCGGGCGGGGCCCGCCGATGGGCCGGCCTACATGTTCGCCGTCGTCGACGTCGATGGCGGCGCGGTGATCGGCGAGGCGAGCCTGCGCTTCGACGACCACCCCGGGGTCGGGGAGCTGGGCTACTGGCTCGGGGAAGACCACCACGGCTGCGGTCACGGCCGGGCCACCGTCGAGCTGCTGACCTGCGCGGGCTTCGGGCGGCTGGGGGCGTTCGCCCTGACCGCGAGGGTCAAGGAGGGCAACGAGGCCTCCATCGCCGTGCTCACGGCCGCCGGGTACGGCCCCGTCCGCGCTCCGCGGGTACCGGGTGACCCCGAGGACCCGCCGATCGCCTGGATCTTCTCCACCACTCGGCGGGGCGATGCGCGCCGGCCCGAGCGGCCCGCGGTGGCGTTCTCCACGCCCAACTCCGGGTGAGCCAGGTTCCAGCCGCGCCCGCTTCGGTCCTACACTGGGGGTGCGTCGAAGCTCGGACTCCCCATTTATGGCGACCCGCGGGAAGCCGAGTCCGTCCCTGTCGTCGCCCCTTCCGATGACCGCGTCCAAAAACCTCGTCCTGATCCTCGTCGCGGCGGCCATCGCTGCGGCGGGGTACGTCCTCAGCGGCGGGACGGGGGAGGGGCCGGGTGGCCTGGGGAACTGGGAGGCGGTGGAGCGGATCGACGGGGGTGGTGCCGCCGACGGGCTCGCGGGGCCGGAGGAAGGGGAGGTCCCGCGGGAGATCCTCGCGACGCCGATCCGCGATGTGGAGGTCCCTGCGGGCACCGAGCCGGGCTCGGGGACGACCGTGGTCTACCCCCTGGAGGTCGAGCTGACCCTCTTGCTGCCCGGTGAGGTGGAGGTGCCCGACGACGTGATGTCCATCGGCGCCGACGCGACCGCGGGGCTCGAGGGGTCCCTGACGGGCGAGGGCGGGAACCCCATCCTCGGAGCGGTCGAGTTCATCTACGGGCCGAACACAGGACGGGTGCTGCAGGCGAATGAGCGCGGACGCTTCGGCGCGAGCGACCTCCTCCAAGGGGCATCGATCGTCAAGGTCACGTGCCCGAGGGGCAAGGTGGCCGTGCGGGAGGTCGTGCTCGCGCAGCTCTCCACCGCGGAGCTCCACCTGAGCTTTGAGAGCCTCGCCATCGTCGCGGGGACCGTGACAGACTCCTCCGGCGCGCCGCTCCAATCGGTCGAGGTTCAGTCCGACGGCCGCGTGGCTTACACGGACGCGGACGGGATCTTCCGGTTCAACGGGCTCCCCGCGGGGAAGGTGTTGGTCACGGCGCGGGCGCCCGGCTTCGCGACCACCCGCAGGGTCGTCGGCGTCGGCTTCCGCCAGCGGGTTCGGCCGGGCGAATTCAAGATCGCCCTGAGCGAGGGGACGACCCTTGAGATCGGACTCAGCCGATCCCTCGGGTCGATCTCGCCGGGCTACGCCATCCTGATGCCCGCGGCGGGCGCCGGCGCCTCCGCGATTCCCGGGGGCGGCTTTCCGTGGTACGAGGTGAACCCCGTGGCCATTCCCAGGGGAGGGCGCGCGGTCGTGGAGGGGCTCCCCCTCGGCGCGGTCTCCGTACGGGTCTTCAAGGACGGGGCCCTCGCGGTGCCCCCCTCGAAGAACGTCCGCCTGGAGGCGGACTTCGAGCAGCCGAAGAAGAACGTCGTCATGATCGACCTCGAACCCGCGCCGGTGATCCAAGGGGTGGTGCTCGACGGCGGGGAGCCGGTGAAGAACGCGAGCGTCGTCGTCGAGGCGGCGGACCGGACCACCGTTTCCTCCAAGGTCCTCGGGCAGCGCAGCCCCCGGGCCTCCCTCGACCTGGTGATGCCGTCGGTCCCCGCGGCCTACCAGGAGCTCCGGACCGATGGGCGGGGGCAGTTCAAGTTCTCGCCGCACCCGGACGCTCCGACGGCCTACTACGTGACCGCGACCAGCAAGGACGGGAGCCGCCGGGGGATCGGCGTCGTCCCCCGGGATGGCAAGGACCTCACGATCGCGCTCGGGGACGCAGCGGTCCTCATCGGGCAGCTCGAGATCGAGCTGCCCGGCCGCTTCCAGGGACTCCCGGTGGAGGTCCGGGTCCAGGGCGCTCCCCAGGCGGACCGAGAGCTCGGAGCCGGGTCCGACCTGGTCTTCGAGGACCTGGAACGCGGGACCTGGAGGGTGACCGCGAGCTGGCGAGGGATCGGGGTGGTCCCGGGCGTCGTGGTCGAGGTGGGGGAGAAGCCCATCAGTGTCAGGGGGACCCTGCCCTCCGGCGCCATCCAGGGGCAGACCGCCGAGGAGCGGCGCCGCGTACGGGGATCCTGAGGAAGCGGTGCCCTGGGCGGGGGCTCGGGTGGGCCGCGCAGGCTAAGATCGCGCCCCATGACCTCCCAAAAGCCGAACCTCCTCCGCCTGGACGGCTCCTCCCTGTCTCTCGAGGACCTCGAGCCGCTCGTCCGCGGTGAGGCCATGCGGCTGGAGATCGACCCCGCGTGCCATGACGGGATCCGGGCCTCGCGCGCCATGGTCGATGCCCACGTCGAGGCCGGCGACGTGGTGTACGGCTTGACCACAGGCTTCGGCCGCCTCAAGAACGTGGCCGTGGCGAAGGGCGACCTCGCTGACCTCCAGCGCAACCTGATCCTCTCCCACTGCGTGGGCGTCGGGGAGCCCATGCCGATCCGCGAGGTTCGGATCGCCCAGGTCCTGCGGCTCAACAGCCTGCTCCGGGGCGTCTCGGGTGTGCGCCTCGAACTGGTGGAGCACCTGGCTGCGGTGTTCAACTCGGACTTCGTGCCGGTGGTCCCCCAGCAGGGCTCCGTCGGGGCCAGCGGCGACCTCGCCCCGCTGTCCCACATGGCCGGCGCCATGATGGGGGCGGGGGAAGCGTGGCTCGGTGGCCGCCGCATGGACGCCGCCGAGGCCCTCGCCGAGGCGGGCCTCGAGGTGCTCACCCTCGAGGCCAAGGAAGGCCTCGCCCTGATCAACGGGACCGAGATCATGAAGGCCTCGGCGGTGGTCAGCGTGCTCCGTGCGAGCAACCTCTCCCGTGCCGCCGACGCCATCGCCTCCCTCTCCATCGAGGCCCTCAAGGGGAGCGACCGGCCCTTCCAGGACCTGCTCGCGCGGTTGAAGAACAACGAGGGGCAGCGCCGCACCGCGAGCAACGTCCGCGCCTGCCTCGCGGGCTCCGCGGTCCTCGCCTCCCATGTGGACTGCGACCGCGTCCAGGATCCCTACTCCCTGCGCTGCGTGCCCCAGATCCACGGCGCGGTGAAGACCGCCCTCGCCCACGTGACCGAGGTGCTGCGCGCGGAGTTGAACGCCGTCACGGACAACCCCTTGGTGGTCCCCGAGACGGGCGAGGTCTTCAGCGCCGGCCTGTTCCACGGCCAGCCCCTGTCGATGATCCTCGACTACCTCGGGCTCAGCGTCTGCACCCTCGCGAACGTGTCCGAGCGGCGCGTCGAGCAGCTGGTGAACCCCGACCTCTCCGGCCTCCCTGCCTTCCTCTCCCCCGACCCGGGGCTGCACTCCGGGCTGATGATCGCCCAGTACTCCGCGGCGGCCCTGGCGAGTGAGAACAAGGTCCACGCCCACCCCGCCTCCGTGGACACGGTGCCCACCAGCGCGAACCAGGAGGACCACGTGTCCATGGGGGTGACGGCGGCGCGCAAGTGCCGGACGATCCTCGACAACGTGGAGGCGGTGCTCGGGATCGAGCTGGTCTGCGGCGCCCAGGCTCGGGAGTTCACCCCCGACCTCCGCGCCGGCGTTGGGGCCCAGGCCGCGTACGCCGCGGCCCGTGCCGTGATCGAGCCCTTGGAGGGTGACCGCTACCTCGAGCCCGACCTCCGGGCGGGGCGGGAGTGCATCGCCTCGGGCGCGCTGGTCCGCGCCGTCGAGGAGGCCGTGGGCCCGCTCTTCCCATGAGCGGCGACGCCCACAGGACGGACGACGTCCGTGTCTCGGACCTGCAGCCGCTGATCTCACCGGCGATTCTCGCCGCTGAGATCCCCGTCTCTGCCCGCGCAGCGGGGGTCGTGACCGCCGCCCGCCGTGGGATCGAGCAGATCCTCTCGGGCGAGTCGGATCGGCTCCTCGCCGTGGTCGGGCCGTGCTCGATTCACGACCCCGGGGCCGCCCGCGAGTACGCGGCGCGCCTGCACGCCAAGGCCGCGGAGCTGCGTGACGACCTGCTGGTGGTGATGCGCGTCTACTTCGAGAAGCCTCGGACGCGCGTCGGCTGGAAGGGGCTCATCAGCGATCCTGACATCGACGGGAGCTTCCGCATCAATCAGGGGCTGCGGGTGGCGCGGGAGCTCCTCGCGGACCTCGCGGACCTCGGGCTGCCCGCCGGCAGCGAGTTCCTCGACACCATCTCTCCGCAGTTCTTCGCGGACCTCGTGTCCTGGGGAGCCATCGGCGCCCGCACCGCGGAGAGCCAGGTGCACCGGGAGCTGGCCTCTGGCCTCTCCATGCCCGTCGGATTCAAGAACAGCACTTCCGGCGACCTCGAGCCGGCGATCCACGCGGTTGGAGCGGCCCAGCACCCGCACCGCTTCCTCTCGGTCACCAAGCAGGGCATCTCGGCCATCGTCGCGACCCGAGGGAACCCCTCTTGTCACCTGATCCTGCGGGGCGCCCACGACGGGCCCAACCATGACGAGGCCTCCGTACGCGGCGCGGCGGCGCGGCTGAGTGAACTCGGCCTTAGGACTCGGCTGATGGTGGACTGCAGCCACGGCAACAGCCGCAAGGACCACGCGCAGCAGCCCGGGGTGGCCGCAGAGGTCGCGCGCCAGCTCCGCGAGGGGTCCGAGGTCATCGCGGGCGTCATGGTCGAGAGCAACCTGGTGGAGGGCCGCCAGGCCCCTGAGGCCTCACCGCGGGTGCACGGGGTGAGCATCACCGACGCCTGCCTCGGCTGGGAGGACACCGTCCCTGTCCTCGATGACCTCGCCGCGGCCGTGCGGGCTCGCCGCGCGGCATCGGTCAGCTGAGGGCGGGCTCCGCGAGGGACTCCAGGCGGCCGAGGAATCCCTCGGTGTCGCTGTCCCGGAGCCAGCGCTCGCGACCCTCCTGGTCGCCCACGAGCCTGCCCGCCTCCCAGTATTGGAGGAGCTGCTTCACCCGGCCCACGGCGGCGCGGCGGGGCGCCCCGAGGGTCTGCAGTACCTGCGCGTACTCGTGGAGGAACGCAGCCGCCTCCCAGGTCGGCACATCACGCCCTGAGAAGATCCACGGGTCACGCAAGGCGCCGCGTCCGACCATGACGAAGGCGCAGCCGGTCTCGCGCCGCATGCGCTCGAGGTCGGAGTGCAGCCAGGCGCTGCCGTTGCCGGCGACGGGGATCGCGACGGCCTCCACCGCGCGGGCGATGCGGGACCAGAAGACCTCCTCCTGGTAGCCCTCCCGGCGCGTGCGGCAGTGGATGGTGAGCATCGCCGCGCCGCCGGCCTCCGCGGCCCGCGCGAGGACCTCCACGTCCCGGTCGTGGTCGAAGCCCGCGCGGATCTTGGCCGTGACCGGGGTGCGGCCGCCGACCCCCTTCACCGCGGCCCGGACGGCGGCTTCCACGCCGCTCGGCTCCTTGAGGGCCGCAGCGCCGGCGCACCCCTTCAGCGCCCCACGGGCGGGGCAGCCAAAGTTCAGGTCGAGCACGGGGACTCCCAGCTCCGCGGCGTGGGCCGCCGAGCCCGTGACGCACTCCAGGTCGCTCCCCATGAGCTGGATGCCCACGGGGATCTGGAACCTGCGGGTGCCCAGGTGCTTGTGCATCTCGCGCTTGGCGACGGGACGGTCGATGACGCGCACGAACTCGGTGAACGCGCCGCCCAGGTCCGTCGGGGCGTGGCGGGCGAGGACGATGTCCCGGAACGACGGAGCGGTCACGCCCTCCATGGGCGCGAGCAGCCACGGGGAGGTGAAGGGCAGGCCCTCCACGACGGGGGCCGCAGGCGCAGGGGCGCCCTCGGTCACGACGGTGTTCACGGCGGCAGTCTAGTGGCTCTGGCAGGGTCCAGGGGAGAGTGGGCGGGTCCGTGGGCGTCCGTCTCTTAGACTCCTCTCCATGTGGCTCAACGAGAACCTGCAGCCGGGAGACTGGCAGGGCACCTTCCCAAAGATCGACGTGGCGGCGGCGGCGGAGCGCATCCGCGAGGTGCTCTCGCCGACGCCCCTGGTGCGCCTCCCCGGTTCGATCCCCGGCGCCCTGGACCTTCGGGGCAAGCTGGAGAACCGGCAGGAGACCGGCTCGTTCAAGGCCCGCGGGGCGCTGAACAACATGCTGCGGCTCACCGACGAGGAGCGCGCGCGGGGCGTCGTGGCCTCCAGCTCAGGCAACCACGGCCGGGCCCTGGCCTGGGCCGCACGCCGCGTTGGGGTCCCCGCAACCGTGGTCATGCCCGAGGACGCCTACCCGAACAAGATCGAGGCCTGCCGCGAGGAAGAGGCCGAGGTCGTGCTGGCGCCGGACCGCTGGCAGGCGGACGTGGTGGCGGAGCAGCTCGCCGGTGAGGGCCGCCTCTGGGTGCACCCCTACGACCGACCTGGCACCGTCGAGGGGGCGGGCACTGTCGGGCTCGAGCTCGCCGCGGACTGGCCGGAGGTCGAGGTCGTGATCATGTGCATCGGAGGCGGCGGGCTGAGCGCGGGCTCCGCGCTGGCCCTGCGTCGGATGCTGGGGGAGGGGGTCGTGCTCCTGGGCGCCGAACCCACCGGCGCCGCGGCCATGGTGGCCGCCCAGCGTGAGGGGAAGAGCGTCCACCTGGACACCATCACCAGCCAGGTGCAGGGCCTCACGACCACCTACGCGGGCCACCTCAACGTGGACCTTTGCCGCGCGACCCTCGACGGGATCCTGACGGTGGACGATGACGCGATCTACGCCGCTCAGCGGCGGCTCGTGAACGACGACGCCGGGTGCGGCTGGGCGGCGGAGGTCGTCGAGCCCGCGGGCGCGGCGGCCTACGCTGCGGCGCTCTCCACCGACTTCTGCGATCTGGTGAGCGCGGCGCGGACGCGCCGCGGGCTCTCCACCGAGCCGCGGGGAGCGATGCGGGTCGCGGTCACCATCTCGGGGGGCAACCCTGCGCCGGCGCAGCTCGCGGAGCAGCGCGCATGAGACGTCTCCTCGCCCTGTCATTGGCTGCGGTCGCCGCGAGCTGCGGCGGCAGTGGAGGGGAGGGTGAGGTGACGCGCCCCCCCGCGAAGGCCTGGGGCCTGCCTGGCGGCGTGGCCGCGGCCGGACTGGATGAGGAGGTGCGGGCCTCGAGCGACTGCGTGCTGATGCTCGTGCTCGACGGCGTCTCCCGGGCTGACCTGGAGCGGGACGACCTCGAGCTCCCGAACCTCGAGTCCCTGGCCGCGGGCGCGGCCCGCTACGGGGACGCGATCGCGGTCTCCACGGGCGGGAACTCCGGGCTCGCCTCCCTGCTCACCGGCCGGTATCCGCCGGAGCACGGCGTCGGCTCCATGCGCACGCCCATGTTCGCCCGGCTCTCGGAGGAGGAGCGCACCCTGGCCGAGGGCTTCCACGACCTGGGCTGGCGGACTGTGGCCTCCCTGGCCGAGGCGCGGCAGTCCCGCGGGATCTCGGGCTTCGAGCAGGGCTTCGACGGGTTCGACGCGCCGCGCCTCGGCGAGGCCGCACGCGATGCCCTCGGCGTCTCCATAGGTGCCCGGGATCTCCTGGCGGGGCCGCTCCTCGAGCCCGGGCTCGGGGTGTTCGGCCTCGTGGTCTTCGGTGCGCCCCTGGGCGCAGCCAAGGTGGACCCCGAACAGCTCATGGGCGCTGCGCCGCTGATCGGCGAGCGCCTGGCCTCCGTCGCGGCGGAGCGGGCGGAGGTGGCGCGGGAGCTCCAGCGGCTGGATGGGACTGCCGAGGCGGCTCGGGAGCTCGTCCGCATGCTCGGCCGGGCGCGGGGGAGCGACGCCTGGGAGCTGCTCGAGCGCGCCGTCCGGGACGCGCAGCTGCTGGAGATCGACCGCGCGGTGGGGCGACTCCTGGAGCAGGTGGAGGTCGCCGGCCGCGGCGAGGACTGCACCGTCGTGCTGTGCGCCACGCGCGGCCTCCTCCGCCGGCCGACGGAGCTCACCGTGGGTCGACGCTTCGCGACGGAGCTGCTCGAGGTCCCCCTCTGGATCCGGTGGGCGCGGGGCCAGGGGAGCGAGACGCCGGTGGTCGAGACCGCCTCGGTGCTCGAGTCCAGCCGCGCGCTGGATCGCGCTTTTGGTCTGGGCTTGGAGCCCTCGTCCTACCCTTCGGTGGGGTCGGCCTACACCTCCTCGGCTGGCCTCGACGCCCACGCCTTCGTGGCGCCGGACCGACAGGAGGAGCGACTGGGGATTCAGTCCAACGCACAGGTCTTCGATCGCGCGGGAGGGGTGTCGACCCTGGAGTTTCGCTCCCTGCTCCACGACGACCCGTTCGCCGACTACACCAGCCCCCCGGAGCTCGAGTTCTGGTGGACCGGGGGCGAGGAGCCTCCGGCCGTGCGCTGGGAGAGCGGCGCGCACCTCGCGCTCGACGTTCAGGCTGGCGGCGCGCCGGCGCGAAAGGGCCGCCTGACGTTCAATCCCTCGAGTCGGGGGGCGGCGTGGGGGCGACTTCGGCTCGGTGGCCGCGGGGCCTCGCTGCGGATCTCCCTCGAGCCCCCGCGCCGCGGGGCCAAGGCGTCCGGCGCTCCGGTCCCGGACGCCGTGCTCCTCGGCGGACCCACGCTGGCGCAAGGGTCGACGCTCTACCTCGAGGGCGGGGGGGGCGAGGCCGTCGATCCGGAGGCGTCGGAGGGGCCTCGGCTCCGGCTCGAGAAGGAACGCAGCGTCTGGTGGCGGGCCCGGGTGGAGGGCGTGGGGCCCGCGGAGGTGCTGGTGGGCTGCTGGCCGCCCCGGGACCTCTGGGATGAGCTGGCGGTGGAGGTCTCCGCGCCGGTCCGGCGCGTCGAGGTCCCCGGCCGCCCGGACCTGGCGAAGCTGGTGGGCGAGGCGCCCTTCGACTTCGCGGTCCGCAGGGAGGCCCGGGAACGCTTCGCCCTCAGCTGCGCGGTGGGGGGGAGCCACCTGGCGCCCGACCGCATCTCGGTGGACGGCGAGGCCCTCGGGGGACCCGACGGCTTCGCGTTCCGCCTGGACGGCTGGAAGATGCCGCCGAGGTGGCCGGGCCCCGACGTGGAGGAGTTGGAGGACGGGGTGCTGTATCTCAGGGCTCGAGGGGACCACCCCTCGTCCCCGCGGGCGAGCGAGGGCTTCACCCTCGAGCAGCTGCGCTTCCTACGCACGCTGCCCCTGGGCGAGTAGTCTCTGCCCCGTGAAGCGCATCATCCTCTGCCGGCCCGCCGGCCCCCGGAACGTGGGGGCCGTCCTCCGCGCGGCCCTGAACTTCGGTCCGGCCGAGGTCGTGATCAAGGGGCTTGGCCGCCCGTCGCTGCTGGTCCACCCCGACTTCGAGCTCATGTCCCACGGCGGCGAGGACGCGAGATCCGCCATCAAGGTGGTCGAGACCATGGAGGAGGCCCTGGAGGGTTGCCACCACGCGGTGGCCTTCACCGCCCGCGCGAGGAAGAAGGAGCGGCGGGTGAACTGGCGCGAGCGCGCGCCGGAGCTCGCGCCCATGGGCGACGACGGGGAGCAGCGGCTCGCGCTGATCTTCGGCAGCGAGGAGAGCGGCCTCACCCGGGAGGAGGCCGCGGTGGCGCAGGAACTCGCTCACCTCCGGACCGCCCCCGCCCACACCTCCCTCAACCTGGCTCAGGCGGTGACGGTCGTCCTGCACAGCCTCTTCACCGGGGACGAGGTCCACCAGCGCGAGCCCCTGCCCAAGCGCCTCGACCAGCGTGAGCGGACCTTCCTCAAGGAGCGGATGACCCAGGTGCTGGCGGGAGAGGTGGCCTTCACCGAGTCCGCCGCGCGGGACATCACCGGCGCCATCGAGCGCATGGTCACGCGCGCGCCGCTCGAGCCCCGCGACGCCCGTGCCTGGCACATCATCCTGCGCTCCCTGGGTTCTCAGGCGACGCCCAACGAGTTCGGTCTCAAGGAGCAGCCCCGGGACGCAAGACGCCGCGACGCCCTCGCACGAAACGAGGAGCGCCGCGGCGGCGAGGGTGACTGAGGGCCGGGCCTACTGGAAGGTGATCCCGATCGAGCTCGAGAAGTTCGACGCCGGGAGCCCGCCGTTGGAGTCGCGGTGCCAGAACTGCCAGTACTGCCGGTCGCCCGGCTGGAGGGTCATCGAACCGCCGCCCGCGACGGGGACTGCAGTGAGGTCCGGCTGGAAGAACACGGAGCCAGCACCCGCGGTGAGGACCTGGGTCACGTAGCGGCCCGGGGCGCCGAGGCAGAGGTTTCCAAGGGAGCCCCCGGGCGCTGCGACGAAGCCCGTGGTGGGGGCCGTGATGAAGTAGCCCACGGCGTTGACGGGGAGGTCGACCACGTAGAGGCTGATCGAGTTGTCCGCGGCGATCTCGCTGCCGATGCCACAAAGGGTGGCCGGGCGGCCCGTGGCGTTCACCTCACCGGCGCAGCCCTGCTCGCCGACGAGGGGGAACAGGCTGGCGTCGCCGAAGCACGCGGTGAGGGCATAGGAGTTGAAACCCTCCCCGTTCTTCATGAACGCCCGCACGACCACGGCTTGCTGCGTGGAGGGGTTGGTGGTGTTCACGTAGGTGATCGACTCGTTGTTGGTGGTCGAGGTCGAGCTCGCGAGGACGTTGCCCGTGCAGACGCCACCGGAGAACTCCAGGACCTCGAGGTCGATGTCTCCCTGGGAGTGGTCGAAGAGCAGGTCGACCTGGAGCTGCACGTCGGCTCGCAGGAGGCGCGCGAAGAAGTAGTCCTCGTCACAGCCCGTGACCAGGAGGTCGGGCGTCGTGAAGTCCTGGAGGGAGATGAGCGAGCTGCTCTGGCAGCTGTCGTTGTCCTCGAGCGCGTCGTCGACGACCTCGGTTGCCTCGAAGATTAGCTCGTAGGGCGCCTGGGCGACCCCGGCTCCATTGACGAGTACGGTGAGCTGGCGCGGTGTGCCGCCACAGTCGAAGTAGGAGAGGGCCTGACCGGAGGCCGCCGCCAGGGGGGCCCCACAGCCAAGCTCGAAGAGCGAGACGTCGTACATCGCCGTGCCGGGGGCCGGCGAGAGCGCCTCGATCACGATGTGTGCGTTGGCCGGCACATCGATGGCGAAGTAATCGGGGTCCGGACCGAGGGACAGGTTGGGCGTCACGCCGTTGAGCACGACCGGCGGAGCGACGCACGTGTCGTTCGGCTCATAGGCGTCCTGGGGGAGGGCATGAGCCGCGGACTGGAGGAGGAGTGTGGCCGTGACAGCGGAGCAGATAGGTCTGAATTTCATCTCAGGAGCGGGGCAGGGTGGCCGGGCAGGAGGGCTCAACGAACCTCCAGGCTAGTTGGAATCCGGGGCCGGAAGGGGCCCATGCGAGGTCGGTGGCCCGGCGGTGCGACATTGAGATCGCTTCGTTCCAAATCGACACGAAGCGGACCCATTTGGGGATGGAGAGCCCACACGGAGGACTAGGATGTGCGCCGTTCCGATGGTCCACCTCAGCCGCATCTACACCAAGTCAGGCGACACCGGCACCACCCAGCTGGGTGACGGGTCGACGCTCCCCAAGCACCACCTGCGGGTCGCGGCGTACGGGAACATCGACGAGCTCAACAGCGTGATCGGCATCATGCTGGTCCACGGGGTCGGGGAATCGACAGCGGAGCGGCTGCGCCAGATCCAAAACGACCTCTTCGATGTTGGGTCAGACCTCTGCGTTCCCGGGGAGGCCGGTGAGAAGCTTCGAATCACGGCGGTGTATGCGGAGCGGTTGGAAGGGTGGATCGACGAGGTGAACAAGGCGCTCGAGCCCATCAACTCCTTCGTCCTGCCCGGCGGTTCTCAGGCCGCCGCGTGGCTCCACCTGGCGAGGACCGTCTGCCGCCGAACCGAGCGGTCCATCGTCGAGCTGTTCGCGCGCGAGGAAGGGGGGAGGGTCAACGGCGAGGTGCTGAAGTACGTGAACCGCCTCTCGGATCTGTTCTTCGTCCTCGCTCGAGAGGCCAACGACCACGGTCGGGGCGATGTGCTCTGGGTCCCCGGTCAGAACGGCTGACCTCGGCCTCCCGGACCCGGCAGCAACGGACCTGATCCATGGGCTTCCCGCTGGACTATGAGACTCCCCGCGAGTGGGTCGCGCTCGTGCAGCGAGAGCCGGAGCGGCTCCTCGAGGACCACGCTCACTGCGAGCTGAAGGCGGCGTCCTCGGCGCACGCCCTGATCGCCAAGAACCCCGAGCGCACGGAGCTCGTCCGGGATCTGGCCGACATCGCGATCGAGGAGCTGGAGCACTTCAAGATCGTGGTCTCGGAGCTGGAGTCCCGGGGGGGGCGCCTCGGGGAGCAGTCCGAGAACCTCTACGCCGCGACCCTGCACCGGCGATCGGCGGCGACGCGCGAGAGCCTGGTGCTCGACCGGCTCGTGATCGCGCACCTCATCGAGGCGAGGAGCCTCGAGCGCTTCCACCTGCTGGCGGAACACGCGACGGACGATCGCCTGCGCGAGCTCTTTGCCGAGCTCCTCCCTTCCGAGGCGGCGCACCAGGGCTTCTACGCGAAGGCAGCGCGCAGCCTCTTCGGGCGCGGGCCTGCCGAGGCGCGGATCGCGCACCTACGGCGGCTGGAAGGGGAGGTCATGGCCAGCCTGCCGTTCGACCACACGGTCCACTCCGGCATGGTCGGAGCTCCCGAGCTGACGCCGGTGGAGCGGTGAGCACGGGCCCCGTGGAGGCGCGCCGGGTCCTCCTCGAGGGGCGGGTGCAGGGCGTCGGTTTCCGCTGGCACGCGCGGCTCGAGGCCCGGGCACTCGAGGTCAAAGGCTGGGTTCGAAACCTCGACGACGGCGGCGTCGAGGCACACGTTGAGGGGCACCCCGACAGGGTAGAGGAGCTCCTCGGCTGGCTCGAGATGGGACCTGCGGGGGCGCGGGTCGACCGGGTGGATGTCCGCCTGGCCGAGGTGGAGGGGCTCCTCGGCTTCGAGATCCGCTGAGGGCAGGTCGGGCTCCTCGAGCCGTGACCTGGGGCGGGTGGTCATCTAGGCTGACCCCATGGTCCTTCGCTCCGCTTGCTTGCTCATCCTCGGGCTGCTGCTCCCGGTCCATTCGCTCGCCGAGGAGCCCCAGGAGCTCACCCCAGGCAGCTGGAACACCGTGGGGGAGCGAATCCCGCCCGTGGAACTCCCTCGCATCGACGGGCGCGGGACGGTGGACCTGGGCTCCCTGCGAGGGCGCAAGCTGCTGTTGATCCACTTCGCCTCCTGGTGAGCGGGCTGCCGTCGGGACGTGCCGGTCTGGTACGAGCGGGTGCGCCCGATGGTGGCCGCAGGAGAGCTGCAGGTCGTGGGGATCGTCCAGGAGCAGCACCCGGCGAGGGCCCTGCTCTTCCAGCAGTGGAAGGGGCTGGACTTCCCGATCCTCTGGGACCCCTTCGGGGTCTGCGGTGTCGAGGCGGTTCCTGACCTGACGGCGGTGGACGAGCACGGCGTCGTGAGGATCGACCGGCCCTCGCCGAAGGTGTTCCAGGAGCAGTTCGTGGAGGGGTTCCTGAGCCGGAGCTTCGAAGCCCCGGGGGAGCTCGCGCCCGGGCCGGCGCCCTTCCGGGTCAACGAGCTCGCGCGGCTCGGGGGGGAGCTCTCCGTGGAGCAGCGAGCGCGCCGGGCCACGGCGCGGCTGATGCTCGCGGGGCCAGAGGCGCGGACCATCGATGGCGAGGTGGCTGCCTTGCTTGCTGCGGCGAGCTCGGGGCGCCCCCGGGACCACTTCTCGGCGGGGGTGGCCCTCAGGATGCGGTTCGACGGCCCGCAGGTGCGCGGCACTGACCTGCAGGGGTCCATCGACGCCTGGTTCGCGGCCCTGATGGGGTCACCCAACCAGTACATCTGGCGCCGTCGGATCCAGCAGTGGGGCCCTGCCCTCGACAAGCCATATGCGTTCTACGACTGGGTCGCGGACGCACGCGCCCAGGTGCAGGAGCGCGGGGATCGACCGGTGACGCTGCGGGCTCCTCTCTCGAGGGCCGAGCGGGCGCTCCGATCGCGCTCGGTGCCCGTCTCCGGAGGCGGGGCCGTGGCGCCGGACCCCGAGGGGCGGGTGATTCGTGATCCAGGCAAGCTCGTGAGGATGGAGGTGGCGGTGGCGCTGAACACCGCCGCCGCGGGTCCGCGGATCCGGATCCCCCGCGGTGCGCTCCGACTCCACGTGGTGCTGCGCCCGCGGCCCGGGGCGAGCTGGCCCACGGACGCGGCGCCGCCGGTCCTCTGGCTGGACCCCGGAGAGGGGTGGCTGCTATCGAGCCCTCGGGTGGGCTTCGAGTCGCCTGGCGAGGGGGGAGAGCAGCGCGCGCTCATGGTGGACCTCGAGCTGTCGACACCCCTCATCGCCCTCGGACCCCCGGATCCGAACGCGCCGCCCCCGCCCTCCACCCAGACGCTGCGGGGCTACGCGGTGTACTCCGTGTGCCTCCCCGACGGGACCTGTGTGTTCCGCCGGCAGGAGCTGACGGCGGTGGTTCGCTATCCGGGGCCCGCAGGCGGGGAGCCCGGGGGGCAGGGCGAGGGATCGACCGGGGGCGACGACCGCTGAGCATGGGGGGAGGGCCGAGAGCGAACCGGATCGTGGCGTCGGCGTGGCTGGCCGCCGCTGGGCTCCTCGCCTGCGCCGGTCCGAGCGCAGACCCCGTGCAGCGTGTCCGTGGTCCCATCGCCGCGCGGGTCCTCCAGCCCGCAGCGCTGATCTTCCCCTCGCCGCGCCCGTCCCGCGCGAAGCTCCCCGAGCGCGGAGACGGCAGGGCCCTCGTTGACCTTCAGTACTCGTCCATCTTCGAGCGCCGGACCTCCGTCGAGGGGGCCGCCAAGTTCGACGGCGAGATCGCCCGGCTCGCCGCCCAGTTTCTCCTCGGCGCGGGGGACGGGGTCGCGTTCGTCCTCGAGCCGACGCTCCTGTTTGCCACCAGCGGGTTCCTCGACAGCACGATCGACGCGTTCCACCAGATGACGGGCCTCCCCGGCGGCGGCCGTGAGAACTTCCCCCGGGATCAGTACTCGATGTCACTGGAGCGAGGCGGCGTCACGGCGTGGTCCCTGGACGAGGACCAGGTGCTCGTCGGCGACCTCCCCGTCTCCGGCATGGTCACGGTGCTCCAGGAAGGGCCGGGCCAGCCCGAGGTCGCGGCTCGGGTCATGGTGGAGGTCCCCACCGGTGATGAGTCGAGCGGGTCGGGGAGCGGGGGCTGGGACACGGCGGCGGGCGTCGTGTTCGAGAAGTCCGCGGGGAGGTGGACCTGGAGCGGCCACCTCGACGGTGTGCGCGTGGACACCCCGCGCGCCTTCCTCGACGCCGGCCTCGACGTGGACTTCCTCCTCTTCGTGGGCGCCGGGGCGGAGTACCGCTGGTCCGACCAAACCTCGCTGCTCCTGCAGCTGCAGTATCGCTCGCCGCTCACGGAGGACCTGCCGCTCGAGGAGATCGACCGCGAGATCCTCGACCTCGGCGTCGGGATCGCACACGACCTGACCCGTGAGTCCGCGCTCACGATCTCCTTCCACGAGGACGTGGTCGCCGCGGCGGGGCCGGACTTCACCCTCTACTTCGGGTTGACCTTCGGCTTCTAGGGGGCGCGGCGCCCGGCATCAATCGGTGAGGAGATCGGCGACGGCCTCGGCGTTGTTCGCACCATCCTCCTCCCCGACCTCCATGAGGCGCCGGATGTAGTCGCCCTGGAAGAGGACGGTGGAGAGGAGCTCCTGGGACCTCGCGCGCCGCGTACCCCATCGGCGGGTCAGGAAGCGGAAGGTCCCGGGGAGCTTCGGCTCGAATTCGTTGGCGAGGCTCGCGATGTCGCGGGAGGGACGGATGACGAGGCACTTGATGGGCCTCAATTCGTGGCGTTGGTCCGGTGGTATCGCGGCGACGAGGCGGTTGATGCGCTCCAGGTGCATCGCGTCTTGATCGAGGACGTCGAGGAAGGTGGCGCTCATGAGGTTGCCCAGGATCTGCGCCGCGCGGGGGGGCCCCTTGAACCGGGGCTTGCGCGCCTGGGCCTCGGACGGGCGGAAGCGCGTGGAGATGGCGAGGACCCGGTCTGCGCCGAGGTGGACGGCTGGGGCGAGGGGTGCGGTGAGGCGGACTCCGCCGTCGCCGTACCACTCCCCGTCGACCTCGACGGGTGCGAAGAAGAGGGGGAGGGCCGCCGAGGCGAGGACGTGGTCGACCTTGAGGTTGGTCCGGACGCTGTGGCGGAGGGGGCGCTCCCAGTTCCTGAACTCCCTACCGGCGGTGAAGGACACCGTCTGACCCGTGGAGTAACGGAGGGCGATCAGGGCGACGGCCTTGAGCCTCCCGGAGTCGACGTTGGCCTGGATCCCCGGCAGATCCTGCCCCCCGAAGGACGCCTCGAGGAAGCGCCTCAGCGGAGAGCTGTCGACCATCCCGTCGAGGGGCTGCAAGGTCGGCGCCCATCCGATCGCGAGGCGCATGCCGATGCAGGCGGCCCGGTGGAGGAGCGCGAGGCCGCGCGTCTCGAACACCGAGTCCACGTCGATGCCCTTCCAGAGTGCCTCGAGCTCCTCGGTGGCGGCTCCGAAGCTCGCCTCGCTGTTTCCGAGGTGGGCAGCGTTGATGGCGCCGGCGGAGATCCCGGTCAGGATGGAGGGGTCCAGATCTGGGTGGGCACGGCCGAGCCCGCGGAGCACGCCGACCTGGTACGCCGCGCGGGCGCCACCTCCGAAGAGCGTCAGGGCGAGGCCGGGTTCTCGTACGCCTTGGCTGGGACTGGGCATCGGTCGGAGTGGGTGCTGGGGGGGCGGGGCACCCGGCCCCAGTCTGCCCGCCTCGGGGCGGCTTTCGAAACCTCCAACCGGCTCAATGGGCAGGGTGGCCCGGCCTCTCAGCGCTCGATCCGGACCTCGAGTGCGCCACCGCCGTTGATCTCACGGATCAGGGTCACGCCGAGCTGCTGTCCCTCCGGACCGCGGAGCCAGCGTGCCATGGCTGGCCCCAGGACGCCGTTCCCGCCCTTGCTCCCGAAGCCCCTCCCGGTGATCACGTGCACCGGGCTCCTGCGGACCGCACGGCAGCGGGTGAGCTCCGCCCTGAGCCGGCGCTCGGCCTGCTCGACGGTGCAGCCGTGAAGGTCCACCTCGTGGACCTCGGCCCCGTCCTCCTCGTCGAGATCGGGGTCGTCCTCGGGATCAAACCGGCGCCTGCGATGACGATTCCCAGCGGCCATGGCTCCTATATCGGACAGGATCGGCCCAGAATAATGGCCCGCCCGGCGGAATCCCCGCCGACGCCCACCACGCCCCCGGATACCCGTTCTCAAATGGATCTCCCCCGCCTCCGCCTCACGCTCCTCGCCCTCCCCCTGGCCGTCGCCTGCGCCTCGAACGAGACCTCGACCACCGAGCCCCTGGCCACGGAGACCAAGGCGAGCGTCGAGGCCCAGCAGCTGGACCCGAACGACCCGAACGACGAGGTCTGCCCCGTGACGGGCGCCATGCAGCTCAAGTCCGACGCGGGATCCAGCCCGCACTGAGGGCCCCTCGAGCCCCCTGAAGGAGCTCGCGGGCGCTCGGATGCCTCAGCCGGCAAGCGCCGCGGCGATGCAGGCCACCTCGACGATGTCGTCGGCGCTGCAGCCGCGGGAGAGGTCCATGAAGGGGCGCTCCAGGCCCTGGACCAGGGGCCCGAGGGCCGTGGCCCCCGCGAGGCGCTGGGTCAGCTTGTAGGCGATGTTCCCCGCGTCGAGGTCGGGGAAGATCAGCACGTTGGCTTGGCCCGCGAGGGGAGAGCGGGGCGCCTTGCGCTCCGCGACGGCCGGGACGATGGCCGCGTCGACCTGGAGCTCGCCGTCGCTGGTGAGGCCGGGCGCGCGCTCCTTGAGCATGGCAGCGGCCTCACGGACCTTGTCCACGTGGGGGTGATCGGCGGACCCCTTCGTGGAGAACGAGAGCAGCGCGACCTTCGGCGCTTCGCCCACGAGGCGTCGGTGGCTCTCGGCGGTGGAGATGGCGATGTCGACCAGCTGCTCCGCGCTGGGGTCCGGCACGACGCCGCAATCCCCATAGGTCAGCGCGCGATCCGGGAAGACCATCAGGAAGCAGGACGAGAGCGTCTTCATCCCCCGCTGGAGGCCGATGACCTGGAGGCCAGCGCGGAGCACGTCAGCCGTGGCGGCCTCCGAGCCAGCGACGCCGCCGACGCAGTCCCCCGAGGCCACCAGGGCAGCCCCGAAGGTGAGCGGGTCGCGCATGCGCTCGGCGGCCTGCTCGAGCGTCATGCCCTTGGCCTTGCGCCGCTCCTGGAGCGCGACGGCGAAGGCCTCGGCACGGGGATCCCGCAGCGGATCGATCACCTCGACCCCGGAGGGCACGTTGCCCATGCCGCGCGAGGCCACGAGCACCGGGTGGACGAGGCCCTCGGCGGCCAGGCGGGTGGCCGCCTGGACGACGCGCTCGTCCGACGCCTCCGGCAGGACGACGCGGGCGTCCGACCTGCGGGCGCGCTCTCGGAGCTCTAGGAGCAGATCCACCGTCAGCTCCCCACGCTACGGAGGACGTCGTCGGGGATGTCGAGCTCCATCCGCAGGAGCGCGAGCCCGTGGGTCTTGCCCTGGGCATCGGTCTTCAGGGAGGCGGAGCCCCCGCCGCCGAGGCTGTCCTCCAGCAGGAAGTTGAGCACGCCCATGTTGGGCGCCTCGAACCGCCGGACACCGCCGTGGTTGATGCCCTTGAAGTGCTCGCGGACGACCTCCTCGGTGAGGGCCTCCCGGAGGAAGGCGTAGGCCGCGTCCGAGCGTGCGATGACGCCGACGTTGGAGCCTTCCCCCTTGTCTCCCGAGCGGGCGTAGGCGATCTGGTCGAGGGTGGTGAGGGTCATGAGGGGCCTCCGGGCTGGAGCTCGTGAACGGAGACGGTGGAGCGGACCTTGGTCTTGTCCAGGAGCGCTGGCCAGTAGCCGATGATCTCCGTGGCCTTCGGGCGGCCACCGGCGAAGCCGGTCACGCCGGGGGGGCCGCTGGTGACGAGCGGCACGAGCTCCGAGCCGAAGCGGTTGACCTTGGCCCGGTCCGGCCCCTTCACGCCGAGGCGCAGGACCACCTCGGAGGGCTCGTCGCTCCCGGCGACCGGGACCCCCTCGTGGCAGACGTTGGCGCCCACAAACTCCACCAGGCGCTCGTGCTCGGGGTACTCGAACCCGTCGTAGGCGAGGCGCTGCCAGACGATCTCGCTGGCGAGGCGCGCCTTCGCGAGAGCGTCGGGGCCCGAGATGGTGAGCTGGCCCACCGACTTCCAGCCGTCCTGGAAGCTCATGGATACCTTGTAGGTGGGGGTGGCGGGGGCGCCCTTGACGCCGCTGATGCGCACCCGGTCGCCGCCCTCGTCGTCGATCTGGAACGAGGTGAAGTCGGCCACCACGTCGGGGGTGATGTAGTTCGCGGGGTCGCCCATCTCGTAGCTGAGCTGGTGGACGACGGTGTCCCTCGAGACCCGCCCGCCCGTGCCCTCGTGCTTGGTGACGGTGAAGGTCCCGTCTGCAGAGGCCTCGACGATCGGGTAGCCGATCATGGCCATGTTCTCGATCGACTGCCAGTCGGTGTAGTTGCCCCCGGTGCACTGGGCGCCGCACTCGAGGATGTGGCCGGCGACCGTGCCCGCGGCGAGCTGGTCGAGGTCCGCCTCCGTCCAGCCGAACTCGTGGATCAGCGGTCCTATGACCAGACCCGGGTCGGTGCCGCGCCCCGTGATGACGATGTCGGCGCCCTGGTCCAGGGCCTCGGCGATGGGGAAGGCGCCCAGGTAGACGTTGGCGCTGGTGACCTTCTCGCGCACCGGGGCGAGGGCCTCGCCCGTGTCCATGTTGGTGAAGGCCTCGCCGCCGTCCATGAGACCGTCGAGCTCGCCGAGGATGTCATCGCCCTCCACCACGGCGACCTTGACCCCCTCGAGGCCGTGCTTGCGCACCACTTCGAGGACCGCGTCCTTGCAGGCCATCGGGTTGACGCCGCCGGCGTTGGCGACGATCTTCACGCCCTTCTCCATGGCCTTCGGCAGGACCCGATCCAGGAGCGCCACGAAGTCGGTCGCGTAGCCCTTGGAGGGGTCACGCGTCTTCAGCTTCTGCATGATGCTCATGGTCACCTCGGCGAGGTAGTCGAGCGTCAGGTAGTCGAGGGGCCCCTCTTCGATGAGGCGAACGGGGCCGAGGATCGAGTCTCCCCAGAAGCCCTGGCCGTTGGCGATGAGGACCTTGTCCTTGGATTTCATGGCGCGCAGTGGGTGGGGATCGGGTGGCGTTACCGCGATCCGGGTCGGCGAGTCTACCCTCTGAGGCATCCGCGCTCCCGCCCACCCGCCCTGCTCCCCATGCGCTCCCTCCTCCTCACCGGCTTCGAGCCCTTCCTGGACGTCCACCTGAACCCCAGCGGCGAGGTCGCGCGGGCGCTCGACGGCGCCCGCCTGGGCGGCGGAGCCAGGGGAGACCTCGAGGTCCGCGGACGGGTCTTGCCCGTGGCCTTCGAGCGTGCCCCGCGCGAGCTCGAGGCGGCACTCGAAGAGCTCGGCGAGGGGGTGGCGGCCGTGGTCTCGCTGGGCGTCCACCGGGGGAACGCCTTCCGGCTCGAGGAGCGGGCCCGGTCGGTCTTCCAGAGCACGCAACCTGACAACGACGGACGCCTCGGGGTCGAGGTCCGGCTGGAGGGGCCGCCGGAGCGCCGGACGACCCTCGACCTGGAGCGGTGCGAACGATGGCTCCGGGAAGCGGGGGCGGTGGAGGTCTCGCGCTCCAGCGACGCGGGCGGGTACCTGTGCGAGCGGATCTACCGCGCCGGGCTGGACGCTGCGCAGGAGCTCCACGTCCCGGCCCTCTTCCTACACGTCCCTCCCGTTGAGCACCTCACGGTCTCCCAGCAGGAGCGGGTCGTCCGGGGATTCCTCCAGGCCCTCAGCCTGCACCTCGGCGGCTGAGGCAATCCGGCTAGCGGGGTCGAGGAATGAGCGAGGCGCCCCTCGCCAGTGGCGGGGGGCGCCTGCAGAGGACCGGAAGCGCGGGGCTCCTGGTCTGGGCGAGTGCGCGGGACCGTCAACGGTCCCAGCGACTCACTCGGTCTCCATGCTGGTCTTGATGGTGCCGGACATGGCCATCTCCATGCCCAGGTCCATGGACTGGCCGCCCATGTCCATACCCATGGCCATGTCCATGCCGATCTCGAGGTCCGCCTGGAGGCTAAAGCTGTGTGCGTGGCCAGCGGCGACGTTCCAGAGGAGCTCACCGGTGCCTTCGAAGGCCATGGTGAGGTCCATCCGGTCGATGCTCATCTCGGCGGGGAGTTCCTCGCCGCCCATGGCTTCGGCGGCCATTTCGGACATGTCCGCGGAGGCGGAGACCTCCATCTCGAGCTCGATCACGGCGACGCTCGTGCCGTCGACGTCACGCATTTCGACGAACTTGCCGGTGGCGCTGCCCTCGACGGCGTCCTCGAAGAACTGGCGGAAGTCGGACATCATCGCCGGGTCCGGACCCATGCCGGCCTGGGCGCCGTCGACTTCCATCTCGATCTTGAGGTCTCCGCCCGGGGCCATGACGTCGACCAGACCCATCAGGTCGATGTCGTAGGACTCACCCTCGGCAAGCTCGCCCTCGGGCAGCAGCGCGCGGTAGTCCATGTCCTCGGACAGGTTCTCAAGGAGCTCGGCGTCGCCCTCTTCTCCCTCGGGGAAGCTGAGCTCGTACTCACCGTCCTCGTCGTTCCAGGTGAAGATGACGGTGGAGCCCTCGAGCTCCGAGCTGCCCGACCCGTTGGGGGACTGGCTCTCCTCTTCGCCCATCATGTTCATCACGACGTCCATCTCCAGCTCGGAGCCGACCGCGTCGTAGGTGCGAGAGAGCTTCTTCGGCTGACCGGGGGCGAGGGCGATGTACTCGTCGGAGACCACAGTGGTCGCGACCATCTCCATGCTCATCTCGATGTCCGGCACCATCGGGCTCGGCTCGCCGTTCATCGTCATCGCCATGTCGTCCATCTCCATGGTCGTGGTCGACACGAACGTCTTGGTGAGGGAGGACCCGGCCTTGGGGGCGAATTCAATCTTCGCAGCCTCGTTGCCGGAGAACGCGAAGAGGGCGGGGATGGCCACCGCGGTGGCGAGGGCGAACTGGGTACGCATGGGGGCTGGTTGCTTGTAGGAAGTGGGGGGGCCGAGAAGACCCCCGAGGCCGCGGGTGAACCGCGAGGGCGGTCGGGGGCGTCAGCGCGCCCCTTTTTCGGCGCCTATTCATGCGTCTCGCCCCCGCCTTGCGCCTCAATTTTCTGCGGCAAGTTCGTCACAGGGGGCCCACGGGCGTTGTCGGGTTGCCGCGGAGGCGCCGTGGGGGGCAGGGGCACATGGGGAAATGAAACGGCCCCCCGGGAGCCGTAGCTGCCGGGGGGCCGTCGGGGAGGGCGGAGGGCCGCCGCTCGCAGGGGCTCAGTCTCCGAAGGAGATCTGGAGCGCGTCCGACGTGTTGGACGTCACCTGGCCACCGGAGGCGTCGCGGTGCCACATCTGGAAGTTCCAGGTGCTGCCGCCGAGGATCTGCTGCCCGTTGGTGGACGGGCTGGTGAAGTCGACCTGGTAGAACGCGATCCCGAGCAGGGAGTCGGCTTGCACCGGCGGCAAGCGGAACTGGGTGCCACCCACGCACAGGATGCCCTGGCTACCGGTGATCGGCGTCTGCGCCTGCTGGTCACCGAAGAAGAAGAGGCCAAAGGAGCTGCTCGGCATGTTGGACGCTGTCAGGAAGAAGTCGTCGTCCGAGATTCGCACGCTCCCGTTGAAGTCGATGCGAGTGGCGAGCCCGGTGGAGTTCGGGTTAGCCGTGCAGTAGCGCACCGGGTCCGGGATCGAGCTGCCGAGCCCGACGATCTCGATGTCGTCGATCGCGGCCTCCACGATGGAGCCGTTGCCGAGGTCCGAGGCGATGAAGCGGAGCTGCATGCTGGACGTGGGCGTCACGATGGACGTGAGCTCGAAGCTGGCCTGGATCCAGCCGCCGTCGGTGCCGGCCCCGGTCGGGCCCACCGTCTCGACGTCCACCCAGGTGGCTCCACCGTCGGCGCTCACCTCGACCTCGAAGATGTCGGCGTTGGGCGAAGCGCCCGTGGTGTTGGAGTACCAGCGCCAGTAGCTGACCTCGACGGAGTTCAGTCCGCTCGCGTCGAAGACCGGGCTGAGCAGCGTAGTGATCCCGCCGTCCACGTCGTTCTCACCCAGGCTTCCGCCCGGCGACCCCTGGCCGGTGAACCAGCAGTTGACGCCGACCGCGGTGTGGTCGTCCTCGGACTGCGCGGCCGTCCCGATCGGGTTCCCGAGCGTCCACTGGCCCGTCGTGGCCGTGTCGCCCGGAGCGCCGCCGACGAAGCCGTCAGCGCCCGCCTCGAACTCGGTCACGATGATCGGGGTGATGTCCCCGACCCGGAAGGTGAGGGGGGAGCTCTCGCCGCCCTCGGGGAACGACTTGTCCGTTCCGCCGGACTCGGTCGCGTTCACGTAGTACTCGACGCGCGACGGGGATATCTGGCCAGGGATGCCCGCGGCGAAGGTGTCTCCGACCGTGTTGCTCATCGGCGTCGAAATGAAGCCGCCGACGCCGTTCACGCGGTAGCGGAGCTCCGCGCCGGTGAGGGCGCCACCGAAGTTCGAGATGATGTCGGCCTCGACCACATACGGGCCGGTCTCATCGGGCGTGTCGCCCAGGGCGGTCACGTCACTGATCGTGATGAGCTCGAGCTCGACGCCGGGGAAGCCCTGGGCGGTGAAGCCCTGGTCGATCGCGGCGTAGTTCGGCGTCCCGTTGTTGATGTTGCCGTCGTCGTCGTCGAGCGTCAGCCACTGGGTCTCGATGATCGAGCGGATCTGGGTCTGGTTGTAGCTGTTGAGCCACCCCAGGAAGAGGGAGTCGGCCGCCATGTCGCCGGCCGCGTTGCCCAGGCTCGAGTTGAGGTTCACGCGGACCTTCCAGGCAGCGCCCATCCAGACCTCGCCGTTGGCGTGGACGCCGTTGTAGCAGCCCGAGTTGTTGTCCCCGCAGAACTGGCGGGTGTTGGTGCCGTTCCGCACGGAGCCCCCGCCGGTCGTGAAGAAGCGCCCGACGACGCTGTCGTCGTAGCAGTACATGGCGAACACGTCGGCGTTGCCCTCACCCATGCCGTCGTTCCCGTTGCCGGTGCCGTAGCGCTGGTTGAGCCAGTGTCCCATCTCGTGGGCGACGACGGTGCTGAAGGCGGTGTTGTTGCAGCCGCCTCCAGCGGTGTAGTAGTTGGTCGACGAGCCGTTGAAGAAGGCGTTGCAGTTGCTGCTGAGGTTGACGTTGGCCGTCGCGCGGAAGTCCGCCGTGGGGTCCGTCGGGAACGTGTCGCGGATGTAGTCGCGCAAGACGTTGATGTGCAGCTGCGCGTTCGCCTGCGACGTCAGGGCCTGCGACGGGCTCGGGTTCATCAGCAGGTCGTTCTGCTGGTTGGGCTGCACGCCCTGGAACGTGATGGAGTAGTCCGCGCCCGTGTCGTTGTTCACGTTCGTGAACTCACCGAAGTAGTCCACGGTCAGGTCGATGGGGGTGTTCACCCCGGTGATATTGAAGTTCCCGTCGCGGTCGGTCTCCACGGTGCCCGCGCTGCTGGTGATGCGCGTCCGCGGCATCGTGATGGGCGTCGGCGGGTTCGCGGCGCGGTCGGCGGTCAGGCCGGGGGTCGCGTTGGCGCGGATCGTGCCGAAGACGTCGAAGTTGTGAATGGTGTTCTCGCTCTTGAGGACGTCCCTCCCGGTGGCGTCGATCGAGTAGCGACGGCCGAGGGGCTGGTCCTCACCGTTGTCGAAGGTGGCGTCGATCTCCCAGGCGAGGTCCCAGGTCTTCACCTCGCCGCGCTCGGAGTGAGCGTGGACGAGGCGCGCCTCGCCCATCTGGTTGGGCTGGACGCCAAACTCGTCCTTGAAGGCGCGCGCCGCCACGAGGGCCGCGAAGCCCGCGCCAGTGGTCGGTTTGCCGCTGGGGTGGGTCAGCGTCGGCGCCGCGGTGGAGTGCACCGAGAGGAGCCGTCCGCTCGTGTCGAAGAGCACGTTGATGGCGCCGTCCTCCACGGGGACCCCATTGACGACCTGCTCGAAGCGCACCGTGATCTTGTCGGTGGAGTTCACTTGTCCGAGGGGCATGAACCGGAAGCGCTCCTCGACGAGCTGGCCGGACTCGACCCCGTGCATCTGGTAGGTCTGCTCGATCCAATAGCGGGCCAGGGTGAACCAGGCGGCAGGCTCGTTCGTGTTCGGCTCGAAGGGGGAGTCGGCCCGGCCCCCGAAGAGCATCTCGACGGTGCCCGTGCGCTGGTTCGAGAGCAGCCGCCAGGAGTCGCCGTGGTCTGCGCGCCAATCCGCGAGGAGGCGGGCGGGGCTGGCCGTGAACTCGGTCGGCTGGACTGTGGTCTGAGCGGTGGCAACGCCAGCGAGGAGCGATGCGGCGAGCGCGACGCGTGTGATGGGAAGAGTCATGCGTTGGAAGGGGAGGAGTGGCGGAAGAGCGCGCCCTTGGCGGCTGTATCGAGCGGTGCGAAGGCGAGGCGAAGCGCAGGCGATGGCCTTTGGCAATCTGACGGACGCGCCTGATTCTGGGTTCCAGATTCGGGTCTTGGGTTCGTTCGGAGATCGTTAACCGCGGCAGACACAGGCTACATGCGGCGAAATGGCACACGCGGCGTTCCTCGGGCCGCCCCCAAGTGTGCCCCATCAACGACCGCTCGGTCGTGGCTCTCGCCGCGCATCTCTGATCCAATCCACGGGCGAGTCAGGCCCGCGGGACACCCGCCCTGGGCGCCCGGAGGGCCACCCAAGGCCCCACCTACCACCAATCCGCCCGCGTCTCGCACGGGCCCAGCCACCCGAGGAACATGGACGTTTCGATCGAGTATTGCACCCAGTGAAACTACGCACCCCAAGCGGCCGGTCTGGCCGCTGAACTCTCCAGTGCCTTCGACGGCGCCAGCGTGTCCCTCGTCGAGGGCAGCGGCGGACGGTTCGAGGTCACGGTGGACGGAAAACTGCTGTTCTCCAAGGCGGCGCTGGAGCGCTTCCCCGCCTACCAGGAAATCCCGAAGCTGATCTTCGAAGCCTCGGCTTGATCAACGCATTCGGGGGGGGACCCGCTAGAGTCTCGCCCCGAGTTCGCGACGCCGTCGCAATGGTGGCCTGCAGGCCCCTGACCCACCGACCCATGCAGACAGCCCAATCGCCGCGCCGCCGGCGACTTCCCGCTCGCTTCCTGACCTCCTCGCAGCGCGTGGATCCCCCGCGCTTCACGAAGGTCGTGGCCACCATCGGTCCCGCCTCGGAGGACCTGATCGTCGAGCTGGTCGAGGCCGGGATGTCGGTGGCGCGACTCAACTTCAGCCACGGCTCCGCGGACGACCACCGCCGCCGCATGGAGAAGATCCGGGAGGCCTCCACGGCCCTCATGACCCCGGTGGCGGTCCTGGCGGACCTCCCCGGTCCGAAGATGCGGACGGGGATGTTCCCCGGGGACGCAATCGCCCTCCATGATGGCGATGTGGTCCAGGTCAAGCCCGGGCAGGGGATGGCCGGTCCCGGCGAGGTCCTCGTCGGCGTCGATGACCTGCTCGATGCCGTGGAGCCGGGGCACCGCATCGTGCTCGCCGATGGTCAGGTGCTCCTCGAAGCCCTCAGCGTGGGGGAGGAGTCCGTCGAGGCTCGCGTGCTCCGTGCTGGGCCCGTGGGCAACCGCAAGGGTGTTCACCTGCCGGACTCCAACGTGCGCTACGACCTTCCCACCGACGAGGATCGGGAGCTCATCAAGCTGGCCTGCGAGCTCGGCGTCGACATGCTTGGGATCAGCTTCGTCGGCAACGCCAGCGAACTGGAGGAGATCCGCGGGCTCGCACCGGGGATCCAGCTGGTCTCCAAGATCGAGCGGAAGGCGGCCCTCAAGAACCTCGACTCGATCCTCGAGGCCACCGACGGATTGATGGTGGCCCGGGGAGACCTCGGCGTGGAGCTTGACCTCGAGCAGCTGCCCCTCGTCCAGAAGGAGATCCTCCGCCGCGCCGTCCTGGCGGGGGTCTACTCGATCACCGCGACGGAGATGCTCGAATCGATGATCGAGGCGGGTCGCCCGACCCGGGCGGAGGTCACGGACGTGGCCAACGCGGTGCTCGACGGGACGGACGCCGTGATGCTCTCGGCGGAGACCGCCGTCGGAAAGCACCCGCGGGAAGCGGTGGCCACGATGGCCCGAATTGCGAGGGTCGCCGAGCAGTCGGGGATCTACGCCCGTCGGCCTCGCCTCTCTGCGGCTCCCGAGAAGAGCTACTTCTCCCGGGCGACGGCCATGGCGGCCGTCCATGTGGCCAACCAGGTGGATGTGGACCGCATCGTCTGCTTCTCCGAGACGGGGAACACGGTGCGATTGCTCTCGAGGTTCCGCCCGGATGCGGAGATCGTGGCCCTGAGCCCCAGGCCGGACACAGTCCGCCAGATGGCTGTCCTGGCCCACGTGAGGCCCCTGCTCTTCCGGCAGGAGCCGACCCTGGAGGCGATGATCGATACGGCTGCGGACCTGCTTCTGGCTCGCCAGATCGTCAAGATGGGAGACCGGGTGGTGTTCGTGGGGGGCGTGCCTGTAGGCTTCGCCAGGAGCACCAACGTGCTCAAGCTCCATCGAATCGGCGAGGACTCCCGCTTCGCCTGAATCACTCTCCGCCCCGAGGCGCTGTCTTCGGGCTTTTCTCGAGTCGACGTCCCGTCTCCACCGGAGTCGACGCCGGAGATCTCTCCCTCCGTTGTTTCTGTTCGCTTCCCTTCATGCTCAACCGCTTCCAGTTCGCCCGGCTGCGTGGATTCCGACGCGGCAAGAAGCGTGCTGCCGCCGAGGAAGCGCGTAGGCGAGACGAGGAGAAGCAACGGGAAGCGGAGCCCCATCGGTCCCTGACCCGTGAGGTCGAGGGTGGGAGTGAACAGGGCGTCCCGGAGACGCCGTCCAACGGTGCGACCACCGGCCGATCGGACGGCGGGATCACCGACGGTTGGTCGGGGAACGAGCGCATCGAGGGGCTCCTTCGTCGGCACCAGGAGCAGCGTGGGCTGCTGAGCCCGGAGACCCTGGGCCTCGAGAACGGGGCGGCCCGTGAGGCGGCGCCCCCGTCGCCGACGTCAGATCGAGTGCAGCCCGACGTGGTGCCCGTGGAGGAGGCGGGCGGCACCTCCACCGAGGTCGCGGAGCGCACCCGAACCGTGTCGGCGCCCGCTGGGGGGGCGAGCTCGCCGGCGGCGACCCCCGCGGCAACCTCCTCCACCCAGGATCAGCGTGTGCGCCTGGTCGAAGGGCTCGCCGCGACGTCGACTGCGCGCGTGGTCTGCATCGCGAGTGGGAAGGGCGGGACCGGGAAGAGCGTCATCGCTTCCAACCTCGCCCTCCTCCGGGCCCGCCGGGGCGAGCGGGTCCTGCTGATCGACTTCGACGCGGGGCTGGCGAACGCTCACCTCCTGCTCGGGCTGGCGCCCCCGCATGACGTGGGGCACGTCATGGAGGGCACCGTTTCGGCCCGCGAGGCCCTCGTGGAGGGACCCCACGGGCTCAAGCTCCTCGCAGGCGGCGTCGGCCGCCAGTGCCTGATCGACCCTACCCGGCGGGAGCTCGATCGCCTCTTCAAGGCGCTGCGTCCCCTTGAGGACGACTTCGATCTCATCGTCATCGACCACGGGGCGGGGCTGAGCTACAGCACCGTCGCGCACCTGGCCGCGGCGAGCACTCTCCTTCTGGTCACCAACCACGAGGTGACGGCGCTGTCCGACGGCTATGCGCTCTACAAGCGCGCCAAGCTCGTGAATCCGGAGATCCGGGTGGGCCTGGTGGTCAACCGCGCCCCGGACGAGCGCCTGGCCATGGATGCGTGGAATCGCTTCCGTGGGGCCTCCCACAAGTTCCTCGGGCACGCGCCCGAGCTGATCGGGTGGGTACCCGCCGACCCGGTGATCTCCCAGGCGGTTCAGCTTCGGAAGCCCGCCGTCCTCTCGTTCCCCGAGAGCGCCGCCGCCAAGGCGATCACGAGGGTCGCCGCGTGGGGGCCCATGGACCACGCGCGGACCACCACGCCCTTCTACGTGAAGGCGCGCCGGGCCCTCCGCTAGGGGTGGCGAAGGTCGCCCAGTTGGGGCATCCTCCGCCCTGGGCAGCGCGCGCCTCCGGGCCCCGGTCACCCCTCATTTCGAGGACGCTGGGATTCTCCCCGTGAAATCGCACGCCATCGCCCGCCGCTCCTCGGATGATGGAGCCGCACATGGAGGAATCGTACGCAGCTCGGTTCCCCGTATACGCCTTCGTGAACCAGAAGGGCGGATGCGGGAAGACCACCACCGCCGTTCACCTGGCGGGCGCGCTCGCCGCACGCGGTGAGCGGGTGCTGCTGGTCGACCTCGACCCGCAGGCCCACGCGACGATGGGACTGGGGTGCTCCCCCGACCGCCCCACCGTCACGGACGTCCTCCTCGGGGAGGCCAGCCTCTCGGAGGCGGTGACCCCCGCGCCCGGTGGGATCACCCTGCTCCCCTCGGAGCCCCGCCTGGCGGAGTTCGAGGAGGTCAGCGGGCGCCTGATCCACCCCGAGCGCCGGCTCGCGCTCGCGCTGGAGGAGGCCCACCGCGCCGGGGTGCGCTTCGACCACGTGCTCCTCGACTGCTCTCCGCGCGCGGACGGTGTGCTCTGCGCCAACGCGCTCTTCGCCAGCACCCACACGCTGCTCATCGTCGAGACGGGGGCCTTCGCTCTTCAGGGGGCGATCCAGGCGCTGAAGGTCCTCGACGAGGTCGCGGAGAACCAGGGACGCTCCCCGGAGCTCCGCGTGGTCGGCACCATGTTCGATCGCCGCACCCGCTTCGCGCGCGAGCTCTTGGTCGCGCTGCACTCGCGATTCGGGGACGCTCTCTTCGACACGGTCATCCGCACGAGCGTCCGTCTCCGCGAGGCTCCCGCGCTGGGCCTCCCGGTCCAGGAGCTCGACCCGGGATGTCGCGCCGCCGCCGACTTCGACGCACTCGCGGACGAGATCATGGCACTGGAGGTGGGGCGCGTCTCCACGGCGGACCTCAAGGAGTACGAACTCCGTCCGCCGGCGCCTGAGTCGACGCTCGCGGCGACCCCCTCCGACCGTACGTCCGCCCTACCCTCCTGACCTGCCGCACGTCGTATCGATGGACGCCCTCGCCCTCCTTTGCACCCTCCACGCGGATGGTCCCAGCTCCCTGAAGCGCCTGCGCTCCCGGGGCTGCGGCGACCTCTCGGCGCTGCTGTCGAGGACCCCGGACACCGTCGCCGAGGACCTCTCCATCGAGCGTCCCGCGGCCCGGAGGTTGATCCGTGAGGCGAGGCTCCTGGCAGACCGGGTCGGCATCACCGCCCTCGAGGTCGAGGAGGCGCCCCCGACGGCGGCCCCGGCCCCCCCGACCCGCGCGCTCGTGCAGGAAGCCCCCGCGCCGACCGCCCCCGAGGGCGGTTTGGACTCCGTGGACCGGGCGCTGGTGGAGCGCATCACCCGTCCCGCCCCGACCCGCCCCGAGGCCCCGGGCGATGAGCCCGACGGCGTGGGACCCGCCGAAGGACCCCTCGAGGGAACCACGCCTGGCGATAGCGCGGCGACGGAGCCCCGGGACGAGGTGACGGCTTCCCTCCCCGGTTGGATGGAGGGGCCCGCGGTCTCCCTCGCGGACGACCCCTTCAGCATCCCCGACGAGGACTTCAGCGCGCCCGAGACCCCCGAGCCGGTGGCACCGGACGCCGAGGCCACGAGCGCGGCGCCGCCCGCCGTGGACCATCACGAGGTGGAGGAGGAAGCGGCCCCGCCCTCCACCCCCGAGGCTCAGCTGGCCCCCGACCCCATCCTGGCACAGGCGCCCGCAGAGCCCGATCCAGTCTCGCTGGCCATCCCCGCCGTCGGCGAGCTCGCCGCGGCCATCGAGCGAGCGCTTCCTGAGCCCACGGTCGGCGAGGAGACCGCGACTCCCATGCAGCCGGTCGCGCCCTTGGCCTTCGGAGCCTCCGTCTTCGGTGAGGGGATCGAGGACCACGAGGACCACGAGGGGCTCGTGGAGGTCGACCTCTCGGTCGAGCCCTCCGCCACCGAGCCCGCGCCTGTTGGGTCGGCCGAGGATGTCGAGGGGGAAGAAACCGTGGTGCCGGCGGAGCAGGCTCCTGAGCCCGATCAGACCTTCGAGCCGGCCCCAGAGGCCGAGGCCTTGCCCACCCCCGAGTCGGCGCCGATTCCGTCCATCGCCGAGGCGGTCGCGGCGGCCTCCTCCGCAGCCCTGCCGGGCATGGACGACGCGCTGGTGGAGGACCTCGAGCGCCTCGGGGTCCACTCCTTTGCGGAGCTGAGCCGGGCCGAGAGCCTCGCCCTTACGCGTGGGCTCGGTGTGACCTTCGCCCAGGCCCGAAGGCTGCGCTTCCTCGCGAGGCGCGCCGAGGCTGACGGCACCGCCTGGCCTCAGGCGGCTGCACCCCCTGCTGCGGCAGTGGACCCCGCCGCAGCTCCCGCGCCCGAGGTACCGGCGCCGGAGGCCATCGAGGCCTCCGCGGCTCAGACCTCAGTGACTCCGGTGTTCGGAGCCGACGTGCACGAGGAGCCCCAGTCTGAGGAGATCCAGTCTGAGGAGATCCCCGCTGAGGAGATCCCCGCTGAGGAGATCCTCGCTGAGGAGACCCCGGCTGAGGACGACCTCGCCGAGGAAGCCGTGGGGAAAGCCCATCTGCCCTTCGCTGCGGCCATCGGGTTCGAGCCCATGGCTGAGGCTCCGCCGGAGCCTGAGCTGGATCACCCGAGCGCGACGCCCACGGAGCCCGCGGAGACCCCGGCTGCTGCCCTAGACGAGGGCCCAGGCCCGGAGGAGCGTGAGGAGGCGGCGGCGGCACCGCCCGCCGTGGCGCTGGAGCCCCAGGGCGTGCGGGTCGACCCGTCCGAGGTGAAGGCGCGCCCGCGCTTCGGGGACCAGTTCGCCCGTGCGGCCCAGCAGCGAAGGACTTCCTCCGAGCCCGGAAGGACGGTCCTGGGCTGGAACTTCGAGATCCCGCGCCCGGAGCCGGAGGCCCTCCCCCTGGCCTCCCTGCTGGCGACCCCGCCGGGGGACGCCGGGGCTGCAGAGGCCGTGAGCGGTGCCCCCACGGACCCGGAAGGGGACGCGGCCGGCCCCTTCGCGGACGCCTGAGGCACTGCTGGAGCGCGTATACTGCCGGCCGTTCGCGGCACCCTTCCGTCGCGGAGGACCTCCATGAACAGCCTGATCAGCGAAGCCCGCGGTCGACCTGGTGACGACCCCATCTTCACCATCAACGCCGCGGCGAACGCCCGCCGTGCCAAGGGCGAGCCGGTGATCAACGCCAGCCTCGGCGCCCTGTTGGACGACGACGGCGGCCTATCGGTGATGCCGACGGTCTTCGAGGCCTTCCAGTCGGTCCCCGCCCAGCAGGCGGCGGCGTACGCGCCCATCGCGGGGGACCCGCCCTTCCTTGAAGCCGTGAGGCGGGACGCCTTCGGCAGCGGCACCATGTTCGAGAACTCCGTCGCGGCAGCGACGCCCGGGGGGACCGGCGCGCTGCTCAACGCGATGATGAACTTCCTCGAGCCGGGGCAGTCGATCTACACGTCGAGCTACTACTGGAGCCCTTACCGGATCATCGCGGGCCACAACCGCCGCGGCGTCGAGACCTTCCCGATGTTCGATGGGGCCGGGGCGTTCCATCTGAGCGCCTTCGAGGAGGGCCTGGTCGCCCAGCTGAAGCGGCAGGGGCGCGCGCTCGTGATCCTGAACTTCCCCTGCCACAACCCCACCGGGTACACCCTCGACGGGGCGGAGTGGGCAGGGGTCGCGGCGGCCCTGGGCCGCGCCTCGGAGCACGGAGACGTCGCCCTCGTGGTGGACCTCGCCTACGCGGCGTTCGGGACCCAGTCCCCGTCGGTCTGGGTCGACGCCATGGAGACCGTCTGCGACCGTGTGGCCGTGCTGGCCGCCTGGACCGCGTCGAAGTCCTTCGCTCAGTACGGGGCCCGCGTGGGAGCGCTCATCGCTTCGATCCCGGACGCCGACCACCGGCTCGACGTGGAGAACGCCATCTCCTACACCTGCCGCGGATCCTGGTCCAACTGCAACCACCTCGGCCTACTGGCCGTGAGCCAGCTGCTCCTTGACGAGGACCTGCGGTCCCGGGTCGGGTCGGAGCGCCGGGCGCTGGTCGGGCTGCTGTCCGACCGGGTGGACGCCTTCAACGCGGCGGCAGGCGCCCGCGGTCTCGTCTATCCGCGCTACGAGGGCGGCTTCTTCGTCTCGGTCTTCACTCCCGACGCCGAGGAGACCGCCCGGGTTGCGGCGGCCGACGGTGTCTTCGTCGTCCCCATGGACGGCGCAGTGCGCCTGGCGCTCTGCGCCGTGCCGCGGACCGACATCCCTCGCCTCGTCGACGCGGTCGCCCGCGGGGTCGAGGCGGCCAACCACACCAAGGACAGGGCCCATGCCTGACACCGCCACCAAGAATCAGCCCGCCGAGGCCAACCAAGGCGCAGCCTCCGGGGGCCCCGAGATCGGTCGCGACCACGGATACGGGCCCAGGGTCCACATCCTCGAGGACGCGTGGACGGCGGCCGCCACGGCCAAGCTCAGCTCCCCCGACTGCACGCACACCGAGCTCGTCCAGGTCGTCCGCGCGCTGACCACCCGGCTCGCCACGACCGCCTTCGGGCGTGAGCTTCCGACGACGGAGCGGTCGGTGACCACCCGGATGGCGGAGAAGCACGGGGAGCTCGGGACCTGGCGCGGCGAGGCGGTGGACCCCGCCGCCGAGGTCGTGGTGCTCGACGTGATCCGGGGCGGGATCATCCCGTCCCAGACCTGCTTCGAGCTCCTCAGCCTCGTGCACCCGATCGAGAGGCTCCGGCTCGACCACCTGAACATGCAGCGCGTGGCGGGGGAGGACGGCCGGGTGGACCGGGTCGAGCTGACGGGGAGCAAGGTCGGCGGGTCCATCGAGGGATCGACCCTCGTCATCCCCGATCCCATGGGGGCGACGGGGGGGACCATCCTCCGGGCGCTCGAGCACCTGAGGGCGGCGCACGGCATGCCGTCGAGACTCATTCTCATCCCGCTCATCTGTACGCCCGAGTTCCTGAGGGCGATCCAGACCCTGGACATGGACCTCTCCGTCTACACCGCCCGGGTCGACCGGGGGATGTCGGGCCGCGACGTCCTGGCGTCGCCGCTGGGCGCTCGGTGGGCCGAGGAGCGGGGTCTCGACGATGAGGACTACATCGTCCCGGGCGCCGGGGGCGTCGGGGAAGTCCTGAACCACTCCTGGGCCTGAGGCCCAGCCCTTCTCACAGCGGGTTCAGACCGCTAGGCTTCCCGCGTCCATCGGGAACCGCGGAACGAAAACCCTCCCGACCTACCCGAACCAGAGAACAGGAGAGATCAATGGCTTACGTCGTCGCCGAACCGTGCGTGAAGTGCAAGTACACCGACTGTGTCGACGTGTGCCCCGTCGACTGCTTCACGGAGGGCGAGAACTTCCTCGCGATCAACCCCGATGAGTGCATCGACTGCGGCGCCTGCGTCCCTGAGTGCCCGACGGAGGCCATCTTCGAGGAGACCGAGGTCCCCGAGAAGTGGGCGGAGTACGTCGAGCTGAACGCCAAGCTGGCCGGCTCTTGGCCTTCCATCACGGAAAAGAAGGACGCCCTGCCCGAGGCGGACGAATTCAAGGACGTCGAGGAGAAGCGCGAGATGCTCTCCGAGTCGCCCGCCTGATCTCTGTCCCGCCCGGGGCGAGCTGACTCGCAGGCCGGCGGCCCGTCACCCGACGGGCGGCCGGCCTGATCCTTGGGCTGCTAGCCGACCCGGGTCACTCACCCTGGGAGCTCGCTCAAGAGGCCCGCCAGGACCTCGCTCGAGCGCTCGGCCACGCCGCGGACCACCTCGGGGTCGAAGGGGTCGCCCAGCCCCGCGTCACGGACCAACGCCCTGAAGCTCCCGGAGCCGCCCGCCTCGCAGAGGCGCTGATAGGAGGTCCAAGCCGCCTCAGGATCACGGAGCGAGAGCTCCATGAGCTGCAGCGCGACCAGCTCGGCCAGGACGTAGTCGATGTAGTAGAAGGGGTACTGGTAGACGTGGAGCTGGGCCTGCCATGCGGCTCCATCCCGGCCGTGGGGGATGCCGGCCCAGTCGCGCCAGGGGAGGTAGCGCCGCTCCACCTCGCTCCACATGGCGTGTCGCTCGGCTGCGGACGCCCCGGGCGCCGCGTAGACCAGGTGCTGGAAGTGGTCGATCGCACAGCCGTAGGGGAGGAAGGCGATCTGCTGGGCCAGGTGTTCGGCGCGGAAGCGCGGCGCCGCGTCCCCGAAGAAGAGCTCCATCCACGGCCAGGACAGGAACTCCAGGGACATGGAGTGGATCTCCGCGGTCTCCGAGGTGCACCGCCGCTGGTCGCCGAGCTCCTGGACACGGTGGCTGCTGAAGCCCTGGTACGCGTGGCCCATCTCGTGGGTGAACACGCGCGCGTCGCCTGCGGTCCCGTTGAAGTTGGCGAAGATGAAGGGCACGCCCATGGAGGGAAGGAAGGAGCAGAAGCCCCCCGCCCCCTTGCCTTCGCGGGCGGCGAGGTCGAGGAGCCCGTCCGCGCGCATCCGGTCGAAGAGCTCGCCGAGCTGGGTGCCGGCGGTGCGGTCCACGTCGCGGAACATCTCCGAGGCGCGCTCCTCCATCCACGGCGCGTCGCCCCCGGGGGTGGGGGAGTCGCCAGGTCCCTGGACCCCCTCATCGAAGATGGCGAGGCCCTCAAGCCCGAGGGCGCTGGCCTGTCGGGAGCGGATCGACTCCACGAGCGGGACCACGTGTTGCTCGATGGCGGCGCGGAACTCGGCGACGTCGGCGGGCCCATAGTCGGTCCGGCGCATCCGGTCGTAGGCGAGCTCGGTGAAGGATGCGCGGCCGAGCTTCTCGGAGATCCGCTGGCGCACCTTCACGAGGTCGTCGAACTGACGGTCGAGCGCCACCCGCTCTCCGGCGAACCAGCCCCACCGGGCTGCTGCGGCCGCGCGGCGCGTCTCTCGGTCCGGGCTGGTGAGGAACGCCGCCACCGCGGGGAGCGTGCGGAGCGCGCCTTCGAACTCCACGCGCGCTCCGCCGGTGAGGGCCATGGCCTCGCTCTGGAGGCGCTGCTCCTCGGCAAGGTCGTCCCCGATCACCGGGTCGAAGCTCCGCAGTTCGCAGCCCCAGCGGGCCAACACGGCCTCGCCGAAGCGGTCGGCGAGCGCGTCTTGGAGCGGCTGATCGAGGCCCGCGAGGGCAGCGAGGAATACCTGGCGGGTCTCGGCGAGCGCGGCGGCTGAGGCGTCGAGCCGCGCCTTCGCCTCTCTCGCGAGCTCGTCGGCCGTGTCCTGCCGGAAGCGGATCGACTGGGAGGCGCTCCAGGTCTGCTGCTCGGCCATGGCTCCGTCCCAGTCGAGGACGGCCTGGACGGCCGCCTCCGGGGTCTCCGCCGCGGTCAGGCGCTCCGAAGCCTCCTTGGCCAGCCGCAGGGACTCATCGAGATCAAAGGGCGCCCCGGCGATCGGGAGCGTTGAGGGGGGAGCCGGCGTCATGGGGGTCAGGTGAGGTTCTGGACGAGGCGGTGGAGCGGCGGCCGCGCGCCGGCGAGCAGGTCGGGCAGCAGCCGAGCGATGGAGCGTGACAGGCGCGCCGCGCGCCTCGGGCGACCGTAGAACGCGAGCAGCGCCCGCCGCCGCAGGGCGGGGAAGTCATCGTGTTCGTCGCCCTCTCCGCCGGACCAGGCCGGACCGAGATCCACGTCCTTGCCCGGGAGGAATGTGGCGGTGTGTGCGTGGGTCCCCTGGGCCCACCGGATGGTCGCTGCGGCCTCCCCGGCGGTCTCCGTCGGGAGCCCGAGCCGGAGCTCCAGGTGGGTGAGGGCCGAGCCAGCAGCCACGACGCGCTCGATCCCCTCCGCGGCGGCGCGGAGGTTGATGTTGCTCTTGAGCAGTCGCTGCAGGCGCCGGGATGCCGTCACCGCTTGGATCGGAAAGCGCCGGACGCCGGCCGCGAGGAAGGCCTCCACCACCTCGGGTGTGAGGCCATCTCCACGCAGGCCCTTGGGGAACTCCATGGTGAGCGCGGCGCGTCCGGGCGCCTCGCGGAGCTTGGCGACGGCGCGGGCGATCTCGGCGGCGCGTGCAGGCCGGCCATCGAAGCCGTGATCGGCGATCAGGATGCGCCGCACGCCGCGCCGGTGGACCAGGTCCCGGATCTCACCGATCACGTCCCGCACGCTCCGGTCCCTCGCGGAGGAGCCGAAGGACTGGTGGCAGGTGGGGCAGCCGGGGGCGCACACGCGTGAGGTCAAGACGGTGGCCGACCTCGGGGACCGTCGCCCGGATCTGGTCGGCCTCAACTCCCCGTGGTCGCCGCCGCCGGAGGCATAGCGCTCGAGGTCCACGAGGTCCCACGCGGGGACGGCCTGGACCCTGGCTGGCCGGGGGTCCGGGCCTCTCTGGATCGCTCCCTGCCCGTCTCGCCAATGGGCGCCGGGGACCGCGGCCCAGGGGACGTCTGCGCCCTCGGGACCGGGCTGCAGGGCCGCCGCCAGGGCCATCGGCAGGCTCTCCTCCGCCTCTCCCACGAGGACGACGTCGGCGGCGCCGGCCCGGAGCGCCGTCGCGGCGTCCTCCGCCCGATCTCGCACCAGGGCGATCCGCACGGGGTCCTCGGTGGCGCCGAGGCGACGCCCGACGCCGATCAGGTCCTCGAGGCCGCCCTCGCCTTGGCGCCCGCCCGCCAGCACCACTGCGGCGGGGCGAGCGGCCCGAACCCGATCTGCAGCGGCCGCTTCGCCGAGGCGTTCGAGCCCCCGGTCGAGGACGCCGAAGCGGTCGAGGCCGAGCTGTCGGAGGCGTTCGTCCGAGCGCACCGCACCCGCCGCGCTGAGCAGCTCGGTCGGTGCCAGGGTCTGCCGGTCCCTGACCTCACGCGCGGTGGCTGCGTCGGTCAGGATGAACGTCACGCGGGAGTGCTCACGCGGGGCATGACCGATGACCCGCGAACCGCCGTGTGCTACACCCATGCGGGGAGCTTAGGGATCCGAGAGGGGTCGAAACCAGCCCCGAGCGGAACGACTCTCCGGGAGTTCGGTCCGGGATCAGAGCCCGGAGAGCTTGACGGCCTCGACAGCGCTCCGGAGACCGCTCAACTCGAAGGACGCGCCCATCACGGTGTCGTCGCCGTCGACGGCATTCCAGATGGTGATCTGGGCGGGGTCGTCCTCCGCCCGGCGACGGATCTCGCGGATCGACACCGGCGGAGCGTCGCCGATGTGAAGTGAACGGAGGCTCGTCACGTCGGCGATGAGGCGGATGACGTCCGAGTGATGGACCTGGACGTACTCGTAGTCCTCGACGAGCTCGGCGGCCTCTGCGATGCGGGCGTCCACGGGTGACTCCTCGCTGAAGTCGCGGACACGCTGCATGGTCCCGGGCGTGTCGCCTCCGAGGAGCATGAGCACGTGGTCCCCCGAGGTGGCGACCTTCAGGTGCAGCTTCGAGTCCCCGAGGTACGTCTTGAAGGCCTCACGCATGGCCGCCCGTTCGTCGAAGTCGATCCGCCGGGTGTCGAAGCGTACGGAGTAGTCCTCCACGAGGGTCTCCTCGACGATGGTCCGCACGGGGAGCGCCATCTCGAAGCCCCAGGAGTCGAGGTCGCACTTGGCCAGCATCAGCGAGATCGCCTCGCGCGTGCGAGCGGGGTCCGACGAGACGAGGTAGATCGCGGCGTAGGCCTCACCGGGCTCCAGCCCGAAGGAGACGGCGGCGGCGTCCTCGAAGCTCCGCAGCATCTTCAGGACGGCCGCCTGGATGGCTGCCTGGGCAGAGGGGCCCATGTCCATGCCGGGATAGGCGCGACCGCGGGAGCCACGGCCGTAGATCAGCCTGGAGCCTGAGATCACGTCCCAGGCGCCCTTGAGGCGATCCAGGACCTCCTCCGGCTCGAAGGCGACGATGCGCGCGAAGGGGTCAGAGCCGTAGATGTGGCGGCTGAGGGCCTCCAGAACTCGCCCTTCGATCTGCGGTCCCATGGGTCCATCGCCGGGGGCCTCCTCTCGATCCACGAGGCGGGCGTGGGCGGTGACGCGGTCGGCTTCGAGCTCGAGGCCGAAGGCGATCTCCTGGGCGCCGCGCAGCGCGTCGAAGAGGATCTCGGCGTCGAACTGGGTGACCTCGTTGCCGGCGAGGTAGGGGCGAGCGATGCGATACTGCTCGTTGACCTCCTCGGTGGCCGAGGTGATGTAGGGGCCGAGGGTCTCGATCAGGTCCTTGGCGCACATGCGTCCGCGCATGAAGCCTTCGGGGAGCTTCTGGGTCACCTTGGCCGCCCCCCTGGATTCTGGGGTGGCCTCGAGGGCCTCGTGCTGGATGACCACGTAGTCACCCTCGAAGCGGGTCGCGGTGAATTGCTCCGAGGCCATGGCGGCGATGGAGCGCACGAGCGGCTTCTGGTCCACTGCGGGCAGGATCAGCACCGTCGATTGCTCATCGGTGCCGGGGATCGGAGCCAGGGCGATGGCGAACGGGTGCGCCGCGCTCATCTTCTGCACGTCAACGCCCGCACCCAGGAAGGGCGTGAGCATGTCCATGGGTTCCCACTCCACGAGCCCGTCGAGGTCACCCTCGGAGCGGATCCGGAGCACGGCCTCCTCGAGCGCATTGAGCGATTCGAACTCGACGTAGGCGGTGGCCGTGTTCGGGACGAGGTCGACCAGGTTGATCTCCGCTCGCGCATCGGCTGACGCGGCTGCGGCTCCGTCGCCTTCGGCGTCGGCAGGGAGGATCGACGGGTCGACCTTCGGCTGGACCACCGGGGCGACGGGGGCCGAGGCGCTCGTGGAGGGGAGCTCCCCGCCCTCGCCGCTGCAGCCGCCGAGGGCGGCCAGGGCCAGGGTCACCGCGCCAGCGGCGACAGGATGTACTGTCGGGCGGGAACCGACCACGTGTTCGGGGATGGGGTTGGACATGGGCGTTGCACCAGGGGTGATCGGGTCTCCCGTCGCCGGGACTGAATGCCGACCCCGGGGGCGCGGGGGGTGTCCAATGATGAGACTCGTCAGGGGCTCTCCCGCCTCGGGAGGCCGGTGGCCGGGCCACATCTAGAGGACCCCGGGGGGGGCTCTTCCCGGTGTGTAAGGGGCCGTCCAGGGTCCCAGATGGCTATCTTCAGGTCCCGAAGATGAAGTGCTCCCCCTCGATCCTCACGGCGCTGCTCGTTCCGCTGCTCTCCTCTGCGGCGGGCAGCCCCGGGCCTCTGCCCCCGTTCCCCGGGGCCGTGGCTGGGGTCCAGGACCTCGCGAAGTTGGCGGAGGGCTTCGATAGCACGAAGCCGAGGGTCCGGCACGGGGCGGTGGACGCCCTGGCCGACGTCGGAACGACGGAGGCGTGGACGATCATCCTGGACCGGGGGCTCGTGGACGCGAACTCGAGGGTGGCAGACTCCGCACAGCTGCGCCTCGGAGCGGCGCCCGTGACGCCGGAGCTACTTGAGCTGCTGGAGAGCCGGGCCGGGCTCGGATCCCGCAAGGCCATCTGTCGGGTTCGGGTGGCCCAGGCCCTGGGCACGATGCCCGGGGAGGTCCCGGCGCGTCTCTTCGAGCGAGCCTTGAAGGACAAGGAGCCGGAGGTCCGCGCCGCCCTGGTGGGCGCGGTGGAGCAGCGGTCCGTCTCGGCGGGGGGATCCATCTCGGGCAGCGCCGCGGATCACAAGCGCCTCGTCAAGGCCCTGGACCGCGTGGCGACTCGCGACCGTGACTCGCGCACCCGCGCCGCGGGCCTCCTGGCCCTCGTCGCGTTCGCGGAGGCCGGAGGGATCGGCGAGGAGGAAGCGCGGAGTGCCAGCGCCGACGCACTCGGGAGCGAGGACCCGCTTCTGGTCTCCGCGGCCATTCACACCGCGGCCGAGGGGTTGGACACCGGGGACCTCGAGACGATCCTGTGGGCCAAGCGAGGCGGGCACGCCCCGTTCATGGCGGCGGTCGCGGCCCTCGGGGCCCGGGCGGATCGCGAGAGCGCTCGCCTACTCATCCGGCGCCTCGGCGACGAGGAGGCGCCGCTCCGACCTGCGGCGGCCTGGGGCATCGTGCGGGCCCTGCGCCAGGTGTCGGGGCTCTCGATCGCAGGCTCCGCCACGCGCTGGCAGAACTGGGCCGACGGGCTGCCCGAAGGGAAGATCACCCCGGTCGAGCGGCGGCCGACGACCGACGACGGCCCCACGACCACCGCGCTCTACGGGCTCAAGATCCGAGGCGATCGCGTGGCCTTCCTGGTCGACATGTCGGGCTCCATGTGGGTGGACCACAAGGGCGCGCCTCGCAAGGAGGCGGTGGACGTGGAGCTGGCCCGCGCCCTGCGCGCGCTCCCGCCCACCGCTCGCTTCGATCTCGTGCCGTACTCCAAGAACCCTGCTCCCTGGAAGGGTGAGCTGGTGGACGCGACGCCCAAGAACGTCGAGAAGGCGGTGAAGGCCTTCCGCGGCTGCGGGCTGAAGGGCGTCGGGGATCTATGGGGTGCGCTGGAGTCGGTGCTCGTGGATCCGGAGGTGGACACCGTGGTGATCCTCACGGACGGCGCGCCCTCCGGCGGCGACCGCTGGGATATCGAGCTCATGGGGCGGCTCCTGGGGGAGGAGAAGCGACTCCGCCATGTGGACATTCAGATGGTGCTCTTCGGTTCCTCCAAGGGGCTCAAGCGCCGCTGGGCCGAGGTCGTGGACGCCCTCGGGGGCGCGGTCCTCAGCATCGACTGATCGGGGTCACGCGGGGGGCGAATCGGGGGCCTCAAGAGGCGCCTTGATTGGGTCGGTCGCCGGTCCATGGCGGGGGCCGCTTCTGGCAGACTGTCCGCCCACAAGGAACCGCCATGAGCCTCCGAGAAGATCTGCAATCGTCCGCCGAGGACATGCCCAACGGGAAGGTCCGCTACGCCGCCGCTGACGGCGTCGCCCTGCTGACCCTCACGAACCCGCCCGCCAACGGCTACTCCTTCGAGATGATGAAGGACCTGGACGAGGCGATCCTGCGAGCTCGCTTCGACGGGGACGTTCACGCCATCGTGCTCGCCGGCGAGGGAGAGAAGTTCTTCTGCGCGGGCGCGGACATCTCGATGCTCGAGTCGGTGACGCCGACCTTCAAGTACGCCTTCTGCCTGCACGCCAACGAGACGATGCTCCGCCTCGAGCACACCCCGAAGATCGTGATCGCGGCGCTCGGCGGGCACTGCGTTGGGGGCGGCCTCGAGATCGCCATGAGCGCCGACCTGCGCTACGCCCGGCGGGGATCCGGTAAGTGTGGCCTCCCCGAGGTCGCGCTCGGCGTGCTCCCCGGGACCGGGGGGACGCAGCGCATGGCACGGGCAGTGGGGGCCTCCAAGGCCATCGAGTTGATGGCGGGCGGCGCCACCTTTGACTACGACGAGGCAGAGCGCCTCGGGTTGATCAACGGCCAGATCGACGCGGGGGATGACGCCGCGTTCCTCGACGCGGTCCTCGAACGGGCGGCCAGCTACTGCCCGCCCCACCGCGCGCCCATGTCCGTTGGCCTGATCAAGCGCGCCGTCCAGAGCGGCGTGGACCTCCCGCTCGAGTCGGGCCTCGCCCTCGAGCGTGAGCTGCAGCAGCGGCTCTTCACTTCGGCCGACGCCAAGGAGGGCATCTCGGCCTTCGTCGAGAAGCGCGAGGCGCAGTTCAAGGGGTCCTGAACATGCGCGCGGTCCACGTCACGCGCCACGGCGGGCCCGAGGTTCTCGAGCTGGTGGACCTCCCTGTCCCCGAGCCCGGACCCGGCGAGGTCCGCGTGCGGGTGGCGGCGATCTCGCTCAACCACCTGGACGTCTGGGTTCGCCGGGGCATGCCGGGGGTGGAGATCCCGATGCCCCACGTGCCTGGCTGCGACGGGACCGGCACGGTCGACGCGCTCGGCCCAGGGGTGGAGGGGCTCGAGGTCGGCGCACCGGTGCTGTTGGAGCCGGGGTTCACGCTGCGCGAGGGACCCGAGACCCTCGCGGGCCTCGACCACCTCGCGCCCGACTACGGTATCCGGGGCGAGCACGCGCCGGGCTTCGCGGCGGAGTTCGTCTGCCTCCCGGCGCGCTACCTCACGCCCATCCCGGCGGCCCTCGACCTGGTCGAGGCGGCCGCGCTCCCGCTGGTCTTCCTGACGGCGTGGGGGATGCTCGTGACCCGCGCGGAGGCCCAGCCGGGAGAGAGCGTACTCGTCATCGGAGCGGCGTCTGGCGTCGGGTCCGCCGCGATTCAGCTGGCGCGAGCTCGGGGCTGCCGCGTGGCCGCCACCGCGGGCGACGAGGCGAAGCGTGATCTCGGGCGGGCCCTCGGCGCGGAGGAGGTGTTCGACCACCGGGACGCCCAGTGGGGTCGCGCCGCCAAGGCGTTCGCCCCAGGGGGCTTCGACGTCGTCGTCGAGCACGTCGGGCCCGCCACGTGGGACAGCTCCATGCGGCTCCTCGCGCGCCGCGGCCGGCTGGTCACCTGCGGCGGCACCACCGGCCCGAAGGTGAGCGTGACGCTCCCGCACCTTTTCATGAAGAACCAGGCTGTGCTGGGCTCCACCATGGGCCCACGTTCAGCGCTCCCGGTGATCCTCTCGGGCGTGGAGCGCGGGGAGCTGCGGCCCGTCCTGGACCGTTCCCTGCCCATCGAGTCCGTCCAAAAAGCCCACCAGTTGCTCGAGGATCGCGAGGTCGTCGGCAAGCTCGTCCTCACCTTCTGATTCGCCCAAGCGACCCATGTCTGATCAAGATCTCGCCGCCTCCATCCAGCGTGCCGCCGTCCTGGGCGCCGGCACCATGGGGCACGGCATCGCCCAGGTGCTCGCCATGAGCGGCATCGAGACCTGCCTGTTCGACATCTCCGAGGAGGCGGTGGCCGACGGCCTCGCGAAGATCGCTGGCAACCTCGACAAGGGCGTGGCCCGCGGGAAGGTCAGCGAGGAGGACAAGGCCGCCGCCGTGGCGCGGCTCTCCGGGGCAGTCGACCTTGAGCGCGCGATCGAGGGGGTCCAGGTTGTCGTGGAGGCCGTGCCGGAGCGCATGGATCTGAAGCGCGACCTCTTCGGACGGCTCGGCGCGGCTCTCGGTCCGGAGGTGTTGCTCGCGACCAACACGTCGTCGCTCTCCATCACCGAGATCGCCGACGCCACGCAGCACCCCGAGCGAGTGGTGGGCATGCACTTCTTCAATCCGGTGCACATCATGAAGCTGGTGGAGGTGGTCCGCACGGAGCGGTCTTGTGAGGAGGCGGCAGAGACGGCGATCGCCCTCGCGAAACGCATGGGCAAGGACCCCATTGACGTGCGCGACGCCCCGGGTTTTGCGTCCTCACGGCTGGGCATCGCGATCGGGATGGAGGCCATCCGGATGGTGGAGGAGAAGGTGGCCAGCGCCGAGGACATCGACAAGGCGATGGTGCTGGGCTACGGCTTCCCCATGGGACCGCTCAAGCTCACGGACCTCGTCGGTCTCGACGTGCGCCTCGCGATCGCCGAGTACCTCTCCGGGGAACTCGGAGACCGCTTCGCCCCGCCCGCGCTGCTGCGGGAGATGGTGGGGCGCGGAGAGCTCGGCAAGAAGTCGGGCAAGGGCTTCTACGACTGGGAGGTGACCCGTGGCTAAGGGAGGCGGTCCGCCCCGATGGATGTTCGTGACCGGCTGCGGGTGCCTGCTGCCGGGGTTCCTGCTGGTGGCCACCATCGCGTGGTCCATGCAGCTGTTCGGACAGCTCATCAACAAGAGCGAGGCCTGGCGCGGGCTCGCGGAGCTCATCACCTACGACGACTCCGCCCGCGGGGAACCCACGGGCGAGGAGGACAACCCGAACACGCCCGTGGACGAGTCCCGGGAGCCGGGGGACTTCGAGCTCCTGCTCGGGGGCGACATTCCGTTCTCTGGTGGCGTCGAGGCTTACTGGTTCGGGCGTTCCGTTCCGGGACCGGAGCAGCGTGACCGGAGCTACGGGGAGGACGCCATGAGCGTGACCTTCCTCAAGCTCCCGTCGGATCAGTCCGAAGCTGCGACCGCGGCTGCGCCCGGCACACCGACCCACGAGGACATGACGGTGCCGGTCCAGGGGGTCACGCTCCGCGGACGCCGTCTGCCGGAGATGGTCAGCGACGAGATCTACTTCCAGATCTCCGGTCTCGAGGAGATCCGCGGAGCGGGCGCGGCCGTCTGGCTGCGCGAGCGCTTCCTCGTCCCGGAGGAGGATGACGAGGAGTTCGACCTCATTCTCTTCTTCCAGCGGCCTGGCTCCAGTCAGCCTGTCACCGATGCGGACATCGTCGAGTTCCTCGAGCCCTTCCACGTGGCGGAGCTGAGGGCCGACGAGCCCAAGGAAGACCCGCCGGCCGAGGAAGAGGGACGTTGAGCGAGCCGCAGGGAGCAGGCGCCGAGGTCGGGGAGACCGCGATGGAGGCCAGCGGCGGTGCCGACCGCGCGTCGGCCCTTCGGGTGGTCACGGTCGCGGCGCTCCTCCTGCTCCTCGCGGCGGCCGGCGCGCTGCTCGTCCGCCCCTGGGAGACGACCCTCGAGCCCGAGGCCTTCCTCTCGGAGGTCTTCGCGGGCGTTGATGAGCCGCTCCCCGGGGGGCTCATGGTCGACGAGGCGCGAAGGCTCCCCACGGGCGAGCGCTTCATTCGCTACGAGGCGGCGGAGCCATCCGAGGCATCGGGGGCCGTGGAGCTCACGATCGTCGAGGTCCCGGCGTCGCGGGGTGACGGTGTCCTCAAGGATCAGCTGACCGGGCTCCGCTTCGAGTCCGAGGGCATGGGTTCTGGCCAGCGGCGTCCCGGCTCGTGGGGTGGTCGCAGCAGCTGGGGCGAGAAGGAACGGGCCTCCAAGCTGCGTGAGAAGGGGACCTTCACCTGGCACGGCTACGACGCGGACTTCGCGCGCCTCTGGCACGAGGGAGAGGCGTCCGAGGCGAGCGGCGAGGGACCTGGGTCAGCGGCGAGGTTGCAGGAGAACGGGGAGCGGCCTGACGCGGCTCCCGGCGCCTACGAGACGATCCGGGTGAACCTCTCCACGGGTGGTCGTTGCCTGCTGGCCTACATCCGCTTCGGGGAGGGCCGCGGAGCGACAGAGGAGGCCGCCGCGGCAATCGTCGCCAGCTTCCGGCCCGTGGACTAGCCCAGCGGCGCGCTCGGACGTGCCAGGCGGCGGCGCCTGCTCAGCGCGGCTTGAGTGCCCGCTCAAGGACCTCGGCGAGGTGGAGGACCTCGACGCCCTTGCCGGTCTTCCCAACGCCGATCTGCCACTGCTGGTGGCAGCCCGGGTTGGCCGTGACGAGGGTCTTTGCGCCGGTGCTCTCGAGGCTCTCCAGCTTGGGGTCGAGGACCTCGAGGGAGTCCTCCGGGCGGAGGACCGTGTAGATCCCCGCCGAGCCACAGCACGAGTCTGCTCCAGGCATCTCCACCCGCTCCAGGCCAGGCACGAGGTCGAGGAGCTGTCGCGGCTGCTCCCGTACACCCTGACCGTGGCAGAGGTGGCAGGGGTCGTCCCAGGTGACGGGCCCTTCGATCCCGTGCCCGTCTCCCAGGCGCTCCTGGAGGCGAGCGGTGGCCTCAGGGGAGGCGAGCTCCTCGGTGAGGTCCACGACGCGGGCCGCGAAGGCCGAGGCGCGCCCCCGCCACTCGGGGTCGTTGGCGAGCAGGCGCCCGTACTCCTTCATGTGGGCGCCGCAGCCGGCGCTGTCGATGACCACCGGGGCGGAGCCGTCCACCTCTTCGAACTGGGCGATCGTGAGCCGCGCGAGGTCCTCGGCCTGGTTCAGCTCCCCGTTGTGGGCGTGGAGTGCGCCGCAGCAGACGTGCTTGGGGACGGAGCGGACCTCGCGACCGGTGGCGGCGAGCACGTCCGTCATGGCCCGGTTCACCCGCCCGAACAGCTCGGGCATGACGCAGCCGTCGAGGACGAGGACGGTCCCGCGAGCGGGGCCCTCGGCCTCGGTCACGGGGGGCAGCGGGCGCCGCTCCCGGGCGCTCGGGACCCGCGGGAGGTTGCGGAAGATCTGGCCGCGGAGCCCGAGCAACGGGCTGGTGATGACGTCGAGGCGGAGGAGCTGGACGGCCCGGAGGCCCATGGCGGCGAGGCGCAGGCCTGCGCGGCGCACGAGGATGCCGCGGAAGCCGACCCACCGCGCGAGTCGAGCGAGCGGGCCCGGGGGCCTGCGCTCCAGCAGCGCCCCGCGGCTGAACTCCATCATCGCGCCGAACTCCACGCCGGCCGGACACACGCTCTCGCAGTGCCGGCAGACGAGGCAGAAGTTCATCTCGTCCTCGAACGTCGCGTCGGGCTCCGCGCGACCCTCGGCGACGGCCCGCATCAGGTGGATCCGCCCGCGCGGGCTGGAGGTCTCCGAGCCGGTGAGCTGGTAGGTAGGGCAGGTGGTGAGGCACAGCCCGCAGTGGATGCAGTCCAGCGCCCGGGCGTGGTCCACCAGGGACTCCCGGGACATGGGGTGCGGGCGCTCATGGCCTGCGTCATGGCTCGTGCTGGTGCTCGACATGCGTTGGTGGCCGCTCAGGAGCGGGCGGGGAAGCCCTCGGTCTGGAAGAGGCCCGCGGGGTCGAAGGCCTCCACGAGCCGACGGGTCCAGCGTGACTCGGGGCCCGCGGGGGCGACGGTGGCGGTGAGGCCGGAGCGGAGGGGCTCGGGGACCCCTCCCCGGACGCTGATCCTGGCCTCGAGCGGCGATGGCCACGCGGACGCGCCGGAGATCAGGTCCTGGGGGAGGTCAACCTGGGCGACGCCCGGCTGGATGACCGCCCCCGTGAGCCCTCCGATGGATGCCTCGAGCGCGGAGATGGTCCCGGCGATCTTGGAGGGGACCGTTGAGAGCCGGACGGCGGTCTGGCGTTCACCCGCCAGGTGGAAGGCCTCGGCACCCGGCCCCGGTTCGTGCTCTTCGAGGCCGGTGACCAGGCCCTCGAGCCGACGCCGGTCCGCCTCCACCTGTCGACCTCGCCCGGACATGAGCACGTGGACCACCCGGTCTCGGACGAACAGCCCCTGCTCCCGGATCGTGGTGGTGCCCCGGATCGCGAGGGCCAGCTCGACCGCGGCGGCGGTGGACGTGGCGGGGGGAGAGGTGACGTACTGCTCGGCCTCCGGCGCGGGCATCAACCGCATGGACGCCTCCACGATCGGGCCGAAGATCCCGCGACCGCCCGCGTGCAGCCGGTGGAGGTCGAAGCCAGTGACGTTCTTCACGAGCCGGCCGCCCGACCGGAGGTGACGGCCGGTCCCGTCGATCATTCGCATCCCCAGGAGGTGGTGCCTGGTCGGGCCGAAGCTGTGGCGGTCCAGGCCTGATCGGCCGGAGGCGAGCACGCCGCCGAGGGTGCAGGACCCGAAGATGGCGGGGGTCAACCGGTGGCCGCCCTCGGCGACCGTGGCACGCAGGACGCTCAGGTCCGCCCCCGCGAGGGCGGTCAGGGTGCCGTCCCCGGGGACGTACTCCACCACGCCCGTGGCGGACGGGTCCCCGAGCAGGGCGCCCATGGAGAGCTGGAGGAAGCCCGCGGGAGCGAGCGTCGCGTCCGGTCGGCACCAGTGGAGCTGCCCGCCGCCACCGCAGGGGACGAGCCGGATGGGGGACTGGTGGCCTCTGTCGGCGAGGAGGGCGATGAGGTTCCCGAGCGCGGCCTCCGTCGCCGGCCTGGCGACGGGACCTCCGCCAACGCCGCCCGCGTCGTCGAGCTCGACGCCGGCCTCCTGGCAAGCAGCGCGAACGGGGCCCAGGTCCATGGTGCCCGTGGGGTCGGTCGCGGTCGTCATGACGCGCCCTCCGCGGCCGGCGAGTGGACGGGGAGGGGGCGGGTGTGGATCTCCCGGCAGCCGCGCACGGGCAGCATCTTGCCCGGGTTCCAGAAGGCGTCGGGGTCAAAGGCCGCGCGGAGCTGGTCCATTGCCTCGAGGTCGTCGTCGCTGAACACCAGGCACATCTCGTCCTGCTTCTCGAGCCCGATCCCGTGCTCCCCGGTCAGGGAGCCGCCCGCTGCGACGCATGCTTCCATGATGATCCGCCCGGCTTCGAGCACGCGGCGCACCTCGTCGGCGTCCCGTCGGTCGTAGGAGATGTTCGGATGCAGGTTGCCGTCGCCGGCGTGGAACACGTTTGCGAGCTTCAGGTTGCGTTCGCGGCAGGCGACGGTCGCGGCCGAGACGATCTCGCGAAGCCGGGTCCTCGGCGCCACAACGTCGGCCACGTAGAGGTCCGGGGCGATGCGGCCCATGGCACCGAACGCTCCCTTGCGGCCGGCCCAAAGGCGCTTGCGCTCGACCGGGTCCGTGGTCCGCCGGGTGTCGAAGGCCCCGAACGCGCGGGCGACCTCGATGACATCGGCGCTGGTGGCGTCGACCTCCTCGTCGCCGCCCTCGACCTCCACGAGCATCACCGCCTCTGCGTTGTCGGGATAACCCGCCCGCAGGACGCTGGCCTCCACCGCCTCGATCGTGAGCCGGTCCAGGATCTCGATGGCCGACGGCTCGAGGCGGCGGGCGATCATCTCGCTCACCGCGTCGCAGCATGCGTCGAGCGACTCGAACAGGCACAGCAGCGTCTCAACCTTCTCGGGCCTGGGGAGGAGCTGAACGGTGACCTCGGTGACGAGGCCGAGCATGCCCTCGCTCCCGACCACTGGGCCGAGGAGGTCGAGGTCTCCGTCGCCGGCGGCGCCAGGGCCGCCGAGCTGGATGACCTCTCCGCTGCTGTCGACCATCGTCAGGCCTAGCACGTGCCGGTTCGTCGAGCCGTACTTGAAGCCGTGGGGGCCGCCCGAGTTGTTGCCGACGTTGCCGCCGATGGTACAGGCGGTCTGGCTCGATGGATCAGGGCCGTAGAAGAGCCCGGCGTCCGCGCACGCCGCGGTCAGGTGGACGTTGACGACCCCGGCCTGGACCCGCGCGTAGCGGTCCTCGGCGTTCACCTCGAGCACGTCGCGCATCCGAGCGGTGCCGACGATGGCACCGTTCTCCACCGGGCGCGCGCCGCCGCTCAGCCCGGTTCCCGCTCCCCTGGGGACGACGACGAGGCCGGCCTCCCGCAGCACCTTGATCGCGGCCGCGGCCTCGGCGGTCGTTCGAGGGAGGACGATCACCTCCGCGCTGGCGCGCTGGAGCATGAAGGCGTCGGACTCGTACGCGGAGCGCGCCGTGGGGTCGGCGCGGACGCCCTTCTTGCCCACGATCCGCTCGAGCTCGGCCAGGTGCCGGCGCGAGAGCTGCTTGCCGTCGCTCCCCATGCACGAGATCTTAGGCCAAGGGGCGACTGGGGCGAGCGCTCGGTGACCCGAAGGATTCGAGGCGGGACGGGCTCACCTGGCCCGGAGGCTGAGTCGGGCGGCGCCGATCCAGCCGGCGTCGGAACCCAGTGTCGCAGGCACGATGCGCGAGGCACCAGTCCCGTAGCGCTGCTCCTCGAGCTGCTCCTCCGCTCCAGGGCGGAGCACGTCGAGGGCCGCGCCGAACCCGCCACCAATGACGAAGAACGAGATGTCGAAGAGGGTGACCAGGGTCGAGAGGCCCGAGCCGAGGTCACGGCCGATCTCGTGCATCAGCCGGCGTTCGGGACCATCGGCCTCCCGGGCAGCCTGCGCGAGGACGGGGAGGTCGTCGCTGAGCCCAGCGGAGCGCGCGCGGCGCTTGGCGGCGCTCGCCGAGACCAGCCGCTCGAGGCACCCGTAGGAGCCGCAGGGGCAGGCGAGCTCCTCGTGGTAGGGGCCGTCGTAGTGGCTCCCGCTGGGCTTCGGGAAGATGACCGTGTGTCCGATCTCGCCGGCGTTCCCGCCGGGGCCGACGAAGAGCTCGTTGCCCAGCACGATGCCGCCGCCCACGCCGGTGCCGAGGGTGAGGAGCGCCATGCTGTCCTCGGCGAGCCCGGCGCCCAGCCACTGCTCGCCAAAGGCGGCGACGTTGGCGTCGTTCTCGACCAGGACCTCGCGTCGGCCTAGGCCCTTTCCGACACCCTCGGAGAGGCTCTCACCCACGAGGTTAGGCATGTTGGCGCTCGCGAGCACCGTGCCCGTGGGGCGGTCGAAGAGGCCCGCGCAGCCGACGCCGATGCGCTCGGCGGAGCCGCCTGCTCCGCGTTCGAGCTCCAGCACGAGCTCCGCCGCGCGTGTGAAGATCTCGGCCGCGGCGACGTCTGGCGCGAAGGGGCGCAGGCCGCGCGCCAGGATCTTGCCGTCGGAGGCGCTCACTGCGCCTCCCTTGATCGACATCCCACCGAAGTCGAGCCCGATCAGTAGCTGGTCGGCCATGGGGGTGGGGTCAGGACTTGCGGGCCTTCAGGGCCCGTCCAAGCTTGCGGTAGGCCTTCATGTACTCGCGGCCGGTCTCCGCCCAGGAGAAGTCTTGGGCCATGCAGCGCTTGAGGATGACCTTCCAGTCGGCGGCCTTCTTGTAGATCGAGCGAGCCTGATCAACCGCTTCGACGAGCGCGTTGGATTCGTACCGCTCGAAGAGGATGCTCGTGCCCTTCTTCGGGGAGGCCGTCAGGTCCACCAGCGTGTCCTCGAGGCCGCTGTGGGCGTAGGCCATGGGGACGACGCCGTAGCGCAGCGCGATGGCCGCGAGGGCGTTGGTGGCGTGGTAGTGCCCCGGGAGGAGCAGGATGTCCGCGCCCGCCAGGAGGGTGTGGGCTGTCCCCACGTCGTAGCCCTCGATGACCCGGCAGCACCCGGCGAAGGTCTGCTCGATCGTGTGCAGGCGCTCCACGATCTCGGGCGGCCCCGGGCCCATCAGGACGAGCTGGACGTTCCTCTCGAGGATCGGCGTCAGGGACTCCGCGAGGATGTCGAAGCCGCTATCCGCATCGAACCGACCGATCACCGCCACGACGGGCGTGCGCGGCGACACGTCGAGCTTGAGCCCCTCCTGCAGCCGCGCCTTGCACTTGCGCTTGCCGGGGACGTCCTTCTGATCGGGCGAGAAGTTCTGGGCGAGCAGGGGGTCCGTCGCGGGGTTCCATGTCCGGTAGTCGATGCCGCTTTGGACCCCGACGAGGTCCTGCTCGCGGCGCCGGAAGGTGTCCTCGAGGCCATCGCCGCGATCAGAGCTGACGAACTCCTTGGCCTTGCTGTTCGAGGTCGTCCCCACAAGGGTCGCGAACTCCGCGCCCGCCTTGAGGTAGTTCACCCGTCCGCCCAGGGCCACGCCCTCGACGTTCCTGAAGTACTCGTGGGGGATGCCGACCTTCGGCAGGATCTCGCGCTCGAAGGAACCCTGCATGGCGAGGTTCTGGATCGCGAAGAACGTGCCGGGCTTGGCGGCGGGGTGCTCGCGCCCCGAGTACTCGAGCTTCTGGACGAGGGGGATGAGGCCCGAGGTCCAGTCCAGGCAGTGGATGACGTCGGGGGTGAACGCCAGGGGCCCGAAGCCCTCGAGCACGGCCCTCGCGAAGATGGAGTAGCGACGCCAGTTGTCGAGGTAGGGCCCGTCCTCATCGCCGTACGGGTGCCTGTTCCGGTACAGGCTCTCGTGGTCGATCAGGTGGATCGTCAGGCCGTTGATATAGCCGGTCCTGATCGTGATGGGGGTGCGCCCGGAGCCATCCCTGATCCGCAGGAGCGCGCTCTCCTCGAGCGGCCCCAGGGACTGGGTGTCGATGTCCTTCGAGAAGGGGAGGAACACTCGCACCTCTGCTCCCAGACTCTGGAGCGTCCGGGGCAAGACTTCGGCGATCTCGGCGAGCTGGGTTCGCCGGACGAGTGACTTGAGTTCGGGGGTCGCGAACGCGATCTTCACGTCCGGAGGGGGCGTGGGTCGTAGCGAGTGGGCGAGGGCGTAAAGCTGTTGCCTGACGGCCGTTGCGTATGCCCCAACAGGGTAGTCCGCAGGCCCCCTGAGGCCCTAGGCTCCCAGGGGGCCTGCTGCCGTAAGTCGCGTGCGCTTCGTCGCTTGGGTTATCTTGATCCCAGCGATTGCTCGTAGGCTTCGATCGCAGCGGGCAGCGCCTCGCGGATCCGCTCGATGCGGCGCTCGTCGGAGGGGTGGGTCGAGAAGAGCTCGAACGGGGCAGCGCCGGAGGCCGAGCTCATTCGCTCCCAGAATCCGACCGCGGCCCGAGGGTCGTAGCCAGCGTGCGCCATGTACATCAGGCCGCGGGTATCGGCCTCGATCTCGGCGTCGCGTCCGAAGGGGAGGCTCACCAGCAGGTGCGCGGCGTCCGACGCCAGGGCCTCGGTCTGCTGTCGCGTGTCGGCGTCCTCGGTGTAGGCCTCGGCCCCGGCCTCGATGAGTTGGGTGAGGAGATCCTGCCGGGTCATCCGCTCCGTTCCGTGGCGGAGGGTGGCGTGGGCGATCTCATGGCTCATCACCACGGCGAGGCCCGTCTCGTCCCCGGCGATGGGGAGGATTCCGGTGAAGACGGCCATCTTGCCGCCGGGCAGGCACCACGCGTTGACCACCTCATCCTGTTCGACGAGGCGGACCTCCCAGTCGAACTGATTCGCCACCCCGGGGTCGAGCTCGCGAGCGGCCGCCACAAGGCGCTGCGTCAATCGATTCACCATGCGGTGGTCCGCGCCAGTCTGGACCACGGTCTCGCCCGCCAGGAGCTCGGGGTAGGCCTCGGCCCCCAGGGCAGCGTCATCGCTGACCTGATAGTGGTTCAGGTTGCCCAGGATGCCGCAGGCCGGCACGAGGGTGAGGGCGAGGGCCGCGGCGGAGGTCTTGACGGCGAGGCGGGCGAGCGGATTCATGGGCCTGAGTCGAGGGCGCGGATGACGGGAGCCTTTGAGGACGCCAATATAGCAGGCTCCAGGGCGCCCACCGTAGGGCGCCCCGTACCCGGCCCCCCACATCGACCACGCCCAATGACCCGCAAGCCGATCGTCCTCCTCGTCCTCGATGGTTGGGGGCAGCGCAAGGAGACAGAGTCCAACGCGATCGCGGAGGGTGCTCCCTACTTCCAGCAGCTCCTGGCGGAGCACCCGAACACCCTGTTGACCGCCTGCGGATCCGAGGTCGGCCTGCCGCTCGGGGTGATGGGGAACAGCGAAGTTGGACACACCAACCTCGGCGCAGGGCGGGTCGTTTACCAGGACGTCAGCCGCATCGACAAGTCGATCGAAGCGGGCGAGTTCGCGCGCAACGCGACATTCTGTGAGCTCATGGACGAGGTCCGGTCGACGGGGAAGAAGCTCCACCTCGTGGGGCTGGTGAGCGACGGCAAGGTCCACTCCAGCGATCATCACCTCCGGACGCTCCTCAACATGGCGGCCGCCCAGGGCCTCGGCGCCGACCAGGTCATGGTGCACGCCATCACAGACGGTCGTGACACGCCGCCGCGGTCGGGGGCGGGCTTCCTCGAGGCGCTCGAGTCGGCGTGCGAGTCGGCGGGCGTCGGTCGTATCGCGACGGTCATCGGCCGCTACCACGCGATGGACAGGGACAAGCGGTGGGAGCGGGTCGAGCGCGCGTACCGGCTCCTGGTGGGCGGAGAGGGGGAGCGCTTCGACTCGGCCCTCGCGGCGATCCATGCCTCGTACGAGGCTGGTGTCACCGACGAGTTCGTGGAGCCTTGCGTCATCGGTGCGGAGGGTTCAGGGCGTATCGAGGACGGGGACGGCGTGCTGCTCTTCAACTACCGGGCAGATCGGATGCGAGAGATCACGGACGCGCTGGTGCAGGAGGGGTTCAGCGGCTTCGAGCGCAGGCCCGGAGCGCCCGCTGTCCGCGCGGCGTCGATGACTCAGTACCGAGACGACATCGACATCCCCATCGCGTTCCCTCCGATCGATTTGAGCGGGATCTTCCCCGAGCTGGTGAGCGCCGCGGGGCTCCGTCAGGAGCGCATCGCCGAGACGGAGAAGTACGCGCACGTGACCTACTTCTTCTCGGGAGGCCGGGAGGCGCCGTACGAGGGGGAGACGCGGACGCTCGTCCAGAGCCCGAAGGTCGCGACCTATGACCTCGCCCCTCAGATGAGCGCGCGGGAGGTCACGGATGCCATCCTCGCGAGCCTCTCGAAGGGGGAGACGGACGTGTACATCGTCAACTTCGCCAACGCCGACATGGTGGGGCACACGGGGATCTACGAGGCGGCGCTGAAGGCGGTGGAGACCGTGGACGGCTGCCTGAAGCAGATCGTGCCGGCGGTCCTCGCGAAGGGGGGGAGCGTCGCGATCACCGCGGACCACGGGAACTCCGAGCAGCTGTGGGACCCCGCTTCGGATCAACCCCACACGGCGCACACCCTGAACAAGGTTCCGTTCGTGGTCATTGGAGACGGGCTCAAGGGAGCGAGGATGAGGGAGCACGGGGTGCTCGCAGACGTGGCGCCGACGCTGCTCGAGATCATGGGAGTGGAGAAGCACGCCCAGATGGACGGCACGTCGTTGGTCCTGGGTTAGCGTCGCCGCGGGTAGGGGGATCCCTAGGGTGTCTCGCTTTGGGTGTCACTGAAAGGGGCTTGAGCGCGCCCAAAGGCGGGTTCTCCGGGCGTCTTCCAGGAGGTTGGTATCCTCTCCCAGCTTCTCGACCTCCTCTCCCGCGGCCGCCGCGGGTGCGTTCCGGTCAGTTTTTGCCAACCCGGAACCGAGCACCTTTCGAATGTCTCTTATTCCTCTCCTCCGAGCAACTCGCTTCGCGTTGCCGCTCGGCCTGGTGATGATGGCCTCGCAGAGCGCCGTCCACGCCTCGCCACAGGCGCTCTCACGGCTGTTCGTGCCGCCGACGCCCGATGAGATCCAGGACGTCCGTGACGACTGGGCGAGCCGTTCGATCGATATCGACGGCTTCCAGCTGGAAGCGACCGGCCTCGGTCCGTCGAACGCCGAGGTGCACATCATCAGCCACTTGTCGGAGGGCGAGAGGCACTACGCCGCGGTTCGCTTCCCGCAGGACTACCAGCCGGGTCAGCCGCACGCCGCGCTGATCCTCTGCCATGGCGGCCTCGTTGGCGTCTCGGTGGAAGAAGCATCGAACCTCCTCTCGACCTTCCCGGGTCAGTGCGTGGACGACGACTACTTCATCCTGATGCCGTCGTTCCGCGGAGAGATCCTCGCGAGCTCCTTCGCGGGCACCTTCATCTCCGGCGGGCAACCGAGCTACGCGGACCGGGACGTGGACGATGTGCGCTCCATGCTCTCGACGCTCCTCGTCGAGTACCCCGACATTGACGACGCGCGAGTCGCGGCGTGGGGGATCAGCCGCGGCGCGGCCACGGCGATGCTCCTCAAGGTGAGGGACCCGAGGATCCGCCGGGTCGTGAACATGTTCGGCTTCACCGACCTGAGCCTTCCGAGCGTTCAGACCGAGGCGGCCAACATCGTCAACAACGGTGCGCCGCCCGAGGGAATCGGGCGCGTCATCTACGAGACCGCGATCGAGCCGTGGCTCAACGGCACCCTCACGCTCGAGGAGGCGCGCCTCTCGTGGCTCCGCCGCTCGCCCGCCTGGTTCCCCGACGGCCTCGGACCGATTCAAGTGCACCACGGCCTGCAGGACCTCTCGGTGGAGCCGGCCCACTCGGTCCTCCTGCTCGACCGGCTTTCTGCGCTCGGGCTGCCGGCGGGAGAGGTGGAGGCCTACCTCTATCCGAATGGCTCGCACGGGCTGAACTCGCTGGTCGGGCAAGGGCCGCGCGTCGAGGGCTTCCTCTGCGACCTGCAGCTAGGACCGAGCGGCTACTGCGGCCCCATGACCTCCAGCGTGGCCGGCAGCATCGCGTCGGCGGACTATCGCGGCTCAGCGTCGATGACCCAGAACAACCTGTCGTTCGTGGTGAACAACGCCCCGGCGGGTTCCGCCGGGATGGTGTTCCTGGCCTCTTCGAGCGCGTACTTCCCGAGCGGAGGCGGCTTCGTCTGCGTTGGTAACGGAGCGCTCAGGGTCGGATTTGGCGCGGTCGACGCCGCGGGTATGTTCGAGCTTCCGATCGACCTCCGGCCCCAGAACCCGGCCTTCGCGAGCATCCTGAGGCCGGGGGTGAGTGCTCACCTCCAGCTGGTCTACCGAGACATCGGGAACGGCAGTGGGAACTGGAACTTCTCCAACGGGTTGGTCGTTCCGCTCCTTCCCTGAGCCCGCGTGCCGCGCTCAGGGCGCAGAGAGATCACCGGGAGAGCCGGTACCAGATCATGCCGGCGTACTCGTGGAGCGCCCAGCATGAGTCCCGCATGGTCTTGCCCCGCGGGATCAGCCCCTCGATGGTCCGGCTCGGGGCCGTGTGAGCTCCCGTGGGCGCGGCTAGCACGTTGACGCCCTCCTGCTCGAAGGCCTGTACCGCCCTCGGCATGTGCCAGGCGTTGGTCACGAGCGCGGCCTTCGCGTAGCCGCGCCGATCCATCAGCCGAGCCACTCCGAGTGCATTGCCCCGGGTGGTCTTCGCGGCGTCCTCGGTCCAGGTGACGTCGACGCCGAGTTCGCCCTCGACGTAGTCGCGGAGGACGTGGCTCACCGGTCGGCGGTCGGGCCGCAGCACGCCGCCTGTCACGACCAACGGGAGCCCGGTGCGCCGGGCTAGGTTCGCTCCGTAGCGGCAACGGATCTGGCTCAGGGCGCCGGGCTGATCCGGTCCGTACTCGGGAGGGTCGCAGTCCACGTCGCCCGCGAGCACCACGATCACATCCGCGTCGATCCTCTCCGCTGAAGGGTCGATGTTCGGGTAGGTCTGAAGGCCGTCCAGCAGCCAGAACGAGACGATGGGGAGCGTGAGCGCGACGGTCAGCAGCGCCCCGGTTGCGGCGAGGCCGGTCGCCAGCCGTCGGAGGAGGGGACGCCGCGCCCGCCAGCGGATCGCCAACCCGACGAGCACCGCCAGGTAGAGCCCGGAGGGCGGCATGAGCATGTTCTCCAACAACCACTTCACACCACCGAGGATCGGATGTCCGGCGGGCGTACGCCCTCCCTGATCGGAGGAAAATCCTCTGAGCCGCCGGAGCGGGACAGATCAGAAGAAGGTGGCGCGCTGTTCCCTGCGGAGCCCGTCACGCTCCTCCGGGCTCGCCACGAGCGAGACCGCGGCCTGGTCGCTGGCGCCGAGGCGCTCGAAGTTACTCCGGGCGGCGCGCAGGGTGATGTGGTTCAGGGGCGAGACCTCGTCCAGGGCCTCGAGCCCCTTGCCGTCATCCTCCCAGTAACAGACGGGGCAGACCTCGTGGCTCCCGCGGCCACTGAGGGTGAAGTAGTCGCAGCAGGGGCACTGCGCCGACCCCTCCGGAATCACTGTTCGCCCCCTTCCGCGACCTTGATCCCGTTCGCCTCGAAGGCGCGGATGAGTGGCTGGAGGTGGGGCTCGTAGGGCCTCCAGCGCTCGACCGAGGTGGCGTAGATGGGCTGCCGTACCTGGGTCGCGCTCGCCGTCTGGACGGCCCGCTCGGTCTCGTGGAACGAGAGGCAGGCGTCGTCCCAGGGGAGGCCCACGAACTCCACGATCTTCCGCGCCGTCCCTTCGAGGTCATGGACGAGGTCCTCGTAGTCGATCTGGAGGATCGACCCGGGCATGACGGACTCCCAGTGGTCACAGAGCCTGCGGGTGAGGGCGTAGGCCGAGGCGATCTCGTTGAAGTCGTAGGCGTAGGGAATCGTGGAGGTGAAGAGCGTGCGGAAGATGCCGAACCCGTTGTCCATCGGGGCGCGGCGCACGTGGATGAACCGCGCGCCGGGCAGGGCGCGGCGCACGAGGCCCACCTGCAGGAAGTTCGTCAGGAACTTGTCGACGACCACCTCGGCGTCCGGGGCGAGCCGCTTCAGCTCTGCCGCGTACCGCTCCCCGATGGCCGCGAGCTCGGCGTCAGGGAGGGCCGCGGCCGTCGCGACGCGCTGGCTCGGCTCGCCCGTGATCCGACCGATCGCCATGGGGAGCGCTGGCGTCTCGCCGACGCCCTCGGCGTCGGGGTGGCTGGCGAGGATCTGCTCCACGAGGGTGGAGCCGGAGCGCGGCATCCCGCAGACGAGGACCGGGCGCATGGCCGGGGCACCGGCGGCGGGGGCGAGGCTGGCGTGGGCCGCGTCGTAGCATCGAATGGACTCGTCGACGAGGACCTCCAGCTCCCTCGGCTGGTACTTCATCAGGGACCGACGCAGGCGATTGCCGCGCTCGAAGCAGACGAAGGCCCGCTCGTGCTCGTCGACCTCATCGAGCGCCCGCCCGAGGGCGAAGTACAGCCCCACCCGCGTCTGGTCGCCCGGCGGGAGCCGGTCGAGGAGGGCCTCGGCCGCCGCCAGGTCGGGGTCGTTGGGGTCGTCATAGGACTTGAGCCCCATCAGGTTCCGCATGGCGTCCCCGCTGTTGGGGTTGAGCTCGGCAGCCCTCCGGAACTCCGACGCGGCCTCCTCCATCTGCCCCTGGAACTTCAGCACGGTCCCGAGGTTGTTGGCGGTGGCGGCGTGCTCGGGGTTGGCGGCCTTCGAGGCCCGGGCGGCCTTCTCGGCGTCGTCGAGGCGCCCCTGGCGCTGAATCGCGGCCACGAGATTCGCCATCAGCCGCGGCTCCCTGCCGTGGGTGGAGACCGCCTTGCGGAGGAGCTGCTCGGCCTTGGCCAGATGCCCTTGCTGCAGCTTCTCGTGCGCGGCCTTGAGGTCGGCTTCCAGCTTCGAAGCCGCTCCCGCGCGGCCGGTCGGACTCGTCTTCCTGGCGTTCTTCTTGCTCATCGCGAGCAGACCCTATCACGGCGGGGTGGGGTGACCCAGGGAGCGCTCGCGCCCGTGAAGCGGTCAGCGTGGGACGCCGAGGTCCTCGACGGGGCTGGCGTGGGTCACCTGGACGAGGGCGCCCGGCCGCAGCTCCAGCTGCAACCCGCGCTGTCCGGCGCTGACCAGGATGGTCTCGAGGCCCATGGCCGATCGGTCCAGGAAGGTCGGGAGCGCCCGGAGCTGCCCGAAGGGGCTGATCCCGCCGGTCACGTATCCGGAGATTCGCTCCGCATCGGCGGGCTCCATCATCCGTGCGCGCTTTCCTCCTGCTGCCGCGGCGAGCCGCTTCAGGGAGAGGCTCCCTGCCGTGGGGACCACCGCGCAGTAGGGCGCCCCGTCCACCTCGGCGAGGAGGGTCTTGAAGACGACGGTGGGAGCCAGGCCGAGCTGGGCGGCGACAGCCTCCCCGACGGATCCCTCGGTGGGGCCGTGACCAAGGTCATAGGCGTGGAGCTGGAACGCGATCCCCGCGCGCTCCAGGGCCACCGTGGCGCGCGTTCCGCCGCCCCGTTCCTGCTTCCTCTTCCTTGCCACCTCGTCCGTATCTCCAGGCGCAGGGTACCCTCTCGTGATGCTCGCGATGCTCCTGGCCTTGGCCCTCGCTCTCCCGGCTGCGACCTCCCCGGACGACGGGGTCGTGGAGACCTTCTGGCCCGGCGGCGGACCCCGTGAGCGCTACGAGGTCGACGAGGCGGGGGTGAAGCACGGTGAGTTCATCCAGTACCGCGAGGATGGGAGCACCGCGGTGACCGCCCGCTATCGCGACGGTGAGCTCGAGGGGCGCTACGCCGAGCTGGACGAGGAGGGAGAGTTGCTCGTGGAGGGGATGTACGAGGGCGGGGAGCGCTCTGGCTACTGGCGGACGTACGAGGACGGCGTCCGGACCCTCAGCGCCACCTACCGGAAGGGGGTGCTTGATGGGCGCTGGGAGAGCGAGGAGCCGGATCGCAGCCACAAGATCAAGGCGACCTACCGGCGCGGAGTGCTCGACGGCAGATACAGCGAGTCCCGGCCAGAGGAGCGCTGGGAGCGCTCCGCCACGTACAAGAAGGGGGTCCTCGACGGGGCAGCCAAGATCAAGGTGGGGAACAAGATCGTGAGCCGGCGGAAGTGGGAGCGTGGCTTCCTCGCGCAGCTCGACGGGCGCGTGCCCTATCCACGCCGCCTCCCCGAGCTGACGGAGGAGCTCGGCCTGGCTCGGGTGGTGGCGAGCGGGGATCCTGGGGATCCGATCTCGGCGGACCGTCAGTACGCGCTCATGCGGCTGAAGACGTATCGCGCCCTCTGCGGCCTGCCCTGGCGCACCATCACCCTCGACGAGAAGTGGAACGACCTGTGCGACGCGGCCAGCGAGGTTTGTCAGGCCAACGGCGAGCTCGATCACACGCCGGACCAGCCCGACGGCTTCGACGACGACCGGTACCGGCAGGGGTACGAGGGGGCCAGCCACAGCAACCTGGCCAACGGGGGGCTCGCCCGGTCCGTGGACATGTACATGGACGACTCTGACCCCAGCAACATCGACCGGGTGGGGCACCGCCGGTGGTGCCTGAACCCGAGCATGGGCAAGACGGGCTTCGGCGCCGCGGGGAGCTGGGCCGCCATGTGGTCGATGGACGGGAGCGGACCGAGCGCCAAGGGCGTGGAAGCCGTGCTGTACCCGCCCCCCGGCTACGTCCCCCTCGACCTCTTCGGCCCGCGCCACGCCTGGAGCATCCAGCTCGTGAAGGGGAAGACCCCTGCGAGCAAGGAGGACATCGAGGTCGAGGTCGTGCGTCTCGATGAGGTCCACCAGCCGCGCGGCGAGCCGCTGGAGTTGGACTGGAAGGACATCAACCGTGGCGGCTACGGGGGCGGCCCTTGCGTCATCTTCCGCCCCGTGGACCTCCAGTGCCGCGCCGGAGTGCGGTACGGCGTGAAGATCAGCTTCGACGGCGGCAAGTCCCTCGCGTTCGACTACCTCGTTGAGTTCGTCGAGGCCCCCGAGGGGGACTGAGACTGACCGTCAGTCTTCGCGCTCGTCCACCCAGGCCATCTGGATGGCCTCGAGGATGCCCTCGTTCGACGCGGAGGGTTCTCCGACGAAGCCCTCGAGCTCGATGACCCAGCGGTGGAGGTCGGTGAACCGGACCGACAGGGGGTCGAGGTCAGGGAAGCGCTCGGCGAGCCGGTAGCCGATCTCGAAGGGGTCGGACCAGTCGATGTTGGTGGCGGGATCCACGGTCACAGGTCCCCGAGCTTCTTGCCGGAGACCGCCTCCTTGACGACGCTGTCCATCAGGACCGTCGCCAGGGGCATGGTGGCGCGGTCCAGCGTGTCACGCGCCGTCTGAACCAGGTCCAACTCGTTCGACGATTGGGCTTCCTTGGCAGAGGCGATCGCCTCCCGCAGATCCTCCATGGACTCGCGGTCCAGCCGCTCCTCGGCCACGGCGAGGTTGGCGGTGGCGTGGCGCAGCATGATCCCGATCTCGGCGATCAGGTCGACCCGGCGGCGCTCCTCGAAGTCCTTCTTCGCGTTCTCGAAGGAGGCCTCGAGCATGGCGGTGACCTCGTCCTCGGTCAGCCCATGGGACGGTTTGACCTCGATGGACGCGCTCGCGCCCGTGCTCTCCTCCTTGGCGGAGACCGTCAGGATCCCGTCGGCGTCCAGGTGGAACTTCACCCCTACGCGGGGCAGCCCCGCGGGCATGGGGGGGATCCCTGTGAGCTTGAAGCGCCCGAGGGAGCGGCAGTCGGCCGCGAGCTCCCGTTCGCCCTGGAGCACGTGGAAGTCGATGGCGCTCTGGTTGTCGGCGTAGGTGGTGAAGCCCTCCTTCACCGAGCAGGGGATGCGGCTGTTGCGTTGGATGAGCTTCTCTGCGGCGCCGCCCATGGTCTCGAGGCCCAGGGAGAGCGGGGTGACGTCCATGAGGAGGATGTCCCGGCTGCCCCCCATGAGCACCTCGGCCTGGGCGGCGGCGCCGAGCGCGACGACCTGGTCCGGGTCGAGCTCGGTGTGCGGCGCGCGGCCGAAGAACCGCTCGACCTCGGCGCGCACCAGGGGGACGCGCGTGGAGCCGCCAACCAGGACCACCTCGTCCACGTCGCCGGGCTCGAGCTCAGCATCCTTCAGGGCCCGATCGCAGCAGCGGAGGCTGCGCTCGATGAGCGGGGCCGCGAGGAGGTCGAATTCCTCGCGCGTGACGGTCCTGCGGACGTTGACGCCGAGCTCAGGCAGGGAGATCGCGAGGTCCGCAGCAGGGTCCTTGGAGAGAGCGATCTTGGCCTTCTCCGCGGCCAGGCGCGAGGCCTGGCGGAAGGCGGGCTCCTCGAACACCGACCCGTCGACGGTGCCCTCCAGCTCGCCGCGCAGGAGGTCGACCAAGGCAGCGTCCAGGTCATCGCCACCGAGGCTCGTGTCGCCGTTGGTCGAGAGCACCTGGAACACTCCGTCCTCGATGCTGAGGATGGAGACGTCGAAGGTCCCGCCCCCTAGGTCGTAGACCGCGACGGTGCCCTCCTCCTTCTGGTCCAAACCGTAGGCCAGCGAGGCGGCGGTGGGCTCGTTCACAATGCGCAGAACCTCGAGGCCTGCGAGGCGCGCCGCGTCCCGCGTGGCCTGCCGCTGGGCGTCGTCGAAGTACGCGGGGACGGTGATGACCGCGCTGAGGACCTCGGCGCCGCCCATGGCGACGCTGGCCTGCGCGGCCACCTCGCGGAGGATCAGAGCGGAGATCTCCTGGGGGGTGAACCGCTTGCCGGCCACCTCGACCTGGACCAGCCCGCGCTCCGTCTGGCTGACCTGATACGGCAGGCGCCTGAGGACGGCCTCATCCAGCTCGTCCAGGGAGCGCCCCATGAAGCGCTTGATGCTGTGGATGGTGTGAGCGGGGTCGTCCATGGACCGCGCCCGTGCCGACCTGCCGACGACCGCGGTGCCCTCGCCCGAGACGTGGACCACAGAGGGGATGAGCGCGGGCTCTCCCTCTACCTCCAGGACCTCAGGGCGGCCGTCCTTCCAGATCGCCGGGAGCGAATTGGTCGTGCCGAGGTCGATGCCGATGACGACGCGCTTGGGCTGGTCATCCAGCACCTCGAGTTCGATGTATCCCACGGTTGGATGGAACGGAGCGTTCAGGAAGGGGCGGAGCCCGCCGAGATACGCCCGAGGGCGCGATCGACGTAGCGGCGGGCGTTCAGGCTCTGGCGGATCCCCGCGAGGGACTCTCCGCCAGGCTGGGGGAGGGGGGTCAGGGCCGCGCCGACCTCTGCGGCGAGGCGGTCGCGCTGTTCGGTCAGCTCGCGCTCGAGTTCAAGGAGCTCGGGCGAGCCGGGGTCGGCGTCCTCGAGGACCTCGTTCCACTCCATGACCTCCATCAGGAAGGCCTGGGGCATGGAGCCAAGGTCCTTCTCGCTGGGGCCGCCGAGCTCCTCCAGGAGTTGATTCGCCCGCCGGACCTCGTCGGAGAGGACCCCGTAGGCCTCGTTCAGGAGCGCATTGTTTTGCTCTGCCATCGCGAGCGTCTCCTCGCCTTCGAGGGCGAAGAAGTCAGGGTGCACCAGCCGCGTGAAGCGGCGGAGACGGGACTTCAGTTCCTTCCCGTCCATCTCGAACCCCGGCGCCAGGCCGAAGACCGCAAACGGGCAGACGGGTTCCTCCGGGAGCATCAAGACCCCGCAGGCACCACAGGCGAGCGGGGTCTCGAGCCCGGCGCCGCAGCTCGGGCAGGCGGCGTCCATCTCAGACGCTGAAGGACTCACCGCAGCCGCAGCTCTTCGAGGCGTTCGGGTTGGTGAACTTGAAGCCGCGGCCCATCAGGCTCTCCTCGAAGTCCACGACCGTGCCGTTGAGGTAGAGGAAGCTCTTGGGGTCACACACCACCTTGATGCCGTCCTCCTCCTTGATCTGGTCGGTAGCCCGGATCTCGTCGTCGAAGCCGAGCGTGTAGGAGAACCCCGAGCAGCCCCCGCCCTTCACGCCGACGCGCAGCGCCGTGCCGTCGGGCATGTTCTGGTCCTCGAGGATTCGGGTGACCTCGCTCTTCGCTCGTTCGGTGATTCCGATAGCCATGGGATGATCTCCGGAAAGGGGCGCTCAGGCGCCCTCTTGGCCGGCCTGCTTCTGCTTGAAGTCCGCGACAGCTGCCTTGATCGCATCCTCGGCGAGGACCGAGCAGTGGATCTTCACGGGGGGGAGGGAGAGCTCCTCGACGATCTCCGTGTTCGAGATCGCCATGGCCTCGTCGACCTTCTTGCCCTTGATCCACTCGGTGGCGAGGGAGGACGAGGCGATCGCGGAGCCGCACCCGAAGGTCTTGAACTTGGCGTCGACGATGGTGTCGCCTTCCACCTGGATCTGCAGCTTCATCACGTCGCCGCACTCGGGGGCGCCGACGATGCCGGTGCCGACCTCGGAGGAGGTCTTGTCCAGGGAGCCGACGTTCCTGGGGTTGTCGTAATGGTCGAGGACCTTGTCGCTGTATGCCATCTGACTGAGTGGGTAGTGGTGTGCGTTGGTGTGTTCGAGAGGGAGGCGGCCTAGTGGCCGGTCCAGGCGATGGTGGAGAGGTCGATCCCCTCCTGCACCATCTCGTAGAGGGGCGAGAGCTCGCGGAGCTTCTTCACCGCGGTGATGACCTGCTCGGCGGCGAAGTCGATCTCCTCGGGGGTCGTGAGCCTTCCGAAGCCGAAGCGGATGGAGCTGTGAGCCAGCTCGTCGCCGACGCCCATGGACTGGAGGACGTGGCTCGGCTCGAGGCTCGCCGAGGTGCAGGCGGAGCCCGAGGAGACCGCAAGGTCCTTGAAGCCCATGATCAGCGACTCTCCCTCGACGTAGGCGAAGGAGAGGTTGGAGCAGCCAGGGAGCCGCGAGTGTTCGTCGCCGTTGATCGCGACGTGGTCCAGGGCCTCGAAGATCCTCTTCTCGAAGCGCTCTCGCATGGCGATGGAGTGGGCCATGTCCTTCTCGAGGTCCTGCTCCGCCACGGCGCAGGCCGCGCCGAGGCCGACGATGCCGGGGACATTGAGGGTGCCCGACCGCATGCCGCGCTCGTGGCCCCCGCCGTCCATCTGCGCCACGAGACGCACCCGCGGCTTGCGGCGGCGGACGTAGAGGGCCCCGACGCCCTTGGGTCCGTAGAGCTTGTGCCCGGAGAAGCAGAGCAGGTCGATGTTGTCGGCCTCCACGTCCACCGGGATCTTCCCGACGGCCTGGGTCCCGTCCGTGAAGAACAGCACGCCACGCTCGCGGCAGACGGCGCCGATCTCGCGGATCGGGTTGACGGTCCCGACCTCGTTGTTGGCCCACATGATCGACACCAGGATCGTGTCCTCGCGGATCGCGTCGGCGATCTGCTGGGCCGTCACGGCTCCGTTGGCGTCCGGCACGAGGTAGGTCACCTCGAAGCCAGCCTTCTCCATGTGCTTCGCCGTGTCGAGGACCGCCTTGTGCTCGGAGAGGCAAGTGATGATGTGCTTCCCCTTGGCGCCGTACATCTCCCCGACGCCTTTCATGGCGAGGTTGATGGCCTCTGTGGAGCCGGAGGTGAAGACGACCTCCTTGGAGGACGCGTTCAGGATCGAGGCGATCTGCTCACGCGAGGTGTCGACCGCCTCCTCGGCCTTCCACCCGAACGCGTGGCTGCGGCTCGCCGCGTTGCCGTAGGCGCTCGTGAAGTAGGGGAGCATCACGTCGAGGACGCGCTGGTCTACCGGGGTGGTCGCCTGGTAGTCGAAGTAGATGGGAAGGTTCATCGTTCTTTGTTCGTCGCCGCCCAGGGGTCACTCGACCCGGTCACGGCGCTGTGCGTTCGCGTGGCGCGTCAGCCGGTTGCGGAAAACAGGCCGGCGGGATCGGCCGATCGGTCGGCCAGGGCTTGCAAGGTCACGCCCTCGAAGAGCGTCCAGATCCCCGTGCGCAGGCGGGCGAGGGGGGAGCGGATGGGGCAGACCGGCTCGACGTCGCAGCCTCCGTCGCTGCTGGCCGCGCCCATGCCTGCGCAGCTGGTGAGGGTCGGCGGCCCCTCGAGCGTCGAGACGATCTCGCCCAACGAGATCTGGTCGGCGGGCCTCGAGAGGCGGTAGCCGCCGCGCACGCCCCGCGTCGACTCGAGGATGCCCCCTTGCTGGAGGTGCTTGAGCGCCTCCGCGAGCATTCGCTTGGGCACCGGGAAGATGTCCCCGATGGCCCGCGCGCTGATCACCTCGTCCTCCGCGCCAGCGGGGCGTGCCTCCGCCAGCTCGGCCATGTGGACGAGGGCGATCAGGCCGTATTCGGTTCTCTTGGTGAGGCGCAGCATTTGCTCGGGAGCGTTTAATCGGCACTACTTTAGTGCTCTTTCGGAGCGGCGCAACCGGTCGTCGAGAGAAATAGCACCAAAACGGGGCCAGAATGCGACGGGTTGTCCATGGAGCGCTCCAGTTCGAGGCGCGGCAGCGTGGACTCGCCTGGGGGCTCAAGCCTTCTGCGGGGAGACTCGATGAGTGCTGTTGCCATGGAGAATCCGGAGACACGGTGTATCGAGTGCGGGGGAGCGGTCCACTCGCTGAACGAAGACGAGGCGGGCGAGCCCTGCGTCGCGTGCGCCGAGCGGCTCCTGGAGACGCTTCCCGGCATCTTCCACAGTCCCTGGACCACGTCCCGGGACGTGGTTCATGAGCAGGAGGCCGAGGCGGATCGCGGGGAGTCGGACGCGGGTGGGGCCGGGGAGCGCCCCGCCTCCGAGTGGTGGCGGGTCGAGGACGACATCGTCATCGGTCCCGACCAACCGGCCTGACGGGCGCCAGCCAGCGCGCCAGTCCGGCGCCTCTCTCCGGCGGGCCGGACCGCGGACGGCTCTGGTGACGATGGTCTGTGAGAGCGCCGCTGCAGGGTGAATGCGTCATGGGCGATCCAGTAGGGTGAACGTGGACCGACCATGTCGCTGACGCTCCTCTGCCAGATCTTCCTCCCGATCATCGGGCTCGCGGGCCCGCTCTTGATCCTGCTCGGCCTTCCCGGGACGTGGCTGCTCCTCTCACTCGTGGGGCTGGCGGAGTGGGTCACCGAGCCGCGCCTCTTCGGGACCCCCGTGCTCGTGACCGCGGTGGTCCTCGCGGTCGCCGGCGAGGTCTGGGAGGCGCTCTCCTCATCCGTTCGCGCAAGGAAGGCGGGCGCTGGCCGCCGCGGATCGATCGGCGCGCTGGCCGGGGGAATCGGTGGGGCGCTGCTGGGGACGATGCTGATTCCGATCCCTGTCGTCGGGACGCTGATCGGCGGCGGGCTCGGGGCCTTCGCGCTCTCGTCCGGCCTGGAGCGCAGCGGCGGGAAGTCCGCGGACAGCGCCTTCCGGATCGGGCGGGCCGCCGCCACGGGCCACATGATCGGGCTGGCGGGGAAGCTGGTGGCGGGCCTCGTGGTCTACGTGATGCTCGTCACGGCGCTCTACGTGTGAGTGCGGAGCGAGGTGCTACCTTGGCACCATGCGTCACCCCCTCCTGCTGCTCGGGCTCCTCTCCCTCTCCGCCGCCGCCGCGATCCAGGGGGACGAGTACCGAACCGATCCGGTCGAGACCCTCATCGAGACGACTCTTGCGGACTCTGAAGAGGATGGGGACCGGACGAGGGCGGCTCTCGGGCCGGGTGGAGCCGTGCTGGTGGAGTCCGGGAAGGACGGCGATCACCTTGTCCTGACGGTCTCTTCGGTTCCTGAGCTCGACTTCGAGGTGCGCGGGCCCGCGGACCATATCGGTGCGGTGGTCGCTGCTCGTGGGGGAGACGGCCGGTGGCTGGTGGCGTGGGACGAGTACCGCGGCGCGGTGGAGGACGGGGCCTCCTTCGATGTGCTGGCCTGCTGGGTCGAGACCAAGCCAGAGCCTGGGCCTCGGGGAGCGCCCTTCGTCATCGCCGGAGGGCCCAGCTTTCAGGCTCGCCCGTCGCTCGCGACGGACAGCGATGGGACCATCTGGATCGCGTGGGAGGAGGGGCCTCGTCACTGGGGCGGCGAGTACCGCTCGGTTGACACGCTCTGGAACAACGTCACGGATGACGTGGGGCCGCTCCACACCTGGCGGACGAGTCATCTCGCCAAGGTGCTGAAGGACGGGAGTGTCGCCGAGGTGAAGGGGGGCGTTCCCATGCCCTCGTTCGACGCGGCCCTCGCGGCGCCGGAACGCAGGGACGGTGCCCGCCGGATCGGCGTCTTCTACGAGCGCCCTGAGATCGGCGTGGACCACCGCGGCGGGCTCTGGCTCGCGTATCGCCACGTGCATCAGGTCCAGCTCTCCGAGAAGGGCAAGACGCGCTCCCACGTCGAATACGGCTTCTCCGTCGACCTCCTGCGGCTGACGGGGCGGGGCTGGTCCGATCCCGTCCGGCTCGATCAGCGTCAGCGGGACGGCGATCAGCCGGTTCGATTCAAGGCCGATGGCCAGCGGACGCTGGTGGAGTACACGATCGGGCGCAGCGACCGCCGGCGCGACCCCCAGGCCAAGGGAAGCGTGCGGGCGGTGCTCCCGGTGCCCGAGGAGGAGCCCGTCTCCCTGGCGGAGGTCCCGGTCTTGGTCGCGCCGCCGGCTCCTGCCGCCGCGCTCGAGCCGCGCGAGGTGGTCCGCGAACGCCCGACGACGGTCGTGGGAGAGCAGGCCTTTGCGCTCTTCGGAGGGGACCTGCACCGCCACACGGATCTGTCCCTCTGCTTTCCTTTCTATGACGGGTCCCTCGATGACGCGTACCGCTACGCCCGCGGCCCAGGAGCCCTGGACTTCGTGGCGATCACGGATCACGCGCGGGACCTCGACCAGGGGAACGTCGACGGCCTCCCCTGGAAGCGCAGCGTCGCCGAGGTGGACCGCCACCACCTCCCTGGCCGGTTCGTGGCCTTCCACGCGTACGAACGGAGCCAGGGGGACACCGATCACAACGTGATCTCGCTCCGGCCAGACGTCCTGCGACCCCACCGCCCGCCCCTGCGGGAGTTCTGGGCGGAGTTCGACCCCTCCGAGGTGATCACCATCCCCCACGCGACAGCCCCGGTCGAGGGGCGGCGGTTCTGCGGCAACGTCTGGACGAAGCGCGACGACGAGCGCCGACCCCTGGCAGAGGTCTATCAGGCGTTCCGAGACGTGGACTCCCTGAAGGAGCTTCAGCTCAGGGCGCTTCCCGGCGGGCAACGCTTCGGCTTCATCGCGAGCTCGGATCACCTCTCGACGTCGGGCGCCTACGCCTTCGTCTGGGTCCCCACGGAGGGTGCCGCGGAGTCCTCCCTCGACCGGGCGCCCATCTTCGAGGCGTTTCGAGCGAGGCGGACCTACGGGGCCACGGCTCGGATCGAGCTGGAGGTCCGCTCCGGGGACCAGTGGATGGGGGAGGACCTGGAGGGGGACGGGCCGTTCCCGATCCAGGTCCGGGCCCGTGGTGCCGCCGGCATCTCCAAGGTGGAATTCTGGGACTCCGGCTCCTTGGCCCATGTGATCGAGGCCGGAGGGGCGAGCTCCGTCGACCGATCCTGGACCTGGGAGGGAGCGCCCGCCGGTGAGCACGGGTGGCTCATCGTCCGGCTGATCCAGGAGGACGGGCACACCGCGTGGGCCTCCCCGTTCTTCGCCCGATGGGAGCGTGCCGACGGCCTCGACGACTGAGTCGGGGCGGCCTCGAGGGGGCTCAGCGCAGGCGCGCCGCGAAGGCCTGGTGCAGCCCCTCGGGCATCACGCGCGGGCGCTTCGTGTTGAGGTCCACGCAGGCGAGCTCGACCTGGGAGGAGAGCAGGTGGGTTTGGCCGCCGTCTCCCTCGGCGCGGTAGACCTCGTAGCTGAAGGTCACGGACGCCGAGCGAAGGGCCGAGACCCAGCAGACGACCTGCACCCGGTCCTCGTAGAACGCGGGCGCCCTGTACTTGAGCGTGATGTTCCGCACCGGAAGACCGATGCCCGATCGCTCGACCTCGCCGTACGGCGTGCCGTGGGCGCGCATCAGCCCCGTCCTCGCCTCCTCCAGATAGATGAGGTAGCTCCCGTGGTGCGCGACCCCCATCTGGTCGGTCTCACCGTAGCGAACCTCGACCTCGTGCACGTATCCCTCGGGCGCGCCGTGCACGGGCGCTTGCCGCTGCGGCGAGTCGGCCGGGCGGTCAGGTTCGGGTGAGGTGCCGAGGGGGGGCGGAGGCATACCCTTGAGCGTGACCCAAATCCCGCCGGGCCACAACGCCCGATGCCGGGGCGAGTGCCGTTACGCCCAAAAAAAGACGGCCCGGTCCCCCGCCTCCGGTTAGAACCCTCACGACGATGACGAGTCTGGATGCCAGCGATCGATCTGCCGTGAACCCCAACGTCGCGGCCCTCCTCACGTGGCTGGTGCCCGGGGCGGGGCACTTCTTGCTGGGGCGAATGCGCCTGGCTCTGGCCGCGTTCATCCTGATCGAGGGACTCTATGTCGCAGGGTTGGCGCTGACCGGTGGGGCCTTCCTCGAGCTGCTCGCCCCCGAGATCCGGGGTCGGTTCGCGGGCGCGCTCACCCCGGAGGTGGGCAACTTCGGGGCCTTCCTGCTCCACGTCCGAGACATCGACTTCAGCGACTTCACCCCCCCGCCCTTCGACGGGGCCCTCTTCATCGGCCTCGCCCTGACCTCGACCTCGGGGATCCTCAATCTGATCCTCGCCTCCCGGGCGCACTTCGATGCCCGTGCCCAATCGGGTGCCGTGATCGAAGGGGCTGCGGTTCACCCGGCGAAGGCCGTGCTGCTTGGCTGGCTCATCCCTGGCGCGGGCCACCTCGCCCAGGGCCGCGTAGCCCGCGGGGTGTTCTGCTTCGTGTTGATCGCCGGGATGTTCACGATCGGCTGCGTGCTGGCCGAGGGGACCAACCTCGACCGGACGCGGCACTTCTACTACTGGGCCGGCCAGACCCTCCTGGGCCCCACGGCCTTCGTGGCGGAGTACCTCTCCGGGCACCCCCTGATGGAGGTCCGACCCCGGTATTCCGACGCGGGAGTGATGCTCGCCTCGGTGGCCGGCGTCCTGAACGTCCTGCTGCTCCTCGACGTCTACGGATTCAGCGACGCGAAGCTCTTCGGCCGCCCCCTTGCGACCGAGCAGAAGGCCACCGGCGGGGCCGCGCAGGAGGCCGCCTGAACCATGAACGACCTCGGACTGCACATCGCGCTCTTCCTGCTCTCGGCGGGCGTCATCGTCGCCGTGACGTGCATGTACACGGAGGCGGAGGATGGGAAGGCGTTGCGGCTCTTTCCCCGTCGCTACGGGACCTTTGTGTTGGTGTCAGGGGTCATCGTCGCGGCGATGATCGTGATCCAGAACACGCTGGCCTCGGTGCACTGAGCCTCCGCTGTACTGAGCCCCCGCTGTACTGAGCCCCCGCTGTACGGGCCTGGACCTGTCGGACCGCTGAGGCTCAGACGCGGCCGTGGAGGCCGCCCGGTCCCCGGCGGACGGATCCGTCCAGCTCCAGGGTGGTGAGCGCAGCCAGGGTCACGCCAAGCCCGAGGCCCGTCCGATCGGCGACCTCCTCGGCGGTGAGGGTCTCACCCTCGAGGGCATCCAGGACGGTGCGTTGATCTGTCGAGACCGGCGAGGGCTGTGGGCCTCGTGGTGATGGGGCAGGGCCGATCCCGTGGGGGGGAGGAGCGCCGAGGGGGGCAGCGTCGCCGAAGACGTCCTCGAGCACCATGGCTGGAGACTCCACCGGCGTCGCACCCTCACGGAGGAGGCGGGTCACCCCCCGGGCCATGGGGTGGTCCACTCGCCCTGGTACGGCGAGCACGTGCTGCCCCTGGTCGGCGGCCCATCGCGCGGTGATCAGTGAGCCCGAGCGGTGGGCCGCCTCGACCACGAGGACGGCGTCCGCGAGGGCGGCGAGGATCCTGTTGCGCAGGGGGAAGTGGTGCCGCCGCGGGGGCGTCCCCGGCGGGTGTTCGGATACCAGCAGCCCGTCCCGGGCGACCCTCTCCGTCGCTGGCCCGGAGGGCCATGGCCGATCCACGCCGCAGCCGAGCACGGCGAGGGTCGCGCCACCAGCGTCGAGGGCTGCTGCGTGCGCGGCCGCGTCCACGCCCCGGGCGAGGCCGCTGACGATGCAGACGCCGGCCTCGGCCAGCTCGCGGCTGAACCGTGCAGCCTGGGCGAGGCCGTAGGGGGTGGGCGAGCGGCTCCCCACGATGGCCACCCGCGGGGCCGGAGCGATCAGGTCCGCGCGGCCCCGGAGCCAGAGTGCCTTGGGCGGCGACGCTACGGCCTCGAGCTCCTCGGGCCAGAGCCGATCACCCGCCCGCACGCACTCGATCCCCGGCTCACCTCCTCGGTCTCCCATGCGGTGGTGACCGATGGGCGCGACCGCGGTGACGGCTCAGCCCCGATCGCTGCGCTTCTTCCGGCGCTCGTACGTCATCTCGTCGCCCCAGAACCGCGCCCATTGGTTGGCGTAGTCCCCCGAGAGCTTGGGGGGCTGTTCCGGGACCTCGAAGGTCTTCCGGTTCGACTCCCACCACTGGAGCCACCGAGCCGGGTCCTGACCGGCGTCCGTACCGGTGAGGTAGATGAGGGCGGGACGCACGTTAGCGAGGCGCCCGCGGAGCCGCTTGACGTCGGACTTCTTCATCTCGCTGAAGATGGCCTTGGCGGCGTCCGTGGTCCGCAGGTTCGCCACCGCGAAGACCCGGGCCCGGCGGATCTGTGAATTCTCCTCCTCGAAGGCCCCCTTGATGAGGAGCGACGTCGACTTCGGGGAGCGGTGTCGGCCGATGGCACGCAGGACCTCCTCCTGGAGCCCGGGGTTCTTGGCCAACACTTTCTTGCGGCGGGTGGCGAACCGACGGAGCGTGTCCAGGGCCTGCTCCTCCTGCATGCGTCCGAGGAGCTCGGCGGCGATCATCGCCACGTCGTTCGAACCTTCGTCGAGCACCTTGCCGAAGGTCTTGATGACCTCGGGATAGGGGGCCTCGGCCGCGTCAACGAGGGCGGCCTGTTGCACGTTCGCCTCCTTGGAGCGGAGCCCTTCGTTGAGCTTCTCCACGGCCGCCTTCTCCTTCGCGGCTCGCTGCTTTGGGGTCTCCTTGCCGTCGTCCCTGGGTTCCTGGGGACGAACGACGGCTCCCGAGGCCTCGGCAGGCGCCGGGCACGAGCTGCCCGTGGGGGCGAGGGCGGCCCCTGCGGAGAGGAGTGCGAGGAGCAGTTGGATGCGCATGGGTCAGGAGAGGGGGGCGGTCGGGGGCTGGTTCCAGGAGGCCACACGCCAACCCGCCGGCTCCTCCCACACCATCCTACCCACATGGCCGGTCTTGACCTTGAAAGAGCCCTTCTCGATGGCGTCCTCGAGGGCGCCGGGTACGAGCCCCAGGAACCACCGCAGCAGCCCGTTGCTGCTGCAGACCAGCACGCGGCTCCCATGGGCCCCTGAAGCCACCTCGGCGGCGAAGCGGTCCACGCGGCCACGGACCTCCGGGAGGGACTCCGGCCAGCCTGCGTCCAGGGGCCACTGGCTCTGCTCGTTCCAGGCGCGGACGGCGGCGTCCCCGTGCTCGGCGACGATCTCCTCCGTGGTCCGTCCACCCCAGCTGCCGTAGTCCACTTCGTCGAGGGCGGGGTGTGTACTCGGTGCGGGGAGGTCGGCGGTGGCGATCTGAAGGTGCTCGGCCTGCCGCTTCAGTCCGCCTGAGAGGGCCGCCGTCGGCCGCCAGTCTGCGGCCTCCAGGGTCGCGGCGAACGCGCGGGCCTGGGCCCGACCGGACTCCACGAGGGGGAGGTCCTGCCCGCTGCCCACCCAGACGATCCGGTCGCCGGGCGCGAAGGTGTTCCCGTGGCGGACGAGCAGGAGCTCGATCATCGGCCGCGCCCCTGCTCGTCCACCAGCTCCCCGTCTTCTGCGAGGAGCTGCTCCACACGCCGCAGGTCTTCAGGGCTGTCGATGGCCAGGTGCCGCCGTCCCCGGTAGTCGACCTCGACCACCCGGATCCCCATGCCGTTCTCCAGGGCTCGCAGCTGCTCCAATCCCTCGGTCAACTCGAGGGGGCTCGGCCCCATGGCGATGAAGCGCTCCAGGGCCTCGCGTCGGTAGCCATAGAGGCCGATGTGACGGAAGGTGGGGGCGCCGCCCGCGGCGTCCCGGATGAAGGGGATCATCGCCTTGGAGAAATAAAGGGCGTTCCCCTCGCGGTCGAAGGTGACGGTCGTGCCGCCCACCTCCCCGGCCGCCTTCGCCTCCCGCAGGAGCTGGAGCGAGCCCTCGTCCAGGCGGGCGGCGGGCGTGACGATCGCGGCTTCGGGCGCACGCTCCATCTCTCGGACCACCGCCTCGATCACCCAGGGCGGGGTCAGGACAGCGTCGCCCTGGAGATTGATGATGGCGTCCGGGGCCTCGTCGAGGCTCTCAGCTGCGGCGTGGACGCGCTCGGTGCCGTTCCTGCACGACTCCGGCGTCATGACGGCCTCGCCGCCGAAGCCCAGCACATGGTCGAGGATCCGCTCGTCATCGGTGGCGACCAAGACCCGGTCCACGCCGTCCGCCGCCGCGGCGATCTCGTGGACGCGGCGGATCAACGAGCGCCCAGCGACATCGGCCAGGGGCTTGCCCGGAAAGCGCGTCGACCCGTACCGCGCGGGGATCACGACCGCGGTCCTCATGCGTTCTTCCCGTGGCACTTCTTGAACTTCTTGCCGCTCCCGCAGGAGCAAGGGTCGTTCCGGCCGAGCTTCGCCGCCCCGTGCTGGAAGGGCTCCTTGGGCGGCGCGTGTCCGTGCCCGTGGGGGTTGGTCCCGGTGCGCACGGTCTGGAGGAACTCGTCGATGGTGGCCTCGAAGCTCTTCTTCATCTCGAACGCGTTGACCACCACCTCCGTGGCCTCGAGGTGCTCGAGGTAGGCACGCAGGACGTCAGGGGCGCGCTCGGCCAGCTCCTCTCCTCGTCGGAACCTCCCCGGCAGGACGTGCCCGAGGGCCCCGTGCATGGCCTGGCCGTCCATCGTCCTGGGGGCGCTGCCCATGTCGTCGTAGCAGACGGAGAGGAAGCGCTCGACGATGGTCCGGACCTGGTCATCGGGGGCGCCCAGGCCCGCGGCCTGGGGAGAGTCCATGAAGCTCGCCAGGGCGAGGGTGATGGGTTTGCTGGTGGCCATGGGGGGAAGGTAGCACCGCGGGACGCCGCGGAGGGAACTCACGCTTCGCACTTGGGCTCGGGGAGGGTTTCGGTGCATCGTCGAGGGCATGGCAGCCTCCCCTGACTCCCCAGGCAGCTTCGACGACCTCGACCTCTCCCCTGCGCTCCGGCAGGGAGTCCGGGACGTCGGGTTCGTGGAGCTGCGCCCGATCCAGGCCGCCGCGCTACCGGTGGCGCTGGGCGGGCGGGACGTCCTGGGGCTCGCGAGGACGGGTACCGGGAAGACCGCCGCCTTCGCGCTGCCGATCCTCCAGCGCCTCCAGGGGCGGCCGGCCGCGGCGGGCCGCCCTCGGGCGCTCATCCTGGCGCCGACCCGCGAGCTGGCGCGTCAGATCGAGGGCGACCTCGTGGACCTCGGGCGGCACCTCACGGTGCGGATGGCGGCGGCCTATGGGGGCGTCAAGATCGATCGGCAGCGCGAGGCCCTCGAGTCGGGGTGCGACGTGCTCGTCGCCTGCACAGGTCGGCTCCTCGACCTCGCGCGGGAGGGGTCCTGCGAGCTCGGTGAGGTCGAGGTGCTGGTCCTGGACGAGGCCGACCGGCTCCTGGACATGGGGTTCCTCCCGGACGTTCGGCGCATCCTCGAGCGCGTGCCCGACGAGCGCCAGACGATGTTCTTCTCGGCGACCATGCCGGAGGCCGTCCAGGCCCTGGCCCAGGGTGTGCTCAAGGAGCCGGAGATCATCGACCTCGGGCACACGCGGCCCGCCGAGACCATCGAGCACTCGCTCCACCCTGTTCGGTCCACGGCGAGGTCCAAGCTACTCCGGACCATCGTCGAGGCGGACGAGGCGGGGAGCGCGATCATCTTCACGCGTACGAAGCAGCGGGCGAAGCAGGTCGCGCGGCAGCTGGAGAAGCGCGGCCACGCGGTGTCGCTGCTGCACGGGGACAAGAAGCAGGGGGCGCGCGATCGGGCGCTCCAGGGGTTCCGTGACGGGGAGGTGCGCTTCCTCGTGGCGACGGACCTCGCCGCGCGCGGCCTCGACGTGGAGGGGGTGGCGCGGGTGGTCAACTTCGACGTGCCCCTCGATCCGGACACCTACGTCCACCGGATCGGGCGGACCGGCCGGGCGGACCGGTCCGGCGAGGCGATCACCATCGCCTCGGTGGACGAGTTGGACCAGGTGCGGGCCATCGAGGCTCGGATCGGCGCCCGGATCCCGCGCAAGTTCATGCCGACCTTCGCGCCCATGGACCTCCACGAGCTGCTCGACGAGGCGGCCAGTCGCAAGCCGCCGCGCCGAGGCGGCGGAGCCCGCCGGAGCTCGGGTCCCCGGGGTGGCGGCGGTGGGCGCAGGGGCTCACGCCGCAGGCGCTAAGTTGATACGTTGCCGGCCCGATCCCGTGCATCAACCGCTCACCAGACCCCTCAGCGCCGCGCTGCTGACGTCCTCGCTGCTGGTCTTTCCGGCGTGCTCGGGCGGAGCTGCCCCCGCCGTTGAAGTCCCTTGGCCGCACTCCATGGCCGGCTACGACGCGGCGCTGGTGGAGGCACTAGAGGAGGCGCGCGGCGTGGTCCTCGCGAGCCCCGGGGACGCGGCGAGCTGGGTTGACCTCGGGATGCTCTTCGAGGCGCACCTGCAGCTGGAGCTGGCCGAGAGCTGCTACGGCGAGGCGGTGAGGCTCGACGGGTCCGCCCCTCGATCCTGGTACCGGCTCGCGGCCATGCGGGGCAAGAACGGGCGGGTCGCCGAGGCGTTGGACGCCCTGGCGCGCGTGGAGGCGCTCGAACCGGGCTACGCCCCCGCCTGGCGCCGCAAGGGGTGGCTCCTGCTCGCCGACGGGCGACCGGACGAGGCGGGGGCAGCCTTCGAGCGCGCAGCGTCGATCGACCCGACGGACTCCGTCGCGCAGCTCGGGCGGGTCGAGTCGGAGCTCGAGGCCGGCGACGCCGTGGCGGCCCTGGCGCGGCTGGATCGCCTCGAGGGCATCGCGCCCTCGAGCCAGGCGTTCTACCACCGGCTGCGGGGGCGGGCCCTCTCCGGGCTCGGCCGCTTCGAAGAGGCGGAGCTCGAGCTGGCGCGCGGCCGCGGCGCCAGGGTCGGAGGCGCGGACCCCTGGATGCGTGAGGTGAACGCGCTCAAGGTCGGGGAGTCGGCCATCCTCCTCCGCGCCGAGCGCATGATCGAGGGCGGTCAGGCCGCCGCCGCCGTGGAGCTGCTCCGCGGGCTCGAGGCTCGCGACCCCGACGACCCGCGGGTCTTCAAGCGCAAGGGGCGCGCGCTCGCGCGGATCGGGGACTGGCCCGGGGCCGCTGCGGCGTTGAGCCGGGCGTCCGAGCTGGACCCCGCCGATCGCGGGCTCGCCCTGGCCTCGGCCTCGGCGATGGTCAACGCGGGCGACGGAGAGGGGGCGCTCCTGGCGGCCAACCGTCTGCTGGAGATCGACCCCGGCTTCGCCGATGCCCATGAACTGCGCGCCGAGATGCTGCTCGTCCTCGGCCAACCGGCTGAGGTGGGCGGCGCGATCGAGGCGGCTGGGGCACAGGGCATCGAGACGGTGGGGCTGGCCGTCACCGCCGGTAAGGCTGCGCTCGAGCTCGAGGACTTCGAAGGCGCGCGCGCGGCCTTCGAGCGAGCGCTCGACCTCGACGAGGGCAGCGCGGAGGCGCTGGTGGGCAGGGCGCTCTCCTGCCTCGAGCTCGGAGCGCGGGAGGCCGCGGCGTCGTCCGTGGCCTCGCTCCGGTCCGTCGACCCCGATCACCCGCTGCTCGGGGTCCTCGAGGAGGCGCTCGCCGCCGGAGGGGACCGATGAGAGGGCAAGGGCTCCTGGTGGCGTTCGCGCTGGCGGCGTGCTCGGGTGACGCGGGGGAGACCCCCAGGAGCGACACCGAGGCGGGCGCCGAGGCCTGGTTTGTGGACGAGACCGCCGCGCGGGGGGTCGACTTCGTGCACCGCTCCGGGCACGGGGAGCGCTTCTTCTTCCCCGAGCTCATGGGGGGCGGCGTCGCGCTGTTCGACAAGGAGGGAGACGGCGACCTTGACCTCCTGATGGTGCAGAGCGGAGCGCTCACGGACCCCGGTCAAGGGGAGCACCGGCTGTATGAGAACGACGGCAGCGGGAACTTCGAGGATGTCACCGCGGCTGCTGGGATCGCCCCCGGCGGCTACGGGATGGGAGCCGCGGCCGCGGACTACGACGGCGACGGGGACGTGGACCTCTATATCACCTGCGTCGGGCCCAACCGGCTCCTGCAGAACGATGGGGGGGGACGCTTCACCGACATCACGGCGCAGGCCGGCGTGGGTGACCCCAGCTGGGGAACGAGCGCGACGTTCCTTGACCTGGACCAGGATGGCCACCTGGACCTGTTCATCACGAACTACGTGGACTGGAGCGTCGAGACCGAGAAGGACTGCTTCGATCCGACGGGGCTCGCGGACTACTGCAGCCCCCTCGCCTACGGCGCGCCCTCCGTGGACACCCTCTACCGCAACAACGGCGACGGGACCTTCTCGGACGTGAGTGCCGCGATGGGGCTCGATGCCACGCCGGGCAACGGGCTGGGCGCGGTCGCCGGAGACTTCGACGGCGACGGGCAGGTGGACCTGTTCGTGGCCAACGATCAGATGCCGGACAGCCTCTGGCTGCGCGGGGAAGACGGTCGCCTGGTGGACCGGGCCGAGCGCTTCGGATGTGCGCGTGACCCGCACGGCAACCCGCGGGCGGGGATGGGCGTGGACGCGGTGGACGTGGAGGGAGACGGTGACTTGGACCTGCTCGTCGTGCACATGGCGCGGGAGCAGGACGGGTTCTTCCGCAACCGCGGCGATGGCTTCATCGAGGAGACCCGGCTCTCTGGCATCGGCATGGGGACCTTCCGGCGCACACGCTTCGGGGTGGGGTTCCACGACTTCGACAGCGACGGTTGGCTCGACCTCTACGTCGCCAACGGCCGGGTGAATCAGATGATGGCACCCATCTCATCCGACGACATCTATGCGGAGCCGAACAGCCTGCTCCAGGGGCTGCCCAACGGGCGCTGGAAGCCGGTCGATCCGCCTGGCGGGACCTCCTCGGAGGTCTTGCTCACCAGCCGGGGCGCCGCCTTCGGCGACCTCGACGGCGACGGGGCCGTGGACATCGTGGTCGGTAGTCGGGACGGACGCGCGCAGGTCCTGATGAACGTGGCGGCGGGTGACCGCCGGCAGCTCACCGTCCGGCTCCTGGACGGCTCCCGGGATGCCCTCGGCGCCACCGCGTCCGTCGAGGTCGGGGGGCGGACCCTGCGGCGGACCGTGAAGCCGGGATACAGCTACTGCAGCTCGAGCGCCCCCTCGCTCCACTTCGGGCTGGGCGATCACCGGGGGCCTCTCGAGGTCGACGTGCGTTGGCCGGACGGGGCGACGGAGGGGTACTCCGTCGAGGGGGACGCCGCCTCCGTGAGCCTCGTTCGGGGACAGGGCCGCTGAGTCCAGGGTTCGCGACCCAGGACATGGGGTAATTCCCGCCTGAGAGTCCGTGCGGTGTCGCGCCGGATCGGGCTCCTCCATCGCGGCGACGGATGGGTCGCTCGTTCTCTTGGGAGGAGACGATGGACACGATCGAGAAGCAGATCGACGAGTTCCGCTATGAAGCGGCGGACGGCGCCAAGGTGCGCATCGTGGAGGACATGGCCGTCAACGATGACGAGCGGGTCATCCCCTTCCTGCTCGAGGTCCTCTCGGATGCAGATGAGTTCGAGCTCGCCCGCGTCGAGGCGGCGAAGCTCATCGGGTCCGGCTTCGAGATCCAGCGGGATCGGATCTGTGAGGTGCTCGCCCAGGTCCTCGATCGGACCCATGCGTCCGAGGCCGTGTTCAGCTCGGTGATGGACGCGGCCAGCGCCTACGACCACCACTCTCCCGAGCTCCGCGCTGCGTTGCGCGAGGCCGAGGCGAGGCTCCTCGATGTGGACCCGCAGGTGGCCCTACGTCGGGAGAGTTCATCGAGGGATGCTGAGCTGGCGCTCGGCTTCCTGGAGGAACTCGGCGGGCTCGATCTGTGACCTGAACTGGCGGCTCTAGCCGTCGATGCGGGCGGGGAGAGGCTCGCCATCGGGGATGAAGCTCATGGAGACGGAGTTCACGCAGTGGCGCGTGTTCTTATCCGTGAAGCGTTCACCGATGAAGACGTGCCCGAGGTGTCCGCTGCAGTGCTCGCAGAGGATCTCGGTTCGCCGACCGTCCGAGTCGGTCTCCCGGCGGACCGCGCCAGCGATCTCATCGTCGAAGCTCGGCCACCCGCAGTGGCTCTCGAACTTGTCCTCGGAGAGGTAGAGGGCCGCGTTGCACCGCCGGCAGATGTAGGTGCCCTTCGCCTTGTTGCTGAGGAGGGCTCCGGTGCCGGGGCGCTCGGTGCCCTTCCGGAGGATCACGTACTCCTCGGAGCTGCTCAGTTCGTTGAACTCGCCTTGGACGGACTCTTGCATGGGGGATCGGGGGTCGGTGCTGGGGGCGGCCTCCTCGCTGGCCTCCATCGGGGGCGCAGGGGGGGCCTCGGTGTCCGGTGTCAGCGCAGAGACGACGCCGATGCTCCCCGCGTCCTTCGGCTTCGCGGCCGGCGTGGCGAGGACCGTGGGGGGCGCGGCGTCGGCTCCATCTCCAGTTGCCGGGGTAGAGGTCCTCGGGGCGGGGTCACCGCCTGGGTCCTGGGGCGCCGGCGTGCAGCACGCGACGAGGGAGGCGATGGTGAGGCTGGCGAGGGTCTTGAGAGGGCTCATGGGATAGGGCTCCGTATCGAGCGGCATCATGGGCGACGATTCAGGTCATTGGTAGCGGGCCGTCGGGTGGATGAGTGAGCTTCTACAGGGACGGAACCTGGGGCACGATCCTGCGGGGTCTGGGGGCGCCGTCGCCAGGGGGGTTACCGGGGCAACTCCACCTCGACCTCGGACTCCTCGCCCGGGCGGACCTCGAACTCGACGGGCTCCCCTGCGCGCGTCTGCGTGCCGTCCTCGGGCGCGGAGGCCTCCACGGTGACCGTCCACTTTCCCGCTGCCAGGCCGCCCACTCTGGCTCGGCCGGCTCGGAGGAGCTCGATCTTCGACTGATCCCTGGACTCCTGTTCGACGGGCTTGAGCGTGACCCACGTGACGCCCTCGGAGTCACCGCCATCCGCGAGCACGATGAGGGCGGAGCCGCCCTCGGTGAGCTCCACCGCGCCGACGTCCAGCGTCCGGCCCGGTTCCACCGAGAGGTCCTTGAGGACCCTGTCGGTGAACCCCTTGGCCTTCAAGACCAGCTGAAGCTCGGACTCCGGCTTGATGCCCTTGATCCGGAACGAGCCGTCCTTGGCGGTCCGCTGGTTGGTCTCGGTCATGCCAAGGAACTGGCGCGAGATCCGAGCCGACTCGTCTCCGACCGAACGGCGGATCTCGACCGAGGCGCCAGCAACCGCGTCGCCCTTGGAGTCGACCGCGCGGCCTTCGATGCAGCTGATGGCGAGGTTGAAGGTCACGGTGTTGACCCCCGGCTCGATCTCAAGGTCCACCCTGGCGGGCATGGTCAGGTCCTCGTGGCGGATGAGGGCCGCCGCCGGCCCCGTGCCGAGGTCGGCCACCTCGAACCGACCCTCGCCGTCGGAGGTGTCCGTCGAGGGCTGATTGCCGAACCCGGCGAACTGGTCCTGGATGTTGATGAACTGCTCCTGCCGATCCGCCTGGTCGGCTGGGACGACGGAGAGGCGAGCGCCCATGGCGGGCTCCCCGTCGATGAGGACGACCCCGGAGAGCGTGGCCGAGGTGGGGAGCAGGTAGTCGATGCGGACCTTCGTGTTCGCCGCGAGGTCCACGCTCTGCCACTCGCTCTGGTCGTCTCCCAGGGACGCCTGCCTCCCGAAGGGCTGTCCGGCGCTTCGCATGGCGCGCACCTCGTAGGTGCCCGCTGGGAGGCCATCGAAGACCGCGAGGCCGTCCTTGCCCGAGGCCTTTCCGGCCTTCCACGGGCGGTCCTCATCCAGGTTCCTGCACTCCACCCTAGCGCCCGGGAGGAGGAGGTCCTCGTCACCGACCACCGCGACGGTCAGCTCGGCCCCGCGGGAGAGCACGATCCGAATGGCCTCATTCCCCGGCCGGGGGGCGATTGGCTCCTCGAGGTAGGTGCCGTAGCCCCTGGCCTTCACCTCTAGCCTCGCCTCGGGATCCCCGAGGTCGGAGAGTTGGCAGCGACCGTCACGGTCGGTCTTCGTCCAGACCTCCTGGCCGTTGCTCCCCAGCATCATGTCGCGGCGGGTCGCCTGCTGCCTCGTGGAGAGGGTCACGCGCGCCTTTCGCACGGGCTTCCCCGTGACGGCCTCGACCACCTCGAACCGGAGGGTGCGGGCGCGCTCCATCTCCAGGGTGCCGCCGGAGGCGAGCGCGCCCTCCGCGATCGTGATGGGGGCGGTCACGGCTCGCTTGTAGCCCGGCGCGTCCACGGTCACCGTGAGGTCCCCACGGTCCCCGTCCGGCCGCAGCTCGTAGAGGGTCAGCCTCCCGTTCTTGATGCGTTTGGGCGGGCGGCCGCCCTTCGGCGTGAGCATGACCTTGGCCGATCGTTCGCCCCACCGCGCGAGCACGGTCACCTCCTCCACGGGCTCGCGGCTCAACCGGTCGATCACCTTCAACTCGAGCGTCGCGCCGGGGTCGAAGTTCAGGGAGTGGAAGGAGCCGTCTGCGGTGGCATCCAATGAGTTCGAGAGGATGACGGTCTCGACGAACTGTCGCCTCTCCATGGCCTGGATCCGATAGCGGGCGCCAGGCTCGAGGCCGCCGATCTCAAAGCTCCCGTCACCCTTGATCTCGGCGGTCTCCTCACCCGCCGGGGAGAGGCGCGCCGCCATGAGGGTCTGGAACCGTGACTTCCCGTCGGACTCCTGGGGGTCGAGGGCGCTCGCGGCCACCTTGCCGTACTCGCGGCCCGGGGGGTATCCGGAGATCACCCCGCGGATCACTCCTGCGCGCTCAGCGGTGATCTCGATGTTGACCAGCACATCCCCCGCGCGCTTCGCGGCGCCCTCGAACCGCGCGGGCATGATCGAGTCGTGTTCGGCCAGCAGGACGATCTCCCCTTCCGGCTCGTGCTCGAGTTTGAAGCGCCCCTCTGCGTCCGTGGTCTCGAGCCCCAGCATGCTGGAGAAGCCGATCTGGTCCATGGTCGCGATCATCTGGTCGCCCTCGCGCTCGATGCGCCGGACCCGGGCGCCTTCGATCGGACGACCGAGGTCGTCCCGGACCCAGCCCTCGATGACCACGGCTCCATCGAGGATGATGTCGCCGAGGTTCGTGGTGCTGTCGCCCTGGAAGATGTGCTTGATGGGGGCGGCGAGGTACCCGCGGGCGTCGGCCTTGATCCCGATCGTGAGGCCGAGCGGCTCGGAGTCCTCGGCGGCGAAGCGGCCCTCGTCGTCGGTGGTGGCCTCAAGCCTGAGTTGCCGTGGGGTGCCGAAGGACCGAACGGCGATGGTGTTGGCCTGCTCCCAGGGCATCAGTTCCACCTCGACCCCGGAGAGGGGGCGCCCCAACGAGTCGAGCAGGCGACCGCGGTAGGGGCCATCCAGTGCAACCGCTCCGCGACGCTGCCGGACCCGGTTACGGACCCCAGCTTCCTCCCGGGCGGGGCGCGCCAGGGCCGCCTCGCGGGTTCCCTCCGCGGGCCTTGCCCGCAGGTCGGAGAGCTCGGCCTCGACCTCCGGCTCGGCCGCGCGCGTCACCTCGCCGGCTCCCCCTGCGATGAGGTCGGCGTCCTCGGGCCGGCCGTCTCCGGTGATGAGGAATAGGCCTGCCAGCCCGCCGATGGCGGCGGCGATGAGGAGGAGGGCGATGGGTTGGCGGGTCATGGTGGGTACCGGAGCGCTTCCAGGGTGGTATGCGACCGGGACGTCCAGATCGTCGCACGACTACGAGTTTTTCGTCTCAACGCTTCCCGCGGGGCCGCGGCCCCGGGCGCCGGCCCCCCGGCCAAGGCGACCGAGGCCAGCATCGCGGCGGCGGGCGTGGTCGCAGTGGGGGGGCCGACCCGGCCCGGGGTTCGGACCGTCGGTCGGCCGGGGGTCCGCGGGTATGCTCTGACCGTGGGCTCCGGGATCAGATTCGAATCAGCCAGAGGGCAGCGGGGGGCGTTCGCTCTGTTGCTCTGCTGCGTGGCGTGTGGACCGGGTGGCGGGCCCCCGGAGCCGCCGCCGGTCAACGTCGTCCTCATCGTCATCGACACCCTCCGCAGGGACCATCTCTCTGCCTACGGGTACGAACGGGAGACCAGCCCGGCGCTGGATCGGCTGGCGGCGGAGGCCGTGCGCTATGACGCTGCCATCAGTCAGGCACCCTGGACGACGCCGTCCATCGGGGCGCTGATGACCTCCCGATACCCGACTGCGCTCGGGATTCGCGGCGAGCGGAACGCGCTCAGCGACGAACTCGAGCTCCTGCCCGAGGCGCTGGCTGGCGCGGGCTACCACACGGCGGGGGTCATCAGTCACTCGTTCCTCGGGTCGGACTGGAACTTCGATCAGGGGTTCGAGGTCTTCGACGAGGAGCACGTTCTGGGCCACGCGGCGGTCACCTCGGAGGGGGTGACTGAGGTCGCGACGCGGCTCGCGGGTCAGCTCGCGGCCGAGGCCGAGCCCTTCTTCCTCTTCGTCCACTACTTCGATCCCCACGCGGCCTATGTCGAGCACGAGGCCAGCGCCTTCGGCGGCGCCGGGGATTATGCGGGAGAAGTGAAGAGCGGGCTCCTGTTCAAGGAACTGCGGGGGATGACGGAGCGGGTCGACGGGGAGGACCTCCGGGAGATTCGCCGTCTCTACGACTCGGAGATCCGCTTCACCGATGGGCACATCGGTCGCCTGCTCGAGCAGTTGAGGGAGGGCGGAGCCTGGGACGACACGCTGGTCATCGTGACCGCAGATCACGGGGAAGAATTCCTCGACCACGGTCAGTTCGGCCACGCGAAGTCGCTCTACGAGGAGCTCGTGGGGGTGCCGCTGCTGATCAAGGCGCCGGCTCGACTCGGCGTCACGCCCGGCGTGGTCACGGAGCCGGTGGCGCTGGTGGACCTCTACCCGACGATCCTGGAGGTCACCGGCGTCTCTGGACCCGACGACCTCGAGGGTGAGCCCCTGCTGCCCGTCGCGCCCTCGGGCCGCCCGATCTTCACGGAGACAGGCCGGGGAGGCCGGGGTTTCGCGGTGGTCGACGGGGGGCTCAAGTTGATCGTTCAGCGGGACGGAAGCTGCGAGCTCTACGACCTCCGGGCAGACCACGCGGAGCAGACCGACCTGGCCGAGTCCCGCCCCGACGACGTACAGAGGCTGGGGGCGCTGGTCGAGGAGTGGCGCGAGATCCAGCGCGGCAAGGTGAAGGGTGGCGCGAAGGTGGAGCTCGACAGGGAACGCAGCAAGAGGATCGAGAACCTCGGATATGGCGGCGACTGAAGGGACCGCGGGAGGCCGCCGCTCAAGGCTCGCTGGCTGGATCCTTGTCGTGCTCTTGCTGACCCTCGGCGCGTGGCCCTTCCTGCCGTACCTGACCAGTGTCCCGCTCCAGCCGGACTCGCTGACCTGGATCGAGCGGAGCCAGCCGGGCGCTGAGGGCTGGAGCGAGTGGGTCTTCCAGTCGAGTCACTTCGTCGGGTACCGCCCGCTCACCGCCCTGAGCTTCGCCGCGGACGTTGAGCTCTTTGGCCTCTCAAGCCTCGCACTGCGCCTCACCGATCTCGCGCTTCATCTGGGGGCAGGGTGCGCCGTGTTCCTCTTGGCGCGGCGGCTCGCGGGCCTTTGGCCAGCCTGCCTGGCGCTCGCCGTCTTCCTCGCCCACCCTGGCGCCGACGAGGTCGTGCCCTTCCTCGCCCGCCGGAGCTACTCCATCGCCACGCTCGGGGGCATGCTCGGGCTCTTGCTCGCCAGCTGCGCCGTCAGCACCAGGGAGCCACACGGCCGCCGGCCGGAGGATGGGCCGGCGGCGGGGAGCTCCGTGGCGCTCGCGCTCAGCGGCCCGGCGCTGCTACTGGGGATGTTTGGCAACGAGCTTGGCGCGCTCCTCGCCCTGTCCCTCCCGGTGATCGCCTTCGGCTCGGCGGGGCGAGCAGCCCGCCGCCGGGCGGCCCTGGTCTTGGCCTGGGGGTGGCTCTGGATCGCGGCAGGGGTGTGGGTCCGGCATCAGGTCATGGACGGGGTCGGCGGCTACGAGCACGAGGGGTCCATCGCAGATCGCGGGGCTGCCGTTCTCGCCCTCTACGGGGCCGCGCTTCCCGGTCGATTGCAGGGCACCGAGGGGGGCTGGGGGCTCGCTGCGGTGGCCATCGGCCTCTACGCCCTCGTGGCGGCGACGCTCCTCCTGCGCGGTCAGCGGCGGACCCTCATTCCCATGGGGCTCCTGTGCGCCCTGGCGGCCTTCGGCGCCACCGTCGCGAGCCAGGGCGTCTGGTTCCCGCGGCAGGTCTACCCGGCCGTTGCGCTCGTCGCGCTCTTTGTGGCGGTCGTGGCATCCCGGACGGTCCTCGACGACGGCACCCCGCGCGGTCTCCGGTGGACCCACGGCGCGGGGCTCGGGCTGCTCCTCCTGACCTTGCTACATGACTCCCCGCTGGTGGTCGGTCCGTCGCCTGGGCGCGTGCGCATGGCGGAGGTCGCGACGAGGTTCGTTGACGACGTGCAGGCCTCGGCCATGGGCCTCGAACCGCCCGCCCGGGTCTTCATGGTCGCGCCGACGGTGGCTGAGCCAGAGCTCGACCGTGCCTTCCTACGCGCGGACTGGGGGCCCAGGGGATCACGGGCGCTCGAGCGCAGGATCCGGGTCCCCGCCCGCTGGCTCACCGCGGTCTCCGGGGACCGTGATGTTCGCTTCCGGGAGCTGGCCTACGTGGTGGACGCCGACGGAGTCGCGGCCCCTTCCGTGGAGACCGAGCCCGCGCTCGAGGTGCGCCTCCCAGAGGGCGCGACCTGCTACGACGCCAGCGGCCGCGGGATGACCGAGATGCCCCCGGGGCAGCGCGTGATCCGCGGGCAGGCGATCAAGCGCCGGGGGACACCCGCCTTGGTCTGGACCTATAGTGCGGACGGGGGAGCGTTGACTCCCGTCGCCGCCCCCGCAGGCCGTGCCCGTTGAACGCCGATGACCTCGACCTACTCGCCCAGTCCCCCGACGCGCTCCTGGTGCATCACCGCCATGGGCGTCGGCTTTCTCGTGGCGGGATGCCACGGGGCGGCGTCCCGGGTGGCTAGCGGCCCGTATGGGTCGGAGGCGCCGGCGTTGGTCTCGCCGGGGGACGGGGCCGTACAGGACACATGGGAGCGACCGAACGTCCTGGTCCTGCTGGCCGATGACCTGCGCTACGACGGCCTCTCGGGCCTCGGGAACCGGTGGATCGATACCCCGCACCTGGATCGGATCGCCAGCGAGGGCGTGGTCTTCGAGCGGGCCTACGTCACGACATCTCGCTGCTGCCCGTCCCGGGCGAGCTTCCTGACCGGGCGCTACGCCCACGTGCACGGGGTGGAGGACAACGTGACGCCCGTCGACTTCCAGGCCGAGCACGCGACCTACCCCGAGGTGCTCCAGGCCGCGGGCTATCGCACCGGCTACATCGGGAAGTGGCACATCCCCTCGCTCGGGATCGGCCCGGGCCCCCGGCCGGGCTTCGACAGGTGGATCAGCTACGAGGGTGGAGGCCACCACTTCGACGAGGTCTTCAACGTGGATGGCGAGACCGTTGCGAGCACGGGCTACCAGGCCGATGTGCTGACGGAACGGGCGATCGAGTTCGTCCAGGAGGAGGGGACCGACGAGCCGTTCCTGCTGGTAGTGGGCTTCAAGAACCCCCACGGCCCCCTGGAGCCGGCGCCGCGCCACCTCGGGGCGCTGGAGGGGGCGGCGCTCTCGCTCCCGGAGAGCGCCGAGGACCCGCTGGAGACGCTCTTGCCGCTCTACCGCCGGCTCCGGCAGCAGCGGAGCAGCCAGCACACCATCGGCGACCCCGCGACCTTCCTCGAGGACTGTCGCCGGTACTGGGAGCTCGTCCTCTCCATCGACGACAACGTCGGGCGCCTCCTCGCCGCCCTTGAGGATGCTGGCGAGCTGGACCGGACCGTTGTGGTCTTCACCTCGGATAACGGCCAGATGCTCGGGGAGCACGGCTTGCGTCAGAAGGGCGTCGCCTACGAGCCGTCGATCCGGATCCCCCTCGCCGTCCGCTTTCCTCCCGTGGCCCGGGGCGGGGGGCGCGTCCAGTCCGCGGCGCTCAACGTGGACCTCTTCCCGACCCTCATGGAGCTCTGCGGCGTCGAGCCCGGCCTCCCCGTGGATGGCGTGAGCCTCGTCCCGCAGCTCGAAGATCCCAGGGCGCCGGGGCGTGAGGCGTTCCTCTATGCCGGCCCGAACTTCAGCGCCGCGAGCGAGCGCGCCGTGGTGGGGGAGCGCTGGAAGTACGTCAGGATCGACTCCAAGCGGGGCCCCCAGGAGGCCCTGTTCGACCTCGCCAATGACCCCGACGAACGGATCAACGTGATCGGCGAGGCCTCCAACGCGGCCGTCGTCGAGCGGCTCGGCCTCTTCATGGACGCCGAATCCGAGCGGCTCGGCCTGTAGCCAACGACGGCCGCGCGCGCCGCAGGAGAACAGGAAGACGGGGCCCCGTGCGATCCGCACGGGGCCCCGTCTGCTTGTCGGCCGGTCACTGAATCCCCTCAGCTGGAGGGGGCCCGAGGGCGCTCCGCCGGCTCAGCTCACTCGTTGGCGGCCTTCATGGCCTCGCGAATGATGGGCGCCTCGTCGAGGAACTCGAGCCCGGCGTCCTCGTCCGCGTCCGGAGCGCGGTCGATCCAGACCTTGGACTGGTCCTCGAACTTACCGCGCAGCAGGTGCTCGGCGAGGGGGTCCTCGATGTGGCGCTCGATGGCCCGGCGGAGCGGACGCGCGCCGTAGTCCTCGTGGAACCCCTTCTGGATGAGGAAGTCGATCGCGCTCTTGGTGAGCTCGACCTCGATGTCGTGCTCGGCCAGGCGCGCCCGGACCTCGTCCAGCTGCAGGTGCACGATTCGCGAGAGGTCCTCGTTCGTCAGCGGGTTGAAGACGATGGCCTCGTCCACACGGTTGAGGAACTCGGGGCGGAAGTGACGCTCGACCTCGACCATGACGTCGGAGCGCATCTTCTTCTTTCGGTCGCCGGCGTCCGCGGACGCCTGGTCGAACCGGCCGAAGCCGAGCTGGGCGCCGGCCTTCATCGTGTGCGAGCCGAGGTTGCTCGTCATGATCAGGATGACGTTCTTGAAGTCCACGTGGCGTCCGAACGAGTCGGTCAGGCGCCCCTCCTCCATGATCTGGAGGAGCATGTTGAAGACGTCAGGGTGCGCCTTCTCGATCTCGTCGAGGAGCACGACCGAGTAGGGGCGACGGCGCACCTTCTCGGTGAGCTGGCCGCCCTCCTCGTAGCCGACGTAGCCCGGAGGCGCGCCGACGAGGCGAGACGCGTTGTGCTTCTCCATGTACTCGCTCATGTCCATGGTGATGACGTTGTCCTCGTCACCGAACATGAACTTGGCGAGCTGCTTGCAGAGGTAGGTCTTGCCGACGCCGGACGGGCCGAGGAACAGGAACGTGCCCATGGGGCGGCGCGGGTCCTTGAGGCCGGAGCGGGAGCGGCGGACCGAGCGGGCGATGGCCGCGATGGCGTCGTCCTGGTTGATGACGATCGAGCTGAGCTCGGCCTCCATCTGGAGCAGGCGCTCGGCCTCGGCCTTCTCGAGTCGGGTGAGGGGGATGCCCGTCATCTTGGAGACCGTCTCCTGGATGACGTCCACGTCGACCTCGCCGACGGACTCCTTCTCTTGCTGCTCCTCGCGCCACTGGTCCTGGATCTGCTCCTTCTTCTTCTTGAGCTGATACGCCTGGTCACGCAGCTGGGCGGCACGTTCGAAGTCCTGGGACGCGACGGCCTCGTCCTTGTCGAGGTCGAGCTGCTCGATCTCCTTGGTGATCTCGCGCAGGTCGGGCGGCGGGACCATGGACTTGATCCGCACCCGGGCGCCGGCCTCGTCCATCACGTCGATGGCCTTGTCCGGGAGGAAGCGGTTGTTGATATAGCGCGTCGAGAGCTCGACGGCGTTCTCGAGGGCTTCGTCCGTGTAGTTGACCCGGTGGTGGGCCTCGTATCGGTCGCGCAGACCCTTGAGGATCGCCACGGCCTGCTCAGGGCTCGGGGGCTCGACGTTCACCGACTGGAAGCGACGCTCGAGGGCGCCGTCCTTCTCGATGTGCTTGCGGTACTCGTCCAGGGTAGTGGCGCCGATGCACTGGATCTCGCCGCGGCTGAGCGCGGGCTTCAGGACGTTGGAGGCGTCGATCGCGCCCTCGGCGCCGCCAGCGCCCACGAGGGTGTGGAGCTCGTCGATGAAGAGCACCACGTCCTTCACGCGGCGGACCTCTGTCATGACGGCCTTGATGCGCTCCTCGAACTGGCCGCGGTACTTCGTGCCGGCGACCATCAGGGCGAGGTCGAGGACGACCATGCGCTTTCCGCGCAGGATCTCGGGGACGGTGCCGTCGACAATCTGCTGGGCGAGGCCCTCGACGATGGCCGTCTTGCCGACCCCGGGCTCGCCGAGGAGCACCGGGTTGTTCTTCGTACGCCGGGAGAGGATCTGCACCACGCGCTCGATCTCAAGCTCGCGGCCGATCACGACGTCAAGCTTGCCCTCGCCGGCGAGCTCGGTGAGGTCGCGGCCGAAGCTGTCCAGGGCTGGGGTCTTCGACTTGGAGCTCCCGGACTGACCGCTGGGGCCGTCCTCGCCGATGCCCGTCTCGTCGTCCTCCTCGTCGGCGGTGTCAGCGCCGAGGAAGTCGAGCACCTCCTCACGCACGTCCTCCAGCTTGACGCCGAGGTTGAGCAGCACCTGCGCGGCGATGCCCTCGTTCTCCTTGATCAGGCCCAGGAGCAGGTGCTCGGTCCCGATGTAGTTGTGCCCCAGGTTCCCCGCCTCCTCCATGGAGAGCTCGAGGACCTTCTTGGCGCGAGGGGTGAAGGGCAGCTGGCCCATGGTCACCATGGAGGGACCGGTCTTGACGATCTTCTCCACCTCCATGCGGATCTTGTTCAGGTCGATCCCCATGTTCTTGAGGACGTTGGCGGCGACGCCGCTGCCCTCCTGAACGAGGCCGAGGAGGATGTGCTCCGTGCCGAGGTACTCGTGGTTGAACCGCTGCGCCTCCTGGCGAGCGAGGTTCATGACCTTCTTGGCGCGGTCCGTGAAACGATCGAACATGCTTTCTTGGTGGTGGCTCCAGGGGCCGGTCGGTGACCGGCACCCCCGTGGGGCGGCCTCCTGAGGACCCGGGAGCGGAAGTTGTGTGCCCACGCTGGCGGAGCGTTCGGGCGGGTGCGGGAGAGGGCAGAACCTCTTGGGTTCTATTCTTCGGCCTTCAAGGCCCAGGAGTTGACGGTCCGTCCGCCAGACTGGCCTCGACGGCTCCTGGGAGCCCTGGGACCGGGGCTGCGGTGGAGGCCGGGCGCCTCAAAAAACAGGTGGGGAGGACGGCTGACCCTGCGGATCCCCGGCCCTGGGGGATGATGCCATTCCCTCCTCGCAGGACCAAGGGTCGCCGCCGGCCTCATCCCGCCGGCCGCCCATGGGGCCACGGGGTGTCCGCAGGGGGCTTCCCGGGACTCTTGGCCTCTCGAGCGCTCCCCCGGCCGCAGCCGGGGCGTCAGGTCACGAGGGGGAGGCGGAGCCCTCGTCCGCGGCGGCGTCGAGCTCCTGGGTGAGGCGCTGGACCTCGTCCCTGAGCTCCGCAGCTCGCTCGAAGTCCTCGTCCTTCACCGCCCGGTCCAGTTCGCTCTGGGCCTGCTCGATCCGGCGCTGCCGCTTCGTCGCCTCGGGGCACTGACCGGGGACGCGGCCGGAGTGGGTGGAGGCCCCGTGCATCCGCTCGAGCAACCCCTCAAGGTAGTCGGAGAAGACCTCGTAGCACTCGCTACAGCCCAGTCGACCCTTCCGTCGCAGGCTGTCTTCGGTCGTCCCACAGCTCGGGCAGCGACGGACACTCTTGGGGGCCTGCTTCTTGCCCTTCAGAGCGGACATCTGGAGGAGCTTCCAGACCTCGTCCATCGGCTTCTGCTGGACCCCGCCGCCCGGGAGTTCCATGGCCTGGGCGCAGGTCTCACAGAGATGATGCTGCTCCACCTGGTTCCCGGTTTCGCCGGGGCCCAGGAAGGTGTGGACCTCATCGATGTGAACGGTCGCGTTCGACTTTTGGCACTGCTGACAGAGCATTCGATCGCGGGGTCTGACCCCGCCCAGCACCCGTCTTAGGCGTGGGGAACAGCGTGGTCAATAGATGGAGTCAGATCGTTGGAGCTGGGTCCTGCATCCGTCCAGGGATGGACCGACTCGGGGTCGTCTCAGGCCCGCCCGCGCCCCTCGCCTGGGAGGACTCCCCGGAACGCGAGCGCCCGCTCCTGGAAGTTGGCGTAGCGGTCGAAGGAGGCACAGGCGGGGGAGAAGAGCACCGTCCGCACGCCGTCGCGCTCGGCGATGGACATGGCCCGCAGGGCGGCATCCTCGGCCGACGCGCACATCGGGCCGTCGTCCACGGCGGCCCCCGCCTCGCGGGCGGCGCTGGTGAGCTCCTCGGCGGCGGCGCCGAACGGCACCATGATCCAGCCTCCGCGGGAGGCGAGACCCTCGGCGAGGGGGCCGAGGCTGACGCCTCGCTTCGCTTGGCCCCCCGCGATCAGGATGGCCCGCCCCGGACCCTGCACGCTCTCCATGGCCGACAGCGTCGATTCAGGCGTGGTCGAGACGCCGTTGTCGATGACCCTCACGGAGACCCCTCCGGCCATGAACTCGCCCAGGGACTCCATGCGATGGCGGAGCCCCGACAGCAGGGGGACGGCCCGGCGGAGGTCGGCGGGGTCGACCCCGAGCTGCAGGGCCGCGGCCAGGGCGACCAGCAGGTTGGCGCGCTGGAACTTCCCTGGGACGGTCAGCGTCGACGTATCGGCCACCTTCACCCCTTCCCCGTTGATCATGGCCTGGGCCCACGTGCCCGACAGCCGGAAGTCCCCCCCGTCGCCGTGGGTGAGCACTCGCTCACCCGTCCGGGCCCGGGCGAGCTCGGCGAGCTGGCCTTCGGGCACGAGCGCGGCTCCACCCTCGCGGACCAGGGCCATCAGCCTGAGCTTCGCGTCGCGATAGCGGTCCACGGTCCCGTGACGTTCGATGTGATCGACGCCGATGTTCGTGATTGCCGCGACGTCGACGTCGCGCGAGGCGTCGGCGGGCAGGTGCTCGAGCTGGTAGGAGGAGAGCTCGAGCACGACGACGTCCTGCTCGGTGACCCCGTCGACCTGGTCCAGGAGGGAGCCACCGATGTTGCCGCCGAGCATGCAGCGCCCGGAGGTTCCCAAGGACGCCTCGAGCAGCTGATGGGTGAACGACGCGGTGGAGGACTTCCCCTGGGTGCCCGTGATCGCGACGACCCGCGCCCGGGTGAGCTCCAGGAGCAGGGCGGTCGCGGTGGTGACCCACGCGCCCGCTGCCCTCGCGCGCTCGATCCAGGGCGAGCTCGGGGGGACCGCCGGGTTGACGATCAGCACGTCGGCCTCCTCGAAGTCCACCGGGCGGTGTCCGCCGAGCGCGAAGCGCACGGGGTGCCTGGCCGTGAGGCCCTCAAGGTCGCGTACGACCTCGCCGAGCGCCTCGCGGGTCTTCTGGTCGGTCACGGTCACCCGTGCCCCCTGCTCCAGGGCCCAACGCGCGGCGCCTGCGCCTCCGCCGAACAGGCCCAGCCCCATCACAGTGACGCGCTTGCCCGACAGCCCCCGGGCCCTGACCGGGCCGTCGCCGCTCATCCGTTCCCTTCGCCGGCGGCCGCTGGAGCGGAGGCTTCGGAGGCGGCCTGCTCCTCCTCATCGGCGGCCTGCGCCGCCGCGCGCGCTTCGCTGCGTACGCGGATGGCCTCCTCGATGAAGGAGGCCGTCACGGGGTCCGCCTCTTCACCGGTGGCGGGGAGGAGGTCCACGTGGAACGCCTGGCGATCATGGATCCGGACGGGGTTGAGGATCTCCGTGAAGATGTCGACCGGGAAGTAGGTCCACCACGGTGCGTCCAGATCGAGCGGCTCGCTGTAGAGCCGTGAGCCGGCCCGATACATGGTCAGTCGCCGGGTGCCGTAGTGGTCGATGGGGACCACCACCGGGGTCACGCCCATGAGCTGGTCGTCCAGCCGTACCTCGGCGCCCACCGGCGTGGAGGTGAGCGAGAGAGTGCGTTCCCCGCGGCACCCCGCGATGGCCGCGGCGGCGAGCAGGGTGGCGATGGCTCTCGTGCCGACCTGGAGGCACGGCGAACGCTGGGGCGAGGCCTGGCTCATGGCGCCGAGAATGCGGATCGGCGGCGCGGCGGTCCCGAGGTTTCTGCGGAATCAGGAGGCCGTGCCGATGCCCCGGTTCAATGCGCCATCCACGTCCGCGGGGGAGCTATCATCCCGCGCCTCCAGACCGTCCGCCTCAGCGACTTTGACCCCGATGACACGCCACCTCCTGTTCGCCAGCCTCGCACTCGCCGTGTCGCCCTCGTGCCGGGGGATCGCCAGCTTCATGGAGGACCAGGTCCCTGTGGACGGCATGGCCAGCACCCCGGCCGCGGACGACCCGGCGCCTCCGGCCGAGGTCACCCTGCGTATTGACGACGGTGCGGACTGGATCCAGATCGTCTCCGGGGAGTGGCTCAGGGGCGAGATCCTCCGTGTGCGAGACGACAGCCTGGACTTCGACAGCGATGAGCTGGACGACCAGACCTTCGACTTCGCCGACGTTCTGAGGATCATCAGCCCGAACCACCAGGTGGTGCTGACGGAAGACGGCCGGATCTTCGAGGGGCAGCTCGCGGCCGACGAGTCCTCGATCTGGATCGAGGGCGAGAAGACGGTCAAGATCCCCCGGGCTCAGGTGCTCTCCGTCCTGGCCGTGGAGGGAGGACGGGCCTCCACCTGGTCCGGCGAGGTCTCGGTGGGCGTCGCGGTTCGGACGGGTAATACCAAGCAGACGGACTACTCTGCCGTGCTGGCAGCGACCAGGGAGACCGCTCGGACCCGGTGGGCGAACCGCTACAGCGGCGCGATCAGCGAGGTCAGCGGGGCCGAGACGGCCAACAACCACCGCATCGGTAGCTCCTACGACGTCTTCGTGACCAAGCGGACGTTCGTGACGGTGCCGGGCATCGATGTATATCGGGATCCCTTTCAGAACGTGGGCCTTCGCGTGACGCCCTACGCGGCGATCGGCTACGAGATCGTCGACACCGCGGACCACACTCTGTCCCTCAGCGCCGGTCCGGCGTTCCAGTATCAGCAGTACGACTCCGAGCTCGCCTCGGGGTCCTCCACGGACAACTCGTTCGCGGGGGTCTTCTCGACCTCTTACGACTGGGACATCACCAGCGATGTGGAGCTCACTGCCAACTACAACATCACGGTGCCGATGCCGGAGATCGACGAGTACAACCACAACGTGGTCGGCACGCTCTCCATCGATCTGGCCGGGGACCTGGACCTCGACCTCTCGGTGACCTGGGACCGCATCAACTCGCCCGAGGCGAACGCCAGCGGGGTGATCCCGAGGAAGGACGACTTCCGGATGACGGTCGGGATCGGCTGGACGTTCTGAGGTCCCCAGGTCCTCGATGGGGGCGGCGTCTTCACCCGCCCTGGCCTGCGTTTGAGATCCCGCCGCCGCCTGAGTCCCAGCCTGCCCCCGGGCGTCCCCTGGGGAGACTGCGACCAGGGAGGGTGGGTGGCGGAGAGGGTGGGATTCGAACCCACGGAACCCGCGAGGGCTCACCGCCTTAGCAAGGCGGCGCATTCGGCCACTCTGCCACCTCTCCGCTCGGGCGAAGAAGATAGCGACCGTGGTCTCCTGTGGCTCAGATGAGTTTCTGGAAATCGCGGGGACGCAACCGGGAAGGAGGAATCGTGGGAAAAGCGTCAAGGGAAGATCCAGATCGCCACAATGTGGCCCGAGGTGCAGCGTAGGCCCTTCCCTGGCCCGGCTCCTCCCGCGTCGGTGCCCGTCAGACGGCCCGCGCCGGCCCCAGAACCGACCCGATGCCCGATCACTCCCACTCCACTGAAGCCGCCAGAGGCGACCTCGTGGGGGGGCCGTCCCCGCGACCGGCGCCCTCGCGGGGAGAGCTCGGTCACGCCCTCTTCCGGCTCTGGCTCCTGAACGTCCTGGCGGGAACCCTCGTCGGGTCCCTGTGGTTCTTCGACGCCCCTGTGGATCGGGCTCCCTGGATCCGCGTCTACGTCTCCCTCGCCCTGGTGTCCTCGGTCGCGGTCCTCGCCCTGGTGCCCGGCGCGGCGTACCTGGTGATCTGGCGCTGGATCCGGAGTTGGCGCCTCGCCTGCCTGATGGCCGGCTTCGTGGGGGCGTGGTTCCTCGCGATCCTCTACACCGACACCATCGTCTATCGCCTGCTGCGCTATCACTTCTTCGATAGCGCCGTGCTCAACGTCGTCCTCACCAAGGGGAGCGGCGACTCCATCATCCTCGGCGCCTACGTCTGGGAGACAGCGGGGCTGGTCATCGGCGGGCTGACGCTGATCCAGTGTCTCTGCTCCGCCTGGTTCGCCCGCCGGATTCAGCGCCTCAACGGCGAGGGCGTCCGCGGCAACCTGTTCCTCCAGCCGAAGACGGTGGTGGTCCTTGGGTTCCTGCCGACCCTGTTGTTCAGCCAGTCGGTCAGCGCCGCGGCGGACGTGGCGCAGCACCGGGAGGCCCTGCGCGCGATCCAGCCGATCCCGGTCGTCCCCCGGGTCCGCCTCGGGCAGATCATCGAGCCGCTCCTCGACCCGGACGCGGCCCGACCGCCGGAGATGGACCTGCTGCCGGTGAACGCCACCCTGGACTGGCCCCACCAGCGACCCGAGATCCCCGCGGACGCGGCGAAGAAGAACGTCTTTGTGTGCGTGCTGGACTCCTGGCGGCGGGACATGTTCGACCCCGAGCTGACGCCGAACATCAGCGCCTTCGCGGAGGGCGCCCGGGTCTTCGAGGACCACCTCTCGGGGGGGAACGGGACCAGGTACGGGCTGTTCACCATGCTCTACGGGCTGCACGGCTCGTACTGGTTCCCTGTGCTCGCCCAGCGCCGGGCTCCGGTGCTGGTGGAGGCAATGCAGGCGGCGGGGTACGACGTCCGGATCTTCTCGAGCGCCTCCATGAGCTTCCCTGAGTTCAGGGAGACCGCCTGGGTCGGGGTGGACGACCAGTCGATCCTCGATTCATTCCCCCCGGGGCTCGTGTCGTACGAGAAGGACGAGCTCCTCGCCGAGGCATTCGATGCGTGGATGGAGCGCCGCCGCGTCACGCGCGACGAGCGGCCCTTCTTCGCCTTCGTGCTGATCGACGCGCCCCACCAGCCCTACGAGAACCCCGGCGGACCGTACTCCCCGGCGGTGGAGTCCCTCGACTACATCGAGCTCGGCCGCACGACCGAGGGGCCGGAGCTCGTCGGCCTTCAGGAGCGGGTACGGAACGCGTACAAGAACTCCGTCGTCCACGCAGATCGTACCGCGGGGCGCCTGCTCGACACCCTCGAGCGAGCCGGCGAGTCCGAGGACACCTTCACCATCGTCACGGGTGATCACGGGGAGGAATTCTTCGAGTGCGGCTTCTGGGGGCACACCTCGAACTTCTCGCCGCCGCAGGTGCAGGTCCCGTTCATCTTCCGGGGCCCTGGGATCGAGCCGGGAAGCGAGCCGCGCCCGACCTCCCACCTGGACTTCTCGAGCACCCTGCTGGAACTGCTCGGGGCCGACCCTGAGTTGCGAGGGGGATACAGCCTCGGCGCAGATCTGCTCTCGCCCCCCGAGACCCGCGATCGGGTCGTCGCGGGGTGGAGCGACATCGGTTTGTGGACCGCGTCTGGGATCTTCGACATCCCGCTCACCGCGCCCGGGTTGGGCGGCTGGGTCCAGGAGCTCGAGTGCTACGACCTCCCCTGGGATCCCGTCGCGGACGTTGCCCTCCGGTGCCGCAAGGAACGCTCGGCGCTTGAGACGATGGCGCGCGAATGCGCGCTGTTCCTGAAGGTCCCCTAGGCCGCCCCTCTCCGACCATGCCGCTGCCTGTCCGCGCTGCGATCCTGGCGTTCGCGTGCTTGACCGCCTTCGTCTCCCTGTTAGTCCGGCAGGAGAACGCCATCGGCGTGGCGCTGGAGGGGGCCTCTTTCCCCGTCGGCCAGGCACCCGCTGAGGCGCTGACGTGGGGATCCTACGACCCGGACACGCTCTATCACGCGCGTCGCGTGGCGCGCGCCGTGGAGGACGCCGGGTGGGTGTCCTCCTTCGATCCCCTCCTCGCTTACCCCGAGGGCGCGGGCCCGGACAGTCCGGGGACGGCGATCCCCTGGCCGCCGACCTATGACCTCCTCCTCGCGGCGATGGCCCGGGGGCGTGCCCCCTCGATCGATGCGCTGCTCCCTTCTGCTGCAGGGGATCCCGCAGGGCAGCCGCAGGGGGCGTCGGAACCCCTCTTGCCAGCGACCCGGCGGCGCATCGAGCAGCTGGTGGCCTCCGTCCCCATGTGGTGCGGGGCGCTGACGGCGCTGATCGCGGCGCTGGCGTCTGCCGGATTGGCATGGACCCTCGCGCCCGCTCCGAGGGCAGCGACCACGGCCGTCGCCGCGGCGCTGATCGCGGGGCTCACGGTCGCCTTCACCTTCGGGCACGTTCGATATTCCCACCTGGGGAACGGCGACCACCATGCGTTCATCTCCTTGATGCACGTGGCCATGCTCGCCGTGGTGGGGGCGAGCCTCCGACCCGATCGGATCGCGAAGCCCGTGGGCAGCGCGGCCCGGGGCGGCGCGGCCGGGCTCCTCGCGGGGGTGATGATCACGAGCTGGACGGCGTCGATCCTCTGGGTCGCATTGGTGCAGCTCGCCCTTGTCCTCCGGCTGGCGCTGCCGTTCAGGGGGGAGCAAGGGAGGCAGAGCGCGAGGGGGCTCCCCATCCTCGCGACCACGTTCCACAAGGCCGCGCTGCTCGTGGTGATGCCCGCCGCGATCGAGAGCCCCTTCAGCTCCACGGACCCCTTCAGCTTGATCGAGCTATCCTGGTTCCACATGGCGTGGCTCGCGATCGGGTGGCTGATCTTCGCGCCCTACGCCCTCCTCCCCAGGTTCGCCGCCAAGCGTCGCGTCGCCGCCACGTTCCCCGCCCTCGCCCTCGGGCTGGCGCTGCTCGTGGGGACCGACACTGGGGCCCGGCTGCTCGAGGCTCTCTCCTGGGCCGGGGCCGAGAACCCGTTCATGGGGGGGATCAACGAGTCGCAGCCGCTGGCGGAGTCATTGCCCAAGCTGCTCAGGTACGCCGGCGCCGGGGTCGTCCTCGCTCCGGTGGTGTGGGTCCTGGCGCTCAGGCGCGTGGGCGCCGCGCCGCAGTGCCTGCCCTGGGTCTCCACGCTCCCGGTCCTCCTCCTCTTCGCGCTGCTCCAGCGGCGCTTCGCAGAGGGCCTCGTGCCTCCGATGGCGGTGCTCCTGGGTTCGTTCTTGGCCGTCGAGGCCCTGAAACGGATCGGTCGACCCCAGCTCCGCACGGCCGCCACCGTGGCCCTGGCGCTCCTCGCGATCGCGGCGAACCCGGGCACCCTCGACAGCACGCTCGCCCGCGCGCGAATAGAGGACCCCGCGCTGGCGCCGTTCGTGACGTCCACGGACATGGCCCGTCGCCAGCGGGCCCAGGCTGCCCTGCTCGAGACGCTGCGCGGCGCCCCTGAGGATCCCGGCCAGCCGCTCGGTGACCGGCCCCGGGCGGTGTTGGCGGAGTGGGACCTTGGCCACGCCATCGAGTGGCGGGCCGAGCGCCCGACCACGGCCACCAACTTCGGCCTCTATCTCGGCGAGGAGTCCTTCCTGGCGCCGTGGCGCTTCTTCGCGGAAACGGGCGACGTCGCGGCCGAGCAGATGCTCATCGACCTCGAGGTGGGCACGGTGATCATTGACGGCCGGACGGCTGCCCGCCGGGCCGAGATCGCGGCAGCCCTGGAACTCGGGACGCCTGATGAGGCCTTCTGGTCGCGGACCATGGGCGCCCGCCTCGCCGAAGGGGGCGGAGCCTCGGCCGCCAGCCACCCCGGCTTCCTTCAGCTGATCCGTCAGATCGATCCCGGCGAGGCGCCGGGCGGGATGAGGGCCTACGCCGTCGTGCCCGGGGCCCGCCTCAGGGCCGAGGGCCGACAGCTTCAGGTGGTGGCGACCCTGGCCGGCAACCGGGGGTCGTCCTTCACCTGGCGAGCGACGGCTCGTGCAGGGGACGAGGGGGGGCCGCTGGAGATCAGGGTGCCCTACGGCTTCAACTTCGAAGTCGGAGCCGCGGCCCCTCGCGTGGAGGGATCGCAGATGAGGCTCTCGGGGCTGACCGTCTTCGTGGACGGTGAGCAGATGCCCGTCCTGGTCACGGACGTGGACGTGGCGAACGGCCTTGTGGTGGACGCGAATAAGTGACCGTTTGCGACGTACACACGTCCCCCTGCCACGCTTTGCCCGCTCGTTACACGCCCGGGCCGCTCTTCTGCCTACAGAGCGTTCTTGGCCGCGTACCCTCCCTGCCATTCCCATGCTCTACCCGACTCGCACGACCCTCGCCTCCTGCTTCCTCGCCGCAGGGGCCCTTTTCAGCTCGTTGAACACGGCTGCGGCGCAGTCCATCGGCTCCCCGCAGGTCAACATCAACCATCAGGCGCTCGCCGCCGACTTCCTCAACCGGTCGGGGTTTGACCCTGAGGGCGCGAGCCAGGTCTCGGTGGAGCAACTGCTGGAGCGCTCGTTCTTCACGATGCGCGTCGGGGTCTTCGATCTCGGGCTGAGCTCCTACGCTGCCCTGAGCCGGACCAACGGCGACAACTTCGCGCTCCTCGCCGGTGCCCTGCTCGAGGTCCAGGCACAGTTCCTCGAGTGGCTCGGGCCCAAGGCTCCAGGCATCAAGGAGGCCGAGAAGGACCTGAAGACGCTGCGGAGCTACTTCAAGAAGCTCCGCGGGAACGCCATCAACAAGCTGGACCCCAAGCAGACCGGGGATGTGATGACGTTGCTCGGGGCGAGCAAGAAGGCCCTCGAGGCCCAGGAGCGGTTCGGCCGGTACATGGCCCGGGGGACCGCCCTCGGGCTCGACCGAGAGGACGAGTACGTGGATACGTTCCTGGTGGCCCCGGGCCGGAGGGACTTCCTCGAGCTCCTGAGCACCTTCGGCGCGATCAGCCCGCCCAACCAGGGCGTCTACTGGACCAACGACGTCGCGACCTGGACGAACACCTACTTCAACGACATCTCCGTCGTGGCCCTGGAGTTCGCGAGCCTTGGGAGCACCACCGGCGGCGCCTTCGCGGGGATCAGCATGAACTCCCGGACGCCGACCGGGATGCAGCAGCAGATCTCCCAGCTCGCCGGCAACGCGATGATCGACAACCTGTTCGGCGACAAGATCCCGCCGTCCCTTGCGGGGGCCCTGTCGGTCAACCTCGTCGTCGAGATCTATGGGGAGTGCAACACGCGAGTGGATGGCGACCTGCGCGCGCGGCGGACCCAGGCCCGGGAGATCTTCGTCCCTGGCGGACTCTCGGAGGGAGGCATCTTGCCCCCGAACCTCGCCGACAGCCGCTGGCGGTCGGAGCACGGCAAGGACCACTTCCTCGTGGCGCTCCAGTCCTCCCAGGCCGCCGGCGCGAGCGAGGCCAGGAAGAAGCACGAGAAGAACGGGTCCTTCGAGTTGATGGATGACCGCGAGGCCAAGCGCATGGTCGTCAAGGCGCCGTTCCTCGGGACCCCCGCGGCCGATGCCCCGCCGGTGCCGGACGACTTCTGGGGCGACAGCCTCGAGTTCTACCGCTCGTACCGGACCGGGTTCATCTATTGGCTGCGCACCAAGGGACAGCGCTCGAAGAAGAGCTCCGAGGCGGCCTTCGCCGCCTACCTCACGCAGCTGGCCCAGGCGGTGAACGGGGCCGACTCCTTGGAGGCCACCTTCGAGGAGCAGTACGGCAAGCCGCTGAGCGCGAAGGAGCCCTCCAAGCAGGACCTCGAGGGGCAGTTCCTGGACTGGCTCTCGAAGCTCTGAGTCGGACTCGGTAGCCTCGGCGGATCATGCCGCCGAAACCCCAAGGTCACCCCGCAGCCAGCGCCTCCCCCGAGTTCCTGGGGTACGACGGACCGCTCCTGGCGCGGGCCGCGGAGCGGATCGTCGACGGGGTGGCGGGGCCGGAGGACCTGGGCGAGCTACTGATCGCGGTCCCCGGTGCCCGCGCAGGGCGTCGGCTGGCCAAGGAGCTACGGGCATGCGCCTCCAACCGGGGCTGGGCCGGTTACTTCGCGCCAACGATCACCACGCCGGGGGCGCTGGCGGACACGCTCCTTCCGCTGGAGCACGCGACGGCCGACCGTACGACGCGGACCCTTGCTTGGGAGGGCGCGCTCGTGGGCGTTCGGCCCGAGATGCTCCTGCGGATCCTCTCCCGCCCACCTGCACGGAGCGACCGCGCAGCGTGGTGGCGGGTGGCTGAGGAGCTCCGTGTGCTCCACGGGGAGCTCGCCCAGTGGGGCCATGACTTCGCGTCCGTCCGGAAGCGGCTTGAGACCCACTCGGGATGCCCTGTGGGCGAGCTCCGGCGCTGGGAGGCGCTGGCGGAGATCCAGGGCGCCTGGCGCGCGAAGATGAGCAAGCTCAAGCTCTCCGATCCCCACGAGGGGCGCCTCCAGGCCCTCGAGTCGGGGCGCGTGGAGCGCGGGGCTCGGGTGGTCCTCGTGGGCGTCCTCGAGATGAACCTGCTGCTCCGCGACGCGCTCCGCGCCCTTGACGAGGCGCCCCGTGTCCTCGTCTTCGCGCCGGCGGTCGCCGCTGAGGGCTTCGATGACCTGGGGGCGCTCGTGACGTCGAGGTGGGAGGAGGCGGAGGTGGACCTTCCGCTTGACCAATGGCACGTGGTCGGCACCCCCGATGAGCAGGCACGCCTCGCCCTGTCCCTGGCTGCCGAGGCTGCGCCGGGCCACGCCGGTGAGCTGACGGTCGGGGTCCCGGACGGGGAGGTGGCGCCCTTGCTCGTGAGGCGGTTCGGCGCCGCGGACATCCACGCCAGGAGCGCCGCGGGGACGCCCCTCGGGCTCACCGCCCCGATGCGCCTGGTCGCCGCGCTGGAGGCCTTCGCGCGGGCGCGCACGGCGGAGAACGCCGCGTCTCTCGTCCGCCACGCCGACCTCGCCCGCTGGCTCTCGGGGCGCCTGGGGCACGACCCGGTCGCGCTCCTGGACAGGTACCGCCCGGAACACCTGCCCCGGACGCTGGATCCCAGCCCGGAGGGGGGCGTCCTGGATCTCCCCGGACAGTTGAGGGGGAGGGAGGACATCCGGCCCTTGCTCAGCGCGGTCGAGGTGCTGGGCGGGACGCTCTTCACGGACGCCGCGGCCTCGCTCGTCGATCACGTGGTCCGGCTCCGTGAGCTCCTGATGCTCGTCTACGGAGACCACCCGATGCTCGAACCGCCCCGGTCCAGCGAGCCGGCCCGTCATGTGGAGGTCTCGCTGCGACGCCTCGGGGCGGTCATGGATCAGCTCGAGCGGATGCCCGCGGCGGTGGCCGGACGGATGACGCCAGCCGACGCGCTGCGCCTGGTCCACTGGACCGCCGGAGGGGCTGCGGTCCCTGACCCGGTGGGGGAGGAGGGTCAGCCCGTGGTCGAGCTGCTCGGCTGGCTCGAGCTGCTCCTCGACGGGGCGCCGCACCTCGTGGTGACGGGCTTCAACGAGACCAAGGTCCCAGAGCCCTCCACCCGAGATCCCTTCCTCCCGGATTCGATCCGCACGCTCCTCGGGCTCGAGGACGACGCGCGGCGCACCGCGCGGGATGTCTACACCATGATCGCGCTCCTCCACTCCAAGCGATCCCTGCACTTCATCAGCGGCAGGGCCACGCGGGACGGGGACCCGCTGTTCCCGAGCCGGCTGGCCTTCAGGGCGGGGAGCGGGGACGTGGTCGCGAGGGTGGATCACGCCCTCGAGCCCGTGGGGTTCGCGCCGGTGGAGGCGAGCGACCGGGACGTGTCCGCAGAGCTCCCTCCGGTGGTCGCGGACCCGCGGCCCCAGGACCGCTTCGCGGTGACCTCCTTCAAGAGCTTCCTCGACTCGCCGCTCCTCTACTACGTTCAGCGCGTCCTTCGCCTGGAGGCGGTGGACGACCGCGCGGGTGAGCTCGACGCGCTGCGGTTCGGCACCCTCGCCCACGACGTGCTCGAGGACCTCGGCACCAACGAGGAGCTGCGGGAGTCCACCAGCGTCGAGGACGTGGAGGGGTACCTCCTCGATCGCCTCGATCGGCGGGCGGCCATGAGGTTCCCGAGGGCCGTCATGCCGGCGGTGCAGATCCAGCTCGGCCAGCTGCGGCTCCGCCTCAAGAGCTTCGCCCTCTGGCACGTGGGCGAGGTGCGCGACGGGTGGCGGATCCGTCACGCGGAGTGGAGCCCGGAGGGCGACGCCTCCATCGGTCGGGAGGGGTGCGCCCGGCTCGACATGGGGGCCGGTGAGGCGCCGGCGTGGATCCGCGGCAAGATCGACCGCATCGAGCAGCACTCGAAGACCGGGTTCTGGCGCGTGCTGGACTACAAGACCAGCCACAAGAGCAACGACCCGGCCAAGGTGCACCGCAAGAAGAACGGGGACTGGAAGGACCTCCAGCTCCCGCTCTACGCCCACATGGTGGAGCCCCTGGTCGGCAAGGGCGTCGTGCCGGGGCTCGGCTACGTCAACCTGCCGGGCGACGGGACGCGCGTGGAGCTCAAGCTCGTGGCTGGGAAGGTCACCTGGGGACCCGAGGACATCCAGGACGCGCTGGAGTGCGCGCGCGGCGTGGTCCGGCGGGTCCGGGCGGGCGAGGTGGAGGACCTCGGCCGCGCGAAGACGGAGTTCATGCTCCCGATCGAGCGCGAGCTCCTCGGGGTCGGCCTGGTGCGTGAGCCCGATCCGGTCGCAGACGACGAGGAGGAGCGGTCATGAGCCAGACCGAGCTGTTCGGAGAAGACGACTCCATCAAGAAGCGGCGCCAGCTGCTGCTGGCGTCGGCGGGGACGGGCAAGACCTTCCGGCTGGCCAACCACTTCGCCGGGCTCCTGGTGGCGGGCGTGGAGCCCAAGCAGGTGCTCGCGGCGACCTTCACGCGGAAGGCCGCGGGGGAGATCCTCGACCGGGTGCTCAAGCGTCTCCGCGAGGGGGCGGAGGACGACGCGGCCGGCGAGGAGGCGCGCGGCTACCTCCTGGAGGCCGCCCAGGCCGTGGAGCCCTATCGGGACAGCCTCTCCGCCGGGGAGTGCGCAGAGACCCTCGCGCGGCTGGTCCGCCGCATCGAGCGCTTCCGGGTCCAGACCCTCGACGCCTTCTTCATCAGCCTCTCCCAGCTCTTCGCCATGGAGCTCGAGCTGTCGCCCGACTTCGCCATCGGGACGGCGGTGCAGGAGGTTGGCCTCGCCGCCGAGACGGTGGCGCGTGTGTTGGACGGGCTCGAGGACGGTGAACGCCTCGAGCTCCTGCGGGCGCTGGTGCGCGGCGGGGCGTCCCGCAAGGCGCAGTCGGTCCTGCTCGAGGCGGTGTCCGAGGCCGAGAACGCGGCCGCCCAGGTGGGCCCTGACGCGTGGGGGAACCTGAAACCCCTCGATGGGGTGGACCCAGCCGAGGTGGAGGCCCAGGTCCGCTGTCTGCATCAATGTGATGTGCCCGTCACCGCCAAGGGGGAGCCGAACAAGCTCTTCGCCAACGCGATCGACGCTCTGCGGGCGCTCGTCGGAGACGGCAGTGATCCGATCGACTCCTCCTTCTTCGGCATCGGTCTGGTGGAGAAGGTGATCGCAGGAGAGGAGAAGTTCGCGCGCGTTCCGATCCCCGAAGACATCGCGGGAGCGATTCAAGTCCTCGCGCAGCGGGCCGGGGAGGACGCGGTCAAGGAGCTCCTCACGCGGAACGAGGCCATGGGGTCCTTCCTGACCAAGTACGCCAGGGCCGAGGACAATCTCAGGGCCGAGTGGGGCATCTACCGCTTCCAGGACTTCTCGCGCGCTCTCGAACGCGGCCCCGCGCGGGAGCAGCCCGAGGCCTGGCGGCAGGCGCTGGGCTTCCGCATGGACGCCAAGCTCTCGCACCTCCTCCTGGACGAGTTCCAGGACACGTCGGCCCAGCAGTGGCGCCTCCTCTTGCCCCTCGCAGAGGAGGTCCTCGCGGACGGCAGCGAGGAGTCGAGCTTCTTCTGTGTGGGCGACGTCAAGCAGTCCATCTACGGGTGGCGTGGGGGAGAGCCGCGCCTCCTCTCGAGGATGCACGAGCGGCACCCCGGCCTCGAGAAGGAGGAGATGGTGAAGAACTACCGCTCCTCGAGGGTGATCCTCGACGTGGTCAACCAGGTCTTCGAGGGTCTGGCGGACCGCATGGCACTGGCGGGTGAGAAGCGCTCGGCGGTCCGGCAGGCGGCCAGGCGCTGGAGCGAGAACTTCGGGCCCCACGAGGCGAAGAAGGACCTCCCGGGTGAGGCCCACGTCTGGCAGGTGCGCGCCCACGAGAAGGAGCGAGGGGAGGTGAAGATGGACCCTGCGGTGGACCTCGCGGTCGAGCGAGTCCGCGTGCTGCATGAGCGCCACCCCGACGCCTCCATCGCGATCCTGGTGCGGACCGCGAAGCTCGTCCCGACCCTGCGCTACCGGCTCGGCAAGGTTGGCATCGAGGCGAGCGACGAGGGCGGGAACCCCCTCACGGACTCTCTGCTGGTGACCTGGCTGCTCGGGCTCCTCCAGCTGGCAGACCACCCCGGTGACGGGATCGCGGCGCTCCAGGTGGCGCGCTCCCCCTTCGGCCCGGAGCTTGGACTGCTCCCGGGGGAGGCGGGGAGCACCGAGGCCAAGCAGCGTGCCTCGGAGGTCTCCGCGGAGCTCCGGGGGGAGCTCCTTCACGGGGGTTACGGGCCGTTCCTCCAACGCCGCATGGACAGGCTCACCAAGGAGGCCTCCGCTTGGGATTTGCGCCGCCTCGAGCAACTCGTGGACCTCGCCGAGGTCCACGACGCGAAGCCCGGGCTGCGTCCGGCGGACTTCGCCGACGAGGTCCGCGCGAAGAAGGTCTCCGACCCCTCCCAGGCGCGCGTCAAGGTCATGACCATCCACGCCTCCAAGGGCCTCGAGTTCGACGCGGTCGTGCTCCCCGAGCTGGGAAGGCTCTGGCAGCTCACGCCCAAGGGCGTCCTCCTCGAGGCCGAGTCCGAGGTGGCGCCTCCGCGGGTGGCGACCATGGCGCCCCGGGCGGACGTGGCCGCGCAGCACCCTGAGCTGGAGGCCATGTACGAGGGCGAGAAGGAACGCCAGATGGTGGACGAGCTCTCCGGGCTCTATGTGGCGCTGACCAGGGCGGTGCACTCCATCGATCTCATCGTCTCCGCGCCGGGCAAGAAGTCGCCCAGCCAGAGCCACGGGGCCCTCGTCGCGGAGGCCTTCGGCGGTCAGATCGTCGGTGAGCTCACCCTCGACGGCGACCACGAGGAGGTTTGGTCCCACGCCGATTCCACGGAGGCGTGGGCGCCCGTGCACGAGGGGGGCGGCAAGGGGCCCGTCAAGGAGCACCGGCTGCGGCTGGATCCTGCGCCCGGGGAGACCGCCGTCCGCGCCCCGAGCTCCGCGGGGCACTCGCCGGAGTCCGTGGGCTCTCTGCTCTCGGGGTCCAGCGGCCGCGGCGCGCGCTTTGGAACGCTCGTGCACGCCCTCTTCGAGGAGGTCGAGTGGCTGGAAGGGGCGGCCATCGACGACGCGAGCCTTCGGGCCACCCTGGTCCGCGTGGGTGACGAGGCCGCAGACCTCGTGGACGGTGCCCTCGTGAGGTTCCACGAGGCCATGGAGTCGGAGTCGCTGGTCCAGCTGCTCACCTGCCCGCCTGGCGAGGTCACGGTCCACAACGAGCGCTCCTTCGAGGTTCAGGTGGAGGGTGAGGATGGAGCCCCGCTCCGCTGGCGCGGATTCATCGACCGGCTCGTGCTGCACCGGGACGGGGGACGGGTACGGAGCGCGCAGGTGATCGACTACAAGACCGACGCGGTCGCCTCGTCGGACGAGGTCCGCGCGGCCCACCGCGAGCAGATGGAGGCGTACCGTTCGGCGGTCGCCGCGCTCTTCGGTCTGCCGTCCTCGGACGTCTCGTGCGCGCTCGTCTGGCTGAAGGACCCTTCAGTCGCAGGCGTCGGCGCTGAGGTCCTCGAGGTCTGAGCTCTCAGAGGCCCGCGGCCGCCTTGGCGCGCAGGATCTCCTCGCGCGGCAGGTGCCAGTCCGTGGCGGAGTCGTCGCTCCGGATCAGGTCGATGCCCTCCAAGGAGACGTCACTGATGATCTGACTGCCGTGAGCGATCCGGACGTTGACCTCGCCGTCGAGGTGGGCCCGGGTGCTCTCGGGGAAGGTGAACGCGTCCGGAACGGCGAGGCCATCCGTGAAGAGGTTCTCCCCGGCCTCGTCCCAGATCGCCGCCGCCCCCTTGTCGTCCCTGACGTCGAAGGCGCTCACGTACACGACCTCCCCGCCTTTCCGAACCTCGAGCGAGAGGAGTCGCATGCCCCAGGGGTGGCATCCCGAAGCCGTGAGCGCGAGGACGAGAAGGGGCAGCGCCAGGGGGGTCTTGGCCAGGCGAGTGAGGAGCTTCATGGTGATGGAGTGAGGAGCCCGCGAGTCCTGGGTGTACGGGGCCGCCGAGGCGTTGGTGGCCACATCTGCCTGGTTTTGTTGAGGGGCACCGGTGGCAGAGCCCGCCGGCGGCTGTTCGGGTCGAGGGACCAGCTGGCCCCTGCCAGGCGACAGGAATTCCGCGCGTCTGGGCGGGGGCATGGTCTCCGTTCGGAGACGGAACCCGACCCACCTCGGAAACCCGCCAAACTCTGGCGATGGAGCCCGTTGTTTCTGTTTCCATCGGGGCGCCGATTGCCTCCAGATCTGCCTCTCGCAGAGGTGCCCCCTACCCGGATCCGTCCATGCTCCTGCGCCTGACCGCCGTCCTTGCCGCCTGCCTCGCTTCCTGTGCCTCCACGGAGGATGCGATCGCGCCGATCGACGGCGCATCCCACTTCGACCAGATGGCCACCATGGTTGGTGAGTGGTATCGAACCGACGGGGAGGCCGGGGATGGACCGGTCATGATCTACGAGCTGGCCGCCAACGGGTCCGCCGTGGTCGAGCGCCTGTTCCCCGGCATGGAGAAGGAGATGGTCACGATGTACTACATGGACGGGGACCGGCTCATGCTCACGCACTACTGCGCCCTCGGGAACCAGCCCTCGATGGTGGCCACCGGCGGAACGGAGGCCTTGATCGAGTTCGACTTCGCAGGGGCCTCCAACCTGGGCTCGTCGGAGGAGACGCACATGCACCAGCACGTCGTGGAGTTCCTCGGCGAGGACCGGGTGGACGCCACCTGGGTCCTCTGGGACGGCGGTTTGGAGGCCGAGCGCCGGCTCTTCCCCGTGGAGCGGCGGACGGCCCAGTGACCACGGAGGCGACGAGTTCCGGCCGCTCATGGCGGTGGGTCGCGCTCCTGGGGGCGCTCCACCTCCTCCTGTGGATGCTGCTCTTCTTCCTCTACCTCGACTTCTCGGCGGTGGACGACGAGCCCCGTGGGCTGGTGAGCCAGGTAGCCAGCCCGTTTTTCTGGGTCGTCGGCCTCCCGCTCTGGCCGGTCGGGCTCTGGCTCCAGGACGCGGTGTTCACCGGTCGGGGCATGCCGGACGCCCTCGAGTGGGGGCTGCTCCTCGTGAACAGCCTGCTCTGGGGCATCGCGCTGGAGGCGATCCTCCGGCGAGGTCGAGCGCGGGCGTGAACCGCGGCGGTATTCCCGAAAGGGCTCTCCGCGTTCGCGGCCTCAGCGCTTGAGCTTCAGGCGCGCGGCGTACGCGAACGTGGTGATGTAGAGGTACTCCTCGTCCTCGTCGAAGCAGCAGTTGGTGGCGGGATCAGGGATGGCGATCGTGGCGAGCTTCTCGCCCTCGGGCGAGATCACCAGAATGCCGCCGGGGCCCGTGGTGAAGATGTTCCCGCTGGAGTGCACCTTCATGCCGTCGAACCAGCCGGCGGCGTCCTCGTCGAAGGGGCCCTTGTAGAACAGGCCGCCGGTACCGTCCGCGGTGGAGAAGCGCATCATCTCCGGGTCGGCCATGTTCGAGCTGTTCACGTACAGCCACCTGCCGTCCAAGGAGAGCCCGACCCCGTTCGGGAAGTCCATGCTGTCGTTGAGGAGCGTCGTCCAGCCCGTCTGCGCGTCGCGCCGGTAGATCCCGCAGAAGGGGAGCTCGCGCAGCTCCTCCTCGAACACCATCCGCGCCACGCTCGGGTCGCTCTCCGCCAGGTTGAGGAACCCGTAGGGGGGATCGGTGAAGTAGAGGTCCCCGTCCGGTGCGACGGTGAGGTCGTTGGGGCTGTTGAAGCGCTTGCCCTGGTGTCGGTCGACCACCGTGGAGAAGGGGCCGGGCACCCCGTCGGTGCGGACGAGGCTCGCGACGCGGCGGTCGCCGTGCTGGCAGAGGATGAGCGCCCCATCGGGGGCCAGGGCGAGGCCGTTGGCGCCCAGGACGCCATCCTCGTAGACCGGCGCGTACCCCGTGGAGCCGCTCGGCTCGAGGTAGACGCCCGCCCCCTCCGCCTCGGTCCACGAGAGCAGCTTGTTGCCGAGCACGTCCGCGAACACGAAGCGCTGCTCGTCCGCGAGCCAGATCGGCCCCTCACCGAGCTGGACGTCCTCCACGAGGATCTCCATCTGCACCCCGCTGTCGAGCAGCGCCTCCGCGGCGGGGGAGTGGAACTGGACGGGGCGCATCATCGAATCCCCCGTGCTGCAGCTCGCGGCGAGCAGGGAAAGGAGTGCGACGGGGGCGGCCCTGATGGTGGAGGGGTGGGGCATGTTCACGGCGGTGGGGCTCTGACTCGCGGGCAAGCGTAGGCAGCGCGCCCGGGGAGGGCGAGTCGGGGATGACCCGCGGTGGAGTGGGGGCGGTTGGGGGTGGGGCGCACGCGCTGCTCCTGCGCCACGCTGCCCAGGACGGGGGCGCTCCCGTTACGGTGGCGCCCATGACCGCACCGACCCGCCTCTCGGCCTTGCTCCCCCTGCTCCTCGCCTGCCAGGTGAGTCCTTCGGCGGGTTCTCTCTCTGCCCCGGGCTCGAACACCGGCCCGATCGCCGGCTCGGCCGCTTTGGTTCGGCCGTGGGTGACCCTCGAGGCGGATGCCGAGGGCGGCCTGTGCGAGCGTGGGGAGACCGTCCGGTTCACGGCCACGGTCGAGAACCGCGCGGACGCGGCGGTGCGGGTCACGGTCGGCTGGGAAGTAGAGTCGCTCTCCATCGCACCGGCGCTGCCGGGGCCGACGGTCCTGGAGGTCCCGGCCGGGGGAGCCGCGACCTCGGTCCTCCCCCTCACCATGACGGGGCCGGGCTTCGCCGACGTGGCCGTGAGCGTGCTCGAGGAGGGCGGCGAGTGGCCCAACGTCCGCCGACGGCGGGTGGGGTGCGAGCCCGCCGGGATCCGGTACGAGCTGAGCCGCGCGCCCGACTTCGACGCCTTCTGGACGCGGACCCTGGAGGAGCTCGCCGCGGTGGCCCCCGAGGTTCAGGTGCGGCCCGTCCCTGGCGAGCCAGCGGACGACTTCGAGCTCAGCGAGGTCACGCTCCGGAGCCTGGGCGGCGTCCGGGTGCGTGGCTGGCTGCAGGTGCCTCGGTCGAAGGGACCCCACGCCGCGGTCCTGCGCGTCCCTGGCTACACGGAGTCCATGCAGCCCATCGACGCCGTGGGGGATCGCATCGTCTTCTCGTTCAACATCCGCGGCCATGGTGGCAGCGTCGAGGACGTCCCCGCGGAGCCCGTCGACTACTGGCTCCGCGGCCTCGAGGACAAGGACGACTACTTCTACCGCGGCGCCTACATGGACTGCGTGCGGGCCATGGACTACCTCTGCTCACGCGACGACGTGGACCAGGATCGGTTGGCGGTCTGGGGCGCGAGCCAGGGGGGCGGCCTCGCCTTCGCCACCGCGGCGCTGGACCCGCGGGTGGACATCTGCCTCGCAGACATCCCGTGGCTGTGCCACTGGAGAGGCTTGATGACCCTCCTCATTGATCAGGATGTGGAGGACCTCGCGGCGTGGCTCGCGGCGGACCCAGGTCGCTCGAGGGCCGGGGCGCTCAAGACCCTGAACTACTTCGACACCATGAACCTCGCGGACCGGATCACGTGTCGGACCCTGATGGGAGTGGGCCTGCAGGACCGGGTCTGTGCGCCGGAGACGAGCTTCGGCACCTTCAACCGGGTGAAGGGAGAGCGAGACTTCCGCATCTACGAGGAGCAGGGGCACGGGCTCGCCGCCGAGCACTACGGCTGGGCGCTGGCGGAGCTCGCTGAGGTCCTCGGTTCGGCCGAAGGCGGCTGAAGGCGCTCGGAGAGGCGGGGTGGTGGGTCGCGGATGCGCTCGTGGGCTTAGTGGGTACTCTGGATGGCGGCCATCTCGCGCACGTACCCGGTGCGAGCGTGAGCGACCGAGCGGGGACTCTGCGAGAGGAGCATCACCATGAGCAGCACCATCATTCGACTGGCGGCCACGCTGACCCTCGCTGGAGCCGCGATCTCCATCTGGGGGAGCCTCCCGTCCAGCACAGCCCAGGACGCGAGCGGGGTCCACTTGCTCAGTGAGTTCCGGGACAACGGGCGAGGCCGGTTGGACGAGGCGCTTCGGGTCCTCGGTCGTGAGACGCGCGCCGTGATCCGAGTGGACATCGACGACGTGTTGCACGGGGCCCTGAAGGTCCCACCGAACATCGCGCTTGTGCACGAGGGCGCCTCCTTGATCGACCTCGCGGGGCAACGCTTGGAGATTGCCGGGTCGTTCGATGCGACTCAGGCGCAGATCTTCCTCGGAGTGGGCAAGGTGTCCCTGGCGCCGGGGAGCACCCGCCAGGTCCTCCCGCAGTGGTGGGGGAGCAACGACTCCGACAGCGTGCAGGCGGCCATGGACGTCGCCCTCGAGTGCGGCGCGGAGGTCTTCATGCCCGCCGGGTCCTACTCGTTCGATTCAACGGTCGAGGCCTACTTCGAGGATCGGGGCTTCAATGCTCGGGCGCTCAAGGTACGCGGAGAAGGTCCGGGGCGAACGGTCATCGAGAACCGGGTCGCGAGCGGAGCCGCGTTCTACTTCGGTACGCGGAGCCCGATCGCCGAGCAGGCGTGGTTCCTGACGGTCGAGGGGCTCGAGGTGACGAGCCGCTCCGGGCGTGGCCAGTGTGGCATCGAGGTCGAGGATGTCTGGAACGGTCGGATCTCGGACTGCTTGGTCAGCGATCAGGCCGGGGACGGCATCGTCATGCGGGCCGATCAGAATGACTTCGGGCTGCCCAAGACCTGGACGATCGAGCGCTCACTGATCGTTCGGAACGGCCGCTACGGCATCTACATGGGAGCTACCGGCGCTGGCTCGGTGGCCTACAACGTCACGTTAGATCAACTCGATATCGAGTTGAACGGACAGGGAGGCGTCTACGCGGCCGCCGAGCTGTCACGAATCACGAACTCGATCATCGCCAACAATGGAACGGGGCCGACTTCCCAAGGTGGCGTTCACTTGACGGGCGACACGGGCTATCGCGCCTACGCCAACGCCATCTCCGGGTGCGGCTTCGAGGCGAACGTCCCGTACGACATCTACGCCGACCGCGTCGCCAATCTGACGCTGGCGCGCAACGACCACAGCCGTATCCAGGCCGCCGTCGGCGCGAGCCAGGACGCCTTCGTTCGCCTCGACGGACCGGAGGGCGCGTTCAACGTGCTCGTCGCGCACAACCAGTTCTCCTCCGGGATCCAGACCCCGTTCACCGCCATCATGGGGGGCCCGGGGTTGGAGAGCATCGAGCTGGACAACAACCGCTTCAACCTCGCGCCAGGCAACGAGCCAACGGGCTTTGAGAGCACGACGAAGTCGACCCACCGGACGCTCGGAGACGCGGTCTTGACCAATCAGTCGCTCACTTTTGCGGCAGCCCAGACCAGCGTAGGCGACGTGAAGCTGGCGCGTGGTGGTCCGGGCATCCTCTCCGTGGACGGGATCGCGACGAAGATGCAATCGGTCACGTCGAGCAACGGTGCGCTCGCGCTGGATTGCAGCCTCGGCCTGACGGTCCTGCACTCCCTCACCGAGAACACCATCGTGCAGGTCCCCGCGAACCCCGTCGCCGGGGCGATCCTGAACCTCTCGATCTTCCAGCCCCCCGGCGCGGCGCACAGCATTGGCTTCAAGCCCATCTTCAAGTTGGCCGACCCGCTCACGGCCAGCGGCGGGCACTTCTCCACGACTCGCTTCCTCTTCACGGGCCTCTACTGGGTCCAGCTCGGCGCCGCCGCGATCGACGCGCCGCTCTGAGCGCCGGGTCACGGGTGCGGCGGGGCGCCCGCTGCCGCTTGCCAGCGGACGCCTGGCGCCGGGCTCACAGCACCGCGCTCACGGGCGTCGGCGTGTGCCCCTCGAACACATGGCCGAGGTCGGTCCCCCCGAAGCCGGCCGTGAGAACCTCGGCCAGCACATCGCGGTAGTCCGTTTCCACCCGCAGGTCGCCTTCGTCCAGGGCCGTTGGCGCCAGCGTGGGCCAGGTGCCGTGGACCCGGCCGCCCTGGACGCAGGTGAGCACGGATGGCGGAGGCGGAGGGATTCGAACCCCCGGTGGGTTGCCCCACGTCGGTTTTCAAAACCGGTGCATTCAGCTCTGAACGAGCTCCGAAGGTCTTGATGGGGGCGAGGTTGGAGCAGGAGCTTGGATCGGAAGCTTGGAGGTTTGCCTCAGCTTTGCCTCACAATCTGCTCTGAGGTCTTCTCAGGTGCTGCGGACTGGCGCGGACTTGGTTTGAGGCCCCATTGTACCCCACGTGCTTGGCTCACCCTCACCCGCTGCGGTTCGGGGGGGAAACTGGGAGCAAAGTGCGGCGGAAGTGGGGGAATCGGGGAGGCCGAGGCAGATCGACCTCAAGCCGATTAGGTGCTCCCTGTGGAACGAATCGTGGCATTCGTTCCGATTCAAAGGCGGGCGCAGGTCAACTCACGATTGGCGTGTCGTGGACCTCGACGATCGCTTGCCCCACACCTGATGGCGGCGAGAGGGGCGTCGTGGGTTCGCGCGCGCGAAGATCGTCTGCCACGATCTGAGCGGAGCTTCCGACCCTAAAATTCAAGAATCGAATTAGAGTTGTAGCCACACATCGCCATCACTCTTTCTTTGCTACGGCACCGATAATCCAAAGAGTCATCAACACCAAGCCTGGTGCTGAGAAAGCCAGGGCTGCTGCCCAATGCCAGCCCCAAACATCCATTGCTCCGAAGAACGCTCCTATGGATATTGGCACTGTAAACCTTAGGAGCAATGCGGCCGCTATAGCGCCAGTCGCCCAGCCGCCGCCAAGGTGATACTCGACGCCAATATAGCCCGCCCAGAATTGCAGGAGGCCGTATGCGAAGAGGGTGATTGTCAGAAGGCATGCGCCTGCATTTTCTTGTCTTTCGGTCATGTACTCTCGCTTACT
>CALJGV010000009.1 GCA_938075305.1 uncultured bacterium
GTGGAGGTGCACGACTCGGGGCAGCTCAACATCTCGTCCGAGGCGCTGCTCGATCGGGTGATGTCGGTGCGCTACGGCGTGCCCGTGAGCACCTGGCGGGCCCAGGACAACCTCTTCCAGCTCACCACCAAGAACGGCGTCCTGCGCTTCCGCACCCCCGTCGGGGACTATGACGTGACCATGCCCGACGGCTCCGTCGAGCGCATCACCCTGACCAAGTTCCAGGAAGTCTCCGCCGGTATCTGAGGGCTGGCCGGGGCGGCGCTGGGCCCTCGGGTCAGCGCCAGCCGATGCTGGAGAGGGCCTGCTCCCAGGCGGCGGCGGCCGCGGCGCGGTCGGCCTCCAGCTCGGTCACGCGGCTCGCGAGCGCCTCGGCCCGCGCGGCCTCCTGGCTCGCCCGGTTGGCCGCGGCGGCCGCGGCGGCCGCCTGCCGCTCGACCTCGCTCGCGCGCTGCTCGAGCTGCTGGCCGGCGGACTGGAGCTGGCCTTCGAGGAGCCCGGCGCGGGCGCGCTCGGTGGAGAGCGTCTCGCCGTGCTCCGACTGGAGCTGAATCACGAAGCCGGCGGCGCCCAGCAGGAGCACTCCGGCCGCCACGCCCGCTGCTCTCCCCCACCGGCGGGTGGAGGCCTCGCGGACCTCGGAGGCGACGATGACCCGCTCCAGGCGCACGAGCTCGGCCCGGTGTTCCTCGCGGGCCACCTCCAGCGCCTCCTTGGCCTCGCGCCAGCCCTGGACCGCGAGCTCGACCTCGACCAGGGCGCCGCCCCGATCCTCGTCGGCTCCCGCCGCGCCATGGGAGCGCTCCTCACCCGAGGCGCTGCTCTCCGCCGCTTCGGCCTCCGGCTCGGCGTCATGCTGGGCTTGGGATTCCGCGCTGTGGGGCGCGCCCTGCGCGACGGGATCGGGCTCGACGGCGGGGCCGTGGCTCTCCTCTTCGCGGGGGGGCTTGTCCGTGATCAGGGACTCCCGCGCGAACTCCACCTCGTCGAGCTGGACCCCCGGCTGAAGCACTCCGTCGTCCGCGATCGTGTGGGTGTTGAGGGTCCCCTTCCGGACGGCCGCGGCGAGCACCGCCTCGGGCAGACCGGACTGCTCGGCAGCCTCGGCCAGGGAGATGGAAGGGGTCGCCGGCGCAGCGTCGCGCTCCGTTCCCTGCGGCCGCGGCGCGGCCACCTTCTCCTGGAGCACCTCGAAGGGGTCGTAACTCATGCCATGAGCACGCCAAACCCGGGGGGGGCGATTCAAGGCTGAAGTGCTGCTGCCGGGACAAGAGGAGCATGCACTACGCTGCACCGATGCCACTTCGCCGTCTGCTCCCCCTGGTGCTCGCCGCCTGCGCGGCGCCCTCGAGCCCCTCCCCCTGGACCGTGGCGGACGACGTCCGGCCGGAGTTCTTCTTCGCCGACGACGTGGCCGAGGAGGTGCGGGTGGCGATGGCGGGCGCCCTGGACGCGGGCATCGAGGCCTGGGGCAACTACGGGCCCATCGAGTACTGGGTGGTGGGCATGGACGTGGAGGCCGCCGAGGCCCTCGCGGCGCGGTACTGCGACCGCCGGGTGGCGCGTGGGGACATGACGGCCCAGGAGTGCGCCTCCGACGTGCGTCGCCGCCGCGAGCTGCGCGACTGGGCGGCGCGCGCCGCGGAGATCGAGGCCACGGGGCAGCCCTTCCTGGAGGCGGGGTGGAACGGCGGCTTCGAGTGGGGCCTGCACCAGTTCAGCTCCTCGCTGCCCCCGGGCTGGGCGGGCCTCGCGGACGTGCGCATCGAGGATGACCAGACGGTGCTGCTGCACGAGTACTTCCACGCGGTGCAGCAGTCCCACGTCAAGACCCTCGACTGGGAGGAGCGCCAGCGGCTCATGGGGCCGGTGTGGTTCGTGGAGGGTGCGGCGGAGTACATGGCGCAGACCACCGGCGAGGCGCTGCGGCGCGAGGGCCTCCTGCCGACCGACCCGCGGTCCCCCGGCGAGCCCTGGCGGGCGCGGGACCGCATGGAGCAGAAGCTGCGCTCGGGGCTCGACATGCGCGCCGAACGCCCCGGCCTCGCCCTGGGCGAGATCGAGTACGGCCCGGACGGTCAGATCGCCTACGACCTGGGCGCGTGGGCCATCGCCTGGCTCTGCCACCGGGCCGGCCGCGACGTGCTCATCGAGCGCTTCTATCCGCGGGTCGAGACCCTGGGGTTTGAGGGCGCCTTCGGGGAGGCCTTCGGGCTCACCCCCGCGGCGTTCTACGCCGAGTTCGACCGCTTCCTCGAGCTCGACCGCGCGCTGCAGCTCGCGATCCTCGCCGCTGGGGAATGAGCCCGGACCCCTGAGGACGATGACCTCCGGCGCGGACGGACCCGCTGGTCATCGGCAGCCCTTCGCGGTTAGCCTCGGGGCCGGGCGACCCCCGATGTGTGAGCCGCGCAGGCTCGTACGCAGGCGCTCCGCCAGAAGCCTCCCCCTGCCTTGAATCCTCCTCCCCCCATGGACACCAACCGCGACCCGGCGAACGGCGACTCAGAGCCGACAGACATCGACGGCCATGGCGACCCCCGGCCCGAAGAGGTCGACCAGGAGGAGCGCTGGCGCCGGACGAAGATCGACGAGGAGGAGCGGCGGCACATCGAGCGCTTCGCGCGCGGCGCGGCCGTGACCGTCATCGTCGGAGTGGTGCTCATCGTGATCGGGATCCTCACCGTCCCCCACTGGATCACGGTCCTCAGCCACGAGAGCGAGCGACGCTTCGTGGAGCCCTACGTCGAGTGGATCGCTGACCTCGCCCTGGACCCCGTGCACCCCGACGTCGAGGCCTACGTGAAGGGGCTGGGGGCCGAGGTGGCGGCGCAGATGGACCTCCCCGAGGGGCTCGAGCTGGAGATCCACGTCATCGAGGGCGACGAGGTCAACGCCTTCACCACCCTTGGCGGCCACATCTTCGTGCTCGAGGGCCTGATCGAGCGGCTCGACAACGAGAACAGCCTGGCGATGGTGCTCGGCCACGAGATCGCCCACGCCGCCCAGCGGGACCCCCTCACGAGCCTGAGCCGCGGGCTCCTCTTGCAGCTCCTGCTGACCACCGCCACGGGGGAGACGAGCACCTCCCGGGACCTCGGGGGCCAGCTGGTCCTGACGGCCTACAGCCGCGAGCTCGAGGAGAACGCGGACGCGCTGGCGCTCGACGCGCTCCAGCGCCTCTATGGGCACGCGGGAGGGGCGACCGGGCTCTTCGAGGAGCTGCGCGAGGTGGAGGTCTTCGCCCCCGGCGGGATCCTCGCCTCGCACCCGGACCTCTCGAGCCGCATCCGCGCCATTGAGGACCGGTGCGACGAGCGTGGGTGGCCGATGGAAGGGACCGCGCCCTATCCGGACGCGGTCCTCGAGGGGCTCAGTTCTGGGCCTTGATCAGGCGGCCGTCACCGTCCCGGAAGTTGCCGGTGATGATGATGATCATGTCCACCAGCGTCCAGAAGCCGAAGCCCCCCAAGGTGAACAGCATCAGAACGCCCGTCCCGACCTTGCCCACGTAGAAGCGGTGGACGCCGAAGGCGCCGAAGAAGAAGCAGAGGAGGAGCGCAGGGACGAAGCCCTTGTGGCTGAGCTCAGTGGTCATCGAAGTGTCGGGTGCGGAGGCGTTGGCCTGGATAGGTGATGAGACGACCGGATCCATCGCGGAATGAACCGGTCAGCAGCATGATCGTAACAATGAGCGTGTGGAGCGCGTCGAGCGCGCCAGTGACGAGGGCCCAGACGGGCTCCCCCACGAGGAACAGGTAGATCGTCGCCACGAAGAGCGACACATCGATGATCCCCTCAATCCAGCGCCCCATGTAGAAGTGCTGGATTCCGAAGACGCCGAACACGCCTGAGAGGCAGACGGCAACGGTGTAACTCTTGTTGGAGGAGATCTCGCGGGCGTTCATTTTGCTCGGCCCCAGTAGGAGCGTTCTGAGGAGGCTACCAACTGCACCACCTCGCTGAAACCTTGACCGTTACGCCAGCCGCTCCACCGTTCTCTCTCTCGGCGTCGAGATCGGACCGGGATAGGCTTGCCTGCCCACGATGCACCGCGTCCTCCCCGTTCTCCTCGCCCTTGCCGCCGGCCTCTGGGCCTTTCTGGCCTCGACGCCCCACCCCGCCGGCGCTGCGGAGGCTGTTGCCCCACTCGCGGACCGCTGGGACCTCGGCTGGGCCCGGGGTCCCTGGGAAGGCCGCGTCACCGACGAGCCTCCGCGGCGCGTGCTCGTCTACGTCCGCGCGGACAACGCCCCCTGCCTCGCCCTCGAGCGCGCCGCGGGCGCGGACGAGGGGATCGCGCGCGCGACAGCCCCCTTCGAGGCGGTCCTCCTGGAACCCGAGGCCGACGGTGAAGACGCCCGCCTCGCGGAGGCCCTCGGGGTCCACACGACCCCGCGCCTGCTCGTGCTGGAGCCAGCGTCCTGGCGCCAGCTCGTCTTGGGCACGGCGATCGCCGCCGACCTGCCGATCCGACCGGTGCGAGCCATCACCGGCGGGCACCTCGAACCCTTCGGGGTCGCGTGGGAGCTGGAGCGCGCTTCGGCGGAGTCCCCCGCCGCCTGGCCGCCCGCCCGGTCCCCCGCGCCAGGGACCGACCCGGTCCTCGCCACGGAGTGGCTGGAGGCCGCCGGCGCCCTCGCCGAGGCCGAGGCCTTCCTCTCCCTGGGCCTCGCGAGCGAACGTTCCCCCAACGGTGTCTTCCACCGGATGGCGCGGCTGCGCGCCGCCGTCCGGAGCCACACGGTCTCCGGCGCCGCCGACAGCGAGGGGACCATCGAGGCGGCGCTCCTGATGGAGAGCGACCCGCGGCTCCTTTATCGCGGATGGAGCCTCCTCGCGTCGGTGTTCGAGCGGCGAGCGCTGGCCGCTACGGCTGCGGCCGAGGGAACGTACCGGGGGGTCGACGCCCGGCGCTGGGAGCGGCGCGCGCGGGAGACCTCGCGTCTGGCGTGGAGGGACTGCCCCGACGTGGCCGCGCTCCCCTTCGGCGCGCTGCTCATCGAGCGCTACGGCGCGCGGCCCTCGGACCTGGACTCCCTGGACCGGGCGTTCTGCGGGGCGGTGCTCGGGACCCTCCGGGGCCTGGCGGGCGACCAGCACCCCAGGGTCCAGCGGGCGGCGGAGGTCGTGGGCCGCCTGCGCTGACCTTCGGCCCCTGGCCCACCGGCCTCCCCTCGCTCGGCCCCGGCCCCCGAGCCCAGGGCCGGCGCGTCCGGCGAGGGGAGCGAGGCGAACCTCCCTCCATGGAAGCTCCCCAGGACCGCCTCGCCCTCGCCAACGACGCCCCCGTCCGGGAGGACGGCCGCTATGTGGTGTACTGGATGCTGGCCCAGCGCCGGACCCGCTGGAACTTCGGGCTGGAGCACGCCGTCGCGCGCGCCCAGGAGCTCGAGAGACCCCTGGTGGTCGTGGAGGCGCTCTCCTGCAGCTACCGCTGGGCCTCCGACCGGCACCACGCCTTCATCATCGACGGGATGCGCGACCAGCGGGACGCCCTCGCCGCCGCGGGCGTCACCTACCTCCCCTACGTGGAGCCCGCCGAGGACGCGGGCAATGGGCTCCACGCGGCGCTCGCCGCGCAGGCCTGCTGCTACGTCACGGACCACTGGCCCTGCTTCCACATGCCCATGTGGGTGGAGCGCGTGGCCGCCGAGATCGACGTGCGCATGGAGACCGTGGACTCCTGCGGTGTGATCCCCCTGCGCTCGGCGCCCAAGGGCTTCGCCCGCGCCCACGACTTCAGGAGGCACGTGCACCGGGTGGCCTTCGACGCGCTCTCGCGCATGCCCGTGGCCGAGCCGCTGCGCGGCGCGGGGCTCCCGCCCCTCGACGGACTCCCCGCGGAGGTGACTGAACGCTGGCCCGCCACGGACCTCGACGCGGTGGACCTCGCGAGCCTCCCCATCGACCACGAGGTTCACCCGGTGGAGGGTGTTCGGGGCGGCCAGGCCGCGGCCCTGGTGCGCCTCGGGACGTTCATCGAGGAGCGCGTGGTCCGGTACCTCGAGCGGAACAAGCCAGAGGTCGAGGCCGCGAGCGGGCTCTCGCCCTGGTTCCACTACGGACACGTCTCCGCCCACGAGGCGTTCCACCGTGTCGCCGACCGCGAGTCTTGGGACCCGTCGCTGATCGAGGGCCAGAAGGCCAGCGGCAAGCGCGAAGGCTGGTGGGGCATGTCCGCCGCCGCCGAGGGCTTCGTGGACGAGCTCATCACCTGGCGTGAGGTCTGCCTGAACACCTGCGAGAACCGCCCGAGGGACTACGGCCGCTACGAGTCCCTGCCGGACTTCGCCAAGAAGACCCTCGCCGAGCACGCCGACGACCCGCGCCCCCACGTCTACACCCTCGAGCAGTTCGAGAACGCTGCGACCCACGACCCCCTGTGGAACGCGGCGCAGAACCAGCTGCGCCGCGAGGGCATCATCCACAACTACCTCCGGATGCTGTGGGGCAAGAAGATCCTCCACTGGACCGAGAGCCCCCAGGAGGCCCACCGGATCATGGTGGAGCTCAACAACAAGTACGCCCTCGACGGGCGCGACCCGAACTCATGGGGCGGGATCATGTGGGTGCTCGGCCGCTACGACCGGGCCTGGGGCCCCGAGCGCGAGATCTTCGGCAAGATCCGCTACATGACCAGCGACAACACGGCCCGCAAGGTGCGCGTGAAGGACTACGTGGCACGCTACAACGCCGCGCCCGAGACTCCGTCCATGTTCTAGGGCGCCGCGGCGCCGGCGCTCACTGCAGCGTGACCTCGAGGCCCATCGAGAAGTTGGAGACGGCCTGCCCCTGGGGGTTGGAGTCCCGGAACCAGGTCTGGAAGTTCCAGGTGTCACCCGCCGCAGCCGCGACGAAGCCCGTGGGCGAGGGGATCTGGTTGAGATCCAGGGCAAGCGAGACCGTCCCGGCGGCGCCGGCCTGCTGGATCTGCCCCGGGCCCACGTAGCGGCCGATCGCTCCCCCCAGGCAGAGGTTGCCGTCGCTCCCGCCCGGGTTCGACGCGAAGCCCTGGGTCTGGCTCGTGAGGAAGAAAGCGAACGAGCCCGGCGGCATGGAGGAGCACTCCAGGGTCAGGCTGTTGCTGGCCACCAGATCCGATCCCAGCCCCATGAGCAGCGAGGCCACCCCGGTGGAGTTGGGGTTCGCCATGCAGTACGACGTCCCCACCGTCTGCGCGATCACCGTGATGATGCTGCCCTGGTTGCCGTCCGAGGCGATGTTCACGTTGCCGCCGGCGACCGCAGGGACGCCGGCCACCGTGACCGAGCCCAGGTGCTCGGTCAGGAACTCCGAGGGGTCCTCCGTCAGGAAGGCGAGCACGCTGCCGTAGTTCATGTCCACGGTCGCGATGTTCAGGGGGTCGCCCGGCCCGCCGAAGATCGCGGTGCTCGTGGCATCGATCTTCACCCGCACGCGGTTGACGACAAAGTACGGCTCGAAGCTCGCGCCGTTGTTCACCTCGATGGTGATGCCCACCTGCGTCCCCTGGAAGCAGCCAACGCCATCATTGCCCGCCGCCACCAACCGGGAGTTGTCGATGATGAGGGAGCGGCTCTCCTCGAGCTGGAAGCGGAGCTGGCCGCCGCCGGTCTCCGTGAGGATCACGTCCGCGGGGGCGTCGCGGATCACCACGTTGTCGTCGATGCTGACGTTCGGGTCGATCACGGTGACCTGGGACTGGCTGAGGTCCCAGTTCGCCTCGTCGAAGATGTCGCCGCTGACGGCGCCCGTCCAGAAGATGTCGGCGCTGGCCGCCGGCGCCAGGGGGAGGGCGAGGAGGAGGTGGAGGAGCTTCATATGAAGTCGAAACTACTGCCAAGTCCTAGATCCGACAACGGGCCCTGTGCTCCGGGGGATCCGGGCTGGCCGTGCAGGTACGCTTGGGCCATGGAGCGCCTCGAACTGACTCACCCGGTCTTCTCGACGAGGGCCATGCACGACGCCGACCTCGCGACCATCGAGGAGTTCGGCATCCCCGGGATCACGCTCATGGAGTCCGCCTCCAGGGCCGCCGCAGAGGTGATCCAGAGTCGCTTCGGGATCGGGGCCGGCTCCAACCTGCTGATCCTCGCCGGGCACGGGAACAACGGGGGGGATGGGCTCGCGCTCGCGCGCATCCTCGCGGGCCGACAGGTCTCCGTCACCGTGGTCACCACGGCCGCGCCGGGCGCGTCGTCACCGCAGACTGAGCTGAACCTCAGGCTGTTGACCATCATGCTGCGTGAGGGGGGCTGCGACCTCCGCGTCCTCGGCCCCGATGCGCCCGTGACGGAGCTCGCGAAGGAGGCGGACCTGGTGGTCGACGCCCTCCTCGGGATCGGCGTCACCGGCCGGCTCCGGGAGCCGATCCGCAGCCTCGCCCTCGCCTGCGGGGCGGCGAGCCAGGTGGTCGCCATCGACGTCCCCACCGGCGTGGACAGCGACCGGGGCGTCTGCACGGACGAGGCCGCGGTGAGCGCCGAGGTCACCATCACCATGGGCGCCTTCAAGCCGGGGCTCCTCTTCGGGGAGGGTCGCGCGGCGGCGGGCGAGGTGGTGGCCGTGGACATCGGGATTCCCCCCCACATCGCGGCGCGGGCGCTGGCCCAGCCCGGCAGCGCGCGGCTCGCCACTGACGAGATGATCCGGGCGCTGCTCCCCCGGCGCGCCGGCGACGCCCACAAGAACTCCGCGGGGCGCGTGCTCGTGGTGGCCGGCTCCGACGCCTACACCGGCGCCGCGGCCCTGGCCTCCATGGCCGCCGGGAGGACCGGCGCGGGCTACGTCACCTGCGCCTCGACGCCCTCGGTGCGGGCGGCCATCGACGCCCAGTCCCCCGCCACCGCGACGGTCGCGCTGCCGACCTCTCCGACCGGCGGCCTCACCGCCGATGCCGCCGAGGAGCTGGTCAGTCGCGCCGCCAGGGCAGACGTGCTCCTGATCGGGCCCGGCCTGGGTCAGGAGCCCTCCACGGTCACCCTCGTCAGCGAGGTGCTGGAACGCGTGGACCTCCCGGTCGTGATCGACGCGGACGGCCTGAACGCCCTCTCCAAGCTCGACCTCGCCCGCTTCACGCGCGAGCAGCGGTCGCGCTGGGTGCTCACGCCTCACCTGGGTGAGTTCAAGCGGCTCGCCGCCGCCGCCGGGGCCCCCCTCGACGACGCCGAGCTCGACCGGCGCACCTGGCTGACCCCGGCCTCGGCCCGGCAGCTGGGATCCACGCTGATGCTCAAGGGGGCGCCGACGGTGACCGCCCTCCCCGACGGCACCACCTTCGTCGCCACGGAGGTCCACTCCTCCCTCGCCGTCGCGGGAGCCGGGGACGTGCTGGCGGGGATGATCGCGGGCTTCATCTCCCAGGGGTTGGGCCCGGCGGAGGCCGCGGTCTGCGCCCAGCACGTCGGCAACGCCGTCGCCGCCGCCTGGGCGAGCGGCCGCGCGGGCGGGGCCATGCAGCCCACCGACGTGACCGAAGCGCTCCCGCAGGTGATGCGAGAGCGCTTCGGCGCGTGAGTCAGCGTCCCGTCGGGGTCACTTGGCGCGCTTGAGGTCCAGCGTCATCGTCTGCACCTCGGCGTCCCCCTCCCCCATGAAGAACGTCATCTTGTAGGTGTCCCCGGTGTGCACGCCGACGTTCCGGTGGGGCACCATCTCGCCCGTCGGCCCGGGCGCCTCGTAGCGCATCTCGATGGTCGTGGTGTCACCGTCGCTCTTGACGGTCCCGCGCATGAAGGACGTGTGCGGGCTCATGTTGTCGGACCAGGTCCCGAAGGCCTCGTCCTTGGCCTCGTCGAAGCCCATGATCCCGTGCCCGTGGTAGGGCACCCCCATGAACTCCGCGCGGAAGTCCGTGAGCGTGTGGAAGGGGCCGAGGGCATCGACCGTCTCGGTCACCGCGCTCGACATCGGCGGCATGCCTGGATAGGTCGCCTTCATGACGCCCTTCCAGAGCCCGACGCCGGCGAGCATCCGCTCGTGCTCCTCGGTGGGCTGGGGCATCTGCATCCCCCCGGCGTCGGCGTCGTCCTGGACCACGGCTCCGGAGAGAGAGGCCGCGGCAGTGAGGGCGGCCAGGGGCAAGAGGAGCCCGGCGATGATGAGTTGCTTGACCGACATGTGGCTAGCCGGCTCAAGCCGGTCACGGGGAAGGGGCGTGCAATGGTAGGACAACTCCGCCCAGCCTGCCCCAGGGCCCCGGCCCCTCAGGTCGTCCGCCCGAGGGCGTGGCCCAGTGCGGCATCGACCTCGGGGTAACGGAACCCATAACCCTCGCGCTGAAGGGCCTCGGGGACGACGCGGACACTGGACAGCAACATCTCGTCCGCCTGCTCCGACCCGAGCGCCAGGCGCAGGGCAGGTCGGGGCACCGGGAAGATCGTGGGGCGCCGGAGCACCCGACCCATGGCCCGCGTGAACTCAGCGTTGCGCACCTGACCCGGGGCGACGAGGTTCACCGGCCCCTCCATGGAGGGCCGGTACATCGCGAGGTGCATCGCGCCGACGACGTCATCGAGCGCGATCCAGGGGAACCACTGGCGACCGGAGCCGAGGCGCCCGCCGAGGCCCAGGGTGAAGGCGGGCAGCATGGTGGCGAGCGCCCCTCCCCCGGCGTCGAGCACGACGCCCAGGCGCATCTTGACCGCGCGGACTCCCGGCCGGAGGCGGTCCACCTCCCCCTCCCACTCCGCGCAGGTGTCGGCCAGGAAGCCCTCCCCGCGCGGCGCCGTCTCGGGGAGCTGCTCCTCCCCCCGGTCTCCGTACCACCCGATGGCCGACGCGGCCACGAGCACCCCGGGCGGCTCCTCCATGCGTCCGATCGCGTCCACCAGGGTCCGGGTGCCCACAACCCGGCTCCGGGCGATGCGCTCCTTCTTCTCGCCGGTCCAGCGCAGCCCGAAGATGGACTCGCCGGCGAGGTGCACGATGGCGTCCACGCCCTCGAGCCGCGCGGTGTCCACCGTGCCGCCCGCCGGATCCCAACGCACCTCGTGCGGCGCCGTGGGCGCACGCCGGACGAGCTCCAGAACACGATGGCCTCCCGTGCGCAGGAAGGCCGCGAGGGTGGAGCCCACGAGCCCGCTCGCCCCGGTGATCGCGATCGTCTTCCGTTCGAAGCCCACCTCTCGTGCCTCGGCATGGGCGCGAACGTCCCCGACGAACACGCGGTGCCGCCACGCGAACATCCGCTCGAGCTTGCCGCGGACCATGGGACCTCCGAAGAGCTGGCCCAGGGGACCGAGGGGCAGCTGGTAGCGGATCCGGTCGGCGAGGACCGACTCCGTGCGGCCCTTGGTGGAGACCTCGTGACGGTGGATCCAGCTCTTGAAGGGACCGCTCACCTGCCGGTCCACGAAGAAGGTCTTCTGCGGCTGTTCGTCCGCGATCTCCGCGGTCCAGTGCAGCCCGATCGGGCCCACGCCGACCCGCAGCACCGTCCGGGCCCCCTTCTCCAGGCGCTCCTCGGGGCCGCTCCCCGAGACGACCCGGGCGCTGTCCCAGGGGGGGAGCAGCCGCCGGAGGGCGCCCGGTCGGAGGTGCCACTCGTACGCCTCGCTCGCAGCGCACGGAGCCTCGACAGTTCGCTCGAAGTGCTGTTCACCCATGTCGCCCCCATGTTCGCCCGGGCCCATGCCCGGAAGGCACGAGACCGCGAATAATCCGGAGGCGCGCCGGGGTCCATCGCGCCAGGGTCCATCGTTCTGGGGTCCCTCGTCCTGGGGTCAACGTCCGCGGGCCACCCGCGAGAGCTCGGTGACGTAATGGGTCACCGCCGCCCCGAGCCAGCGCCGCCCTGCGAACTCCGCGTGCCCCTCCCCGCCGATGGGGCGCGCCGCCAGGTAGCCCAGGTGACCACCCACCGGCTCCATGTGGACGAAGGCCGCCGTCCCGCGGGTGGCGTCTTCGATCATCTGCGGCTCGATGAAGGGATCGTCCGCTGCGGAGATGATGACGGCGGGGACCTCGACCTTGCTGATCCACGGCGCCGCCGAGCAGCGTTCGTAGTACTCCGCCCCGGAGGAGAAGCCCGCGAGCGGCGCCGTTACCCGGTCATCCGTCTCGCGCAGGCTCCAGCGCAGCTGCACCCTGATGGACGGGTCGAGCTCCCCACGAGTCCGGCGCTCGGCCATCGCCCGCCGCACTCCCAACACGAAGTTCCGGTCGTAGATCCGGTTGAGCCCACGCTCCATCCTGGACACCGAGCGGGCCAGGTCCACGGGCGGGTTCACGGCGAGCACCGCGTCCGGCGTGCCGGCGCCGCCGTCTCTCCCTGCCCCGAGGAGCAGGGCGTTGCCGGACAGCGAGAAGCCCACGCCCACGTGGAGGGCGTCAGGGTGGAGCGCTCTCCCGGCCTCGACCGAGGCCCAGAGGTCAGGTGCGCTCCCGGAGTGGTAGATGCCCCTGGCCAGGCCCTCCCCCGCGCCTTGCCCCCGATGGTTGAAGGCGATGACCGCTGCCCCGGCCCGCCGCAGCGCGTCGGCGCACAGGCGAACGTAGTTGGAGTCGCTGGAGCCCGTCAGCCCGTGAAAGAGGTGAACGACCACGCCCGTGAGGGGCCTACCGGATGGGCCCGGCGCGGGCGGCGCATCGAAGACCACCAGGCGGTCCCCGCCGCCGAGCGAGACCTCGCGGCGCTCGGCCACGCTCCCCTTCAGCTCCTCCCCTGGCGTGGGAAGGAGGAACCCCAGCAGGGTCTGAGCCTGGCCCCCACGGGCCCAGATCGGGGGCTCACAGGGAGGCTGGAAGCGACGAATCATGGGCACGGGACCGGACGGCCGGCCAGCATTGCACCACAGGGCCAGGGCCGGCGCGAAGGACGGCGCCGAAAGCCGCGGCCCTCGCGTGGGGCCGCGACCAGGGTCGGCCGCTCAGCGAGGTCCGTGCTCGGGCGGCGAGGGCAGCCCGCCGCCGGGGAAGCTCCGCTCCCAGGGGTCGGTGCTCACGCCGCCGGGGCCGGCCACCGGAGCGATTGGGACGATCGGAGAGGTCAACGCCTTCGCCGTCAGTCCGGCGCGCGTCACGTGGGCGGGAGCACCCGGGCCCTCGAGGCCGCGCAGCACCTTCCAGTTGGAGAGGTCCACCTCGAAGATCTGGTCACTGCGCTCCGCGGTGACCCACGCACGGTCCCCCGCGGGGTCCACGGCGACGCAGCTTGGCAGCGCGCTACGGCCGAAGGCGACCGGCTCGGCGACGGGGCGCGCCTCGGCCAGCTCCTTGGAGACGCGCGGGACCTTGATCAGCGCCCTCACCCGCAGCGAGCGGGCGTCGATGACCGAGACGTTGCCGTCCTGGTAGTTGACCACGAGGGCGTTCTTGCCGTCGGGGGTGAACGCGATGTCCACCGGCATGGCGCCGCACGGGAACTCCATGCGCTCCTCGAGCTGCTCGCAGTCGATGATACTGATCGTGTTGGTGGTGGAGTTGGTCGCCCAGAGCTCGGTCCGCGTGGGGTGGAGCGCGATGCCGGTGGCGCCGCCCCCCGCGTCCATGCGCTTCAGCACGCTCATGTTCGCGAGTTTGACCGCGTAGATCACGCCGTCTTCGCTGTTGGTCACGAACGCGACCCTGCCATCGTGACCGAGCACAATGTCGTCCGCGCCCGGCCGCCCGAACTCGGCCACGCCGATCACCTTCTTCTTGAGGAGGTCCACCTGCAGCAGCGCGCCCTCGGCGGCGCAGCTCACGAGGACCCGAGCTTCTCCCGGCAGGAAGATCACGTCGTCAGGGCGGTGGTAGCTGCGGACGACCGAGGAGCCGTCCGCCTTCTTGGTCGTGACCGTGAGGGGGATGGTCCGCACGATCGCAGCCGCGTGGAGGTCCACGACGCAGATCGAGTTGCCGGAGAGGGCGCGTCCGCGGAGGGTGACCACCGCCGTCCGGCCGTCGCTCGACACCGCCGCCGCCGTGGGGCCGTTGCCCACGCGGAAGAAGGCCCGCCGCTCACCCGAATCCGGGTCGAACAGCGCGATCGCATCCTCTGCGGCGCTGACCACAACCAGCGAGACGTCCACCTCCTGCTCCGGCTCGCCGTCCGCCTGAACGGGTATGGCGGCGAGGAGAAGCGCGGCGGCGCCGCGGACGAGTCTGGAGAACGGGGGCAGCGTGAGGGGGTCCATCGAGAGTTGATCGACCCATGGGGCACCCGCACCTGAGCCGGTCGCTCCCCCTCTGTCCTGGGATGAGACCCGCCCCGGGCCTCAGCCCTCGGCCTGGACCGCGCCCCCAAGGAGCCGGTCGAGCCCGACCCCGAGGTCTGCCCGGGCCCTGTCAGCGAAGGCCTCCCAGCTTGGGGGGCTCCAGAGGCGGATCTCCTCGAACCCGCCGACCAGCACCACCTCCCGCGACGCGGGGACCCGACGATCGACGCCCACCAGCGCGAGCAGCGAGTCAGGGACCCGGATCCGACCCTGCCGATCGCACTTCACCGGCGCGCTGTGTGCCGCGATGGTCAGGAGGGTCGCCCGCGCCTGCTGGTCACGCGGCGCTTCGGCCACCAGCGTCCGCGCCCACCGGTCCCAGTGCTCCCGCTCCCGTAGGCAGACGCTGCCGTCCCCCTCGAGGGTCGCCACGAACCGAAACTCCGGCTGCCGGAGGCTCAGCTCGTCCCGCAGGGGCGCGGGCAGCTGGATCCGGCCCTCGGCGTCGATGGTCGCGCTGTGGGTGCCTAGGAAGAGGGAGCTGGTCATGGGCAGGTCGGGCAGTCGAGCCATCCCAACTCCGCACCGCACTCTCCGCAAGGGGCCTCATTCCCCGATCTTTCTCCCAATCTCACTCCAATACTCCACCACTTCTCCACAACAGCCCCGATCTACCCCCAATCCTGCCCCAACCCAATCCCAGCCCGCCCTGGCATGTGGAGGGCACATCGAACCTCTCACGGCCCCCTCCCCCACTCCGCTCTCCCCGGGTTCTCCACGCGAGCCATGGCCCCGCGAGTCCCACACAGGCGGAGCTCCTCCGCCCGCTGCATCGGCGGCCGGTTGCCCGGCCGGTTGCCCGACTTGCCTTCAAAAGTTGAACGCATGGTAGAGTCGCGCCCCCATGCCGATTCGCCCCCGCTCAACCCAACCCACCGTCCAGCCCGTCGAACACGTCTTCCCCGACTGGGGTGTCGACGTCTTCGAGAGTCATCATGCCGCCGGGTGGAGGATGCCTCCCGCCGCCCACGACTTCCTGAAGATCGTGCTCGTGCACGATGGGATGGGCACCCTCAGGTGCGGTCCGGATGCGACCGAATGCCGCCGCGGCGACGCCCTCGTCATCCCCGCCGGCCGATCCCACGAGATCTGCGACTCGGACTCGGAGCCCCTCTCGCTGTACGTCGTCAGCGTCCGCAGCCGGGTGCTAGAGATCGCGTGCTTCGACCCCGCCGTGCTCGCCTCGGGCGTGGTGCACCTCGACCCGCACACCGCCGAGAAGGTGGAGCGCAGCATGCGCCGGCTCCTCTTCGAACAGACCCTCGACATGCCGACCACGGGCGCCCAGATGATCGCGCTCGCCCTGCGCCTGATCGCTGACCTGGCGCGCACCGGAGACGCAGAGGCCTCGGGGGCAGGGGCAAACCAGCGCACCATTCGCGGCGCCGACAGCGTCGAGCGCATGCGCAGCTACGTGGAGGACCTCTCCGAGAACTTCTTCGAGGCCACCAACCTCGACGCCGCTGCGTCGACCCTCGGCCTCTCGCGCCGCCGCTTCACCCAACTCTTCCGCGAGGTCACGGGGACGTCCTGGCTCGCGCACGTACGCAAGCTCCGGATCGACCACGCCAAGAAGTTGCTCGAGTCCACCAGCCGAACGGTCCTCTCCGTCGCCTTCGAGTGCGGCTTCGAGGATCTCTCGACCTTCTACCGCGCCTTCAAGCGCGAGACCGACGAGAGCCCGAACAAGTGGCGGACGCACAAGCGCCGCGTGGAGACCCCGAGCGAGCGCTCGGCGTCGACTCCCAGCGAAGGCGTCGCCTGAACCCCGCCCCCCGCACCGCACCGCAACCCGGAACCCCACCCATGCTCCTGACCGCAACGCTGCTCCTCCCGCTCACCGCCTCCCCCGCCACCGCGGCCCTCGCCCCCCCCCAGCCGGTTCCTGTCCAGGACGTGGAGACCGCGAAGGAGGGCGAGAGCAAGCACCGCTACCCGGTGACGATCAAGTCCACCCTCAGCGAGGCGGACGCCAAGAAGGAGGGCGCCAAGCCCCAGGACCTCGCGCTGCTCGGCCTCGCGATCCGTGAGAAGACGATCTTCAACGTCAACGTCTACTCCTACGTGGTCTACGCCGACTCGGCCTTCGTCGAGAAGGACCTCGCGGCCTGGAAGGGCAAGAACGCCAAGGCGCTCGGCAAGGACAGCGCGCTCTACACGAAGCTCCTCCAGCCGAACGGGACCAAGGAGCTGCGCATGCGCTTCTGCCGCGACGTGGACGCGGAGGACATCGTGGAGGCCTTCGAGGACTCCCTCGAGCCGCGCATTCTCTCCCGCCGCAAGGCCATGGAGGGCTCGAAGGCCGACAAGCTCAAGGACCTCACCACCTTCCGTGGGTTCTTCTCCCTCGACGAGCTGAAGGAGGGGAACGAGCTGCGCTTCACCTGGCACCCGGACGGGACGCTGTGCACCGTGGTCAACGGTGAGCGCAAGCCCGACCTCAAGTCGCAGGACCTCGCCTGGGCCATGTTCGACGTGTACCTCGGCGACGACCCGATCTCGAAGTCCGGCAAGAAGGACCTCGTGTCCCGTCTGCCGGGTCTCCTCGCCGACTGACCTCCGCGCACGATCTCCACGGGCCCGGGGTCGAACCTCGGGCCGCTTCCCCCACAATAGGGGGATGGACCACCCGCCCCCGACGGTCGAGCTCCTCGAGGCTCGCCACAGCTTCCCCTGCCCGTTCACCTTCAAGGTGATCGGCGCCACGGGGACGGACCTGCCGTCGCGCGCCAGCGCCTGCGTCCAGGGCAGCCTTGGACTCGACGTCCCTCCTCCCTCGAGCGTGAAGACCGCGTCGGGCGGGCGGCACGAATCGGTGACCCTCGAGCCTGTCTGCCCTGACGCCCAGTCGGTCATCGACATCTACGCCGCCCTGCGCCAGCTCGAGGGCGTGATGTTCCTCTTCTGAGGCGGCCGGCCGCCCCGGCGGCGATCAGTAGGGCCAGCGGCGGACTCCGACTCGGGCGGCCCACGCCTGCCACCGGGAGGCCATCCTGGCGACGCGCTCGGGCTGCTCCGCGGAGAGGTCCTGGAGTTCGGTGCGGTCGGACCACATGTCGTAGAGCGCCCAGCGGACGGGTCGGTCCTTGCGGTAGGTGGAGACGATCTTGAACCGACCGTCCCGCATGGCCAGGTTGCCGTGGTGCTCGAAGAAGAGCGGTCGCTCGCGCTCGAGTTCGCCCCCGCGCAGATGCGGCATGAGGTCGACCCCCTCCATCGGCTGCACCTGGGCGCCGCTGAAGGACGAGGGATACGCTCCCTCTCCCGCCCCGAGGAACGTCGGCATCACGTCGATCAGGTGGGCCGGGGCGTGCACGATCGCCCCCGCCCTCTCGGGGCCTAGCCCTGCCGGCCAGTGGACGATGAAGGGCGTGCTGATCCCGCCCTCGAGCCCGTCGTGCTTGAACCCGCGGAAGGGCGCGTTCGAGACGCTCGCCCAGCCCGGCCCATAGGAGACGTAGCTGTCCTCCGGACCTGCCATGACCGCCGGCCCCGTCCGCACCGGCCGCCCGTCCCGCGTCTGCATCGGCGGCCAGATCTTCATCTGCAGCCCGTCCGGGCCCAGGGGCTCGTAGGCCACGCCGTCCAGGTCCTTCGCGTTCGACCGGAAGCCCATGTTCTCGGCGCACCCGCCGTTGTCCTGGAGGTACACGAAGAGCGTGTTCTCCAGCTCCCCTCGCGCCTCCAGCGATCCCACGATGCCGGCGATCCCGCGGTCCATGCGGGTCACCATCGCCGCGTAGCACTCCATGTTCCGCGCCTCCCACTCCAGGTGCGCCATCCCCGCCCAGTCCCTCGCGAGCGGCGCTTGCTGCCACCGTTCCTCCAGCAGACCAAGCTCCACCGCCCGCCCTCTGCGGGCCGCAGCGACGGGCGCGAAGCCCTGGTCGTACGCCCCTCGGTACGCCGCGATCTCCTCCTCGGGCGCATGCATCGGCCAGTGCGCTGAGGTGTAAGCGACGTACAGGAAGAGCGGCGCCTCCGCGTGCTCCCCCTCGAAGTGGTCCTCGATGAAGCGGCAGGCGTTGTCGCTGATGGCGTCGCTGTAGTAGAAGCGCTCCGGCCGGTACAGCGGGTCGTTCTCGGGGGTGATGTAGGTGTTCCCACGGCACAGCGTGGTCGGGTCGTAGAAGCTCCCGGCGCCGGTGATCGTCCCGTAGAAGCGGTCGAAGCCCCGCTGGAGGGGCCAGTTGTGCTTCAAGCCGTCGGCCCGCACGTGCTTGGTCACGTGCCACTTGCCCGAGAGGTACGTCCGATAGCCGCCGGCCCCGAGCGCCTCCGCCAGGGTCACGCACCGCCGGTTCAGGTCGCCCCGGTAGGCGTCGGTCCCGCGGTCCGATGTCATCAGCCCGATCCCCGCCTGGTGGGAGTAGAGGCCGGTGAGCAGCGACGCCCGCGTGGGGCAGCACCGCGACGTGTTGTAGAACTGGGTCATGCGCACCCCGTTCGCCGCGAGGCGGTCGAGGGTGGGCGTCCTGATCTCGCCGCCGTAGCAACCGATGTCGGTGAAGCCCATGTCGTCCGCCATCACCAGGACGATGTTGGGGCGCCGGTCCGCTTCAGGCGCGGCGACCGCTCCGGGCCCGACCGAGGGGCTCGACGCGGACGCCAGCGTCGTGGAGGCCTGGGGGAAGGCGATCGTCCCCGCGCCCGCCGGAGCGGACGCGAGGACGAGGAGGAGCGCGGCGAGACCCATACCGCCAGCCTAGCGGCTGGAACGGATCAGGCGGGCGAGTCCTTGAGGTCGTGGAAGGTGCCCCCCGCCTCGGCCAGCCTCCTGAGGATGTCCGCCGGCTCGAATCGCTGGGCGCCGTCGCCGCGCTCGGCCACGTCGGCCATGGCGCGATGGGCGTCCATGCGCTCGCAGATGTTGGCGGCCCCCACGGAGTCCACGTACTTGAGCAGCCCGCCGCGGAAGGGAGCGAAGCCCGTGCCGAACACGGTGGCGAGGTCAAACTCGGCCGGGGTGGCGACCACACGGTCCTCGAAGGCCCGGGCGCCCTCACCGACCATGGCGAGCACCACGCGCTCGACGATCTCCACGTCGCTCATGCGCATGGCCCGGCTGCTGGACTGGAACCCGGAGAGGTCCTCCATCAGCGTCGGTGCGCCCTTCTTGCCGCGCCCCTTCCGGCGGTGATCGTAGAAGCCGGTGCCCGACTTCTTGCCGAGGCGGTCCGGGCTCATCATGCCCATCAGCGCGGCGGTGGGCGCCATGCGCTCACCATAGCCTTCGTGCAATGACCTGGCCGCGTGGGCGGCGATGTCGAGGCCGACCTCGTCCAGCAGCGTGAAGGGCCCCATGGGCATGCCGAAGCGGACGAGCAGACGGTCGATGCGCAGGGGGCTGACGCCCTCCACGAAGAGCCGGACGGCCTCGTCCAGGTAGGGCCCCAGCAGACGGTTCACCAGGAAGCCGGGCACGTCGCGCGTGACCACAGGCGTCTTCCCGAGGGCCACGGACAGGGCCGCGATGCGGGTCACTGTTTCGTCGGAGGTCTGCTCCCCACGCACGATCTCCACCAGCGGCATCTTCTTGACCGGGTTGAAGAAGTGCATCCCGACCACCCGCTCGGGGTGGGGCACGGCCGCCTGCATGGCGGTCACGCTGAGCGAGGAGGTGTTCGTGCAGAGGACCGCGTCGTCGGCCATCTCAGCCGCGAGCTGGCCGAGCACCTTGTGCTTCACCTCCATGACCTCGGCGACGGCCTCCACGGCGACGTCCGCCGCTGCGATGGCGTTGATGCCGAGGGAGACCTCGAGCCGATCGATGGCCCGGTTGGCCTCGTGGGACTGATAGCGGCGTCGCTTGCGCTTCCTCTCCACGTCCTTGCGGTGCGCGATCGTCGCTGCGTCCAGCGCGCCCTGGGAGAGGTCGGAGAGGCGCACGTGCAGACCTCGCTCGGCGAAGAGGCTGGCGATCCCCGCCCCCATGACGCCGCCGCCCACGACGGCGGCCCCCTTCATCCTCGGCGGGGCGCTGCCGTCGGCGAACTGCGCCGCCTTCTTGGCTGCCTCGGACGCGAAGAAGATCGAGACCAGGTTCTTGCAGACCTTGCCGGTGACCAGGTCGACCGTGCCCTCCGCCTCGATCTTCGCCGCCTCCTGGCGAGTCTTGGTCGGCGCCTTCAGCACGATGTCCAGCGCCCGGTACGGCGCCGGGTAGTTCCCGTGGGCCTTGCGGTCGATCTGCTTGGTGGCCTGGCTCGCGATCACGAAGCGGGCCAGCGGGTTGCGATCCACCAGCCAGCTCTTCCAGCCGCGGCTCCGCCGACGCAGCCGCTCGCGACCCATGGCGAGGTCACTGGCCACGCGGACCAGGTACTCCTTCTTGGTCAGGCGGTCGACCATCCCGAGGCGCTTGGCCTTCTTCGCCGGGTAGAGGCGACCGGTGAGGATCGCGTCGAGCGCGATCGGAACCCCGACCCGCTTCGGCAGTCGGTGCGAACCGCCCCACCCAGGGATGATGCCCAGCTGGGTCTCCGGGAGCCCAATGCGGGTCTTCTTGTCGTCGGTCGCGACGATGGCGTCGCAGGCCAGGCTGATCTCGAAGGCGCCCCCGGGCACGGGCCCGCCCACAGCGGCCACGGTGCGCGCGCGCATGCCCTCGAGGCGGCCGAAGAGCTCGTGGACCATCATGACCGCGTCGCGCACGATCCCAGGGTCGGTGACCGTGGCGATCGCCTCGACGTCCGCACCCGCGAGGAACTGGTCGGGCCTGCGCCCGGTGAGCACGACGCCCGTGATCGAGGCGTCGGCCTCGAGCTCCGTCAGCGCCGCGTCGATATCCCGCAGCATCGGCGCGTCCAGCACCGGGAAGCTGCGGTGCGGGGGGTCCATGACGAGGATGGCTAACCCCGGCTCGGGGCGCTCCAAGCGGACGCAGGTGCCCGGCTCGGGCGCGTTCTCGATCCCGGGGAATCGGCTGATGTCCATCATGAGGAGATCCTCTCGAGGAGGACAGCGCCGCCCTGGCCGCCGCCGATGCAGAGGGTCGCGAGCGTGAGCTCGTGGTCCCCCACCTCGAGTTCGTGTGCGGCGGTGAGCAGGAGCCGGGCGCCGGTGGCGCCCACGGGGTGACCGAGGGCGATCGCGCCCCCGTTGATGTTGGTGCGGGTCAGGTCGAGCTCGCCCACGGCCCCGCTGCGCCCGAGGCGCCCCGAGCCGAACTCCGAGCTGCCGAAGGCCCGCTGGCAGGCGATGACCTGGGCGGCGAAGGCCTCGTTGAGCTCGACCGCCCCCACGTCAGAGAGGCCCACGCCGGCCTTGTCGAGGGCCTGCGCCGTGGCGTACACGGGTCCGAGCCCCATGCGCTCGGGGTCGCACCCTGCCCAGGCCCAGGACTTGATCCGGGCGAGCGGCGAGAGCCCCAGCTCGCGGGCCCGCTCGCTGGTGGTCACGATCAAGGCCCCGGCGCCGTCCGTGATCCCGCAGGCGTTCCCCACGGTGACCACCCCGTCGGGCTTCTCGAAGTACGGGCGGAGCTTCGCGAGCTTTGCCGGCGACTGCCCGTCACGGATGCTGTCGTCGTGGATGAGCGAGCTGTCGCCCGCGCGAGCCCCGAGGGGCATAACCGGGAGGATCTCGCGGTCGAAGCGACCGGCGTCGCGGGCCTTGGCCGCACGGTTGTGGCTCTGGGCCGCGTACCCGTCGCACTCCTCACGGGTGATCCCGAAGTCCCTGGCGAGGAGCTCCGCGGTCTGCCCCATGAGCAGGTCACAGGTCGGGTCCGTCAGCCCCTCGAGCAGCGCGATCCGCGGCTTGAGGAAGGAGGGTCGGAACGACGCGAGCGCGGCCAGCCGCTGCCCCACGGACCTCGCCCCCGCGAGCTTCGCGAACATCGCGGTCATCTTCTTGCTCACGATGAGCGGGTACTGACTCATCACCTCGACGCCCATGGTGAGGTAGAGGTCTCCCGAGCCAGCCTCGATCGCCTGGGCCGCGGTGGTGACCGCCTCGATACCCGAGGCGCAGTTCCGGGCGACGGTGCGAGCGGGGACGTGGCGCGGGACGCCGGCGCGGAGCGCGATGACCCGCGCGATGTTCGCCTGGTCGTGGGGCTGCCCGACGCAGCCGACGATGACCTCGTCGATCTCGGCAGGGTCGAGGGAGGTGCGGGCGAGCAGTTCTCGGGCGACGAGCGCGCCCAGGTGCCCCGCGTCCTCGTTGCGGAAGCGGACGCCTGCGCGCGCCCATGGGCTGCGCAGGCCGGCGGCGAGGACGATGTCGGGCCCTTCGGCCTTCTGGACCTGGATCATGCGGTTCCGGTGCGGTCGGTGGCGGTGTCTCGTTCCGAGAAGGGAGCGGGCGAGCGGCGGACGTGAACGGCCGCCCAGGGCCCGCTGGGGCCCCCCCAGGGTCCCTTCTCGGCCAGAAGCTGTCTTACAGTTTACGCTGTCAACCTGGAATGCCGATGGATGCAGTGGAGTTCACGGCCCATCTGGCTTCCGCGGGGCCCCCCCCGCCGCCCGGCCCGTGCCCCATTCAGAGACTGAAGCGCCCGGGGCCCCGACCGCACCGAGGCCACCCACCCGGCCTCTAAGGGGCCCCTAGAAGACCGCAACGAGACGCCCGCCCTCCGCCCGAGCCGCATGTGCCCCTCCCGCCCAACCCGTGACCCGGCGACCCCCCTGAGGGAAGCCATCCTCCAGGAGGCGCGCACGCTCCTCGAGGGAGAGGGTTACGCCGCGCTGTCGACGCGGCGAATCGCCTCGGCGGTCGGGTGCACGGCGACCAGCATCTACCTCCACTTCAAGAGCAAGGACTCGCTGATCTACGCGCTGATCAACGAGGGCTTCGAGGAGCTCAACCGCCGGGTGGTCGAGGTCTCCAAGGGGGACGGGAGCGCCCTCTCGCTCCTGCGCGACGTCGCGCGGGCGTACGTGGACTTCGGGCTCGAGCGCCCCGAGTACTACGAGATCATGTTCATGCTGCGCGCCGAGCAGATGGAGCGGTACCCCGTGGACGCCTATCGGCGCGCCCGCCGGAGCCTCGAAGTCTTCGCCGAGCTGACAGCGCTCCCCGCCCAGGAGGCAGCCCGCCGCGGCGCCATCGTCTGGTCCACCCTGCACGGCCTCGTCTCGCTGCTCATCGCCCAGCGCATCGACATCAGCCTCGATCGCGAGGCGCTCATCGAGGACTCGATCCACTCCGCGTGCCTCGGCGCCTTCGCCGCGCTCCCCTCCGGAGCCAACTCCGCCTGAACCACCGACGGCCACCGGGGACCTGAGCGTTCCACAGGCCGCCGGTCACACCGCAAGCCACCGCCACCGCCGTCATCATGATCGCCCCCTACGCACTGATCGGATTCCTCCAAGCCGTGAGCCCCCTCTGGCTCCTGCTCGGCACGCTCGTCCTGGCCCTCGGGCTCGGGTTCACCGCGGCGCCGCTCCTGGCCTGGACCGCCTTCGGCGGCGCCCTCGTCGTGGGGCTGCTGAGCTGGAACTGGTTCTTCGCCTATGCGGCGGTCATGACGGTCTTCAACGTCCCGTCGATTCGCCGCGTCCTGGTCTCCGGTCCGGTGATGGCGGTCATGAAGGCCCTGAAGTTCCTGCCCGTCATCTCCGAGACGGAGCGGACCGCCCTGACCGCGGGCACGGTCTGGATCGACGGCGAGCTCTTCAGCGGTAAGCCCGACTGGAACAAGCTCGTCAAGGAGCCCTACCCCGACCTGACCGAGGAGGAGCGCGAGTTCCTCGACGGCCCCTGCGAGGAGGTCTGCCGCATGACCGACGACTGGGAGGTCTTCCAGACACGCGACCTCCCCGAGCCCGTGTGGCAGTACCTCAAGGACGAGGGCTTCTTCGGCCTCATCATCCCCAAGGAGTACGGCGGCAAGGGCTTCACGGCGTCCATGAACAGCGCGGTGGTGGCCAAGCTCTCCTCGAGATCGGGGCCCCTCGGGATCACCGTGATGGTCCCCAACTCCCTGGGCCCGGCCGAGCTCCTCACCCACTACGGGACCCAGGAGCAAAAGGACCACTACCTCCCGCGCCTGGCCAAGGGCATCGACATGCCCTGCTTCGCGCTCACCGAGCCGAACGCGGGCTCCGACGCCGGCGCCATGTCCTCCAGCGGTGAGGTCTTCGAACGCGACGGCGAGCTGTGGGTGCGCCTCAACTGGCGCAAGCGCTACATCACCCTGGCCGCCATCTCCACGGTGCTCGGCCTCGCCTTCCGCCTGCGCGACCCGAACAACCACCTCGGCAAGGGGGAGGACGTGGGCATCACCTGCGCGCTGATCCCCTCCGATGCGCCTGGCGTGGTCCTCGGCAAGCGCCACGACCCGCTCGGAGTCCCCTTCTACAACTGTCCGACCGAGGGCCACGACGTCGAGGTCCGCCTGAACGAGGTCGTGATCGGCGGCGCCGAGGGCCTCGGCCAGGGCTGGAGGATGCTCATGGAGTGCCTCGCCGCCGGCCGTGGCATCTCGCTGCCCGCGTCGAGCACCGCGACCGTCAAGATGATGACGCGGCTGTCCGGCGCCTACGCCGCCGTCCGCAAGCAGTTCGGGATCGCCATCGGCAAGTTCGAGGGCATCGAGGAGGGCCTCGCTCGCATCGCCGGCAAGACCTACATCCTCGAGGCCGCCCGGCGCACCACCTGCGGGGGTCTCGATGACGGGGCCAAGCCCGCTGTCGTGACCGCCATGGCGAAGTACAACTTCACGGAGATCGCGCGCCAGACCCTCACGGACGCCATGGACATCCTTGGCGGCAAGGCCATCTCCATGGGTCCGCGCAACCCCCTGGCCCACGCCTACATGGCCACGCCCATCAGCGTGACCGTGGAGGGCGCCAATATCCTGACCCGGACGCTGATCGTCTTCGGCCAGGGCGCCATCCGCTGCCACCCCTACGCGTGGGACGAGGTGCAGGCCGTGGAGAAGGGCGACACGGCGGGGTTCGACCGCGCCTTCTTCGGGCACATCGGACACGTGGTCCGGAACGCCTCGCGGTCCGTCGTGCTGTCCATGACCCGCGGCGCCCTGGCGACCTCCCCGGTCACCGGGCCGGCCGCGGGCTACTACAAGAAGCTCTCCTGGGCCTCGGCGTCCTTCGCCACCATGGCCGACATGGCGATGGCCATGCTCGGGGGTGACCTGAAGCGCAAGGAGGCGCTCACGGGGCGCTTCGCGGACGTGTTCTCCTGGCTCTACCTGGGGAACGCTGTGCTCCGCCGCTTCGAGGCGGAGGGCCGCCGCAAGGAGGACCTCCCCTACCTCCACTGGTCGATGCAGACCTGCCTGGCCGAGATCCAGAAGGGCTTCGACGGGATCTTCAGCAACTTCAACGTCCCGCTGCTCGGGTGGTTCTTCCGCGGGCCGATCGCGCTCTGGTCGCGCTTCAACGTGATGTCCACCGGGCCCAGCGATCGCATGATGCAGCGGGTCGCCCGCGCCATGCAGAAGCCCGGCGAGCAGCGCGACCGCATGACCAGCGGGATGTATATCCCCACCGCCCTGGACGAGTCGATGGGGCAGCTCGAGCACGCCCTCGTGCTCTGCACCGAGGCCGACGAGGTCCAGCGCCGAATCCGCGACGCGGTCAAGAAGAAGAAGATCACCAAGCGCGCCCCGGCGGCCATGGCCGACGACGCCCTGCGCCTCGGCGTCATCACCGCCTCGGAGCGGGAGCTCATCGACCGCGCCGGGGAGGCCCGCGCCGCGGTGGTCGAGGTGGACTCCTTCAGCCTGGAGGCCTACGCCGAGCGCGCCCTTGAACCGACGGTCCCCATGGGCCTGCGACGCGTGGGCGACGACTCCCGTCCCGCGCCCTCGGAGCCCGCCGCAGCGGGAGGCACTTCGGGCGACGAGACCAGCGCAGCCTGAGGGAAGGCGTTTTCCAGAAGGCACTGAAGTGCACTCACGCCCGGGCCGCTCGCGACCCGGGCGTGAATTTTGCACAATGTGGGCCGCCCGCCGCCCCCCCCCAGCGGCGACGGCCTCCTCCATCCCCATCCGGATATGGCCCCCCCCTGGGCCCTCCCCCCATGACCAAGCTCCTCCGAGTCGTCGCCCTTGCAGGGCTCACCGCCCCCGGCCTGGTGTCCTGCTCCATGATCCACAAGGACATCGCATGGCCGGAGGACATGACCGGGAAGAACCTCGTCGGCGTGTCTTCGGGTTGGGCCTTCGCCGAAGCGACCGTGAGCCTCGAGAACGGCGAGGGTGGGCTCGCGACTCCGCCGAACGACGTGGGCAAGTCCAAGACGGACCTCGAGCCGGTCTTCGGCATGGGGATCAAGTACTTCCGGTACATGACGAACAACTTCCTGCTCGGCGCGATCCTCGAGCACCGGATCTTCGACCCCGAGTCGACCCGTCCGCTCTCTGCAGACGTGGACCTGGATGACTTCGGCACGACGCACCTCATCGTCGAGGCCCGCTACCAGCTCGACCCGATCGACGAGGCCAACCGCCTGCGTCCGTTCGCGGGTGTCCAGCTCGGCTTCGTCCCCGAGGTCAAGGCTGACGGCGTGGCCCGCTACGGGGCGAACCCCTTCTCCGGTCCGGTCACCGAGGAGATCTCCCTCGAGGGCACCGAGTTCTTCACCCTCGGCTTCGTCGCCGGCGCGTCGTACCTGATCCAGGAGGGGCTGACGGCCGACTTCGGCGCCTTCTACGAGTACTCGCTCAACCCGACCAAGGACCAGCTCGTCCTTGACCCCTACCCCGGGGTCCCGGGCTTCGAGGAGCCCTCCACCTACGACGGCGAGCTGTTCGAGTCGGGCATCTACCTGACCTTCGGGCTCACCTGGGCGTTCTGATCTGAGGGCGCACGGCCCCGCGAGGGCTGCCCCACAGCGACGCGCCCCAACGGAAGGGCGGGCTCCCGATGATCGGGAGCCCGCCCTTCCTCATTGGCCGCCGCCCGGTCGAGACCCGGCGTGCCCGGCGACCAGCCGCAGGCGTCAGCCCTTCTGCTCTTCCCGGTCGCGGAGCTCGCGGCGCAGGATCTTCATGACCGAGCTCTTCGGCAGCTCATCCATGAACTCCACCTTGCGGGGGATCTTGTAGGCGGCGAGGTGCTCGCGGGCGTACTTCTCCACCTCCTCGGCGGTCAGCGTGGCGCCCTCATTCAGGACGATGAAGGACTTGACGGTCTCACCGCGCTCGGGATCCGGCACGCCGATCGTCGCCGCCTCGAGCACCGCGGGGTGCCCCATGAGCACCTCGTCCACCTCGTCGGGGAACACCTTGAGCCCCGAGCAGTTGATCATGTCCTTCTTCCGACCACAGATCCGGAAGAAGCCGTCCTCGTCCATGGAGGCGAGGTCGCCGGTGTGCATCCAGCCCCCCGCGAGGACCTCTGCGGACTCTTCCTCACGGTTCCAGTAGCCCTGCATCACCTGCGGGCCCCGCACGAGGAGCTCTCCCTCCTCGCCAACACCGAGCTCCTTCGAGTCGTCCTCGGCGTCCACGATCTTCGAGTCCGTGCAGGAGACCGGGATCCCGATGGAGCCGATCTTCCGCGTCCCATAGAGCGGGTTCACGTGGGTCACGGGCGAGGTCTCGCTCATGCCGAAGCCCTCGATGATCGTCGACTTGGTCAGCGCCTCGAACTTCTCCTGCACGTCCTTCGCGATGGGCGCGGAGCCGGAGAAGCAGGACTTGACGCTGGTCATGTCCAGGTTCTCGATGCCGGGGAAGTTGTTGATGGCATTGAAGAGCGCGGGGACGCCGGGGAAGAGCGTCACCTTGTGCTTGGTGATGGCCTTCACCAGCGCGGGGATGTCGCGCGGGTTCGGCACCAGCACCATCTTCGAGCCCGACCAGATCGACCAGTTCATCCCGACCGAGAGGCCGAAGACGTGGAAGAGCGGCAGGCAGATCAGGGTCGACTCGTTGCCTGGGTCGACCTTGGGGAACCAGGCGTGGATCTGCTGCGCGTTGCAGGAGAGGTTGCGGTGCGTGAGCACGGCGCCCTTCGAGAGCCCCGTGGTCCCGCCCGTGTACTGCAGGACCGCGATGTCATCCGGCGTGACGTCCAGCGAGGGAGGCGTCGGCGGCGCGCCCTCGATGAGGGGCTTGAACTCGTGGACGTCCTTGGCCGGCTTGACCTTGGCGTAGCGCTTCGGATTCGCCCGCTTCAGCTTGAGCGGCGCGAGGAGGTTGAGAGGGAAGCGCAGGTAGTCCGGGATGTGGGCCACGACGTAGGTCTTCGGCCGTAGCTTCGAGCGGTTCGGCTCGAGGGTCTCCTCCCAGATGAAGTCCGCCACGATGGCAAGGTCGCAGTCCGCGTCCTTCCACTGGTGCTCGATCTCCCGCAGCGTGTAGAGCGGGTTGGTCATCACGACCTCCGCCCCCGCACGTAGCGCGCCGTGGAAGGCGATGATCGCCTGGGGGATGTTGGGGAGCTGGATCGCCACCCGCGTCCCCTTCTCCACGCCGAGCCCGCGCAGCGCCGCCGCACATCGCCGCACCTTGTCGTTGAGCTCGTTGTAGGAGAACGAGCAGTTGAGGAAGGTCAGGGCAGGTCGGTCGCCCCAGGTCTTCGCCGCGCGTTCGGTGTACTCGTTGAGCGTGATGTCCTCGAACACGAGGTCGACGGGGACTCCCTCGTCGTAGTGAGCGTGCCAGGACCTGGGTTCCATGGTTTCGGGTGCCATGTTCCCGAGCATACAACTCGGATCCCGCCGTCCGAAGCATCTGGCTCGGGGGAGCAAATGCGAGCCCCTGCGCCTATCTGGCTGGCGTTCCGGGTATCCAGTGCCCAGACTGTCGCGCCGATGGCAGACCAGTCTGCAACCCAAACCGGAGGCTCTGCGCGCGGCAGCGCCGACCCGTGGCCCTCCAGGGACGCGTTCGACGCGCCCGCGATCGGCTCGTGGACGTACCGGCTGATGATCCGCTGGGGCTGGCTCCTGATGCGGACCCACTTCCGCATCGAGATGCGCGGCGAGCATTTCCCGACGAGCGGCCCGGTGGTGATCATCCAGAACCACTCGAACGGCCTGGGCGACGCCCACTTCCCGATGTCTGCGACCCGGCGCCCCCTGCGGGTGCTGGTGAAGTACAGCCTGCTGAAGATGCCCTTGGTCGGGTACGTGCTCCGCAACATCGACGCGATCCCGATGTATCGCAAGAAGGACGGGGTCGACACGCGCCAGAACGCCTCCTCATTCGAAGCCATCGACAAGGCGCTCCTCGAGGGCGCCGTCATCGCGATCTTCCCCGAGGGTGAGAGCCTCAACTCCCACCACCTGCGCCCGCTCAAGTCCGGGATGGCGCGGATGCTCGTGAGCGCCTACGAGGCGTCGGACAACACGCTCAACCCGATCGTCGTCCCGATCGGGGTCACCTACGAGGACCGCGACCGCTTCCGCTCACTCGCCAGCGCGGTCATCGGCGAGCCGTTCGAGGTGGTCCCGATCATCGAGCGCGCCGGCTCCCAGTTCCGTGTCGCCATCCGCGCGATCATGAAGGAGTCCCGGGCGCGGCTCGAGAAGCTGACGATTCAGGCGGACTCCGAGGAGGAGTGGAGCGCCGCCGTGGGCCTCGAGCGCATCCTGCCTCGCAGCTCCGCCCCCATCGGCATCCGTCAGATGGAGGCCCTCGAGGCCCTGCGGAAGGACACCGGAGAGGGCGCGGAGCGCCGCCGTGAGATCATCGACCAGCTCGGCAACTCGCTCCGGCGGGCTCGGCTGTGCGGCGACGAGATCCTCGCCCCCGCCCCGGGTCTTCTCAGCGTGGCCCTCCCCCTCCTCGCCTTGAGTCCGCTGCTCACCCTGTCGCTCGCGGTGTGGGGCCTCCCCGTGCTCATCTCCGAACGCGCGTCGGTCCTCGCGCCGACGCCCGACAAGGTCGTGACCGTCCGCCTGCTCGGTAACTTCGTGCTCGTGCCTGCGCTGTCGGTGATCGTCGCGACGGTCCTCGCCTTCACCGTCGGCCCTCTCGCAGGCGCCGCGTGGCTCGCGGCGACCGTGCTGAGCGTCGCCACGTTCACGTGGTCCTACGACATCGCAGCTGCGGCGATCATCCGCTGGCGCAGGCGGTCGATTGCCCGATCCTCCGGGGGAACAGAGTCGATCCAGTCGGCGCTTCGCTCGATTCGCGAAGCGTTCGCTGTCGGCCCTTGAGTTGATCGCGCTTCGGCGGAGTGAGGTCCGCCGGCGCGGTCCTCGCGGGCTTAGACTCGGAGGACTTCCCGTCCCTCCGCTTGCACCTCCGCCCCAAGAAACTCCGACTCATCGCGCGCCGCTGCGAGGCGCGCCTCCCGTTCCGCTTCGGCATCGCCACCATGACGGAGGCGCCGATGCTGATCGCGGAGGTCGAGGTCGAGACCGAGGCGGGACCCGCGGTCGGCCGATCGGCGGAGCTCCTCGTCCCCAAGTGGTTCTCCAAGGACCCCGAGAGCTCACTCGAGCAGGACCGTCGCGACCTGATCGATGCCGCCCGGCTCGCCTTCGACGAGGTCCGGACCTTCGGGTCGGTGGGCGACGGCGCTACCCCCTTCGAGCTCTGGGCCCACGCGCAGATGTCCTGCGTCGAGCGTCCTGATGTGGGAGCGTCCGATCGCCTGGTCCGCACCTTCGGCGTCTCGCTCATCGAGCGGGCGCTGATCGACGCCACCTGCACCGCCCTCTCCTCGACCTTCTTCGACGCCCTCACCGAGGACGCGTTCGGAATCCGCTTCGAGGCCCTCGACGGGCGCCTCGGCGGTTGGAACGCCGCGTCCCTCGGCCGCCGGACCGAATCCGTCCGTCTCCGCCACACCGTCGGCCTGGTGGACGCCCTGACCGACGAGGAGGTGCCCGATGAGGACCGCAGGGCCGACGACCACCCCGTCTGCCTCGCCGAGGACATCGCCGCCTTCGGGCTCGACTGCTTCAAGCTGAAAGTCTCTGGCTCCGTGGAGGCCGACCTCCTGCGGCTGGAGACCGTCGCCTCCCTCACCCCCGAGGGCGCCCAGTTCACCCTCGACGGCAACGAGCAGTACGAGGATCCCGCCCGGCTCGCCGCCATGCTGGATGAGCTCGAGGAGCGCGGGAATGCGCCGGGGCTGCTCGCGGGGCTCCTCGCCATCGAACAGCCGGTGCACCGTGCGAACACCTTCGCACCCGAGACCGCCGATGGGGTGGCGCGGCTCGCGGAGCGCGCGCCGGTCATCATCGACGAGGCGGACGCAGACCTCTCCGCCTACCCGCGCGCCCGCGCCCTCGGCTACGGCGGCGTCTCCATGAAGGCCTGCAAGGGTGTCTTCCGCGCGCTGCTCGCGCGCGCTCGGATCGACGCCGACGGCGAGGGTATGCAGTCGGCGGAGGACCTCACCAACCTCCCGGTCCTCCCCCTCCACCAGGACCTCGCCATGGTCTCCGCCCTGGGCCTCCCCCACGTCGAGCGCAACGGGCACCACTACTTCCTCGGCCAGTCCCACTTGTCGGATGAGGAGCGCGCCCGGCTCCAGGCCGCCCACCCGACCCTGTATTCCCCCGAGGGGAGACTCCTGATCGACGAAGGGCGGCTGGACCTCTCGTCCTTGGCCGTCAAGGGCTTCGGCTATCAGGGTCCGATCACCATGTCCCTCGGCGAGGCCGTCACGGAGGTCCCCGCATGAAGTTCAAGCTGCCCGGCTCCTTCCGCAGCGCCGAGGACTTCCGCGCACGCCTGGGTGAACTCGGCCTCTCCGTGGCCCTCGACGACGCCTGCGAGGGCGCCGCGGGACCCCTGGGCCAGCCCCTGGAGTGGGCCCCAGGCCGGCGGCTCGCCAACCGCTTCGCGATCCACCCGATGGAGGGCTGGGACGGGACGCGGGACGGCTCGCCCTCCGACCTCACCCTGCGGCGCTGGCGCCGCTTCGGCCGCAGCGGCGCGGCCCTCATCTGGGGTGGCGAGGCGTACGCCGTCCAGGCGGACGGGCGCGCCAACCCCAACCAGCTGTTCCTCGATGACGAGGAGAAGGCCGTCCACGAGCTCGGGGCGCTGCTGGACGAGATCCGCCAGGGCCGCCGGGAGATCGGCGCCGGGGACGACCTGGGGCCGGTCGGACTGCAGCTCACCCACTCGGGCCGCTGGTCGCGGCCCGATGGCCCCATGGCCTCGCGCCCCGCGACGCGCGATGAGCTCCTCGACGCCCGGGCCGGCGCCGACGTCGAGGTCCTCACCGACGACGAGCTGCGCCACATCCAGGACCGCTACGTGCTCGCCGCCCGCGCGGCGTCCCGCGCGGGCTTCGAGTTCGTGGACGTCAAGGCGTGCCACGGCTACCTCCTGCACGAGCTGCTCGGGGCGCGGCAGCGGCCCGGCCCCTACGGCGGCCCGGACTTCGAGGACCGCACGCGCTTCTTCGTGGAGCTCGTCGAGCGCATCCGCGCCGAGCTCCCCGAGCTCGAGATCGGCTGCCGGGTCTCCCTCGCCGACGTCGTCCCCCACCAGCCCAGCGCCGCCCACGAGGACCGCCGCGGCGAGCCCTCCGCCCTCTCCTGGCGCCACGGCTTCGGGGTCGACCCGGAGGACCCCACACGGGTCCACATGGAGGAGCCCAAGCGCTTCCTCGCGCTGCTCGAGTCCCTCGGCGTCCGGCTGGTCAACGTGACCCTGGGCTCGCCCTACTACAACCCGCACCTGCAGCGCCCCGCGGCCTACCCGCCCAGCGATGGCTACCAGCCCTTCGCGGATCCGCTGGTCTTCGTGGGCGCCCACCTGGACATCGTGCGCGAGGCCAAGGCCGCGCACCCCGACCTCGTGTTCGTGGGCACCGGCTACACCTACCTCATGGACTGGCTCCCCCACGTGGCCCAGGCGGAGGTGCGCGCCGGGCACGTGGACCTGGTGGGGCTCGGCCGCATGGTGCTCTCCTACCCCGAGCTCCCAAGGGACGTGCTCGAGGGGCGGCCCATGCCGCGCAAGCTCATCTGCCGCACCTTCAGCGACTGCACCACCGCGCCGCGCAACGGCATGGTCAGCGGCTGCTATCCCCTGGACCCCGACTACAAGGACCGCCCCGAGCGCGACCGCCTCGAAGAGATCAAGCGCGCGCTCAAGGAGAGCAGCAAGGCATGAACGATCAGCGTCAGACAGGAGACCCCGAGGAGCTGGCGTTCATCGAGGAGGCCCGCACCTGGCCCGCGCCCAAGCGCATCTTCGCCTACCTCCGCCGCGGCGGACCGGGCTACCTGCAGAGCGCCATGACCCTGGGCGGAGGCACGGCGATCTCCTCCATCTACGCCGGGCGCATGTTCGGGTACGAGCTGCTCTGGGTCGCGCCCGTGGGCATGATCATCGGCGTGCTGATGCTCGCGGTGCTCGGCGGCCTGACCATCGGCGACTCGCGCCGTCCCTTCGTCGCCATGGGCGAGGGCGCAGGCAAGGGCTTCGCCGTCATGTGGGCCGTGGGCGCGCTGGTGGCCTCGATCATCTGGCACTTCCCCCAGTACGCCCTGGCCGGCGCGGCGATCAACGACGCGAGCCAGGTGGCGGGCGCCGAGATCCCCGCCTGGGCCGGCGCGATCCCCGTCCTCATCGTCGCCCTCCTGATGTCCCAGCTGTACGGCCGCTCCCCACGGCTCGTGCGCGCGTATGAGAACATCGTCAAGGTGCTCGTCATCGGGGTCATCGCGTGCTTCGGGCTGGTGGTCGCATCCACCGCTGGAGAGACCGACTGGGGCGCGGTCGCAGCCGGTTTCATCCCGTCCTTCCCCGAGGCGAGGGGCGGCGTCGACTCGGCGGTCCTCGTGGCGAGCGGGCTCGCTGCCGCGGTGGGCATCAACATGGTGTTCCTCTACCCCTACTCCCTGGGCGCCCGGGGCTGGGGGGAGGCCCACCGGGGCTTCGCGCGCTTCGACCTCTTCGCCGGGATGCTCATCCCCTTCACCGTCGCCACCTCCCTGGTGGTGATCGCGACCGCCAACACCATCCCCTGGATGGAGGGCGACGCGGTGCAGAAGATGAAGCCGGTGGAGGCCGCCCGGGCCCTGGGCGAGGTCCTCGGCCCGACCGCGGGGCGGCTCGTCTTCGACGTCGGCCTGGTGGGCATGGCCCTCTCCACCATCGCGCTCCACATGGTGTGCAGCGGCCTGGCCCTGGCCGAGCTCACCGGGAACGGCCCGGACAGCAGGGCCTACCGAATCGGCCTGCTGCTGCCCGTGCCCGGCGTGCTCGGCCCCGTGCTCTGGGACAACCTGCTCTGGCTCGTGGTGCCCACGAACATCATCTGCGGACTGTTCCTGCCGCTGACCTACCTGGGCCTGATCCTGTGGGCGAGGCGGACGCCCGCCGGGCCCGCCCGGCCACGGACCATCACGGTGATGGTCATGGCGCTCTTCACTGCCTTCCTCACCTACAGCTTCGGCGACTACCTCTGGAGCAAGCTGGGATGAGCGCCACGGTGCAAGGTCCCGACGGGCGTGCCCTCCAGCTGGAGGACACGGTGCTCGGCCCCTTCGAGGAGCGGGTCGACGGAGCCACGCCCCTCCCCCGCCGCTGCTTCGCCGCGGCCCACGTGACCATGCTCCCGGGGTACGCGGAGGTCGCCCACTCGGTGGAGCGGCCGGGCACGGCCCACGACATCGCGGCCCACATCGACTGGGAGGCGACGCTGGCCTTCCGGGAGCGCATCGACCGCTGCGGCATGGGCGTGGCCGAGGCCATGGACACGGCCCAGCGCTTCGAGCTGGGTTGGGATGGCGCCCGCGCCCTCATCGAACGCACGGGGGCCCTTGGCCTGGAGAACGGCTTCGTCGGCGCCGCGTCCACCGATCAGCTCGCCACCATCCCCGACCTGGACGCCCTCGCGGGCGCCATGGCGGAGCAGGTGCGCTTCGTCCGCGGCTGCGGCGGCGTCCCGATCCTCCTCCCCCAGCCCTGGCTCACGGGGAGCGGCGCGGGCGAGGAGGAGTTCGTGCGCTTCTACACCGACGTCATCGATGCGTCCGAAGGTGAGGTGCTGCTGCACTTCCTCGGGGAGATGTTCCACCCCTCCATGCGGGGCTACTTCCCTGGGGACTCCCTGCGCCGGGTGCTGGCCCACGCGCCGGAGAAGGTGCGCGGCCTGAAGCTGTCGCTGCTGGACCGTGAGCTCGAGGAGGCCCTGCGTGCCGAGCTCGCGCCCCGGGGCCAGGTGATCCTGACCGGAGACGACTACAACTTCGCCGCGCTCATCGAGGGCCAGCCGGGCCCGGCCAGGGACCTCGCGCCCCTCGACGGACGCCCGCTCGCGGGCGGTCCCTTCAGCCACGCCCTGCTCGGCATCTTCGCCGCCGTGACGCGCCCCGCCTCGGTGGCCCTTCGCCTGCTGGACGCCGGCGACGTCGAGGGGTACCGCGAGCTCATGGGCCGCTGCGAGCGGCTCGGCCGCGTGATCTTCGAGGCGCCGGTCCAGCGCTACAAGTCGGGCATCGCGTTCCTCGCGTGGCTCAACGGCCTGCAGGAGAACCGCATGCTTGCCAACCACGAGGAGCACGCCCGCAGCCTGGACTACTACCTGCGCGTCGCCGAGGCGGCGAGCGAGGCGGGCGCCATCGAGGACGCGGAGCTGGCCACCGAGCGGCTCGCCGCGCTCATCGAGAACCGCGCGGGCTGAACGGGGACCGCGCTGGCGGAAGGGGCGACTAGGATGGGGCCATGAAGCGCCCCATCGACCGACGACAGCTCCTGACCGCATCCCTGGCCGCCGCGGCCCTCTCGGGCGAGGCGTTGGCCGCCGCCCAGAGGGTCCAGGACGACGCGCCCGAGCCCAAGGCGCGCTTCCGCAAGGCCCTGAAGTACGGGATGGTGCAGGAGCCCTCGGCCCCGACCGTCGCCGACCGCTTCGCGCTCCTCAAGGGGCTCGGGTTCGACGGCGTCGAGCTGGACAGCCCCTCCAACCTGGACGAGGACGAGGTCCTGGAGGCGGCTGCGGCCACGGGGCTGGTGGTCGAGGGACTCGTGGACTCCCGGCACTGGCAGGACAACCTCGGCTCCGCGGACGCCGAGACCCGCCGCCGCGGGCGCGAGGCCCTGGACTTCGCCCTGCGGCAGGCCACCCGCCTGGGGGCCGACAGCGTGCTCCTCGTCCCCGCAGTGGTGAACTCGGGCACGAGCTACGGCACGGCGTGGCGAAACTCGGTGGCCGAGCTGCGCGAGATGGCGCCCCTCGCCGAGAGCCTGGGCGTGCGGATCGCCCTCGAGAACGTATGGAACAACTTCCTGCTCTCCCCCGTGGAGGCCCGCCACTACCTCGAGGAGATCGGCAGCCCCGCCGTGGGGTGGCACTTCGACGTGGGCAACGTGCTGCGCTACGGGTGGCCGGAGCACTGGATCGAGGTGCTGGGCGCGAAGTACGTGTTCAAGCTCGACATCAAGGACTACAGCCGCAAGAAGATGAACGACGAGGGCCTGTGGAAGGGCTTCGACGTGAAGATCGGAGACGGTGACAGCGGCTGGCCCCGGGTCCTCGCCGCCCTCGACGCCATCGGCTTCGACGGCTGGGCGGCGGCGGAGGTCGGCGGCGGGAACGCGGAGCGACTGGCCGACATCTCCAGGCGGATGGACCAGGTCCTCGGGCTCGCCGACTGAGCGGGGAGAACGCCCGCCCCGGAGGGCCGCGGCGCGTCGTCGGGAAAACCCGCGGTTCCTTCGAGGAGCGTGGGGAGCGTGTCGCAACTCGGGCCTCGAATCCGGACGGTTGTAGAGAACCCGAAGTATCCGCGATCCGTCTCGAGCCTAGCTGAAGCAGTGGGACCGATCGCCGGTCGCGCCGCTGAGTCCCCATTCCCCAGGATCTCCCCATGCAAATCTGCGCTCATGCTGCCGCCCGCGCGGCCGCCCTCCTCGCCGCACCTGCGCTGCTCGCGGGCCTCACGTCGGCCCAGACCACCCAGACCTTCCCTCTCCAGCCTGCCCCCGGGGCGGAGCTGAAGCTCGGTGAGGCCGTGCTGACGACGGACCTCTCGGCCATCGCCACCCTCACCACCCTCGATGAGGTCGTCCTCACGGGCGTCCCGCTCCCCTCGGGTGAGACGGTCTCCCTCGACCTGGAGCGCATCGACGTGGAGCGGCGCCGGTTCGGCGTCCACGTCGACGGGGTGCTGATCCCGGGCATCACCGACGGGCTCGGCCTCTCCGTCTGGAAGGGGCAGATCGCCGGAGATGAGAACAGCGATGTCATGCTCGGCTTCTCGAGCACCGGCTCCCGCGGCTGGATCCGCAGCCGCCACGAGCTCGTCCACCTGCTCGCCATGCCCCACGAGGGAGGCAGCTGGCGCGCCGCGCCGGGCCTCCTGGTGACCGAGGAGAGCCTCAACGCTCAGGGGCACGTGCACGAGGGGAACTGCGAGACGCGGCCCCCGGCCACCCCGCCGGTCCCGCGCCCCTTCCAGACCGGCCCCACCACCTCCCAGATGGTGACCACCGACTCCGTCAGCCTGCGGGAGTGCCCGATCGCGATGGAGACGGACTACCAGCTGTACCAGCTGTTCAACGACGTCAACGCGACCACGGCCTACCTGACGACGCTGCTGTCCTTCATCAGCGACCGCTACGAGTCCCAGGCCTCGACGATCCTGACCTTCCCCTACCTGCAGATCTACTCCAACTCGAACGACCCCTGGAGCACCCCCGAGAACGGCGGGAACTCCATCGACATGCTCAACGAGTTCGTGAACGCGTGGCAGGGCAACGTCCCCGCGGGCGCCACCCTCGGGCACATGATGAGCGGCGCCGGCCTCGGCGGAGGGGTCGCGTACCTCGACGTGCTCTGCAACAACGGGTTCAACTTCGGCGTCAGCGGCAACATCGCGGCCCAGGTGAACTTCCCCGTCGTGCAGCAGCCGTCCAACTGGGACTTCATCGTGGTGTCCCACGAGATCGGTCACAACTTCAGCTCGCCCCACACCCACGACTTCTGCCCGCCCCTCGATGAGTGCGCGCCGAACGGCTACTTCGGGAGCTGCCAGAACTCGCAGGTCTGCTCGAACATGGGCACGATCATGAGCTACTGCCACCTTTGCAGCGGCGGGACGGGCAACATCACCACGTACTTCCACCCCGAGGCGGCCGCGCTCCTCACCAGCGCGTCCGAGGCCTGTAACCCGGCCATCTTCGAGGTCCAGGTCACCGCACCCGAGGTCGTCTCTGACCTCTCGCCCACCCAGACCATGATCCAGGCGGTCGTCGGCACTATCGGTTCCGCGACCATGAACTACCGCCTCGCGGGGACGACGACCTCGACGCCTGTCGCCATGACCCCCATGGGGAGCGGCGCCTTCGTCGCCGACATCCCCGCGGTCCAGTGCGGCCTGACGGTCGAGTACTGGTTCGACATCGACATCGCTGGCATCGGCGCCACCGCTGCCCCCTCTGGCGCTCCGAACGAGTTCTACACCGCGGTCGGCGGCATCGAGACGGTGCTCTTCGCCGACGACTTCGAGACCAACCAGGGCTGGACCGAGGCCAACCTCGGCGCCAGCTCAGGCGACTGGGAGCGCGGCGTGCCGGTGAACGACCCCAACTGGTCCTACGACCCGGCGTCCGACTACGACGGCTCGGGAAGCTGCTACCTGACCCAGAACCAGGCGGGTAACACCGACGTCGACAACGGCGCCGTCCAGCTGGTCTCTCCAGCGATCGACCTGAGCGTCCCTGGTTCGACCCTCAGCTACGCGTACTACCTGCGCCTCACCAACGCCAATGGCGTCGACCAGCTGCTCGTCGAGGCGAGCTCCGCCGGCGGCCCGTTCGCCGAGGTGACGCGGCACGACACCGACGGCGGCTCCGACTGGCGCACGGCGACCCTGACCCAGGCCGACTTCGTCGCCGCGGGCGTGACTCCCGGGCCCCAGGTCCGGCTCCGCTTCACCGCCAACGACGACAACCCGCAGAGCATCGTCGAGGCTGGCCTCGACGCGCTCATGGTCCGCGCCATCGACTGCGGTGCGGTTGGCACTGTCTACTGTGATCCCGCCGCCCTGAACTCCACGGGAAACCCGGCCACCATCTCGGCCGAGGGCAGCGAGCTGATCGCGGACAACGACGTCACGCTCACCATCGAGTCCCTGCCCCCCAACACGGTGGGCTACTTCCTGACCTCCCAGACCCAGGGCTTCGTCGCCAACGCCGGCGGGAGCCAGGGCAACCTGTGCCTCGGTGGGAGCATCGGCCGATACATCAGCACGGTGCTCAGCTCCGGGCCTGCGGGGACCTACTCGCTCCAGCTCGACCTGACCGCCGTCCCCCAGCCCACGGGCTTCGTCGGGGTGACCGCGGGGGAGACCTGGAACTTCCAGTCCTGGTACCGGGATCAGCTGCTCGGCTTCCCGAGCTCCAACTTCACCGAGGCCATCGAGATCCTCTTCCAGTAGGCGAACGCCAGAGAGCCATGCTGCTCGCCGCCCGCGTCCGCGGTCGCCCCAGGGCGCCCCGCGGGCGCGGGCTCTTTCGTGCCGCCCCCCCGGCGGCGACGCTCACCGCTCGCTCGCGTTGGAGCGGCCCTCGAAGGCCTCTCGCCAGTGTCGGCGGCAAAGGGACAGGTACGTCTCGTTGCCCCCGATCTGGACCTGCTCTCCCGTGGTCATCACGTTCCCCGCGCCGTCCTTCCGGATGACCATCGTGGCCTTGCGGCCGCAGTGGCAGATCGTGCGGATCTCGCGCATGGAGTCCGCCAGCGCGAGGAGCGCCGCGGAGCCGGGGAAGGGCTCCCCCCGGAAGTCCACCCGGAGGCCGTAGGTCATGATCGGGACGCCGAGGTCATCCGCGGCGCGAGCCAGCTGCCAGACCTGCTCAGGCGTCAGGAACTGCGCCTCGTCGATGAGGACGCAGGCGATCGGGTCGCTTCCAAGGCGGGCCTCGATCTCCGTCCCGATCACCTCGAAGAGGTCCTCTCCCGGGCGATACGTCCGCGCCTCGGTGTCGATCCCGATCCGGCTGGAGACGCGCCCGTCGCCGTCGCGGTCATCGAGGGCGGCGGTCATGACCAGCGTCCCCATGCCGCGCTCGCGGTAGTTGTAGTCGGCCTGCAGGAGCACGGTCGACTTGCCCGCGTTCATCGTGGAGTAGTTGAAGTAGAGCTTCGCCATGGTTCCAGCTCAGTGACGGATGACCGCCTCGACGACCCCGTTGACCGCGGCGGCCAGCGCCGCGGCTGCGGCCTCTGCCTCCCCCGCAGCGCCAGGCTTCGAGACCACCGCGCGCCCCTCGAAGCGGCGGTCCACGAGGACCCCGCTGCTGTCCTCGGCGAGGGCGATCAGCGTCACGGCGGCGGTCGAATCCGCTCCGCCCGCGATCTCGAGCTGCACGAGCTCCACCTGGAGCCTGAGGGTGGAGGCCCGCGCCAGGGAGCGCTGCCTGTAGAGGGCCTCCTCGAGCGCCCTCCGGGTGACCTGAGCGGGGTCCTCGGCCCACCGCGAGTAGTCGTCGTAGCGGACCTCGTGGGCTGCGGTGCGCCTCATCAGCCGCTCCGTCACGGCCTCGGAAGCCGCCACGCGGCCGAGGCTCACACTGTCCCGCGTGGCGGATCCGGCGTCCCCCGCAGCCGGCGCCATCGCCTCCGCCGGGGGATTGAGGTCGAGCCAGTGGATCGGCGGAGCCGGGGCGGGCTTGAGGTCAACGCAGGCGAGGGCGAGGAGCCCGAGCGGCGCGAGGGTCCAGTGTGAGAGCTTCATGTTCGTTGTCGTTTGGGCTCAGCGCACAGCGCCGCCTGAGCGGCCCCGGAGCAGGACGCCTGGGTCTCGGTCGATCAGGCCTGCGAGCTCCTCGATCTTCTTCAGGGCGCGACGCACCTCCACGAGGGTCGCGGTGAGCTCGGCACCCGTGGGCTCGTAGCTCCGCGCCAACGCGCTGGTGGAGTCCGCCGCCCCGCGGAGCGACGCCGTGGTCCCCGCGAGGTCCGCGTCACGCAGGACTCCCTCGGTGGAGCGCAGCGCCTCGCCGGCCGACGCCACCAGGGCCCGGACCTCCACGAGCAGCGCCTGGAACTCGCTCGCGCTCTGCTCGACGACCCCCTCCGCCCCGGTGAACCTCGTGAGGGCTCCGTCCAGGTCCCCGACGAACGCCCGGAGCTCCTGGACCAGGGCCTCGGTCTCGCCCATGAGCTTCGTGGGGTCCGCGCGGTCCAGGGTCACGCTGAGGCCCTCCGCCGCCGAGGAGATCGAGGTGGACAGGCGCTCCACGTCCATCTCGTTGAGCTTGCGATCCATCGTCGTCGTGAGGCGACGGAAGTCCGCGAGCGCCTTCGGGACGTCCTCGGCCAGCCCGCGGAGGGCGTCCTCGAGTCCCTTCAGGGTGGACGGGGTGGCGGGGACGAAGCCCGGCGGCGGATCGAAGGGCACCTCGATCATGGGCGACGACTCGGGGAAGAAGTCCGCCTCGAGGAACTTGATGCCGGTGATGCCCTGGGACGCCATGGTGAAGCGCAGGTCCATGGGTACCTCAGGGAGCTCGTCGCTGGCCTGCTGGTCGCTGTCCAGCACGTTGAGGGACCGCATGGCCTCCACCCGGAGGCTGGCGTGAACCTCCACGAGGCGGCGGTCCTGGGCGAGGCGGATGTCGGTGACCTTGCCGATGGTCACCCCGCGCACCTTCACCGGCGCGCCGACCTCGAGCCCCTGGACCGACTCATCCAGGAAGGTCACCCGCTCGATGGTCTCGGAGTTGAATCGGTTGGCGCCCAGCCAGAAGAGCGTCGCCACGGCGGCCACCACGCCGCCGACCACGAACGCTCCTACCTTCCACTCGTTGGATCGATTGACGCTCACGCGGTCACCTCGCCAGGCACGGACTCACGGTGGAAGAAGGCCCGCACCCTGGGGTCCGTGCTCTCGTCCCGGAGCACCCGCGGGTCGCCCTCGGCGATGATGCCGCGCGTGTCCCGGTCCAGGAGGATGCAACGAGTACCGATGCGATAGATGCTCTCGAGTTCGTGGGTCACGACGACGAGGGTCAGGCCGAGGGCTTGGTTCAGGGTCAGGAGGAGGTCATCGAGCTCGGAGGCGGTCACCGGGTCCAGGCCCGCCGACGGCTCGTCCAAGAAGAGGAGGTCGTTCTCGAGGGCCAGCGCGCGAGCAATCCCCGCCCGCTTGAGCATCCCGCCCGAGAGCTCAGAGGGTAGGCGATTGGCCGCCTGCTCCAGGCCGACCAGGCGGAGCTTTCCGGCGACGATGCCGTCGATGGTCGCCCCGTCCAGATCGGTCCACTGCTCCAGGGGCAGGGCCACGTTCTGGGCGATCGTCATGGAGCCGAACAGGGCGCCGGCCTGGAAGCTGACGCCGAAGCAGGGCCGCTTGCCATCGAGCAGCGCGGGGTCCCCGACGCCCTCCAGCTCGATGGAGCCGCCGAGCGGCGGCTGGAGCCCGATCATGGTCCGCAACATCGTGGACTTGCCGGTCCCGGAGCCGCCGAGCACGAGGAACACGTCGCCCCGCTCGACGTTGAAGTCGAGGTGCTCCATCAGCGGCTTCGTATAGCCGATGGTCAGGTCTCTCGCCTCGATCAAGGCCATCAGTAGATCCCCCAGATGTTGAAGAACACGGCGAAGAGCGCGTCGAGGAGGACCAGCCAGAAGAGCATGGAGACCACCGCTGACGTGGTGGATCGCCCGACGCCCTCCGCGCCGCCGCGCGCCGCCAGGCCGCGCTCGCAGGCGATGCCCGCGATGAACACGCCGAACACCGACGCCTTGAGCAGGCCGCCGAGGATGTCCGCGGGGACCAGCGCCTCCTGCGTCGACATGAGGAACTTGCGCAGGCCGATCTCCAAGGTCGAGGTCGCCACCAGCGCGCCGCTGAAGATCCCCACCAGGTCCCCGGCGAGGGTCAGGAGCGGGAGCACGAGGAGCAGCGCGAAGATGCGCGGGAACACCAGGAACCGGTGCGGACAGATGCCGAGGGTCCGGAGGGCGTCCACCTCCTCGGACACCTTCATGGTCCCGATCTCGGCGGCGATGGCAGCGCCCGAGCGACCGGCGACGACGATGGCTGTCATCAGCGGCGCGAGCTCGCGGGTCAGGGAGAGGCTGACGAGGTCCGCCACGAAGGCGTCGGCCCCGAACTTCTGGAGCTGAATCGCAGCCTGGAACGCGGTGATCAGCCCCATCAAGGATCCGATCACGCACACGATGGGCAGGCCGTCCGCGCCGTGCCGCTCCACCTGGCGCCCCACCGCGCCCCACTCGATCGAGCTGGGTCGCCGCAGCCCCGCGACGAGCGCCCCCGAGAGCTGCCCGACGAAGGACAGCATGTCCCGCAGCCTCGCGATCAGCTCGAGCGTGGTCTCCCCCACCTCCGCGATGAACCCGTGGCGACGTCGGGGCTCCTGGCGCTCCGGTGCGCCGTCGCGCCAGTACAGGGCGACGATGGACGCCACGTCCTCAGCCGCGCCCTCCACCCGCGGTGGATCCCCCGACGCGCAGAGCGCATCCGCCAGCACCGACGCGGCCGCCCCCTCCATGCGCTCCACCCCGCCGAGGTCGAGCAGGCCCACCGGCCCCTCGTCCAGCGCCGCCGTCAACTCGGCCCTCAGGCGGGACGCGTCGTCGAGGGCGAGGACCCCGTGGAGCCGGAGCACTCGCTCCCCCTGCGGTGTCTGCAGGATCTCGGCCAGCGAGGTCATGGACCGATTGGAGCAGGGCGGCCACCCGCCGTCCACCTCCGCGTGGTGGCACTGGGGCCGGGAGATCAGAGGCGCGCGCGGACGGGCGGGGCGCGTGGACCCCGGTGAATGGACCGGTGCCCGGCGAGTACCTCAGGGGCGCGATACGCCGAGGACCATCACCTGGCCAGCGGACGGGTCGGTGACGATCACCAGGTCGCCCGAGGCGACCACCTGCTCCACCGACCGCGCGCCCGTGAGCCATCCGGCGAAGACCGGGGCCGAGGGGTTCGACATGTCGAACGCGGCGACGGCGCCCGGACCCTCGAGGGCCGCCGCGAGGAACGGCACGCCGCCGGTCTCGCCCAGCGCGATGGACACCGGCCGCACGGCGCTCATGGTCGCCCCGGCGCGCTGGGCCGAGGGGTCGAGTTCGGCGGCCCGGCCCACGAGGCGCTGCCCCGTCTCCCAGAGCTGCGCGCCGTCCGCGTCCCGGATGCCAATCGACCGCGACCCGAAGGCGAGGAGCAGGTTGACGAGGCCGTCGCCGTCCGGGTCCGAACCAACGCTCGAGACCATGAGGTCACCGGCATCGGCGGCCTGCTGGAGCTCCAGGGCCGTGGGGAAGGTCATCGTGTCCAGGTTCAGGTCCCCGACGCGCACGCGCTCGTCGAACCCGGACCCCGACCCAGGGGGCAGGACTCTGGCCACGCCGCCGTTGGCGAGGGCCACCCGGGTCTCCCCACGATCCTCGAAGGTCAGGAGGTCCAGCGGCTGAACGAGGCCGTGGACCGGGAGCGGCTTGGGATCGAAGGGGCCCGCGACGCTCGAGGCGTCGAGTCCCTGCGGCTCCAGCTCCACGACCGCGAAGGCCGTGGCGGGCCCGCCGACGCCCGAGAGCACGCCGCTGCCCGGGGCGGCTGCCGCCTGCTCGAGCCCCGCGCCGTTGTCGAAGGTCACGATGAGGCGGTCCCCCAGAGCGGCGAGCCCGCTGGCGCGGCCGCTGCCGCCCAACCCCGCCTCCGAGAGGTCCGCGCGCAGCACCTTGCTCACCGGGAGCACCGGGACCTGCAGCCCCCCGAGCTGGTCCGGCGGGGTGGACTCGAGCTGCGCGGACACCGTCGCATAGTCCGCAGGAGACAGGCTCTGAAGGTTCGTCGCCGCGGACAGGTCGAGGGAGTAGACGCCGCGGAACCCCTCGGGGTCGGCGGCGACCTCGAGGAGCGCGAGCCCACCGAAGGCCGGGCCGTCGGAGACGCAGAGCCCTTCGACCGCGTGGTCGGCGGCGTCGAGCACGAGGGCATACTCGCCCACGGTGTTGCCCGTGGCAGCATCGACCTGCAGCAGCCGGATCACGGCCGACGCGGCGGAGGTCGTATCCGCCGCGGTGTCGGGGTTGTCCAGAGGCAGCCGCGTGGCCGCGGTGAGGAGCCCCGAGACCCCATCATGGGCCAGGGCGCCGAAGCCCCCGAAGCGGCGGCCGAGGCCGAAGTCGAGGTTGGATCGGCGCGTGGCATACGCCGCGGGAAGGGTCGGGCTCCCGAGGGACCCGGGGGTCCCGGCCGGGACCACGCGCCGGACCAGCGCCCCGGTCGCGTCGAACTCCCAGAGCCCGCAACGCCGCGCGTCCGCGAGCCAGAAGCCCCCGGAGGCCACGGCGGCCGCACCGCAGAACCGCGCGCCGAGCGCCGACGCGCCGACCGGGTTCCCGCTCGTGTCCACCGTGGGCTCGTCCTGGAAGGCGAGCCCCGTGGAGGAGGCGAAGAGGCTCGGCCGGCCCACCACCGGGGCCCCGGCCCCGTCAGAGAGCGGGAGCTCGGAGATCAGGGAGACCCCGCCGGTCTGGGGATCGACCTCCACGACCCGCACCTGGAGCTGCTGGTCGGGCGCCACCATGGGAAGCTCCAGGGAGAGGTCGCCGTCCAGATCCACGGGAGCAAGGACCGGCCCCGCTCCGTCGATCACCGTGGCTCGAACCCGGCCGCCCCCCGCGTCCACGGCCGCGACGATCCCGGTGAAGCCGCCCACCTCCACGGGGTCCCCGGCGGTCGTCGTGAGCTGGGCGGGCGGTGCGCTCCACTGGATACGCTGGCCGCTGGCGAAGGCGCCGGCCTGGAAGGTCCCCCACCCACGGTCGGCGAGGGGCAAGCACTGGGTTGCAAGCTCCTCGACGGTGTCCACGATCACGAGGGCGTCGTTCTCAGGGCAGGCGACCCACGCGCGGGTCCCGTCAGCGCTGAGGGCGACAGCGCGGGGGGTGAGCTCCAGGGAGGCGAGGGGGGAGCCGCCGTTGAACCAGCGCACGCCCGCCGCCTCGAGGACCGCTTCATCCCCGTCGAAGGCCGTGAAGGGGATCGGGGCGACGTCCGTCGACTGGTTCAGCAACGACGGTCCGCCGGGGGGGACCCGGAAGATCGTCACGTAACCAAGACCCTCGCCTCCCCCGACGAAGGGGGGGTCACCCGCGCAGGCCACGGCGACCACCAGGCCGTCGGCCGTCACGTCGATCGCCACGGGGTTGGACCCCACGGACGAAATGGCCAGCTGCGGCGTGAGGGTCAGGGGGTCGATGAACTGAACCCGCCCGGGGTACTCGATGGTCTCGCCACTCCAGGTGACCACCACCGACCCCGAGGCCCCGCAGTCCACGTCGAGGGGCGGCCCGGGGAGGTATCCGAGCGACGCAGGAGGAGCGCTGATGCTCCCGACCGGGATCGGCTTGGTGGGATCGGTCAGATCGAAGACCGCGACCTCCTCGAGGACGGGGTCGATGATGAACACCCGCGCGGTCGCGGAGTGGTAGGCCGATCGGAGCGCACGGCCGCTGCCCCCGAGGTCGATCGTGGAAAGCACGGTCGGCCCGAGCTGGAGCCGCGGCGCGTCGACCGTGACCATCACCGAGTCGGACCCGAGGGTCGCTCCCCCGGCGGAGAGGCCGCTGGCCACGAACTCGAGGTCACCGCCGATGTCCGGGGCCAGGAAGCTGATGGCTCCGTCCGGCCCGCCCGGGACGGCCTCGAGCTGCACTGGGGCGCCGGTGACCTGGGTCCACTGGAAGGACGCCACGCCGTCCCCCTCCACGACCGAGGCCTCGAGGCTGACCCTCGACCGGGACAACGTGGACACGTCCTCCCCCGCGAAGACCGTCGCGGGGGACGGCCCTCCACCATCTCCACCCCCGCCACCGCAGGCCGCGAGGAGGCCGCCAAACCCGGCGAGGAGAAGAAACTGGTTCGTGCGATGGTCCAGCATTCGTTCGCCGTAACCCTATCCCCTCCAGTGCGGCGAGTGTATCCATGGGGGAGATATGACAGCGACGGCCTCGATCGCCGCCTGACGTCCATGGCTGCCCCCCTCCCCGCTCCGCTGGAGCCCGGCCTCGAAGGCCGCATCCTCACGCCCGCGCTCCTGGTCGACCTCGGGGCCGCGAGGCGAAACATCGAGGCGGTCCTGCGGCTCACGGCGGGGCCCGCGCGCTGGCGACCCCACGTGAAGACCGCGAAGATCCCCGAGGTGCTCGCGCTCTACGCGAGGGCGGGCATCCGGCGGTTCAAGTGCGCCACCGCCCGGGAGGCCGACGTGCTTGCCGGGGTGCTGGAGGCTGAGTCCACCCCCTCCGGCGACATCCTCCTCGCTCACCACCTGTACGGCCGCGGCCTGGACCGGCTCGCCGAGCTGGCCGCCCGCTGGCCTGGTGTCTCATTCTCGACCCTGGTGGAGTCCGTGGACCAGGTGGCGGAGCTCCCGCCGGACCTGGGTGTCTTCATCGACGTGGACCTCGGGATGGGTCGCACAGGGATCGGGATCGGCAACGGCGACGAGATCCGCGCCATCGCAAGGGCCGCGGGCGAACGCTTCCGGGGCCTCCACGCCTACGACGGGCACCGGCACGAGGCCGACCTCGACGAGCGCGCTCGCCTGATCCACTCCTCCTACGACGAGCTGGTCTCGCTGGCCGGATCCCTCCGCGACTCGGGGCTCGCGCCCTCCGAGGTCATCACCGCGGGCACCCCGGCGTTCCCCGCCGCCCTCAAGCACGTGGGCCTCGCCACCCTGCCCGGGTCCGTCCATCGGGTCTCCCCCGGTACGGTGGTCTACCACGACCTGCGATCCGTGGAGCAGCTCCCCGACCTCGAGGCGGAGTTCGCGGCCACCGTCCTGACGCGGGTCGCGAGCCTCCCCGGCACGGACCGCGTGACCTGCGACGCGGGTTCAAAGTCCATCGAAGGCACGGGCCCTGATCGGATCGCCGAGGTCGTGGACCACGGGCACCTCAAGGCCATCGGCCAGAGCGAGGAGCACACCGTCCTGATGGCCGAGGGCGGAGAGCGGCCCGAGCGCGGCGCCTTGCTGCGGCTCATCCCGGGCCACGTCTGCCCCACCGTCAACCTCGCCACCCACGCCCTCCTGGTCGAGGACGGCAGGCTCATCGAACGGGTCGAGGTGGCCGCCCGCGGTCACGAGGCCCTCGCCTGACCGACCCCACAGCTCCCACCATGCCCAACGCTCCCTACCGGGCCGCGGTCGTCCAGGCGGCCCCGGCAGCCCTCGACCTCGAGGGCACCCTCGAACGCGTGGACGAGCTCACCGGCCGCGCCGCCTCGGAGGGAGCCTCCCTCGTCGTCTTCCCCGAGGCCTTCGTCGGGGGGTACCCAAAGGGCGTCGACTTCGGCGTCCGGCTCGGCACCCGAAGTGAGGCCGGGCGCGCCGCCTTCGAGCGCTATCACGCGGGGGCGGTGGAGGTCCCGGGGCCAGCGGTGGACCGCCTCGGCGGGATCGCCGCGCGGCACGGGGTGGAGCTGGTCATCGGGGTCGTGGAGCGGGACGGAGGAACCCTCTACTGCACGGTGCTCTTCGTCGGACCCGGCGGCGAGCTGCGTGGCAAGCACCGCAAGCTCGTCCCCACGGCCCTGGAACGCTGCGTATGGGGCCGCGGCGACGCCTCCACCCTGACGGTCGTGGACTCACCCCGCGGCAAGATCGGCGCGGCGATCTGCTGGGAGAACTACATGCCCCTCCTGCGCGCCGCCCTCTTCGAGCGGGGCACCGAGGTCTACTGCGCACCGACGGTGGACGACCGTGACGTGTGGCAGGCCACCATGCGGCACGTGGCCGTGGAGGGGCGCTGCCATGTCCTCGCGGCCTGCCAGCACATGCGTGGGCGCGACCTCCACGCCGACCTCGGCGGCGACGAGATCGCGCCAGATGAGGTCCTGATCCGAGGCGGCAGCGTCATCGTCGATCCGTTCGGAGAGGTGCTCGCCGGCCCGGTCTTCGAGGAGGACGCCGTGCTCGTCGCAGAGGTCGACCCCGGCGCCGTGATCCGAGGCCGCTTCGACCTCGACGTCTCCGGCCACTACGCCAGGCCCGACGTGTTCGAGCTGCGCGTGCTGCCCACCCCCGGAGACGGCACGTCCGCCGAGTAGAGCGACGGGGACGCGTCCCACCCGGGGCCGAAATCGGCCTCACAGCCCCGTACTGGGCGGTCGCCTTGCTTTGATGCGGTGCGCGAACCTAGCATCAAGTGTTCGCCATCGCCGAGCGGCGAAGCTCACCTACAACTCAAACAGCGAGGAGTCCGCCATGCTGCGTTCTGTCGAAGCCGAGGATCACATGACCCGATCACCGGTGACCCTGAGTCCGGAGACCCACATCTTCGAGGCTATCCGAGCGCTCACCGAGCGCAGCATCTCCGGCGCTACGGTCCTCGACGACGACGGCAACGTGGTGGGGGTCATCTCCGAGATGGATTGCCTCCAGGCGGTGCTCAGCGGCACCTACCACGGCGAGGCTGGGGGCACCGTGGCCGACATCATGACCACCGAGGTGGAGTCGGTGGAGGTCGGCATGAGCGTCGTGGACGTGGCCCAGAAGCTCATCGACGGCCACCGACGCCGCTTCCCCATCGTCAAGGAGGGCAAGTTCGTCGGGCAGGTCTCCTGCCGCTCGATCCTGCGGGCGGTCATGGCGTTCGCGAAGACGGACGCGCCAGCGGACTGACCCGGCCGCCGCGCCAACCCTCGCGCCCGATCAGGCGGGCGCGTCGACGCCGTAGAACGTCCCGGGGAACAGACCGTCGCGGGCCTCCCCTTCCTCGACCTTGCGGACCTCCGCGGCGCAGACCTTGTACTCCGCGGTGTCCGTCACGGGGTCCCCCGCGTCGTTGGTGATCACGTTGGCTCGCGCCTCGAAGAAGTGCAGGGGCATCCAGATGCAGCGCGGCTGGACCTGGCGTGAGTAGAGCGCCCTGACCCGCACCGAGCCGCGCCGGGTCGAGATCTCGACGAGGTCTCGGTCCTCGATGCCGCGCTTCTTCGCGTCGCGGGGGTGAATCTCAACCCAGGCCTCGGACTGCTTCGCGTCGAGCCCCGACTCGCGTCGGGTCTGGGTCGCACAGTTGTAGTGGTACAGCGTCCGCCCGGTCGAGAGGAGCAGGCCGTAGGTCTCGTCAGGGAGCTCCGCCGGCGGGCGATAGTCCACCGCCTGGAAGAGCCCCTTGCCCCGCAGGATCCCCTCCTCGTGGAGGAAGGTCGTCCCCGGGTGATCTGGGGTCGGGCAGGGCCACTGGAGGCCCGTCTTGGGGAGCTCAACCGTGGCATCGAGCCGCGCGTGGCTGATCCCGGAGAACTTGTCCGCGTCACGCACGAGCTCGTCGTAGACGTCGGCGGCCGTGTCGAACGACCAGTCCGCGCCGCTCGCGTTGGCGAGCGCGATCAGGATTCGCCAGTCCTCGCGCGCCTCGCCCGGCGGCTCGACGGCCTTGCGCACGCGCTGAACGCGCCGCTCGGAGTTGGTGAAGACGCCCTCCTTCTCGGCGAAGACCGACGCGGGGAAGACCACGTCCGCGAAGCGGCAGGTCTCGTTGAGGAAGGCGTCCTGCACCACGACGAACTCGGCGGCGTTCATGCCCTTCTCGAGCTCCATGCAGTTCGGCTCGGAGAGGACCACGTCCTCCCCCATGACGAAGAGGCCTTTGATGCTCTTGCCCACCTCCTTCATCATCACGTTCAGGTTCAGCCCCGGCTCGGAGGGGAACGTCGTCCCCCACGCTTCCTCGTACCTGGCGTGGACCTCGGGGTCGTCGACCCGCTGGTAGCCCGGGAGGAAGATCGGGGTCGCGCCGGCGTCGTTGGCGCCCTGGACGTTGTTCTGTCCGCGCAGCGGGTTCATCCCTGAAGAGGGCTTGCCCAGGTGCCCGGTCATCAGCACGAGGTTCGCGAGGGCGTAGACGTTGTCCGTGCCGTGCGTGTGCTCGGTGATCCCGAGGGTGTAGTAGATCCCGGCCTTCTCCGTGGTCGCGTACTTACGCGCGACCCAGCGGATGTCCTCGGCGGAGATCCCCGTGTGCTCCTCCGCCGCCTCGGGCGAGTAGCGCTTCACGGTCTCCCGCACCGCCTCGAAGCCCTCGGTGTTCTCCGCCACGAAGGTCTCGTCCACGAGGCCCTCCTCGCAGATCACGTGGGCCATGGCGTTCAGCAGCCAGACGTCGCAGCCCGGCTTCAGCTGGAGGTGCTTCTCCGCGATGGTCGACATCCAGATCTTGCGCGGGTCCGCGACCACCATGGTCGCGCCGCGCCGCACGGCCCGCTTCATCTCCATGGCGATGATCGGGTGCGCCTCGCTCGTGTTGCTCCCGATCACGAACAGGAAGTCCGCGTTACGGATCTCCCCGATCGAGTTCGTCATCGCGCCCGCTCCGAAGGTGGTGACCAGACCGGCCACCGTCGGAGCGTGTCATGTCGCTGCACACTGATGGATGTTGTTCGTCTTGAACACCGCCCGGGATAGCTTCTGCACGAGGTAGTTCTCCTCCATCGTGCAGCGCGACGAGCTGACGAAGCCGAGCCCGTTGGGCCCGTGCCGTTCACTGACGCCTTGGAGGCCCGCGGCCGCCACCGAGAGCGCGTTCTCCCAGCTGGTCGGCACGAGCTCGCCCGCGTCGTTGCGGACCAGCGGGCTCGTGATGCGCTCCTCGTGGTGGATGAAGTCGTAGGCGAAGCGGCCCTTCACGCACAGGTTGCCGTCGTTCGTGGTCGTGCCCGCGGGCGGGCTGGTGACCTTCACCACCTGACCGCGGCCGTCGTTGGCGTCGGGGTCCACGTTGAGATCGAGCTGGCACCCGACGCCGCAGAAGTTGCAGGTGCTGCGGACCTTGGTCAGCTCACGCTCCGGCTTCGCCTCGCGCGTCAGGGGCATCTTCTCCCCCATGGCGCCCGTGGGGCACACGTCGACGCACCCGCCGCACATCTCGCAGGTGGTGTCCATCAAGGACAGCCCGTCCACCGTCGCGATGGTGGTTTCGGCGCCGCGGCCCGCGAGGGTGATGGCGCTGACGCCCTCGACCTCCTCGCAGTAGCGCGTGCAGCGCGCGCAGGAGATGCAGGTGTCGGCGTTGAAGTGGATGTAGGGGTTGCGGTCCCCGTCGCGGTTGTCCCGCAGGGACTCCATGAAGCCCCAGTCCCGCGGCGCCTCGTAGCGCGCCGCCATCTCCAGCAGCTCGTTAGGCGCGCCACGCTCTGCGACCTCGATGTCCTGGGGGTGGTCCGTGAGGTAGAGGGCGAAGAGGGTCTTGCGGTGGCGATCGATCCGCTCCGTCTCCGTGCGCACCTCCGCGCCGTCCTGGGCGGGGGTCTTGCACGCAGGGAGCAGTCGGCGCTGCCCCTCGACCTCCACCAGGCAGGTCCGGCAGGCGCCCGCCGGCTCCAGGCGCGGGTCATGGCACAGGGTCGGGATCTCCGCCCCCGCGCGCTGGGCGACCTCGAGGATCGTCTCGCCCGCCTGGAAGGGCATCTGCCGTCCGTCCACCTGGATGGACCTGGCCGGCCGCTTGGGCTGGTCCGGTTCGCCTCGCTCGATCATCTCTCAGCCCTCCTTGGAGGTCTCCTCTTCGAACGCCTCGGGGAAGTACTTGAGCGCACTCGTCAGCGGCAGCGGCGCCGCCTGACCCAGTCCGCAGATCGAGCCCTCGTTCATCTGCCAGGCCGCGTCGGCGGCGTTGGCCAGGGGGCCGTCCACGTCGTCGCCGCGCGCCTGCCGCTCCACGGACTCGCGCAGGTAGCGCGTCCCGATCCGGCAAGGTGCGCACTGGCCGCAGCTCTCCGCCTCGAAGAACCGCAGCTGCTGGGCGGCCGCCCAGCGCATATCCACGGTGTCGTTCAGGACCACCACGCCGGCGGAGCCGAGCATGGAGCCGAGGCCGCCGAGGTGGGCGAAGTCCAGGGGGTCGCCCCGCCGCTCCGCGGGCAGGAACCCCGAGCTGGCCCCGCCGGGGCTGAAGGCCTTCAGCTCGCCGACGTAGCCGCCGGCCGCCTCCACGAGCTCGTCCAGCGAGACGCCGAGCGGGAGCTCGTAGGTTCCGGGCTGGCCCACGTGACCGCTCACGCAGTAGAGCTTGGTCCCGGCCTCGGTTCGACCGAGCCCGCGGAACCACTCACCGCCGCGCTCGACGATCCCCGGGACGCAGGCGATGGTCTCCACGTTGTGGATCAGCGTGGGCTTGCCCCACAGCCCGACCTCCACCGGGAAGGGCGGCTTGATCCGAGGCATGCCGCGCTTGCCCTCGAGCGCCTCGAGCAGGGCCGTCTCCTCCCCGCAGATGTAGGCGCCGTTGCCCTCGTGGGTGTGGAAGTGAATGTCGCCGTAGATCCCCGAGGCGTGAGCCTCGTCGATCATCCGCCTGATGATCCCGAGGGGCACCTCGAACTCGCCACGCAGGTACAGGTAGCAGTCCTTCGCGCCGATGGCGTGCGCCGCGATGGCGAGCCCCTCGAGCACGAGGTCGGGGCGCCGCAGCATGCACTCGCGATCCTTGAACGTGCCCGGCTCTCCCTCGTCCGCGTTCAGGACGACAAAGCGCTCCTGCTCGGCCTGGCCAGCGACGCCGCGCCACTTGATGTGCGCGGGGAACCCAGCGCCACCTCGTCCCTGGAGACCCGCGGCCTCGAGGAGGTCGATGACGCCCTCCGGGCCGAGCTCCGACGCCGCCTTGAAGGCCGCGCCCAGGGGCGCGGCGGGCTTGCAGAGGTCGATGGCGAGCTCCCCGTCCGCGGCTCCCTCCGGTCCGACCGCTCCGGTCCACTCGGTCTCACCGGGGGCCGCGGCGCTGTCGAGCTTGGACCAGTCACTGCCGGCGGCCTTGACGTCATCAACGGTCACGTGCGGCATCGTCCGCCGATCGCGTAGCACGGCAGGCGGGACATCACAGCCGGCGAGGCAGGAGGCCTCCTCCACCGGAAGGCCCTGGGCCTTCGCAGCGTCGAGCACGTCCTGGGCGCCGCCGAGCAGGCAGCTCAGCCCGGTGCAGACGCGCACCTTCGCCTCGGAGCGCGAGAGCATGTGATAGAAGCTCCCGATCCCCCAGACGTGCGCCTCGGGGACGCCCGTCTCCCTCGCGATGTCGCGGGCCACGCCCTCGAGCAGTCCGCCTGCTTCGCGCAGACGGTCGGGTACGGAGGCAGCGTCGTGTCGGCTCATGATGGGTCGGATCGGTGCGCCGTTCGGCGCCCCGACATTATGCGTCGGACGGCCCTGCTCCGCTGGACCAGTCTCGCTGCGGGAGCCGAATCCCCGGAGGTTCTCCGAGCCCCCTCAGCGCCCGCCCCTCGACCCATCGTCCGCGGCCCCGGGAAACAGCTCGGAAAGGGGTACCCGCTGGAACGTCATGTGCGCCCGGCTGCCCTCGTAGAGGATCCCCACGGTGGACCCGTCGATCATCGTCAGGCAGGAGTAGCCCGCCGACCTCCCCTCGTCGAGGAGCAGCCAGCGGTTCTCCGGCCACGACTCTCCCCCGTCGTCGGAGGCGCGGATCGTCATCCGGCGCCGGGGCCCCGCGGCGACCGCAGGGTTGGAGAAGAGCAGCCGGCCGTCGGCCTCCCCGGTGAGCTCCCGCCCCACGTGGATCAGGCTCGCCATGCAGACGGGCTCGGTGAGGGCCGACCGCGAGCTCCCGTGGGCTAGCCACGTCGCGCCGCCGTCGACCGAGGTGTGCACCGCGCGGGAGCCGCCGCGGTTGTCCCGCATGTTCAGCATGAGCTCGCCATCGGCGAGCTCCACCACCGCCGACTCCGTCGTGTCGGCGCGCGCGCCAACCCCGATGCTCCAGGTCTCTCCGCCGTCCGCGCTGACGAGCACCGTCGAGTGCGGCGTGCGCCCCTCGCCGGGGCTCAGCTGGTACTGGGCTGGGAAGACCAGGCGCCCATCGCCCATGGTGATCCCGCGCCCGGGCCCCTGGAGCAGGTAGGACCAGGCGGGGTCCTTGACCATCCGGGTGAGGTTCCGGAGCGGCCCGAAGCTCCGACCGTCGTCGGTGCTCGTGGTGAGCACGAGCTGGCCGGTCTCCTCGGGCGCGAGCCCCGGCCCGCTCCCCCGCCACGCACGGTCCCCGTGACTCCAAGCCGCCAGCACGTGAACGTGCCCGCGTTCCCGGTCCACCAGCACGGCGGGGTCGCCCACGCCGTCTCCCCGCCACCCCTCGCCGGGCCCCTGGGACATGATCACCTCCATCGGCGACCAAGACCGCCCCCCGTCCTCGCTCCGAGAACAGCCGACGTCGATGCGACCGGGCAGGTCACCCCAGCCGTTCCAGCGAATGTCGTACACCGCGACCAAGGTCCCCCTGGGCGTCGTGACCAGGCCGGGGATCCTGTAGGCCCGGGAGCCTCCGGAGCCAGCGGTGCGGAGCGCGAGGCCGAGGCGTTGGACGGGGTCCGGGCTGGGATCCTCCACCTGGACCTCGGCTCCCCCGACCGTGACCGACTGAACCCTCGCGTCCACGCGGCCGTCCAGGTCCGCGTCCGCCGACGGCGCCACCGAGATCCAGAACACGTTGCGGCCCGGCGCGAGCGCCCGGCGGCCGCGCACGGTGTACACACGGGAGGGATCCTCGACCGGCCGCCGCGACTCCCCGAACCGATCGCCCTCGGAGAAGACCTGGTCCGGTTGATCGTAGGGGAGGTCGAGGCTGGAGCCGCCCTGGAAGACCTCCACGCGCTGGAGCTGATCCGGGCTGGAGGTCCCGGCGAGGTCGAAGCGGATCGCCTCGAGCTCGAGGGGCTCGAGGAGCCCTCGAGTCTCCACCTCCACGGCGAGGATGGGGTTCAGGGCGTTGCCCACCAGCACGGGCAAGACCGGCTGGCGCGCTCGACACCCCACGATGACCATGGGCCGCGCCGGCTCGAGCACCACGTCGTCGATCAGGACCCCCTTGCCCGGCGGCGACGTGCACCGGATCCGGAGCCCGTCCGCCCCCCGGGGCAGGACCGCGGAGACCTCCGTACGGAAGCCTCCGATGACCACCTCGTCCGAGGCGTCGAGGAGCGCGGACCACTCCCCATCCACGCGGACCGCCAGGGTGAACTCGAAGGGAGCGACGCGGGTCCAGCGCTCCGCCCAGAAGCCCACGCGGCCGGCACCGCCCAGGTCCTCGAAGTCCAGCTCGACCTCGCAACGCTCGCCGCCGGTCAGGTGCAGGCTGCGCTCGCCGGACCGGACATGCTCGCCGTGGATCGCCGCCACTCCATGGGTCACCCTCCAGGTCCCGAGCGATGACCGCAGCTCGGTGAACGGACCGAGGCGAGCGCCCTCGAAGCCCCCGTCGACCCGCGCCTCGGCGGCGCGCCCCTGCGGGTGCCCGCCGGACCCCTGCGAAGGCACCCCGGAGGCGAGGCCGACCGAGTCCAGCTGCGACGCGCCGGCGAGGACCACCAAGGGAGTGAGAATCGGGATCCACATGCCGACCAGAATGCCGCCGTCACGCGTGAGGCCGGGCACCGTGATCGCCGTCTACGCGTGAGAATCCCGTGAGATCGCCCCGCACCTGCGGAGGGGCGCCCGGCGAGCGGTCCGCCGCTGAATGGCCCGCGAGGGGGCCTCTTACGCCCGAAACAGGGGGTTCCGGCGCTTGGGGGAGCCTCGGGGAACCCCAGCTCCGCCGACTGCGTCCATCTGGGACGCCGCAGTCCTTGGCGCCACGAGGCCCAAGGACCACGTATTTTTTGGGGGCGATTCTCCGCCACCCTCGCGAGCAGCGCCGACCTCTGACGCGCTGCTCCCATCCGTCCGGCCTGATCTTCTCGAATGCTGTCGATTCTCACGACCCTCGCTCTCGCCGCCGCTCCCCAAGCGGTCGACCCCATTGGCAGCCTCCAGCGGCTCACCATTCCGACCGACCCCGAGGGCACCGTCGTGATCTCGGTCGAGCTCGACGGCCTGCCCGCGGACCTCGTCCTCGAGCGCCACTCGCTCCGCGCCGGAGACTTCCAGCTGCTGGTCTCCCGGCCCGACGGATCCGTGGTCCCCATGCCAGCTCCGCGGCCGAACACCTGGCGCGGCGAGGTCCCCGGGTGGCCTGACACCATCGTGACCGCGACCATCAACCACGAGGGTCTCTCGGCGGTCGTGGCCGACTACGCCACGGACCGCGAGTGGCAGATCCAGCCGGCTGCGGGCCTGCCCGCCGGGACCTACTCGGTGGCGCGCTCCAGCGACCTCCCGGTCACCGGTGGCGTGTGCGGCGTGGGCAACCAGGTCGGCTTCCAGGACCCCATCACGGGCCCCGCCACCAGCAACCTCGGCACGGGCCTCCAGCTCTGCGAGGTCGCCTTCGACGCGGACTTCGAGTTCTTCCAGCGCAACGGCAACAGCGTTCAGGCCACGATCGATGACATCGAGCGGATCATGAACCGGGTCGACACGATCTACGTGCGCGACGCGGACGTGACGATCCAGCTGACGGGCATCGTGGTGCGGAGCACCTCCGCCGACCCGTACACCACCAGCGACGCGGGCCAGCTCCTCGACCAGTTCCGTAACCACTGGAACCAGAACTTCTCCGGCATCCGCCGAGACCTCGCCCACCTCTTCACCGGCCGTAACGTCAACGGCGGCACGATCGGCATCGCCTACCTCGGGGTGGTCTGCAGCCAGACCGTCGGCTACGGACTCTCCGAGTCCCGGTTCACCAACAACCTGGTGAACCGCACGGGCCTCACCGCCCACGAGATGGGCCACAACTTCAACTCGAACCACTGCGACGGCAACGGGGACTGCCGGATCATGTGCTCCGGCCTCGGGGGATGTAACAACGACGTCTCGCGCTTCGGGACCGCCAGCGCGAACGGGATCCGCAACTACGCCATCAGCCGCGGGTGCCTCCTGGACCTCTCCCCGCCCCTGGCCCTGCCTGTGGTGGACGAGTTCCCTGTGACCCAGCTGAACCGGGACATCTGGATCAGCTTCCAGGGCACGGAGATCACGGACGCAGCCGTCAACGAGCCCTCCGCTCCGTTCTCGATCCGCCTGAACGCGCTGAGCAACTCCACGCTCAAGGACGACCGGCTGATCTCCAACAAGCTCCTGCTCGCTGGCCTGAACAACGCCTCGGTCTCGTTCTATTCACAGCACCGCGGGGTCCCCGCCGGGGGCGCTATCGACGTCGAGATCCTCGACGCGAACAACGACTGGATCCTGCTCGAGCGCGTCGTCTCCGACGGTGTCGATGAGAGCAACTTCAACTTCCACCAGATCGCAGTGCCCGCCGGCGCGTACTTCGACGAGGCCCAGGTCCGCATCACCGCGGACGTGGATAGCGGCAGCCAGAACTGGTACATCGACGACTTCGAGGTGTCCGACAACACCTGCGGGGGCGTGTCCAACTACTGCTTCGCCAACCCGAACTCGGTCAGCATCAACGGCGCGAACATCTCCATCCTCGGGAGCACCAGCCTCGCGGCCAACGACCTGACGCTCCTGACCGCGAGCTGCCCGACCCTCAGCTTCGGCATCTACATCTTCGGGGACCAGCAGACCCAGGTCTTCCTGGGCAACGGCTTCCTCTGCGTCAGCGGGAGCCCGGTCTACCGACTGGGCATCGCCCAGGCCGACATCTTCGGGACGAGCTTCCTCACGATCGACAACCAGAGCCTCCCCGGGGGCCTGATCCTCAGCCCCGGCGACACCTACAACGCGCAGCTTTGGTATCGCGACTCGGTCGGTGCCGGCTTCAACCTCAGCGACGGCATCGAGATCAACTTCTGCCCCTGATCGTGGCGCCCACGCTCCACCGAGAGCCCCCGGCGGATCCTTCCGCCGGGGGCTCTCCTCGTCTGCGATGATCCTGCCGCTGGCGGCCCGCAGGATGTGCTACATCTCTCCCGCAGCGCCGCCTCACCTGCGGCCCATCCCCCATGAAGAAGCTCTCCCTGGTCCTGATCTCCCTCGCCCTCTTGGCCGGCGCCACCGCCTCCCTCGGCGGCTGCTCCTCGACCATCGAGAACCGCGACCCCTCCGGCGAGCCGTTCCCCTCGGTGGAGGCCACCTCCCTGGCGGGCGAGACGGTCCGGATTCCCGAGGACTTCGCCGGCGCCCCGGTGCTCCTGCTCGTCGGCTACGTACAGGGCTCCCAGTTCGACATCGACCGCTGGCTCTACGGGGCCATTGACGCGGATCTGGAGGTCGCCCTCCGGGAGGTCCCCGCCGCCCGGGGCGCCGCCGCGAGCCTCGCCAAGGGCTTCATCGACTCCGGCATGCAGCGCGGGATCCCCAAGGACGAGTGGGGCGCGGTCACCACCACCTACGGGGGCGCGGCGGAGGCCATCGGACAGTTCACCGGGACGGAGCGCCCCCGGAACGCCCGGGTCCTGCTCCTCGACGCCAACGGCATCGTCCGGTGGTTCTACGATCAGGGCTACTCGGCTCTCAAGCTCAAGGGCCTCGAGGCCGCCCTCGAGGGCGTCACCCCGGCGGCGGACGTCGACGCCGACTGAGGGGCGAGGAGCCCCCCACCGAACCATGGAACGCCCCTCCATCCGGCAGCTCGAGTACCTCGTCGCCGTCGCGGACCACCTCAACTTCCGCGAAGCCGCCGCCTCGTGCAACGTGACCCAGCCGGCCCTCAGCACCCAGCTCCAGCAGCTGGAGGCGCTCCTGGGGGTGCAGCTCTTCGAGCGCGACACCCGCCGCGTGGTCGCCACGGCCGCGGGCCTCAAGCTCGCCCAGGAGGCGCGCGGGATCCTCTCGGCCACCGACCACCTTCTGGACTCGGCCCGGGCCGCCGGGGAGCCGCTGTCGGGCAGGCTCCGCCTCGGCGTGATCCCAACGGTCGCTCCCTACCTGCTGCCCTCCGTGGTGCAGGCCACCCGCGAAGCCCACCCTGGCCTGGTCCTGCTGCTGCAAGAGGACCAGACGGACCGCATCGTCCAGCGCCTCCACTCCGGCGAGCTCGACCTCTTGCTGCTCGCCCTCGACGTGGACCTGCGCGGCGCCGCCGAGCTGGCTCTCTTCAGCGACCCCTTCGTGCTCGCCTGTCCGACAGGCCACCCCCTCGCCTCGCGGGAGGTGCTGGCCGAGTCGGACCTCGACGGGGAGTCCGTGCTCCTGCTGGAGGAGGGGCACTGCCTGCGCGACCACGCCCTGCCCATCTGTAAGTCGGCGGGCATGACCGAGTACGCAGACTTCCGCGCCACGAGCCTGGGGACGCTGCTCCAGATGGTGGGCGCCGGGCTCGGCGTGACCCTCGTCCCGGAGATGGCCGTCGCGGGCGAGAGCAACTGCAACCCCAGCGTGGCCTTCAGGCCGTTCGACGAGGGCGGTCCGTCCCGCTCCATCGGCGTCGCCTGGCGCAAGAGCTCGGCCCGCGAGGCGGAGTTCAGGGACCTGGCGGAGACCATCCGCGCGGCGCACCTGGCGAGCTGAGCGGCCCGCTGGCCCTCAGGGCGAGGCGACCCCCGCCAGGTAGAAGTTCAGCCAGATGAACTGCGGCATCCAGTGGGACACCACGGCGAAGTCGCCGTCCCAAAGCTCCCTGCGGCCGAGCAGTTCCGCGAGGGCCCGGTCCAGCTCCGCCGCCGCCGCCGGCTCCTCCGCCGCGCGGAGCGCCAGCGGCCAGAGCCGCGAGGCGTGCACCCCGAGCAGGTGGGTCGTCCGCATGGTCACCTCCGCGGGGAGCACCTCCCGCCGATCAAGGACGTAGGGCTCCAGCGGCGGGTTGAAGGGCTCGACCGAGTCCACGAGGTAGCCGAGGGTCGGCACCCACAGGAACTCGAAAGAGCGCGGGTCCACGGACGTGATGAGCTGCTCTCGCCAAGGGTCGAGCCGCTCCTCCCGCATCCGGGTGAGCCGCGCCCCTGCGCCCTCGGTGACGGGGCCTGCGGCCATGACCTGGTACCAGGTGAAGGCCCAGGAGGAGTAGTAGCCGACCACCCCCCGCCCCTCGAGGCGGCGGTCCCCCTCGAGCTCGGGGAAAGGGGCCTGGTCGAGGAAGTCGAGGAGCGCGCGCTCGGTCTCCTCCCGGAAGGCGCGGGTGGACGGGAGCACTGCCCGATGGCGCTCCAGCTCCGAGAGCAGCCGCAGGAGCCAGCACTGGCCGTAGCTGTAGGTCAGGCGGCCCCCGAGGCCCGCCTCGGCCAGCCGCGCCCGCTCCGCCGCCAGGGCCTCGTCGGAGAGCCGATCTAGGATCCGCCCCGCGCGCTCGCCGTCCCCGTCGCGCCGCGCCTGGGTCAGGAGCGCCCAGTGGGCGAAGATGCAGGAGTGCCAGTCGTAAGAGCCCCCGAAGAGGGACTCCCCAGCGGCCCGGCTGACCATGTTGGCGCTGGGCTCGGTGCGATCGAGGCCGGCCTCCATCACGTCGAGGAGGCCGGGCAGGTAGGAGGCCGAGGTCGGGAGCCCGGCGGGAACCATCGCGGGAGGCATCGAAGGAGACGCGCTACAGGCGAGGGCGACCCACGTCAGGAGCGCCCCCCGAAGGGGTCGTGACCAGCTCACTCGCCCGCCGCTGCACCGTCACCCTTCGCGGCCTCCACGGCCGGCGCCTCGGCGTCAGTCGGGCCCTCCGCGACCGCCGGGATCCCACCGCCGCCGAAGCGTTCGGAGAGCCCCTGGATCATCCGGTAGAGCGACGGCGTGAGGACGAGGCCGAGGATCGTCGCGAGGATCATCCCGAAGAACACCGTGACGCCGAGGGCCACCCGCGAACCGGCGCCCGCGCCGGTGGCGAGGACCAGGGGCGCGGTGCCGAAGACGAAGGAGACCACGGTCATGAGGATCGGGCGGAAGCGCAGGCGCGAGGCCTCGATGGCCGCCGCGACCACGCCGAGGCCCGACTCCCGCTGCTCCTTCGCGAACTCCACGATGAGGATCGCGTTCTTCGAGATGAGCGCGATCAGCAGCACGATGCCGATCTGGGTGTAGACGTTGTTCCCGAAGGGCGTGAGCATCGTGCCCAGCGCGGCCCCGAGCAGGCCCAGGGGCACGGCGAGGATGATGGCCACGGGGAGCATCCAGGACTCGTACTGGGCCGCCAGCACGAGGAACACGAGGAAGATCGCGAGGAGGAAGATCGCGCCGGCGCCGCCGGTGGCCTCCTTCTCCTGGTACGACAGGCCGTTCCAGGCGATCCCGAAGTTGGGGCCGGGGAGGACCTGGTCCTTCACCCCCTCGATGATGTCCAGCGACTGGCCCGAGCTGATGCCGGGCGCCGCGCTGCCCTTGATGGAGGCGCTGGGGTACAGGTTGAAGCGGACGATGGAGGCAGGCCCCACGCGCTCCTCCACCGTGGCCACCGAGGCCATGGGGACGATGCGCCCGTCGCTGGTGCCCATGCGCAGCTTGCCGATGTCCGACGGCACCGAGCGCGTCTCCGACTCGCCCTGCAGGCGCACCTGGTAGGTCCGTCCGAACTCGTTGAAGTCGTTGGCGTAGGCGGAGCCCAGGTAGGTCTGGAGCGTGTTGAAGACCGTCTGCAGCGAGATCCCCATCTGCTTGACCTTGTCCCGGTCCACGTCAACGTAGAGCTGCGGCACCGTCGCGCGGAGGCCCGAGTTGACCCTCATCAGCGTGGGCTGCTCGTTGCCGGCGTCCACCAGGGCGTTGGCCGCCTTCGAGAGGTTCGCGATGCCGCCGCCGGCGCGGTCCTGCAGCTGCATGTCGAAGCCGCCGACCAGCCCCACGCCGGGGATGGAAGGCACGGGGAAGGCAAAGATCTGGGCGTCGGGGATCTGCTGGAAGCGCCCCATCAGCCCCATGATGATCCCCCTCAGGCTGGTCTCCTTCGTCGTGCGTTCGTCCCAGGGATCGAGGGTCACGATGAAGCTCACCGTCGAGGAGCTCGCGGCGCCGTCGATCAGCGAGTAGCCGATCAGGGCCACGCTCGCGTCGACCCCGGGGGTCTTGTCGAGCACCGCGTCCACCTTCTGCCCCACCGCCCGGGTTCGCTCCTTGGAGGCTGCGTCGGGCAGCTGCGCCGAGACGATCAGGTAGCCCATGTCCTCCTGGGGCACGAAGCCCGTGGGGAGCTTGCTGAACGTGTAGCCCCCGGCGAAGACGACGCTGAGGAAGACCACGAGGCTGATGGCGAACTTGCGCACCGCCATGCCCACCACGCCCACGTAGCCCTTGGTCGCGAGGTCGAGCGTCCAGTTGAAGCCGCGGTAGAAGAAGTTCTTCTTCTGCTTCGAGGGCCGCATGAGGATCGCGCAGAGCGCGGGGCTCAGGCTCAGCGCGTTGATCGAGCTGAAGACCGTGGCCGCGGAGATGGTCAGGCCGAACTGCTTGAACATCACGCCGACCAGGCCCGGCATGAAGGACGTCGGGACGAAGACCGCGAGCAGGACGAGCGTGGTCGCCACGATCGGCCCGGTCACCTCCTCCATCGCCTTGAGCGCGGCGTCCTTGCTGGAGAGCCCGGTGTCGATGTTCCGCGCCACGTTCTCCACCACCACGATCGCGTCGTCCACGACGATCCCGATGGCGAGCACGATGCCAAAGAGCGACAGCGTGTTGAGGGAGAAGCCCAGGGCCGACATCACCGCGAAGGTGCCGATCAGCGAGACCGGGATGGTCACCGCCGGGATCAGCGTCGCCCGGAAGTCCTGGAGGAAGATGAGGACGGTGAGGATGACCAGCAGCGCCGCGATGAAGAGGGTGCTGATGATCTCCTGGATGGAGGCCCGCACGACGTCCGCGGCGTCGTAGGTGACCTGGGCGCTCAGGTCGTTCGGGAAGCTCGACCGGGTCGTCTCGATGAGCTTGGCGACCTGGTCCGAGATCTGGATGAGGTTGGCGCCGGGGAGCTGATAGATCGCGATGTTCGCGGCCGGCCGCCCGTTCAGGGACGAACCCATCACGTAGTTCTGGGCGCCGCGCTCGACCCGGGCGATGTCGCCCACGCGCAGGACGCGACCGTCCTTGCCGGTCCGGACGACGATGTTCTCGAACTCGGCGACGCTCACGAGGCGGCCCTTGGTCGAGACGGTGTACTCGAAGGTGGTCCCCGCCGGAGCTGGGTCCTCGCCGATCTTGCCGGCCGCCACCTGCACGTTCTGCTCCTGGATCGCGGCCAGGACGTCCGCCGGCGTGAGGCTCCTGGCCTCGAGCTCGAAGGGGTCGAGCCACAGGCGCATGGAGTAGTCCGAAGCGCCGAAGATCTGCGCGTCACCCACGCCGCTGATCCGCTTCAGCTCATCGCGCAGGTTGAGGGAGGCCCAGTTGCTCAGGTAGACGTCGTCCAGGCTGCCGCCCGGCGAGTACACCGAGATCATCTGGGCGAAGTCGGGCATCTTCTTGTTGGTTGTGATGCCCAACCGCCGGACGTCCTCAGGGAGGCTCGGCTCCGCAGAGGAGACGCGGTTCTGCACCTGGACCGAGGCGATGTCGAGGTCCGTGCCCGGCTCGAACGTGATGGTCAGCGTGTAGCTGCCGTCCGACGCCGAGATGCTCGACATGTAGAGCATCCGCTCGACGCCGTTGACCTCCTGCTCGATGGGCGCCGCAACCGTGTCGGCCACCACGCTGGCGTCCGCGCCCGGGTAGTTCGCCTTGACGGCGATCGTGGGCGGCGCGAGGTCGGGGTACTGCGCGATCGGGAGCTTGACCAGCGCGGTCGCCCCCATGGTGATCACGATGATCGAGACCACCGTCGCGAAGATCGGACGGAGAATGAAGAATCTGGAGAGCATCTGGATGGCCCCGTCAGCTGTCCTGCTTGATCCGGACCGGGGCGCCAGGCCGCGCGGAGATCATGCCGTTGACGATGACGTTGTCCGTTCCATCGATGCCCGACAGGATCACCAGCCCGTCGGAGGTCTGCTGTCCGACCTTGACGGAGCGGCGCTCCACCACGTCGTCCTTGCCGACGACGAGCAGGTAGGGCCCCTGCTGATCGCGACCCAGGGCCACCTCCGGTACGACCGTCGCGCCCTTGATCTCGCCCGCCTGGATCCGGATCCGCACGAAGAGGCCGCCCTTGAGCTTGCCCTCCGCGTTGTCGAACTCGGCGCGGATGCGCAGCGTCCCGGTCTCGAGGTCCACCTCGGGGTCAACGTAGTCCACCCGCCCGGAGAAGGGGAAGCCCTCGTCAATCTCACGGGCCAGCTCGATGGGCGGCAGCGAGTCGAGGGCCTCTCGAACTCGCCCCTCCTTCTCATCCCTGGCCGCGTACTCGAGCATGACCCGATCGGGGAGCGAGAACCACGCGTCGATCTTGGAGTCGTCGTAGATCTTGGTCAGCGCGGAGGTGCCGAGGCCACCCACGAGGCTGCCGACAAAGTAGTCGCTCTGCTCAGCGCGCCCGTCGATCGGGGCGTAGATCTCCGTGTAGGAGACGTCCAGCTGCTTGATGGCCAGGTTCTTGGTGGCCACCTTCACGTTCTCGGCGGCGACCTTGTGCTTGGCGCGCGCCTCGAGCGCCTGGAGCTCGGAGACCGCCCGATCCTTGTAGGCCTTCTCGAGCCGGGTCGCCGTCACGTCCGCCAGCTCGGCCTCAGCCTTGGCGCTGAGGAGCTGGGCGGCGGCGGCGTCCCGCGCGGCGGCGAAGGGCGCCGGGTCGATGCGGAACATCAGGTCACCGGCCTTCACCGGCTCCCCCTCCTTGTGGGCGATCTCCTCGAGGACACCGTTCACACGGGCCCGGATTTCCACCGTCTGGACCGGCTCCGTCTGACCGCTCACCACCTCGTACTTGGTGATGTCCTTGACGAGGGGCTTTTGCACCTCGACCAGCGGCGGCTTGGGGGCGATGGGCGCGGGCTTCTCGCTGCATCCGACGAGGCTGCCCAGGAGCCCGGCCGTCATGAGTAGGGTGGCCGTCTTCATTGCCCCAAGAGGGTAGGTGTAATGGAGAGCGCGCCACAGAGGCCCCGGCCAATTCTGCTACCGTTTGCCGCGATGTCGACCCAAGCCCAGCCGCGTAGAAGCAGCCTCGTCCTGACGGCCCTCGCCGGCGCACTCCTCGTCACGTCCTGCAAGGTCGGGCCCGACTACGAGGAGCCCGTCCTCGAGGAGGGCGTCCTGGAGGAGTCCTTCGCCGCCTCCACCGACCCGGCGTTCAAGCCCGGGGAGGCGGATCTCTCCGAGTGGTGGTCCGTCTTCAACGACCCCGTGCTGACCTCGATCATCGAGCGCGCAGAGGCCGGGAACAAGGACCTCAAGGTGGCGCTGGCGCGGGTCGAGGAAGCGCGCACCCGGGTCGAGTTCGCGAAGGGCGCCCGGTTCCCCGCCCTCTCCCTCGGCGGCGGCGCCGCGGTCTCGAGCAACCAGTTCACCGGCTTCAGGTCGGAGACCGTGTCCTCGCTTCAGGCGGAGGCCGCCTGGGAGCTGGACGTCTTCGGTCGCATCGCGCGCCAGATCGAGTCCGATCAGGCGAGCTTCGAGGCGAGCGAGGAGGATCTCAGGGACGTCCGCGTCGCGCTGCTGGCGGAGGTCGCACGTTCCTACATCTCCGTCCGCGCCCTGCAGATGCAGCTCAAGAGCGCGGAGGAGAACCTGGCGAGCCAGAAGACGATCCTGGAGCTGACGCGCTCTCGCGCGGCGAACGGGATCTCCTCGGACCTGGACCTCAAGCGCTCCGAGAGCCTCTACGCCGCCTCGGAGGCGGCGCTGCCCCCGCTCCGGGTCAGCCTCAGCCAGGCGATCAACACCCTGGGCGTGCTGATCGGCAAGAACCCCACCGCGCTCCAGGAGGAGCTCAGGGCCCCCGCCCCCATCCCGGTCCCCCCCGGTGAGGTGACGGTCGGGGTGCCCGCGGACCTGCTGCGGCAGCGTCCCGACATCCGCGGCGCCGAGCGCCGCCTCGCCGCCCAGACCGCCCGCGTCGGCGTCGCCACCGCGGACCTCTACCCGACCTTCGGGATCGGAGGGACCCTCGGCATCGGCAACCGCGCCGGCGGCAGCCTGCTCGGCGCGGGGAACACCGCCTACACCGTCGGGCCTGGCTTCACGAACTGGACGATCTTCAGCGGAGGGAGGATCCGGAACCTCATCAAGGCCGAGGACATCCGCGTGGAGCAGGCGCTCCTGCGCTACGAGAGCACGGTCCTCAACGCGCTCCTTGAGGTCGAGACCGCCCTCATCTCGTTCACCCAGCAGGGCGCGCGCGTCGACGCTCTCGGGCGAGCCTCGACCGCCTCCACCGAGGCCCTCGACCTCGCCACGGGCCTCTACGAACAGGGCCTGATCGACTACGAGCAGCTCCTCAACGTCCAGCGAGACCTGCTCACCCAGGACATCGAGCTCTTCAACGCCCGCGGTGAGGCCGCGAGCGCCCTGGTCCTGCTCTACCGATCCATGGGCGGCGGCTGGAACCCGGAAGAGCTCGAGGCGGAGCCCGAGGAGGAGCCCCCCACCGAGCAGGAGCCGGCCGAGGGGGATGAGTCGTCGACGCCCGCCGCCGCTGCCCCCTCACAGGGCACCGAGGGCGACGCGGACGCAGACAAGGGCTGAGCGGGCGGAGCGGACCTGATCGAGCTCGATCAGGGGGGCGACGCGCCCGGAGCCGACGACACGCCCGACGACTCCCGGAATCGAGAGAGGGGCCGATCTCCTCCGCCCCCAGAAGGGAGCCCTCGAGGCTCCCTGTGACTGGACGAGCGAGAGGTGATCGACGCCCCCGCCTCACCTCACGGGCAGGTCTGGATCGCGAGAGCGTTCGACAGGCCAGGGGAAAGGCCCTGGCTCAGCGCCTGCACCGCGAACTGACCGCTGGAGAGCGCCGTCCATCCAGCGGCACCGGGGTGCCACGGGAGGAGGGCCGCGCCGCCCGGACCTGCCTGCCCGTGCGCGATCACGCGCCGACCGCCGCCGATGCAGAGGCTCCCCGCAGGCACGCCCATCGGCAGGCCCCGCTGGCCGCCCACGAGGGCGACGGTGGCGCCGGGCGCCGCGTCGGTCAGCGCGAAGTGCAGGCTGTTCGCTGCCTGCGGCGGCATCAGCTCGAGCTGCGGCGCGCCGGCTCCCTGGTCGCAGAAGGACACCACGTCGAAGCAAGGACCGGCGCCTTCCAGCGGCACCCGGGTGTAGGGCGCGCTGATCGGGAGCGTGTGGCCATCGACGGTGGCTGTGTGGGTGGTGATCAGGTCAATGGTCGTACGACCAGGCTCCAGCGGGATCGAGACGGTCCACGTGCTGCCGCTTCCCGTCATGTCCGCCCAGTTCTGCTCCGGGAAGAGGTCGTAGAGGTACCAGGACGACCCGTCGGGCCCCCGGTCGTACATCCAGAAGACGCGGCTCTCCTCGGGCTCGCCGCCCTCGGGGAAGGTCACCGTCACGTCGAGCTCGGCGCCGTTGACGACCGCGGAGATCTCGGGCGTCTCCAGCCCACCCTCGGCCCCGAAGAGCTGCTCCGCGAAGAACGCGGGGTTGACGCCGTTCGTGGGCGCCTCGGGGTGACCGGTTCGGCTGTGCCCGCCGTTGGGGACGATGTAGGTCCGAAGGCCGGGCAGGATCTTGCTGGTTTCGGGCACGTCGTAGGCGACCCAGTCGTGGGAGCCCGGGAGGCTGAAGATCTCGACGCCCCGGTCAGCGAGCTGCTCCCAGTTCTCGCTCACGTAGAGGTCGTCGGTGACGCGGTCGAACGCGGCCTGAATCTCCGCCTCCGTCCAGCCGTAGGCTCGGATCGCCGCGCGGAACGGATCGCCGGACCGGAAGGCCTTGAGGTAGTAGCTCCACCACTGATCGCCAGCGGGCAGGCCCGCCGCGCGGGCCTGGTCGAAGTCCGCGTCGGCGGCGACGACCTCGGCGACCGCGTCGGGTTCACCGGCTCGGATCGGGGACAGCGCCGTGAACGCGTGCGTGCTCCGGACCGCCGTGATGCGCTCGTCGTGGATGGACGAGATCAGGGGCGCGATGCCGTTCTTTGAGTTGCCGTGCGCGATGACCGGACCGGGCTGGATCAGCGAATCGTCGAAGGCCGCGGTGATCGAGCGCATCATGATGGCGCTCCACAGGAAGTACTCCGAGTAGCGGTAGTCGAGGGTCTCGATGAAGCGGTCCCGCAGCACGGGGTCCGAGGGGAGATCGGGGTAATTGCCGAGCCCGGTGATCAGCGGGGTGACGACCCCGACGCCGCCGTCAATGGCCAGCGCGGTCCCGTCGCTCACGAAGAGCTGCTGGTCCCCCACAGCTGGGGTCCCCTTCCCTCCGATCACGAAGCCGCTGGCGGTGCCGGTGAGGGGGACGATGAGCCGGACAGGCACTCGGATCTCCACGCCGGTCCACCAGTGGTCGACATGGATGTCGATGAGCTTCTGGCGGGTCGTGCCGCCGACGGTGTCCACGTGCCAGTCCTCGAGGACGACCACGTCCAACGTGCTCGCGTCGGTCATGGTCGGCATGTGGAACGGCTCGTCGAGGGTGGGCCCGCTGAGCTGGACCGAGCCCGTGGCGTCGGAGAACACCGTGTTCTGCGCGAGCGCCACGGGCGTCAGCAGGAAGCCCAGAGCGACGACGCTCCGCGCAGGGAGAGCGATCAGGATCTTGTTGGTCATGGATTCGTCCCCCCTGGTGCCAGGGGGAATGCAGGTGGAGTCGGCGAGTTCGCTGGGGCGCCCGTACGGACGACGCCTTGAACCGACCTGCTCACCGATGGTTCCGCCCGTCCTGCTCACCCTTGGGGGAACGCCTCGAGCGCCGTCGTCGACGGCGCCCTGCGACTTCACCACGCCTGGCCCCGGGGGCGCAGGGGCAGGGCGGCGTCCCCGAGCGGGAGCGACCGACCCGAGCGCGCGCCGCTCAGCCCAGGGCCGCGAGCCGCTCCACGAGGCGATCCACGTCTGCCTCGACCTGGTACAGCCCGAAGCCGAAGCGCAGCCGGTCGTCCCGCGCGTCCGTGACGACCCGCGCTTCCAGGAGGCGCCGCTGCAGGTCGCGCGCGTCGGCGCGTCGGAAGGTCAGGAAGTGACCTCGGCGCGCTCCCGGGACCTCGTGACGCCCGGGGACCAGCTCGGAGAGGTCGAGGGGGCCCGCGTCGCCCGCGCCGACGCGGTCGAGGAACCGCTCCTGAAGCGCCACGACGTGCCCGTGGATGGCAGCCACGGTGACACCCTCGGCCCCGAGGAGCTCGAAGATCGCCTGAAGCCGATGGAACGGGGTCGGCTCGAAGGTCGCCCCCAGCATCCGGGAGGCGCCAGGGTCGTAGCCCACCTGCTCCCCCTGCTCCCCGTCGAGCGACCCGAAGCCTGCGAACCAGCCCGTGAACTCCGGCCGCTCCTCGCGCCCGTCCGGCGCCACGATGAACGAGACCCCCTCGCCCGCCATGGCGTACTTGTAGCCGCCGCTCATGTAGTACAGGCGATCGCTGTAGGGGCCCAGGTCCGTGGGGAGCGCCATGAACCCGTGGTAGCCGTCCACCACGCAGGCCGTCTCCTCGGGAAGCTCCGTCAGGAGGTCGAACACGCGATCGAAGGCGAACCCCGAGGAGAAGAAGACGTGGCTCGCGAAGACGAGGTCCCAGGGACCGTCCGCGGTCGCCGCCTCGAACCTGGCGGGGAGGGTCTCGAAGGGCTCGGCCGCGACCTGGGTCCACTGGACGCGACCGCTCTCCTGGAAGCGGCGCATCTGACGGGTGAAGCTGTGGAACTCGGCGTCCGTGGACAGGACCCGCAGGGGGCGATGCTCGTTCCACGATGGGAGCGCGCTCATGAGGCGCAGCAGCAGGTCGTGGGTGTTGGCCGAGAAGGCCACGCGTTTCGGGTCCGCCACCCCGAGGGTCCTCGCCACACCGGCCTGACAGGCGGGATAGACCTCCGAGAAGAAGCGCCCCCACTTCTCATCCGCGAGCGTGACCGCGTCCTCGAACGCCCGCAGGTGCGCCGCGTGCGCCGCGTCGGGCCACAGGTGGTGGCTGTGGGCCGCGAAGTGGAGGCGCCCGGGCTCGGCGGCCAGGGCGGTACGGAAGAGGTGGGTGACGTCGAGGGTGCTCACGCCGCGAGGGTAACCCGGCAGCGCTGGAGCGAGTATCGCCGCGCTGGATAGACTCGGGAGCGTCACATCGCCCGTTCCCTCCAACGTCCCCTCCCCCCATCGATGAGTCAGACCTTCGACCGCCGCTCCCTCCTCGTCACCGCCGGCGCCGGCGCCGTCACCCTGCTCGGAGCCTGCGCCACCCAGCCCCAGCGCAAGGTCGCCCCCCGCGCCACAGGAAGGAAGCTGCGGCACGGCGCCATCGCCTGTGGGGGCATGGGCTTCAGCGACCTCCGGGCCCTGGCCAGCCACCCCGAGATCGAGGTCGTGGCGCTCTGCGACGTGGACACAGCGCGCATCGAGGGCGCGCGCCAGTTCGGTGAGGGCGCCCGTGAGTTCCAGGACTGGCGGGTGATGCTCGACGAGATGGCCGGGGAGATGGACTCGGTCCACGTCTCGACCCCCGACCACATGCACGCCGCCATCGCCATGGCCGCCATGGCCCGCGGCCTGCACGTGTACTGCCAGAAGCCCCTCACGAAGACCGTCGCCGAGGCGCGCGCCATGCGTCGCATGGCCGAGGAGACCGGAGTGGTCACCCAGATGGGGATCCAGAACCACTCCAACCAGAACTACGCGCGCGCGCTGGCGCTCTTCCGCCAGGACCTCATCGGCAAGATCCACGAGGTGCACGTGTGGTCCGACCGCCCCGCCGGCTGGTGGCCCCAGGGCGTCGAGCGGCCCGTGGGCTCCGACCCGATCCCCGAGACCCTGGACTGGGACGCCTGGCTCGGCGTCGCGCCGGAGCGGCCCTTCAAGGCCGGTGAGTATCACCCCTTCAAGTGGCGCGGCCGAGAGGACTTCGGCACCGGCGCCCAGGGCGATATGGCGTGCCACCTCATGGACCCCGTCCCGTGGTTCCTCGGCCTCGACTCGCCGCTCACGATTCGCTCGGACGGCCCGGCTCCGAACGGCGAGAGCTTCCCGCTCTGGTCGCGGGTGCACTACACCTTCGCGCCCAACAGGCTCACCACCCGCGGCCCGCTCCCGGTGACCTGGCACGACGGCGGCATGCTGCCCCCCGAGGACCTGCTCGCCTCCCTCGGCACCGACCGCGCCTCGCTCCCGAAGAACGCCTGCCTGTTCGTGGGCACCAAGGGCGCCCTGATCGCCAACCCCTACGGCGAGCCGCAGCTCCTGCCCGCGGAGCGCTACGCCGAGGTCGAGCTGCCCGACGTGAAGGGCACGAACCACTGGCACCAGTGGATCGACGCCTGCCGCGGAGAGGGCGAGGCCTCCGCGCCCTTCGACTACGCGGCCAAGCTGACCGAGGTGGCGCTGCTGGGGAACATCGCCCTGCGCTTCCCCCACGAGACGCTGACCTACGACGGAGACGCCATGCGCTTCCCGGACCGGCCCGAGGCGGACCCGTTCCTCTACCCCAACGAGCGCGCAGGCTGGAAGATCGAGGGGCTGGGCGCCTGATCCACGCCGCACCGCGCGGCGGCTGACCGGAGGCCGCCGCCGTCTCGACCGCCATGAATCGCCGCGAGAGGGCCCTGGGAGGGGTCCTCCGCGGCGATTTGTCGTGGGGCATGGAATGTGGGGCGGGCCCGGGGGTACAGAACGATGTCACCGACTTCCTCCCCGCCAACTCTCTGACCACCCACGCCAGATGACTCCGAGTCGATCCTCCATCGAGAGCTCCATGACGCCAGCCTCCGGCTGGCCCGTCCTGATCGCCGTGCTCCTGACCCCGCCTCTCCTGCTGCTCGGCGGGGCCGGCCTCGACGCAGCGGACGTCCCCGAGGGCGTGATCGGACTCGGCGTAGCCCTCGTCGGGGTGGCGTGGTTCATCTGCCTCTGCGGCTTCTACATCGTCAACCCCAACATGAGCCGGGTGATGGTGCTCTTCGGCAACTACCGCGGAACGGTGCGCAAGCCCGGCTTCTGGTGGACCAACCCGTTCACCGTGAAGAACAAGCTCTCGCTCCGCGCGCACAACGTGTCCAGCGAGAAGATCAAGGTGAACGACTCGGTGGGCAACCCCATCGAGATCGGAGCCGTGGTCGTCTGGAAGATCCACGACACCGCCCAGGCGAGCTTCGATGTGGAGGACTACGCGGAGTACGTGGACATCCAGGTCGAGGCCGCGGTCCGCACCCTCGCGAGCGCCCACCCCTACGATGAGCCCGGGGGCGACGAGTCGATCGTCTCCCTGCGCGGCGACCGCGATGAGGTCACGGCCGAGCTGCAGGTGGCGCTCTCCGAGCGCCTCGAGCGCGCCGGGGTCGCGGTGGTCGAGGCCCGCCTGAGCCACCTGGCCTACGCCCCCGAGATCGCCTCGGTCATGCTCCAGCGCCAGCAGGCCCAGGCCATCATCGCCGCCCGGCGCCAGATCGTCGAGGGCGCCGTCGGCATGGTCCATGAAGCCCTCGAGATGCTGAAGGAGGGCGACGTGGTCACCCTCGACGACGAACACAGGGCCGCGCTCGTGGGCAACCTGCTCGTGGTCCTCTGCGGCCAGGAGAGCGCCCAGCCGATCCTCAACACCGGCTCGCTCTCCACCTGATCGGGGGGCGCGGCGAGGAGAAGTCAGGGCGCGGGAGCGACGCTCCCGCTAGGGTCTCCGCTCCCGCCCGTGCTGCTCCGGCCCACCCCACGCTCCCCCGATGGATCCCACCCCCCACCTCGAGTGGCTCGCCGACGGCGACCTCCTCTCCGTCCCCGGCTGGCGCGGGGCGGGCATCAGGACCGGCGTGAAGGAGAGCGGCGCCCCGGACCTGGCCCTGTTCCAGGCGGACAGCCCCAGGCCCGCAGCCGCCGTCTTCACGCGGAACGAGCTGCCCGCCGCCTGCGTCCTGCTCGGCCGCGAGGCCATGGCCCGCCGCCCCGAGCTCCGCACCCTCTGCGTGAACTCGGGGAACGCCAACGCCATGACCGGCGCCCAGGGCCGCGCGGACGCCGAGCGCATCGTGGAGCTGGTCGAGCGTCACGCCGGGGGCCCCGCACTCGCGGTCTCCACCGGCATCATCGGCGTGCCGCTCCCCATGGGGCTGGTGGAGCCCGGCATCGAGGAGGCCGCGCGCTCCCTCACCGCGCCCTGCCCCCAGCTCGCAGACGCGATCCTCACCACCGACACGTGCCGCAAGACCTGCGCCGTGGAGGTGGAGCTGCCCGCCCATGGGGGGCAGCCCGCTCGCGTGGTGCGCGTGGGCGGCATGGCCAAGGGGTCGGGGATGATCCACCCCAACATGGCCACCATGCTCGCCTTCGTGGCCACCGACGCCCCGGTGGAGGCCGGCGCCCTCGACGGGCTCCTCCGGCGGGCCACCGACGCCTCCTTCCACGAGATCAGCGTCGACGGCGACACCAGCACCAATGACACGGTGGTCCTCCTCGGCGGCCCCTCCGGAGCGCAGGACATCACCGGTGGCGACCCGCGACTCCCTGCCCTCGAGGCCGCCGTCACCGCGGTCATGCAGCGCCTCGCGCGGGCGATCGTGCTCGATGGCGAGGGGCGCACCCGGCTCATGGAGCTCCGGGTGACCGGGGCCGCCGACACGGCGAGCGCCCGCCGCGTGGCCGAGAGCGTCGCCCGCTCCTCCCTCGTCAAGACGGCGCTCGCCGGCGGGGACCCCAACTGGGGCCGCATCCTGGCCGCGGCGGCCAACGCGGGCGTCCCGCTGCAGGGCGCAGCGCCCTCCCTCGAGATCTGCGGGCACCGGGTTTTCGAGGATGGCGCTCCGACGTCCTACGACCGCCCGGCCGTGGACGCTGCGTTCTCCGCCGAGGAGGTGCAGGTGGTCCTGCACCTGGGACTCGGCCACGGGGCCGCGCGGCGATGGACCACCGACCTGACCGCGGAGTACGTGCGGCTCAACGCCGAGTACACGACCTGATCGGCGCTCAGACCGAACGCTCGATGAGCATCGGTTCGACCGGGCCCTCGACGGGCAGCGGCGCGAGCTGCCGGGCGCCGTCCGGCCAGATGACCTCGATCCGCTCGACGACGCCGGAGGAGCCGAGACCGAAGGTCAGCGGGAGCTCCGACTGGGAGAGGTAGCTGCGGGTCGCCGTGACCTCGCGCACCAGCGTCCGCCCGTTGACGTCGACCTCGATCCTCGCCCCGAGGGCATCCCGGTTCATCCCGGGTTGACGGAGACGGATCCGCAGGACCCGGCGGCCGAGGCCCTGATCGTTGCGGAGCAGGACCGGCGGCTCGGCCACCTGGCACAGGAGCACGTCAAGGTCCCCGTCGCCGTCGATGTCGGCGTAGGCCGAGCCGCGGCCGATGAGGTCTCGACCGAGGTCGCCGGTGTCCGCGGCAGGAACCTCCGTGAAGCACGAGCGGGCGTCCGGCCCCTGGTTCCAGAACAGCTGCGCAGGCTGCCGATAGGTCTGGCTCGGCTGCACCTCGTTGATGGTCTCATCGAGGTGGCCATTGACCTGGAGCAGGTCGAGCCGGCCGTCGAGGTCGTAGTCGAGGAAGAAGAGCCCGAAGGACAGGCGCAGGCGGCTCGGCGAGCCGATCCCCTCCCCCATGGCGTCGTCGTTGAAGCGCAGGCGCCCGCGCTGGCGGACGTAGAGGGACGAGCTCTCGTTGGCGAAGTTACCGATACAGATCCCGAGGGACCCGTCGCCGCGGAAGTCCGCCGCGTCGATCCCCATGGCGCCGGTCGCGCCCCCGTTGCTGTCGAAGCCGAAGCCGGTGCGGTCCGCGACCTCCTTGAAGCGGCACTCCCCTTCGTTGAGGAAGAGGTGGTTCTGGACGGTGTCGTTGGCCACGAGGATGTCCATCCGCCCGTCCCCGTCCAGGTCTCGGAACGCCACCCCGAGGGCCTTGCCCATGGGGGCGCCCGTGGCGGCGTTCGCCACCTGGATCCCCGCCTCGGCAGAGACATCGGTGAAGGTGCCGTCTCCGTCGTTGCGGTAGAGGCTCGAGAAGGTGCCCTCGTAGTTGAGCGGTGAGCCGTAGGCGGAGTCCTCCCCGTTCAGCGTGTAGCCGATGTCCGCGTCGATCTCAGGGGACCAGCGCACGTAGTGGCAGACGAACAGATCCAGGTCCCCGTCGCCGTCCGCGTCAAAGAACCCGGCGCTCGTGGTCCAGGCGTCCGCCCGGCCCCCAACGCCGGCCGCCTCGGTCACGTCGGTGAAGCCCTCGGGGTCGTTCCTGAACAGTCGGTTGCCGCCCACGCCGGTCAAGAAGACGTCCACGTCACCGTCGCCGTCGTGGTCGCCAACGGCCACGCCCATGCCGTAGGGTGCGCCGCCCAGCCCCTCGGCCAGGGTGACGTCCTCGAAGCGTCCCGACCCGTCGTTGCGGTAGAGAGCGTTCTGTGCACTGCCCCCATCGAAGGAGCCGCTGTCCACCAGGAGCAGATCCTGGTCGCCGTCTCCGTCGTAGTCGAAGAACGCACCCCCGCCGCCCATGGTCTCCGGGAGCAGCTTGAGCTCGCTCCCCGCGACCGCGCCGTTGCGGTGCTTGAAGTCCAGCCCAGACTCGGCCGTGACATCCGTGAAGCGCACCGCGGGCAGCGTCTCCATGGGGACCTCGAGGTCCTCGATGGGGCCGACCTCCTTCTCCCGCACCTTCTCCTCGGCCTGCTCCTCGCCGCTCAGCAGCAGCACCCCCGCCACGGCCACCGCGATCACGACGATCACCATGGCAGAGGCCCGGAATGCCCGTCCGATGACGGCGTCGTCCTCCGGCACGAACTGGTCGTCCGGGTGCGGCTGGTCGCTCATCGGTCGTTTGTCTCCGTGCCCGGCTCCCCGTCCATTCCCGGCGCTCCGGCCCGGTGGAGGTCGTAGATGACCACCGCCTCGGCGGCCACGTCCGCGGCGGGGTAGCGCTTCCGCGCCGCAGCGATCGCCCGGTCCGCGGCGTTGTCGTCCGGCTTGTAGAGGGCGTGAAGGTCACCATGGTGCCGAGAGCGGTCCTCGTCCCCGAGGTCCGCGTAGACCAGCTCCAGGTTGTAGTGCGCCGCAGCGTTCTCGGGGTCGATCTCGAGGGCCGCCTCGAGCCAGCCCGCCGCCTCGCGGAGCATGCCCTCGCGACTCTCGCGACGACGATCGCCGCGCTCCTGTCGCGCCCGCTGGTAGACGGTGTTCCCGAGCTCCACCAGCAAGCGGTAGTCCTTGGAGAAGTCGAAGCCCCGGCCCTTCGCCTGGGCGAAGCCGCCCTCGACGATCTGCTCGAAGTTCGCGATGGCCGCGTCGAAGTTGCCGTTCTGCTTGTTGACGAGCCCCGTGAACCACAGGACCGACCACTCCCGCGCAGGAGGATCGAAGGCCGCGGCCCGGCGGAGCGCCTCTGGAGCGTCCCGCGCCACCCGGCCCTCCCGCAGGTAGACACGCGCGAGGTTGATGGGACCGTCCGGCCGGCCGAGCTCCTCCACCCGCTGGAACGCGACCTCGGCCTGGCGCAGCTGCCCGGTGCCCCGCTTCCGCAGGAGGCCGATGCCGTAGTCGTTCCAGCGCTGCCACGCCGGGATATCAGGGGCCTCAGCCTCGACGACCTCGCCCCCGACGACCGGGAAGGTGATCGTGTCCGACGCCAGCTCCAGGATGGGCAGGTCATTGGAGTACGCCGGATCGTCCATCACGAAGCGCATGTACTCCGTGTCGAACTTCCGGTAGCGGAGCTGGGCCTGGAACGTGACCGGACCGTCCGCGTCTGCGGGAACCACGAGGCGGTAGTGGATGACGTCCGCTGCCCCGGGCGGGATCCCGTGGTTGTAGAGCGGCGTGAAGATGTCCTCGGCGTTGCGGCGCGCGACCCGGTACCCGTCACGGTCCAGCACAAAGGCCCCGAGGAAGTGCGACCACGGGTCGACGCTCCCGTCGTCGGGCTCCATGCCACCGCTCCTGCCGATCAGCTGGCCGCCCTCTTCAGCGGCGGCGTCCAACCAGATCTGGTTGGAGTCCGCGGTGCCCTGGGTGAACTCGTGACCCATCTTCACGGTCCGGACCACGACCTCGACGAGGTACGTCTTGCCCGGCTCGAGCGCAGGGACCTCCGGACGGAGAGGCGCGACGAGGTCGCCGTCGATGGCCCCCTCCTCACGGATGCCGAAGATGTCGAGGCGCATCACGCCCTCGTTGAACTCCCGGTGCCGCGCAACCGCGGCGTCCGCCTGCTCCTGAGTCACGTGGCCGTAGTCCACCGCGATCTGGGAGACAGCGGTGTTCGCCGACGGGAAGAGGTGGTCGAGGGTCTTGGTGAGCCCGCTCTCATCGCGGACCCGCGCGCCGAAGTCGTCCGACACCATGGTCGGCATGTGGCACTCGTTGCAGCTCTCCTCCGCCACCCCGGGGTAGTAGAAGCTGCTGACCCCGTGCCCGGAGACCCCGGAGAGCAGGAAGGAGTCGTAGTGGTTCTGGCCTCGGAGCCACTTGTAGCCGTTGAGCTCCTCGGGGAGGTGAACCTTGTGGCACGTCCCGCAGAACTCCGTCGTCCCGTGGAGCGGCTTGAGGAAGGTCTTCTTGTGGAACTCCGGCTTGGCCTTCACGAGCTGCTCGTTGACCCACCGGAGGAGCGGGTTGTCCGTGAAGGTGAAGGGGTAGTGGATCGGCGTGTCGATCGTGTAGTCCGCGTTGCCTCGCGGGCTGTTGATGGCGCTGATCGAGTGGCAGACCGTGCAGGTGATCCCCGCGTGTGCCGTCGGGTCGTTGCGGATGTCGAAGTTCGGGTCGCTGAACTTCCCGCTGAAGAAGGGGACCACGTCGTGGCACCCCGCGCAGAAGCGCGACGCGTTCACGTTCCCGTCGCGCTCCATGGAGAAGTTGCGCGTCTCGACCACCGACGCGAGGTACGGCTCGTTGTTGAATGACGAGAGGTGATGGGCGCTCGCCATCCAGCTCTCGTGGACGTCCTCGTGGCAGCGGACGCAATACTGGTCGTTCTGGAGGATGTGCTCGGGGATGAAGTCCCCCGAGACGGTCCGCGCGAGCGACGGGAAGAAGTACTTGGACCCCTCGGGGTTCCCCACCTCGTCCCACTGGCGGGGGTCCTGCACCTGGAGGATCAGCATCCCCCCCGCGAACACGCCGGCAACGGCCGCCCACCGGCCACCCACCTTCCAGTTGATCTTGCGCCCGGCGAGGCGGTGCAGCACGAAGAGCCAGGCGCAGAAGAGCGGCAGGAGCACGTGGCTCCAGTAGGCGATCGCCCGCACGGTCGCGTCGTTGACGACGATGACGCCCTCGATCCGCGTGAGCACGATCCCCGTGACGAGGAGGAGGATGGCCGCGGCGAAAAGGGCGTACCCCACCCGCACCGCCCTGCGGTTCCGCCGCCCCCTCGCCGCCCTCATGTGCGCCACGCCGAAGACGATGACCGGCGTCACGATGAGCGTCCCCAGCACGAGGTGCAGCAGGAACATGTAGAGGTAGGTGAGGTTCTCGAAGCTCTTGCCGCTCCACCAACCCGCGACGCTGACGCTCACCAGGTAGACCGAGTTGACCGCGAGCAGCGCGAAGAGCCCGAGCACGACCGCCAGCACCTTGTTCAGGCGCGGACTCACCGCCGGCACGTACGGCCGGCGAACCCTGGGGGCGCTCTCGGGGGTGTGACTCAATCGACTGATGGGGTGTCGTGGGCGCAGGGCGTCCGCCGACGCAGGCGGTCAGGCTGGCCCGGTCGGCCAGGGTGTCATTGGAGTGCCAAGTGGATACGACCAGCCGGGAACTGGGTGAGGACTTTTGGGCTCAATCCGCCGCCGCGGCAGCCTGTCCCACAGCCCCGGGTCGCACGACCCGCGGGACAGGCCCGGGGCGCGCCAGGGCTCCCCGGACGAGGCTCAGAGATAGACGTTCTCAACGTACTCCCCCACCATCCGGTGGGTGTTGAACTGGCCGGGGATCGTCACGAGCGAGCGGCGGGCGCGCTCCATCCAGCGGCGCGGCATCCCAGCCTTGTCCCGGTCGAAGAACTCGGGCACAAGCTCACGCTCGAGGAGCTCCACGAGCGCGTCCGCGTCGTAGGCGTCCTGCTTGCGGCGGCTCTTGAACTCGCTGCCGTCACCGATGGCCCAGCCGTTCTCGCCGTCGAAGCCCTCGGGCCACCAGCCGTCGAGGATCGAGGCGTTCAGGCCGCCGTGCAGGGGCGGCTTCATGCCGCTGGTCCCGCTGGCCTCGTTGGGACGGATGGGGTTGTTGAGCCAGACGTCGCAGCCGCTGGTGAGGATGCGCCCCACCTGCATGTCGTACTCCTCGAGCAGGGCGACCCGCCCCTTGAAGCCGGCCTTCTTGGCCTGGGTGTGGATGATCTGCGCGAGCTCCTGCCCCCCCTCGTCCCGGGGGTGAGCCTTGCCCGCGAACACGAGCTGCACCGGTCGGTCGGGGTCACCCAGGAGCGCGGCGAGGCGCTTGGCCTCCTTGAAGATCAGCGGCGCGCGCTTGTAGGTGGCGAAGCGCCGCGCGAAGCCGAGGGTCAGCGCGTCCTCGTCGAACGCGCGGTACGCCTCGGCCACCGCCGCCGCGCCCTCACCCCGACGCTCCGCCTGCCGCGCGAGGCGGGCACGGACGAAGTGGACGAGCCGGCTGCGGAGCGTCTTGCGGAGCTCCCAGAGGGCCTCGAGGGGGATCTTCGACGCCCGCTTCCAGGGGTCGTCGTCCGGCCCCATGCCGTTCCACTTGACCTTGAGGTAGCGGCGATAGAGCTCGTCCGCCTCGGGCGCGAGCCAGGTCCGCGCGTGGACTCCGTTGGTCACGTGCCCGATGGGCACGTCCGCCACCTCATCCACTCCGTAGACCCCCTGCCACATCTCCCGGCTCACGTGACCGTGCAGCTCCGCCACGCCGTTCACGTTACGCGCCGTGTTGAGGCCGAGCACGGTCATGCAGACGGGCTCCAGACGATCCCCGGGCTTCTCCCGGCCGAGGTCTGCGAAGGCCTCGGCGCTCAGGCCCATCTCCTTCAGGATCGGGCGCAGGTACTTGCCGACGTCCTTCGCGCCGTAACGGTCGTGACCGGCCGGGACGGGCGTATGGGTCGTGAAGACGGTGCTCGACCGGACGGCCTCGAAGGCCGCGTCGTAGCTCTTGCCCCGGGCCATCAGCGCCCGGATCCGCTCCACGGCGGCGAAGGCGGCGTGCCCCTCGTTCAGGTGCACGACGGTGGGCTTGAAGCGCATGACCTCCAGGGCCCGGGCGCCTCCGACGCCGAGCAGGACCTGCTGGCGGAGTCGAAGGTCCGGCTCCCCCTTGTAGAGGCCCTCGGTCAGCTGGCGGTGAGCCTTCGGCTCTCCCTCGATGTCCGCGTCGAGGAGGTACAGGGGCACCCGGCCCACCTGCTGCTTCCAGATCTTGGCGCGGACCATCTTCCCGCCGATGGGGCACTGGATCTCCTTACCCGTGTCCACGATCGGCAGGTCCCCGAAGTTGACCTTGGGGTAGAGCACCCGCGTCGACCCGTCACCGCGCAGCTCCTGAATGTAGTAGCCGTGGCGGTAGAGGAGCCCGACTCCAACGAAGGGAATACCGAGGTCGGACGCCGACTTGACGTGGTCCCCTGCGAGGACCCCGAGGCCGCCCGAGTACTGCTGGAGGCTCTCATGGATCGCGAACTCGCTGCAGAAGTACGCGACCTTGAGGTCCGCGTTGCGCGGGGCAATCTTGCGCTCGAACCAGGTCTTGGCGCCGTAGTAGTCCGCGCCAGCTTTCTCCGCCGCGTCGAGGAGCTTGACGAACTCCTCGTCGGCGGCGCAGGCGTCAAGGCGAGCCGATGGGACGCGCCGGAGGGTCTCCAGCGGGGCGTGCTGGGTCGCCTCCCACTGCAGGGGATCCAGCGCGGCGAACACGGCCTGGGTCGTCGGGCACCACGACCAGCGGAGGTCGAGAGCGAGGGCGGAGAGGCGCTTGGCGAGGGCTTTTGTCTTCATCGATCCGCCAACCGGTCGGTGGCGTCAAGGAGTTCATGGATTTGGCGCGCGCGTGCCGCGGAAAGGTCGCGGCGCGTGACGCGCCAGGCCCAGTTTCCGGAGGGCGTGCCGGGTGTGTTCATGCGGGAGGCTCGGCCGAGGCCGAGGACATCCTGGAGCTGGAAGAGCGCGGTGTGGGCGCCGGTGGCGCACGCCGTTCGGACCATGTCCATCCCGACCGTCGGCCCGCCGCCGCCCGTGGCGGCTCGAAACCGCCGCCTCGTCGCGGGGTCGGCGCTGCGCCACCACCCCACGCAGGTGTCGTTGTCGTGGGTCGCCGGGTAGACGACGGAGTCGGCGCCGATGGCATGGGGCGCGTGGAAGGACCCCGGCCCGAAGCCCCACTGGAGGATCCGCATCCCTGGGAGGCCGAAGCGGTCCCGCAGCTCGTGGACCTCAGGCGTCACCGAGCCCAGGTCCTCGGCGATCAGGGGGAGGCCGCCGAGCTCGTCCTCCACGGCCTCTAGCAACTCCTCCCCGGGGGTCTCCGCCCACGCGCCGTGGCGGGCGTTGACCGCCCCGGCGGGGACCTCCCAGGCGTTGCGGAAGCCGATGAAGTGGTCGATCCGGAGCGCCTCGAAGAGGTCCATCTGCCGGCGCATACGAGCACGCCACCAGCCGAAGCCCTCGGCCCGGTGGGCCGCCCAGTCGTAGTGGGGATGGCCCCAGAGCTGACCGTCCTCGTTCATGGAGTCCGGCGGGCACCCGGTGAGCACGAGGGGGGCGCCGTCCGCGTCGAGTCGGAAGAGCTCGGGGCGGGCGCCCACGTCGACCGAGTCGAGCGCCACGAAGATGGGCGCATCGCCCATGAGCAGCACCCCGCGATCCCGGGCGTAGGCGCGCAGGGCGTCCCACTGGCGGCTCAGCTGGAACTGGAGGAACCGGGCGAGGTCGGCCTCCTCCGCGCTGGCCGCGCCGGCCAGGCAAAAGGGCTCGAGCCAGTCGGCCTCGCGGGCGCAGAAGCGCGCGAAGGCCGCGCGCTGGCGGCGGCGGGCTCGCCACGTCCCGAAGGCCTTGGCGAGCCGCGGGGTCTTGAACCGTCGGGCCCTTGCGTATCGCACCTTGCCCTCCCGGAGCTCCCGCGGCCCCGCGAGGTCTGCGCGGTCCAGGAGGCCCTCATCCGCGAGCCGCTCGAGAGAGAGATAGAGCGGCTCGGAGGCGAACGCCGAGCTGGAGGCGTAGGGCGAGTTGCCCGGGCCGAGGGGGACGACGGGGAGCATCTGCCACCAGGTCACCCCCGCGCGCGCGAGCCAGTCCACGAAGCGGTACGCCTCGGGGCCGAGGTCGCCGATGCCGTGCCGCGCGGGCAGGGACGCCAGCGGCATGAGCACCCCCGCAGCGCGGGGAAACAGATCGGTGAAGGACCCGCCCATGGGAGATCAGCTGCCCGGAGCCGTCCAGCGCCAGACCCGGCCAGCGATCGGGCCCACCGCCATCGGGGAGCCGTCGCGCTCCTCCCCATCCGGCGCCTCTCCGAACACGGGCGACCACGATCCTCCCCTCGCCGGAGGCGCAAAACGCGCGGGCTCGGACCCGGCGTTGAGGGCGACCAGGAGCACCTCGTCCCCCAGCGTCCGCAGGAAGACCCAGAGGTCCTGCGCGTCGTCAGCGAGGTGGGTCTCGAAGCCGCCGACCCGCAGCGCCTCGTGCTCCCGGCGCAGGGCGATCGCCCCGCGGTAGAACGCGTGGTGATCCTCCATGATGAAGTTCTGCTCGGGCCGTTCGTAGGGGCCGAGGTCGGCCCAGAGCATCGGCTTTCGATTGGTCGGGTCGTCGGCGCCCCACATGCCGACCTCATCCCCGTAGTAGATCATCGGCGCGCCGACGTAGGTCATCTGGGCGAGGGCCACCAGCCGCTGGCGCTGGAAGTGCACCTCGTCCGGCCGGCCGCTGTTGTAGTCGTCACGGCGCTGCACCTGGTTGCTCCGGTCGTAGGGCCGGTCACGGTTGAGGAGCATGGACGCGATGCGATCGGTGTCGTGGCTCCCGACCAGGTTCATCAGGGCGTAGGTGGCCTCATCGGGGTAGGCGAGGCGCAGCTCCGCGAGGCGCGCGTCGAGCGCGGACACCGAGAGCTTGCGCTCGACGTTCCCCACCCACGCGACGACGGGGTCCGCGAAGCGATAATTCATCACCGCGTCGAAGTGCTTGCCCCCCAGCCACTCGTCAGCCCGGTGCCAGATCTCACCGGAGATGAAGGCGTCGGGGTTGATGGACTTGACGAGGGTGCGCCACTCCTCCCAGAAGTCCGCGGGGAGCTCCATCGGGACGTCGAGGCGCCAGCCGTCGATCCCGTCCGAGGGGTCACCGTCCCCGTCCGGGTCCATCCAGCGGCGGGTCACCGCGAACAGGTGCTCCTTCACCGCGGCCGACGCCAGCCCGCCCCCCTCCTTCGCGAAGACCGGCAGGTCCCCGAAGCCCGCCCAGCCCACGTACTCGAACGGCTCCCAGGAGCGGATCTGGAACCAGTCCGCGAAGCGTGAAGCCTCCCGGTGCTCCTGGACGTCCTGGAAGGCGGGGTGAGCCACGCCCACGTGATTGAAGACCGCGTCGAGCACGACACGCAGGCCCCGGCTCTTGCAGGTGGCGAGGAAGTCGAGGAACAGCCGGTCTGACGGCGTCCACGTCCAGGTCGCCGGGTCGAGCAGGTCCTCGCCGGCCGTGGCCGCCTCGAAGTCCTCCCCCGCGCCCAGGCTCGTATCCACGTGACGGAAGTCGGTGGCGTTGTACTTGTGGGGTCCCGCGGCCTGGAAGATCGGGTTGAGGTAGATCGCCGTGACGCCGAGCTCCACGAGGTGGTCCAGCTGCTCCTCGATGCCGGCCAGGTCCCCGCCGTACATGCGCTGGTACACGTAGTACTCCCAGAACGTCTGGCCGTCGGCGCCTTCCCACTCCGCCGGCTCCGTCCACTCGCTCGTCCAGGCCCGGACGGGCTCCGGATCGTTCGAGACATCGCCGTTGCGGAATCGCTCGGGGAAGATCTGGTACCAGATCGCGTTCTTCGCCCAGTCGGGGGTCTCCAGCGTGGCGTAGGCCGCCGGGTCGTAGTCGTGGACCCGCGGATCCCCGACGCAGAGGGACTCGGTCTCCAGCCCGAAGGTGTAGCGGGCCCGCTCCTCGGCCCGGTCCATGTCGACCTGCCAGAACTGGAATGGGTCAGGGGAGGGCACGCGCTCCATGGGATAGATCGCGCCGCCGTCCACGAGCAGCGACACACCGGTCACGTCCCCCGCGAGGGTGCGGTAGCGCACGCGCCATCGGCCACCGGGGAGGCGGTGGAGGTAGAGCGGCTCCTCGGGGTCGTGGGTCAGCCCCTCGGTTCGGATGCCGCCCACGGATGGTCCAAGGTCCAGCCCGTCGGGCTGGCCGAGTGATCCGAGGCGGAGGATCGAGTTGCAGGACTCGAACCCATCGTCCTCAGCCTCGGCGTTGGTCGGGTCGGGGACCCACTCCCGCCCGTCGAGGCAGAACTTGTAGCGGTAGGCCCCGCTGCGGAGGCTGACCTCTGCACGCCAACGCCCGTCGGCGGCGCGCTCCATGGGCGCCGCCTCGAGGTTCCACCCGTTGAAGTCCCCGGCGAGGGAGACCCGCTCCGCGTCGCGGTCGGAGGCCAGGGTGAAGACCACACGCCAGCGGCCGGCCCCCGGCTCCTCGTCCACCTCGACGGACTCGGGCAGGCGCCCAGCCTGCCCCAGACCGATGTCGATCTGCTCGAGCCCCGGCCAAGCCTCGACGTCCGCCGAGTCCGCCTCGCGGGTCACGCCGGACTCTCCCTCGAAGCGCAGCGTGAGCACCGCGAGGAGGAGGACGCACAGAATGAGGGAAGGCAGGAGCAAGGGGAGCGGGCAGTCGGGGAAGGGGGCCAGGACTCGATGCCATCGATCGCGGCCCAGGATGGTGCCGAGAGGGAGGGCAACCTCCTCGCTACATCGGCTGGAATGCCCCCTGAGCGGCACTCCGGGGGCCAAGAACTTCTGTTCTCCTGCCCGGCTCGGATCCATTGGACCGGTGCCCACGAAGACGACGCCGTGGGGACCGAGAGCGAGGAGGGCCACCAGGCGAGGCCAGACCCCGACCGGATCCGGAGCTCTGCGCTTCGGGGGGTGTGGCATTCCAGCGCAGCCCTCGCCGCCACGCTGGCCCTCCTGGCCTGGTTCGCCCCCTCATGGACCGGCGATCCCCGGGCGGCGCTTCTGCCCGGCGCGCCGGGAGCGGTGATGGGCCTGCTCTTCGTCCTGGGCGCGAGGCCCACCCGTCGGCGGGCCGCCATGGTCCTCGCGACCACGACAGCGGGGTTCCTGGCCCTCGCCACCGTCGCGAGCGTGGGCTCGATCTCCCTTCTGGGGACCGAGAGGGGTCCATCAGTGGCCTTCCAGCTCGGCTGCCTGGCTGCCTCGGCCGCCTTCCTGGCCCGCTCCGCCCCGGCCTGGCGGCGGGTGAACGCCGACGGGGACCAGGCGGATCAGCTCCTCCGCATGTACGACGAGCTCTGAGGGGGCGTGTCCCATAATGGGACGGATGGCCGCCCGAGGCGGTCCAAGAAGGCCCCCAGCCCCGTTGGCGGGTCGAGTCCCATCCGCCGTCAGCGGACCACCGTTTCCCGAAGAAGGGCCTGAGGCTCCGGCGCTCGGACATCCGAAATGGAGATAGGGCCTGAGGGCCCCGGAGAGTTCCCCTTGGCCGATTTCATGTCCCGCTCAGTGGCCCGTCCAACGGTCCACGCCCCTGATGCCCCCCGTCACGTGATCGACGTGATGGAGACATGGATCGACCGGACCGCCGCGCGCGGCCAGCCCTTCGAGGACGGAGATGAGTTCCGCCTGGGCTTCATCTGGTTCCGCATCACCGACGACCACAAGGGCCTCCGGGTGACCGCCCCCAGGGTTGGCGACCCCGCGCTGATCTACACGGACGACTGCTCGGAGGCACTCCGGCTGGTCGCCATGCAGCGCAAGATGCTCGAGCGCTTCGGGCCCGATGCTGGCCTCTGCAACTGCAGGCAGACGGTGCTGATCGTCCGAGACCTCGACGAGTGCCAGACGACGTTCATCGACCGCCTCGCGGGAGAGATGGGTGACCGTTCCGGCTGGTACATCGGCGCCCACGACTCGAAGCTCGACGTCGGCGCGCCCGAGAACCTGAAGCTGGTGAGCCTCTGGACCATCATGAGCCGGCGCCCTGAGATCGCCCCCTACCTGCTGCTCCCCACCGGGTGGCAGGTCTCCTTCGCCAGCGGCGCGGTCGTGATGCACGACCGGCAGGTAGCACAGCCCATCAGCGGCGCGGAAGGGGTCGGTCAGCTCCCCCGGAGCGCGTGAGCTGGGCGGCCCATCTCCGGGTCGCGCCTACTCCTCGCTGAGCCTCCAGAGGACCCACGAGGCCACGGACCTCAGCGGCGCCCAACGCTCGCCGCGCTCCGCGAGCTCCCGCGGCTTCGGCCGGTCCTCCAGCCCGTCCAGGCGACGCAGCCCTTCCTGCAGCCCGAGATCCCCCGGGGCCAGGACGTCGAGGCGTCCGAGCCGGAACATCAGGAACATCTGCGCGGTCCACGGGCCGATGCCACGCACCTCCACCAGCCGCTCCACGACCTCGTCGTCGGGGAGGCGGGCGATCGAGGCCAGCGGAAGCGCGCCCCGCTGCACACGGTCGCCCAGGTCGCGGAGCGCCGCGAGCTTGGCCGCCGAGAGGCCCGCGCCCCGGAGCACCTCATCGGGTAGGGCATCGATCTCCTCGGGCCTCGGGAAGCGCCTTCCGGGGGTGAGGTCCCGGACGCGGTCATGGATCGTGCGCGCCGCGGCCCCGGCGAGCTGCTGGTAAATGACCGATCGCGCGAGCGCATGAAAGTGAGACCCCGCCTGACCAGGAGTCGGGAACCCGGGGAACGGCGCCAGCCTGCGTCGGGCCTTCCCGAGCAGGGGGTCCCTGCGATCCAGGCCCCTGAGGGCGGAGGCAGACGGAGCGCCCGCGGCGAGGACGTCCTTGCGGCTGGGATGGGGCATCGTCCCATTCTGCCTCTCGCGTCTGCATTGAATGGGGATATTGCGAGATCGAACCGAGCGCAACCTCAAGACCACCTCGCGGGAGTTTCGACGAGTTCCAACCGGAGCCCCTGCCAGGGCAAACCCGGCCGATAGCGGCCAGCGAGGAGGCGGAAATGCGAGGGGACTCACCCAGGAACAGACGGTTCATCAGCTTCGGCGCGATCGCGCTGAGCAGCTACCTCGCCAGCGCCTGCGGGTCACTCGGAGCAGAGGGCGGAGCCGTGCAGAGCGTGCAGCTCGCCGATCAGATCAAGCGCGTCAACGTGGAGGCCCATCGATCCGACGAGACCGTGCAGGCCATGCTCACGCGGCTTCAGCCGATCCTCACCTCCCGCAGTGAGGCCGCCGCCGCCGCGGCCCGGGAGCAGCTGGACGCCGCCACCCGGGCGTGCCAGCAGCAAGCGCACCAGCTGGAGCAGCAGCTCCCCGGCCTCGACGAGGAAGGGGAGGCCTTCTTCAAGCGTCGCAGGGCGGCCCTCCTCGACATCGAGGACCCCGTGCTTCGAGCCGCTGCAGCGGCCAGGCTCGAGGTCGACCTCGAGCACTTCCTGGAGTATCAGGCGTCCGCCGTGGCAGTGCTCGACGCCTATGAGGAGTTGAACCTCGAGCTTCACGCGATTCTCGAGGCCCTCCCGGAGCAGCCGGAGCCGAGCGAGCTCACCGAGGAAGCCCTGGACCTGCGCAACCAGGCCTGGTCCCTGCGGATGATCCTCGAGGACTGCAAGCGAGCCGCAACCGAACTCAAGGTGCGCTGAGCCCGCGACCCCACCACTCCCTCACCCTGGGCCCCCAGCGTCTGCTCCACCGCCTCCCGTCCGAACGAACCTCCGTCCAGTCGTCCTTCACCAAGCCAGGGCGCCCGCTGCCGCCTCCGCCGGGCTGGCATCGCACGCCTCCGGTCACCTGTCCTGTCCGAGAACCCAACTGCCCTTCCACTGTCCTTCCACCGCCAAGTTTCGATCACTGATCACCTGGGTTGCCATCATCACGGTGTCACTCGCCGTCCCGCTCTTCCTCGGCCCCAACGCGAGCGCCACCTCCTCCAGCCCGACGGTCCTGGTCTCCGACGACGACGACAGCGGTGGCTGCGGAGGTCACTGCGACCCGACCACGCCCTTCTGCTTCGCCGACGAGAATGACTGCCCCTGCGGGAACAACGACCCGAACGGCGGCTGCGTCAACGCCTCCGGGCAGGGGTCCTTCATCACTGGCTCAGGCAGCCCCAGCGTCGCCGCGGATGACCTGGTCCTGACGGCCTTCAGCCTGCCGCCGGGGACGTTCGGGCAGTTCCTGATGGCACGGGGCACCACCCGTCTACCGCTCTCCAACAGCGGTGGACTGCTCTGCGTCGCCCCGCCGTACGGGGAGAAGATCTTCCGCATGATGCCGGGACAGGTGAGCAACATGGGCACCTTCGAGGAGGGTCCGGGCATCGTCTCCTTCGCCAAGGCGAACAACGAGCTCCCCATCGGGGAGATCGACCCCGGCGAGACCTGGTACTTCCAGTCCTGGTTCCGCGACATGGGCGGCCCCTGCGCCGAACTCTCCGGTTCCTCGAACGCGGTCGGCGTGACCTTCACGCCCTGAGGGCGAGTCCAGTCGCCCACAGGGCCGCCGCGCCCTGATCTCGCGGGCCGTCGACCTCCCTCCGGGGGGGGCGGCGGCCCGCAGCCATTGGGACGGGTCTCCGACGGCGCCCCCGCGCCAGCCGAGTCAGTCCGCGGGAAGAGGGTTCGCCAGCTGGGTGATCCAGTCGTTGTGCGCCATGTAGCGCATGTCAACCCGCGCGAGGTCAACCTCGGGATCGATCATCACCTGCGACCGTCGCCCGTTGAGCCTTACCCTCGAGCGAACGAAGACCTCCGCACCCGACCAGCCGTCTGCCTCGGCTCCACCCGCGAGGACCTGGGCGTATTGGCGGATCATGTACGGACGCGTGGCCATCTTCCGGACCTGCCAGTCCTCAAGGCGAGCGGACGGATCGACGGTCTGCACCGCGCCGTCAGCGGGGTTCCGAATGATGTACATGAGCTGCCCATCCTTGCCCCGGAGCTTCATGTGCCACGAGAAGCGGTGCCCCTCTTCCGTCCAGTGCACCACGCCTGGGATGAGGTAGTGCCGCAGGGGAATGAGCGACTGTGATGCCATCCAGAGGACGACACAGAGCGTGATCAGTCGCGTCCCGCGCGCGCGCGTCACCCCCTCGGGCGCGGGCCCGCCGGGGTTCCGCTCGTCGTGCATGGCCGGAAACAGGCTCCAAGCGATGACCATGCCTGCGAGCGCCCCGACGCTGGACGGGACAAAGGTCCAGTCCCCCCTGAAGGCCGCGGCCATCACGGCGCCCAGGGCGGCGCCAAGGAAGGCAGCGATGCTCCGGCCCGAGAGCTGTCGGAGGTCACCCACGAGCCGCCGAGGCCAGTCCGGCGGGAAGAAGATGGTCGTGACGGCCATCATCGTCCACGGGAAGATCCCGATGTTGAAGAGCCGCGTGTTGGTGAAGTGGAACGCAACGAGCACCACGAACATCACCACGCGCGTCCGGCGCCACAGCAGCAGCGGCACCGCGAGCAGGTCGATCAGGACGCCGGAGTAGCTGAAGAAGTAGGCCGTGAAGGGGTGGTGGAACGTCTGGCCGATGACCGGGAAGTCATCCCGCGACGCGAGCCAGTAGCGCATCGGCGAGCCGTGCAACCAGTCGCTATTGAGCTTGGCGATGCCGCCGAAGAAGTATGGAACGCCGACTTGGAACCGCAGGAGCCAGAGCGCCCAGGCTGGCGCGGTCCTGCTGCGGAGCGCCGGCTCGAAGCGGGCGTCCACCGAGAGGCTCCGGTTGGCGGGGACGATCGCCAGCAGGAACGTGAGCAGGCAGACCAGGTAGAAGTGGTTCAGGTACCGCGCCTCCTCGAGGAGGAACACGTACGTGAAGGCGAGGCAGAGCAGGGCGGCGCTCAGCCGGTACATCAGCCCGATCATGACGCAGAACGCCATCGCCCCCAGGAAGATGAAGTGGTAGTACATCCCATCCCCCGGCCACGGCCTGACCCACTCGAAGAGGGGATAGGGGAAGTTGTACGAGGGCTCGATGAAGTAGCGCTCGACCCAGCCGTACCCGTAGTAGCGGGTCACCTCCCAGACCATGATCGCGCCGAACGCGATACGGAAGAACACCAGGCTGCTGATGTCGACCCGCTGGTGCAGCGCGCGATGAGCGCGCTCCAGCCACCCGCCGCCGGCCGCCGCAGGGGGCGAATCGGTGACCGGACCGGATGGGTCGGGGGCTTCCTTGCTGGACATGGGGAGTGTCTCGGGGGTGAACGCAGATCGGGGCGCGCGTTCGACACGCTGGCACCCCGTTGGGCCTGACCGGAGCGGGCGCGGCGATGCGGGCGTCCGCTGCCGTCACCGGCCCGGGAGGCTGAGAGCATTAGTCTTACGAGCGAAGCGTTGGATTCACGGCCCCCGAACCTCAGTCATGACCGACAATTAGCGGTCATGACTGCCTTCCGCTTCGGAGCCCATGAGCGGCTGCCCTTCCCCCACGTCACGGGGTACTGGGTGAACCGACTCGGATCGGCCTTCCGGACGGAGGTCGACCGGGAGCTGAGGGAGTTCGAGCTCACCCGCCGACAGGTCGGCATGCTGCACTTCATCGCCCGCGCAGAGCGACCGACAGCCTCCGAGCTCACCCGGCAGATGGGAGTCGACAGCACGGCGGTGACGAGGATGATCGACCGGCTCCGCGACAAGGGCCTGGTGACCCGCGAGCCTGACCCCGAGGATGGCCGGCGCCACTTGATCGGGCTCACCCCCGCTGCCCGGAAGCTCCTGCCGCGCCTCTCGAAGACCGCGCGGAAGGTCGAGCGGCTGTTCGAGGCTGGAATCCCCCGTGACCGCCTCGCGGTCTTTCACGAGGTGCTGATGAACATGCTCGAGAACGTGGATGCGGATCACTTCGAGGTGGACATCGATGAATGAGCTCGGCCCCGCTCGCTTGATCCTCGCCTGCGTCGTCCTCGGCGTCGCCGCGGGCTGCCGCTCCACGCCGGAGCCTGCCGCTGACTCGGTGGAGATCGCCCTCCCTGCGACCCTGAGCGCTCCGACCGCCGAGGGCGTAGAGGTCGGGGCCGAGCCCTGGTGGAGGACCTTCGGCGACGAGAGCCTCGACCGGGCGGTGGACCGGGTCCTCGACGGGAACTTCGAGCTCCGCCAGGCCTGGTCCAGGCTACGCCAGAGCGAGGCCGGCGCCCGCGCCGCGGGGGCGCCTCGGATCCCCTCCCTCGACGCCACCGCCGCGGCGCGGTACCAGGAGATCGACCAGAGCGGCAACGGCGGCTTCAACATCCCCATTCGGACCGGAGAGACCTACTCCCTGGGCCTCTCGCTCGGCTACGAGGTCGACCTGTTCGGCCGCATCGACAGCACCCTGAAGGCCGCTCGGCTGGAGGAGGCCGCGACGGCCGCCGACGTCCGCGCCACGGGGCTGGCCCTCAGCGGACGCGCCGTGGACGCGTGGCTCACCATCGTCGAGAGGAGCGCCCTCACGGACCTCGTGGGCGAGCAGGTCCGCGCGGGCGAGCAGCTCCTCGAGCTCACCGAGGCCCGCTTCGCCACCGCCGGCACGGGCTCGGCTCTTGACGTCCTGCAGCAGCGCCGCCAGCTGGAGGGCACGCGAGCTGAGCTGCCGCTGCTCGCCGGAGAGGCGGAGCGCGCGCGCTACCAGCTCGCGGTCCTCACCGGCGAAGCGCCGGCAGATCAAGCGGCGGACGCCCCGCGCCAGCTCCCCGCCCTGCCCCCGCTCCCCGTCCTCGACGTCCCCTCGGCCCTGCTGACCCGCCGACCGGACGTGGTCGCCGCGGGCCTTCGCGTGGAGAGCGCCGACGCCTCCGTCGCCGCGGCCATCGCCGCGCGCTACCCCCGCCTCGACCTCTCGGCCGCCTACAACTTCGACGCCAACGAGCTCGCCGACATCTTCGACCGGACGATCTCGTCCATCGCCGCCAACGTGGTCGGGCCCATCGTCGACGGCGGCGCCCGCCGCGCCGAGGTGGACCGGCAGCGCGCGGTTCTCGAGGGCGCCATCGACAGCCTGAACCAGTCCATCCTCGCGGCCCTCCAGGAGGTCGAGGACGCCCTCTCCCTGGAGCGTCGCGGCCTCGAGCGGATCGCGGTCCTCGAGCTCCAGGAGACCCTCGCCGCCGAGGAGCTGATCCAGGCCCGCCTGCGCTACGCGGGCGGGGTGGAGAGCTACCTCGAGGTCCTTGCCGCGGTCCAGACCGAGCAGGCCCTCCAGCGCCTCCTGATCACCGAGCGCGCCGGCGTCCTCCGGGCCCGCGCCCAGCTCCTCCGCGCCCTCGGCGGCTCCTGGACGGACGCCCTCGAGGACCCCATGGCAAGCGCCACCCCCATCGAACCGAACGACACCGCCCCCACCCCTGGCGCTCGCTGAGCCACGAATCTGCCCATGGTCTCCCCCATCAAGGTCGTTGGAACCCTGCTCCGCTGGACGGCGCCCGTCGTCGTCATCGCCGGCGGCGCCCTGGTCGCCAAGGAGCTGATTGACCGGCGCGAGGCGCCGCCCAAGGTCGACCCGCCCCCCCGCGTTCTGCCCGTGGATGTGATCACGGTCGAGCGGCGGGACAACCCGGCGAGCCTGCAGGTCTTTGGGACCGTCCGCCCCCTGCGCACCCTCGTCCTCCGGCCCACCGTCGGCGGCCCGGTCCAGGAGATCCACCCCGAGCTCCTGGAGGGCGGCCTCATCAGCCAGGGAGAGACCATCCTGCGGGTGGATCGCCGCGACTATCTCCTCGCCCTGGACGTGGCCAACTCCAACCTGGTCGCCGCCGAGGCCGACCTGGACATCGAGCTCGGGACCGCCGCGGTCGCCGAGCGGGAATGGAAGCTCCTCGAGGGTTCGATCGAGGTGACCGAGGCGGGCCGCAAGCTCGCGCTGCGCGAGCCGTACCTGGCCCGCCGCCGCTCCGAGGTGCAAGGCGCCCGCACCCGCGTGGCCCAGGCCCAGCTCGACCTCGAGCGCACGGAGATCAAGGCGCCCTTCGACGCGCTTGTGTTGAGCGAGAGCGTCGAGGTCGGCGGTCAGGCCGTGGTGGGCGCCGAGCTCGCGCGGATGGTGGACCGCTCCCGCTTCTTCGTGGAGGTCAGCGTGCCCGCCGAGCGGCTCGACCTGCTCCAGCCCGCGGGTGCGGCGGCGCGAGTCCTGCTCCCTGACGGGGAAAGGGATGGGACGCTCGAGCGAGTCCTGGGCGAGGTGGACCCCGAGGGGCGCATGACGCGCCTGCAGGTCACCATCGCGGACCCGCTCGGCGCCGAGGGCGCCTCCGCCCTCCTGGGCGCCTACGCCGAGGTCCTCCTGCCCTGCCGCCCGATCAAGGCCTCGATCTCCGTCCCCCGTGCGGCCCTGCGTGAGGGCGACACGGTCTGGGTGGCCGACGCCAACGACGAGCTCCAGATCCGCCAGGTCGACGTGGTCATGCGCCGCCCCGATGACGTGCTGGTCGTCGCCGGGCTCGAGGACGGTGAGCGCGTGATCACGAGCGCCGTTGCGGTGCCGCTCCCCGGACTCAAGCTCGCCCCCCGGATCCGCGGCGCCGAGCAGGTGGGTGCCGGATCCCTGGAGGAGGCCGGCCGATGAGCGACGGGAAGGAACGCCCGCGCGGAGCCATCGCGTGGATGGCGAGCAACAGCATCGCCGCCAACCTCTCGATGCTCATCCTGGTCATCGGGGGCCTCATCTTCAGCACGCGGGTCACCCAGGAGACCTTCCCCGAGTTCAACCTCGACAGCATCACGGTCAGGGTCCCCTACCCCGGCGCGAGCCCCGAGGAGGTGGAGCAGGGCATCCTGCTCGCCGTCGAGGACCGGACCGCCGGGATCGTCGACGTCAAGAAGGTGTCGAGCCAGGCCCTGGAGGGCGTCGGGACGGTGACCCTGGAGCTCGTGACCGGCGCCGACCGCGGGCGCGTCCTGCAGGACGTGAAGAACGAGGTCGACCGGATCATCACGTTCCCCGCCGAGGCCGAGGAGCCGGTGGTCTCCATCGCGAACGCCGAGCGCACCGTGCTGAGCGTCATCGTGCACGGGGAGCTCTCTCCGTCCTCCCTGCGCCTGCTGGCGGAGCGCGTCCGCGACCGGCTCATCGCGCACCCCCAGATCACCCTCGCCGAGCTGGGCGCGGCGCGCGAGCACGAGATCGCCGTCGAGATCCCCCAGGAGCAGCTGCGGGCCTACGACCTGTCCCTGCCCGGCGTCGCCAACCGCATCCGCCAGGCAGCGCTCGAGCTCCCCGGCGGCGAGGTCAACACGGACGCGGGCGAGGTCCTCCTCAGGACCCAGGAGCGCCGCGAGCTCGCCAGCCAGTTCGCTGACCTGCCCCTGGTCACCACCGCCTCGGGCACGGTCCTGCGCGTACGCGACGTCGCCTCCGTCCAGGACGGTTTCAGCGAGGCGGACATCGAGGCCACCTTCAACGGTGCCCCTGCCCTGGAGATCTTCGTGCGCCGGGTCGGCGGCGAGACGCCCATCGCCATCGCCTCGGCCACCCGAGAGGTCCTGGCCGAGCTCGCCGTCGAGCTGCCCGCAGGCGTCGGCCTCGAGGCCTGGAACGACCAGTCCGTCGCCTACAGCGAGCGGCTGGACCTGCTGGGCCGCAACGCCCTGCTCGGCCTCGGCCTGGTGCTGCTCCTGCTGGGCCTCTTCCTGCAGCCGCGCGTGGCCTTCTGGGTCACGGTGGGCATCCTCATCTCGGTGGTCGGTTCGTTCCTCGTGTTCCCCGCGACGAACGCCTCCATCAACATGGTGTCCCTCTTCGCGTTCATCGTGACCCTCGGCATCGTCGTGGACGACGCCATCATCGTGGGCGAGAACATCTTCGAGCGGCGACAGGCGGGTGAGCCGCCGCTGCAGGCGGCCATCGAGGGCGCCAAGGAGATGGCGACCCCGGTCGTCTTCGCGGTCCTGACGAACATCGCCGCCTTCATGCCCCTGTTCTTCGTGCCCGGGGCGAGCGGCAACATCTTCCGCCAGATCCCGGCGGTGGTCGTCTCGGTGTTCGCGATCTCCCTGATCGAGTCCCTGTTCATCCTCCCCGCCCACCTTGCCCACGCGCCGGAGCCGGGCCGGCTCATGCACCTCCTGGGCGCCCCGAACCGCGCGGTGGCGTGGCTCTTCGACCGCTTCAGCGAACGCCTCTACGCGCCCTTCGTGGGCTTCGCCCTGCACCAGCGCTACTTCATCCCCGCCGCGGGGCTCGCGATGCTGCTGATCACCGCCGGGGTCCTCGGCGGCGGCCTGATCCGGACGAGCTTCTTGCCCCGGGTCGACTCTGACCTGGCACAGGCCACCGCCCGGCTCCCGGTGGGCGTGCCCATCGAGTCCACGCGCGAGGTCCAGCGGGTCCTCGAGGCGGCCGCGCGGGAGACCGAGGAGGCCCTTGGCGGCGACCTGATCAGCGGGATCTTCACCAAGATCGGCGGCATGGGCGGCTCCGCCAGTGAACTCTCCATCCAGGCCGCCCTGCGCCCCCCCGAGGATCGAGCCGTGGGCGGGATCGAGTTCAACAAGCGCTGGCGGCAGGTCGCGGGCGACGTCGTCGGCGTGGACGCGCTCTCGTTCAGCGGGCGCTCGTTCGGCCCGTCGGGCAAGGCCTTGGACGTCCAGCTGGCCGGCGAGGACCAGGCCGCGCTGGAGGCCGCGGCCCGGGAGATCGCCACCACCCTGCGCGGCTACTCCGGGGTGAGCGACGTGGACGACGGCACCGCGAGCGGCAAGCGCCAGCTGAGCTTCACCCTGACCGAGGCCGGTCGGAGCACGGGCCTCACCTCCAACGAGGTGGCGAGCCAGGTGCGCGCCGCCTTCTACGGCGCCGAGGCCCTGCGTCAGCAGCGCGGCCGCAACGAGGTCAAGGTGCTGGTCCGGCTCCCCAGGGAAGAGCGTGAGCGGCTGAGCACCGTGGAGAACCTGATCCTGCGCACACCGAGCGGCGGCGAGGTCCCCCTCTCCGTTGCCGCCGTCGTCGAAGAGGGCCGCAGCTACACGAGCATCGAGCGGCGCAGCGGTCAGCGGATCGTCGCCGTCTCGGGCGACGTGGACACGGAGGTGACCGACGCGGAGTCGATCCTCACGGCCCTGCAGGCGAACGAACTCCCGGAGATCCTCGCCCGCCACGGAGACCTCGAGTACTCCCTGGAGGGCGAGCAGGAGAGCCAGCGCGAGTCCATCGCCGCTCTGGGCATCGGCCTGACCCTGGCCGTCTTCGCCATCTTCGCCATGCTCGCGATCCCGCTGAAGAGCTACACCCTGCCCCTGGTGGTCCTCTCCGGAGCCCCCTTCGGCATCATCGGCGCGCTGCTCGGACACTTCGTGCTCGGCTACGGCTTTTCACTGATGTCCCTGTTCGGAATGATCGCCCTGACCGGCGTGGTCGTGAACGACAGCCTCATCCTGGTGGTGACGGCCAACCGCTACCGAGAGGCTGGTGTCCCAGCCTTCCAGGCCGTCCGCGACGCGTCGATCCGCCGCCTGCGACCGATCCTGCTCACCTCGCTCACGACCTCCATGGGCCTGCTGCCCATCATGCTGGAGACCTCGACCCAGGCGCGCTTCCTGGTGCCCATGGCCATCTCCCTGGGCTTCGGCGTCCTCTTCTCGACCCTGGTGATCCTGCTGCTGGTGCCGAGCCTCTACCTGATCCGTGAGGACGCCATCGCCATCCTGCGCGTGGCGCTGGGGCGCAAGCCCGAGGACGCTACCGGCGCCGAGCTCGAGGCCGCAAAGGGTCCCGCCTGATCCCGATCAGCGGCGCTTCTTCTTCGCCCGGGCCGAGGACTCCCAGCCAGCGAAGGGACCCCGATCTGGGGCCTGGAGCGCCTGAAGAATCATGGCCGTGGAGTACGACGCCGTACGCGGGAACACCCGGTCGTTCCAGGACCCGTCGTCATTGCGGGTGCTCCAGATCAGGCGGCGCAGCTCGGCGCGGTGCGCGTCACGCTCCGCCTCGGGCAGCTCCTCGATCGCCAATGCCACGTAGGTGTGCCCGAAGAAGAAGTAGTAGGGCGCGATGCCGTACTTGCCCACGTGGGTGCCCTGCTGGCTCTTGCGCACGAGCAGGTCGTCGTAGCCCTCGAAGAAGCCCACCACCGCCTTGCGCAGCTCGTCCGCGTCGCTGCGCCCGGCCTTGTAGAGGGCCAGCTCCGCGCAGGCCGAGCGGGCGGAAGAGCCCGGCATGAGCACCTCGCCCCGGGCCTTGCCCGAGTAGGCATAGCTGACCGCCTCGGTGCGGCAGGCTTCAAGGGCGTCCAGGGCGCGCTCGACCATGTCCTCGTCCACGTCGTGGCCCGCCTCCTTCGCGTCGAACAGGATCAGCAGCGTCGAGCCCGTCATGAACGGGCTCACCGCCCGGTCGTTGGCGTAGTTCCAGCCCCCCATGGCGGTCTGGTTCGCCTCGAGGCGCTTGATGAGCTCCTTGATGGAGCCCTTGATCTTGCTGCTCTTCTTGAGCTTGGAGGGCCCGACCTCGCGCAGGGTGAGGAAGAACTGAAGGGCGTACGCGTGGCCCCAGCCGCGCACGTCGTAGCCGCGCTTGGGCCCGATGGCCATGCCCTTGTCGCGCTTGATCATGTCGAGCACGAAGTCCGCCGAGCGCTCGACGGCCTCCTCCAGCGCCTCCGCGTCCTCGCCGCCCGCGCCCGCTCGCAGGAGCGTGTCGCAGACGATGGAGGTGCCCCCCACCCGATAGCCCGACGGGATGATGCCGCCCCGGACCCGGTACACGCCCTCGTAGGGCCACTCGGCCGCGTCCTTGTCCCCGTAGAGCTCCGCGAGTCGCTCGCGCTCTCCCTCCTGCCACGACTCCAGCTCATCGTCGGGGAGCGTGCCCACCGGCCGGTCCGCCTCGTAGCTCTCCTGGCGCTCGAGGAGCAGCGCCACGGCGGCGTCGATGGCCTCGGTCAGCTGCTCTTCGGTCGGCCCCTCCTTCTCGGTCTCTTGTACAGGAGCGATGGCGAGGGTCAGGAGAGATAGGGTGGCGAGGAGGACCATGGGAGCGTGGTTGGGAGGGGCCCGCGGTCGGTAGGCTCGGAAGATGGAATCAGCCGACGGACGGGGCGTGGGCGCGGTGAAGGTCGCGCTCCTGACCATAGCGTCCGTGACCGCGTTCGCCGGGAACTCCGTCCTGTGCCGCCTGGCGCTGCTCGCGCCGGAGGAGGGCCCTGCTCCCATCGACCCCCTCTCGTTCACGGCGGTGCGCCTCGCGGCCGGGGCGCTGGCCCTCTCTCCCGTGCTCGTCGCCACCCGCGGCCAGTGGCGGGAGGCCGGCGCGAGCTGGGGCGGCGTGGCGGCGCTCTCGGCGTACGCCGTCGCCTTCAGCCTGAGCTACGTGACCCTGCCCGCGGGGATCGGCGCCCTGCTCCTCTTCGGGCTCGTGCAGATCACGATGGTGGGCGCCGGGCTCTTCACGGGGGAGCGGCTCGGCCTGGTCCGTGGCGCGGGCATGCTCACCGCCGCAGGCGGGGTGGTGCTCCTGGTGGCCCCGACCGGCGACGTCCTCGCCGGGACCGACGTGGACCCGCGCGGCGCCGTCCTGATGGCCGCCGCCGGCGTCGCCTGGGGCGCCTACAGCCTCGCGGGTCGCGGCCAGCCGCGCCCCGTACGGCTGACCGCCTTGAACTTCGCCCTCTGCCTCCCCCTGGCCGCCCTCCTGCTCGTCCTCTCGAGCCGCGAGTGGAGCCCCGAGGGGCTCCTGCTGGCCGCGGCCTCAGGGGCCATCACCTCAGGGGCGGGCTACGCCATCTGGTACGCGGCGCTCTCGGGGCACACGGCGACCTCTGCCGCCATCGTCCAGCTCACCGTCCCCGTGCTGGCCGCGGCGGGCGGCGTCGTCTGGCTGGACGAGGCGGTCACCCCGCGGAGCGTCGCCGCCACGGCGCTCGTGCTCGGCGGCGTGGCCGTCGCGCTCCTCGCCGGCGCCCGCCACCGCGCCACCGCGCGACGCTGATCGGCACGCGCGGTCGCCGGAGCCGTCACGCCGCCGGACTCGCCTCGTCCGCGGCCTCTACCCTCGAGCGGTCCTCCACGGGAGCCCGGAGGGTGGCGAAGAGCGCGATGAACGAGAGGAGCAGCGTGGCGAGCGGGATCGGCATGCGCCCGAGCGCGTCCACGGGCCCGTCCGAGGCGAGGTGCGCCTCCAGCTGCGCCTGGAACTCGGGCAGGGTCCGGAGCAGGCAGAGCGCGCCGACCGCTCGTGCGCTGTAGCTGGAGCAGTCCCGGCTCCCCCAGACGTGGGCGGTCTCCACGAGGTAAGCCTCGAGGGCGAGGAGGTCGATCCCCGCTCGGGAGCCGTCCGCGGGCGACCCGGGGACGCCCCACCGCGCCATGGCCTCGACCGCGCTCGCCGTGGTGTCGATCCACCCGAAGTAGCTGGAGTCCTCCCACGCCACGCCGTCGGCGTCCCGCTCGTCTGCTTCGACGCTCCCCTTGAAGACGCCGCTGCGCCCGCCCTTGGTCCGCACCCAGGTGTCGAGCAGGGCCCGGTGCACGCGGTATGCCAGGGAGGGCACGCGCTTCGAGGCCTCCAGGAACTCCAGGGCGTCCGCGGCGTTCAGGTAGTCCGAGACAGCCCCGTGGCGGTCCGGCTCCGGCAGGTCCCTCAGGATCCGGGCGGCGAGCTCGGAACGACCAGCCGCGACGATGCCGGCGAAGTCGGGGGTCTCGGCCACGAGCAGCGGCCGCCAGGTGCGCTCGAAGGGCTCCGGCCAGAACTCGATGCCGACCTTCCGGACCTCGTCCTCGCTACCCGGGCCGGTCCAGTGCACGGGGTTCGGCGCCATCCGCTCCGCGAGCTCCTGACGACGGTACAGCATCCGCGCGACGACGCTCTCGTCGAAGCGCACCAGCTCCCGGAACCCGAGCAGCCCGATCAGCTCGTGGTCGTCCGAGTCGAAGTGCGAACGGCCCGGGACCTCGATGGAGCTCGAGCAGCCCTCCAGCTCGACGCGCAGCGCCTCGGGGAGCGCCTGGTCCGAGGCGCAGCCGGTCCCCAGCGCGCGGTCCAGGCGCAGCAGCGGGAGCAGGTACAGGCGGTTGAGCTCCGCCCCCTCCCGGGCGAGCTGCTGATGCACCACCGACTCGAAGGCCGAGAGGTCTGGCAGGGGCTCCCCCGCCGCGTCCATCATCCGGAGGGCCTGCCCGAAGGCGTCCCAGCGGCTCGAGTCCGCGAGCTGCTCGTCCTTGGCCTCACCGACCCAGCCGCGGACGTCCTCCGCGTCCGCCTCGACCTCACCGAAGGTCGTCCAGAGCAAGCCGAACCCACCGACCGCGAGCGCCCAGAGCACCACGGCCCAGGCCACGGGCTTCCGGGAGCCGCTGCTCGCCGCCTTGCTGAGGCCGAGGCAGAGGCAGCCGGCCAGGAAGAGCACGGGGACGACGAGGAACGGAGCGAAGCGCTCCAGGGGCCCCGCGGAGCTGCTGCTCCCGGGCAGGACCATGAACTGCTGCGCCTGCATCGCGAAGATGGCGACGAACGAGAGGAAGCTGGCCATGAGCCGGCCGACCTGCTCGCGCGAGGCGAGCCCCTCCGCGGAGAGGCCGCGGAGCTGGGCGATGGCGGCCACCGCCGAGGCGAGGATGATGAGGACGAGGCCGTGCTCGAAGAAGCCGCCCGGGTCCAGCGCGAAGACCGAGGCCAGCAGCACCGCCGTGATCAGCGTCGGGACGAGGTTCCGCATCCACCAGGCACGGACCGCCCACGCCGCCTCGCGCTCGGCCGTGCGCTGCGCCCCGTCCCCGGACAGCCCGAGCTGCCCGCGGATGGCGTAGACGAGGGTCGCGGCGATCATCAGCAGCGTGAAGAACGGCATGGCCGCCAGCGCCGGGAGCGCCTTGAGGGTGAGCTTGGTGCCCGCCTTGGACGCCGCCGCCGTGCTCGCGCCGAGGACCGCCTTGCTCGCGCCCTTCGACAGCAGCATCGGCGGCAGGAGCCCCGCCGCCCAGCCGAGCCCGCCAGCGACCGCCGGCTCCGGCTGTCGCTCCATCCGCAGGGGCTCCGCGCCGCCCTCGGTGCCCTCAGCCTCGCGGATCCGCTCCCGGACCGCGGCGCCGAAGGCCTCCGGGTCGGACCGGTGCGGCGCCAGCGCCGCCTCCAGCTCGTCGGTGAGCGCGTCCCGCTCGCCGTCCAGCCAGTCGTCGATCTTCAGCCCGTCGCTCATGACTTCACCTCCACGCTCCCGTCGGACTCCAGCAGCCGCCGGAGCTCCGTCCTCGCTCGCCGCAGCCG
>CALJGV010000010.1 GCA_938075305.1 uncultured bacterium
CCGCGGGCGAACAGGCGCTCAGCCATGCGGCGGGCGAGCTCGGTCTTGCCCGTGCCCGTCCTGCCTGGGAAGAGGAAGGACGCCAGGGGGCGGCCGGACTCTCCCAGTCCCGCGGCGCACGCGCGGACGGCGCGGGCGACGCTCTCGACGGCGCGGTCCTGCCCGAGGACGTCCCGTTTCAGATCTCGGCCCAGGGTCCTGGCAACCTTGCGGAGGTGCTCCAGGAGGGCCTCCTGGGCCTGGTCCCCTTCGCTCGCGCTGGCGGCCTGGGGCCTCGCAGCGGTGGCGGCGTCCACGGTCAAGCGGACCTCGTGGATGTCCAGCCCGGGGTTGACCTCGACGCACAGCTGGTAGAGGAGGTCCTCGACCATCAGGGGGTCGTCCGGGAAAAGGCGCTCCAGGCGGCCCTCGAGGTCGCCGCGGAACTCTGGCATGCACGCCTCGATGACCATCTTCCGGTAGCCCGCTCGGCCCAACCCGGGGCGATCCCGGAGGGTCAGGGCCCCCTCGTCCAGCGCGAGAATCTGCACGAAGCAGTCCGCGAGGTCGAAGTAGCGGTAGAAGCTACGTTCGGGAGCTGTACTGGACACGGTGGAGGGGGATGGGCGTGGGGGAAGAGGCACGGCAGGCCGTGGAACAGATAGTTCGTCGATTGGAGGGACCGATCTTGACGCAAGACCGCGCCAAGCCCGATCTGACGCACCCCCCGCCTGGCTTCTCGTCCGGAAGCGGGACGCGCGGCGTGCCCGGCCGGGGGGCGGGGCCTAGACTGACCCCGCGATGTCCTCCGAAGACGACTTCAAATTCCTCGTCAAGCTCGTCCACCACGGCCACCTGGAGCGTGAGCAGGCCGAGCCGCTCCTGGCGAGCCTGAAGGACGGTATGGCCCTCCCGGAGTTGCTCCTCTCCCTCCCCGAATGGGACGAGGAACGGGTGGAGCGGATGATCCGCACCGATGCCGGCGAGCGCCCGGAGATCACCGGGCACGAGGTGCTGGCTCCCCTGGGTGTGGGCGGGACCGCCCGGGTCTTCCGGGCGAGGGAAAAAAAGACCGGTCGCCAGGTGGCCCTGAAGATCCTGGAGTCGAGCTACGCCTCCAACCCCGTGGAGGTGAAGGCGTTCGTGGACGAGGCGCGGCTTCTACAGCGCCTCGATCACCCTGGCCTCGTGAAGGGATACGGACCGGCCAAGTCGCAGGATCAGCTGCTCTCCCGCATGGAGGTGGTCGAGGGACGGACCTTGCTCGAGTACCTGGATGATGGGCACCTCTTCCAGGAGGATTCTGCATTCAAGATCGTCCTGGAGGTGGCCGAGGTGCTCGCCTACATGGCGACCGAGGGGCTCGTCCACCGGGACGTCAAGCCGGGCAACATCATGCTGACCGACTCCGGACGGGTGAAGCTGATCGACCTCGGCTTCTGCACCGCCCAGGACGCCAAGGACGGCGAGGGGACGGCCCGCGGGACGGCCCAATACCTCTCCCCGGAGCAGGCTGAGGGTGGCGCGAGCGCGGACATCCGGAGCGACATCTACTCCCTCGGCGTCACGCTCTACCAGCTGACGATCGGGAAGCTGCCGTTCGACGGGGATGAGAACGAGGACGTGCTCCGCCAGCACGTCATGGAGAAGCTCTCCTCCCCCGAGCTGAAGGGCCGCGGGCACTCGCCGTACCTGCAGTACTTCATCGAGAAGATGATGTCGAAGGAGGCAGACCTCCGGTATCAGGACTGGCCCGAGCTGGTGACCGACATCGAGGAGCAGGTCCGCGGCGCGGAGAGCCTGGACTTCAAGGCGTCGGCCAGCGACGGGCGCGGTCGCCGCCGGGTGAAGTCCACCGGCCGCTCCAAGCGGAGGCACTGAGCGGTTGCAGGATCGCGCCGATGCAGGCCTCCCGCTGAGCGGTTCACCCAAGGACCCGGGGCTCGAGGGGGTGACCCCGTTCCAGTTCTCATGCCACCGGTGCGGGAACTGCTGCACCGGGGGGGAGGGCTACGTCTGGCTCGAGGCCGGCGAGCCAGAGGCCATGGCCGCCAAGCTCGGGATGACGCCGGACGCGTTCCGGCAGCGCCACGTCCGCACGGTCCCCGACCCGCGGGAGCCAGGGATCGTGCGCGAGGCCCTGCGCGAGCGGAGCGAGGGGGATGGCGGCCGCTGCACGCTGCTCGAGGGAACGAACCACTGCTCCGTGTACTCGGCTCGGCCCCAGCACTGCCAGACGTTCCCGTACTGGCCGTCGGTCATGGAGACTGAGGACGGCTTCGAGCGCGCGCGGGCGACCTGCCCTGGGATCCGGGTCGAGCCCACGGAGGAGCAGCGCCGCGAGGGGGCGCGGCAGCTCGCGGAGATCTACGCGGAGCTCGACGAGCTCCTGAACGCGGTCCGGCCGGTGTGCCTCGCCCGCGGGATCTGCTGCCGCTTCGAGGAGGCGGATCATGTCCTCTACGCCACCGGGCTCGAGGCGGACCACGCCGCGGCGACGCTCCCGGAGGCCCCCGCACCCGAGGCGGAGGGGCGCTGCCCGTACCACGTCGCGGGCAAGTGCACCGCGCGGGAGGCCCGGCCCCTTGGGTGCCGGACGTACTTCTGCGACCCCTCCATGCAGGACGCCCTGGAGGCCACACATGAGCGCTTCCTCGCGCGCATCCGGGAGGTCGAGCGCTCCCTTGGCTACCCAGCGGTCTACGCCCCGTTCCCCGCGCTCCTGGCGGACCGCGGCGTGGGACAACGGGGGAAGGACTCGACGCCGGGGTCGTCTTCACCGACATGCACCCCCTGAAGAAGGAGAACCCGGAGGCTCGCCGGTCGCGGGAGGGGCGCGGCGCCTTGATGATGCTGGTGTTGCTCGTCGTGGCCTTACTCGCGGCCGCGGGGTTCAAGGCGCTGTCGCTTCTCCCCGGAGACTGGACGGAGGGGTCGCGAGAGGCGCCGGTCCGGCCGGAGCCCGTGGCGCCGGCGCCGACCCCAGCGCCCGAGGTCGCGGCGCCAGGTCCCGATCTGGTGAGCGAGCCCGAGGCCGTCGATGAGCGGCCCTATGACCTGAACGATCAGGCCATCGCGGCGCTCGAGGAGGGCCGCTTCGACCAGGCGATCGAGTGGCTCGAGGAGGCGGCGGCGGCGCGCCCGGACGTGCCCACCTTCGGGGCCAACCTCGGCGAGGCCTATCTCCGCCGGGCCCGCGCCGCCGAGGGTGGGGCCGACACGGCGATCGACGACTTCGAGTCGGCCCTCGACTGGATCGACGACCCCGAGCGGCGTGCGCAGGTCGAGACCCTGCTCGAGCGATCTCGGCGGGTACGCGATGAGGAGCGCGACTTCGTGGTCGAGCCGACCCTCCACTTCACCTTCCGCTACGACGGATCCCGGGAGGGCCTCTCCGCTGGAGTGGACCGCCTCAAGGTGCTGCTCGAGGAGACCTACCAGGAGTTCGGGGAGCGATTCGGTCGCCGACCCGTGGAAGCCGGGGAGGGGCGGATCGAGGTGATCCTCTACGACGCGGCGGGCTTCGACAAGGTGACGGGCCTCGGCGACTGGGCGGGCGGCGTCTTCGACGGGAGGATCCGCGTGCCGGTGGAGGACCTCCGGACGGAGCTGCGCTTCGCCCGGGTCAAGAGCGTGCTGCGCCACGAGACCGCCCACGCGTTCACCCACTCCATCGGCGGCGCCAAGGTCCCCGCCTGGCTGAACGAGGGGGTGGCCCAGTGGCTCGAGGAGCCCGCGCGCCGCGCCAGCGACGTGGGCGTCGCCAGGGCCCGGCTCGCGACGGTTGCCTTGTTCCCCCTGGAGCGTCTGAACGGGAACCTCGTGGGTTGGGAGGATCGGGCCGAGGTCGCGCGAGCCTACGACCAGGCCCTGGCCTTCGTGGACCACCTGGTGGTCCAGTACGGCCCCGACCTCGTCTTCTCGATGATCGGTGCCTGTCGTGAGGGCGGGGTGGAGGGGGCCGCCGCCCACTTCAAGGGGCGAACGCTGGTGGACCTCGAGGCGGTCCTCGGCGACCTCGCGGACTCCCTCCCCCGCTGAACTCGATTCACGTCGGTCGCGGAGCGTCACCCGTCGGCGCTCTGATCGTCCTACCCATGCAGGCCTGGCGGCCCCCGCGCCGCTCTGGCCCGTTCTACGGGAGCCCGTACCGCTGGAGCCCGCGCGATTGGATCTCTGGCCGCTGCATGCGGACTTCGAGGAGAGCATATTGGGACAGACGGGACGCGAATGCAGGGGGCACCACCGGTCGAGCTGGGCCGCCTCCACGCGGGCGGCGCACCTGACCGAACGCGCCGCGGGCCGGCTCACCGAGCGCCGCCAGCGAACCCTGGCCCTTGCGATCACGCATCTGGGACTGGCCCGGGTGGCCCGGCTCGGGCCGGCGAGCCTCGCGGCGGAGTGCGGACTGACTCGATCCCAGGCGCAGCGGCTGGCCGCGATGTTCGAACTGGGTAGAGAAGTGGAGCGGGCGGGGGCCGACGGCGGGGCCCGGGTTCGCCGCCCCGCGGACGCCGTTCGCCTACTCGCGCCCGAGTTGCGAGGCCTCGAGGTGGAGTCCTTTCGCGTCCTCGTCCTCGACGTGCGGCGCAGGGTCATCGGCAACGAAGAGGTCAGCCGCGGCACCCTCGACGCGGCCCTCGTCCACCCACGGGAGGTCTTCCGCCCGGCCCTTCGTCTGGGCGGAGCCTCCCTGCTCCTGGCCCATAATCACCCTTCTGGCGATCCGGAGCCGAGCCCGCAGGATTGGAGCGTCTCCCTGCGCCTGATCCGTGCCGGACGCTTGCTCGGGGTTCCCGTGACCGATCACCTCATCCTGGCCGGCTGTCGCTGGGTCTCCATGGGGAGCCGGGACCGGTGGCCCCGGGCCGAGGAGGTGGGGGGCTCTGGCCCTGGCGGAGCGGGCTCCTGACGGGCCCGGAACCGTCAGATCCTGACCCAAGGAGATCGTGAGGCGGCGTGGGCTGGCGGGTAACCTGTACGGCCCCTGGAGGTAGGCCCGTGTCAGGCCACTCCCTCGCTTCGACCCGCTCTCCTGAGCCCAGAACCCCCACATGGACTATCAGTACGCCCTGCGCTTCGAGACCGGCGAGCGCCGCGGTGAGGTCGTCCCGATCCTCGTCGACGCCGCCGCGGGCGGCGTGTTCACCGTAGGACGGCGGCCAGGGAACTCCCTGCAGGTGACCGATGGTTCGGTCTCGGGAAAGCACGCGGAGGTCATCGTCAGCGCGGCGGGCGTCACGATCCGTGACCTCGGGAGCACCAACGGCACCCTCGTGGGCGGTCAGAAGGTGTCCGAGTCCGGCTTGCAGCACCTCGGACGGTTCGCCCTGGGCGCGGTGGAGTTCACCCTTCTGGATCAGTCCCATGGGGCCCCGGACCCCGGCGGGTTCGGGGGCGAAGAGCTGATGCTGGAGGAGCCCGAGGAGCTGGTCCTCGAGGAGCCGGCCGCGGCCCCGATGCCTACCCGCCGGGCGGCCCCTGCGCCGGCCCCGGCGCCGGCCCCCAGGGCGATGCCGGCCGCGGTGCCTTCGGCGCCCGCGCCGGAGTCGCTGGAGATGCCCGAGGAGCAGGAAGAATCCCGCGTCATCACCGCCGATGACCTCGCGCGGTCCCGCAAGAGCTCGATGCTCGGCCCGATCCTCGTGGTGGTCCTTGCCCTCGGCGGCGCGGGCGCCTGGTGGTGGATGGGCCAGAAGGCGGACGACGGCGCCGGGACCTCCGGCGCCTCCATGGCGGTGGCCGAGGTCGCCGGGAACCTGATCCGCGCCGGCTACTCCTTCGAGAAGTCCGAGGGGTGGACCGTCGACGAGGCGCGTGCCGGCCTCTGGGACCCCTCGCGCGCCGCCCGTCGGAGCGGACGGAACGGGATCCGCACGGAACTGTTCGGTGGCGATGTGGCGGTCATCGCCTCCGATCCCATTCGACTCAATGCCACGTCACGCAGCGTCCAGGCGGTGGCCCAGGTCCGTGGGGACCAGGGCGCGGCAGCGAGGCTTGGGCTCCGGTTCTCCGGCACCGGCGAGGGGAGCCCCTCGGTCACCGTGTGGTCCGAGGCGCTCCCGGGGAGCGACGACTGGACGGAGCTGGTGCTGCAGGGCACCGCGCCACGCGGGCTCGACCGTGCGAGCGTCGTGGTGCGTGGCGAGGGCAGCGGCGCGCCGCGCCCTGAGGAGGACGCCGGCGACGTGGAGGCCAGCGTCCTTGACGTGGACGACGTGGCGCTGCTTCCCGCGGACGCCGCGGGGCTGCGCCTCCGCGAGCACGATGAGTGGTCCATGGCGATCGCGGGCATGGCGGCGGACGGGGAGACCCTCGCCGTCTCGCTCTCCGCGCTGGATCAGCCTCGGGTCTCATCCCTCCGCATCCTCCGCGCTGGCGCGGCCCAGGATTGCGTGGGGATCACCCTCGGTGGAGGCGATGGCACGTGGGAGCTCGTCCCCAAGGAGGCGGGTGAGCTCGTCCTGCGCGCCGAAGGTGAGCTTGTCTCCACGGGGCTCGCGACCCTCGGGGCCGCCGGGTACGTGGCGCACGGGACCTCCTTCGAACTCTCCGAGGCCACGGACCTCCTCCTGGGCGCCGACGCCGGCCTCGTCCGGATCTCGTGCAGTGAGCCCCTCCGGTTCTCCTCGAAGCCCTCGGGGGATGACGCCGTCCTGCGGGCTAGCGTGCCCGCCGGCGTGACCCTCGAGGTCCAGGTCGAATTCTCCAACGAGCGGATCCAGGCCGAGCGGTTGGCCCGCCAGGCGGGGGAGCTCCGCAAGCGGGGGAGCCGCGGTGCGGCGCTCGCCACGTGGCAGACCCTCCTGAGCACCGTGCCCTTCGACGCGGGACTCGTGGACCGCGCCATCGTGGCCCAGGCCGAGCTCGGCGCCGAGGCCCGAGCCTCCCTGAAGGAGCTGGAGGATGAGCTCGAGCGTGCCCGCTTCTTTGGGCTCTCCGGCATCTTCGAGGAGAAGCTCGCGCACGCGCTCTCCCTCGCACAGGAGTACCAGGGGGCCGGTGAGGCCGAGGCGCAGTTCCGAGAGCTCGCAGGCCAGATCGAGGCCGAGCTCGCGACCCTGCTCGGGGAGAGCGACCGCTTCGAGCGCCAGCGACTCGAGGCGATCTCGACGGTGCTCAAGAACGACGGCGCGGTCGACCTCGTCAAGCGCCTGGACGAATACGCCGCGGGCCTCGGGTCCGGGGAAGGAGAGGAGCGCTGATGGCGAAGACAAGTACAGGAGCAGACGTCGGGGCGCGTTCCGCAGTCGCGATCCGCGGTGCGTGGAAGGGGGGGACGTTCCACGTCTCCAACTACGCGGTCGGCGAGAACGACCTCGGCACCGTGGACTCGGGCTGGGCGTCGCTGCAGGCGGACTTCAAGCTGGGCGCGACCCGGATCGCCGCCTCGGGCCGCGAGGTGAACGTGCGTTACACACGCGTGCCCGGCGTCCCGGACTGGCAGCTGCGCAACCTCATGCGCTTCGAGGTCCAGGAGATCGGGGATCAGTCCGGCGCCGAGGTGGCCTCGGACTTCAACCTTCTCCCGCGGCCCCCCGAGATCGAGGGTGAGGACGTGGTGCTGCTGGCCATGGCGCGGGCTTCCTTGCTCGAAGGTCACTCCGACGGCGTAGAGGTCGCGGGAGGTAACGTCGAGGCGTTCTCGCCAGCCTCCATCGGCCTCTACAACGCATTCGTCCGCTACGGCGTCGTGGAAGACGACACGGTGCTGCTGGCGAACATCGGCCATGAGACCACCGACGTGGTGCTGGTCCGCGGCGCGGACCTGGTCTTCGCCAGGAACCTGACCGGGGGCTCGGGGCTCTTCGACGATGCCCTCGTCCAGCGTCTGCAGCTCTCCTCGGCCAGGGCCGAGGCCACCAAGATCGACCACGTGGACCTGACCCCCGGTGCGCACCACGCGACCCCGGAGGCCGAGAAGGCCACGCGCGCCGTCATGGCCGCGGCGGGGCAGCTGACCTCGCTGCTCCAGAGCGCGGTCATGTTCTGCAAGTCGCAGGTGAAGCTCACGGGCCTCAAGGTCGACCGCGTCCTGCTCTGCGGCGGCGGCGCGGCCCTGCGCGGGCTGCCCCGTTACCTGTCCGCCGGCATGGGCGTCCCGGTCGAGCTGTTCGACCCCTTCCGGGTGGTGGACACCTCGGCCCTCGAGCCCGAGGCCGCCGACCGACTCGCCGCCCACCAGCTCGAGTCCGTGGTCGCCCTCGGCATGGCGACCATGGCCTCGGATCCCGAGGCCTACTCCCTCGAGATCGTGCCCGAGGCCCTCGCGAAGAAGCGAGCCTTCCTGGGCGGGACGATCTGGCTCATCGCCGCCGCCGTGCTGGCGGTGGCCTTCCTGGGCTACCGGGTGACCTACCTCAATGCGAAGCTCAACCGCTTGACAGGTGAGAACCGCGGGCTGGCGTCGGTGGTGGCGCGCGCGCGGGACATTCACTCCGAGACTGAGGCCCTGGTCGCGGAGAACGCCCGCCTGGTGGCTGAGTCCACGGCGCTCCAGGGCATCGCGGGCTCCGGCGAGCAGCTGGCTCGCGCGGTGGCCTTCCTCGATGACAGCCTGCCGGGTGACTTCTGGATCACCCGGGTGGAGAGCGCCTTCGGGACCGACAGCGAGCTCCGGGTCGAGCGCGGGAACGAGCGTCCCATCCTCTCCATCCAGGGGCAGGCCAGGGACGGCGTCCAGTCACCGACCGCTCAGTTCCAGCAGCTGCTGGCCGAGCTCGAAGAGGCCATGCCGTACGTCGCGCTGAACCCGTCCATCGACCGCAACAAGTTCAAGATCGAGATGACGTCCTTCGCGGGCGCTTTGGAAGAGACCGGGGAGGACGACGATGGATTTGAATGACATCTGGCAGGAGAACAAGCGCTTCATCACCACGGTGGGGTCCGGGTTCCTCGTGTTCCTCATCGGGTACTTCGTGGTGGAGGGCGTGTATGCGGGGGATATCGACAACATCAATCGAAGCAACTCCCAGGCGCGCCGGAAGCTCAACACGGAGATGTTCACCGCCGACGACCGTGAGGTCGCCCAGGGCGAGAACGACGCGCTGCTGAAGAGCTTCGAGACCCTCACCGCTGCGGTGGCCTTCACCCCGCGCCCCGAGTTCGACCTGGAGGGGCGCGCGGGCTCCGCGCGGAACGTCTACATGTCCTCGGTCGACCGCGTGCGTAACCGGGTCGAGGACCTGGCCAGCCGCCGCCGAGCCCGCTTGCCGGAGGGCCTCGACCTTGAGCGACTCGAGACCAACAACGTCGACGCTATCGAGCGCAACCTCCACGCCCTCGATCTCCTCGAGCGCGTGCTCGTGCTTGCCGTCGAGTCTGGCGTGAAGCAGGTCCGCAGCGCGGACATCAAGCTCGACCCCGCGTTCACCGCGCGGCGCGGCCTGGGTTCCATCGAAAAGACCAAGGTCGAGGTGGACATCGTCGCGAGCCCGGACGCGGTGGCCCGCTGGCTGCTTGCCTGCGAGACGCCGGCGGACGGCGGCGCCGACAACACGGTGCGCCAGCAGGCGCTCCCGATCGATTCGATCGACGCGCGCCGCGCCACGTCCAAGTCGGACGAGGTGCAGGCCAAGGTCACCTTCCTCGTCGTTCGTGTGAACGAGGTCGAAGTCTCCGATGACGAGGACGCCTGAGCGCGTCTCCCACCGACCATTCGCTACCCCCAACTGTCGAGCTAGATGCGCAAAGAGCCCATCGTCTTCCTGATCTTCGCCGCCTTCGTGGGCTGGAAGTTCAACGCAATGCTCTCCGACTCCGGGTCAGGGAGGCGCTCCAACAGGGTCAAGCCCAAGGAGTACGTGAGCCTCCAGGCCCCGGACGTCGACCTCGCGCTGGCGGACCGGGGACGCTCCCTGACCCTGGACCGGGACCTGTTCTCGCCGCCGTCACCCACGTCGTCGCTGCCGCCCCTGGGGGTGGCGCTGCCGCCCCTCGAGCCCATGATGGCCCTCGCGCCGCCCACGGGCTGGGGCCCCATCCCCGCCCTCTACGGGGAGTTCCTCCGCCGCCCCGAGCGCCCCGCCAACGCCAGCGTGGTGCCCGGCCTCTTCGACTCCATCGACAGCGGTGGGTCGGGGATGGAGGGCGAAGAGGCGCCCTCCGGAGAGCTGGCCACGGAGCTCTCCGACGACCCCGAGGCGCGCGCCGCGCAGATCGCCGGGCTCAAGAAGGAGTACGACTGGATCTACACCAACAAGTTCGAGTTCGGCCGGATCCTGAACGAGAACCGCTACGAGCTCCCGGACCTGGACGACCCCCAGCTGGTCTTCCTGCCCGTGAACCCCGCGACCGGCTCACCCCTCTACCGGACGCCGATCACCTATGAGCCCGGGCGAGTCGATGAGTTCGGCCTCGTTGACAACGCGCTGACCGAGGTCGAGGTCGGGCTCGTCCGCTTCGGCGACCCGCTCCAGCCCGGGGAGTTCGAGTCGGCGCTCCAGTTCGCAGACTCCTGCCTGCTCAAGCGCAACGAGACGCCTCGAGCGCTGGAGGTCGCAGAGACGCTGTACCAGCGCGCCCAGCAGATCAACCTCCAGGACGACGCGCGGCCCCGGATGGGCCTCGCCACCTGCTACCAGCTCGGCTTCCGCTTCGAGGATTCCTACGACACCTACCGATCACTGCTCGAGAGCGGTCACGAGACCAACGCCTCGATCCACGCCCGCCTTGGCGTCCTGCTGGGGCAGCTGCGCATGAAAGACGCCGCGGAGGCGAGCTTCCGCGAGGGCCTCCGGACCGAGCGCACCAACTGGGAGGCGCGCTACTGGTACGGGCGCTTCCTTGTCCGTGAGGGGCGCACCCTCGAGGCGCTCGAGCACCTCCAGGAGGCGGTACGCCGGGAGCCCAAGGCTCCGGAGGAGCGGGCCATGCGGGTCCAGATCCGGCTCGCCTACGCCGGGGCCCTCCTCGGCGCGGGCAAGATGGACGAGTCTGTTGCGGCCTTCGGGACCGCGCTGAGCGCCGACGCGGCCAACGAGGTCGGTCTGCAGGCGGTCGCGGCCGCCGGGACCCTGTCGGCCATGCGCTTCACCGACGACGCGTCCTCGCTCATGGGGGCGGGGTTCGGAGGCGGCGATGGGGCCCCCGTGGAGGGCGGCTTCGACGTGCTCCTGGCCGCGGGGCTCTACGCCATGGATTCCGGTGAGTTCGAGGTGGCCGCCCAGACCCTGGGACTCGCCCTGGACGCTGACCCCTTCCGCCGCTTCGAGGCCCTGCGCGCCATGAGCCGGCTGGCCGAGATCTCCGGTAACCGCGAGGAGGCGGTGACCTTCGCCGACGAGGCGCTGCGCGCCGCGCCGGGGGACCCCTGGACCCTCTATCAGCGCGGTCGCCTCTACGAGCAGGACGGCGACGAGTTCGAGGCACGCGCGGCCTACCGTGCGGCGCTCGACGTGGAGCTGGACCTCGTGCCGGCCCTCGAGCGCATGGGGGCCCTGCTCCAGGCGTCCGGCGACCACGCCGGCGCGGAGCGTTATTACGAGCGCGCGCTCGCGGTGGAGAAGGGGAGCGCCTCGCTCTGGTCACGGCGCGGCTGGAACTCGCTGCAGGCGGAGGACCTCGGCCGCGCCGAGATCTGCTTCGGCGAGGCGCGCCGGCTCTCGCCCGCGCTGGCCTCGGCCCGCGCAGGGGTGGCCTGGTGGAACTACGCCTCGGGGGACTCCGCCGAGGCCATCACCCTGTTCAGCGAGATTGTCGACGACCGACGGGCCGCGGGCGACGAGGACGCGGTCACGGTGTACGCCACCGCCCAGGGCGCGCGCATCGTCGACCACGAGTCCAAGGAGGTCTGGCTCGACCGCTTCGACCGCGCCCCCGGGCGGGTCGGGAACGGCTGGGTCCTGGACCAGGGCTTCGGCCCCCTGGTGGACATCCGGGACGAGAGCATCGCCATCGAGGGGCAGAACGACCGGGGCGGGCGCACCCGCGCCTTTCGGTCTCTGCCGCCCGATCGCTTCCTGGCCTTCTCCTGCGTGCTGACCGTGGGGCCCAAGGCGAAGGGCACCCGCGCAGGGGTCTTCATCTCCTCGGAGCGGGCCCGACCGGGCGGCGAGGCCCAGGTGACCGCCGAGGTGGTGGTGTGCCGCAACCGGGACGGGCTGATCGAGGCCCGGGTGCAGAAGTCACCCACGGATGAGGAGGCGACCTTCAAGCAGCTGGTCGGGCCCGAGTGGCCCGTCGGCGAGCCGATCCGCGTGGAGATCGAGCGGGTCGGGGACGACCTCGACGCCACCTTCACCATCTACATCGACGGCGAGCCGGTGGCCACCAACGTGGAGTGCGACCGCCTCACGTCCTCGCGCCAGCCCATCAACTTCGGCGTCTTCGTGGGCGGCGAGGCGGGGCGCCGGGCAGACCTGATCATGGACGACGCTCGGGTCGTCCGGAGGCGCTGATCCATGATGCACCATCGAACCCTTCGTCGCGGCGGCGCGGCCGGCACTGCACGCGCGGGCTTCTCCCTGATCGAGCTGCTCGCAGTGATCATCATCGTGGCGCTGCTCTTCGCCTTCCTGATCCCGAACCTGCTCTCGTCCAAGGACGCGGTGAACTCCAAGATGACCGGCACCTGGCTCGACCAGGTGTCCGCGGAGATATCGGCGTATGCCAGGGACAAGGGGGACTTCCCCCCGTCGACGTTCCCCCGCAAGCTCGACCCCAAGCCGAGCAAGACGAACATGGGGGTCGAGTCGCTCCTGATCGCGCTCATGCCCGCCGACGGCTCCTACCTGGCGGGTGGCGACTACGACGACCGCCTTGGGAACACGGACGGGGATGACAGCAAGAAGCCCCACTCCCGCTTCCAGAGCTCCGAGGTGTTCGAGCTCTGCGATCACTGGGACAACCCGATCGTCTACCTGCACCGCCGGGACTACGACAAGGGCGGGACCTACCTGACCTTCAGCGAGGAGGCGGGGGATTGGATCGAGGAGAAGGTCGTCGCCGCGATCAACCCGACCACCGGGTCACCCTATCGCCAGGACACCTTCCAGCTCATCTCGGCGGGACCGGACGGCAAGTTCGGGACCGCGGACGACATCGGCAACTTCAAGCGCTGAGCCAGGGCGGACCCAGAGACCGATGTGGAATGAACCCGCCCGCCGCGCGATCGCCGCGCCCCTCAGGCCTGGCCTGAGCGGAGGCCGCCCTTCCCGGCGGCCGGAGGTGGGGTTCACCCTGGTCGAGTTGCTGCTGGTGATGACCCTGATCGGCATCGTCCTTGGGGTCGGGCTCGGGAGCTTCGCGTCCTTCGATCCCGGTCGCGGCGCGGCCCGTGGCCTGGTGGCGAATGCCCTCCGGCAGACGCGGAACACCGCCATCGAGCGGGGTGCTCCGGCGCGGATCCTGATCGACCGCGAGCGCAAGGCGGTGCGGTCGGAGGCGTTCACCGTGGCGGGGACCTGGCGCTTCGAGGATCAATCCCTGGCTGGGGCCCGCGGGGTGGACGGCATCGCGGACGGCTTCCCCGGACCCTTCCTCTCGGAGGAGGGCTACGTCGGCAAGGCCCTCGACCTCGACCTGGGCCCGCGCGGTGCCAAGGTGCAGATCGACCTGAGCTCCGACCCCATCTTCGACCTGGGAAGTGGCTTCCGCCTCTCGGTGATGCTGCGCCCCGTGTCCTTCGTGAACGCGGACGTGGTCGACCTCGGTAAGGTGGTGAAGGTCAAGGCGCAGAGCGACGGCTCGGTGACCTTCGAGCTCACGACCCAGCGGCAGGACGGCCTCGGAAGGCCCGTGAAGGGGGAGACCATCAGCCTCCGTTCCGGTGGCGGCGTGCTTGAGCCCGGGCACTGGACAGCCATCGAGCTCCGCTACGACCGCCGCCGGGTGGTGGCGCTCGCGGACGGAGTCCCCGTGGCCGAGCGGGAGGAGACGCGTCCGATCTGGGGCCTCGAGGGCGCCCTCGTCCTCGGCGGCGGCCGCCAGCGCTTCCCCGGGCGTGTGGACGACGTGGTGCTCTCGGTCATCACCGTGGGCGATGAGGTCATCCTCCCCAAGAGCGCCGAATTCCTGGCGAGCGGCCCGACGGAGGTTCGCTTCGACGAGAGCGGGGCTCTCGACCCCGTGTTCCACGCGGGCCCGGTGGGCATCGAGTTGATCTTCGACGACGGACGCACGGACCTGATCACGGTGCGGGCGCTGGGGACGGTGGACGCATGAGGGGCCTGATCCACCGCACCGCCGTCCGCGGCTCCTCCGCCGCCGTTCCCGCCGAGCAGGGCTTCGTGCTGGTGCTCGTCCTCTTCATCCTGCTGGCGCTCTTCGCCCTGACGGCGCCGTTCCTCGCGACCGCCCGCAACGCGGACGCGGCGAGCGAGTTCGAGAAGAACGACGTGCAGCTGCGCCTCGCCCTGGACGCCGCCGGCAGGCACGCGCGGCTGAGCCTCGATCAGACCCACCCCGCCCTCGATCCCACGCCCTACTACGACGGCCTGGACGAGGTGCAGGTGTCCATGGACTTCCCCGCCGGGGTCTTCGACCCCGCGGACCCCAACGGGGTCGCCTTCGGGCTGGGCGTGGTCGACGTGGCGGGGCTCGTGGACCTCAACAGCGCGTCCCCGCAAGTTCTAGGCAACCTCCTGGGGCAGGTGGCGCGCCTCGGCGCGCCCACGAGCGGCGGCGGTGACTCGCTCAGCCTCGCGGGCGGCAGCGACTTCGCTCCGGGCACGGTCGTGTCGGTGGATGGCGAGCTGATCCGGTTGGGGGACCCCGACAAGAAGGACGAGAGCGCCCGGATGGTGTCCGAGCGGGGGCTGGGGACGGTTCAGGACGACGAGGGCGCCTGGCAGACCACCGGGCCGCGGCCTCCCTCCACCCACGGGGTCGGAGCGGCGGTGCTCGGTCAGCAGGCCTTCGCTCCGGCCATCTGGCGAACCCTGTCAGCGGACGGAGCTCCCCAGGCCATCTCGACCCTCGACGAGATCAGGGCGGCGGACCAATTCGCCCTCTCGGGCGGCTTCGACGAGGCGTCGCTGCTCCTGCTGCGGAGGACCGCCACCGCCCATGGGGGCCTCAGCGCCGGCCCGGTCTGGCAGCGGGCGACGCGCCTGGTCAGCCCGCTGCAGGCGGGGCTCGCCCTGTCCTTCCGGCCCGAGCAGGGCCGCTGGATGGGGGTGGGGAGCACCGTGCGGATCTCGGACGGGGTCAACACCGAGCTGCGCGTCATCATCCAGCGCGGCCGGGATGGGCGGGTCTACGTGGACCGGGTGCTGGACAACGACTACGAGGCCTTCCTGACCACCGTGGAGGTCCTGGCGCGCCGCCCGGTGAACATCAACACGGCGCCCCGCGAGGTGCTGGTGGCGCTGTTCACCAACCTGACGCTCTTCGGGCAGAACCACCGGATCGACGAGCGCGAGGCGCGCAACCTGGCGGCGACGGTCATGGAGTCCCGCCCCTTCACCGGGATGAAGGACTTCGCCGAGCGGTTGGTGTTTCCCGCCGGCGGCATCGACGTCCTGCCCAGCGACGCCCCGGTGGTCCCCGCGGTGTTCGATGGCAACGGTTCGATCCTCGATGACCCCCGGGACGCGGCGGCCCTCTACATGAACGGGCTCAACGCCAACGACGCCCGGCTCGGCTTCGCGACCATGCCCTTCGGGTTCAGCTCGCGCCAGGTGTTCGAGCTCGAGCTGCGCGCCAACGTGAGCGCCGAGAGCGGCATCGCCCGGGCCAGCGGGGCGCGCGACCGCCTCGAGCTCGTGGTCCCCCAGATGGAGGAGCTGCTGACGGTCATCGCCCGCCAGGAGGACTTCGAGGACCAGTTCCGACTGACGCGCTCCGCTCCCTACTGGCTCACCGGCCCGGAGACCACCGGGCGCTATGACGGGGGCGTGACGCCGCCCTCACGGCTCATCCCGAACCTCGGGACCCTCGACGGGCAAAGTTACATCCCCGGGATCAGCGAGCCCGTGGTCGATGGGGACGGCAACCCCGTGCCCCCGGTGCGGACCTTCGCCTCCCGGGAGGAGGACGGCTTCGTCCAGCTGGACCCGATCCGCGTGGAGGGGACCCAGTTCACGGCCGGGCGGATCATGCACTTCGATCAGGAGAGTCGCACCCTCGAGGGGCGCTACCTGCCGGACGAGACGGTCACCCTCGAGACCACCGATGAGATGGTGAGTTGGACGGGGCGCCTGGCCCCCGACGTGCTCGCGCCCCTCAACGTCTCCATGTGGGTCCGACCGGAGAGCGGCGGCGACGGGACGATCATGTCGGTCGGGGACCGCACCGACGCCTCGGACCGCGTCGTCCTGGGGATGTCGGGGGACAACCTCGTGCTGCGCGTCCTCGACGGCATGGGGGACCACCGGGACACCGCGTTCCAGGAGGTCTCCGAGCTCCGCTACCCGATCGCCAGCGGCGCAGGGATCCCCGGCCTGCCCATCGGGGTCTGGAGCCACATCTCCGTGGACGTGCGCGGGAACCGGCCGGACCAGATGAACATGCTGGTCAACGGCAACGCCACCGGGGTGGAGCGCCTGGGCATGACGCGGCTCGCGGGTCCCGTGGGGACCGGCGACGGCACGATCCTCGTGGAGTCCACCGAGGGCTTCCCGCCGGTCTGCGCCCTGCGCATCGGCAACGAGATCATCGAGGCGACGGTGGCCAGCGAGACGTCGTTCCTGGTCCAGCATGAATTTGTCGGGCCCAACGCCGGGTTCGGCGGCCGACTGTCACGGGTTCGTTTCGACGTGGAGGGCTCCGAGTCCGCGACGCCCGTGGCCCAGGCGGCCGCGGTGATCACCGGCAGCTACGGGGTGGGGACCCCGGTGATCCACTACGGCTATAGCCTCCCGCTCACGCGCAACGTGCCCTCGGGCCAGTCCGTGCTCCCCGGGGAGCTGGGCCCCTTCCGCGTCGGGCAAGCCGTCGGCCTACCGGGTGACAACTCCCTCGAGCCGGTGCAGGTCCAGGGCCCCTTTGGCCCGATCACGGTGGGCCGCGGCTGGGGCCCCGAGGTGCTCGGGCCCCTGACCCTGGCCCTGGGGGATGCGCCGGAGGCGGACCCCGAGGGCACCGACCTCATGGCGGGCTTCAACCCCAACGGCGGCTACGCCATTCTCTCGGGCCCGAGGCTCGGACCCGTCAACGGGCTCGACCCCAACAGCCCCGACGGCGCCACGGTTGGCGGCATGGAGGTCATTCGCTACTCGGGCTACTCGGGCAACCAGCTCCAGGTGGTCGGGCGCAACGTGGAGCTGCAGCGCATCACCGAGCAGGAGGACCCTGACGGGAACCTCGGGGGCGCCCACGCCTTCGTCTTCTCCTGGGACGTTCAGATCCTGGTGGGGGGTGCCACGGGGACGGCATACGACGGGGACGAGTTGCTCCAGATGTCGACGTTCTGCTACCCGATCTCCATCGGCGTCCCGGGGGCCTCCGACCTGAGCTTCGCCGAGCCCACCACCGGGCAGTCGCAGTTCGCGCAGATCACCCGGCTCGATGACGGCGAGCAGACCGAGTGGATCCGCTACGACGAGATCGACCTCGCGGCCTCCCAGCTGGTGCGATCGGACCCAGGCACCCTGACCCGCGTCCACAACATGCTCCACTCCCTCGGTGATGCCGAGGTTCAAGGAGCTGGCGGCGGAGGCGGCGGCGGCGGCGGAGGCGGCGGCGGCGGCGCAGGGCCCGGAGCGGGTGGCGCCGGAGCGGGGGGCGTCGGACCGGGCGCAGGTGTCGGGGCCGGGATGGGGGAGTCTGTCGGCGCGGCCGAGTCCCCGTCGACCTCCTCGTCGCCGGTCGCAATGACCGTCGCCCACGCCCCGGAGGTGGAGGCGTCGGTGGCGGGCACGGACTGGGACCCCAGCCGAGGCGAGGACCCGAACGCGGACTTCCCGCTGTCCCGCGCGGTGGCGAGCATCCTGAACTTCCGCGGCGCCCTTGGGACGAGCATCGGTACGCACCCCTCGGGGGTCCCGGTCCTACCGGTGGTTCAGTTCGCGGTGCCCGACCTCGCCTTCGAGCGCGGCCGGCCCGGCGCCAAGGACGCCGTGTTCATCGTGGACGGGGACCTGGGTGCCCTTGGCTATCCGGTGACGATCCACCGGGCCCACTACCCCGCCCCGGCGCGGGTGGTCCACGGCTTCGAATCGCAGCCGGAGTCCCTGGTGGCCACCGCGGTGGCCTCCAGCGTGGAACCCCAGGGCGGCTTCGCCCTCGGCAACGCCTGCTACGTCGCCTACGAAGGCCCCGTCCTGACCCCCACGAGTCCGGGGAGTGGCGGTGCGACAGGGGGCATCATCAGCGACCCCCGCTACCTCGGCCGGATGGTCAAGTTCCCCAGCGGCGAGATGCCGCGATCGGGGCGGACGGTGTCCATCGGTGCCGGTGCGGGCGGCCTCGCGGACTTCGGCGTGGCCTCCGCGACGGTGGACGAGATCGTCTTCGGCAGCCCCGTGGCCAACGCGGGGTGGGGCGGGTCCCAGCCCGCCGTGCACGCTGCGGGGGGCGCCCTGTTGCTCTCGGCGCGGGTCGGAGAGACGGACCAATCCCTGCAGATCCAGGAGAACGTGGTCCGTACGGCCAGCGGACTGGTGGGGCAGCAAGGGTCGCCCCTTGGCGCCTTCCCCGACAGCGGCGGCCTCGTCGCCGTCGGCGAGGAGATCATCGCCTTCACCGCTTCCGCTGCCGGCAGCGGGTCCATCACCGTGGCGCCGGGGGGCCGAGGGCTGCTCGGAACCCGGCCCCAGGCCCACGAGGTCACCGAGGCGGTGCACTGGCTCGAGGGGTGGCGCTGCTCGGCCCTCGCCGGTTCGATCACGCCCGGGGACGCGGTCATTCCCCTGACCTCCACCGAGGGGTTCCCGTCCCAGGGGACGGCGCTCATCGGCTCGGAGCTGATCCACTGGACCCGCGTTCAGGGCGGCGCCCTGATCATGCCGCGGACCGCGGACGACGATGGCGAGGAGGACGGGATCGGGCCGGGGGCGTTCCGCGGTCGGTTCGGGACCCTGCCCGGTGGGTACGCCTCGGGGACCCCGGTCGTTCTCTTCCCGTGCCGCTACTGGGATCGCTACGCGCCCCGCTTTGATGGGCCGGAGCTCGGGTACTTCGGCCTCCACGTCGACCAGCCGGGTGCCTGGTGGGCCGGCGTGACCTGGCAGGGCGAGGAGCCCGGCGTTGGCGGCGTGGAGCTGGTGGTGCTCCAGCGCGGCGCCGATGTGCCGTGGGACGCGGACCCGGAGGAGACCCCTGGGCTGGTCTTGCTCGAGGATGGAACGCAGGCGGACGATCTGATCCCGATCGGGATCCAGGCGGACCGCATGGAGTGGCGCGTGTTCGCCCGATACAGCCAGGGCGCCTTCGACCCGGAGTTCGGTCTCCAGCACGGCTGGAAGCAGACCCCGCGCTTCGACTTGCTCGGGGTGACGTACTCGGCGCCGGGCCGCGTGATGAGGAGCACGGACCGATGAGGGACGTCGCCCGCTCTCACCGCGCCGGGGTCACCCTCGCGGAGCTCATTCTCGCCACCGGGCTCGCCTCCATCGTGGTCGCGGCCACGGTGTCCATCGTGGACACGACGCTGTCGCTCTGGACGCGCGGCGAGACCGTCCGGCAGGCGCGCGAGGAGGGCTCGGCGGTCCTGTCCCTGCTCGGCACGGATCTGCGCCAGATCCACGGCGGGGAGAAGGGCGACCTGCTCGTGGACTGGGAGGTCTTCGACGTGGAACGCGACGGCGTCGTCGAGCGCTACCTCCCCCGGATGCGCTTCCTGCGCGACGCGGCGGCCAGCGAGGTGGCACGCATCGAGCGCCGCCGGCTCGCAATGGAGGCCCGGGCGGAGCGCGACCGCATCGCCCTGGCCCTCGGAGACGACGCCCAGAAGCTGGAGGAGGCCCTCGGGGAATCCGAGCTCCTCAAGGCCGCCGGAGTCAGCGCAGAGCAGGCGTCGCTCGGCCTCCTGGGGGCCCCTGACCTGCGGGCCTCTCGGCTCGTGGAGGTCCTCTATGCGGTGGTGCCGGAAGGGCGCGAGGGAGACCGGCGGTATACCGGGGTGCTGTACCGCTCGGAGCGGGTTCACACGCCGGACACGCCAGCGGTGCTGCTCTCGGACTCTGCCTTCGATCGCACGGGGATGCCGGACCTCTCCATGGCCCGCGAGGTGGCGCGGGGGGTGCTCTGGATGCGGCCGCTGATGGCGACCCAGACCACGCGCCTGACGCCGGGAGAGAACGGCCGCTCCGGCTGGGGCATCGAGCGGAACGCCGCGGGCGCCGCGACCTCATGGGACGCTTGGCGCCTCGCGCGGCCGGACCCGGACCTGACCGTCTGGAATGAACCGGCGGTGGGCATGCCGCGGGCGGCGAGCCGCCCGCTACTGCCGCGGCGTATCCGCGTCGAACTGGAGATCCAGCGCCCGGGCGATTTTGACCGGGCCCCCCGACTGCTGGACTCCGTGGAGCCCTCCGCGGAGTTCTTCACGGTCACCAACGGGGCCGCGCTGCGTCCTGCGGTGGGCGGTCACGTCCTCGTGGCGGGGGAGTGGATGGAGCTCAAGCGGGTTGTCGGTGACCGAGCGGTCGTGCGCCGCGCGACCCGCGGGACGGAGCGGCGGCGACTCCCCATGGAGTCCCGCGTCCTCTTCGGGCAGCCGATCGACATGGACCTTCCGATCGCGCTCCACGAGGACAACTGGATGCTCTCCGGCGGAGAGGACCGATGATGAACTCTCCCCGGAACCACGGCGCCCCGCGCGCGGGCTTCACCCTGCTCGAGGTGATCCTCTCCGCCAGCCTGTTGGCCGCGGGGATGTCGATGATTCTCGGCGTCTTCAACTTCGGAGCGGCGGTGGTGCGAAACGCCGAGCTCCGCTCCCTGTCCGCGACGGCCGTTGAGGCGCTCATCAACGACCTCGAGGAGAACCTCTTCGAGCTCCGGGCCGACGGCACGGTGGGGGAGCCCGCTCTGATCGTCGACCGCCCGGTGCCGGGTCGGCCGGGCGTGCGGTACACGGTCAATACCATCCCGAATAGCGAGATGCTGGACCCCCAGGGGATGCCGCGCGAGTACGTGGTCGAGCTGGTCGTGACCTGGTCCTCCTCCGGGGTCGAGCGCGCGGCGAGGTGGACCACCATCATGCTGCGCGAGGTCCCCTTCGGCGCTCGGATGCGGCGCCGGTTCGTCCGCTGATCCTCTGCCGCGCCAGCAACCCCAAACGCATCCACAACACCCAACCCCACACCGGCCCGGCGCCCCTCCCGTCCGCCTGGCCTGACCTACAATGCCCCGGCGCCCCTCGGGCGCCCGCCACTGAGAGAAGAGAGTGAGAAGCATGATGAACGCCAACGGAATCCGAAGGGTCGCCCTCGTGGCCTGCGTCGCCTGTGTCGGAGCCACCGCCCACGTGCTGGCGCAGTGGGGGCAGGAGACCGGCGCCGCGCCGGCTCCGCTCCAGGAGGAGCTGTTCGCGATCCCCGCGCCGCCGGCGGCGGAGGACGTGATCATGCTCAAGCTCCGCGATGGTCGGATCCAGTGGGGTGCCATCGGCGAGCACGACACCATCGGCTTCCTCTTCCAGCGGCTGGACAACGGCGGCGAGGTCCGCGTGCCCTGGTCTCTGCTGGACCCGCGCCAGTCGGACCAGCTCCGCACGGACTACGGCTACGTTGAGGTTGATGCCGAGGAGGTCTACGTCGACGCGGAGCGTCTGCTCCTCGAGGGCGGCGGAACCGTGGAGGGGGTGATCGTCTCCCGGGAAGGGGATTCGTTCCTCGTCAAGACGGACGGCAACCTCCAGATGGTCCCCAAGCGCCGCGTGCGCGGGATCGAGTCGGGCGTTCGCCTCCCGGCCCTGGACGTCTACGGTCGGGAGGAGCTCTACACCCAGTTCTCCTCCGAGGCGGACGAGACCTCGGCGACCTCCCAGCTCGACCTGGCGCGCCGGTGCGAGGGCATCCTGGACTTCACCAACGCGGTGAAGCACTACGAGGCGGCGGTGGAGCTCGGGCTGACCGAGGACCTCCTGAAGGTCCAGGGGATGCTCGCCAGCGCCCGCATCAAGGCGGAGAACCAGGAGCAGATCGAGTACCTGCGGACGGCGGACCGCCTACGCAAGCGCAAGCGCTTCGACGACGCGCTGGCCCTCCTGCAGGCGTTCCCGACCAAGTACGCCGGTAGCAGCCTCGTCGCCGACGCCCGCAAGCAGGAGGCCAAGCTCCTGCTCGATCGCGACGAGGCCTCCAAGGACCTCGTCCGTTCCCGTTGGAAGTACCACACCCGCAAGCTCACCCGTGAGGCGGCGCGGACCGACAACTTCGAGGCCGCGCGCACCTGGGCGACCGAGGAGGCCAGCCAGGCCATCGCGGGACAGGTCCTGGCGGACGTGCAGGACCGGGTCACGAGCGCCATCACCGAGGACGACGTGCTGCGGCTCTGGGAGGAGCGGGACCGCGGCCGGTACGAGTCATCCACCTATGGCCTGGGGACCTGGCTCCTCGGCGAGGACCGGGCTGGCGCGAACGGGGACAACCCCGCGGCGGCCGCGGAGAGCGCCGTGTCGGCCGTCGATGAACAGCGCAAGGCCATCGAGGATCGCATCAAGCGGTACCTCGAGAACCAGAAGATCTCCCGTCGCAACCAGGCCTCGGACGACGAGGAGGACGTGGCCCAAACCTTCTGGGAAGACTGGACCGTGAACGGGCGCTCCCTCTGGTTGATGTCCTACTACCTCGAGGAGTCCGGGGACTTCGAGATCCGCCCGCGGGCGAGCCTGAAGCCCTGCAAGACCTGCGGGGGGCTCGGCGCCCTGCAGCTGCTCGTGACCGGGACGGTCCTCAACGGTGAAACCGCGAGCGTCGCCTCTTGTCCCGTATGCCGGGGGGTCAAGGTGACCCGCCGCATCTACTTCCGATGACCAACTCGCGCGGCCCCCGGTGGCCTGTTGCGCTCGCCGGCGCGACGCTGCTCCTTGGGTGCAGCTCGACGGAGATCCGCGAGGTCCTCCCCGGCTCGCGGCCCATGGCCCAGGCGCCCGAGGTGGAGGAGGCTCCGGAGCGGGACGGGGCCGCCCTGGAGAGCGCCGGGCGGCGGAGCGGAGAGCCCGCAGGGGACGGCGGCGTCGCGGCCGACCTGGCGGCCGGACTGAACGTCGTGTGGCCCGAAGGGGTGGAGGACGGCGCGGACGCTGCCGTGGCGTCCGTGGCCGGTCGCACGATCAGCGTCTCTGACCTGATCATGAAGCTGGTCATGAGGGACGCGGACCTGGCTCGCGGGCTCCTCGATGACCTGCTCCTCTCTCGAATCGTGCTGCTCGAGGCCGGAGCCCTTGGCCTCGAGCCACCTGCCGAGGACGTCCAGGCCCGCGTGAGCCAGGCGCTGGACGCCGTAGAGGCCCAGGCTCGGAAGGCCGGCGCGCCGGATCTGGCTTCCTTCGTCCGGGCCCAGATGGGAATGGAGCCAGACTTATTCCTGCGGGAGCTCAACGCGGACGCGGCCATCGATTCCCTCGCCCCTCGCTGCATCCGCTCCTGGTTGATGTCTTGCGATCGCCGAGAGGTGCGCGCCATGTCCGTGGAGGGACGCCCCGCGGCGGATGAGGCCATGGCGAGGCTCGCCCGCGGCGAGGCCTTCGAGTCGGTGGCGCGGGACCTCTCCGTGGACGCCTCCCGGGACAAGGGGGGCCGCATTCCGGCCCTCGTCCGTGGAGAGAGCGTGCTCGCGAGGGCCGCCTTCGCCACGGAGGTGGGGTCCTGGACGGGGCCCGTCCGCAAGGGGGAGCTGATGCTGTTCCTCGAGGTTGAGGCGATTCCAGATGTGGTGGAGGGGACCTGGGCCGAGGTCGGGGACGCGGTGGAGGCGAGCCTGGAGGCTCAGCCCGTGGAGGACGCCGAGTTCTGGCAGTGGAAGGAGGCGATGACCCGCCGGCACGACGTGGACACCGGCCCCTTCCAGGAGCTGATCCGGTGAGCTGCTCCCGGGGAAGAAGCGCGGGCGCGGGCCGTGAGCGCGCTTGAATTGGGGGCGCGAGATCGCCACTCTCGGACCATGGACGACGCGCTGCTTGGAGCGGAACTCGAGGACATCGAAGCGACTGCTGTGATGGAACAACCGGAAGACTCCGCCGAAGAGGTCGAGCCCGAGGGCGAGGCCCAGCCCGAGGTGGCCGACGAGGCCGCCGGGAATGCAGGTGCCGACGAGGCCGCCGCCGACTCCCTCGAGGACCCTTCCGAGGGGGAGGCTGACCGTGGCCCCGGACCTGGCGCGGACCTCACCGATGAACAGCTGGAAGAGCGCGCGCTGGCGCTGCTCTTCGCCTCGCCGGACCCGCTCTCCGTGGGGCGCCTCGTCAGCCTCCTGGAGCGCCCGCCCGCGGCCCGCGTGCGGACCGCCATCGAGTCCATCGGGCACCGCCTGCAATCGGCGGGGCTCCCGCTCCAGCTGCGGGGGATCCGTGGCGGCTACATGGTCATGACGATCCCCGAGATGGGAGAGGTCGTGGGGCGCCTCGCCCGGGGACCCGCGATCGAGCGCATCAGCCCGGCCGCCCTGGAGACCCTCTCGATCGTGGCCTATCGGCAGCCGGTCACGAAGGCGGAGATCGAGGCCATCCGCGGGGTCCAGGCGGGCCCCATCCTCCGGTCTCTCGTGGACCGCGGGCTGGCCCGGGTGACCGGTCGGGCCGACGTCCCGGGGCACCCCCTCCAGTACGGGACGACCAAGGACTTCCTGGACCGATTCGGGCTCATGGGCCTGGACGATCTGCCCAGGGACGCCGAGCTGGCCCGGGACTGAAGCCCCCCGATCGCGCTCAGGGCCGGGTCGCATGTCTCACGAGGACCCCGTGGTGGCTGATCGGTCTGCCCACCAGGTCGATCCGGACTGCGACCTGACGCAGGTATGGGGCGATCCGCAGCCCGCGGGCCGTACCCCGCAGGCTCCGTTGGGGGGGCTGGCGGTCCCAGGCCCGCCGGCGGCTGTTGCCTCGCTCCATCGGCGCCCCGTACACTCTTGCCCCGCCTGTCCGGCGAGCACAGCTGCGCGTGGAGCGAACTCCCCGTTCACGTGCCCCTAGCGGTCCAGAGGACCGTCTCCCGACTCGATCCCATGTCCCAACAGCCCCAGAACCCCGGCGCCACGACCGAGAAGCACCACGAGGATGACCTGATCGTCGTCCCGGAGGGGAAGAGCCGCCTCCGCTACCTCGCGACGATCGGTCTCGTCCTGTTTCTCCTGATCATCTTCGTCGTCGCAGACACCTTCCAGTCGGCCCTCACGGGGGGCGGGGGAGCGCAGGAGGATCCGACCTACATCACCTGGAAGGATCCGGTCGCGGGCACCCGGAAGCAGGTGGCGGAGTCGGAGTTCTTCGTCACCAGCCGGAGGCTGAGCATGATGGCTGCCACGGGGATCTTCAGGCCCTTCAGCCTCGACTACGGCGACCAGGACACCACCTCCAACCGCGGGCGGAGCCTCAGCGAGGAGGACGTCGCTTCGTTCCTCGTGCTCGAGGCGATGGCCACGGACTCGGGGCTTGCGGTCAGCAATGAGGAGCACCGGGCGCTGCTGGAGGTTGCCTTCGGCACCGCCCAGCAGCTCAGGGCCACCGCGACCCGGGCAGGGATGACGGTGGAGCAGTTCGAGCAAGTCATCCGGCGCTGCGAGCTCGTGCAGAAGCTCGTCCAGCTGATGTCGCGTTCGTTCATGGTGCCCGACGCCGCTGCGATCGAGGCGGCCTGGCAGGAGGAGAACCCGCTCTTCAAGTTCCAGGTGGTGACGGCCAAGACCGAGCCGTTCCTCGACACCGCCCGCGCGGAGGCCCCGGACGACGAGGCCCTCGCGGCCTGGTTCCACGAGCTGCCGATCTTCCGCCAACAGAATCTCTTCACCCAGCCCACGGTCACCCCCGACGTGGCCTACGTGGCCATCGGAGAGGGCGCGAGCTTCGATCCGGCGGCGCTCCTCGCCGCGTTCCCCGCGCCGGAGGGGACCGACCTCGACGAGCAGGCCCGCAGCTACCACGTGCAGAACCGGAACTCCCGCTTCCGGGTGCCGAAGGAGCTGCAGATGCAGGGGACCGTGGGTGAGGATGGAGAGCTGGTCGTGCCCGATGCCCCCAAGCTGTTCTACGACCTCGAGGAGGTTCGAGAGCAGGTGGACTTCGAGGCCCCGATCCACGCGGCCATGCGCGCCCTCCTCACCGACCTCCAGGATCGCGCCATCCAGGACGAGGAGATCGACTTCGCCGCGGAGGCGGCCAAGTACGGTCTCACCTTCGTGGAGGGACCGGAGGGTGGCCTCGAGCGCGAAGCCATCACCACCCAGGACCCCTGGGGCTCGACGATGATCGCGGGCCAGCTCATCTTCGCCCAGGAAGGCTCGTTCCTCCCCAGCGTCATGGTCGGCGAGAAGGCGATCGTCATCGCGCGCGCGCGCGCCAAGCGCGAGCGGGAAGAGCCGCCCTTCGCCGACATCCGCGAGGAGGTCGTCGAGATGTGGGCCAAGGAGCGTTCCAAGGAGCTCAGCATCGAGACCCTCGACTACCTCCGGCAGACGCTGGCCGCGAAGCCGGATGAGGTCGAGGCGGCCGATTGGCGCCCCGAGATCAGCATCGAGGACCTGCGCAGGAGCGCCGGCGAGGCCGGGTACTCCGTGGTGGAGCGCGACTGGCTCGCGCAGAACGCGGTGCCAGGAGACGACTTCAACGCGGCGACCCCGCTCCAGCGCTTCCTGCGCGGCAACGTGGACATGCACGCCCTGGAGGCGGGCCAGGTGGCCCCCGCCGTGGCGAGCCCCGCAGGCGACGAGGCGTACCTCGTGCGCATGGAGGGCAAGAAGAGCCCGGCGATCGAGGAGATCGGCGCCCAGGGGCTGCTCGCCGCCCGGCAGCGGGCCCGAATCGATGCCTTCTCGGCCTTCGGAGAGAAGGTCCTGCTGGGTGACGGCGAGTGGATGACCGGTACCGCCGAGCTCCGCTTCCCCGAGCTTGAGCGCCAGGAGGCGGAGAAGGGCGGGAGCGCCGAGTGACCGGACGCGTCACGGCGCTGGGCCCGCGAGGGCTCGCCGAGCGCTGAGGGGAAGGGGACGCCAAGGCGTCCCCTTCTTCGTGTCCATCCTCCCGCCCGGGTGGACCCGGGGTAGCTTCCCCGGTGGGCCGCCACCGGGGCCGTCAGGCGCTCTTCAGCGTGACCCTGAAGATCGACCCACCGCCCTCGCGGGGGTGGACGGACACCTTCGCGCCCATGGCCCGCGCCTGGAGCGCGACGAGGTGCAGCCCGAGGCCCGTGCCCTTGGTCTTGCGGGTGGCCTCGTCGCCCAGCCGTCTGAAGGCCTCGAAGATCCGTCCCCGGTCCTCCTCGGCGATTCCCGGGCCGCGGTCGAGGACCTCGAGCACCGCCCTGGACTTCCGGTCCAACCGCGTCTGGACGAGGATGGCCGCCCGGCGCTCGAGGTCCGGCTCCCCGTCGCCGCCAGCTCCGGGGGCGGCGTACTTCCGCGCGTTCTCCACGAGGTTGGTCAGGATCACATGGATGCCCTCGGGGAGCAGCTGGACCCTGGGCAGGTCGTCGGCGAGGTCGAACTCGAGGTCGTCGGCGGCGGTCCCCCCGACGAGCTCGAGGCTCGGTCGCACGGACGTCACCTCGGCGTTGAGGGACCCCGGGGACGGCTCGTGGTCCTGGTCCGAGAGTCGGCGCCTGAGCAGGACGCGGTCCACCAGCTGGTCGAGGCGGTCCGACTCCGCGACGATGCGCGTCAGGTAGTCCACCCGGCGCGCGTCATCCTGGAACCAACCGTCCTTGAGCATCTCCCCGTAGAGCTTGACCGCGGCGATGGGCGTGCGCAGCTCGTGGGTGACCGACGCCACGAAGTTCCGCGTGCGCTCGGTCTCCTCGCGGCTCCTTCGGACGCTGCTGAGGAGTAACCGGATCCCGATCGACATGGAGATCATCAGCACCAGGGCGACCGCGCCGAACCACGAGTTCTGCACGCGGAACCCGCGGCGACGCTCGCTCAGGTCCCCGGCCACGAACATGGTCCCCCGGGACATCACGTCCGGGGCCACCTCTTGCTCCATGCTGAAGAAGGGCAGGAGGTTGTCGAGGGCGTAGTAGACGTCGGGGTCCGGGTCCTTGGGGAGCCGGGTCCCCGGGGGCATGAACCGCAGCGAGGGCCCGAGGACCTGCGCCGCCTCCTCCTCGGGGAGCTTCGAGAACAGCCAGTCGGGGTCGAAGGCGAGGCCCTGGATGTACATCAGGTCCCGCGTGATCGGCTCGAAGCAGGTCTCGATGAGCGGGATGGTGAGCTGGGGGAGGACCACCCGGCGGTAGGCGATGAGCAAGGGGCGCCCCGAGGGCTCGACCCGGGCCGTGCGGAAGGAGAAGTAGCTGACGTGGACGTCGTGGACCTCGCCCTCGTAGAGCTCTTGGTTGGCGTCCAGGGCGGACCGACACTCCTCCACGCCCGCCTCAGCGATGTTCAGGAGCACCGCGCGCAGGTGCCGCGAGCGGGTCTGGCCCCAGCCCTCGAACTCCACGCTCTCCAGCTCGGCGGTGGCAAGCGACTCGGTGGTCTCCAGGCCCTCGAGGAACTCCGCGCGCACGATCTCCCCGAGCAGCGAGGCCTGTGGGTCAAGGACCGTCGGGTCCCCTGGGCCCCGCAGCACCTCCACCGGGATCTGCCCTCCGAAGCGTCCGCTTGACGGGTCAGGCGCCACGAACGAGAACCACCCGAGGATGGACTCCGGCCTCGGCTCCGCGATGAGGGGGGAGGGCTCGGTGCGGATCGGCCCCAGGTCGTCGACGTAGGCGTCGCCGCGGTACGCCTCGAAGGGTCGCTGGAACTCCCGCTCCAGCTCGTCATTCACACGCCGGAAGCACTGCTCGGCCAGGCGTCGGGCCGCGTCCTCGCTCTCCTGGGGGAGCTCGAGCAGCACGCGCTGTTGCTCCCGCTGGAGCTGGCGCCACAGCAGCCCGCCGAAGACGACGGCGGGCAGGACCACGAGCAGGACGTAGAGGAAGAGCGCAGTCCGCCCCGAGGGGCCCGGGTTCTTGGGCGGGCGGAGCGCCATCGGCACGGGGTCCTCAGGAGTACCAGCGGTAGCCCTTGCCCCGGACGGTCTGGATGAGCGTCGGCTTGCTGGGCTCGGGCTCGACCTTGCGGCGGAGGCCCACGATATGGATGTCCACCGTGCGGGTCTCCACGTTGGCGCTCTGGTAGTGCCAGACGTCGAGCAAGAGGTCCTCCCGCGTCACGACCCGGTCGTGGTGTTCGATCAGGTAGCTGAGGATGTCGCCCTCGCGCGGGGTGAGGGGAATGGTCGTGCCGTCCCGGTGGACCTCCAGCCTCGCCAGGTCGACCTTGATATCGCCGGGGAGCTCCAGCATGGCGGGCGGGGCCGACTCGAGCTTGTCGCGGCGGAATTGCGCCTCGATGCGGGCGACGAGCTCCCGCGGCGAGAACGGCTTCTTCATGTAGTCGTCCGCGCCGGCCTCGAAGCCCCGGATCAGGTCCTCCTCGTCGGCCAGGGCCGTGAGGACGAGGACCCGGACCGTGTGCTGGTTCGCGCGCAGTTTGCGGAGCACGTCGAGCCCGCTCTGGCCGGGGAGCATGAGGTCCAGGACGATGAGGTCAAAGCTCCCGGCCTGGGCGATCTCGAGGGCGGCGTCGCCGTCGTGGGCCATCGAGACGGTGTGTCCCGCGTGTTCGATCGCGTCACGGATCCCGAGGGCGAGCGCCTCCTCGTCCTCGACGACGAGGATCTTGCGGGTGGCCTTCTGGCTCGCTTGGGTGTTGGGGTCGGTGGTCATCGTCGGTATTCGTTGGGGTCCGGTGCGTGCGCGACGCACTGTCTTACGTCACTAGACCCATGCGGTGAGCGGGGATCGGACGCCTCACCGGGGCGAGGAATGCCCGGTGCAAGTCCCGTAAGAGATCTTCGGGCGCTGGACACGCATCTCGGTACCGCTAATGCCCCTTTTTGGCGGTTCTGGTCCCGCTAGGCTCCCGGCGCGCGCGGGGACGCAGGCCCGCAGGGGGGGCGCTGTGCGGGTGGGGCTGGGACGGGCTCAGCGGTCGGTCGAGAGGATTGGGACTTGGTCGATCCTCGGGGGCATGCTCTCGACGAGTCCAGCGTTCAAGAGAGCCTGCCGGGCCTCGTGGGGCAGGAAGACGTACTCGATGCGCTGGAACGGCCCGGTCTCCATCCACCCCGTCGCGACCGGGATGTCGCCAGCGGCAGCGAACGAACCGGCCATCAGGAGCCGCAGAGTCGCCGTATCCACGCCAGCGTCTCGGGCCTTCTGGTAGGCCAGGCGGAACTGGGTCGCCGCCTGTTGAGCGTTTCCGCCGCTCAGGTCCTGGACGCCAAACAGCACCTTGGTCGCCACCGTGAAGGCGTCTCGCTCGAGCGCCTCGCCTCGGGCCGCCGCGTCCTTCTGGGCCCGGTACGTGGCGTTGGCGTCATCGAGATCGATCGCCTCGAGCCCTTCGGCCGTGCGCCAGCTGGCCACCAATGGGGCGGCGACCCGCAGGCGCCCCTCGAGGGTCTTCTCGAGGGCGAGCTGGCGGACGAAGGCGGGGTCGAGGCGCCCCAGCTCGGAGAGCATCTGGAGCCCCTCTTCGACGTCGGCGTCCCATCGACGATCGCAAGCGAGCCGCACGAGGTTCTGGATCAGCGCGGGGGAGCCGCGGTCCAGGCTGAGCGCCCGATGGAAGGCCCTCTCGGCGGCCTCGTATTCGCCCTCGCGCGCCTCGAGTACGCCGCGGTTCATGAGCGCGGCGAAGCTGTGGGGACGGCGCTCCAGCCAGGCATCCAGCGCGGCGCGCTGCTCCTCGGCCGGGGCCCCCTCAGACGCCAGCAGGGCGCGCCGCGTCTCGAGGACGATAGGGCTCTCCGGAGCGTGCTCGCCGGCCCGGTCGAGGATGCCGCGGAGCCGCTGGGCGTCGAGCTTCTCCCTACCGTCGTCGAGGACGATCCTCGCGTCGGGGATCTCGGCCATGGCCCTGCCGTAGCGGATGAGGGAGACGGCCCGGGGAGAGAGGAGCAGGAGCGCCACGAGGGCGATGCCAGGGGCGAGGCGGTCGTACCACTGGTCGCTCACGATCTTCGGTCGCCCGGCCCCGGCCTCGGAGGCGCCTTGTGCCCCGTCACGTCCGAGGACCGAGCCGATCAGGCAGAACCCGATGAGCGGTGCCACCGGGCCGTAGAGCAGCGGGGAGTTGACGGTGCAGTTGGCGAGCACCGCGATGGTGGCGAGGGCGAGGTCCCGCTGATCGTCCTCTCCGCTCGCGATCAGCTTCACGGAGCGCACGAGCGCGAGCAGCAGCAGGAGGACGAAGGCCCCGCCGCCCACGTACCCCAGCTCGGCGACTGCAGTGATCGGGTCGTTGTGGGCGTGCTCGACCTCGATCGGGGTGGGCTCACGGCGATCGAAGGAGGACGCCTCGATCTCCGCCGGGTCCCGGAACGGGGGGAAGGCGGCCTGAAATTGACCGGGGCCGGCGCCGAGCGGCGCGTGGACACCGAGGAGGGCGGGAACCCTCGCCCAGGTCTTGAGCCGGAAGGCGAACCCGCCGGTGGTCGTGTCGATCCCCGGGTCCCGCTCGCCGGCCACGATGACCTCGGCGGGGGCGGCCTCGTCGCCGCCGCTGGTGGCGAGCCGATAACCCGTCGGGGTCAGGCCTAGCAGGAGCGCCACGAGGAGCAGCCGCAGCCGGCGTGCGCAGCTCGCCCGCCGCTCCGAGTCTCCCCCGCCGAGCGGCATGCCGATGGCGGCGGCGAGAGCCGCGGCGCCGAGGCCCAGGAGGCCCGCGTACACGGGGATCTCACCGACCTTCACCGCGAAGAGGCCGAGGACCGCCAGCCCGAGGATGGAGAGCAGCCCCTTGCCGCGCAGGAAGAGGCCCGCCCCCAGGACTGCCCCGGGCAGGGCGGCCTCCGAGAAGTCGCCTGAGTTCCCGAGCGCGGCGCCACCGTCGGTGGTGAAGGCGCCGACGAGGAGCAGCAGGGAGATCACCGGCAGCCCGCGCGCGACCACCATGCGACCGCCGGGGCCGAGCGCGGTCCCCGCGATGGCCCAGCCCGCGGCGGCGGCGAGGCCGGTCACCGACCGCCAGGCACCGAACGTGTCGGGGGAGCCCGGCAGGTGGTAGGCCGCGAACGCGAGGACGATGTAGAAGAGGGGGAGGCCGAGCAGGCGGCTCCCGCGCCCGCGGAGGGTCGCCAGGAGCGCGGCCGGGATCGCCGAGAGGGCGACGATGCCCACGCCGATGGAGGTGGTGTCCGGAGCCCCCTCGAAGGGGCTCAGCGCGCCAGAACCGGCGGAGAGGAGCTCGCCCGGGAGGCAGAGGACCGCCAGCGGTAGCAGCACCAGCCATCCCTGGAGCACCTCCAGAGTCGGCGGGTCCGTGCGTCCGTGCCCGGCGTGGGCCACTTTGTCGAGGGATTCCATGGGCGGGGCCGGTCGCGGCCCCTGTGAGAGCTTCCCCGCACGGGGCAGTGAGATCAAGCGTCGGCCCGCTCGGCGCTGACCGGCGTCCATACGGGAGGCGACGCGGGTTCTTCCCGGCGAAGCCAGGAATCGGGGGATCCTGTTTGGGCGACCACCGGGGTCGAGCCCATGATCCCGCCATGGTCGCCTTCCGCTTCCTCGCGCTCCTGACCGTGGGCCTCTCCCTGCTCACGTTCGTCTTCCTCCTCAACGTCTCCAACGCCCGGCTGGAGCGAGAGGCGCTCCGGCAGGTGGTGGGGGAGCCGTTCGCGCTCCAGGCGGGGGCGCCGACGAGCTGGACCCTGGAGCTGGGCGGGGCGCGAGTCGAGTCCGCCTGGCCCGGCGAGCAGCGCCAGCCGCGACTCTCGGTTCGCGCGGAGCCGGGCGCGGAGATCGCCGCCCAGGCGGAGTACCGCTCGGAGGAGGGGGACGTCCTCCTGCAGGCCCTCGTCGATGGCGAGCGGGTGGTCGCCACCGCGGACCCTGACGGGCTCGCGAGCTTCGGCGCCCTCTGGCTCTCCTGGGAGCACCCCCTCACCATCGAGTTCGAGGTCCTCGCCGGGGGGGCCGGGGAGGGCGAGGGGGTACCGTTCCTGAGCGGTCAGCCGTCCAGGAACTTCACGGCGGCGCGCGCCATCAGCCGCACCCTGTGGATCGTCTTCACGGTCATCGGGGCCATGGGCTTCGCGGTGCTGGTCGCGACGCAGCGAGACCTCTTTGGTGCGCCCCGCGGGGGCGCGCGCCCCTGACCGACCGCGGCTCTTCGGCCGCGCTCAGGCCGAGCCGACCGTCCGCGTCACGATCGCGTCCACGAAGGCCTCTGGGTCAAAGCGCTCCATGAGCTCCATGGACTCCCCGGTGCCGATGTAGCGGACCGGGAGCCCAAGCTCGCGGTGGATGCCGAAGATCGCGCCGCCGCGGGCGGTGCCGTCGAGCTTGGCGACGATGAGGCCGGTGACCTCGACCGAGCGCGTGAACTCCTTGGCCTGGCGGATGGCGTTCTGACCGTTGGTCCCGTCGATCACGAGCCACGTCTCGTGGGGGGCACCCTCGATCTTCTTGCTGATCACGCGGCGGACCTTCTCCAGCTCCTGCATCAGGTTCGACTGGGTGTGCAGGCGCCCGGCGGTGTCGATGATCGCCACGTCCACGCCCCGGGCCTCGGCTGCGGCGCAGGTGTCGAAGGCCACGGCGGCGGGGTCGGCGTTGTCGCTGTGCTGACGGACGATGGCGGCGCCGTTGCGCTCCGCCCAGATCTCCAGCTGGTCGGCGGCCGCGGCGCGAAACGTGTCACCGGCGCCGAGGATGACGGACTTGCCCTGCTCCTGGAAACGGTGGGCCAGCTTGGCGATCGAGGTGGTCTTCCCGGACCCGTTGACCCCGACGACGAGGATCACGGTCGGCCTATGGGCGAGGTCCGGCTCGGGCCGGGCGCAGTCCCCCAGGATCTCGAGGAGCTTGCCGCGCATCGCCGCCCGGACGTCCTCCTCGCCCTTGAGCTCCCCGCGCTTGTGGAGCCGTGCCAGCTCGGCGGTGAGGTCCGAGGCGATGGAGCCGAGGTCGCTCGTGTACAGGAGCTCCTCCAGCTCGTCGAGGAGCTGCTGGTCGATGGCGCGGCCGCCCCGGAAGAGCCCGGAGATGCCGTCGGAGATCGCGTCGCGGGTCTTGGAGAGCCGCTGCTTGAATCGATCGAGCAGGCCCATCTCAGCGCTCCTCCTCGGCGGCGCGGTTCTTGATCTTGTCGAGGATGCCGTTGATGAAGGCGCCGGAGTTTTGCGTCGAGAAGCGCTTGCCGAGCTCGATGCCCTCGTTGATGGCCACCTTCGGCGGGATCTCGTCGCAGTGCAGGATCTCGAACGCCGCCATGCGGAGCACATTGCGGTCGATGACGGCCATGCGGTCCACCTGCCAGTTCTGAGCGACGAACTGGATCTCCGCGTCCAGCTCGGGGGTCGCGTCGATGGTCCCCTCCACCAGGAGGCGTGCGTAGCGCGTGGTCTCGGCGTCGCTGCCTTCAGCCTGCTCCTGGAGGAAGCCGGTGAGGTCCTTCAGCTTCTCCGGGCCCAGGAGGTCCACCTGATAGAGGAACTGGAGCGCGAGCTCTCTGGAGCGAGTGCGTTTCTTCAATGGTCTGAGCGAGAGTGGATCAGAATCCGGCCGGCCGTCGGTCGTCGGTCTCTGCGCTGGCCTCATCCAGCGCGGCGAGGGTCACGAGCGCGGCGCGCGCCACCTCTCGGCCCTTGTCCTCGGTGCCCCCCTCGTCGGCGGGGAGGGCCCGAGCCCTGGCTTGCTCCAGGTTCTGGCAGGTGAGGACCCCGAAGTGGATCGGGGTGTCGGTCTCCAGGGAGGCCAGCGTGATGCCCTGTGTGGCGCCCATGGCGACCCAGTGGTCATGGGTGGTCTCGCCGGTGAGCACCAGCCCGAAGCAGAGGACCGCGTCCACGTCCTTACGCCGCGCGAGGCGCCTCGCCACGAGCGGAAGCTCGAAGGCGCCCGGGACCCAGACGACCCGCAGGCCGTCCTCCTCCATGCCCGCCGCGCGAAGCTCCGCCTCGGCCGAGCGCAGCATGGCGCCGGTGAGGTCCTCGTGGAAACGTGAGATCGCGACGCCGATACGTACGCCGGGGCGCTGGATCAGATCGCGAGCAGCGCTCTTGGGATCGAGTGCCATCGTGAGGGGCGGGGTGGGGGAGGAGAAAGAGCCGGGGGAGACGGGCGGAGAGTGTACGCCCGGTGGCCGCCGCCCGCACCTCGGTCCCCCGGTTGTCCGCTCACGGGGCGGGGTGCCCGCCGGTCACGCGTCCCGGGGGCTCGCCAGCGCCGGCCGCGGCGGCTCGCCGCCGCTGCGCGTCCGCTTGCGGGCGAAGGAGCGGCGGCCGAGCCAGCCCAGGGTCAGGGCGAGGTCGTCGATGACGGTGTAGGCCAGGGGGACGACCCAGAGCGTGAAGAAGGTGCAGATCGCGAGGCCGCCTGCCACGCAGGTGGAGAGGGCCCGGTAGTCGATGCCCTGGGGCGGGGCGTCCCCGAGCGCCATCGGGAGCAGACCCACCACGGTGGTGAGGGCGGTCATGAGGATGGGCCGAACGCGCGCGCCGGCGCCCTCGATGACCGCATCCCGGCGGCTGTAGCCATCCTGGATTCGGAGCCGGTGGATCTTGTCGATGAGGACGATGCCGTTGTTCACGACGACGCCGACGAGGATGATGATCCCGATCCAGCCGATGGAGTCCATCGGCGTACCCGAGGCAAAGAGCGTCCAGAACGCCCCGAGTACCGCGAAGGGGATCGTGGTCAGCACGCTGAGCGGGAGCAGAAGCGACTCGAAGAGGATGCCCATGAGCAGGAAGACGAGCACAACCGAGAGGAACATGGCGTTCTGCAGGTCGCGCATCTCCTGCATCCCCTGCACCACCACGCTCGTGTCCCTCCCGAGCTCGTAACCGCGGGGCAGGTCGAGCCCCTCAAGGGCGGCGTAGCCCGCGCGGACCAGCTCGGACTGGCGCGCCGGGTCCGCCAGCCTGGCGGTGATGGCCTCGCTGATCTGGCCGTTCTTACGGGAGATGCGAGACGGAGCGGGCTGGAACCGTACGTCGGTGAACGTCGCCAGCGCGACCTCCCCCTGGCTGCCCCAGATCGACAGGTCGCGCAGGGTGTTCAGGCCCGCGGAGACCGTGTCGTCGTACTCGATCATCATCGGGACCTCGCGGTCCTGCTCCTGGAAGCGCGGGAGCTGGGCGCCCCTCAGGGCCCAGGACACGTTCTGCAGCGCGGCGTTGGAGGACACTCCGTAGGAGAACGCGGTGTCGCCGTCCACGTCGAGGAGCAGCTGGTCGGGGGCGTCCTCGCTGGTGACGGAGACATCCTCCAGCCCGGGCACGCGCTCGAGGACAGCGATGGCCTCGGCCGAGAGCTCCCGCAGGCGATCGGGGTCGGGGCCGCGCAGTTCGAAGCTGACGAACTGCTTCGACGAGTCGCTCACGTCCGCCTTGTCGCGGAAGTACACGCGGTGCCCCGCCTCCCGCGGGAGCTCGCGGCGGATCCGCGCCCGGTAGAGGTCCAGCTGGTCGGGGGCGATGCGTTCGGGCCAGCGCATCTCCACCTCGCCGCCGCCCGGGTCGAAGCGGGCGATGATGTTGCGGAAGCCGAACTCTGCCTTGTAGCCCTCCACGAAGTCCTCATAGCGACCGATCTCATCGCTGGCTTCTGCCAGGGTGAAGTTGTCCTCCAGGTCCACCCAGAAGGAGAGCCGGCTGGTGTCCTCGTCCTCTCCGAAGGCGGTGACCGACGTGTTACCCCAGGGGATCACGATGGAGAGGAGCGCGGCCACGGAGAGCAGCCCCGCCTGCCAGCGGTGCTCGAGGGTCCAGGAGAGGAGCGAGCGGTTGAGCGACTGGGCCCAGGCGACGATCGAGGTGCCTACGGGCGCGAAGGTCGAGGGGCGCGCCGGGGGGCGTTGCCCCCTGCGCTGGAGGGCGGGGACCACCGCGAGGGTGAGGAGCAGCACGACGCCGCAGGCCAGCCCTGCGGGGATCGCAGCCCCCACGAGGGCGCCGCTCATGGAGCGCGGCACGTCCAGGGCGGCCAGGCGCTGGCCGGCGGCGACCGCGTCGGACGAGGCGGCGACCTGGGCGTAGGCCAGGTATGCGGCGCCGGCGGCCAGGGGCCAGCGCAGCGGGCTCGCCAGCACCCGGAGGGTGACGCGCCCGACGGCGTGCATGGCACGAAGGGTCCAGTACCACAGGAACCGCAAGGAGCCGATGGCAAGGGCCACGAGGCGGGTGGGGAGGGCCGCCACGGGAGCCAGGACGCGCCCGAGGCGCTCGGCCCAGGCGGGCCGATCCCCGAGGGTGCGGGCCGAGGCGGTGGGGATGAAGACGAGGGCGATCAGCAGGCTGAAGACGAGCGACGCGCACAGCGGCACGCCCATGGCCTGGAGCATGATGCTGATGCGCTGACCGCCCATGAAGATGAGCGGGAGGAACACGACGACCGAGGTCATCGTCGCGAGGCCGACGGCGAGGCCGACGTCGCGGGCGCCAAGCACGGCCGCCGCGCGCGGTGAGCGACCCAGGTCGCGCTGGCGCGCGACGCTCTCGATGACCACCACGGCGTTGTCGACGAGCATCCCGATCCCGAGCGTGAGGCCCGTCATGGTGAGCACGTTGAAGGACCCGCCACGTGCGGCCTCGAAGGCGATGGCGAGCAGCGCGGAGACCGGGATACAGAGGGCCACGCACAGGGTCATCCGCACCCTGCGCAGGAACATGAACAGCACGAGGATGGCGAGCCCGCCTCCCTGGACCGCCGTGCTCTCGAGCCGCTCGATCGAGCTCTCGATGAAGTCGGCCTGGTTGAAGAAGACGGTGGTGGAGATCTTCCCCGAGACCCGTGGGTCCTCCTGGATCTCGGCCATCTTCGCCTCGAGGGCCCTGCCCACCTCCACGACGTTGGCGTTCCCCTCCTTCTGCACGAGGCCGTAGTACGCGTAGCCACCGTCGATGCGCGTGATCTGGTCTCGCACCGAGTTGACCCGCTCGACGGTGGCGATGTCCTTGACCCGCAGGCCGGGACGCACCGGATACTCGCGGATGTCGTCGAGGTCCTTGAAGCGCATGTCGGAGCGCAGGAGGAACTCCTTGCCGCCCTCGCTGATCTCACCCAGCGGCTCGGCGAAGTTGTCGGACGCGAGCCCCTGGACCAGCTTCGAGAGGTCGAGACGGGCGGCGGCGACCTTGTCCTCGTCGAGGAAGATCCGGATGGAGTCGTCCAGCAGCCCGAAGATGCTGACGCGGCTCACACCGTCCACGGCCTCGAGCCCCTTCTGGACGTACTTGTCCACCAGCACCGCCGCGTTGTCCGAACGGTCGTCCGCGACCGCAGCGAACCACATGATGGGGAGGTCGCCATCGTCGCTGGCCCAGATCCAGACCTGCTCCACGGTGTCGGGGAGGTCCGGCCTGGCCCGCTCGATCCGGTCGCGGAGCTCCGCCTTGGCGAGCTCGGTCTCCGCCTCGCCGTTGAACTTGACCCGGAACCGGACCTGGTCGTTGGAGGAGCTGGAGGAGATCTCGTCGATCCCCGAGAGCGTCCGGAACTGCTCCTCGAGGACGCGCGCGACCTTGTCGACGTTCTCCTGGGCGTTGGCGCCCGGGTTGGGGACGAAGATCGTGAACCGGGTCCCCGAGAGCCCTCCGGGCAGGAACTGCAGGGGGATCCGCCCGTAGGCGATGACGCCCACGAGCACCAGCGTCACGAACAGCACGCCCATGGCGATGGGGCGTGACACGGTCAGGCCGAAGAAGCCCCTCTGCTCGCGGTGGTCCATGGCTCGACGCGTCCGAGCGGTCAGCTCGCGGGGGCCGCGTCCCCGGCGCGGTCACGGATCAGCAGGCGGTACATGACCGGGATGACGAACAGCGTCAGCAGGGTAGAGCTGAGCAGGCCGCCGATGACCGCGATGGCCATGGGGGCCCGGAGCTCGGCGCCGGCGCTCCCGATGAAGCGCTCGAGGCCGGGCAAGCCGACCAGCCAGCCGGTGAGGGGAACGAGGCCCAGCACGGTGGTCGCCGTCGTCATGAGGATCGGCCGCAGCCGGGCGCGGCCGGCCTCGAGAATCGCGTCGGCGACGGGCATGCCCTCGGTGCGCTTCTGGTTGATGCGGTCCACCAGCACGATGGCGTTGTTCACCACGATCCCGGCCAGCAGGATCAGGCCGATGAAGACGACCACCGAGAGGGGCACGGAGAGGGCCTCGAGCATCAGCACGGCGCCGACCCCGGCGAGGGGGACGCTGAGCAGGATGACGAAGGGCTGGACCAGGGACTCGAACTGGCAGGCCATCACCACGTAGACGAGGAAGATCGCGAGCAGCAGGGCGAAGCCGAGGCTCCTGGTGCCCTCGTCGAGCTCCCGCTTCTGTCCCCCCAGGCCGATGGAGACCTCCCGCGGTGGCGTCAGGCCGTTGAGGGCCTCCTCGACGCGATCGTTCAGGCCGCCGACGTCCTCGCCGGTGCTCGCGGCGGTGACGACCACGGCGCGCTGGCCGCCGATGCGGCGGATCTCGGCGGGGCCCTGGGTCCGCTCGATGGAGGCCACGGCAGAGAGGGGGACCGGCTCCGACGCCGTCGGGTTCACGATGAGCTCGGAGACGTCCTCGAGGGAGGCGAGGATGCGCTCGTCGCCGCGGACCCTCACGTCGATCCGGTCGTCGCCCTCGATGAAGCGGGTCGACACCGACCCCAGCACCTGGTCCCGGACGAATCCCGAGACCTGGGCGAGGTCGAGGTCGTAGGCGAGGGTCTTGTCCCGGTCGAACGTCACGAGGGCTTCGGGGTAGCCGGGCCGGACGGTGGTGCGGATGTCGGTGAGCCCGGAGATCCCCTCCAGGCGCGCCGCGACCTGGTTGGCGGCCACCTCGAGGTCGCCGAGGTCCCATCCCTTGACCTCCACCGCCACCGGCGCGTCGAGGGCGAAGGGGGTCGGGCGGCGAACGTCCACGACCTCCATCTCAGGCTCGGCCCCGACCATCGCCCGGACGCGCGCGATCATGCGCTCCTCGTCGGCGGGGCCCAGCCCGGGCTGGAGGCGGACGGTCAGGCGCGCGGTGTGCTCCCCCTCGATCTCTCGGGTCAGGGTGTCGGCCTCCACGCCCACGGTGAGGGAGGTGACCTTGACGGGCTCGAGCCCGCGGACCCGCTCCTCGAGCTGTGAGTACACGCCCTCCGAGTCCTCGATGGGGGTGCCCACGGGGAGGGAGAGGAAGGCCGTGAACTCGGACTGGTGGACCTCCGGCAGGAGCTCCAGGCCGAGGCCCTTGGCCCGCTCAGTGGCGAACCACCCCAGGGCGCCGGTGCCCACCAGAACCAGGAGCGGCGCGGCGAGGGCCGCCTTGAGCATCCGGGGGTAGGCGCCTGCCACGGCTCGCCAGGCGATGTCGAAGGTGAAGCGGATCGGGAACGTCACGACGAAGAGCACGGCGCCGAGCGAGATCCCCAGGGCTCGCAGGGCGCGGAGCGAGGCGAAGGAGACCATCAGGACCACCCCGCTCAGGAGGCCCGCGAAGCGCTCTCCGAGGGTGGCGCCGGGCCTCGGGGGGAAGAACTCGCGCAGGGTGCTCGGGCCCCGGCGCCGGTCCTCGTCCGTGAGCTCGACCTCGACGCCGGCCAGGGCCTTGCGCGACGCGAGCATGGGAATGAAGAGCAGGGCAACCAGCAGGGAGACCAGCAGGGCCGAGACCACGGTCACGGCCTGGTCGCCGAAGATCTGCCCGGCGATGCCGCTCACGAACACGATGGGGGCGAAGACCGAGACCGTGGTCAGGGTCGAGGCGGTGATCGCCCCCGCGACCTCCGTGACGCCGCGCACCGCCGCACGGGCGAGGGGGTCGCCCTCCTCCCTGCAGCGCGCGATGGACTCGATGACCACGATGGCGTTGTCGACCAGCATGCCCACGCCGAGGGCGAGCCCTCCCAGGGACATGATGTTCAGGGACACGTCGAGCAAGAACATCGGCGCGAACGTGACCAGCACGGAGATCGGGATCGCCAGGGCGATGATCAGCGTCTGGGTGACCTTGCGGAGGAACAGCCACATCACGATGACGGCGAAGAGGGCGCCGAGGATCGCGGACTGCTTGACCTCGTCCACGGCGTCGGCGATGAAGGTCGACTGGTCGGAGAGCAGCTCGATGCTGGCCTCGTCCCTGAGATTCCACGCCACGAAGTCGAGCTGGCTCCGCTCGTACCACGCGATCTCCTCGACGCGCTTCTCGGCGTTCCGCGCGGCGACGTCGGCCTGCTCCTTCGAACCGAGCACGGCCTCGCGGACCCGCCGAGAGACGTCGACGATGTTGGCCCCGGCCTCCCGGTAGATGGCGACCTCCACGGCCTCGCGGCCGTTGAGCTGGGTGACGACCTCCCGCTCGGCGTGGGTGCGGTCTACGGTGGCGATGTCGCGCACCCGAACCACCGCGTTGCCGACCCGGGCGACGGCGAGGTCGCGGATCTCCTCGACGTCCTGGAACTCGTTGAGGGTCCGGACGAGGTAGACCGTGGACCCCTCGCGGATCTGTCCCCCGGAGGCGTTGAGGTTCTCCTGGGCCAGCCGCTGGCCGATGAGCGCCGGATCGAGGTCGAGCGCGGCCATCCGGAACGGGTCCACGCGGACCCGGATCTCCTCCTCCATGCCCCCGCGGACCTGGACGGCGGCGACGCCGCGAATGCCCTCGAGGTCACGCTTGATCCGGTTCTCCGCCAGCCAGCGCAGGCGGATCAAGGTCTCCTCGTCGGAGCCCGCGCGGCCCTCGGGGGGCGCGACGCCGAAGCGCAGGATCGGGTCGAGGTTGGGGTCGTAGCGCAGGATGAGCGGCTTGTCCGCTTCCGCGGGCAGGAACACCCCGTCCAGCCGATCGCGCACCTCCTGCACGGCAAAGGTCATCTGGGTGCCCCAGTCGAACTCGAGCAGCACGTCGCTCGTTCCGGCCCGGCTGATGGAGGTGGTCTCGACCAGGTTCGGGAGCGTGGCCAGCGCTTCCTGGAGCCGGGTCGACAGGCGGTCCTCGATGTCCTCGGGCGCGGCGCCCGGGTACGAGGTCCGCACCGTGAGCGTGGGGTAGCTGATCTCCGGGAGCAGGTCGACCGGCAGCTTGGCGAAGGAGACCACGCCGAAGACTCCGAGGGCGATCATCAGCATGGAGATCGCCACGGGCCGCGTGGCCACGAAGGCCAGGGCCCCCTGGGTGGCGCGGGCCGCGCCCTCGCCGCGCGTCTCGGGGCCGGTGGAGTCGTCAGGCATCATCGGCCTGCTCATCCGACGCGCCGGGGTCCTGGGCAGCCGGGCTGCCTGCCCCGGCCCAGGGCGCCGCCTCGACGGCGTCGCCGTCCTCGAGGTCGCGGTTCCCCACGACGGCGATCAGGTCGCCTGCCGCGAGGGACTCGCCCTTGGCCGGGATGACCTCGACGTGGTCGTCCTCGGAGAAACCCTCGGTCACCGCCACCCGCCGCGCGGAGTCTCCTTCCACCACGAAGACCCAATGCGAGTCCCCCTCGCGCAGCAGGCCGCGCTTGGGGATCACGAGGGCGCCGGGGTGGCGCTCGGTCACGATGCGGATGCGGAGGAGCATGCCGGGGAGGATGGGGGGGCGCTGGTCCCCGGCCTCGGGCTGGTCGACGCCGATGGTGACGCGGAACTGCCCGGATGCCGGGTCGATGGTCGGGCTCACGAACTGGATCCGCCCGGTGTAGGTGAGCCCGGGGAGGGCCTCGGGGGCGATCTCGATGTCCAGGGCCGCCTCGTCGCCAATGTTCGTGGCGCGCCGGGCGCGCTGCTCGGCGCGGCGGAAGAACACAAGCTCCCGCTGGGAGCGAGAGACCACCGCGCGGACGTTCTCAGGGTCCGTCAGGGTGAAGGCCGCCGAGGCGGTGGAGGCGAGGTCGCCCACGCGTACCGTGCGGCTGGCGATGACCCCTGCGAAGGGGGCCTCGACCGAGGCGAAGGAGCGATTGAGCTCGGCCTTGCTCACCTGCAAGGCCGCGCGCTCGATGGTGATCTCCTGGCTGGAGAGGGCGGCCTCGGCCTTCGACTCGGTGATCTTCGCCGCGTCACGATCCGCGCGGTTCGTCGCCACGGTCAGGCGAAGCTGGTCCAGCTCGTTGCGAGAAATGATGCCCTCGCCCGCGTCCTCCTTCCGCTCGAGCTCCCGGCTGGACTGGTCGAGCCGCAGCTGTGCGCTCTCGAGGCGGGCCTTCGCCTCGTCCACGGACAACTCCAGGTTGCGCTTGCCGTCCTCGGCCTCACGTAGCGCGATGCGGGATTCGGCCAGGGCGGCCTCCAGCTCCCGCGGGTCCAGCTCCATGAGGAGGGCTCCGGCGGCGACGGCGTCGCCCTCCTCCACAGCGACGGCGGTGACCACGCCGGAGATCCGCGGGAAGATCTGGATCTCCTGCTCCGACTCGGCGTTGACCGTGGTCGACAGCGCTCGGACCATCTCACGCTGCACCAGCGGCGCGGTGAGTACCCGCGGCGCGGTGGACCGCTCGAGACCCTCGAACGTCGAGCCGCCCTCACCGGGGGGCCCTCCCTGGCCGGCCTCGATGCTGCAGGCGCAGAGGAGGAGCGGCAAGAGGGCGAGGATGGCTGGGGCCCTCCCGCCGGAGGGCGGCCTGCTGGCTGAGCCGATTCCGTGGGGCGGGGGGGAGGCGGGCGGTCTGCGGTCGATCATTTGGTGTGGACGCCATGGGCGTCGGTCGTCCGGGGAGTTGGCCCTCGAACGACGGGAGTCGCGCCCCAAGTCCGTAGACTTCGAGCCGCAGCGGTGGAGACCGGTTGCGGACAGTAGGAGGGCCGTCCGGCGCGCGACACGGCGTCAGATGATTCCCCAGTGTCCGCGCTCTGGCACTCCGGGCCTCGCTTCCCGGTGGAAAAACGTCTGTAACGAGCCCCCACGACCCTTCCTGGCGCACCCCGAGCGAAGAATGAGAACGCCCCTCAAAGCCCGCGCGCGATTCCTCTGGACGCTCGCCACCTGGGTCCTGATCGGCCTCGCCCAACCCGGGGTCTTGCGGCCCGACGGGTTCGGCCACCTGGCGTTCTTCGCGGTGGGGCCCTGGGCGCTCGCCGCTCGCCGGCCAGGCCGGCGGGCCTTCCTCGCGGAGTGGGCCGCGCACTCCATCGGGCTGGCGGCGGTGTTCGCCTGGATGGTGGCGTTCTTCCCTCCGTTGCTGCTCCCCATGGCCATGATCCCGGCGATCTACCCGGCCCTTGGCGGCCTCGCCCTGCGGCGCGCCTCGGCGTGGCCGCTGGCGCTGCTGGCGCCGGCGGCCTGGATGCTCGCCGAGGTGGTGCGGTGGAACCTCCCGGTGCCGCTCTCCTTCGGCTGGTTCCGGCTCGGCTTCCTGATGCACGACACCGAGTGGCTCGTGGGGTCGGCAGCCTGGTTCGGCACCTGGGGTCTGACCTGGGGGATGGCTGCCCTGGGCGGGCTCGCTGCCGACGTGGCCCTCGCCCTCATTCGCCCCCCCGGGACGCGCTCCAACCTGGTCAGTGCCTTCGCGTTCGGGCTCACTCCGCTGGCGATTCTCGTCTTCCTGTCCAGCCGCCCCGGCGGGCCGACGGTCAACGGCCCGGATGTGCTCGTGGTGCAATCCGGCATCGAGCAGGAGATCAAGGCGGCTCGCCGTGACCCGCTCCTCGACCTGTTCGTGCCCCAAGTGACGCGGACGTTGGAGGCCTTGATCGAGACCCGGCCAGCGGGCGCCGCGGGACCTCCCGACGTGGTCATGTGGGGGGAGACTTTCCTCCCGGGCAAGCTCCACGATTCGGACGTGCTGCTGGAGCACCGCGCGGGCGTGCGCCCCACGGAGCTCTCCGGCCGGGTGGCCCTGACGGAGCGCGAACTGGTGGCCCAGGACGAGCTGGCCCAGGACCTGGTTGCCGCGCTCCTGGGGACCGGGCCGGGCACGTTGCTCACGCCCGCGGTTTGGCGGCAACTCTTCGAGCGTGAGCCCGCCGCCGAGTGGGCGGACCGCGTCGCCCGCGGGGAGGGGCTCCTGCCGCCGGGGACGTCGTTCCTGTCCGGGGTCGAGGGGTGGATCTCGGTCCCCCTCGACGGGGAGCAGGTCCTGCGCAGCGTCAACGGCGTGAAGCTCTGGTCGCCCGATGGGGGAGAGACCCCGATCGCGAGCAAGACGCACCTCGTGCCCGGGGGCGAGTCCCCGGACCCGCTGCGGGGCATTCCCTTCGTGCTCGACGCCGTCCAGCGGATCGCGAACTCCATCCCGGACTTCGTGGCCGCCGACGAGCCCGGGGTGCTGTTGATCCCCGGCGCCGACGGTCGCGTGCATCGGGCGGGGGTGGCGGTGTGCTTCGACAACGCCTTCGACGACCCCTTCACGACCCCGCTTCGGCGGGGTCCGGTGGACCTCTTCGTCGTGGTGAGCAATGAGGCGTGGTACGGGGAGAGCCCAGAGATGGACCACATGCTGGCGTTCACCCGTATCGCCGCGGCGGCCTCCCGCCGCTCCATCGTCCGGGCCACCAACTCGGGGATCTCGGCTGTGGTCGGGCCGGACGGGGCGGTCCGGGCCGAGGTCCTCGGTGAGGACGGGCGGCGCAAGATGGTCGCGGGAGCCCTGCGGGCGCGGGTCCCGGTGCCCGCCCGCGGGGGACAGAGGGCCGAGATGACCTTCTTCGTCCGGACCGAGCCCGTCCAGCCCCTCTTCTGGGGTGGGGGAGCCGCCCTGATTGTCCTGCTCGCCCTGGCTAGTCGGCGGTTCGGGCAGCCCGCACTGCCGCAGGCTCCCCGGCCGTGACCCCGGGGGCCGCTCGGGCGCCGAATTAATGGGGTAACCGGGCGGTCTCGGGTCCTTATGTTCTGACGCCACGCCGTGGATCCGGGGTCCCCAAGGGGCTCCCAGGAGCCGGAACCTGTCCAAGGACCGGATCTCTCCTGCGAGCCACTCCTTGACCCCCTGCCGCGGTGGCCTCTACACTCCCCCGGTCTTGCCGTGCCCGCTTCCTTCTTGCGCGCCGGGACGACACACTTTCGCACCCCAGTTCCATCCGGCGCTCGCCGCGGCCCCTGCCGCGACCCACGGGCACCGGTCCCCCCAGGGTCTCCTGCGTCCAGCACCTCGGTGCTGCCGCCCAGGGCGAACCCGCCCCGGGCGTCCCTGCGACGCCTAGACCACCGAGAACTCACAGAGTTCCCCTCCACGAGCCAACGTCATGAGCCCGATCGGACGGATCTTCGTCATCATCAATCTCGCCCTCTCCGCCGCCTTCCTCGGCTTCGCGTCCAACAACCTGTCGGCGGCGCAGAAGTACCGCGGTCAGTTCGACGCCGTCACTGCCGAGCTCGCGTCGACCAAGACGTCGATGCAGGCTGAAATCGATCAGATCACCGCTGATCGTGACGCCGCCAACCGCATGCGCACCGATATGCGGAACGAGAAGGAGGCCATGGCATCCAAGAACACGGCCCTTGAGCAGGAGCTCGCTTCCGCCACGGACGAGCTCAACGAGCTCAAGTCCGACATGGGCAACATCAGCTCCTCCATCGGCGATCTCTCCTCGAGCCTCGACGACATGAAGAGCCAGGTGGCCCAGGCCAATGAGGCCCGCGCCGAGGCGATCAACGCCCGCCGCGACGCCGAGAACGCCCGGGACGCCGCCGTCGCCGCCAAGGAGAAGGCCGACGACCGCTCCAACGGTCTCGCCGCCGACCTCGCCCAGGCCGAGCGCGACCTGACGGCCACCAGCCGCAGCCTCGATGACGCCAACACGACCATCGCCATGGTCGTCGAGGCCACTGGCTTCGACATCTCGCGCGGCGTCGGCGCCCCGCAGATCGACGGTGCCGTCCTCCAGTACCGCGCCGACCAGAAGCTCGTCCACATCAACCGTGGCACGAACAACAAGGTCAAGCGCGGCTACATCTTCGACATCTACAGCGGCGGCATCTACAAGGGCCAGGCGCGAGTCGAGGTTGTGAACCCGGACACGTGCACCGCCGTCGTGGTCGCCACGACCGGCTCCGAGATCGCGCAGGGAGACCTCGTCTCCACGCAGATCTGATCCTCTCCCTCTTCTTTCGAACCCACCAGGGAGAACCACATGGCACGTTCCAAGAGCCGTTCAGGATCCAGCCGCCGAGGCGCTGCTGCTGAGGTCGCCGAGGTCGAGGTCGTCTCCGAGGAGTCCGGCATGGGCTTCGAGGCTGGCCTCGCCATCATCACCACCCTCATCCTCGTCGCAGCGGTCCTGATGATCGACTACGACCGAGGGGCCCACTACGGGGAAGGCATGCTCTTCAAGGACAAGTACGCGGCCAACGCCTCGTCTGCCTCCGAGTGACCGGCCACGGATTGTCCTCCGGGGTGATCCTTCGAGACCGCAATCGAGCCCGCGGCGCCCTGGCGCCGCGGGCTCGCTTCATGAAATGTGTCCCCACGCCGCATTGTTCTTGTTGAACCCGTCCCCTCTGTCCTTCAGACTCCAGCCGGAGTCGCGCCCGCGGTTGAGGGGCCGCAGCGATTCTCGAACGCCGCACCGTTCGTCACCGCACAGAATCCATGAGGCCGAATCGCATGATCCAGCTGTCGACCCGACGCTGTTTCCAAGCGGGTTCCACGGAACCCGCCCGCCACACCTTTGTTCCGCACGCTGACGGGGCCCTGAGCCCGGGGGCGGCGCGATGAGCCTCTTCAAACCGATGGAGTGGGCCTTCGGTCACCTCTCCACCGACATGGGGATCGACCTCGGCACCGCGAACACCCTCGTGTGTACGCGCGGTCGGGGGATCATCCTCAACGAGCCGAGCGTCGTGGCGGTGAAGAAGGGGACCAACGAGGTCCTCCTCGACGGCATGGCGGTGGGTAACACCGCCAAGGAAATGCTCGGGCGAACGCCGGGCAGCATCCAGGCCATCCGCCCGCTGAAGCACGGCGTCATCGCCGACTTCGACGTGACGGAGAAGATGCTCAAGTACTTCATCACCAAGGTCCACGAGGGCCGGCAGTGGGTGAAGCCCCAGGTCGTCATCGCCGTCCCGGTGGGCATCACCGCCGTGGAGCGTCGCGCGGTGATTCATTCGGCGGAGCGTGCGGGCGCCCGGCGGGTCTTCCTGATCGACGAGCCCATGGCTGCGGGTATCGGCTGTGACATGCCGGTGACCGAGGCGCGCGGTTCGCTCATCGTCGACATCGGGGGTGGCACGACGGAGATCGCGGTGCTCTCCCTCGCCGGTGCCGTGGTCTCGACCTCGCTCCGGATCGCGGGTGACGAGATGGACGAGTCGATCCTCTCGCACCTCCGGCGGCACCACAACCTGCTCATTGGCGAGCAGTCCGCAGAGCGCATCAAGCTGACCATCGGGTCCGCGTGGCCCATGGAGCAGGAGCTCTCCATGGAGGTCAAGGGTCGCGACTCGGTGCAGGGTCTCCCGCGTCGAGCGACGGTCACCTCCATCGAGATTCGCGAGGCCCTGAGCCACCCGGTGCGTCTCATCTGCGAGGCCATCCGCGGCATCCTCGAGGAGGCGCCGCCCGAGATCAGCGCGGACCTCGTCGACACCGGCATCACGCTGGTCGGCGGTGGCGCGCTCCTCTACGGCATGTCCCAGGCGATCTCCGATCACCTCGGCGTCCCCGCCCGCGTGGCGGAGGATCCCCTCACGGCCGTGGCGCGCGGCACCGGGATCTTCCTCGACAAGCTCGACGTCTTCAGCCGCGTGCTGTCGACGGAAGACGACGATTGATCCACTCGCGGCGCGCAGGCGTCCCGCCCCGTTCAGCGGGCGGGCCGACTGCGGCGCTTCACAGCGACGCCGCCCTGGGCAGCTGCTGATCGACCGGGTCTGGGGGGACCCATGCACATGGCGACGATGCGGACACGAAGGCTGGGTTGGACCATCGCCGCGGGAGCAGCTTTGCTGTCCCTCCGGCCGATCGGGCCCTTCGAGAGGCTCGCGGACCTCGCCCTTGCGCCCGCCCGGGTGCTCGGCTTCCTCGGCACGCCCTCCCTGGTCGGCGGACGGGGGGGCCTCCCCGCCGACGCGGGCGGGGCTCCCGGCAACCTCGATCTCGAGCGGGACCTCTCGGCGCAGCTGGAGCTGGCGATCCTCCGGTCGGCGGAGCCCGAGGAGGTGCCCTGGCCCATCCGAGGTGTGGTCCCGATCCCGGGTGAGGTCGACGTCTCCGAGGATGTGAACCGGGACCGCGTCTCGCTACGTGTCTCGGACCCAGCCCCCATCGAGCGGGGCCAGGCGGTGGTCGCGGGGGATGTCTTCGTGGGGACCGTGGAGAAGATCCCTGTGCGTGAGCCCTACCGCGACCGGCCCGGGCTTCTCGAGAAACTCCTGCGACGGGCCGGGCTCTCCTCTCCGCCGGTGCCCCCCCCGCGGGACTTGGTGATCGTGCGCCTCATCACAGACCCGTCCGCGCGGGTCGGCGCCCAGGTGGAGAGCTCCGACGGCTCCGCAGTTTGCCGGATGGTCGTGGGGGGGCTGGAGCGTTTGGAGGACCGAGTCTGGCTCGCCGTGCACAACCCCGAGAGCCAGAACATCCACTCCGGACGGGTGGTCGTCCACGAGTCGGCTCCGGTGGTGGACTCGGCGGACTCCATCGCCAGCGGCTTCCTGCTGGGTGACCTGAGCGAGACCACGGTCGCAGCCACCGAGCGCACTCCCCGCCGGCAGGTGGTGGGCGTGGATCCACTCCTGGACTTCGAGGCCGGATTGAACCAGGTGCTCGTGCTCACGCCGGGCCGGGGCCCCGGCGTCGTGGACCCTCGGCGCTCGGACATCGTCGGTGTGCTGGAGGCCACTGGATGGCGACACGTGGACATGGCGTCCCTGGGTGACCTCTGCACCTGGCGATCCACGGGCCGCCTCGACGTCGGGCGCAACGTCGGCGTCCGGGCCGGGGCCGCCGTGGTGGACGGTGTCCGGCTGGTCGGGCGCGTGTCGCGCAGCGACCAGATCGGATCGACCGTGGCGCTGCTTGATGACCCCGGCTTCCGGGTCTCGGCACTGGCGCAGCCCGTGGACGATCCCGGGGCCACCCCGCTCGTGCTGGGCGAGCTCGTCTCGGAGGGCCGGAGCGCAAGAGGCGAGGTCGTCCTCCGGTGGCGACCCGCGTCGGGGAGCCGACACGACCAGTGGATCCAGCGGCACTCCGGTGGCGGGGACGAGGTGGACGTCCGGCTCTGGACGGGTTCGGGTATGCGGCGGGTGCCGCGCGGCCTCCTGCTCGGAGCGGCCTCCCTGCGGTCGCTGGACGCGCCGGGTGGCGCGCTCCTCATGGAGCTGACGGGCGCCGGGGACCCCGGGGCTGAGCTCCAGGTCCGGACCGGCAGCTCCCGGCTGGCGCGGCCTGCGGCGAACAACGTGGTGTATGCGGCGGAGGGGGGACGATGAAGCGACTCACCTCCCTGGGCGTCTTCTTCCTCTGGGTCTCCCTCGCCGGCGCCGCGCAGCTCTTCCTGATCAGCGGGTCGAGCGGTCCCGGGGTGGACGGGCCCGCCCTGGGGCGCGCCTGCGTCCCCGATCTGATGACGCTGGTCCTCGTGGTGGCCGTCGGGCGCCTCGATCGTCGGGACGTGGTCACCCTGGCCCTCATCGCCGCCGCGGCGCGGGCGGCCTGCACCGCGGCGCCGCCCTTCGCGGTCCTCTCCGGGTGCCTGGTCGCCGCGCTGATCGCGGACACGATCCGTCGCTTTGCGGACCTGGACCGTGCCTGGCTCCGGGCCGGCGCCGCTGGGTCGGGGGCCCTGGCCATCGGGACCTGGCTCCTGCTGGTGGACCTGGTCCGCGGCAGCGAGGCGCGGGTCACCGGGCGGCTGAGCTTCGGCCAGGCGAGCAACGCTGACTTCGTCCTCGCGGTGCTCACTGCGGCGGTCACGGCCCTGGTTGCACCGCTCGTGTGGCCCGCGCTCCACCGGCTCCCTGGCCTGCGCCGGCTCGAGAGGAAGGCGTTCTGATGCTTCGCCGTTTCCTGCCGCTGCTCGCGCTCTTGGCCCTCTCGGTCGCGACGCTCCTGGCCCGGCTCTGGGATATCCAGGTCGTCCAGCACGACGTCTGGGCCACCGAGGCGGCGAACATCGTTCGCTCCTACGGGATCGAGCCCTATCGCCGTGGGGCGATCCTGGACCGCGACGGCGAGGTCATCGTCAGGGACGAGAAGCGGTACGTGCTGGAGTTCATCTGGCGCGACTTCAGGCGCGGCCACCCGCTCGGTCAGCTGGCCATGCTGCGCTCCCTCGCGCTGGCGCGCCCGGTGGGCCTCGACGAGGCGCGCCGCAGCCCGGTGCGCGCGGCCCGCGGGTACACCCTGCTCTCGCCCGATGACCTGGAGCGCTTCTCCCTGGGCGGCGAGCTCGACGCGGACGTGGACTACGTCCCTCCCATGGCGGCGGAGACCGAGGGCGGCCGTCGCGAGGGGGCGCGGGTGGCCCGCCGCCGCTCCCGCGCGGGGGATATGCGTTTCTACATCCAGCGGCTCCTCGAGCTCTCTCCCCGCGAGGTGAAGGAGATCGGTGAGCTGGTGGAGGAGGAGGACTGCGGCGACCTCTCCTTCGTCCAGCTGGCGGGGCTGGTCAAGGACGAGTCCACCCAGGACATCCTCCGGCGGGTGGAGCGCGATGTTCGAACCCGGGATGAGCAGCTGACGCGCCTCGCACAGCTTGTCCAGTGGGAGGCTCCCGGGGAGGCTGCCCCGGGTGTGCCACTGGAGGGGACCCGAGGCCGGGCGTCCATGGACGACGGCGATCGCCTCGTGGAGCTCATCGAGGCGCGCCGCCGCGCGGTGGACGACGAGACGGCCGACGCGCTCTTCCGGATCGCCCTCGGCTTCTCGCCCGTTCGCCTGAATGAGCGGAACCTGGCCGCGCTCGACCTCACCTGGCTGCGCTCCGCTCTCGACTGGGACCGAACAAGGCTCGAGGAGTGGCGTCGCTCGCGGGGGACCGCGTTCGTGAACTCCACCCGTGCTGGATTCGTCATCGCGAGGTCGAAGCCGCTGCTGGACGGGGTCCGCGACGCGGCCGGGCAGCAGGCGGGGGACCGCTTCATCTCGGCGTTGGCCCACTCCTTCCGGAGCGATCCCGACGGTTGGGAGGGGCGGAACCCGATGCCAGAGGACTGGCGCGAGGTGGACGAATTCGCGGTCCTCGACGAGCTCGCAGGGCGCCTTGATGGGGCGCCTCTCGACAGCGATGAGGTGCAGCGCGGCATCTTCAGCTTCCAGGGCGAGACGAGCCGGCGCCGCGGCGTCCAGAACGAGCCGCTCCTGCTGGAGCTCCTCGGGGATGTGCTCGCCACGGCTCCCGTGGGGACCAGCGTCGCGGATCGGGCGCGGGAGCTCGTCGCGCTCGCGCAGAACTCGCGTGGAGAGTGGCAGCTTGAGGACGCGCTGCTCGTCGAGCACATCCTCGCCACGATGCACGAGAAGATGCAGCGGCGCATTGGCGCGGTCCTCGCTCAATCGGCGGGCGGCGACCTCTCGCCTGGCTCCGTGGAGATCGCAGTGCCCTGGATCGAGCGAGCGCTCGAGACGCGGCGCTACGTGGTCCGTGACCGTGGCGCACGCCCGAAGAAGGTGGGTGAGGACCCGAGCATCGACCTGGTGCTCCTCGTGACGCGCTACCGGGATGAGTTCGCGGGGTTCCGGGCGCGGGCCCAGACGCAGCGGATCGCGGTCGAGACCTCGCCGGGCAGCGAGCAGCCCCTGGCCTCCAAGCTGATCGGCAAGGTGCGCAGCCCGTTCCTTGTGGACGTGCTCCAGCAGCGCGCCAAGGCCGAGCGGCTGATCGATCTCCAGCGAAAGCGGCGCCTCCCCAAGGAGGACGCGAGCGAGATCCTCGCCCTGGTGGACGCGACGCGCCGGCCTGGGGAGGCGGTAGGCGGCAGCGGACTCGAGGCTTGGTTGGACCGAGAGCTCTCCGGTAAGTCGGGCTACCACGAGATCCAGGGCTTGCAGGACCGAGTCGAGGGGAACCGTACGCCCATCTATCGGGGCGCCCAGGATGGCCTCGACGTCACGCTGACCATCGACATCGACCTGCAGCGCGCGGCCGAGTCCGTGCTCCTCCAGCCCGGACCGTTCCCCCCCGAGGATCTCGTCAGCGACAACAAGGTCGACGTCCGGTGGGAGGCGTCGCCGGTGGGCGCGATCGTGCTCACCACGGTGGATGGCGAGATCCTCGCGGCGGCCTCGGTCCCGCTGGAGGCGAGTGATGCGCCCGAGTCGGGCTCAGAGGCCGCCGGATGGCTGTCGCTCACCGATGGAGAGAGCCTCAAGAGCACCGACCGCACGCTGTCGCGTCCGAAGGCCCAGCCGCCCGGGTCCATCGTCAAGCCCCTGCTCGCGGCCTACGCCCTGGAGCACCTTGGCCTCGACCCCGCCGACAGCCTGGCGCCCTGCACCCGGAGAGAAGACCTCGTGCGCCCGGGGACGTTGCCGAAGAGGGACGCCTGGGCCGGCTTCGGTCAGGTCAATTGCGCGAGCTCCTTCGGTCACGGCGAGGTCGACCTCCAAAAGGCCTTGGAGGTCTCCTGCAACGTCTACTTCGCCGCGCTTGGAGAGTGGGTCTTCAACCCCGGGGCCATGCGCGACGCGTACCACGCCTTCGGCTTCGGGGAGCCCACGGGCGTTCGCTACGACGACGACGGGACGCGCAGCGGGCTGGTGGACAGCTACCGCATGAATTCGAGGGGGCCCTTGGCGGAGGGCGCGTCCACGGACCTCATCAACGAGGTGGTGCGGCAGTTCCTCGGCAATGGCCTCGCCCACGTGGACGTCAACGTCGTCCAGGTCGCTCGAGCCTATGCAGCGCTCGCCACGGGCGCGCTCCCTGAGATGCGACTGGTCCGAAGCATCGGGGGGCAGCGCGTCCGCGCCGTCCACCGGGACCTTGGCATCGAACCGCGACACATCTCGACCGTGCACGAGGCCCTCGCGAGGGTCGTGACGAAAGGCTTTGGGGCGAAGAGCGGGCTCACGCGCGCTGACCTCGGGTTCTCGCTCGCCGCCAAGACGGGGAGCGCGGACTATCGCCCGGGCTGGGTCCCGCCGAAAGATCAGCCCCGCGCCGAGCGCGCCCTCTTCAGGGAAGGGATGCGCAAGCACACCTGGATGGCGGGCTGGTTTCCCGTCGAGGCGCCGCGCTTTGTGATCACGGTGTATGTGCACGACACCAGCGCCACGGCGAGTCACTCGGCGGCCTACGTCGCGCGCAAGTTCCTCCGTACCCGGGCCGTGAGAGACCTCATGGGGCTGAACGAGGACGGAACCCTGGGTGCTCCCATGGAGGCCAACGCGCCTACGGGGGAAGGACGATGATCGACGCCCTGCGCAGCTCACTTGGGCGCATCGTCTCCACGGGGCACGTACGCTGGTCGGAGTTCGCCTGGCCGGTGCTGCTGCTGGCGGCGGGCCTCCTGGCGGCGGGGATGACGTTCGTCGCGGTGATGGCGGACTCGGCGAGCAACCCCGAGCTCGGCGGCGTGGACTACGAGGGGCACCGCCAGAAGATCCTCGTGGCCCTGCCGGTGTTCTTCGCCGGGCTGTTCCTGCGGCCGAGCTGGCTCAAGCGGAACGCCGCGCTGATCTACTCGGGCTGCCTCGTGCTGCTGGCCCTGGTGCCCCTGATTGGTGACGAGCGCAACAACGCGCGGCGCTGGATCCAGCTGCCCAAGTTCGACCTCCAGCCGAGCGAGCTCGCCAAGATCGGGGTGATCCTCATGCTCGCCCGGGTGCTCCACGAGAATCCGCTCAGGACCGGGCGGGACTGGTTGAAGCCCATGCTCGTGACGGCGGTGCCCATGCTGCTCGTCGCGGCCCAGCCCGACCTCGGGACGGCCCTGACCATGGTCCCGGTGCTGGGGGGGCTCTTGTACCTCGCGGGCGGGAGCGGACGCGCCCTCGGGGTGCTCGGCCTCACGGCGGTGGCGGCCGGCTTCGGCATCTGGCAGAGCGGCTTCGTGCAGTCGTACCAGCTGGAGCGGATCGAGACCTGGGTCGAGTCCTTCGATGATCGCGAGCTGATCGAGTCACGCAATGGCCTCGGCTTCCACACGTACCACGCGCGGACCTTCACCGGAAACGGGGGGCTCTACGGACGCGGACTGGGAGAGGGGGTCGCCAACGAAACCGGGCTCCTGCCCGAGCGCGACTCCGACTCGATCATCGCCGTGATCGGCGAGGAGTGGGGCTTCGCGGGCACGGCCATGGTGATCTGCCTCTACGGCCTGATGGTGGGGCTGCTGATGTTCCACGCGGCGGGGCTTCGGGACCGCTTCTCTCGTCTCGTGGTGGGGGGCGTGGCGATCTACTTCGCCGCACACCTGTTCATCAACGTCTCCGTCAACCTCGGCCTTCTGCCGATGACCGGCCTGACGCTGCCGCTCTTCTCCACCGGGGGCTCGTCGCTGCTGGCGACGTTCCTCGCCCTGGGGCTGGCCCTAGGGCTCTCGTCCCACCACGAGCGGAGCCTCGGGGGCGACGCCTTCCGTCGGTACTGAGCGCAGCCTCCCCTCGCCGGCGCGCCGGGACCCGCGGGAGCGGGGCGGCGCCGTGCGCGGCGGGGGTCAGGAGAGGAGGAACTGCAGGTCGTCGGAGTCCAGGTCCGAGAGCGACGACGCGGCGCCGCCGAGGACCACCGACGACAGGTCGCGCTTCTTCTCCTGGAGCTCGAGGACCCGGTCCTCGATGGTGTCGCTGGCGATCATCCGGTAGACGTGCACGGGGTGCTCGCGGCCGATTCGGTGGGCGCGGTCGATGGCCTGGGCCTCGACGGCGGGGTTCCACCAGGGATCCAGCAGGAAGACGTAGTCCGCCGCCGTGAGGTTGAGGCCCGTCCCGCCCGCCTTGAGGCTGACGAGGAACAAGGGCACCTCGGGGTCGTTCTGGAAGGCGTTGACCTCGGCCTCGCGCTTGCGGGTGCTGCCGTCCAGGTAGGAGTAGCGCAGCCCCTTGGCGTCGAGCGCGGCTCGGACGATCCCCAGGAACCCGGTGAACTGCGAGAAGATGAGGGCCTTGTGACCCTGGTCCACCAGCTCCTCCACGAGGGGGAGCAGCACGTCCAGCTTGGCCGAGGACTCTCCCTGGCGTGTCGGGTCGATGAGGCCAGGGTGGCAGGAGGTCTGCCGAAGGCGGAGGAGGGCCTTGAGGACCTCGACGCCGCCCCTCGAGCCCGCAGCCGCGAAGCTCGAGCGGTAGTGCTGGCGGATCTCGTCGTAGTCCTGGCGCTGCTTGCCGTCGAGGGTGCACTCCAGGACCTGTTCGGTCTTGGGCGGCAGGTCGTCGAGCACCTCGTCCTTGGTCCGGCGCAGGAGGAAGGGGCGCACGGCGCGCACGAGGATGTCCCTGGACTCGTCGTCGAGCCGTGCGGAACGCCCCTTCGCGCGCAGACGCTGGCCGAGACGTGTCCCTTCCAGGGTCCCGGGGTTGAGGAACTCCAGGAGCGAGCCCAGCTCGCCCAGGTGGTTCTCCACCGGGGTACCGGAGAGGGCCAGGCGTTGACGGGCCTTCAGGCTCCGCGCGGCGGCGGCCGTCTGGCTCGAGGCGTTCTTGATGGCCTGGGCCTCGTCGAGGACCACCAGGTCGAAGTCGATCTGCGCGAGCTCGGCCTGGTCACGGCGCAGGGTGCCGTAGGTCGTGAGGAGGATGTCCGGCGACTCGGCGCTGTCCAGCGCATCCAGGCGGTTGGCGCCCGTGTAGTTCACCACGCCGAGGTCGGGAGAGAAGCGCTTGGCCTCGGCGCGCCAGTTGAAGATGACGGAGCGCGGCGCGATCACGAGGGAGGGCCGGCGCTCCTCAGTGCTCCGGGCTCGGTGCAGGAGGTAGGCGAGGATCTGGACCGTCTTGCCGAGCCCCATGTCGTCCGCCAGGCAGCCGCCCAGCCCCAGGTCGCTGAGCTGCTTCAGCCAGCCCAGCCCCTCGCGCTGGTAGGGGCGTAGCTCCCCGACGAAGGTCTCGGGCTCGCCCATGGGGACGGGGGAGGAGGCCTCGCTCAGAAGGGAGCGCAGGTCGGCGAATGGCTTGTCCATCTCCACCGCTTCCAGGGAGGCCTGGCGCTCGAGCAGCGCCGAGAGGACCCAGCCCTGCTCCTTGCTGAAGCGGACCTTGCCGTCCTCGGCCTGGCCCACCTCGAGGAGCTTCCAGCGGGAGGCCCAGTCCTTGGGGAGCAGGCCGCGGGAGCCGTCGGGGAGCGTGACGAACTTGGCGCCGCGCTCCGCCGCCGCGAGGAGCGCGGGGAACGGGACCTCCTGACCCTCGAAGGACACGTGCCCGTCCAGATCGAACCAGTCGATCCCTGACTGAACCGAGGCCGCCGAGCCGGTGCTGGAGCGCACGCTCTTGCCGTCCGCCTCCACGTCCCACCCCTCCGAGAGCAGGCGGGCGATCATGAACTCGATGTCCTTGGCCGGGACCCGCGCGGTGGCGATCTCCTCCTCGGGGTCGAGCTTGCGGCTACCGCCGGCTTCCAGGAAGGTGCGCAGGGCGGCTCGCTCCCCCTCGAGGTCACGGGAGAAGACCTGGCCCGTCTCGTCCTCGAGGGACCAGCCGTAGGTGTCGGCGGCCACCTTCCGGGAGCCATAGACGAAGGTGATGTCAGCCTCCAGCATCTTCGAGCTCCCCTCCTCCTCGTCGGGCAGGCGCACCACCAGGAGCGGCGTCACCTTGGGGCCCGTCTGGATGGAGCCTGGAGCCATGACCTGGTTCCCGAGCTGGGCGAGGGCGCGTCGCAGCCTGGACTCTCCGCCCGCGGGGGTCTTGAGCTCGCCGCGCTGACGCAGCACCGCGGTCACCGGCGCTGCGGCGGGGGGGTCGAGCCTGGAGAGGGCGCCGTTGATGATCACGTGGCCGTCGGCGGAGACCATGGAGACCTCCGAGAGGTCGAGGTGCTCGTCGCCGCGGTCGAGGTGCCCTGTGAGGATCAGGGGCTCGTCCTCGCCGCCGTCGCGGCCGAGGGAGAGGCGCACTTTCCAGGGGTGGTCCAGCTCGTTGCGCAGGGGCGCGGGGAGGCTGCTCCCCTCTGACTCCTCGGAGCTGGAGCGGGCCACGAACAGACGCTCGGTGTCCACGAGGACCCGCATGGCGGCCTCGGTCCCTGGCCCGCCGAGGTGCCAGCTCTCCGGCGGGGCCTCGTAGCCAGTCACGGCTCGCCCGCGGCCGCCGGGGCCGTCCAGCAGCGCCACGATCTCGATGTCCTCGCTGCGGGACATGCGCACGTCGTCCCAGTCCTTGCGGCCGACCTCGAGGGCGGCGCCCCAGGACCCGTCCGCCCGGCGGCGCCGCCGGCGGATGGAGATCGAGAAGCCGGCTGTCGCCCCGGGGGAGGGGATGTACAGGGCGTATTCGATGCGCAGGAAGGCCTCGCGCTCCAGGGCCTCCCAGGGGCTGGCTCCCTCCTCGACCCCTGCGGCCTCGACCACCGCGTCCAGGAAGTCCCGTCGCTCCCGGTCGTCCTTGCGGACCTCGGTCCGCTCGGCCCGCCAGCCGCCCAGCCCCATCTGACGCGCGGCGACCACCAGCGCCGCCCACACGTGCCGGCACCCGCCCTCGATGGCGAAGCGGTCGCAAGTGCACTCGGCGTCCACGAGGCCGCCGCGGCCCACCCGGACGAGGTAGGGCTCGTCCCGGTCCGTGACGGTCACCGAGAATCCGCGGGTCTCCAGCTGGATCTCGCCCACGAGGTCACGTCTGGCGAGCCCCTCGCCCCGGCCGCGCTCCACGCCCTTGAGGCCACGGAGCATGGCCTGGCGAGTGTCCTGCACGATGGCCCGCAGCTCATCGCCCAGGTCCAGGCTCTCCACGACCTCCGCCAGGGAGCCTTCGCTGCCCTGGGCCTCGCCGTTCGCCACTTCGGGGGCGGGGGCTGAGTCCGGATCGGGGTTCACGGTGGCGTCGCCGGGGTCGCTGTTCATGGGTCTTCAGGCCTCGCTGAGGCCGGCCCCACATTCTGGACGCTTCGCTATCGCCGAACCATCAAGTTCCCGCTGGAACCAAAGAGCAAATTGGTCCGGGACCCCGCGTCATCTCAGCGCGGCTCGGGCTTCCACAGCGCGTGCACGCACCAGCCTATCGCGAGGACTCCCACCCCGAGCATGGTGACCTGCGGCCTCGTCACCACGAGGTTACCCACGACAATGGCGGCGGCGAGGGCCGCATAGGTCGCGGGGAAGAGAGGGAACCACAGGCTGCGGAACGGACGGTCCGGGCCGAGCCTCTTGGCGAGGGTAATGAGCGCGAGGCCGGCGAGGCCGTGGAAGATCCACTCGGCGAAGACCACCGCGCCGGTGAGGGTGTCCACGTGGTCCGCGTCGTAGGCGCTCCACGCGAGGTAGAGGAGCACCAGCACGCACTGGGTCACCAGGGCCACGACCGGAGCGCCGGTGCGGGGGTGCATCCGGCCGAAGGCGCGCAGGAACAGGCCCTCCCGGGCCATGGCCACGTAGATCCCGGGCGTGGTGATGAGGGTCGCCACCAGGAATCCCAGGGCCGAGATGGCCATTGCGGCGGTGATGAAGGTCGCGCCGAGGTTGGGGCCGAGGGTGAGCTCCGCCATGCGGTTGGCCATTCCCTGGTCCCCCTGGGCGGCCATGCCGCCGATGCCGAGGACTCGCAGGTAGGCGAGGTTGACGAGGAGGTAGATCACCGCCACCCCCGCGACGCCCATGACGATGGCCCGCGGCAGGTTCCGCTCCGGGTCCTCCACCGCCGGGGCGATGTAGCTGATCAGCTGCCAGCCGCCGTAGGAGAACAGGACGCTGAGCGAGGCCCCGAGCATGCCGTCCACCAGTCCGTCGGAGGTGCGGTCCGCTGCGGCCACGACGACCGCCTCGGCGGGCTCCGCGAAGAGGGCCAGCCCGAACACGATGAAGGTGCCCACCGCCGCGACCTTCAGCAGCATGCAGAGGTTCTGGAAGAGGGCCCCGCTCTTGAGGCCCGCGAGGCCGATCCCGGTGACGAGCAGCACGATGCCGGCGGCGACGGCGAGATCCCCGGAGGACCCCAGCCCCGCGAGCTCGGCGACCTGCGCCGAGAAGAAGCGGGCCACCAGGGCGCAGGCGCCGGTGGAGACCACCAGCAGGACCACCCAGGCGAACAGGAACGACGTCTGCGCGCCGAAGGCCTCGCGCAGGAAGACATACCAACCCCCGGTGCGAGGGTAGGCCGCTGACAGCTCCGCGAACGTCATGGCCCCCGAGAGCGCGGCCAGGGCGCCGAGGCCCCACATGGCCAGGTAGGCCCCGGGCTCGGTGACCTCCCGGGCGATCTCGGGGGGGGTGAAGAAGATCCCGATGCCGAGGATCCCGCCCATCACCAGCATGGTGGCGTCGAAGAGGCTGAGCTTGCGGGTCGTGGCGTCCGTCATGGCATCAGGTGAGCAGGAACTCGAGATCCTCGGGGCCGAGGTCGGAGAGGGTGGTCGCGGCGCCCTCGAGGGCGGTCCTGGCGAGGTCGGACTTGCGGTCCTGGAGCTCGACCACCCGGGCCTCGACTGTGCCCTTGGTGAGGACGCGATAGACGTGAACCGGGCGAGTACGGCCGATGCGGTGGGCGCGGTCCACGGCCTGGGCCTCGGCCGCGGGGTTCCACCACGGGTCCATAAGGAACACGTAGTCCGCGGCGGTCAGGTTGAGGCCAGCGCCGCCGGCTTTGAGGCTGATCAGGAACACGCAGCCCTCGGGCGCGATCTGGAACCGCTCCACCACCGCGCCGCGGTTGCGCGTGGCGCCCTCGAGCACGTGGTAGGGGATACGCGCCGTCTCGAGCCGGGTGCGGATCAACCCCAGCAGTCGGGTGAAGGAGGAGAAGACGATGGCCTTGCGGCCGCTCGCGACGAGCTCCTCTAGCATCGGTAGGACGAGGTCGAGCTTGCCCGACCCCTCGGCGAGCAGGGAGGGGTCCACGAGGCCGGGGTGGCAGGCTGCCTGGCGGAGCCGGGTGAGGGCCGAGAGCACGTGCATCTCCACCTCTCCCGGGTTCTCGAGGCGCTCCTTGCGCCGCTGGCCCTTGCTCTTGGAGAGCTCCGTGCGGAAGTACCGGGAGAGGTCCTCGTAGGTGGTTCGCTGGGCGTCGCCCATGGGCGCGCTGAGCACCTGCTCCACCTTCGGCGGGAGGTCGGGGAGCACCGCGTCCTTGGTCCGGCGGAAGAGGAAGGGGCGCAGGGCTCGGGCCAGGAGATCTCGGCCCTCCTCGGGGAGGGCGTGGCGTCCGCGGGGGGCGCCGAGGCTCGCGAAGGCGGCGTGGGCCCCGAGCATGCCGGGGTTGAGGAACTCCAGCTGGGACCAAAGGTCACCGAGGTGGTTCTCCATGGGCGTGCCGGAGAGGGCGAGGCGGCGGCGGGCTCGCAGGGCCCGGGCGGCGAGGGCGGTCTGGCTCCTCCGGGAGCGGATGGCCTGGGCCTCGTCGAGGACCAGCACGTCCAGCTCGGTCTCCTCGAGCTGCGCCGCGTCCCGCCGCAGGGTCCCGTAGGTGGTGACGAGCAGGGAGCCGGGCGGCGCCTGTTCGAGTCGCAACCAGCGGTCGGGCCCCGTGAAGTCCAGGGTCGAGAGCGTTGGGGCGAACCGCGCCGCCTCGTGGAGCCAGTTGAAGACCAGGGAGCGCGGCGCGACCACCGCCGAGTGGCGGCCCCCGTGGACCGGGGCGCGGCTCAGGAGATACGCGAGGACCTGCACGGTCTTGCCGAGCCCCATCTCATCGGCGAGGCACCCCGACAGCCCGACGCGGTCGAGGGACTGCATCCACCCGAGTCCCTCCCGCTGGTAGGGGCGCAGCTCGCCGCGGAACCCTGCGGGGGGGTCGACGGCCTCCGGCGCGCCGAGGGTCCCCAGCTGCTCGCGGAGCCGGGCGAAGGGCTCGTCCACCTCGGCGGCGCGCTGCTCTGCGAGGGCGGCCACCGCCCAGGCCTGAGAGCTGTCGAAGCGCAGGCCCCCCTCGATCTCCTCGCCCAGCGCGGCGAGCTTCCAGCGTTCGAGCCAATGCTCCGGGAGCAGCCCGCGGGACCCGTCGCCGAGCTCCACGAAGCCGCGCTCGTTGCGAGCCGCGTCGAGGGCGACGGGGAAGGGAACCTCTTCGTCCCCGAAGGACACGCCGCCCACCAGGTCGAACCAGTCCACCCCCGAGCGCACCGAGAGGCTGACCGACCCCATGCCGCGCACCAGTTGATCGCGGGCGGTGACCTGCCAGCCCTCGTCGACGAGGGTGCCCACCATGCCGAGGAAGCGTCCGCCGGGGACCGCTGCTGCGGCTCCTGTGCCGCCGCCGGCGGGGCGACCACCGAGGTCCCGGAAGCGGAGGATGGCGGCGGCCTCGAAGAGCGGCTGGCGGGGCACCGACCGCCCGTCGAGCCCGGGCACCACCTTGGTGCGGTCGTCAGGCCGGACACGGGTCCCCGAGTAGTCGAAGGTCACCTCGCACTCCACGCGCGCTTCGCCCTCGGCCTCGAGGGGGGCTTCAGCACGCAGGCAGGGCACCGGGCGCGCTGGCTCGGCGATCTCCGCCAGGCGGGGGCCGACCAGGGTGACGGTCCCCGCGATGGCCGAGAGGCTGGGGGCCTCCTCGGCAGGGAGCTCGAGCGGCCCGCCCGAGAGCTCGATGACCACGGCCGTGGCCTCGCCCTGGGGGAGGAGCAGCAGCCGGCCCGACCCGCCGAGCACGCAGAGCCCGTCATGGGTGACCCGGGCGACCTCCTCCGCGCGGATGCGCTCCGCGCCGTTCACCACCAGGCTCGCGTGGACGCGCCAGAGCGAGCGAGCCTCGTCCTCGGCCTCGAGCTCGAGGCCCACCTCGCGGTCCAGCTCGAGGTGGAGTGGCCCGGGGGCGGCCCCTGCCTCGAGGGACACCAGCAGGGGCGCAGCCGCTTCGGCGGCGGCCAGGAGCGGCCGCGCCACCTCCCGGGTGACAGCGGCTACCGTCACGGCCCGGTGGGTCGGGTCCTTGCGCCAGCCGGCATCGCTGGCGCCGCTCGCGACGGCGGCGACCGCCGCATGGGCGGGGCCGAGGAGGGAGAGGTCCACGTCTCCCGCGTCGGCGCCGGAGAAGGGGATCGGCACCCAGTTCGCCTCCGGTCCACCTCGCCGGACCTGGCACTCCAGGCGAGCCCCCAGTCCCTCACGGCGATCCCCGAAGCGCAGCACGTAGCGGACCTCGAGGCTGGCTGGGTCAGGGGCGCGCCACGGGTCGAGGCGGCGTCCGCTGCCGGCCTCGATCCGTTGGGTCACACGCTCGAGGCGCGTGAGCCAACGGGGCGCTGAGCGGTCCTGGGGCTCGGGGGTGTTGGCTTCATCGAGGGCAGAGAGCGCGGCTTCAAGGAGGGCGACGACGTGGGGGCAGGTGCCGCGGCGGCGGAAGTCCGCGCATGGGCACCGCGCCGAACCAGGATCTTCCCAGCGCAGCTCGACCCGGATCGCCTCGCCATCGTCGTCGCAGACGGCCGCGGCACCGCCGGGGTCCACGGTGACGGCGGTGAGGTGAGCTCCCGCGACGAGGCGCCGTGCGCGCTCGCGCACCCTGGCCGTGGCGTCTCCCCGGAACTGGGCCAGGAAACGCCGGGCCTGGGTCTGGATCTTGGCCCGGTCTGAGGGGCTGAGGGAGCGGGGGTCGGGGGACGCCATCGGTCAGAGTGTAGACGGAGGGGGCCCCTGTGCCGCGCGGCGCTCGGGCGCAGCCTCCCAGGTGAGGTTCTCGTCCGGACCTTCCAGCAACCGCGGGACCTCGTTGCCCGCAGATGGGGCCAGCCCTAGACTTGCAGGCCGCAATCCACCGCGGGGGCCCAGGGGCCGCCGCGACCCCATCTTCCGACGAGCCAGGAGCTCCACCCATGGCGAACCCCGCCGCGACCTCGAAGAAGCCGATGGCACTCGGCATGGTCGAAACCAAAGGACTGGTCGGTGCCATCGAGGCTGCCGACGCCATGGTCAAGGCCGCGATGGTCGACCTCAGCGGACACGAGCGCGTCTCGGCTGGCCTCGTGACGTTCTTCGTCCAGGGCGAGGTCGGGGCCGTCAAGGCCGCGACCGACGCTGGCGCCGCCGCTGCGCGGCGCGTTGGCGAGCTCGTGAGCGTGCACGTGATCCCGCGCCCGCACGACCAGCTGTGCAAGATCCTCCCGGAGATGCGTCCGACCTCGGGCGCCTCCAGCTGATCGACTCCGGGGGCCACCACGGCCTCCCTGGACGATCATGAAGGGCCTCGATCCGGACCTGCGCGCCTTGCAAGAGGTGCGCGACGCCGTCTCCCGCGCGAAAGCCGCGCAGGTGGTGGCGGCTTCGTGGACCCAGGAGCAGACGGATCGGGTCTGTGCTGCCATGGCGGCCGCGGCCGCGGCTGCGGCCCACGACCTCGCGCGGCTCGCCGTGGACGAGACGGGGATCGGGCGCGTCCACTACAAGATCCTGAAGAACCTCTTCGGGTCCGAGGGGGTCTGGGACTCCATCCGGGACGAGCGGACCGTGGGCTTCGTGAAGCGCGACGAGCGCAGCGGGCTGCACGAGGTCGCGACGCCGGTGGGGGTGGTGGCCGGGATCGTCCCGACCACGAACCCGACGTCCACGACCATGTACAAGGCGCTGATCTCCGTGAAGGCGCGCAACGCGGTCGTGATCAGTCCGCATCCCCGGGCCAAGCGCTGCATCGCGGAGACCTGCGAGATCATCCGGCGCGCCATCGAGCGCGCGGGCGGCCCGCCGGACCTGGTGGTCTGCCTGAACCACCCGACCATCGAGTCCACCGGGGCGCTGATGAAGCACCGCGACGTGGCGGTCATCCTCTCTACCGGGGGCAGCGGCCTCGTACGCGCGGCGTACTCCAGCGGCAAGCCGGCCTATGGCGTGGGCCCCGGGAACGTGCCCTGCTACGTGGACCGGACCGCGGACCTCGGCAAGGCGGCCGAGGCGGTGGTGTCGAGCCAGAGCTTCGACAACGCCACGCTCTGCTGCTCGGAGCAGGCCCTCGTCCTCGACCGGCCCATCGCCCAGCGCTTTCTGGCCGAGATGCAGGCCCGGGGGGCGCACGTGGCCACCGACGCCGAGCGCAAGCGCCTGGAGGCCTACTGCAACCGCGGCGGCCAGATGAACGCCGACATCGTGGGGATCGACCCCTGGCGGGTTGCCGACCAGGCGGGGTTCCACGTGCCTCAGTCGACCACCGTGCTGCTCGCCTTCCAGGATGGCGTCGGACGGGACCACCCCCTCTCCATCGAGATCCTCTGCCCGCTGCTCTCGGTGCACGTGGTGGACGGCTGGGAGGAGGGCTGCAAGGTCGCCAAGCAGCTGCTTCACTTCGGCGGGCTTGGGCACACCATGAGCGTCCACGCCATGGACCAGGGCGTGCTCGACTCCTTCTTCCTCCAGAAGCCGGCCAGCCGCATCGTGGCCAACGGGCCGTCGTCCATGGGCGCGGTGGGCTTCTCCACCAACCTCGTGCCGTCCTTCTCCCTGGGCTGTGGCCCCCAGGCGGGCAACATCACGAGCGACAACATCACCGCCCGCCACCTGGTCAACATCAAGCGGGTGGCGTTCCCCACGGGGGACTGGAAGGAGCGTGAGCGCAAGGCCCACGAGCGCGCCGCCGCCATGACGGGCGCTGGCATGCCCCGCGGGTCGATGATGGACGGAGACCCCGGCCACCGCGGTTCCACCGCCCCTGTCCCTGACCTGCCCGCCGCCCCCGCGTCGACCCCGCGCGTCCCGGGCGGGACCTCGTTCACGCCCCCCGCTCCTCCCGTGGTGAGCGCACGGCCCGCCGAGCCCGCGCACCGCCCCGCGCCCCCGGTCGTGAAGGCGCCCGCCGCGGCAGCCCCGGCCGGACCGGACCCCACCAAGGTGGGGGGCCTCGGCTCGGCGCCCCGCTTCACCGCGGACCGCCCCGGGGCGGCAGCGCCGTCGCCCGCCGTCCGCACCGCGGCGCCCAAGGCGGCGCCTCCGGCGCCGGGGCGGGCAGAGTCTGGGGCCTCCCTCTCTGCCTTCGAGATCGAGAAGATGCTCGAGAACGCCGGTGCTGGCTGCCCGTTGGGCCCCTGCCAGGGCTGCCCGCACCACGACGTCCAATCCCACACGTGCACCGCCTGACCGCGCGCGCGTCTTTCCCCTGAACCGAATCCTCAAGTCATCCCATGGCTATTGAATCCCAGATCGCCCTCGGCCTGATCGAGACCAAGGGTCTCGTCGGCTCCGTCGAGGCCGCGGACGCGATGTGCAAGGCCGCGAAGGTCACGCTCCTTTCCAAGGAGAAGTCCGGCGCGGGCCTCGTCACCGTGATGGTGCGCGGCGAAGTTGGCGCGGTGAAGGCCGCGACCGAAGCCGGCGCGGCCGCCGCCCGACGCGTCGGCGAGCTCGTCAGCGTGCACGTCATCCCGCGCCCGTCCACGGACCTCGAAGGCTACCTGCCCGAGTAGGCGGACCTTGTCCGGATCGCTTCATGCCGTGGAGCTGCGCGGGGCTGTGCATCTTGACCAGATGCAGCCGCAGCTCACCGCGATCAGCGCCCTGAAGTCGGACGGCTACTTCCCCGTGGAGGGGGAGAGCGCGTTCTGGCTGGAGGTGCGTCCCGGCATCGTCGTGAACCGGCTCCTGGACATCGCGTTGAAGCGCTGCGATGTCACGCCTGGAGCGCTCACCACCGAGCGCCACTACGGCAGCCTCGAGGTGCACGGCCCCGACCAGGGGCAGGTGCTCCAGGCCGGCGCCGAGGTGCTGAAGGCCATCGGGCGCAGCTGGGCGGACCAGCCCGCCCCTGAGGTGTTGACGGACGAGGTGATCCGGAAGGTCACGTCACACCACGCCAACCTCCTCAACCAGGCCCGCGGGGGCATGCTGGTCCTGGCGGACGACGCCCTCTACACCCTCGAGGTCTCGCCGGCCGTCCACGTGGTGCGCTGCGCCAACGAGGCGGAGAAGGCTGCGCCGATTCGAATCGCCTCCATGCGTACCACGGGTGCTGTGGGGCGGCTGCGGCTGGCTGGCGGTGACGCCGAAATCGACGAGGCTGTGCGCGCCGTGCGCCGCGCGCTCGAGACTGTTCGAGAGGACCCGATCCGGTCCGGGGGGCGCTGAGCCATGTTCCTCGGACGCGTCGTCGGACAGGTCTGGGCCACCCGAGAGGTGGACGATCTCAGGGGCAAGCGCCTGCTCGTGGTCGAGGCCCTCGACGACGCCTCGGAGCCTGGGGCCCCGAAGGTCACCCCGGTGATCGCCGTGGATCCGGTCGGCGCCGACGTGGGCGAGCACGTCATGGTCGCCTTCGGAAAGGCCGCCCGCGTGGCCTGCGGCGGAGACGGAGACCTCGCGTACGAGGCCGCCATCGTGGGCATCGTGGACGACGTCCACGCCCCCGGAGCGCCCGAGTCCTGGAGGCCCGAGTCGGCCAGGGGACGAGCCTGATGCACGTCGCCACGGTCATCGGCTCCGTTTGGGCCACCAAGAAGGACTCCTCCCTGGACGGGCTGCGGCTGCTGGTCGTGCGTCCCTACACCACGGACGGCGAACCCTCCGCCGAGACCATGATCGCCGCCGATCCGATCGGCGCCGGCGAGGGCGAGCGCGTCCTCGTGGTGCACGGCCGCGCCGCGCGCCACGCCATCGGGAAGGGGCATGACATCGGCTTCCAGACGGCCATCGTGGGCATCATCGACAGGATGGAGCTCGCGGACGGACGGACCGTCGGGCCGCACGTCGACTTTGACGAGGGCTGAGACTTCGACGAGGGCCACAGGGCTCGCCAGGCAACCGCGCACAGAACACACGACTCCAGGATTCAGCGAACGCACGGGACGACCCGCCATGCAGAACAACGACCACAACCCGACGCTCTCCGGAGCGGAACTGCAGCCCGCCATCGCGCTGCTCGAGACCGCGAGCGTCGCGGCCGGGATCGAGATGACGGACGCGATCCTCTGGGAGTCCGACATCGAGCTCCTCTTCGCGACGCCGGTCCAGCCCGGCAAGTACGTGGTGCTCTTCACCGGGAGCATCGAGGACCTGCGCAGCGCCCTGCGGCGCGGGGCCGAGGTCGCCCGCGGTGACCTCGTCGACCAGCTGCTCATTCCACAGGTGGAGGCCGGCGTCTGCGAGGCGCTTCGGCGCCAAGGCGAGCCGCTCCCTGCCGGCGAGCTGGACGCGGTGGGGGTCGTCGAGACCACCACGGTGGCCTCGAGCATCCTGGCCGCGGACATCGCCCTCAAGGAGGCGAGCGTCGACCTGATCGACCTGCGGGTGGCCAACGGGCTCGGCGGCAAGAGCTTCCTGACGATCACCGGCGAGGTGAGCGACGTGCGGAGCTCGGTGCAGGCCGCCGCGGGTAGCGCGGAATCCTCCGGGCGCCTCGCCCGGCACGTGGTCATCCCGCGTCCGCACCCCGAACTCTCGGCGCACCTCTGATCCCTCGAGGTCGGGCGGAGTGATCCATGGCGTCGAGGAAGAAGCTCGTGACGGAGGCGGACGTGCGGCGCATGGCGTCCGGCACGCGCGAGCTTGTCCTTGGCCCCGAACGGATCGCGACCCCCGCGGCCCTCGACCTCGCCTTCTCCAGGGGGATGAAGGTGATCTACGCGGAGGCCGACGCGGCGTCTCCGCTCCCCAGCGACCTCTGGTCGCGCATCAAGTCACGGGACGGCACCTACGTCGTCCAGGTCGAGAGCGGGCGGGCCACCGTCACGCGGCTCGGTCCGGCCGGCCCCGAGCCCATCGGCGGAGAGTGAACGAGCTATGACGAAGAGATTCCTGACAGCAGAGGACGTCCGCCGCCTCGGCGGCCCCGAGATCCTCCTCGAAGAGGGGACCGTGGTGACGCCGCAGGCCGCGGAGGCCGCGGCCACCGCTGGAGTGCGCCTCATCGGGCCCGCCGGTGCGTACGCGCCGCCGCTCCCCGATCGGGGGCCAGATGCGGCGCGGGCCAAGGCGACCCTGCCCCATCTCCCCGAGCCCTCGACCACCGACGGCATCGGGCTCGTGGTGACCGTCGTTGGGCGCAACCGTCCAGGCGTGCTGGCCGAGATCACCGCCGCGCTCGCCTCCCACGAGTGCGACGTCGCGGACATCAGCCAGCGCAACGTGGGCGGCTACTTCCACACGGTGTTCACGTGCGCGGTGCCCCCCGGGCGAGACTTCGGTTCGATCAAGGACAGCCTCCAGTGCCTTGGCGGCGAGGGCGACTACGTCGTCCGCGTCATGCACGAGAGCGTCTTCCGCTTCATGCACCGCGTCTAGCGGAGAGTTCACGATGCCGTTCACTGATCACGAGATCCTCGAGACCGTCAGGATGTTCGAGCTGGAGACGTTCGACATCCGAACGACCACGCTCGGCATCAACTTGCTCGACTGTGCTGACCCCGATCTCGAGTCCTCCTGCGAGAAGGTGTACGCCAAGATCGTCCACCATGGCCGCAACCTCGTGGAGACGGCGGGCAGCATCGAGTCGGACCTGGGCATCCCGATCATCAACAAGCGGGTCGCCACCACGCCGATCGCGCTGGTCGCGGCGGCCTCCGGCTCCAAGGACCTCGTCCCCTTCGCGCGCGCGATGGACGCGGCCGCGGAGGAGATCGGGATCGACTACATCGGCGGCTACACCGCGTACGTGCACAAGGGGTACTCCAACGCGGACCACGCTCTTATGGAGTCCATCCCGGAGGCGCTCGCGTCCACTTCGCGGGTCTGCTCGTCGGTGTCCCTGGCGACCACCAAGGCCGGGATCAACATGGACGCGGTGTCCCACTTCTCCAAGGTGGTCCTCGACACCGCGCGTCTCACCGCCAGCGAGGGCGGCCTGGGCTGCGCGAAGCTGGTCTGCTTCTCCAACCCGGTGGAGGACAACCCGTTCATCGCCGGAGCCCACATCGGCATCGGTGAGCCCGAGACGGTCCTCAATGTCGGCGTGTCCGGTCCGGGCGTCGTGCGCTCCGCGTTGGAGCGCCTCGGCCCCGAGGCGGACCTGCTCGCGGTGGCGGAGACCATCAAGAGGACCGCCTTCAAGATCACCCGCATGGGGGAGCTGGTGGGCCGAGAGGCCGCGCGCCGCCTCGGTACGGTGTTCGGGATCGTCGATGTCTCCCTCGCGCCGACGCCGGCGGTGGGGGACTCGGTGGCTGACATCCTCGAGCTGATCGGCGTCGAGCGCACCGGGGCTCCGGGCACCACCGCCGCCCTCGCGCTGCTGACCGACGCGGTCAAGAAGGGGGGCGCCATGGCTTCCTCCAGCGTTGGCGGCCTCTCCGGGGCGTTCATCCCGGTTTCCGAGGACGCGGGGATGATCCAGGCCGTGGCGGACGGCGCCCTTAGCCTCGCGAAGCTCGAGGCCATGACGACCGTGTGTTCGGTGGGCCTGGACATGATCGCGGTCCCCGGAGACACCAGCCAGGCGACGCTCGCGGGCATCATCGCGGATGAGATGGCGATCGGCATGGTCAACCAGAAGACCACCGCCGTGCGCGCGATCCCGGTGCCCGGCAAGGCGCCCGGGGAGACCCACGACTGGGGCGGGCTTCTGGGTACGGCGATCGTGCAGGACCCCGGGAGGTTCGGGAGCGACGTCTTCCACGCCCGCGGCGGGCGGATCCCTGCGCCGCTCCAGAGCTATCGGAACTGAGGAAGGTGTCGGGCGCGCCGGTCCTCGGGAGCCCGAGGACTCCCGTTCCGGCCCGGGGGTCGGCCTCCTGCTAGGGGGGAGCCTCTTCCTCGTGGCGGCGGCGCTGGCCCTGGCGATCAAGGACATGAGCGGGGCCAACCGGCCCCACGAGCTCACCCTCTCCCCGCTGGTCGCACTGCTGCTGCTCGTGAACGGTGGCGTGTTGGTCGCGGCCATTCGAGCGCACGGAGAGCGCCTCGCGCGGCGGCGAACCGTCCTGCGAGGCCTGCACCACGCGGGGCTCTGGCTGTACGCCGCTGGCTGCACGCTGCTCCTGGTCATCGCCACCTCCACGGCGATCGACGTGTTCCTCGCTCGCTAGGTCACCGGCCACGGAGCGCGTTCCGGTGCGCTGGCTCCGGGGAAGTCGTCCGCTCATGAGACCCGGGCGGCGCTGGCGCGTGCCCGGGTCCACGGTTTCCCGAGGGGCGCCTACGATGGCAGCGCCCCCGCTCCCCCCAGCGTCTCCAGCTTCAGCGCCATGCGTCACCCCCTGCTCCTCGCCGCCGCGTCCGCCCTCCTCCTCGCTCCGCTCGCCGCAGCGCCCCAGGGGGAGGGTCCGGGGCGAACCGACGCCGACACCCGCATGCGCCTGTACGGCGAGCACCTCGACCTCGTGGCGCGCTCGCCCCACAGCGACCTCGGCTGGCAGTTCGCCGGCCCCACCAATATCAGCGGTCGCATCACGGACGTGGCCGTCACGAGCCCGCGGGGCGATACCTACACCCTGTATGTCGCGGGTGCGTCCTCCGGTGTCTGGAAGTCGATCAACGAGGGGGTCTCATGGGAGTGCGTGTTTGACGAGGCGCCGAGCATGTCCATCGGCGACGTCACCCTGGACCCCTCGAACCAGGAGACGGTCTGGGTCGGTACGGGCGAGGCCAACATCTTCCGAAGCTCAATGGCCGGCGCCGGGGTCTACCGCTCGCTGGACGGCGGGGCGACCTGGGAGCACCGCGGCCTCGCGGAGACCCACACCATCGCGCGTATCGTCGTGCACCCCGCCGACTCCGACACGGTCTACGTGGCCGCGTCCGGCAACGAGTGGACCCCGAACCCCGAGCGCGGCGTGTATCGGAGCCGGGACGGGGGCGAGAACTGGATCCAGGTCCTCTCCGTGGACGAGGAGTCCGGCGCTATCGACCTCGTGCTCGATCCCGCGGACCCCGACACGGTCTACGCCTCGACCTGGCAGCGCACGCGGCAGCGCTGGAACGACCCCCGCAACACGCCGACGACCGCCGGGAGCGGCGTCTGGCGCAGCGACGATGGCGGAGACAGCTGGAGCGCCATCAACGAGGGGCTCCCGGAGCCGCGCTTTCGCGGTCGGATCGGGATCGACCTGTGCGCCTCGGCGCCGGAGACGGTCTACGCCTTCGTCGACAACTACGAGCTTGGGGAGGTCGGCGAGGATGAGGTCGACTCCTACAACCGCAAGCGCAAGGCCTCGATCAAGGGCGCCGAGGTCTACCGATCTGATGACCGCGGGGCGAGCTGGCGCCGGGTCTCCGAGAGCAGCGAGTACATGCGTCGGCTCTCCGCGACCTACGGCTGGGTCTTCGGCCAGCTGCGCGTCGACCCGACCGACCCCGAGCGTGTCTACGTCATGGGGCTCGGGCTCAACGTCTCGGAGGACGGCGGTAAGACCTTCCGCCGGCTGCGCGGCATGCACGGTGATCACCACGCGCTCTGGATCGACCCCGAGAACCCGCGCTACCTCGTCAACGGCAATGATGGCGGGGTCGCTATCTCCTACGACGGCGGCGAGCGCTGGCGCACGTTCTACGACAACCTCCCGCTGGCGCAGTTTTACAACGTGGGCCTCGACATGGCGGTGCCGTTCCGCGTGTACGGGTCCGTCCAGGACCACGGGTCCTATCGGGCGGAGGTCGATCTCCGTCGAGGTCGCGACCGCGTGCGCGCGGTGGACTTCGAGCGGGCGCCGGGCGGTGAGGCCAGCTATCACGCCGTGGATCCCACGGACGCCGACGTGGTCTACCACGAGGGCTTCTACGGTTCGATCCGCCGCGCTCACATGGCGAGCGGAGAGCGCGTGACCCTCGACCTCCCGGTGGCGGATGGAGAGGAGGACCTGCGCGGTCAGTGGCTGGCGCCCTTCATGATCTCTCACCACAACCCGCGGGTCATCTACCACGGCATGAACAAGGTGTTCCGTTCCCTCGACAGGGGGGAGAACTTCGAGGCCATCAGCCCGGACCTCTCCTTCGCCAGGGACGAGCGCAAGGGGGATATCCCCTTCCAGACGATCACGACCCTCGCGGAGTCACCGCTCCGCTTCGGGGTGCTCTACGCGGGCACGGACGACGGCCGGCTGCACCTGACCCGCGACAGCGGCGCCACTTGGACAGAGCTTGGGGACCGGTTCGCCCCGGATCGAGCCTTCTCGCGGGTCGAGGCGTCGAGGCACACGGAGGGGGTGGTCTTCGCGGCGCAGAACGGCAAGCGCAACGAGGACTTCACGCCCTACCTGTGGATGTCCCATGACCACGGCGAGACCTGGCGGAGCATCGCTGGCGGGATCCCCCTCGGCCCGATCAACGTGGTCCGCGAGGATCCGAAGAACCCCGAGGTGCTCTACGTGGGCACCGACCTCGGGGTCTACGTCACCTCCGATCGCGGGGCCAGCTGGGACGCGCTCGTCGCCGGGCTCCCCAACACCTTCGTCCATGACCTCGTCGTCCACCCCCGCGACGACATGCTGGTGGCCGGGACCCACGGGCGCGGGGTTTGGGTGCTCGATGTCCGTCCGATCCAGGACCCCGAAGCGGCCCGCGCCGCCCGGGAGGCGGCGGAAGCAGCGGCGGCGGCCGCTGCCGAGGAGACGGACGGAGAGGAGGAGGAAGAGGAGGAGGAAGACCCTGCGGAGGAAGAGGCCGCGGCGGCTCGAGCACGGGCTGCGGGCGGCACGGGGGCCTGAGCCCCTCGGGTGGTCACGGGCCGATGGGCGCGGACGAGCACGCCAGGGGCATCAGGAGGGGGAGCCCAAAGAAACTCGGCCCGCAGAAGTCGTAAACGGCTATCGGACCTCATGCTAGAGACAGACTCTTCGAGGGCGCATGAAAGCGCCTGCGGACCTTGCCCACCAAGTCGCCATGACGATCAGCCTCCTGCTGACTGCCCTCCTCGCACCCGCCCCGGCGGGCGAGCTCACCCTGCTCGACGTGAAGGCGTACCGAACATGGAAGATCGAGCTCCCCGCGGATCCGTTCCAGACGGTGTCCGGCTCGATCCCGGTGCCCCACGCGGGCGGTGACGGCTTCCTCGTGGAGCCGCGCGGCCAGGGCCTCGCGGTGGACACGGACGGGGACGGTGAGGTGGATCGAGAGCTCAACGGTCGCAAGGACCCCGACACCCAGGTCCGTCATGCGCGGGTGGTCCTGACTGGCGAGGCCGTGGACGGCGGCGAGCTCCGCTACCCCGTTCGATTCAAGGACGAGGGCGCCGGCTGGACCTGGGCCTCCGGCGGTGCGCTCGTCGGCCAGGTGGGCGGCGTCGGTCTCCAGGTCATCGACCTGGATGGGAATGGTTCATTCCACGACGTGGGCCGGGACGCGGTGGTCGTCGGCGGGACAGGCGTCGCGCATTTCCTGGGAGAGACCCTCGCTGTGGGCGATCAGCTCATGCGCGTCACCCTGGACGACAGCGACCGGAGCCTGCTCGCGCAGCCCTTCGACGGGGCCACGGGCACCCTGGACCTCGCCTCCGACTTCGGGGGCAAGGGCGTCATGCTCTCCGCGGTGGTGCAGTCCGTGGACGGTCGTCAGAGCTTCGAGCTCGGCGCCCACGACGGCAAGGTCACGGTCCCCGAGGGCCGCTACCGCCTGGTCACTGCGGCGCTCGGCCTTGGTGACGCACGGGTCGAGGTCGACCCGGCGCGGATGAAGGCGGTCGAGGTCTCCGGAGACGCCACCGCCAAGCTCGGATGGGGCGCGCCGATCCGCGCGACCTTCGACTACAAGCGTGAGGGCGGCGAGCTGACCTTCGACCCGCGCCAGGTGAGCTACGTCGGCGCTGGCGGCGAACGCTGGATCGGCTGGAATCCGATCGGCAAGAGCCCGAAGTTCCAGGTCAAGGAGAAGGACACCGGCGACGTCCTGGTGGACGTTGTGTTCCCGGGCTCTTGCTGAGGCAAGGGCTTCGTTCCGGCCACCGTGAGTGTGCCGGCCACCAAGGACATCACCGTCGACATGACCGCCCAGACCTGGGCCTTTGGTGAGATCAAGGGGGCTCCGCTGGCGAGCCGCTGAGCCCCGAGCATCAAGAGACGACCCGGTGGGAGCACCGGGCGTCCCGTCACGCGCTCGATTGCGAGTTCGCGTGGGCGGTCCCGACAACACCTTCGGCGGGCCCCTTCGGGCCCGCCGAAAACACTCCCTTCCTACCGTGCCCTCCGCTGCCCACTTGCACCTCGGCGTCTCCCTGCTCCTCCTTGCCCCGGCCGTCGGCCACGCCTACCCGACCGAGGTGCAGGCTGGCGGCTCCATGGCGGTCTCGGTGGTCGGGCAGCGACTCATCGTCTCCTGCGACCTCTCCACGGCGGCGAACCGGATTCCGGTCAACCTCTTCGTGGAGCTGGAAGGGCGCCATGGCCTTCAGCTGGCCAACAAGGCCGCGGCGGGGCTGAAGGCCGAGACGAGCGACGGCAAGCCGCGCCCGATCACCATGCACTTCGGCGACTTCGAGGTCGTCGTGCCCGCCCGGGAACTCGGGGACGAGGACCTCTTCGCCGCCTTCACCAAGTACCACTCCGCCGAGATGGGGGAGAACGCCCTGGTGGGCTCCATCGGGGTCGAGGTCCTCAGGGACTGGGACCTCACGCTGCGGGTGGGCGATGGCCGGATCGACCTCAGCCCGATCCGGGCCGACGCCTCCGCGCCGCCGATGGCCCTCGACGTCATGGACGACGGCACCGTCGTCACGCCCCTGACGCTGATCGACGACATGGCGTGGATCCCTGTCCGCTGGAGCGACGGGGCGGCGGGGGGGCTGATGGTGGGGACCGCCGTGTACGACACGCGCATCGACGCCCGCGCCGCAGCCCGCCGTGGGCGACCCGCCGGGGACGTGGGCCCGATCAAGCTGGCGGACATTGACCTGCATCGCTTCGTGGCGTTCCGGCCCGAGCCGGTGGTGCAGGTGCACCCCGACAGCGTCGTCGGCGTCACCGGGATCAACCTCCTGCGCTGCCTCGAGGTGTCGCTGGACAGGAGCAAGAACGAGCTCCGGGTGCGACCGGTCCGCGAGCCCCAGTTCCCGGACGCCGACCTGCAGTTCTTTCAGGCCCGCGCGGACGAGGACCCCGAGGCCGTCCTCGACTTCCTCGAGGACCACCCCGAGGAGCGCCTGGCCAGTGAGGCGGCGCGCCTCCTGCTCGACTACCGCATCGAGGACGCCGCCCCTTCGGCCGAGATCGACGCTGCGGTGGCCTGGGTCTTCGAGACCGAGGTCGGCGACCTGCGGACCACGCGCATGCTCGACCTGATGAAGGAGATGAGCGACGCCGGCGAGGTCGGGGTCGTGATCGCAGCCGGCAGGCTTGGCGTGGACGCGGGCCGCGACGACCGCTACCCCAACGCCGTGCATGAGGTGCACGGCCTGCTTGGTCGGACGCTCCTCGACGAGGGCGAGGGCGACGAGGCCTGGCGGCACCTGCTCTCGGCGGCCTTCGGGCTGCCGGAGGACGGCAGCATCAACCTGGACCTCGGCCGCTTCTACGAGCAGCAGGGCCGCTACCGCCGGGCCTTCTCCCGCTACGTCCAGGCCGTCATCCGGCCCGAGTCGGGCGCGGGCGGGCTCGAGGGCCTGCAGCGGGTGCAGTCGCTGCTGAAGAACGAGGAGGGGGACGCGGAGCCCTTCTCGGTGCGGACCATCGAGCGGATGATCGCGGGCAAGGTGCGCAACTTCGGCGCCTCCAGCCGCTTCGTCCCCGACGAGGAGAACCCCGCGCTGCGCACGGTGCTCTGTGAGTTCTTCACCAACGGGCACCTGGGCTCCGAGGAGCGCGGCGGCGCCATCGGCGGGGCCCTGGCCTTCGAGGGCCTCGAGGGCCGCTTCGATCCCGACCACGTGGTGCTCCTGCAGTACCACCTCCCCGCGCCTCAACCGGACGCCCTCTGCACCAGCGTGGCGCGGACCCGCGCCTCGGTCCTCGGCGTGGGGGATCCGACGGTGATGGTGCTCGACGGCAAGACGGGCTCGCCCGGGGCCGGACGCTGGCGCCAGGCCGAGGAGATCTACGACCGCGCGCGCAAGATCGCCGTGAAGCGCATGGCGAAGCTCACCGACTACGATGTGGACATCTCCGCGCGGATCGAGGGCGACCGGGTGGTGGGTTCCGCGATCGTGACCGGCGCGGAGGAGACCGGACTGCGGGTCCAGGTGCTGCTCGCCGAGGCCGCCGTGCTTTACCCCGGCTCCAGCGGGGTGGTCGTGCACCGTCACGTGGCCCGCGCCTCGTTGCTCGGCGATGACATGGGGGAGTGGTTCGAGCCCGAGGACTTCGAGCAGGAGTTCACCTTCGAGAGGAGCCTCACGGAGATCGAGTCCGAGCAGATCGCCTTCCTCGGCGAGCTGGAGGCCGAGGGCCTCGGGACCGCGCCGCTGATCTCCACCCGGGTGGACCCGGCGGAGGCGCGGGTCGTGGCGTTCCTCTACGACGGGAGTACGGGAGAGGTCCTCGCGGCCTATTCAGTCAAGCCGACGGCGGCGGACGAGGCCGCGGTCGTCACCGAGCCGAGCGCGCAGGGCGCGGACGGCGCCGGGAGCGGCGGGCGGTGAGCGCCGAGCAGAACCTCACCCGCGACCTCGACCAGATCGAGGGGCGCGCAGGGACGATGCTCCAGGGCGTCGAGTCCCGGGCGGCCTTCATGGCGGCGGGCTTCCGCGCCTTGCCGCTGCTGGCGGCCGTGCCGGCGGCCTTCGTGGTCGCGCAGCTCATGCGGTGGGCCGTGGGCGGCGAGCCTGCGCTCCTCCCGCTGCCCTTCGTGCTCCTGCTCAGCCTCCTCGCGCCGGGGATCCCCGCCGCGAGAGCGGCGGCCACCGCTCGTGCCCGTCGAATCTCACGGTCCCGCGCCCTCGCGGAGGCCGACCGGCAGCTGGACCTCGCGGACCGGCTCGTGACCGCCGACGAGTTCCTGCGCCACGGCGCCCGCACGGGCTTCCAGCAGGCCGCCGTGGAGGACGCGGCGCGGCGCAGCGAGGCTGCGGCGGGCGCTGCGCTCGAGGCCCCCGAGGCGGCCATCGCGGGGTCGCGAAGGCTCCCTGCGTGGGGCGCGCTCTCGCTCCTCCTGCTGGCGCTCTCCGCGTGGGTCAGCACGTTCGAGCCGCGGCACGTGGGCGGCGGAGGGTTGACCGAGACCGCGGCCGCCGAGGCCGGAGAACCGCTCGACGAGGAGGCCGCCGAGGACGCGGTGACGGCCGAGGAACGCGCGGCCCCCGCGCCGCCCGAGGCCGTGCCCACGGAGCGCCGCGCGCAGGACCCCGCCGAGGCCAAGCGGTCGGAGAGCGGCGAGGACGTGGACGACTCCGTCAAGGAGTCGTCGGGGCGGACGGGCGCGGGGCGCTCTTCGGGAGCGCTCTCCTCCTCCGCGGCCAGCGAATCGCGCAGCGCGCCCTCCACCCAGGGCCAGTCGTCGAAGCCCGCCGAGCGCGACAAGAAGAAGCGCGAGTCCAAGAAGAAGAAGGAGCGCAAGACCGGCGAGCAGCCCACACCGGAGCGCCGCCCTGAGGACGAGCAGTCGGGCGCGACGGCGGGGAAGGGCTCCTCCAAGGGCTCGAACCGCAACCCCACGGCGTCCGAGTGGCAGAGCAAGGACCAGGTGACCGAGGTCGACGACCAGGAGGTCGAGGACGACGAGGACACCGACGAGGACGAGGAGGAGCAGGAGAACCGCGGCGGCGTACAGCCGAGCCTCCGCGACCGCCGTCCGCCGGTGAGCCGTGACCTCCAGATCGGCTTCGGCAACCGTCCCAACCCCGACGCCAACGGACGGGGCGGCCCCTCCGAGCAGAAGAAGTCACGGGGCGTCGCGTCCCTCGTCCTCGGCGTCCCTGTCCCCGACCGGGTCAAGGGGCGCCCCGGTCCCGGCCCCACGAAGATCACCCAGGAGCGCATCGAGCCCCAGGCCGAGGAGGCGGGCGCCCTCGTGGCCTCCGCTCGGGCCGCGCGCTCGCGCCCCGTCCCCGCTCTCTCCAGCGTCGAACTCGGCCCCCAGCTCCGTGAGCTGGTGCGCGCCTACTTCCTCGCGCGCCGCGCCGCGGCGCCCCCGGCTGCAGCGCCCCCGGCACGCAAGCCGCAATAGCCCCCTCACCGTCTCCTCCGAGCCACGGTCCAGCCCCTGTTCCCATGACTGATTCCAACGCCGACGCCGCGCGCGCCGATGCCCAGCGTTTCCGCGAGACCTACGAGTCCATCCGAGCCGAGGTCTCCCGCCGCATGGTCGGCCAGGCCGACGTGATCGAGGGGGTGCTGACGGCGCTCCTCGCGGGCGGCCACGTGCTGCTCGAGGGCGTCCCGGGCCTCGGCAAGACCATGCTGGTCTCCTCCCTGGGCGAGGCCCTGAAGCTGAGCTTCAGCCGAATCCAGTTCACCCCCGACATGATGCCGGCGGACGTGCGCGGCACGTCGGTGCTGGTGGAGAGCGAGGGCGGCGGCCACGAGCTGCAGTTCGAGCAGGGGCCCATCGTGGCCAACCTGGTGCTCGCGGACGAGATCAACCGCGCGACGCCCAAGACCCAGTCGGCGCTCCTCGAGGCCATGCAGGAGCGGCAGCTCACCATCGGGCGGCGCACCATCAAGCTCGAGGAGCCGTTCTGCGTCATGGCGACCCAGAACCCGGTGGAGCAGGAGGGCACCTACCCCCTGCCCGAGGCCCAGTTGGACCGCTTCCTCTTCAAGCTCGTGGTGGGCTACCCCGAGGAAGGAGACTACCGGGAGATCCTCCGCCGGACGACCGGCGAGCAGGAGGTCGAGCTCAGCTCGGTCTCCAACGCCGAGACCATCAACGCCATGCGCAGCACCGTGCGCCAGGTCCCCGTCCCCGAGCACGCCGAGGACTACGCCATCCGGCTCGTCATGGGGACCCAGCCGGGCAGCGCCTACGCGCCCGAGCTCGTGGACCGCTACGTCTCCCTCGGCTCCAGCCCCCGCGGCGCTCAGGCGCTCCTGCTCGGCGCCAAGGTCAAGGCGCTGCTCGCAGGCCGCTTCGCCGTGGCCACCGAGGACATCGCCGCCGTCGCGCGCCCGGTGCTCCGCCACCGCGTGCTCCTCGGCTTCGAGGGGCTCTCCGAGGGCGTCACCACCGACCAGGTGGTGGACGAGGTCCTCGCCAAGCTCCCGGTCCCCGAGGAGGCGGCCGGTTGATCGAGGAGGGCCGCGACCCCGCCGGCCTCGAGTCGGGCCAGCTGTTCGACGCCGCGTTCCTCGCGGCGGCGCAGCGGCTCCGTCTCGTGGCTCGACGCGTGGCGCCCCGCGGCCGCTTCGCCGACCAGCGCTCCAAGGACCGCGGCTCCGGCCTCGAGTTCCAGGACTACCGCCCCTACGTGGCGGGCGATGACCTGCGGGCCATCGACTGGACCGTGTACCGGCGGCTCGGCCGCGTCTTCCTGCGCCTCTTCGAGGAGCACGAGGACCTGCCGCTCTACCTGCTCCCGGACGTCTCGCGGAGCGCCTGGGTGGAGAGCGAGCCGCGCGCCGTCCCCGGCCTGCAGGCGTGCCTCGCCCTCGCGGCGGTGGCCCTGGGCCAGCACGACAGCGTGGGCGTGTTCCCCTTCGCGGACGACCTCACCGTCCTCCAGCGCCCCACCTCCGGCAAGAACCGGGTCATGGAGCTCGCGCACCGGCTCGAGAGCGTCACGCCGGGCGGCGAGACCGACCTCGGCACGGCGCTGCGCCGCTTCCGGGGCCTCGGCCTGCGCGAGGGCCTGGTGGTCATCGTCTCGGACTTCTTCGACCCCGGCGGGATCGACGCGGTGGTGGAGGCCCTCTCGGGGCTCCGACACCGCCTCCTCCTGGTCCAGCTCGTGCGCAGCTCCGACCGCGACCCATCCTGGGCGCGCGGGGACCTGCGGCTCGTGGACTGCGAGAGCGGGGATGCCCAGGACGTGTCGGTCACGCCGCAGGTGCTCGACCGCTACCGCGCGGCCTATGACCGCTTCGCCGAGGGGCTCGCGGACCTCGCGCGCCGCCGCGGCGCTGGACTGCTCGCCCTGGACGTGGAGTCCGACGTGATCCCCCAGGTGGCGGACCTCTTCGAGAACGGGAGGCGAGAGGTTTGAGCTTCACCGCGCTCTCCGGCTCCGCGCTCCTCGGCGGGCTCGTCGCCACGGCCGCCGTGCTCTATGCGCTACAGCGCCTGCGCGTACGCCATGAGTCGCGCACGGTGGTGACCTCGCTCTTCTGGCGCGAGGCCACCGAGGAGACCCGCGCGCGCTCGCTCTTCGAACGCTTCCGCCACCCGCTGGCTTACGCCATGGCGCTCCTCTGCGCCGGCCTGATGCTCCTTGGCATCGGGCGACCGGACTCGGACCGCGAGGAGGGGCTACGCCACGTCCTCCTTCTGGACGCGTCCGCGGGCATGGCCCGCGCGTCGGGGGAGACCAACCGCTTCGAGCAAGCCCAGGCCGCGCTCGCCGCGGAGTTGGAGCAGAGCCCCCGCGACCGCACGGAGGTGCTGTGGTGCGGCGAGCACGTGCGGACGATCCTCGCGCCTGGGGAGGACCGCGCCCTCCTGGGCCCGCGGCTCGCCGGCCGCTCGCCCGACCTCGCGCCGGGGACCCTCGACCGCGCGCTCCGCTCGAGGGCCAGCATGGGGGACGGAGAAGGGGCCGGTCGCCGCTTCGTCCTCTTCGGCGACGCGCCGGTGGCGCCCGCCACCCTGGCCGCGCTCGGCGCGGACGAGCGGGTGGAGCGAGCGGCCCTAGAGCCCGCCGTGGACGGTGGCATCGGCATCACCGCCCTCGGCGTCTCGGAGCCCGCCTCGGGGCGCTGGGGCGTGGTCGACCTGTTCATCGAGACCCGCGGAGGCGCGCCCGGCGTCTTCGACCTGACCCTGACCCTCGACGGCGAGCGCTTCGAGCGCGGCGGTGTGTCAGGCACGGACGGGGATCGTCGTTCCTTCCTGATCTCCGATGTCCCCGCTGCGGGGGCGCTGCTCGAAGTGCGCCTCAACACGGACGGGGGAGCCGCGGGCGCGGGCCTCAGCGCCGACGACGTGGCGTCGATCCGGCTCCCGAGTCGCCCGCCGATCCGCGTGGTGGTGGATGGGCTGGACCCGGCCTTCGGGGACGCCGTCCGGGCCGTGCTGGCGGCGGACGCCGCCGTGGAGCTGGTCGAGGGGGCCGGAGAGGCCGACGTGGTCGTCGGCGGTGCTTCAGCCGGGCGGCCGTCCCTGCGCTTCCCTTCCTCTGCTGACCAGGAGGAGGCGATCCTCATCGGGCACGACCAGGACGTGGACTCCTCCGCGGCGCTCTCGAGCGCGGTGGGGGAGCTGGGCCTCGACCGGGTCGACGCCTCCGCCCTCGCCGAGTCCCTCGGCCGTCCCCTCGCCGTCGGCGCGCTCCCCTCGGGGCGCCGGAGCGTCGCCATCTGGTCCGAGCTCATGGACCCCGCCCGCACGAGCTTCCTGGAGAGCCGGGCGTTCCCAGTGCTGCTGGGCCGGTCGATCCGTTGGCTCGCGCAGGCTCCCGTGCTGACGCCCTACCGGGCCATCGGCCGGCTCGAACCCTCCACCCTCGAGCGGGCGCGGCCTCCGCTCTCGGCGATGATCACCTCGGACCTCGAGGCGGCCTCGCTGCTCGACCCGACGACGACGGTGCCAGTGACGGCAGGTGCGGCCCTCGCAGAGCCCAGCCCGGAAGGCGCTGGCCCGTGGCGCCTGTACACCTGGATCCTCCTCCTCGCCCTCGCCGCCCTCTCGGCGGAGTGGGCCCTCTTCCAGCGCGGACGCATGCCCTGAACGTCATGCAGTTCCTCCAGCCCGCACTGCTCGTCCTCTGCGTCGTGGCGCTCCTCCCCTGGGTGGGACCGCTGCGGACCCGCGACCGGACCCACGCGCTGCTTCGGTCCCTCGTGCTCCTGCTCATGGTGCTCGCGGCCGCTCGACCGGTCGGGCGGGTGGTCGACGCCACGGCTCACCGCGTGGTGGTGATCGATCGAACCGAGAGCGTCACCGCAGAGGCCGACGGGGCGGCGCGCGAGCTCGTGGCGGCGGCCATCGCCGGACGGCAGCCGCAGGAGTCCTACACGTTGGTTGAGCTCGGCGGCGACGGCCGACCGGCCCTCGAGGGATTCGAGGACGTCGAGCGGCGCACGGTGATGGGCTCGGGCGGGTCCTCCCTCGGGCGCGCCCTCGAGGCGGCCCTGCGGGAGATCCCCGAGGGGGCGCAGGACGCCTCGGTGACCGTGCTCTCCGACGGCCTCGCCACCGAGGACCCCGGCGGCGCCCATTGGGCCGCAGCCCTGGCGGACGCGGCGGCCCGCGGGGTCGGCGTGGAGTGGAAGGCCCTCGACGGGGCAGCAGGCAACCTCTGCCCCGTGGGTCTCGACGTCGTCGGCGGCTCGGGCCGGGTCGGGCAGCAGGTGAACCTGGACGTCACCCTCCTGGGCGGCGGGCAGGTGGTGAGCTGCGCCCTGATCGGGCCGGAGGGCGAGCTCGACCGGGCGGAGGGGATCGCCGTGAACGGGCGGACGCGCCTGCGCCTGGGCTTCGAGCCCGAGGTCGCTGGATTCATGGACCTCGCCGTCGAGGTCACGGTCACCGACGGAGCGGACCCGGTGGGCGGCGACCTCCGGATGGAACGAACCCTCTGCGTCCAGGACCCCACCCGGGTCCTCTACCTCGGCGACCGCGTGGCGGGCGGCGGCGCGGCGCTGGCGGACCTCGTGGGCGGCGGGTTCGAGCTCGACGTGGCGGACGGCATGCCCACGGCGGAGTCCCTGAACCGCGCGGAGCTGGTGGTCCTGGATGACCGCCCCGCGACCGCCGTGCCCGAGGCGTGGCAGGAGGAGATCGTCCAGCGCGTCTCCTCAGGTCGCGTCGGCCTGCTGGCCGCGGGCGGCGACGCCGCCTTCGGTCCCGGCGGCTTCCACGACCAGCCCCTGGAGGAACTCCTCCCGGTGGAGTTCGTCCAGAAGGAGGAGAAGCGCGACCCCAGCACGACGCTCGTGGTGATCATCGACACCTCGGGCTCCATGGGGGGCAACCGCGTGCAGCTCGCCAAGGAGGTGGCGCGGCTCTCCATCCGGCGGCTCCTGCCCCACGACAAGGTGGGCCTGGTGGAGTTCTACGGCGCCAAGCGCTGGGCGGTGCCGATCCAGCCCGCGTCGAACTCCATCGAGATCGAGCGCGCCCTCAACCGCCTCGACGCGGGCGGCGGCACGGTGATCCTGCCCGCCATCGAGGAGGCCTACTACGGGCTCAAGAACGTCCGCACGCGCTTCAAGCACGTGATGATCCTCACCGACGGCGGCGTGGAGACGGGCGCCTTCGAGCCGCTCCTGCGCCGTATGGCCCAGGAGGGCATGAACGTCTCCACGGTCCTGATCGGATCGGATGCCCACTCCGAGTTCCTCGTGGGGCTCGCGAACTGGGGGCAGGGGCGCTTCTACTCGGTGCCCAACCGATTCAACCTCCCCGAGATCCTCCTCAAGCAGCCGGCGAGCGCCAAGCTCCCCGCCTACCGCCCCGGCGTCGTCCAGGTGCGCGCCCGCGGCGGCGCCGCATGGTGGGGGGAGGTGGACCCCGAGTCGACCCCGCCGCTGGGGGGATACGTGGAGACACGGGCCCGCCCGGGGGCCGAGCGGGTCCTCGAGACCGCCGACGAGGGGCACCCGATTCTCGCCTCCTGGCGCTACGGGCTGGGCCGGGTGAGCGCCATGACCACCGAGCCCACGGGGCCGGGAACCGAGCCCTGGCAGGGCTGGGACGGCTACGGCGAGCTCATGGCCCGCGCCCTCGCGCGGACCGCTTCGGACACCGCCGCCCCCTTCGCGTTCCGCCTCGACCGGGACCCCGATGGCGTCCTCCTCGTGGCGGAGCGCCGCGCAGCGGCCGCCGGCGCGCAACCCGCCGCCGAGCGCTGGGTCGACGGCGCGGATGAACCCGACCGCCTCTCCTTCGAGCAGGTCTCGCCGGACCGTTTCGAGGCGCGCCTACCCGTCCGCCACGACGAGGGGCTCCGGGTCCTCGCGGGCGCCGCGGATCGGCCGGCTCGGGAGCGCCTCGCCCTCGATGCCCTCGGCGGCAGCGTCCGCGAGCTGCAGGTCGACCCCGTCGTTGCCAGACGGTTCGGCGCGGCGCTGGCCGCCTCGCCCGCCGCGGAGCGGCAGGGCGGCGTGAGCGCGTTGAAGGAGCTCTCCCCCTGGTTCGCCTTCCTCGCGCTCCTCGTCTACTTCCTCGACATCGCGTATCGACGCTGGCCCCGGGGCGAGACCCGACGCTCCTCATGACCGACGCCCTCCGCGCCATGAACCGCCTCGCCCTCGGGCTCGTGCTCGTCCTCACGGGCTCCGTGCCCATGGAGCCCCTGGCGGCGCAGTCCATCCAGGGCATCAGGCTCTCCCCGGCCCAGGGGCGCTCCGTGCTCAAGGGGATCGCCGCCGCGAAGGGGAGCGGCGCGGTCATTGTGATCAACAACGGGGCGACCCAGGGGGTGCCGGTGGCCCCCGAGGAGGAGCCGGTGGTCAAGGAGCTCCCCCCTGAGCTCCTGGCGCGGCTCAGCGGGCTTGAGGGGCAGGGCCTCGGCTCGGCCGAGGCCCGCACCGAGGCCGGCGCCCTCTTCAGCGCCGCGGCGGCCTACCCGGGGGGCGTCGACCTCCTCAAGGACGAGCTCCGCAAGCTCTCCCGTGGGAAGAGCGATGCCGTCACGACGCGCCGGATCCTGGGCTGGGTGGCCTGGCGTCACGGCGACCTGAAGGACGCCACGCGCGAGTTCAAGCGCCTCGCCAAGGACGAGGGGGACCTCGACAGCCGGCTGGCGTATGCGCAGCTCCTCGACGCCCGCGGCGAGACGGCCGACGCCCTCGAGGCTTACGGCGCGCTGCTGCCCGACGTCGAGGACTCCGAGCAGCGCACCCGCCTGCGCCTGCGTATGGCGCTCATGTCCATGGAGACCGGAGGGGAGGACCAGAAGGACGCCCTCGCCCGCTTCGCGACGGAGCCCGATGTCACGCCGGAGCTCCGGAACCGCTGCGCCACCGTGCTCGCGCTCCTCGGGCGCCCCGGGGAGGCGGCCGCGCTCTACGTCGTGCCGGCCGTGGCGCCGGAGGGCGCGCCCACGGACGAGGTCAAGCGGCGCCGCAAGGCCGCGGCCAACGGGGAGCTTCGCGTCGCCGAGTGGTCCATCGGCGCCCGGGACTGGGCGCGGGCCCAGGACGCCGCCTGGCGCGGCGTGCACCTCTCCACGGTGGCTCGGGAGCGGCGCTACGGCCTGACGCTCCTGGCCGAGGCGCACCGCGGCGACGGCACCCTTCCGGCGCTCCTCGCGCGCTTCGACTCCGAGCGGGAGGGCCTCCCGCCCGAGGCGCGCCGCATGTGGATCGAGCTGCTGCGGGAGACCGGGGAGACCGACGAGGCCATCGCCATGACCCAGGGGGACTCCGCGGCGACCTTCAGCCGCGAGGACCGGGTCCGGCTGCTGGAGATGTACCGCGAGGCGGACCGCGTGCAGGAGATGCTCGGGGTCTACCGGGACTGGATCGCAGGCGAACCTGACGAGCTGCTCTGGCGCCAGGGGCTCTGCCGCCACCACCTCGAGAACGGGAACCGGGCCGCGGCCATCGAAGTGTGGGAGTCGTGGTTCCCGGCAGACGGCACCGGGTCCATCGAGCCGGGCGCGCTCCTCGAGGCCGCGGAGATGCTGCGCAGCCTCGGGCTCGACGAGCTGGCCGTCCGCGCCGCCGAGCGCGTTGTCGAAGGCGCCGACCTGCGGGAGACGGCGCTGCTCTTCCTCTTCGAGCTTCGCCTCGAGCGCGGGCAGATCGACGCCGCCCGGGAGAGCCTGGATCGCCTCGATGGGATGGCGCCGGCCGGGTCCGCCGCGCGCATGCCGCTCTCCGACGGGTACGAGCGCATCGGCGAGCTGGAGAGCGCGGTCCGGACCCTGGAGGGGGTCCGCGCCGCCCGCGGCGAGGGCCGCGCGGGCGAGGACCTTGAGATGCGGCTGGCGTGGCTGTACTCGGAGGTCGGTAGGGAGGAGCAGGCGCTGGAGCTGTGGCGAGAGCTGTGGCTGCGGGTGAAGTCCCTCTCCCGCCGACGCTTCGTGGAGGACCGCATGATGACCGTGGCCGCCCGGCTCGGCGTGCTGGCGGACATCGCCATCGACATCGAGCGCAAGCTCGTGGGCGGCGAGGCCACCGATCGGGACAGCGGGCTCCTCGTGCGCCTCTACACCAAGGTGGGGGACGCGGTCTCGGCCGCTGAGATCATCGACGAGTTCCTCAAGCTGAAGGGCGGGTCCGAGCTGGAGGCCCTGTCGGAGAAGGCGCGGGTCTACCTCGCCTGCAACGACTTCTTCAACTACGAGGAGGCGGTCGGACGCCTCATCGAGATCGACCCGGACGGCCGCCCCGACTACTACCGTCAGCTCGCCATGAGCCAGCTCGAGCGGGGCCGGCCGGACGAGGCGCGGACCACGCTCATGCGGCTCCAGGAGCTGCCCGGGGGCGACGACTCCTCGGCCGAGTTCGAGGCGGGGGTGCTCTCCCTCTCGGGCATGCGCGAGGAGGCCATCGACGCCTACCGGCGCGGGCTGGTGGCGCACCCCGAGCGCATCGACTCGTACCTGCTCATGGCGGGCCTGATGAAGCAGGTCAAGCAGGCGGACCGTGCGGTGGGGATGTTCCAGTTCCTGGCGGAGACGGCGCCCAAGGACGACGTGTTCACCATCGCCATCGACGGGCTCCTCAACATGCTCGTGGACGCGCCGCCCCGCCCGGAGATGGTGCAGTGGGCGCGCCGCATCACCCTCGAGCGCCTCGCGGGACGCGAGGATGCGGCGTACCTCTACCAGCTCCTGGCTGACCTCGCGGAGGAGACCGGGGACGACAAGGGGCAGGTCACGGCCCTCCAGAGCCTGCTCGCGTCCGCCGGGCCGCGCCGCGCGTCGGTGCTGCGCGAGCTCATGGAGCTCTCCAAGCCTGCCCGGGCGAGCTTCAACGTGAAGGGGCGAGAGGGTGACGAGGAGCAGCTGCTCGCCTTCGGTCGCCGGCTGGTCGGGCTCGGCGAGCTGGTCCCGCCGGAGGTCTTCCTGGACCTCGGCGACGCCTTTCTGGAGGCGGGGGACGAGCGGTCCGCGGCGCGGACCTTCGATCTCACCCGTGAGTTCCCCGACGGGGAGATGTATCAGAAGAGCGCGGCGGAGCGCTTCGAGAAGGCGGGCTACACCGAGCGGTCGCTGGAGCGTTACCAGGCGGTGCTCGCTGCGAGCCCGTCGGACATCGGACTGCTGACCAAGGTCGGCGAGCTGCGTGAGGCACTAGGGGACGACGCCGCCGCGCTGGAGCTCTATCGGCGCGCCCACGGGATCCTCATCGGCCGCCGCTTGCTCCTGGAGAACAAGCGCGAGGAGGAGGAGGACAAGCTCCGCCGCTTCATGCCCCGCAACGTGGACGAGCTGGACCAGTTCGGTGAGCGTGTCTTGAGGGGCATGCTCGCCACCATGACGGAGGCCGAGCTGGAGGGCTTCCTCGCGGACCAGGTCGGCGCCGTGGAGCTGGAGCTGCCGCGGGCCTTCGCGGCCGCGGACGCGGACCGCGGCGGAGAGGGGGTGGAGCCCTTGGCGCGGCGCATCGCCCAGCACCCGCGCCTCGGGAGCCGCGCCGAGATCGTGCGGCGCGTCAGCTTCGGGACGGGCCGGGTGGACGCTGCCCAGGCCCTGGACGAGCTCTTGCTCGCGGCCTTCCCCGGGGACGATCGGCTCCTGGAGGACGCCATGGTGACCCGGGTCCGTTGGGGCCTGGTCCCGCAGGCGACGGTGCTCCTGGCGAGCCTCCCAGGGGACCGCGACGACGCGAACCGCTGGCGCTCGCGCCTCGGCGGAGGGAGCGCGGAGCTCGGAGACAACGGTGGCCAGATCCCCTTCGATGAGGCCGTCGCTGCGGCGCTACCCGCGGTCGCGGCGGGGGACCTCGAGCGGGTCCGCGCCGTCGTTCAACGGGCGAACGTGGGCCGGCTCGAGGAGGACGAGCTCCAGGGCATGGCGGTGCTCTTCGCGGCGGCGAGGAGCGCCGACGACGAGGAGCTGGCCCTCCGCGTCGCCCGCGATTGGCTGCGGCTCTCCCTGGCGAGCTCCCCGAATCCCTACCAGATCGAGGAGCTGATCGACGCCATGGTGCCAGCGCTCGGCGAGGAGACCGGCCTCGCCCTGGCCCGCTACCTGGTGGGCTTGATCGTGGGGGACCCGGAGAAGAACTCGCGCCTGGTGCGGGTCCTGCCGAAGCTCGCCGACCGCTTCGGCGAGGCGGCGGTCTCGGCCGAACAGGTCCAGGCGCTGGTGGACGGCTTCGGTGAGGCCTACGCCTTCGGGCTGGTCCCGGTCCTGCTCCTTCTGCCTGAGGAGGACCGCTCCTCGTCGCTGCGGTCCATCTGGTCGAAGCTGGAGGCCCAGGGGCGAGCGCGGTTCCTGCTCGGCATGATCGCCGAGGCCCCCGGGGAGCTCCCCGGGGAGATGGCGGACTTCATCCGCGATTCCCTCCCGGGGGCGCTGGAGGACGGCGCGGACCTCCTGGAGTTCTATGTGTCCCGGCTGGTCGACGTGCCGCACAGTCACCAGTTGGTGCTCGACGTGTGCCGTGAGATCCGGTCGACCCTGGGCTCCCAGGTGGAGATCCTGGACGCCGCGATCGTGATCCACCGCTGCGCGCTCGAGGGGCCCGAGGGGCTCGTGGACGAGGGCGCCGCGGCGTTCGTGGCGCTCGCCGGGGATGCCGAAGACGACTACCAGCGGCGCCAGGCCACGGAGCAGCTCGCGGCTGCCTTCGATGGGCCCGCACGGGACGCGTTCATGGCCGCGCTCGCGGAAGAGGCCCCCCAGTCGCCGACGGCGACCCCCCTCGACTTCTCCCGGGCGATGCTCTACTTCAACTGGGACCTGCCCGCGGAGGCGCTCGCGCTGCTCGAGGGGTTCGAGCCGGACGAGGACACGGAGTGGAGGCGGCTCGACCTGATCCGCGATGCCCAGCTGCGGCTGGGCCAGGAGCTCGCCGCCGCGCAGACGCTCGTCCGCCGCGTCCCCGTCGCGAAAGACGACGACGACAAGAAGCGCGTGCTTCGGCAGGCCGTGCGGGCCTGGGAGCGGCTCGAGGCCCCCGAGGTCGCTCTCGAGGCGCAGCGAATGCTCGACGACCTCGGCGACGGGTCCGAACCGGGTTCCGCTGGGTTCGTCCTCCCGCCGGGGACCCTGTCCCTCACGATCGGCGGCGTCACCTACAGTGCCGATGACAAGCCTGAGAAGGAGGGGCTGCCGCGGACGTTCCGTGAGGTCCGCGAGGCACTGGGCGCGGGGGAAGCGGAGGACGCGGCGCGCATCTTCCGTCGGCTCTGGCGAGAGTTCCCCGTGGGCCAGCCCGCGGCGCGCGTGTCGTCCTTCATCTTCTATCGCCGCTCTCCCCTCGGCAACCTGCGCTGGCCCGGGGAGCCTGCCCCGAGCGGGGATGACCCCGGGGCCGAGGACCGCAGGCGAGGAGGGCTCGTCGCCTTCCGTGCCCCCGCGGCTCCGGAGCGGCCGCCCGCGCCCGACGCCTACGAGAAGCTCGCCGCCTATCCCGAGATCGTGGCGGAGCAGGAGCGCTACCTGCGCGGAGTGCAGCCGGCAGAGCTGGACCGGATCCAGAAGCTCACCCGTGGCATGCTCCAGGCCGAGGTGGCCGAGGGCGGGGCCGAGGTGGTGCTCGAGCGGCTCCTGGCCGAGGTGAGCCGGTCCGGCGGGCGCCTGGCGCAGATCCAGCTCCTGACGCTCCTGGATCTCCATCCTGAGCTGATCTCCGGAGAGGCCGCGGTGGCGCTTGAGGGCCTCGTGAGCACCATGCCCCCCATGGACGCGGCCCAGGTCATGCGGCTGGCGCGGACCCTCCTGCGGAGCGGCGACCGCGGCATGGCGCTGCGGTTGTACGAGTGGTGCGCCCTGATCGGGATCGCCAGCGAGAGCCCCTTCGGTGACGACGGCGCCTACGTGATCTCGAGCGTCCCGCTGCCCGAGCTGATCGAGGACGTGAAGGAGAACCTCGTGGGCGAGGAGCGCATCGCGCCGATCGCCGCGCTGCTCAGGAGCATGTCGGGGGGCCGTCCCTGGGAGGTCGAGCGAACCCAGGCGCTCGCGGTGAAGACCTGGGCCGAGCTCGTCGGACCCGCCGAGGCGCTCCAGCGGCTGGGCAGGATCGCCGTGGACAGCCTGGACCTCTCGAAGGGGCTCCAGCGCCCGGTGGCTGTGCAGCTCGCACCCCTGTACCTCGCCTCTGGCGACGAGGACCGCGCGCTCCGCGCCCTCGAGGTCGGGACCGCCCGGTTCAAGCCCGCCGAGGTCAGCAACCCCGATCGGTTCTGGATGTCCCAGCCTGAGGAGCCCATGACCCTCCCCCGGGACGTCCTCGAGGCGCTCCTGCCCGAGGGCGGCGCGGGGCTCGACGAGCCCGGACGGTGGTTCAAGCGGTTCGCCGAGAGCCACCTGGCGTGGCTCGGGGACGGCCGGCTGCGGGAGGACACGACCGTGGAGGCCCTCGCGCTGTGCGCCGTGCGCATGGGCGAGGTCGGGCTCGCCGACGAGGCCATGGGGCTCGCCCTCGGGCTCGCGCACCTCGAGGGCATCCCGGCCCGGGCGCGGCTCTGGGTCGTCGACGCCCTGCGTGAGCTGGGCGGGGCAGAGGAAGCGGAGCGGATCGAGTTGCAGATGCTCACGGACGGCGAGCTCCTCACCTCCAGGGTGGCGGGTGTGGTTGAGGGCGTGCTCGAGCGCGAGGGCCCCGAAGCCGCCCTCGCCGTCGGGGCTCCGACCGCGGCCTTCTCGCGCCCGGAGGCGCTCACCGGCGTCCTGATCCGCGCGGCCACCGAGGCCGGGGACGAGGACGCCGTGACCCGGTGGAGCACGGCCGCGGAGAAGGCGGCGCACGCCGCCGAGAAGCTCAAGGACCTGAAGGCCGAGGCCGCGAAGAAGTAGAGATGATTCAACTCGTGACGCTCATGGTGATGGGGGGGCTCCCGGCCCCCGACTCCGACCTCTGGGTCAGCTACCCCGGCGCTGGTGACGATGCGCCCCACGTGGTGCTCATTGCGGGCGACGAGGAGTACCGCAGCGAGCAGGCCCTCCCGCAGCTCGGCAAGATCCTGTCGGTGCACCACGGGGTTCGTTGCACGGTCCTGTTCCCGATCGACCCCGCAAGCGGCGAGATCGTCCCGACCTGCCTCGACAACATCCCCGGCCTCGAGGCCCTCGAGACCGCGGACCTGATGGTCATCGCCACGCGCTTCCGGGACCTCTCCGACGAGCAAATGCGGCACATCGACGCCTACCTGAAGGCCGGTAAGCCGGTGCTGGGGATGCGGACGGCCACCCACGGCTTCCGGAACGCGAAGGACGGGCCGTGGGCTCACTACGCGAACGGCTACAACGGGCCCAAGGCGGAGTGGAAGGGCGGCTTCGGCCGCCTCGTCCTCGGTGAGAAGTGGGTCGCCCACCACGGGGCCCACGGGAGCCAGAGCACCCGGGGGATCCTCGCCCCCGGGAAGTCGGAGCACCCCGCGCTCCGCGGCCTCTCTGACGGCGACGTGTGGGGCCCGAGCGACGTGTACCGGGTGCGGGTGCCCATGCTCGAGGGGACGGAGGTTGTGATGCTCGGCCAGTGCCTCGACCGCGCCGGTCCCGGCGAGGACGGGGACCCGCTCATGGGCATGCGCCCCGGGGACACGGTGGCAGAGGGAGCCCGAAACGACCCCCTGATGCCCCTCGCCTGGTTCCGGAGCTACGAAATCCCGGGCGGCAAGCCCGGCCGGGCCTTCACGACCACGCTGGGGGCCGCGACCGACCTCGTGGCGTCGGGGTCGCGGCGGATGATCGTCAACGCTGCGTTGCACCTCCTCGGGCGCGACCTCCCAGAGGGCGGCGCCGAGGTCACGCTCGTGGGGACGTACGAACCCACCCGGTTCGGGTTCGGGCAGTTCCAGCGCGGCCTCCGTCCTTCGGCGCACGCGCTCGCGCCCCGTTGAGCCGCCGGGCCCGAGGCCCCGTGAGGGTTTGAGCGGCTCGGGGGGGTATCCAATGGCCTCTTCGGCCCACAATGCGGCGCCACCGACCCACTGGCCACGACCGATGATCACGAGAACCACCCTCACCCTCCTTCTACTCGCGGCGCCCCTCCAAGCCGCCGCCCCCGCGACCCAGCAGCAGAAGTCGAGCTGGCCGCCGCCCCGGGCGAGCGTCTCCGACGCCCTCAGGGACTGCCAGGTGGAGAAGCCCGAGAAGTTGTTCACGGTCGAGCGCGTGGTGGACGGCGACACGATCTACATCCAGCGCAACGGCGAGCGCGAGAAGCTCCGCCTGCTCTCGGTGGACACCGAAGAGAAGTACATGGGTGGCAAGGACATCTCTGCGTCCAAGCCCTCCACCCGCTTCGCCGAGCAGTCCACCGGCTGGGCCACGGGCTTCTTCCTGCCCCGGAGTCCGGACGAGGGCCCGGCGAAGGTCGGCCTTCGGTTCCCCGGCGGCGAGGAGGCCCGTGACATCTACGGCCGGCTCCTCTGCCACGTGGTCACGAAGGAGGGGATCGACTTCAACCTGCTCCTCGTCCGCATGGGGCACAGCCCGTACTTCAACAAGTACGGCAACAGCCGCCTCGACCACGAGCGCTTCCTGCAGGCCCAGCGCAAGGCCATGGCGGAGAAGCTCGGGATCTGGGACTCGAAGACGAACGAGGGCGGGAAGCGCCGGGACTACCCCCGGCTGATGGCCTGGTGGACCGCGCGCGCTGCGGCGATCGACGCGTTCCGCGCCCGCGCGGCGGCCAGCCCCGGGCTCTTCTTGGCGTGCGACGATCCGGACAGTCTGGAGGCCGCGCTGGAGGCCGGCGGCGGCGAGGTGACGCTGCTGGCATCGGTGGACCGCTTCTTCGACGAGGACGACGGCTCCTGGACGATCCTCTTGCGGTCGGGGGATCGCAAGCGAGCGGTACGGATCGGGGTCCCGGCGTCAGGCCGCGCGGCCCTCGAGGCCCTTGATCTGCCCGGGACCAAGGACGAGTTCCGGCAGAACTACCTGCTGGTGACCGGCGCGCTGACCCGGGGCCCGCGGGGCTTCCGGCTGGACGGCGTCGCGGCCTCCGACTGGCGGCGCGCAGGCCCGGAGCCGGCGACCGGGGGCCAGGGCCGGTGATTTGAGCCCGCCGGACATCTTTCGGTCGGCGATTGCGGGGGCCGGAGCCCAGCGGGAGGGTGTAAGTCCTTCAACTGCCGCTGGTGGGCGGGGTGATTTGTGAGCGGTGCCCCTTAAACTCCGGTCGGCCGCGAACAACTCCGAACCCGCGGCGTAGTTCACACCATGCGAGCATCCCTCCGAATCGTCCTCCTCGCCATCGTCGTGCTGGTTGCCGTGCCCTCAACCGGCCTTGCCCAGAAGGTGGTGCGGAAACCGGTCGCGTGCCCGGAGCAGGGCTTCCAGTTCCGCCCGCTCGACCAGTTCGACGCCATCCCGATCGACGGCAAGGGGAGCGAGGAGGCGCTGAAGTTCGCCCTCGACCAGCGGAGCATCGTGGCGTACGCCTTCGGCAACGAGGAGAGCGACGAGGAGGTCGAGGAGGGCCGCACGTCCGCGAAGAAGCGGCGCAAGAGCATCCTCGGGACCCTCAAGGGCTACAGGGGCTTCACGGACAAGGTCGGGAAGAACCCCGCCGTCGACGAGGAGGTCGAGATCGAAGGCCTCACGGCGAAGCACCTCCGCTTCGACGTCGATGCCGGCGACCTCCAGTACACGATCGAGGTCTACTCCTTCCCCCTGAAGCACGCGGACATCCACCTCGTGTACTTCCTCACCGGGGAGCTCGACCGGAAGTGGGCGAAGGCCATCAAGCAGTCGGCCGAGTCCTTCGAGGTGATCGAGCGGGTCGTCGCGGACGAGATCGACACGAGCTCGCGCAGCTTCGAGGACCAGCTCGCCTGGGCCGAGGCCGAGGCCGCCAAGGTCGAGGGTTGGCGCGCCATCGGCACCCCCTCCAAGCGCTTCGTGGTCCTCACCAACGCGACCAAGAAGGCCTTCATCAAGGAGGTCCTCAAGCGGCTCGAGGTGTCCCGTGACGTCTACGAGCAGGACTTCCCCCCGCCCGCGGACTTCAACGCGGTGTCGGTGATCCGCATCTGCAAGAGCCGCGAGGAGTTCCAGCGCTTCAGCGGCGCCAGGGGCGGCGTGGCCGGGTACTTCAGCCCGATGTCGGTGGAGCTCGTGCTCTACGACAACGTGGAGACCGACCGCAACTCCACCTATGCGGTGGTGAGTCACGAGGCCTTCCACCAGTACTGCCACTTCCTGTTCGGCCAGTCCGAGGCGCACCGCTGGTTCGACGAGGGCCACGGGGACTACTACGGCGGGATGAAGATCGCGGGCAGCCGGGGGAAGATCACCCCCAAGATGCCCTCTGGCCTCGACCGCCTCTCGGTCATCCGGGACATGGTGCGGATGGAGACCTACAAGCCGCTCTCCGAGCACCTGTACTACAACCACAGCCAGTGGCAGTCCCAGGGGCCCTCCAACGTGAGCTGTTACGCCCAGTCCTGGTCGGTCATCTACATGCTCCGCCAGGGCGCCCTGCGCAAGGTGAGCCGCAAGGTCTGGAAGGACGAGTACGCGGACATCATTCCCAACTACGTCTCGACCCTGAACCAGGGCTTCCAGGACGCCTACAAGGAGATCCGCGACAAGCGGATCGAGCGCGCCGAGAAGAAGGGGGTCGAGCTGGACCCCAGCGACCTGAAGATCAATCGCTTCGACCTCGACCCGCGCCAGAAGCAGAAGATCTGGGACGCGGCCATGGAGGCCTCCTGGGGGCAGATCGACCTCGACGAGTTCGAGGCGGACTGGGCCCTGTACATCCAGAAGTACCTCAAGTGACGGTTCTGCTGCGCGGCGCTCCGTGGGGGGCGACGCCGCGCAGGAGTCTTCCGCGCGAGCTGAATCGCATCCTCCTGCCGGGTCGAACATCCCCCCATGGAGTTCGGTCGCCTTCCCGATGTTCGCGGCGTGGACTTCACCCTGCCCGCCGACCCCGCGCGCAACCGCTCGTTGCTGCGGGCGACCGAGGAGCGGGTCCCATGTGATCTGCGCATGGGCCTCCCGAGCTGGTCCGATCTGGGCCTCGCGGCCCGCCTGGGTGGGAAGAGCCCGGCCGGGGTCCTACGGGCGCACGGCGCCGCGGTACCCGCGAACGAGCTCAACTCCACGTTCTATGGGTACACGGCCGAACGCTTCCGTCGCTGGGCCGCGTCCGTGCCCGAGGGCTTCCTGTTCTGCCCCAAGCTCCCCCGGACCGTCACCCACGATGGGATGCTGGAGGGCGTGGAGGAGGAGATGGGGGCCTTCGTCGAGGCCACCGCGTCCCTCGGCGCCCGACGCGGGCTGACCTGGTTCGCGCTGCCCCCGTACTTCGGTGCGGCTCGCCTTGGGACCCTCGCCGCCTTCCTCGACGAGTGGGCCCGCGAGCTGCCGCTGGCGGTGGAGGTGCGGGACCCCAGCTGGTTCCAGGACCAGGGCGCCACGGACGCGCTCTTCGGTCTGCTGGAGTCGCTCTCGGTGACCGCGATCATCACCGACACCGCCGGGCGCCGGGACTGTGCCCACATGACCCTCTCGACGTCGCGGACCCTCATCCGCTTCGTGGGCAATGCCCTGCACCCCTCCGACTTCCAGCGGCTCGACCGCTGGGCCGAGCGGCTCACCAGCTGGGCGGACGGGGGGCTGGAGCAGGCCTACTTCTTCTTTCACCAGCAGGACGAGGCCCAGACCCTGGACCTCGCCGAGCACCTCGAGCGCCGGCTCGCCGAGGCGGGCCGCCCCGTGCTGGGACCCTGGCGGGCCGGGTCCGGCTTCATCCCACCGGGGGCGCAGCTGGGGCTCTTCTGACGGGGTCCAGGCCGCCCTTTCCCAACCGATACAGCGCCGTTGGCTGGATCTCCATGGGTGAGCGTGACCTCGTGCCGACAGAACGGTTCAGATCACCATGCCCGACCAGGGCCCGTCCTCCCGGCGGCCCGTAGTCCCAGACCCCAGACCCATGCTCCGATCCCTCGCCCTGCTCGCCGTCTCCGTGGCGGCTCCCTCGCTCTCTGCCAGCGTGGCTGACATCCGGTGGTCGCCTTCGTTCGAGGACGCCCTGGAGGTCGCTGCGAGCGAGGAGAAGGTGATCTTCATCGCCGTCAACATGGACGGCGAGCGGGCCAACGACCAGATGGCCGAGAAGGTCTACAAGGATCGAGACATCAAGGAGCTCGCGGCCGCGACCGTCAACCTCGTCGCCTCCGCGGACCGGCACCGCAAGAGCGGCAAGTGTCCGCGCTTCGGATGCGAGTCCTGTGAGCAGCATCGGTTCGTGGACGTCGCCGTGCGGGAGCAGGTCCTCAAGCCCTCGGCGACGGGCGCGGTGATCGCGCCCCAGCACGTGTTCTGCAAGCCCGACGGGAGCGTGATCCTCTCGGTGCCCTACGGGATCTCGGCCTCCGAGCTGGAGTGGTGCTTCCACGAGGCCGCCGCGATTCAAGGGGGCGTCGAGCTCGCGGATCGGTCTCACCCGGGGCGCAGGCCTCGGCGCCTGATCGTGGGGGACGTGGCGCAGCTCGGAGGAGGGGGCGGCCCGGTCACCCGCGACGAGGCGCTGGAGCTCATCGCCACCCTCAAGAAGGGGGGCAACGGCGGCGAGCAACGGGAGATGATCCGGCGGCTCGCGACCTCCGACGAGCCGGAGGCGAGGGAGTACGTCCTCAGCGTCCTCCGCGCGGGCGGCGGCGGCGCCCGCGGTGGGGGCGGCGGTCGTGGCGGGCGCGGCGGCGGTGGCGGACGCGGGGGCAACTCTGACCGGGAGCGGTTCCAGCTCCTGCGGTGGATCGGCGAGCAGTCGCCGGCCAGCTACTGGGAGGTCTGTGTCGAGTTCGCGGACAGCGGAGCAGATCAGGTCAAGCAGGAGGCGATCGTGGCGCTGGAGCAGCTGGGCGCGGAGGACTCGCTCTCGGTGCTCATGAAGGCCCTGCGGCGGAGCGGATCGGAGCCCGAGCGTCAGAAGAACGTGCTCCGCGCCATTGGCTCGGTGGCCCGCGACGACCGCAAGGCCCGCTCGGCGCTCCTCAAGGCCTCGGCGGACCGCAAGCAGCCCTTGATCCGGGCCAACGCGCTCATCGCCCTCGGCTGGCTGGACGCGGACGACGACGTGGCGGACCGCCTCAAGGCGGCGGCCATGCCGGCGGTCCACGGGGACCTCGCCAAGATCGACGCGGAGGAGGTCACCGAGGAGGAGCGGTTGGGGGCCGTTGTCGCCATGGGGATCTCCCGTCAGCCTGAATGGAAGCCCTTTCTCGAGCAGCTGGTCGCCTCGGAGGAGGAGCCGGCGTTGAAGGAGGCTGCCCAGGCGAGCCTCAGCGTGCTCTCCGGGAAGCCCTACGCCGGACTCCGCTCGTTCCTGGAGACCGCCGGGTCCGACGAGATCCCCAGGGAGCGCCTCTTCGGTCGCGGCCGTGGAGGCCGTGGTGACCGTGGGGAGGGGGAGCGCGAGGGCGGCCGTCCGGGTCGAGGCGGAGATGAGGGCGGCGAGGGCGAGGACGGCTGAAGCGCCGCCTCCCGGGAGCGTCCAGGAGCGAAGCGCTCTCGGAAGACGGCCCACTCCGCACGGGTCCCTCCAGCCCATCTCCCAAAGCACCACCGATTCCATGACCAGCTTCACCCTCCCCAAGGCCCTCCTGGAGCGGCCGATCCACGTCTCCCGGGCCCTCGCTGGCACGCCTGATCTCCGAGCTGCCCTTGGCGACAAGCCGACGATCGTGGTCTTCGTGCGGCACCTGGGGTGAACGTTCTGCCGGCGTGACGTCGAGAACCTGCGCGCCCGCGCCGCCGACCCGGCCTTCCCGCCGGCGCTGGTGGTGCACATGGGCACCCCCGAGGAGGGGGAGCGATTCTTCGACGAGCGCTGGCCGGAGGCGCGTGCCGTCTCCGACCCGGAGAAGATCCTCTTCGACGCCTTCGGGCTGGAGCGCGGATCGCTCGGTCAGCTGATCGGGCCGAAGACCTGGCTCGCGGGCTTCAAGGCCCGCCGTCACGGCGTCGGGCTCCCCAAGGGGGACCCGCGGGTTCTGGCTGGGTCCTTCCTCGTGCGCGGGGCGGAGGTCCTCGAGGCGGACCTCGCGACCACGTCGGCCTCGACCCCGGACCTGGACCGGCTGGCGAGCGCGGCCCTCGCCCTAAGGGAATGACGGGAGGCGGGCGCGAGCTCGCCTCCCGTGGGGCCACTCCTCAGGGGAGGCGGTAGTAGCGGACCACGTTGTCGTTCAGGTCGCCGTCGCCGTTGAGATCCACCCCTGCCATGAACTCGTCGGTCAGCAGCGCTCCGAATTCGGCGTCACCCACCTGGAAGTAGCTCGCCGGGGTGGGGGCGTTGTCCGCGGTGGCCATGTAGGTGCTCGCGAAGGCACCCACGAGGCTGAAGCGCTGGAGGATGAAGTCCGTGCTGTCGCCGTCGCCGTTGAGGTCCGAATTGCCCTGGGCGGCCTCCGAGATCCGGTGCACGCCCACGTTCTGCTTGGCCCGGAGACCCGGACGGGTGGCCGCGTTGGCGAATGCGACCCCGGGGAAGGTGAGGCGGTTGCCGGAGGCGACCAAGGGAATGGTCGAGATCGAGTCCACGAAGTCTCCGTCGTTGTTGCCCGTGTAGCCCGCACCGAGCCCGTCGAGGAGGCTCTCCTCGGTGATCGCCGCGAAGAACCGCGCGGGGTCCTCGCTGTCCGGCTGGACCCAGGTGACACCGACGGGGGTCAACGTGCTGGACCCGTGGTCGAAGTTCCAGGACTGCCCGCTGGCGGAGGGGACGTGGGCGGCCACGAGGTCCTGGTCGAGGCCAGGGTTGCCGTCGTGCTCCCTGCCGTCGGCGACCTCGTCGACGACGATGGCCCAGGTGTCCTCGAGGGCGATGACGCCGCCCGTGCCGCCCGCGATGTTGCCTCGCACGGCGTGCAGGCGGGCGGCGTTGGTGACCGGGAGGACCGGGGCGAGCGGGTCCGAAGCCGCGACCCAGCGGAAGATCCCGTCGGTCGAGTCGCCGTCCCCGTTGAGGTCGCAGCCCGGGCCGCTGCCCTCGTCCGCCTCTGGGGAGACCGTGCCGACGAACTGGTCGATCATCGCGTAGGCCTGGTTCGTGCCCACGAGTCCCGTGTTGACGGCGGGGGTCCCGGCGAGGAGGTCCCCGAGCTGGAACCAGTGCAGGACGGCGTCCGTCTCGTCGACGTCTGCGACGGCCGCGCAGTTGGCGGGCTGCCACGCCCCAGTGAACAGGGCAGGGTCATTGAGGTTGGCGTTCTGGGACCCCTCGTCGACGAGGAAGGCGGCGAGCCACTCGCCCCCCCCCGTGACCGGAACCGCGTCCGGCGTCGAGGCGGTGTCCAGGGCGAGGGCCACGTTGACGATCTGCGGCGTCAGGGCGCCTGCGTCGACCGCGGCGAGGATGTTGTTGTCCTGGGGATCCCCGTCTCCGTTCAGCTCGCCGTCCACGGTCTCGTCGGCCAGTAGAAAGACGAAGCCCGCGTGCTCGCTGTGGATCGAGTAGGTGACCCCGTCGGCGTTCGGGTCACTCTCGGTGAGGATCATCGCGCGCGCCGAGGGTGCGGCGCCCGCCGCCGTGACCGCGGCGAGATAGAGGTTCGACTCCATGTCCGCCGTGGGCGTGGTGGCCGAGGGGTAGAGCAGGCGGTCCGCGGCGCTCACGAGCCCACCGCCCAAGTTGGCGGGGACCTCGTCGTAGTAGACCGGGTTGGCGGCGCCGACGGCGTGGTAGAGCAGGACCCGGTCCGTCTTGTCCAGGTCGCCGTTCCAGTCCACATCGTCCTGGGCCTCGTCCACGAGGATGAAGAGCGTCTCGTTGACGAAGATCAGCTCGAGCGCAGCCACGTTCAGCACCTCGGAGACACGGGTCTTGGTGTTCTGCCGCACGGCGATCGAGTCGAGGAAGTCACCGTCCCCGTTGAAGTCGGTCCCGGGGGCTGCACCCTGGCCAGCCTCGGAGAGGCGATACGCCAGCCAGTCGTCGTCGGCGAGGAGCCGCTCCGTCGTGGTTGCCGCGGCGTGCTCCGTGCTCCTCACGATGAAGGCCTCCGAGGGCTCCTCGTCGCTGGAGCAGCCGGCGGCTGCGGCGCAGGCGAGCGCCAGGCTCAGCAGGGTGGGGCGGAACGGGAACGAAGGGGAAGGGATGGCGCGGGTCACGGTGCTCATGGGGTGGCGGTGTGTCGACGAGGAGGTGAGCGATGGCGGAGGCCGTCGCCCTGTGACGCATTGTGCATGAAGAGGACTACCCCCGCAGGTCTTCCAGTTCCTCCCAACGGGCGAAGACTTCGTCCAGACGGCTCTGGGCGGCGTCCCGCTCGGCGGTGAGGGCCTTGGGTCGCTTCGGGTCGGCGCCAGGGGCGTAGAGGTCAGGGCTACCTAGGGATCGGTCCAGCTCGGCGATCTGCTGTTCTAGCTTGCCCACCTCGGCCTCGACCTCCACGAGCTCCTTCTCCTGCCATGGGGTGAGCCGCTTGCGGGCCCGGGCGTCCGGGCTCGGCTCCCCGGTGGCGTCCGGGGCCGGCTCCTGGCTCGCTCCCTTGCGAGCGCGCTGCTCCGCGAGCCGGTCGGCCTCGCGCTCCGCCGTGATCTGGGGCAGGAGCTCCGCGAGGCCGCCGTGGTGGAGCCGGACGCCGCCCTTGCCGTCGAGGTACAAGAGGTGGGTCGCCACGCGGTCCAGGAACCAGCGGTCGTGGCTCACGACGACTGCTGCGCCGGGGAAGAGGGCGAGGGACTCCTCCAGTGCGCGGAGGGTGGTCAGGTCGAGGTCGTTGGTGGGCTCATCGAGCACGAGGACATTGCCGCCCTGGAGGAGGAGCTTGGCCAGCAGGACTCGCGCGCGCTCTCCACCGGAGAGGGTCTTGACCAGCGAATCCCTGCGGCGCGCGTCGAACCCGAACTTGTCCAGGAAGCTCTCCACGCGCACGGTGCGGTCGCCCACGGCGACCACGCCCTGCCGGCCCGCGACGTTCTCGGCCACGGTGGCCTGGGGATCCAGCTCCGTGCGCTCCTGGTCGACGCCCATGAATGAGACCGTCTCCCCGACCTCGCGGCTGCCGGTGTCCGGTGGCTCCTGGCCCAGGAGTAGCCTCAGGAAGGTCGACTTCCCCGCGCCGTTGGGCCCGATCACGCCCAGGCGCATGCCGGGGCCGAGCTCCAGGTCGAACGGGGAGAGGATGGTGCGCTCGCCGTAGCTCTTGGTGACGCCCTCGAGGTGGACCACCCGTGCACCCAGGCGCGGCCCGGGGGGGAGGCTGAATTCGAGGTCCTCGGGGCGCAGCTCGGGGGCCGCCTCCACGAGGTCGTCGTAGCGCTGGATGCGGGCCTTGGACTTCGTGGTCCGTGCGGGGGGGCCGCGGCGGATCCAGGCGGTCTCTCGCCTGAGGACCGCGAGTCGGCCAGCCTCCGCGCGCTGCTCCGCGATGAGGCGCGCTGCGCGCTGCTCGAGGTAGTCGCTGTAGCCGCCCTGATAGGACCAGAGCTTGGACGCGTCGAGCTCGACGATTCGATCGCAGACACGCTCCAGCAGGTAGCGGTCGTGGGTGACGAGGACCAGCGGGATGCGGGTCTCCAGGAACCAGTCCTCGAGCCAGTCGGTGACGAAGGCGTCGAGGTGGTTGGTGGGCTCGTCCAGGAGGAGCACGTCGGGCCGTGACACCAGCAGGCGTGCGAGCGCGACCCGGCGCTTCTCACCGCCCGAGAACGGTCCGCACTTGGCGTCGGGGTCCGGGATGTCGAGGGAGGTCAGGGCCTCCTCGATGCGGTGCTCCACGTCGTGGCCGCCCGAGTCCTCGAGGCGTTGCTCCAGTCGCTCCAGGCGAGCCAAGAGCTTCTCCATGGCCTCGCCCTCAACCTCGCCCAGCTGCTCATGGACCGCGGCGAGCTCGGTCAGGATCTTCTCCCGGCCGGCCAGGCCCTTGCGAACGGCCTCACGGGCCGAGAGCTGTCCATCCAGCTCCGGCTCCTGCTCCAGAAAGCCTACGCGGCGTCCGGAACGCAGGGTCACCACGCCCTCGTCCGGCGGGTCGACCCCGGCGAGGATCCGCAGCAGCGACGACTTGCCCGAGCCGTTGCGGCCCACGAGGCCCACGCGCTCACCCTCGCCCAGCTCGAAGCTGACTCCCTCGAATAGGGTCCGGTCGTTGAACCCCTTGGTCCCGTTCTCGAGGGCGATGAGCGTCATGGGGGCACGGTCCTCGCTGCGCGCTCGCAGGTCAAGGCCGAGAGGGGAGGCTCTCGTGAGGTTCTCGCCCACCACGGCGGAGATCCTGAAGGGAGACGCCGCTCCCCCGCACTTGCCGTGCCTATGCTCCAGAGGGCCACGACCGCCGTCCGCCCAGCCCATGTCGAGCCTCCTCCGTCCAGCGATCCACATGACGTGGCGCGACCTCAGCTTCATGCACTGGCGCGTTGACCCCGCCGCGCTGCGGCCGTGGATCCCCGAGCCCCTTGAGGTCGACCTGTTCGAGGGCGAGGCCTGGGCGGGGGTGGTGCCGTTCGAGATGAGGGGGACGCGGCTCTGGCCGCTCCCCGCCGTCCCCGGCCTGCGGCACTTCCCCGAGCTCAACCTGCGCACCTACGTCCGCCATGGCGACCGGCGGGGCGTGTGGTTCTTCAGCCTCGACGCCTGCTCCAAGATCGCGGTGCGGGTGGCGCGCCAGACCTTCGCGCTGCCGTACCTCGATGCGCGCATGTCGATCGAGCGTGAGCCGGACGCCGGGGAGGACGGGTGGATCCGGTATTCGAGCCAGCGCCGGGGCGCTTTCGGCGCCCCGCGCGGCGTCTTCCGCGGGCGATATCGCCCGTGCGGTCCCGCGGCGCCGGCCGCCGAGGGGACCCTCGAGCACTTCCTGACGGAGCGCTACTCCCTCTTCGCGCAGCGGGGCTTCGGCGTCCCCCGGAGCCTCCGCGGTGGGCTGGTGCGGGGCGACATCGAGCACGACCCCTGGCCCCTGCAGCCGGCGGAGGTCGAGCTGGAGGAGCTCGACATGTTCCGGATCATCGGCCTCCCCGTCCCCGAGGAGGCCCCGCTGGTGCACTTCGCCCGGGAGCTGCGGGTCCGGGCCTTCCCGCCCCGCAGGGTCGATCCCTGACGCTCCCGCTCAGCGGGAGGTCTTCACCTCGGGCGGGTCGCCCTCGAGCTCGAGGGTCGTGGTCTCGCCCGCCCGCACCTGGACCTCCGCGACGTCGGCGCCGTCGATCCGGAGTCGGTAGTCGCCCGCCGGGGTCGGGCCGAAGTGGAACTCGCCGCGGGCGCCCGCGAGGCTGAGGGGCACCGCGCGCGTCCCCGCGAGGCCACGGGCCTTCATCTCCTCGTCCCCTGGAACGAGCATCAGGACGCGCCCCGCGGCGCCTCGGATGGCCCAGCGACCGCGGACCGTGCCCACCGATCCGTCGAGGGTCAGGGTGGGGGGCTCCTCGCCTTCGCCGAGCGGACGAACGGTGATCCGGTCGGCGAGGTTCCCCAGGGCGAGGACCTCGACCCCGGGGCCCGTGGCGCCGCGGACCTCCAGGCGCCCCTGGTCGTCGGTGAGGGCCCGGAAGGTGGGAAGGGGAGGGCTCACCACGAGCACCTCCCGGTGCGCCGCAGGCTCGCCTCCGGGTGAAGCTACCTGGAGGAATGATGGCTCCTGGGGCGTGCCCGGTGCGCGGATCGCGCCGGCGTAGATCCGGTCGAGCCGCGCCACGCCGGGCTGGCTCCGGAGCGGAGCCGCGCCGGGGCGGATGGAGAACGGCTGGGACGTGAGGAACAGGTTCCCCTGCTGGGCGAGGCGGATCCACCCCTGCTCCACCTCGGGAAAGCGGAGCTTGCCGCCGAGGTCCACGGGGAAGACCACCAGAACGGGGGCGCGCTCCACGCCGGGGCGGGTGCCGGCGGGCGGGGCCTGGTCCGGGCCGAGGGAGGAGAGGGACGCGGGGGCGTCCACCGCGCGCATCAGGTGCTTGGGGAGGCGCGGGCGGGCACCCGGCCGGCCGTCGAGGTCCCCGTCCACGCTGACCGGGATCACCGAGGGGACCCTCAGCGGCGAGGACTCGAAGTCGAGATCCGCCACCACCAGCTCACCGTCCGGCGCGAGCGCCTGCAGGCGCTGGAACTGGATGGTGTCGAACGGGGCGAGGAACAGGGTCTCCGGCCCGTCCTCCAGCCGGACCCGCGCCGTGGAGGTCTCGCCGGCGGTCACGCTCACGAGTAGCGGGGCGCCGTTGCGCAGCGTCGCGGCGCCGAGGGACCCCTCGCGGGTGACGTACAGCGTGCCGCGCCCGGCCCGGGCGCGCAGGCGCCCGCGGGGTCCGGTGAAGGTGACCGAGGCCTGGGCCTTGCGGTGGCTCGCGGGCTCCGGCCGGGCGTCCGTCCACGTGGCGTGGAACCGATCGTCCGGTCGGGCGCCGACGACCTCGATATCCAGGGTCCCCGTCCGCTCGAGGACGCACACCGCGGACTGGCGCAGGTCGAGGGTCGCGAGGCGCTCGGCGCCGCCCTCGTCGTCCTCGATGTCCCGCTCCGCGTGCACGTAGGCCACTGCCCATTCGGGGTCGCCGGAGCGAACATCGAGGGCCTCGGGCGCCTGGCCCGAGGGCCACCGAATCCAGCCTGTGTCGTCGCTGCGGGCGCCGCCTGCGAGCCTCGCGGAGAGGCTGGTGCCCGGGAGTCGGTCGAGGAAGGCGAGCTCGACACCAGGGACCGGAGCGCCGGAGGTGTCGACCACCAGCAGCGCCTCGGGGGCCTCGTCGCCGCTGCCGGAGTCCTGCGCCTCGACGCGCCCACAGAGGAGCATCGCGCCCATCGCCGCCAGGCCGAGCGCGGCAAGGGGACCACCCTGGACCGCCGAGGGGGCGTGGGGGCGGCGCGTGGACGGGGCGGCGGCGGGCAGCGTGCGGCGGGGGGTCATGATCGCCTGAGATTATCCGAGTGACGGGTCGGTGTTTCGGGTCTCTCCGTGGCTTCTGATCGGTTCTGCAGGCACCCTCATCGCCCGCGGAGAGCTTCGGCACTCTCGCTCCCCATGGAGAGTCACTGGAAGCGAACGTACTGGGTGGTGTGGACCGCCAACCTGATCACCTCGATCGGGATGATGAGCTTCCTGCCCTTCTTCCCGAGCCTGCTCGAGGAGATGGGCGTCGAGGGCGAGGCCTCCATCAGCCGGTGGGCGGGGGTCTGCTTCGCCGCCGCTCCGCTCTCCGCCACGGTCTCCGCACCCCTGTGGGGAGCCATCGGTGACCGGTTCGGCCGCAAGGTGATGGTGTGCCGCGCCATGCTTGCCATCGCCGTGTTCGTGGGGGGGATGGGCCTCGTCCAGACCCCCGGTCAGCTGCTCGCCATGCGCTTCGGTCAGGGCCTGTTCTCCGGGTTCATCCCGCCGAGCATCACCCTCGTGAGCGTGGTCGCGCCGGAGGACCGGCAGGGACGGGTCGCCGGTAACCTGTCCACGGCTCTCGCGGTCGGGGGCCTGCTCGGCCCGCTCCTCGGCGGGTTCCTCGTGGCGCTGCTGGGTTCCTATCAGTCGGTGTTCTTCGTCGTGGGCTCCATGGCGTTCGTGGGCGCCGTGATCGTCTGGTTGGGCGCAGTTGAAGACACCTCCAAGCGCGAGGTCCGCGGCAGCAAGAGCGGTGAGGGCCGGACGGGCGCCGCCGCGGTCCTGCGGACGACGGCCAGTGACATCGGGGACGTGCTCCGGCTCCGGGCCCTGCGCTCGGCCGTGCTGGTCGTCTTCGCCCTCCAGTTCGGCCTGGGCGCGGTGAACCCGACCCTCGAGATCTACGTCGAGGAGCTCTTCGCCGGACGCGTCCTGGAAGGGACCTTCTGGGAGACGCTCACCTCGGCGGCGGGCACGGAGGGCCTCGGACTGCACGAGCGCGCCGTGGCGCTCGCCACCAGCCTCTCCTTCGCGGTGATGGCGATCGCCAACCTGCTCAGCCTCTCCATGTGGGGGAGGTACGGCGACTCCATCGGTCACCGCCGCGCGCTGATTCACTGCGCGGTGCTCTCGGTGCTGGCGATCCTCATCCAGGCCGCGGCGCCCGTCTTCGCCCTCCTGCTCGTCGGCCGCTTCGTCATGGGGATCGGCATGGCTGGGGTCGGCCCCCTCGCCTTCGGGCTGGCGGCCGGTGAGGCGACCGTCGGCCGCCGAGGCGGCGCCTTCGGCGTGGTCTTCTCCGCGCGGACCCTCGCTGCGGCCACGGGGGGAATGATCGGAGGGGCCCTCTATCCGCTTCTAGGCGCCCGCGGCGTGATGATGATGTGCGCGGTGTTCCTGGTCGCTACTCTGGGGACGTTCCGGTTCGCCAGGCGCGCATCGGATGCGTCCTGATGCAGCCCCCCGACGAGACCCCGCACAGAATCCGGCGCGCCGAGGCCGTCCTCCAGCGGCGCACCTCTCGGCTCGTGCTCATCCTCGAGCGCCCCTGGAACGACGACAACGTCCAGGCGGTCCTGCGCACGGCTGAGGCCTTCGGGATCCAGCACGTGTGGAGCATCAAGCACCCTCACAAGCGGGTCCGCGCCCATCGGTCGGTGACCAAGGGCAGCCACCTCTGGCTCACGCGGCGCTTCTTCTCCGAGATCGACGAGTGCGTCGCCGCCGCGCGGGAGGAGGGCCTCGAGCTGTGGGCCACGGACCTGGACGACGGCGCCCTCGAGCTGACGGGTCCGGAGGTCCTGCGGCCGTTCCCCGATCGGGTCGGCCTGGTCATGGGCCGCGAGATGGCCGGGGTCAGCGACGAGCTCCGCGCCGCCACGGACCGGCAGATCTACCTCCCCATGCACGGCTTCACCGAGTCCTTCAACCTCTCCGTGGCCGCGGCGCTCGTGATCCAGCGCTGCTTCGACGCGGAGCCCGCGCTCGTCGGGGCCATGGGGGAGGAGGAGCGCAGCGAGCTTCGGCGTGGCTGGTACTCGCGGCTCGCCGGGAAGAGTGACGCCAAGCGCGAGGTGTATGCGCGGCTGGCCGAGGAGGGCGTCGCCCCCCTGGACTCCACGCGCCCCTCCAGCGAGAGCCGGACGCCGCGCATCAAGAAGTCCATGCACGGCTACTTCGACTGATCGTCGCCGAGCTCCGCCAGCACGCGCCGGGCGTTGTCACGGTCCTGGCGCGCCCGTGGTCCCAGGTCCACACCCCGGCGCTCGCCCATGAAGTCGGCGGCGGCGCGCATGGCGCGGTCCGGAGAGTCTCCGTCCGCGAGGCGTGCGGAAAGGTGTGCGCGGAGGGCCGTGAAGTAGTCGAGCTCCTCGTCGATGGCGGCGAGGGCCGCGTCTCGACCGTTGATCATGTCGTTGTGGGCCGGGATCACGCGCTCTACGCCCTGGGTCGCCACAAGCTCGCGCAGACGGCGGTTCGCCGCCTCGAAGGGAGCGGCCTCCCAGCGACAGTACGGGAGGCCGGGCGAGACCAGGTAATCGGCGGTGAGCAGAGCCTTAAGAACCGGGACGTGGACCACGCTCGTGCAGTTGGAATGCCCCGGCAGGAACTCGAGCGCGAGGTCGAGGGCGCCGACCCGGACCTCGAGCCGTTCGTCGAAGGTGCAGTCGACCTCGGGATAGCGGAAGGCCGAGTCCTCGACGCCCAGGCGCTCGTCCACCTTGGCCTTGCCTGCGAGGATCCGCGCCCGGGGGCCGGCCTCCTTCTCCGCCACGATGCGCGGGGCGATCACCTCTGCCCCGGGGAAGGCGTCCCAGCCCCGGATGTGGTCGTGGTGGCTGTGGGTGAGGATGACCCGGGTCACGCGGCGGCCGCCGGTCTCCAGGGCCGCGCGGAAGGAGGCGACTTCGTCCGGGGTGATCCCGGGGTCCACGGCGCAGGCCTCGTCCCCTGAGACCACGCCGATGGAGTTGTAGCCCCACAGGCTGCAGCGCTGGACCACCAGGCCGTCGGCCCCCGGGGCAGTGTCGACCAGGAGGGTCATACGGCGAAGATGTCCTCGTCGTCCGCCGCCTCGTCGTCGTCGTCGGGGAGCACCCACGCGTCGCGGACGGCGTCGAGCACATGCCGCTTGATCTCGAGGGCGTCGAGGCCGCTCCAGCCGAGCGCCTTGCCGGCGTGCTCCGCGTAGAGGTGGAGGCGCTCGTCCCCGAACCACAGCTCGGGGGTGGCCCCTGCCTGGGGCTGGTGGTGCCAGCGTTGGCCGTCCTCGCGTTCGCCCTCGAGGCCGTTGAGCCGCGCGGCAAGGGCGGCGAGGTCCGGGCGTCCTGAGGCGGGGCGCGAGACGATGTCGAAGAAGGAGCGCGTCCCCACAACGAACCGCGCGGAGGTGCCCTCGGGCCCGGTCCCCAGGAGCAGCCCCCGATCGTGCCGACCCGAGCCCAGGAAGGCGTGGCGGCCGGGATCGAAGGGCGAGGGGCTGGGCCCGGGGAGGGCGGCGCTCCAGACGCCGAGGTCCATGTAGACGAGGTCGTCGAAGAGCGCGCCCTCCAGGGCCTTGCGGTCGGCGCGGAGTCGCTCGAGGGCCGCCTGCCAGCGGTCAGGCTCCGCCTCCTCGTCGTCGAGGAGGGAGGCCAGCAGGTCGAGGGCCGCTTCCAAGAGGGCACCCCGGTCTCCGGTCCACCGACGGCCGAGGTCCTGCAGGGCCATGTCCACCGCGAAGGCCCGGTCGGAGCGAACCTCGAAGAGGTCCCCCGAGGCGGCGACCTCGTTGAGCAGCTCGCGGTGGGGGCGGCAGACCTCCGGTCGGCTCAGCGCCAGGAGGGCGCAGACGCCGTCGGTGTCGTAGTGGTTCAGCACCAGGGCCTCGCAGCCGCTGGTGAGCTCTCGGCGCCTGGCCTCCTCGAGGTCAAGGAACGCGAAGGCGATCTCCGTGGAGAGGTCCCGCCGGAGTTCCTGGGGCGTGCGGTTACCCGGCCAATGCGCCAGGTGCAAGCCGCCCGCGGGCGCGGCGCCGAAGGAGCCGTCGACCATCACCACGGCGCGGCCCTCGACCTCGGTGGGGCCGGAGGCGAAGCGGATGGGGAGCATTGGAGGCTCGCTCAGGGGCGGCTGCCGTCGCCGCCTTTCTTCGCGTCCTTCTTCTTCTGGCGCTCGAGCGCGGCCTTCAGGAGCTTGCGGTTGTTGCGCGCGTCTCGGAGGGCGATCTTGACGATCTCCTCCTCGCCCTCGGCGAACTCGCCCTTGGCCTGCATCTCGAGGGCGAGCTTCTCGGCCTCGTCGTACATGGCGATGGCCAGCTCGGGGTTGCGCTGGAGCCCGTAGTGGAGGATGACCGCGCCGTCGTTGAGGTACTGCGGCTTGCGGTCGAGCTCGAGGGCCTTCTGGTAGGCCTCCCAGGCTCGCTCGTAGTAATCGGCGGGCGACGTCTCGGGGTCCTCGGCCTTCGAGCGCCGGACGAAGTCCCCGGCGTCGCGGCTCATGAGGCCGACGTCATTCCAGAGCAGCGGGTCGGTGCGGTCGGCGATGAGCCGCACCTCGGCGAGGTCGGCTGCGGCCACGAACTTCTGGGAGTCCCAGAGGCGGAAGAGCAGGCGGCCGGGGTAGGCCTTGTTCTGGGCGCTGGAGTTCACCATCTGGGCGAAGCTCCCGGCGTCCGCCTCCGCATACCGACGGAAGGCGCGTCCCGCCTCCTCGTCGTGCTCCTTGCCGCGGAAGTACTGGCTGAGGGCGATGTACCAGTGGGCGTTGGAGTAGGCGGGGAACTTGGAGACCGCACGCTCGAAGGAGGTGATGGCCGGCTCGTAGCGCCCCAGGGAGTACTGTCCGTACCCCAGCCACCAGAGCAGGCCCGCGTCGGAGCTGATGTTCTTGCCCCAGCGCTTCTCGAACTGGGCGGCGCCGTCCTTGAGGGCCTCGACGAAGGGAGCCACGGTCCCCTCCGAGTCCGCGAGGCTGCCGAGGAGTTGACCGAAGTCGACCTGGGTCGGATCCCAGCCCATGGCCGTCGAGTACGCAGTCGCGGCCTCGTCCTTCTTCTCGAGGAAGAGCAGCCCAACGCCGAGCTGGAGGTGCACGTCGGCCTGCTGTCGGGCGAGCTCCTTCTTGGTCCCCATGGCCTTGGCGGCCTCCCGTGCGTCGCGGACTCCCTGCTCGATGGCGCGGACGCCCGCGGAGCGCGTCTCCTCGGCCCCCATCAATCCGGCGCCTCGGGCGATGCGAATCTTGGCCGCGAGGCCGAGCGTCTCGCCATCGCGGGAGACCTCGAGGGCGCGGTCGATGGACGAGGAGGCGGTCTCCATGTCGCCCACCCACCGCGCGGACGCGGCCAGGCGGAACCACCCGTCGGGGAACTGCTCCCCTTCGCTGGCCATGACTTCCTTCAGGTAGGCGGCGGCCTCCTGGTACGCCCCGCCGGCTTGGGGGCTGCCCTGGAGCTCGAGGCGGCGGCCGAACTCGTAGCGCGCGACCCCGATGAGATATTGCACGCCGACTCCGCCGCGGCCCTCGGACTCAAGCTCGATGACCCGCTCGAACGCGGCGTCGAGCTCACCCTTGGCGATCCGCGCCCGCAGCACCCAGATCTCCGTGTCGACCTCGCCGCCGTTCTTGTCGTTGGCCTCGCGGAAGGTGGCGAGGGCCGCGTCGAACTTGCCCGCGAGCAGCTCCGCCTTGCCCCTGCGGACGAGGTCTGCGACGTCGTCATGGACGGACACGGAGGCGAGCACGGGCACGGACTGTGGGGCCGTCGCGAGCGGGGCGCAGGTGGCCAGGAGGGTGAGTTGAAGCAGCATGTCGCCGGAGGCTTGGTGGTGGACGGGGGCGTCGCGCCGCGGGGCGCGCCGGGAATGATGGCCAAGTCGGCCCGAAAATGCTCTCAGGGTCTGTGAGCCCAGATGGTTCTGGCCTCGATTTCGTCGAGGGCGGCCGGGCGGACGCCGGTCTCGATCCACTCATCCAGCCTCGGGAGAACCTCGGTCCGCAGCCACTCCCGCGACGGCGGCCCGATCTCCAGGGCCTTCACGAACCAGTCGCGGGCCGGCGCCGGGTTGTCCCGGAGCGTCATCTCGAGGATGCCCATGTTCTGGTGGGCGTCGCCCCAGGCCTCGTTGAGGGCGTAGCGCTCCTTGTCGTCCATGTCGGCCTGGACTTGAATCGTGCCGTCGGCCACGGCATCGAGCAGGTAGCGCTCGGCAGCCTCGGCGTCGGTCCGGAGGTAGTACGTCATGATGAGGCCCGTGTCGTTCACGACTCGCACGTCATCGGGCGTCATGGCAGCGGCGATGCAGTAGGCGGCCCAGCTGCGCTCGATGAGCTCCTGGGCGCGGGCACGGCTGGCGGCTGCCGCGGCGCGTTCCTCGTCAGACTCCGCGCGGGCGAAGCGCGCGCTCGCGTCCATCTCCCGGAGCACGGCAGCGTCGCGGTTCACGAAGCCGACATTGTTGGCGAGGTTCGGGTTCTCCGGACGCGACGAGAACATGCGGTCGGCGAGGCGCGCGCCGCGCTCGAGGCCCACGAGACTCGTCGGGTCGGCGGTCGCCCGCCGGACGAGGAAGTCGAGGCCGGCGAGGGCGGAGGGGAGCCGCTTGGAACCATTGGTCCCCGACAGGAAGAGGTCGAGCCCCGCTGCGCGGCCGCGACGCACGGCCTCCGAGCCGAGGGGGCGCAGGTCCTCGGCGGAGAAGAACATGGCCTCGGCGTCTGCGTCGCGCTCGAGCTGGTAGAGGCACCAGCCCGCTGCGGTTCGGCAGAGGATCTCGTAGTCGACGCAGGCGTCTGTGAACCCGGGCTCGCGCGTGCGGCAGGCCTCGAACAGGCGCTCGGCCTCCTCGAACCCGGCGACCTCGTAGCCGCCGTCGGCGCCGGACTCGAAGCGGTCGAGGGCCTGATAGAAGGTCTCGAACGCGCTGTACCAAAAGCCCAGCGCGTTCTCGGGGTGGCGCTCGCGGAACGTGGCGTAGGCCCCCAGGATCGCGTCGTAGCGGGCCTGAAGCGCCGCCGCGGAGTCGGCGCCGGCGGCGGTCGCCTGGGCCTGGGAGAGGTCGCCCAGTTGGCGGACGAACGCGGTGTGGATCGCCTCGTTGTCGGGGAGGATCGCGAGGGCGGTGCGGAGGGTCTGCAGGGCCTCCGGACCCCGCTGCTCCCAGAGGAAGAGGTTCGAGAGCTGCTCGTAGCCCCAGGGCGAGGTCGGCGATTCACCGATGGACCGCTCGATGGCGCGCCGGGTCTCGTTGAACAGGTTGGCCCTGGTCTGGAGCGAGCCCGGCGCCCCGTCAGTGGCCTGCCGGTGCTCGACGTAGCGGCTGAAGGCCGCCTCACCCCAGGTGCGGGCGAAGGGCTGGTCCACGTCGAGTCCGGCGGACCGTCCGGGTACGGCGTCGATCCAGTTCACGGCGGCGCGGGCGTCGTCGAGGGCCTGTTGGTTGAGGTTGAGCATCCGCGCCGCGCGGCTCGCCCGGAGGGCCGCGCTCACGCCCGCCCCCGTCTGTGCCGCCCTTTCAAACGTCTCGAGCGCCTCCTCGAAGAGCGACGCGTAGCGGGTCGAGGCGCTTGCGGCCGCGAAGGCGGCGCGGCCGCGGACCATCAGCATCGCCGCCTGACGCTCGCGTCCGACCAGGTCGAGCTCCAGGGCCTGGTCGATGGCGCCCAGGGCTCCGAGCCCATCTCCCTCCTGGAGCAAACGGAGGGCGGTGCGCTCCCGCTCGTCGACGAACAGCGCGTCCACCAAACGCCGGGCGGTCGTCATGTCCCCGCGACGCAGCGCGTCCACCGCCTCGTCCAGCCTGGGGTCCTGCTCGGACTGGGGGAGGAGGAGCGGGGCCGTGGGGTGAGCCGTCGAGGGGCTCGCGGCGCCCAGGGCGAGGAGCGCCGCGGCGAGGAAGGAGGGCGTTTGAGGAGAGGTCATGGGGCCGAGGGGAGGCTCGTCGCTGGAGGGCAGGTGGATGGGGCGCTGGCGGGGTGGCCAGGGCTCACGGTCGGCCGCTGGCCCGCCAGGGCGGCCCCGTCGATGTTTTGTAGCCCCGGGAGAGCCGAGAGTCACCTGGGTCCGGCGGCCCCGGGCCCTATAGACTAGGGACCGCCGGCAGCGAGGGCGCCCCGCCCCCCGCCGGTTCAAGGTCCGCAATGCCCGGGAAGATCCCCCGGGCCCCGGCGTCCCACACGGGCCGCCGGGAGCCCTCCCCGCCAGGCCGCGGCCCCCTCACCCCGCCCCTCGACCTCGATGCTCGACCGCCGTCCGCTCTCCGGAGCCCTCCTCCTCGCTGCCCTGGGCCTCGGCCTCGTGTCGAGTTGTGACAATCCCACCTGCGTGTTCGTCGACGGTTGCACCGGTTCGAACAGCGGCAACGGACCCGGGGGGCTCGGGAACGCGGGCGCGACCTTCCCGGCCGAGGGTGCCTTCCTGGCCGCCGGTGCCCCGACCCTCGTGGCCGCCGCCCCACAGATCCAGGACCTCCACCCCCGGAGCCCGGTGTTCCTCGAGTTCTCCGAGAGCCTGAGCCCCGAGGGCCTCGGTGACGCCTTCAGGATCATCGACGTGATCTTCCAGCAGGAGATCCCCCTGTCGCCGCCGGCCCTGGTGGGGGACGGCCGCGTCGTGGTCCTCATTCCCGCCACGGGCTACGCCCCCGACCGTCAGTATCAGCTCCTCTACGCCGAGGATGCCAAGGTCGTGGACCTCAACGGTGAGGCGCTGAGCACGAACCAGAACGAGGTGCTCCTCGACTTCGCCGTCGTGGACGCGTCGCTCCTGCCGGAGCCGCGCCTGCTCTACTCGTACCCGCCCGACCTCTCCACGCTCCAGGGTGACGCGAGCGAGATCGTGATCGGGTTCGACCGGCGCATGGAGACCTCCACGATCACGGCGGACACCTTCGACGTGCTCGTCGACGGGTTCCCTCCGGCCTTCGATCCTGCGCCGGAGTCGCTCCAGCTCGGCACCTCGGGGCTCGGCTTCGGGTTGACCCAGGTGTGGCGCTGGATCCCGCGCGATGCCGACGGGCGAGCGGTCCCCCTCGGCACGGACGTGCGGGTCCAGGTCAAGCTGGCCCAGGGTGCCGATGAGCTCACCTCCGAGGAAGGTGACCCCCTGCCTCCCTCGGAGACCGAGTTCCAGACGCTCGGGCTGAGCCTGGCCGCAGAGGTCCAGAAGTTCGCCGGGGCAGGGAACCCCGACACCTTCAGCGCGGCCGACGTCTTCAGCGGGGCGCCCATCGTCGAGGTCACCCTGTCCGAGCCTGCGCCGAGCGGCGTGATCGCCGAGGCGTTCCTCTTCGGCACGAGCCCCGAGAACCCCCAGCTGTTGAAGGCGACCGTCGCCACGGTGGACTTCCCCGAGGGGACCTCGGCGCTGAGCCTGACCCCGAGCGAGCTGGGGATGATCGACGCCGTCGGAGACGCGGAGTTCGCGGATGGTGACTTCGAGTGCGCGATCCAGCTGCGCCGCTTCGGCTCCCCGACGGGCGTGCGCCTGTTCGACGGAGACCCGGCCACGAACGCCGCAGAGCGCCCCTACTTCGACACGGTGGCGCCCATTCTCCTGGGGCTCGGCGCCGCGGGCGCGGAGGTCTCGAGCTTCGTCGGGGACCTGCGGGACCTCGCCCTCGTGGGCAGGGCCAGCGAGCCGGTCGCCTTCGCCTTCGTGGACGCGGGCGCCAGCGGGACCAACGGTGGGAGCCTCGCCAGCCCGCCCCGGACGGCCTTCGCAGGGGAGCTGGACGCCTCCGGGGAGGCCCTCTTCGTCACCGCAGCGGTGCCGCTCGGCGCGATCAACCCGGGCAGCGGGGGCGTGAACTACGACCTCTCGATCTTCGACCGGGCCGGGAATTCGACCACCGTGCCCGCCTCCGGTACCTACCTCCAGCGCGGGGTCATCGGGCCCGGTGCGGACCCGACCGGGGGAAACGTGCAGGTCCGCGTCTACGACCGCCGCTCGCTGCGCGGGATCAGCGGCGCAACGGTCTACAGCCACTCGGAGAGCGGCGGGGCCGTGGTCTTCGTGGACTCGAACACGACGAGCATCATCGGCCAGGCCCAGGTGCAAGGCGCGCCAGCGGGGGACACCGTCATCACGGTGGACGCTCCGGGCTACGACCTCTTCACCTTCCACGGCGTCCCCCGGAACTCCCTGGAGGTCCTGCTCGACGTCTCGAGCGAGCCGGCGGCGGCGGTCCAGGGCAAGGTGACCAGCGTCTTCCCGACCGGCAACTTCTCCGGCGCGGCCACCAAGGTGGCGGACACGAGGGCGCCGCGCCTGCTGCGCCTGAGCGACGTCTCGCTCTGCTCGCCGAACTCCAACGCGACGCTCTTCGAGTGCAACTACGGGCCCGTGCTCATCGAGGGCTCCACCCTCGGAGCGATCTCGTTCCTCGCGACCCAGGACGACCTGCCCCAGTTCACCTTCAACCCCGTGACCTACCTGCGGGGCTTCGGCTTGAGCGCGCCGCTCCTTCCGGTGGCGGCGGGTGAGACTGCCCTGGACGTGGATATCGACGCGGGGGACCAGCTGGCCTTCTCGGCCCCCGATCTGCAGCCCTTCGCCCTCACCCCGCACGTCCTCGACATCTCGGGCCTCGTCAACTTTGGCGCGCCTGCCGACGTGCCCAGCATCACGGCGGAGGCCGTGGGCACGGGCCTCGCGGGGCCGGTGGTCGTGGGGCGAGCAAATCCCTATCCGCTCGGGGGGGGAGGGACCACCTGGACCGCCCTCGGCGCGGCCTCCGGGCTGGCGAACGTGGGGGGGGAGTTGGATGCTCGTGGTGCCATCGACCCCGACCTGCTGCTGCGCGCCGCCGTGAAGGACGTGGCCGGCAACGAGGTGTCTGCGCGCCCGCGGCTCTCCACCAGCGCCAATCAGCTGCAGCCCATCGATGTGCCTCGACTCCTCTCCCCGAGCCCCGGTGGCACGACCGGTCCAGGTGGGTTCAACATCGTGGTCGAGGACACCCTGTCGGACAGCGTCGGCGGGGACGGGATCGCGGAGGTCCAGCTCACGTCGAGCACCGGTCGGAAGTGGAAGCTCTGGACGCTGGATACGCCCGATGCGAGCGGAGACCTGCTCCTGTCGGTCCCGGACCTCGCCGCCGAGGGGGGCGCGGGGCTCGAACCGGGGATCCTCTCGGCGGAGGTCACCCTCTGGGGCTGGGACTTCGACCGCAATGAATTCCTCTGGAGCGACATCGAGCGGGAGCACGAGCGCGCGGGCTTCGCCGCGGCCGTGACCTTCACCCTGGACTGATCGGCCCGGCTTCCTGCCGGGGCTGCCGGGGTTACCGGGGCTCAGAGGGCCCTCCATGGGCCCGCAGGCCCCCTGGCGGCGCCCTAGACCAATGGGGGCAACAGGGGCCCAGCGCGCCAGGCGGCGGCCCTCGGTCGGCCTGCGGGAGGTCCGCGGACCTCCCGATAGCTCGTCCCGGCGGGCGCCCGGCGACCGCGCCCCACCGGAACGGGCACTGGACCCTCGAAATCCCGCGGTCGGTTCCCGTAGCATCCGTCCATGCAGAGCGCGATTCGAACCCTCACCCTCGTTGCGGTCCTCGTCGGGGGCGGGACCGCTTGCCAGACCACTCCGAGCCCGACGGGCTCCCTAGTGGAGACGACCTCCGTTGGCGAAATCGCCGCGGTGAACCCGGTGGACATTGCCGTGCTCCCCGTGGAATCGGCCCCCGACGTCCTGAGGGCTCCGACGGGGCTGATCCGGAACTCCGCGGCGAAGGCCCTGGTCCGTCGGCGCTATTCACCCCTCGCCATGGATGTGGTGGACGAGACCATCGCCATGGCTGCCCCTGCGGGCGGTGGAGTGCTGGAGGCCAGCTACTCTCCGGGAGCCCTCGGCGAGGACGCCTACCTCGAGCTCATGATCGAGCGTTGGGACATGCCGGACTGGATGGCTTTCCACTCCATCGATGCGTCCATCTCCGCGAAGCTCATTGACCCCCGGAATCCCGCGGGACCGGCTCTCTGGGAGGCCCGCGTGAACCGTGAGTTCCGTTTCTCGACGTCCGGCGGCACCGCGAGCAGCTCCGATCGGGACCTGCGCGAGGCGTGCGACGAGATCCTCCGGGTCCTCCTCTCGACCCTGCCTGGACGCACCCTGGCGCCCGAGATGCTCGATGGGCTCTCGGGTAACTGAGGCTGTCCAGTGAGGCGGCGCGCCCCTTCCGGGGGCGCTGGCAGCCATCCAGGCTAGCTGAGGGTCGTTCTGCTCCCCGCCGGACCAGGCCCTGGGACCGGGCCCTGGGACCGGGCGCCCAGGCGGGGCGTCGGGGCGAGTCGCGTGCGGAAATCGAGCTGGCGAGCCCCCTCCGCGGCGGGCTCCCCGCTAAGCTCTTTGGCCTCAGAGGCGCGCGCACCCATTCTCGCACCCCGGAACCGAGGTTCCCGCCCCCCCCGATCGGAGGGCGGCTCTTCGATCGGGGCAAGTCCGCTCCGCTGATCCCATGCGTCGCCTCGCTGCGGGGATCAAGGAGCCCAGCTAACCGCTACATACCCATGGCAATCGCCACCGATCGAAAGGCCGAGATCATCAAGGAGTTCGCGAAGGCGGACGGTGACACCGGCTCCCCCGAGGTCCAGGTCGCGCTCCTCACCGAGGACATTCGCTGCCTCACCGAGCACCTCAAGGTGCACCGCAAGGACTTCACCTCTCGCCGCGGCCTGCTCGTCAAGGTCGGCCGCCGCACGAAGCTGCTGCGCTACTTGCGCGATCGCTCCCCCGAGAGCTACGCGCAGCTGATCGGCCGCCTCGGCCTGCGCCGCTGATCCCCCGCTCGGTCCCCGAACCCGTGCTCCGCGCCCCCAGCCTCCCGCGCCCCACCCCTGATGGGGCCTGTGGGCTCCCGGGCGGCACGAGCGCGATCCGGGTCCGGGCGCAGGGGAGGGACCAGCGAGTCCAGTCGCCCCCGGTCCTCCGCGCATGGCGCGGCGCCCGGTGGGCCTGATGGTCCGGCGACCGCCCACGGGGCGGGGCGCTGGATCCACACGTACAACCCACTGTTATTAGCAAGAAGAGAAACCGAGGCGAGATGAGCCTCAACAACACCATGAGCATGAAACCGACACGAGTCGAAGCGACGATCGCTGGCAAGAAACTCACGCTGGAGACCGGCCAGGTGGCCCGTCAGGCCGGCGGCGCCGTGATCGCAACCCTCGGAGATACGCGCTGCTTCGCAGCCGCCACTGCGGGCAACGCGCGGGACGATATCGACTTCTTCCCCCTCGTCTGCGACTACCGCGAGAAGACCGAGGCCGCGGGCAAGATCCCCGGCGGCTTCTTCAAGCGCGAGGGACGTCCGACCACCAAGGAGATCCTCACCATGCGCCTGATCGATCGCTCGATCCGGCCCATGTTCGCCGAGGGCTTCAAGGCCGAGGTCCAGGTCATGACCAGCGTCATGCAGTACGACGGGGAGAACAACCCCGACGTCGTCGCCATGATCGCGGCCTTCACGGCCATCCGCATCGCGGGCATGCCCTTCGAGACGACCCTCGGGGCCGTCCGGATCGCCCACATCGACGGCAAGCTCGTCGCCTTCCCCTCCGACTCCGATCGCCGGGAGAACAGCCGCCTCGACCTCGTGGTCTCCGGTCACGAGAATGGCCTCTGCATGGTGGAGTCCTCCGCCCAGGAGCTCCCCGAGGCGGAGATGATCGACGCCCTGGCCGAGGCCCAGCGCGTCGTGCTGGAGATCATCGATCTCGCCAACGAACTCGTCGACCGCTGCGCCAAGCCGGCCATGGAGTTCGCCGCCCCGAGCATCGACGAGGACCTCAAGGCCCGCGTCTTCGAGTTCGAAGGTGACCTCGCCGACGCGATGAAGACCGACGGCAAGCACGAGCGCGGTGCGGCCATGAGCGACGTCAAGAAGAAGGCCGTCACGGCCCTGACCTCGGGCCTCGAGGGCGAGGACCTCAAGGCCCAGACGAAGGCGGTCAAGGACTTCTTCGGTGACCTGAAGAAGCACTGTGAGCGCTCCGCGATCCTCTCCGGGCGCCGCGTGGATGGCCGCGAGTGGGACGAGATCCGTCAGATCACCGTGGTCCCGAACTTCAACGAGCGGCAGCACGGCTCCGTGCTCTTCACCCGGGGCGAGACCCAGGCGCTCGTGAGCGCCACCCTCGGCACGCCGGACGACGAGCAGATCATCGATGGGGTCGAGGAGGAGTACAAGAAGCACTTCTACCTGCACTACAACTTCCCCGCGTACTCGGTGGGTGAGACCCGCCGGATCATGGGCCCGGGCCGACGTGAGATCGGCCACGGCATGCTCGCCGAGCGCTCCCTGAACTCGGTGCTGCCGGAGAAGGAGTCGTTCCCCTACACGATCCGCGTCGTTTCGGACATCACCGAGTCGAACGGCTCGTCCTCGATGGCCAGCGTCTGCGGTGGTTGCCTCTCGATGATGCTGGCCGGTGTTCCGCTGACCCAGCCCGTCGCGGGCATCGCCATGGGGCTCGTGCAGGAGGGCGGCAAGACCGCCATCCTGTCCGACATCCTCGGCTCCGAGGACCACAGCGGAGACATGGACTTCAAGGTGGCCGGTTCCGGCGTCGGGATCACCGCCCTGCAGATGGACATCAAGATCAAGGGCGTGTCCCGCGATCTGCTGGAGAACGCGCTGGAGCAGGCCAAGAAGGGCCGGATCCACATCCTCCGCAAGATGCTCGAGGCCGTCCCGGCCCCGTCCCCCGAGGTCAGCCGGTTCGCGCCGCGCATGGAGACGATCAAGATCCCGAGCGATCGCATCGGCTTCCTCATCGGCCCCGGCGGCAAGAACATCCGACAGCTCCAGGCGGACTACGGCGTCCGGATCTCCATCGTCGACGACGAGGGCCACGTCCAGATCTACGGCACTGACGCCGACAAGACCCTGGCCTGCCGCGACGCGATCTCGGCAACCATGGAGACCCCGGAGATCGGCTCGAAGTACAAGGGCACGGTCAAGAGCGTGCGCGACTTCGGCGCGTTCATCGAGATCCTCCCCGGTGTCGAGGCGCTCTGCCACATCTCCGAGCTCGGCGAAGGCTTCATCGAGCAGGTCTCTGACGTGGTCAACGTCGGCGACGAGATCGAGGTCGTCATCATCAACGTCGACGATCGCGGGAAGATCAAGGTCTCCCACAAGGCCCTCACGCAGCCCAAGGAAGAGGGCGGCGAGGGTGACAGTGGCGGTGACGATCGGCCGCGCCGCGGCGACCGTGACCGCGGCCGCGAGGACGGCGAGCGAGGCGGCGGAGGTCGCCGTCGCCGTCGCCGCGCCCCGAGCCGGTGAGCGCCTGAGCCTCCAGGGCCCCGGCTGGGTCGTCTGAGGTCCCCTTCAGCGCCCCCGCCCCACCATGGGGTGGGGGCGTTTTTTTTGCTTGGCGTTTTGGGTGGGGCGGCGCCGGGAGATGGAGGCTTTGAGTAGCCCTTACCTTCTTGCCAGACGGAATCTGTGGGTTTTTGGCAAGGTGCGCCTACCACGGTCGAAGGTTCACATGACGGATCCTTAATCCGGGCTTCGGGCGACGTTCAGCGTAGGACGTCCTAAAATGCTGCCCTACTGCCTGCTGGCGTCAGAACCCGATAGTTCCTCCTTTGAAGCTCCTCGCACTCATCATCCTCACCCTCGCAGGGCTGCCTGCCAGTGCGACGCCGCTTTCCACGGGAGAGGAGAGCGTCGCTCCGATGGTGTTCGGGGGGCGCGATGACGGTCGCGGGACGCCTTACCACGTCAACAAGGCGGACAACATCTGCGGGCTCGACGAGCCGCGGCAGCTCACGAACCCGGCCTCGGTGAACTACTCCGCGCTGCTCGACGCCACGCCGGAGATGAAGCAGATCGCCAAGGACAAGATCGATCCCACCTCGTCCGAGGGGATCACCCTCACGGCGAAGGCGCGCTCCAGGGTGCTCAGCGCCTGCGAGTCGGTGCGCCAGTCCGGGGGCTACTGCAGCGTCTGGAAGTCCATCCGGCGCAGGGACAAGAAGGCGATCTCCGACGTCACGGACTCGGTGAAGCGCCTCCTTTGACGGGGCCGAGCCGCGCATGAGCCGCCCCGGGGAAGACCCCGAGCGCCCCGACGGGGACGTCCGCCCAGGCGGCACGTCTCCTGTTCGTGGGCCGGAACGGTGCGCCGACGCGCGTCTCGTGGGGCGCGCCCTGACCGGCGGCCGCGGTCGCCTGCAGGCGGTCGCTGCGGTCCTCGCCCCCCTGGTCCTCCTCCCGTCCTGCCTCGGAGGGGGCGGTGACTCCCTCGACCGGGAGCGAAAGGCGCAGTCCATGTTCGAGGACCTCCTGACCCGGGGCCAAGACGCGCCCGCGGGGGTCGAGTCCTTCGATGACGAGGCCGCCTTCGAGGGGGTGGAGGCCGCCTACATGGACGACCCCATCACCGCCAACCCGCCCACGGGACCGGCGACGGCTGGCGGTGGAAAGGCTCCTGGGCCGGAGGCTGTTCCGCCGGTGGGGCCCGAGCTTCCTTCCGAGGTCGAGGACGCCGCTGCGGCCGGCGTGGCCGAGGGCGACGAGCTGGAGTTCTTGAGCGGACTGGTGGAGGAGGCGGTGCCAGCGGATCCGCCCCTCAATCCCTACCTCGAGTTCGGTCAGAACATCATCTGGTACGAGCTCCGCGACGGGGACACCGAGCGGCTGATCATGAAGCCGTACACGTTCCCCGCGGGAACGGGCTCCAAGATCTTCAGCCTCCTGCAGAGCTACGGTGACTTCCCGCTCTTCGCCGCAGTGATGGACGGGGCGATGCCGGAGGGGAGCGGCCCACAACCGCAGGATTCGGTTCTCCTGGATCTACGGGAGGGCTTCTCGGTGGAGGCCTACTCCGACCCGCGGCAACAGGGGCTCCGCGCCCCCCAGCCGATCGCCCTGAGCGATGTGCTCTTCGTGACGGCCGCGGCAGGTCGGCTGACCGATGTCGAGCACTTTATCGACCTGTTCGCCGCTGACGTCAGGCAGATCGAGATCGAGGCCAAGATCGTCGAGGTGACGACCCGTGAGGCGCTCGACCTGGGCGTCAAGCCGCTGGACGCGGCGACGCCGATCTTCGGATTCCCCAACCCAGGGACCTTCGTCAATCAGATCGACTTCTCATTCGCCAACAGCACGGACGCCAGCAAGGCGCTCTTTCAGCTGGGGGCGGTCTTCGACGGCGTGACCTTCAACGCGGTGCTGGAGGCGGTGGCCTCGTTTGAGAACGTCTCGATCATCTCACGCCCGAAGGTGGCGGTCCGAGAGGGGGGGCGAGCCGACATCGTCAACGTCAAGAAGATCCCCTTCTACAACGTCACGGCGATCAGCGCGTCCGGCATCCCGACCACCTCCCTCCAGTTTCAGGACGTGGGGGTCCAGATGTATGTGGTGCCTCGCGTGATCGGTCGGGACACCGTCATCCTGAACATCGACATCGAGGCGTCACAGTCCACCGGAACGGCCGTGAGCTTCACGGTGGGGGACTCGGTGATCTCGGTTCCGGAGATCTCCAGGCGGAACGCCCGCACGGTGGTCCGGCTGGAGCCTGGCCAGGCGGTCATCCTCGGGGGCCTGATCTCCGAGCGCTCGGTGGTGCGGGAGACCAAGGTCCCGTGGGTGGGGGACATCCCGATCCTCGGGACTCTCTTCAGGAGCAAGCTGACGAGCAAGGAGCAGACGAACGTGCTGTTCTTCATCCGCCCGCGGATCCTTGAGGGCTCCGACCTCTACAGCCCGTTCTGAGCCCGAGGTGTGACGCCGGGATGACTGCCCTGAGCCCCGTCCGAAGTGCGGGGAAGAAGTCGTCCCCTGGCGCGTATGATCACGGCCAGCGGAGCACCGCACCGCCAGACCGATGAAGATCTTCCGCAAGAGCCTCTCCGGGGCCCGGGACGCCTGCCGCGGCGCAGCCCTCCTGATGGCCTTCCTCGTGCTGATCGTGATCATCGCGATCGTCTACCAGATCAACACCGTCACCCTGACGGACGAGCGGATCACCTACAACGAGCTGACGCGGGCCCAGATGGACCTGGCCATCGAGTCGGTCCTGCTGCAGACCTACGAGGACCTTCTCGAGGACGCGCGCGCGGCGCAGGCCTCCGAGGGGGAGGACCCCGCCGCAGGGGGGGGCGACCCCGGCGCCGCGTCGGAGCCCGGCGAGGCGCCGCGGAACCCGGACACGGTCGACTCCCAGATGGACCGCTGGTACACGCCACAGTCCACGAGCTTCGGCGACATCCAGCTGCGGATCTTCATCCGTGACGAGAACAGCAAGTACAACGTCCTCAACCTCCTGCAACCTGACGAGGAGCTGGCGGAGCTTGCTGTGCAGCGGGTGGCGCGGATCCTGGATTTTGCGCGCGGGGGAACCTCCGAGGACATCTCGACCGGCGACGCCGAGGAGATGGCGCTCTCGATGCAGGCCTACATGAGGGAGCGCATGAGCATGACGGACCTCCCTCAGCCGCAGCTCCTGACGACGGACCTGGAGAACTCGGAGCAGTCCGTCCCCTTCACGTTCAGCGAGTTCCGGATGCTCCCCGGGTTCGAGGACAAGATGTTCGAGGACTACTTCGGCCAGGACGAGGAGCGCATCCACGGCATCACGTCCTTCCTCACGGTCTACACATCTCCGGCGATGGGCGAGGAGGAGGAGGCGAGCGGGCTCCCGGTGGGGGGCGGCGGCTGGGGCGTCAACGTCAACACCGCGCCCTTCGCGGTGCTCTCCGGCCTCTTCTCTGGTCGCGAATACCCGATCTCCATCTGGGAGGGTGTGCGGGACTACCGCAACGAGCCCGAGGACCCGCTCGAGGAGGAGGAGGAGGAGGGCGTCGAGGACGTCGAACCCGAGCCCATGCTGGACGAGTTCGGCGAGGAGATCTACCCCAAGCAGATCTTCGACAGCCTCGACGAACTCGAGGAGATCTACGACTTCCAGGCGCTCAACGAGGGGGACAAGTCGACCATCACCGAGTCGCTCGAGGTCACCAGCGACGTCTTCGAGATCGTGATCGCCGCGCGGATCTCGACAGCATCAGACGTGAACCAACGGCTGGACTTCGAGTCGCGCCGCGAGCAGGAGGAGTACTTCCGTTCAGGGGAGCACCTGGTCCGCGTCGTGCGCTCCGTGGTTTGGCGACGCCCCCAGGACGACGACGTGGTGATCTTGCCGCTCGTCCGCTGGGAGGTGCTCGACAACGCGCCGCTGCAGGTGCTCGACTTCCCGGACGAGGACTGACCGCGCCGATGACGGAGCCCACGGAGTCGATCGACCCGCTCCGGGTCGAGGTCTTCCACCACCTCTTCGCCTCCGCGGCCGAGGAGATGGGGGTCGCGCTCCAGCGCTCCGCGTTCTCGGTCAACATCAAGGAGCGCCTCGACTTCTCCTGCGCCATCTTCGGTGCAGATGGGCGGGCCGTGGCCCAGGCGGCTCACCTCCCCGTGCACCTCGGGGCCACGCCCCTCTCCGTCGAGGCCGTGATCGCCACCCATGACCTTCGGCCGGGGGATATCGCCTTCCAGAACGACCCCTTCGGTGGCGGGACCCATCTGCCGGACATCACCTCCGTGGCACCGGTCTTCGCGCCGGGCGCGGACGGCCCCGACGATCGCCCCGCCTTCTACTGCGTCTCCCGTGCCCACCACGCCGACGTCGGCGGGGCATTCCCGGGCTCCATGGCGCCGGCGAGGGACGTACATGGTGAGGGGCTGCGGCTCCCGCCCATCCGCATGGTGCGCGGCGGAGAGATCGACGAGGACCTTCTGCGGGTGTTCCTCGCCAATATGAGGGTCCCGGACGAGCGGCGCGCGGACCTCTTCGCGCAGGTCGCGGCGAGCCACGCGGGGCACGCGCGGATGCAGGCGCTCATGGAGGAGCACGGTTCGGCCGAGCTGGCGGCCAGGGGGCGGGACCTCATCGCCTGGACGTCGATCCTCACCGGTCGCCGGATCGCCGACCTCCCCGAGGGGACCTGGTCATTCGAGGACTCCCTCGAGGGCGGCGCGGATGGGACGGGGGACCTGCTCCCGGTTCGCCTGACCCTGACGCGGAAGGGGAGCGGCTTGACCTTCGACTTCCGCGAGAGCGCGCCCCAGGCGCTCGACGGGTCACCCGTGAACACCACGCGTGCGGTGACGGTCTCGGCGGTGGTCTACGGGATCCGGCTGCTCATGCCCGAGGGGACTCCGACCAACGCCGGACTGCTCGAGGGCGTCGAGGTCCTCACCACCCCAGGGACCGTGGTCGACGCGGCGTACCCTGCGCCGGTGGCAGCGGGGAACGTGGAGACGAGTCAGCGGCTGGTGGACGTCATCCTCGGCGCCTTCGGCCAGATGCTCCCTGGAGAGGTTCCCGCGGCGAGCGCCGGGACGATGAACAACCTCTCCTTCGGCGGTGTCAGGCTGGATGGGGAGGGCGGGTCCTTCACCCACTACGAGACCCATGGCGGCGGCGCAGGGGCGGGGCCAAGGCTCAGCGGCGCCCACGCAGTGCAGACGCACATGACGAACACGCGCAACACGCCGGTGGAGGCCCTGGAGAACGAGCTCCCTGTCCGTGTGGTGCGGCAGACCGTACGCCGCGGCACCGGGGGAGGCGGAGCCCGTCCGGGCGGAGATGGGCTCGTCCGTCGGCTGAGCTTCCTCACGGATGTCCGGCTCTCCTGGATGGCCGAGCGACAGCGGTGCGCGCCCTTCGGGGTGGATGGGGGGGGCAGCGGAGCCCTGGGGGAGGCCTGGGTGCGACGGCCTGGCCAGGACGCAGACCAGCGGTTGACGCCCAAGGCGGCGCTGGACCTGCCGGCAAGGTCCGAGGTCGAGATCCGAACCCCTGGCGGCGGGGGGCACGGCGAGGCTCGGTAGGGGCCCTCTCCCGGCGCCCCGACGGATGGCGGGCTGGACTGAGGCCGGTTCAGCGGTTCCAGGGGGAGCGGGGCAGGCAGGCCCGCTATCATCTCGGCCAAGCTCGTGTGGCCCCCGGCCATCCAAGGGGCCGCACCCCCTTCCCTTCACCTCTGCCCGGTCCCTGACCCGACCAGCCCATGCCGTCTCTCAGTGTCTTTGGAGCCCAGTGGGGCGACGAGGGTAAGGGAAAGATCATCGATCTACTCAGCGACCGCGTCGACGTCGTGGTCCGTTACCAGGGGGGCGCCAACGCGGGGCACACCGTGGTCGTGGACGGGGTCAAGTGGGTCCTCCACCTGATCCCCTCGGGCATCCTCCACGAAGGCAAGGTCAACGTGATCGCCACGGGCGTTGCGATCGACCCCATCAAGCTCCTCGAGGAGATCGACGGCTTGGAGGAGCGCGGTGTCAGGGTCGGCCCGGCTCGGCTGCGTATCGCCGCCAACGCCCACGTCATCTTCGAGCAGCACAAGCGCATCGACGGCCTCTCGGAGCGCTGGAAGGGCGACGGCCGGATCGGTACCACCGGCCGCGGAATCGGCCCCGCCTACTCGGACAAGGCCTCTCGGACAGGGCTCCGGATCTGCGACCTGCTGGACGCCGAGCGCTGCGCCGAGCGCCTGCGCGCGAACCTCGCAGAGAAGAACGCGGTGATCGAGAAGGTCCACGACGAGGCCCCGCTCGACGTCGAGGCCATCGTCCAGCGCTACGTCGAGGTCGGTGCCCGTCTCGCGCCCTTCGTGGCCGACACCGGCGCCGAGCTGAGGAAGGCCCACCGTGATGGGCGGCGGATCCTCTTCGAGGGGGCCCAGGGCGTGATGCTCGACATCGACCATGGCACCTACCCGTTCGTGACCTCCTCGAACACCGGCCCCGGCGGGATCCCCTCCGGTGCCGGCGTGCCCCCGAGCGCGGTGGGGCGCTCCATCGGGATCGCCAAGGCGTACTGCACGCGCGTGGGGGAGGGGCCCTTCCCCAGCGAGATGTTCGGCGACCAGGCGGATGAGCTGCGGGCCGCCGGGCATGAGTACGGCACGACCACCGGTCGGCCCCGTCGCGCCGGGTACTTCGACGCGGTGGCGGTACGCTACTGCCTCGACCTCGCCGGCGCCGCCGGGTGGATCATGACCAAGCTCGACGTGCTCTCGGGCCTCGGCGACCTCGAGGTCGTGACGGCCTACCGGTTCGGCGGCGAGACGTACAGCGAGTACCCCGCGCACCTCCCGACCCTCGACGGGATCGAGCTCGTGACCGAGACGCTCCCCGGTTGGTCGGAGGACGCGGCCTCCGCGCGGACCTTCGACGCCCTGCCCACGGCGGCGCAACGGTACGTGGAGCGGATCGAGGAGCTGGTCGCGACGCCCATCGTCATGGTGTCGGTGGGGGCGGAGCGCGACGCGGTGATCGACCGTGCGCCGATCTTCGGTGCCGACTGGCAGGCGCCGGACCCCACCCCGGAGGGAGCGCTGTCGTGAGCCCGTGGAGTGGAGGGCACGACGGGGCCACCGGGCCGCCGGAGCCGACGCCTGAGGCTCTCGCGTTCCGCGAGTCGCTTGGAGGGGTCTTCCCCGACCACGTCGCCATCATCATGGATGGCAATGGCCGCTGGGCCCAGGAGCGCGGGTGGGTCCGTGTCCGCGGCCACAAGGAGGGCACCGAGTCGGTGCGCGCGATCACGACCGTCGCCGCCGAGCTTGGGTGCAAGAGCCTGACGCTGTACGCCTTCTCGCGAGAGAACTGGAAGCGGCCCGACTTCGAGGTCTCCACGCTCATGCGGCTCCTGCGCCTCTACCTGCGCCGTGAGCTCCGGACCCTGATGGAGAACGGCATCCGCCTCCTGGCGATCGGCCGTCTCTCAGACCTCCCCGAGTACGCCCAGCGGGCGCTGCGGGAGACCATGGAGAAGACGGCGGGCAACACCGGCATGGTCCTGCGGTTGGCCCTCTCCTACGGGGGGCGTACCGAGGTCGCCGACGCGCTGCGGTCCTTCAGCGAGGATGTGGCGGCGGGCCGCCGTCGACCCGAGGAGGTCGACGAGGAGACCCTCCGCGAGTACCTCTACGACCCGGGCACAGGCGACCCTGACCTGATCATCCGCACCGCGGGTGAGATGCGGCTCTCCAACTTCCTGCTCTGGCAGGCCTCCTACGCCGAGTTCTACGTCACGGAGGACTGCTGGCCCGACTTTCGTCGTCCTCAGTTCGAGGATGCGCTCCGCGCCTTCGCCGCGCGGAAGCGGAAGTTCGGCGCGCTCCCGGCGGAGGCCGAGGATCCGGCGGACCTCGAGGGGCTCGAGGACGTGCTCGAACTCGAGGGGAGCCCCGAGCACAGCGAGGGCGGGTCGTGAGTGCTTCGGGAGTCGACGCCGCCGCGGCGAAGCGGGCGAAGCTGATCCTCCGAACCAAGGTCGGGTCGACGTTGGCCCTCTCGGTCGCGGGCCTGCTCTGGGCGGCCTCGCTGCCCGCGGGCGTGGCGCTCACCCTCGGCTTCGCGGTCGTGCTCTCCCTGTGGTCGATCCTCGAGGCGGGGCGGATGAGGATCTTCGGCGGGACGCCGGCGGTCATCGGCGCCGTCACCGCTGTGGCTTACGGCGCTTACATGACCTGGCGGGACTTCGTCCCGGGCGGCGCTGAGGCGACGCAGCCTCCCCTCAGCGAGATCCCCCATACGCTCGCCTTGATCTTGATCGTCAGCGCCCTGGCGGGCTTCGCTGGGCGAGCGATCGCGAGCCTGAAACACCCGACCTCGAATCTTGCCGGCGCAGGCCCCTTCCTGGGGCTCATGGCCCTGGTCGCGCTTCCGCTCCTCGCGCTCGTCCCCATCCGCCTCGCCGGCGGCGCCGGCGGGCTGGCGGTCTATCTCGTCCTGGCCAAGATCGGTGACATCGCCGGCTACTACGTCGGGAGCACCATGGGGAAGCGGCACCCGTTCCCGAACCTCAGTCCGGGCAAGACCGTGGCGGGCTGTGTGGCTTCCCTGCTGGTCGGCATCGGCGCAGGGGCGGGCTTCGTGCTCTCCGGAGCCCTTGATGGGGCGCGCTTCGGGGTGGTCTCCGGGATCATCCTCGGGCTGGTCGTGAACGTCACTGCTCAGGCCGGCGACCTGATGGAGAGCGGCTTCAAGCGCCGCGCCAACGTCAAGGACTCGGGGACCACGTTCGGTCCGTCCGGCGGCATGCTTGACCTCGTCGATAGCCTCCTTCTTTCTGCTCCGCTCGTCGCTTTCCTGTGGCCTCTCCTCTTCGAGATGCCCTCCTGATCGTCCCGCACCTTGCCCGAACACACGATCCCGCTGCGCTCCCACGAGGAGGCAATCCTCGTCCTTGGTCCCTACGATCGCTACGCGCGACTGTTACGGCAGGACCTCGACATTGAGATCTATGCGCGCGCGGGCAACCTGCGGCTCAAGGGTTCCAACGACGGGATCCAGGCCGCGGCGGAGCGGATCGACCATCTGCTCGGGAAGGCGCGCAAGGGTCGCGACCTGAGCGTGCGTGAGATCGAGGGGATCCTGCTGAATCGGACCCCGGTGACCGCCGAGACCGCCCCCGCCACCGGCGAGCGACGCGGTGGGCCGAGGGATTCGGGCGGCGCAAGCCAGTCGCCTTCCGGCTCCAAGTGGGGTGGTTCGCACCGTCCTGCGGTGGTTCGCTTCCGCCCGCGACCGGTCGAGCCGCGCAGCGAGAACCAGCGCCGCTACTTCGAGGCCATCGAGAAGAACGACCTCGTGTTCGGGCTGGGACCTGCCGGTACAGGGAAGACCTACCTCGCGGTCGCTGCCGCGGTGCAGCGTCTGCGCCGTGGAAAGGTCCGGCGCCTGATCATCACGCGACCGGTGGTGGAGGCTGGGGAGCACCTCGGCTTCTTGCCGGGCGACCTGCAGCAGAAGCTCAACCCCTACCTACGGCCGATCTACGACGCGCTGCGGGACATGATCGAGGCGGAGGACCTCGCACGCATGGAGGAGGCTGGCATCATCGAGATCGCGCCCCTCGCCTACATGCGTGGCCGGACTCTCTCGAATGCGTTCGTCATCCTGGACGAGGGGCAGAACACCACGGCCTCGCAGATGAAGATGTTCCTGACGCGGCTCGGGGAGGGCTCGAGCATGGTCGTCACCGGCGACCCCTCACAGAACGACCTCCCGCGGAACCAGCGGAGCGGGCTCGTGGACGGCGCGCGGCGTCTCCGGGGCTTCGAGGGCGTTGGGTTCATCGAGTTCGAGGCGGCGGACGTGGTGCGGCACCCGCTGGTGGCGCAGATCGTCCGGGCCTATGACCGCGACGGCCGGGACCGCGGCTCGGCCCCCGGCGAGGGCCGCTCCGACGGCCCCGCGGAAGGCGCCTCCGGGGGGGCCTCCGAGTGACCGAGGGGTCCGTCGTCTGGACGGTGCCCGAGGTCCCCGGGGAGCTTGGCGAGTCAGGCGCGCTGGCTGCCCTCGGGGCGGCCCTCGCCCACGGGGGGAAGGCGGAGCTCCGTGTGGACGTCATCTTCGTGGATGATGCGGAGCTCGCCCGGCTCCACGGCCAGTTCCTCGGCGACCCGACCCGCACGGACGTGATCACCTTCGACCTGAGGGACGACGGGGTGCCGGATGAGCACGGCCCGGACGGGGAGATCTACGTGAGCGTGGAGCGGGCCCGAGAGGTCGCAGCGGCGCGAGGATCCTCGGTGGAAAGGGAGCAGGCGCTCTACGTGGTGCACGGCGCCCTTCACCTCGTTGGCTTCGACGATCATGAGCCGGAGGAGCGCGCCGCCATGCGGTCAGCGGAGGCGGTTGTCATGGAGCGTCTCGGTTACGACGAGGACCTCGGCGAGCACGAAGTCTGAACCCTTCAAGCATGCCGTCGGCGGGACGCGAGGCCGCCCACGGACCGTTTTCAAACCAAAAAAATGTGCGCCCTCCAGAGGGGCGCTGCGGGGACGCAGAACGGCCCCGTCGGGGTGCTAGGAGCTAATTGGGAGCGTTTCCGAGTGGGGGGACATTGCGCCGAGGTGACGCACTCGGGCGCGCTGGCAGAGGAACTGTTGAACGGGCTGGTCTCGTATCGGTACCTACTACTCAGAGAGTGCACCTCGAGCCATCGCTCGGCGACACGGCGGACCGCCCGGTGACCTCTTCAAACCCGTACATCACTCGACTTGGCGCCTCAATCCGACCCCACCTCTGAACCTGGATCGTCCCCCGGGATGCCTGGCAGCAGCGCGTCTCCCGCGGGTGCCGAGGCCGAGCTGATCGACGTCCTTTGGGCCGCCTTCCGGTCCGATCCTGGCGACGACACCCGGAACGCGCTCGTCGAGCACTACCAGCCGCTCATCAAGCAGATCGTCCGTCGCTTCGGCGCCCGGCTTCCCCGGACGGTGGATCGTGGCGACCTCATGACCGCCGGCAACGTGGGCCTCATCAGCGCGGTGAAGGGCTTCGACCCGGAGCGGGGGGTGCGCTTCGAGTCCTACTGTGAGCTTCGGGTGAAGGGTGCGCTGCTCGATGAGCTGCGCTCCCAGGACTGGCTCCCCCGCCCGTGGCGCCAGAAGATCGAACAGCAGAAGCGGACGGTCGAGCAGCTCCGCCGCGAGTGGGGGAGGAACCCGAACGACAACGAGGTCGCGTCGGCGATGGGGTTCGACCTCGACGTCTACCAGCAGACCTTCGGCGTCGGCCTCCCGGGGACCCCCAGTGGTTCCATGCCCGCGGATGACGGCGGAGAGGATGGGAGCGGGGCCAGCCCCCTCGACATCGTTCAGGACCAGGGCGTGGACGCCCCTGGCGACCGGCTGTCGCGGGACGAGCTGATGAAGCTGGTCTCCCAGCGCATGTCGGACCAGGAGCGCCGCATCGTGTACCTGAAGTACTGGGAAGAGCTGCCCATGCGTGAGATCGGTGACCTCACCGGGCTCTCCGAGTCGCGGGTGTGCAAGATCCACACCCGGCTCATCGAGCGGCTCCAGGACCGCTTCCGCGCGCACGAGGCCGACACGCTCGTCTGACGCCTCGCGGCGCCTGGCCGAAAGAGAGAGGGCCCGGACCCTCTCGGATCCGAGCCCTCCCAGGACTCCCGGCCTCGAGCCAAGAAGGCTCTCCGGGAACGCAATCGGGCGCGATCAGATCACGTCCGACCCCCTTGCGTCCCGAACGACGGAAACCGCCGGACCGAGGTGCGGATGCGACGGAAGGGTCCCCAACCTCCCGACGTCGCACGACTCCTTTAACACGACACCCGAGTACGCCGTCCCCACGGCGGCCCGGGATCCGCTCCTCCTCGCAGAGAGCGTCCGTGTCCCCACACGTTCGCCCTCCAGCCCACGTCGCCCCTGGCCGAAGCCGTCGAGCGACGAGAGGTCTAATGATCCTGCGCGGTCCCCATGGAGCCTCACCCACGACGCACCGCTGGCCTGCCCCAGGGGGAGGCGCAGCTGAGTCGGAGAGTCGTTGTGTCGAGGCATGGGAGCTGGTGGATCTGGCGGCTCCCTGGCGGTCTCGGCCTCGACGCTGAGGAAACCGTCCCGGGGCCGGCCGGAGCCGACCCCGGTCCGGCAGGGCAGATGAGGAACGGTTGTTCCTATCCGACCCGCGGTCCTCAGTCCGAGGCGAAACCGTTGCGGGTTCCGCGGCGCTCCTCGGACGACGATCCCGAAGGGTCGGGCGGTCGACATTCGGAAGCTCGGCTGCCCGCGAGGGGCCCGTGGCTTTGCGTCCCGGACTCGCGTCCGGTTTGCCTTTGTCGTGTCGCCTTTGGAGCCCCACAGGATAGCCAGGAAATTGCATTGGGCAAATGGAGGCCCGGGATTGGGCCTGGAAACGTTTTCCAGCCGCTCACATGTGCGTGACTGGCAGGGGCTTACAGAGCAAGGTGGGCCTCCACGCTCCGCTGTGATTGGGGCCTGGCCGTGTGCGAAGCACAATCTCGCCCCTCCCCAGCGCTGTCCCTCAGACCTCCCTCCGATCGTGATCCCTCTCTTCAGCCTGAGCCTCGCGGCGACCGCCTCCTTCGCCTCTCTGACCCTCTCCGCCCCTGTGGTTCAGGAAGCGGGCGAGGGCGCCCCGGCGCGCCCCCGCCTGGTCGTCCTGCTGTCCGTTGATCAGATGATCCCGGAGCAGCTCACGCGGTTGAGGCCGGCCTTCACGGGGGGCTTCGCGCGCCTCCTCGAGGAGGGGACGGTCTTCGACGCAGCGACCCTCGACTACGCACGGACCGAGACGGGGGCGGGGCACACGACGCTCTCGACCGGCTGCCTGCCCAGGAGCCACGGGATCGTCGGCAACGGCTTCTTCGACCGGGAGGCCGGGCGGTTCCAGTACTGCGTGGAGGACGACGCGGTGGCCTCGATGACCTCCAACGGGCGGGTCGAGGCCCCGAAGGCGGGCGCGGGCGCGGGGCAGGGGCGACGCTCCCCTCGAAACCTGGCTCGCCCGACACTCGGCGAGTATCTCCAGGCCCAGATCCCGGGCGCGAAGGTGGCCTCGGTCTCCGCGAAGGACCGGGCCGCCATCGGAATGGGGGGGCGGTCGAACGGGGCCGTCCTCTGGTGGGACAAGCTGGGCGCGGGCTTCGTGACCTCGACCTGGTATGCGGACTCGCTCCCGACCTGGGTGAACGAGTGGAACGCGACCTGGTTGGAGCGCGCCGGCGGATGGGAGTGGGTGCCGTCGCTCCCTGACAACGTGGAGGAGCTGGGCACCGCCCCGGACGAGCGGCCGGGCGAGCGTCCGTTCGGCACCCGCGGGACCAAGCTGCCCTACACCCTCGGCGACAGCTCGAGCCCCGCGCGGCTGGCGGGGGAGGTCTACCAGACCCCCCTCGTTGATCGGTTCACCGCCGAGATGGGACGCATCGCCCTGAGGGAGCTGGAGCTCGGCATGGACGACGCGACGGACCTCTTGGCCATGAGCTTCTCGGGCTGCGACGTGGTCGGGCACGGCTTCGGGCCCTACAGCCGGGAGGTCACCGATCTCCTCCTTCGCCTCGACGTCGAGCTCGGCGCCTTCTTCGACGAGCTCGATGAGCGGGTCGGGAGAGGCCGCTGGGTCGCAGCCCTCAGCGCCGACCACGGGGTGCTCCCCCTTCCTGAGTACGTGGCCGATCGGGGCCAGCCCGCCCTTCGGGTCCCCCTCGTCGAGGCGGGTAGCTTCACGGCCAAGCTGAGCCTGGAGCTCTCCGAGGCTCTCGGGCACCGTGTCCGGATCTATCGTCGCGACGGGGGCCTGGTCATGGACCGCAGGGACCTCGCCGCCGGCGAGCTCACAGTGGACCTCGCCTGTGATCGTTTGATCGAGATCGCCCGGAGGGTCTCGGCCGAGACGGAGTGGGTGCAGAGCGCCCACGACTATCGCACCGTGGCCGCCCTCACCGAGGAGGCCAGCGGCGTCGACGCGCTCCTGAGGAACACCTACTTCCCCGGCCGCTCCCCGGACGTGGTGCTGCTCAACCAGCCGGGCGTGCTGGTCCCCAGCGGTCTCGGGACCTCCCACGGATCACACCACATGTACGACCGGCGGGTCCCGCTGGTCTTCATGGGCGCCGGGGTCTCCTCCACGACCCGCAGCGATCGCGTGGGAACCGAGGACACGGTGCCGACGCTCCTCTCGCTCCTGGGGTGCGCCCCGGTGGAGGGGCTGGACGGGGTGGACCTCGGCGTCCGCTGACCCCGGATCGCGGGCGCTCAGACGGCCGCGTGGACGGCCATGAGCTCGTCCAGCACGGCGGGCATGTGATCGAGGAGCACCATGTTGGGCCCGTCGGAGGGGGAGCTGTCCGGGTCGGGGTGCGTCTCCATGAAGAGCCCGTGGACCTCGCCTGTGGCGACGGCCGCGCGGGCGAGGAGCGGCACCAGGGTCCGGTCGCCGCCGGTGCGGTCGCCCAGGGCTCCGGGTCGCTGGACGCTGTGGGTGGCGTCGAAGATGACGGGGTGCCCCGTCTCGCCCATGTCCCGCAGCCCGGCCATGTCGACGACGAGGCGGCCGTACCCGAACGAGGTCCCACGCTCGGTGACCATCACGGCCTCGCCGCCCGAGTCGGTCACCTTCTTCACCACGTTCGCCATGTCCCAGGGCGCGAGGAACTGCCCCTTCTTGACGTTGACCGGCTTACCGGTCCGGGCGGCGGCCACCAGGAGGTCCGTCTGCCTGCACAGGAAGGCGGGGATCTGAAGGACGTCCACGACCTCGGCCACGGCCGCGCACTGCTCGGGGAGGTGCACGTCGGTCACCACCGGAACGCCCACCTCGGTCCGGATCTCCGAGAGCCACTGGAGCCCCTCTTCCATGCCCGGCCCGCGGCCGCCGCCGATGCTGGAGCGGTTGGCCTTGTCGAAGCTCGCCTTGAAGACGAAGGGCAGCCCACGCTCGGCCATCAGGTCCCGGAGGGTCCCGGCGATGTCGAGGGCGAGCTGGCGCGACTGGAGCACGCAGGGACCGGCGAGGAAGAAGAGGGGGCCGTTGCCGATGGGCTGGCCGCCGATCTCGAAGGCGTTGGGGGCGGGGCGGGACATGCGGGGCACCATAGCGACCGGCGGCGAGGGAGGGGGAGGGGATTCACCGGCCCGGGGGCGGGCTTCGCTGGAGTACCCTTCCCGGCGTGGAACGAACGACCTTGATCACCGGCGGGAGCGGCTTCCTCGGAGCTCACGTGGTGGCGGCGGCGGTGGCCCGCAGCCAGGCCGAGGCGACCCTCTCCGAGCCGCTCGGCCCGCTGGTGGTCGCCCAGAGCCGGAGCTCCGCGCTGCTCGCGCCGCGCTTCTGCTCGCCGCGCGACGCGGCGCAGTGGATCGAGGTGGACCTGCTGGTGGACCTCGCGGCGCTGCTCGAGCGCGTCCGTCCCACTGAGATCATCCACTGCGCGGCCCTCAGCCGCGCCGCGGACTGCGAGGCGGACCCCTCCGGCGCACGAGCCATCAACGTGGAGGTGCCAGCCCAGCTCGCCAGCTGGGCGGCGGCCAGCGACGCGCGCCTCGTGCACGTGAGCACGGACCTCGTCTTCGGGGGGGAGGACGCGCCTGCCGGAGGCTTCGACGAGGACGCGCCGCCGGCGCCCCTCTCGGAGTACGGCCGGACCAAGCTCGACGGGGAGCGCGCGGTCATGGCAGCGTTGCCAGCGGCCACCGTGGCGCGGCTCCCCCTCCTCTACGGCGACTCCGCTGGCCGTGGGCTGGGGGCCAGTGACTCCCTGCTGGGGCAGGTGGATCGCGGCGATTCCCCGCGCCTGTTCGTGGATGAGTGGCGCACGCCCCTGGAGGTCTCGAGCGCCGCGGCGGCCCTGGTCGAGCTTCTCGACTTCGACGCCCCTGGCGTCGTCCATATCGCGGGCCCTGACAGGGTCTCCAGGTACGAGCTCGGGGTGGAGGTGCTCGCCTCCATGGGGCTTTCCCGGGATGAGGCGGCGGCGGAGCTGACCCCCACGCGCCAGGCGGACCTCGACGCGGGGGCGCCGCGTCCCAGGGACGTGTCGCTCGACGCCACCCGGGCTGTCGCAGCGCTCTCCGTCGACCTGCCGGGTGTGGCGGCGGGGCTCGGGCGGGTGCACTGAACTCGGAGCCCGACGGGCCCGGATTTCGACGATCCGGCGGCGCGGGTTGACCGGCCCGCGCCGGTCGGATGCCATGTGCGCGCTCGATCATCCCCGTCGGGCCCGGATCCCATGGAACTCTCGACGCGCTACACACCCAAGGACATCGAGGAGCCGCTCTACACGAAGTGGAACGACTCCGGCTGCTTTCAACCGCCCGCCGAGGGCGAGGGGAGCGGGAAGCCGTTCACGGTGATGATCCCGCCGCCCAACGTCACCGGGGTCCTACACATGGGGCACGCGCTGAACGGGACCGTGCAGGACATCGTGGTGCGCCACCGGCGCAAGTCTGGCTTCGACACCCTCTGGGTGCCGGGGACGGACCACGCAGGGATCGCGACCCAGGCCGTGGTGGAGAAGCGCATCTACGCCGAGGAGGGCAAGACTCGCGATGACCTCGGCAGGGAGGAGTTCCTGCGCCGTATCTGGGACTGGAAGGAGGAGCACGGGAACATGATCCTGCGCCAGTTCAAGAGCCTCGGCTGCTCGTGCGACTGGACGCGGACGAAGTTCACCATGGACGAGGACATGTCCCTCGCCGTGCGCACGTCCTTCGTTGACCTCTGGGAGAAGGGGCTCATCTACCGCGGCGCCCGCCTGGTCAACTGGGACTGCGTGCTCCAGACCGCCGTCAGCGACGACGAGATCGAGTACGTCACGAAGAAGGGCAAGCTCTGGCACCTGCGCTACCCGATCACGGGGCGCGACGGGGAGTTCCTCGTGGTCGCCACCACGCGGCCCGAGACCATGCTCGGCGACACCGGGGTGGCGGTGCACCCCGACGATGACCGCTACCGGGACCTCGTGGGAAAGACGGTCCAACTGCCCTTCGTGGATCGGGAGATCCCGATCGTGGCGGATGACTCCGTGGACCCGGAGTTCGGCTCCGGCGCCGTGAAGATCACCCCCGGCCACGACCCTGCCGACTACGAGCGCGGTCAGCGGCACAACCTGCCGATCATCAACCTGCTCGAGAAGGACGGTTCGCTCAACGACAACGGCGGCCCCTTCGCCGGCCAGACGCGCGAGAAGGTCCGCAAGGACCTGGTGGCGCAGATGGACGAGATGGGCCTCCTCGCCGAGGTCGAGGACATCACGCACAACGTCTCCACCTCGGACCGCTCCAAGTCGCCCGTGGAGCCCCTCGTCAGCGAGCAGTGGTTCGTGAAAATGGAGCCGCTCGCCGAGCCGGCCATCGGCGCCCTCAAGAAGGGCGACCTGCAGTTCCGGCCCGAACGCTGGGGCAAGGTCTACCTGCACTGGCTCGAGAACGTCCAGGACTGGTGCATCTCACGTCAGCTGTGGTGGGGGCACCGGATTCCCGTGTGGTACGACGAGGACGACGTGGCGGTGGCCTCGGTCGACGGGCTCGAGATCGGGGATGCGCACCCCAAGACCGGCAAGCCCATCGTCCGCCAGGACCCCGACGTGCTCGACACCTGGGCGTCGTCATGGCTCTTCCCGATCGCGACCCTCGGGTGGCCGGACAAGGAGGCCACGGATCTCGCCCGGTTCTATCCGACGCAGTTCCTCTCGACCGCCCAGGAGATCATCTACCTGTGGGTCGCGCGCATGGTCATGGCGGGCTACGCCTTCATGCCGGAGCGCCCCGAAGGTGAGCGCAACCCGTTCTCGACCTGTTACATCCACGCCACGGTGCTCGACGCCAAGGGCAAGAGGATGAGCAAGTCGGCGGGCAACGGGATCGACCCGCTGGACATGATCGAGCAGTACGGGGCGGACGCGGTCCGCTTCTCGCTCGTGCTCCTCACGAAGGAGGGGCAGGACGTGCGCCTGGCGCCGGACCGCTTCGAGCAGGGCAGCCGCTTCTGCAACAAGGTCTGGAACGCTGCGCGCTTCGTGATGCTCAACCTGGCCGGCGACCGTTCGGCCGAGCCGTCCACCCGCTTCGAGGACCGCTGGATCATGAGCCGCCTCGCGCGCACGATCGGAGAGGTCTCCTCGGCACTGGATGAGTACCGCTTCAACGACGCGGCCTCGACCATGTACCGCTTCGTCTGGAACGACTTCTGCGACTGGTACGTCGAGCTCTCCAAGCACCGCCTCACCGGAGACGACGAGGCCTCCGCCCGGGACGCCCGCACCACCCTCGCGCGGGTCCTGAAGGACACGCTCGGGCTGCTGCACCCCTTCACCCCCTACATCACCGAGAAGCTCTGGGAGGCGCTCCACGAGACCCTCGGGGAGACGCCCGAGCACATGCTCGCCGTTGCGCCCTGGCCCACGGGCGAGGGGCTCGCCGTGGATGAGGGCGCCGAGGGCGAGATGCAGGCGGTCCAGGACCTGGTGGGCTGCGTCCGGCAGGTCCGGGCGCTGACCATGGTCGCCGAGCGTCGGCCCCTGCCGGTGATCGCCAACGTCACCCGTGAGGACCTCCGGGAGGTGCTCGATCGCCACCAGGGCGCGATCCGCTCCCTGGCCTTCCTGGAGTCGCTCACGCTCGACAGCGCTGCCCCGCGGCCCGAGGCGAGCGCCGTCGCGGTGGCCGGCGGGATCGAGGCCTACGTGGTGCTCGGCGAGGACGTCGACTTCGACAAGCTCAAGACCGTCCTCGAGGGCCGGGCCGCCAAGGCAGGCAAGGCGCTGATGGGCGCGAAGAAGAAGCTCGAGAACCCGGGCTTCCTCGCCAAGGCCGACGACGAGGTCATCGCCGCCGAGCGCCTCCGGGTCGAGGAGCTGGAGCTCGAGAAGGAGCTCCTCGAGCGCAACGTCGCGGGCTTCTGATCGGGCCGACCACCTCCGTCGCCTCGTGGGCGGGGGTCGTCAGCGCGCCGGTTGCTGCGCCGTGGGCTCCCGCCCAGGCGTCGGAAGGCCGAGGGCCACCGCCCGCCGCCGCTCCAGCCACGCGCTGGGCTTGGCGCTCGCGGCGATCCCGAGGAGGTCCCCGGTCTCATCGCCGAGGGCGGAGAGGGCGCGGTGCACGAGGATATACCAGTCCGGCGCCAGGCCCTGGAGGTCGACGAACGGGGCGAGCATGGCCATGGCCCCCGCGGGGTTGCCGGCCTCCACCTCGATCTCCGCTGCGAGCAGGGACCGGGCGAAGCTCCAGGGGCCCTCGGTGGAGGGGAGGGCCGCGCGGGCGCTGTCGAAGCGGCCCTCGATCAGGTGCAGGCCGCTGATCTTCAGGCGAGAGAGCTCGTCCGTGATGGAGGGGAGGACCGGCTGCGCGAAGTGCTTACCGTGCGCAGCGAGTACCTGTTCGAAGCACCGGTGCGCGTCGGCGTTGTTGCCGAGGCCCGTGTGGGCCAGGCCCTCCACGTAGACGAGGTTCGGGTGAAGGTCGGGCGTGAAGCGCAGGGACGCCTGGACCGTGGCGAGCGCCGCTGCGTGGTCACCGGCCTCGGTCTGGAGGAGGCCGAGGGAGTACCCGATGCGCACCATGTTCTCGGCGTAGTGCCCCTCGGGACGGTTCTCGTTGCGCTCGAGGAACGGCCGGAAGTGTCGCTCGCCGATGGCGCGTGCCTCGTCGTGCTCCCCGTCCTTGATCAGCTGGACCACCAGATAGCCTGCGATCTCGCCGTCGGCCGGGTCGTCCTCCAGGCACATACGAAGGAGGCGTGTGTTGCGGTCATCCTTGCGGAGGCCCGTGCGGTGGGAGGGGACGTCGCCGTAGTGGATGAGCGCCGCGCCCACCGCGGAGGTGTCTCCGAATCCGCGGGCGTGGAGCTCGTTGAACCCCACGGTCAAGGTCTCGTGGACGCGCCGGTGGAAGCGCATCTCGGGGAGGTTCCTGAAGAGCCTGGGGACAAAGGCGAGCTCACCGAGCTGCTTCGCGCCGGACATGACCTCCTCGGGGTCCGCGTCCATCTCGCTCGCGTTGTAGAGGGGCAGGCAGCCGAGGAGGACCTGGGGGTTGTTCGCCGCGGCGAGCAGGTTGGGCCCCATGTTGGGGGCGAGGCGCTCGTCGGCGTCGAGGATCAGGACGTGGGTGCCTGTGGCTCGCTCCACGCCCGCGTTCCTCGCCCGCGCGAAGTCATCGCACCAGGGGAAGTGCACCACGACGGCGCCCTCGGCCTCGGCGATCGCGACGGTGTCGTCCGTGGACCCGGTGTCGACCACGATCATCTCGTGGACCACGCCGCGCACGGATCGCAGACAGTCAGCGAGGAAGCCGGCCTCGTTCTTCGCGATCATGCAAAGGGAGATGCGGGTGCGCGTCTTCATGGGCATAACGTGCCAACGCCCGCGGGGTGATTCCACGAAGAAGCCCCCCCGGCGCGGTTCGGCGCCGGGGGGGCTTTGGGGGTGCGCTGGGCTCAGCGGCGCCAGCCAGAGCCGATGGCGCCGTTCTCGACGCGCATCCGGAGGCTGAGCGGGATGATGCGCGACTTCGCCGTGCGGCGGACCTTGGCGTCGAAGGTGAGGAAGTCATGGGTCTCCTGGACCTTCTCCCTCACGGTGGCGCCCACCCAGACGGTCTTCTGCTCGGCGGAGACGCCCGTGACCGAGGTCCGCTTGTTGTCCTTCTGATCCTGGGCCTTCTTGGCCTTCATGGAGGCGACGTACTCGCCGGTCTCGGCGTCCATGAAGATGATGAGGTTCTCGTTGAGGTCGATCTGGCGCAGGAGACGCTGCTCGGTGCTCAGGAGCTCGAGGGGCGTCTCGTCCGTGATCTCGGCGGGCGCCGCCTCCTCGTCATCCTCCCCTTCGTCGTTGGCCTCTGCCTCGGCCTCCTCCTCGGAGGTGATGACCTTGCCCTTCTCGCGGTAGGCCACCAGGTAGTTGCCGGGATCGAGCTTGGGCTCGGCGAAGGGGATCGTGGAGGAGAAGTATCCGAACAGCACGGGGGCGATCCGCGAGGCGCGGTTCAGCTCGCCGCCAGGGCTCTCGGCCAGCTCGTTGCGGGGCACGAACACGGCGTACTCGTAGCCACCGATGATGGCGTAGCCCTCGGGGCGGTTGCCCTCGACTTCCTTCGTGGAGTACCGGTCGATGCCCACGGACTCGCTCGAATCAAAGGACTCGCCGCCCTTTCGGGCGCCGGAGTTGCGGATGACGTTGCGCCAGACCGCGTCCGCCATGTCGCGGCCGGGGGCCGTGCTCGCGGAGATCCGGAAGCCGAGGCCGTCGGTGGTCTCGGTGCGGGGGGTGGCCCGGCGGGTCGTCACGCGGGCAGCGAGCAGCTCGAACTGGAAGGCGCCGCCCATCACCACGCGCTGGTTGGCGTTCCAGCGGGGCGCGGGCTCGACGGTCTCCTTGCGGCCGCCCGACTTCTTGAGCTTGTACTTGTTCGGCTTGAACTTCGGGTACGCGGTGTAGTTGCCGGTGGTCCACTCCCAGACGCTGCCGGACTGGTCCATCACGCCGTAGGGGCTCGCGCCGCCGGGGAAGGAGCCCACGTTGAAGAGCTTCTTGCGGCGGCTCTCCTGGGTGTGGGCGCGGCCCTCGGCTTCCCACTCGTTGCCCCAGGGGAACCACTGCTCGTTGTTGCCGCGGGCGGAGTGGATCCACTCCGCCTCCGAGGGGATCCGCACGCCGGCCCACTCGCAGTACGCGGACGCGTCGCCGAAGTCGACGAACACCACCGGCGCGGACTCGAGCCCCTCGGGGATGGACCACTCGGCGTCCGCCCAGTTCTCCTCCCACCAGCGCTTCTTCATGCCGTTGTCCCACTTCATGCGGACGTAGCGCTCGCCGGCGTCGCGGGCAGCCTTGGCCTTCTCGGCCTCCTGGCGACCGAACTCCGTCTGCGCGGCGAAGATCGCGGCCTCCCCCCAGTGGGTGGGGGGGCGGTATCCGGTGTCCTCGACGAAGGCGAGGTACTGCTCGTTCGTGACCTCGAACTTCCCCATGTGGAAGGGGTCGATCTTGACGTCATGCTGCGGCGTCTCGCCGTCCAGGGTCCGGGCGTAGCCCTGATAGGCCTCGGTCTGGAGGAGCACCTCGATGTCCTTGGGCTTCGACCCCACACGGGTACTGCCGCCCTTCACCGGGACCGTCCCCGGGGGCGCGACCTTGGAGGCCTCGACCATGGGGGAGGCGTCGTCGCCCTTCTTCTTGTCCAGCGCCGTGGAGCTGGTCGTGAGCCCGACGGCCGGGGAGGACAGGGTGAAAGCAGCCAGGCAGAGCGGGGCTGCGAGGGCGTGGAGGATAGTGCGCATCTGATTCGACGTAGTGGAGGTCATGGATCCCACTGGGGAGGCCCCTCAGCTAGCGACGAGGGTCGCCGGCGTTTCTGCAACAGACAAAAAAAGCACCGGGGGCGACGTGTCGAACCCGGAGGAGGCCGAACAGCTTAGCCGCGGAGGTACGACCCCACTACCCCCTCCGCCGGGATGGGCGATGGGAGGGCGCCCCGGCGGGATCGCCGGGCCCGCCGCGCTCCCTCAGGGGCGGACGGTCGCGGCCTGAGCCGGGCCGGGGTCCGGGGACGGGGTGGCTCCGGGCTGAGGGGGCTCCGTGGCCCCCCTCTCCGCTGGGACCAGCAGCCCTGCCGCCGCGAGGTCCGCCCTGGGCGCCATCAGCCACTCCTCCCCGTGCACCTCGAGGAGCCGCAGAAAGGTATCGATGATGTCCGGAGCGAAGGCTCGGCCGGACTGGGACTCGAAGAAGTCGATCGTCTTCTGGAGCGACCAGGCGCCCTTGTACGAGCGCCGGGTCGTGAGGGAGTCGAAGACCTCGACCACGCAGAGGATCCGACCAGGCCGGGAGATCTCCTCACCTCGCAGGCGGAACGGGTATCCCAGCCCGTCCCAGCGCTCGTGGTGCTCCACCACGTACTGGACCACTCGCTTGAGCTGCGGGTGCTCGCCGAGGCGCTCGGCGCCGACCAGCGGGTGCCGCTGCATCTCGCGGCGCTCGGCGGGGGTGAGGGGCCCCTTCTTGGTCAGGAAGCCGAGGTCGTCGAGGAAGATCTTCCCGTAGTCGTGGGCGATGGCCCCCAGCTCGAGGTGCTCGATGGTCTTGCGGTCGAGGCCGAAGTCCTCGGCGACCATCTTGCAGTACTTGCGGGTCCGCTCCCCGTGCCCTGCCGTGTACGGGTCCACGCGCTCGATCGACTTGGCCACGAGGCCCGAGAGGATGTCGACGAGGTCCTGGTAGGGGAGCTCCTCCGAGCTCAGCCGCTGCTCTCGCACGGCCCGCTGGATCGTGGCCCCGAGGAGCTCGGGGTCCACGGGCTTCTGGAGGTAGTCCACGGCACCCACCTTCATGGCCTGGACCGCGGCCTCGACCCGGGGGTACCCGGTCATGAGGAGGCACACCGTGTCGGGGCGCAGCTTGCGCGTCGCGGCCAGGATCTGCTCGCCCTCGCTGGTGCCGTCGAACACCACGTCGGTGACCACCGCGTCGAAGGGGGAGGCCTCCACCGCCCGGATGGCGTCCGCCGACGTCGACGCCAGGACGACGTCGAGGCCCTGGGCGGTCAGCGACGCGCCGAGGACGTCGAGGGTCAGCTGCTCGTCATCGGCGAGCAGTACCTTCAGCGGAGGACTTCCTTCCATCGTCCCTGGGATAGCAGTCGAGAGGTCCCGATGGAAGCGGCTAGCTTCGGGTATCGTCTCCGCCGCGGAGCCCACCCCATGCCTGATCCCACTGAACTCAACCTGGAGATCCCCGAAGAGCAGGGGGGAGCGCGGCTCGATGTGGCCCTGGCGGCGCTGGTCCAGGGCCAGTCCCGGAGCCAGGTCCAGCGCCTCATCAAGCGGGGCGCGGTGAAGGTCGGGGGAGAGCCGATCCGCCGAGCCAACACCCCGGTCGAGGCCGGTGCCGCCGTCGTGGTCACGCTGGAGGCGGACCAAGAGGTCTCCACGGACGTCGCTGGGGAGGCCATTGTCGAGCTGGAGGTCCTCCACGAGGACGCCTCGGTGATCGTGATCAACAAGCCCGCCGGCCTGGTGTGCCACCCCAACCCCCGCCAGACGAGGGGGACCCTGTCCGACCTCGCGGTCGCGCGCTTCGGGCCGCTGCCGGAGGTCCAGGGCGCCAACCGGCCCGGGATCGTCCACCGGCTGGATCGGCTGACGAGCGGCGTGATCGTGATGGGCCGGACCCTCCCCGCGCTCCAGTCCCTCAAGGAGCAGTTCAAGGAGCGCGAGGTCTCGAAGATGTACCTCGCGGTGGTGCACGGGACGCCCCGCTTCGACTCGGAGTGGCGGACGGGGGCCATCGGCGCCTCCCCGAAGAACCCCGAGCGCATGCGGGTCGTGCCTGCCGGGTTGCAGAACGAGCTCCTCCAACGCGGCGAGGCGCGGGCGGCGGAGACGCTCATCGAACGGGTCGAGGAGCTCGGGCCGGCGACCCTGGTGGCCGCCCATCCCCGCACGGGCCGGACCCACCAGATCCGGGTCCACTTGCAGGACGCGGGGCTGCCGATCGTGGGGGACCGCGCCTATTCCCACGGCAGCGCGCAGAAGCACGCGTTGCCCCGGAGCGTGCACCGCATGGAACGCCCCGCGCTCCATGCCCGGCGGCTCTCGTTCCGCCACCCGGATTCCGGGGAGACAGTCACCTTCGAGGCGCCGCTGCCGGCGGACATGGAGGGACTGATCGAGGGCCTGAGGTCGCTCGGCTGAGCCACTTTCTGCCGAGCCCCGACATTCGGAGCGAGGTCCAGCCGCGCGAGTTCCAGCCGGCTACTCGTCCGCGGGTTCGAAGCGGAGCCGGGTGCGCGTGTCCCGGGACGCCTTGACGGTCACGCGCTTGCGCTCCGTGCGGCCGTCCTGGGCCGTCGCCGTGATCGTGTAGCGACCGGGCGCCAGCGGACCGAAGCGTTGCTCCGTGGTGGAGACCCCCTCGCCGAAGGAGCGGAACAGCTCGGTGCCCACCAGGCCGCTGACCTCGCGCCCCTCGCTGTCCACGACGGTCACCTCCGCCCGCACCGGGGAGTCGTCCTCCTCGACGGTCCGAACGACGAGGTCGCTCGCGGCGTCCACCTCGAGCCGGACCTCGGTGTCCTTGCCGGAGCTGACGAGGACGCCGGCCACGCCCTCCGATGCCTGTCCGTCGCCGCGAGCGCTGACCACATAGGACCCCGGGTTCACCCTGGAGTACGCGAAGCGTCCGTCGGCGCCGCTGCGGACCGTGGAGATGGCGTCCACTGGCCGGCCGGAGGACTCACGGACGAAGATCGTCGCGCCCGCCACCGGGGCTCCGTCCCGTCCAACCACGACGCCGACGACCCGGCCCGGGCTGGAAAGCTGGACGTCGACGCCCGCGGTTACGGAGGTGGTATTCACCTCGATGCCTTCCACCAGGGCCACGCCGAAGCCGTCGCCTGTGGAGCCACCGCCCCGGCCCCAGCCCCGGCTGCCGACCCGGAGCGCATAGGTACCCGGGTCGAGATCACCCAGCTCGTAGCGGCCGTCCGCGTCAGTGGAGGCCGAGCGCGGGTCGAAGCGGTTGAAGGAGAACGACGTGCTCGGCTCGGCGGTGACGCGGATGCCCGCGGCAGGGCGCCCGTCCGCGTCGGTGACTCGGCCGGCGATGCCCCCTTCCGGAAGCTCCAGGTTGACCCGCTGCTCGCCGCTCGCGGGAACGTCGATGAGGAACCCGTTCCGGCGGGAGCCCCGCTCCACGGACACGAGGTAGGCCCCCGGCCGGTCGAGCTCGATGCGGTAGGCACCGGCTTGGATGTCAGCACGCTTCAGGTTGGCGAACAGGTCGCCGCCCTCCCGGGCGAAGGTGACGTTGCCGCCGCTCACGGCGGTGCCGCCGCGGGTGACCTCGCCCACGACGATGACGGGCTCACGGGGCTCCGCGCCGAGCTCAACGAACACCTGCCCGCCGTCCTCGACGTCGACCTGCTGGCTCAGGTTCTGCGCCATCAGCTCGAAGAAGGCGCTCTCATCCCTGGCGCCCTCGAAGGTCTTGAACATCTCCCGCTCGCCGGGAGAGGCGTTGACCGTCCAGTTGCCGGGGGGCACCCGCTCGAACGTGAAGCTCCCCGAGGCGTCGGTGGTCGCCGTGTCCGAGCCGCCGAACATGGCCATCGGTCCGCCGCCCTGGGCGTAGGTCACCCGGCGGCCCGACCACGGGTTGCCCTCTGCGTCCCGCACGATGCCGCTGATGGTGCCGCCGCGCCGGAGCTCGAGGACCAGGCCCTCGGCGGTCTCTCCGGCGATCACCTCGACGCTGACGGGCTCCGACTTGGCCCAGTCGTCGCTGGAGGCCTCGAAGCTCTGGGCACCGGGGCGGAGGTCCTCGAGCTCGAAGGAACCATCGTCGCCCGAGGTCACCCCCTCCTGGCGCCGGCCCCAGCCGCCGCCAAACCCGCCGCGGTTCTGGGTCCGGGCCACGGTGGCGCCGGCGATAGGGGCGCCGCCCGGGCCGACCACGATGCCGCGCACGCTGCCGCGGCGCTCGAGGATGAAGCGGGGCTCGGGTCCCGCCTGGGGCACGGTGACGGTCCGGGTCTGGTCCTCGGGTGAGGTGTAGCCCGAGGCACGAATCGACACGGTCCAGGTGCCGGCGCTCAGCCCGGCGACGCTGAAGCGGCCATCTTCGGTGGTGATCGACTTGCGGAGCCCGTCGCCCGCCCCGGACCGGGAGCTGTAGCCCTCGCGCGCGGCGCGCACCTCAAACTCGGTGACCGGCTCCCCGGCGTCGTCGACGACCACGCCCGCCAGGGTCAGCGTCGGTCGCAGCACGAGTTCGAGGGGCTCGCTGCCCTCCGGTGCCACGTCCTCGGCGATCGCGACCAGCTGGGACTCGGAGCCGTCCGCTGCGGTCTGCTCGGCCGTGGCCACCACCCGCGCTGCCGTCTCCGTGAGCGCAGCGAAGCGGAAGGCTCCGTCGTCATCGGTGTTGGTCTCTTTGCGCTCGGGGCCCCGATTGCCTCCGCCCCAGAAGCTCCGCCTTCCGCCCTCTTCGCCGCCTCCAGATCGTGCCTGTTCAAGGCGGACAGGGACCCGGGCAGCGGGGGAGCCGTCGGCCATCAGCACGCGGCCGGTGATCTCCAGCCCCCGGATCATCGTGATGACCGTGCCTGTGCGGGTCATGCCGTCCTCGACCTCCACCCGCTCGTCCGTCTTCCCGCCCCGCCAGTCGTCGAGGCTTGCGGACACCGAGTAGTCACCAGCGGAGAGGCCGCGCAGTTCGTAGGCGCCGCCCGCGTCGCTGGTCGCCTCCCGTGAGGGGCTCCTGCCGCCGAACATCATCCCGCGCTGGCCGGAGGCGCGGAGGGTGGCGCCGGCCACGGGCATGCCGGCCTCGTCGATGACCTGGCCCGCGATGCCGCCGCCCTGGCTGAGGGGGATGGGGCAGTTCGTGCGTGTCCCCGGCTGGAGGTCGAGGGCCTCGCTCCGTCCCGGGGCGAGGGTGGGGATGTCGACGCTGACGGTGACGGTGAGGTCGGGGCGGACGCCCCGGAACTCGAACGCGAGGTCCTCGCCGAGCTCGGCCCGGCGGTCCGTCCAGCCCATGCCGCGCCCGCGTCCGCGACTCATGGTGCCACCCGAGAGGGAGACGGTCCCGTAGCTGCCGCCCTCATCGGCTTCCAGCTCGAAGCCGCCGGTCTGCACCGTGCCGGTGACCCACGCGCCCAGCTCGGGCTCGAGGACCACCCGGTCGACGCCGGCTTGCAGGTCGACCGTCACCGGCTCCGCGAGGAAGAGGTAGCGACCGTCGATCTGGATCAACCCCTCCGTGACCCCTTCATCGAAGCGGAGCTCGACCACGCCCGAGGGCGCGGCGGCGGACACGCTCCAGAGGAGGTCGTCCTCATCGCTGAACTCCGCGATCGACCGCAGGGCCGAGGCGCCGGAGGAGCGCCGACGGAACCGCCGCCGCATGCTCTCGTCGCGCCAGTCCATGTCCTCCCCTTCGACCTCGACCTCGGACCAGCCGATGACGCGCAGCTCGTCGTCCACCGGTGTCCCGGGGGGGAGCCGGAGCTCCACGGCCACGAGGCGGGCGCGGTCGTCCTCCACGTTGCTGGAGGCGCTGGCGAGGTCGAGCTCGAGGGGCGCGGGGGTGAGCTCGACGCTCGCCCGACTCTCCCGCTCCGTGCCGAGGTTGGCGAGCGTCTCGGTGGGACGAGGTGCTTGATCCTCGGAGGGGCTGGCGGCGCGTGCCACGGTGACCGCCTCGAAGGACTCGCCGGCGGCGGTCGGTCCGCCTCCAGAGAGCACGAGGATGGCGGCGATGGCGGCGAGGGCAGCGGTGCCTGCGAGGGCGAGGAGGGTCTTGGAGTTCATCTGATCGTCGGGAAGGGAACCCAAGGGCGTTCGCTGGGGGCCATGCAGGGGCCGCAACTTTCATTCAAATCCCGCCCCGCCGGCGGGGTCGTGATCCCCCTTGATCATGGCGGCACGGCGGCCTTGGCTCTGTAAGATCTCGGCCGCGCGGTTCCCCCGGCGTGGCGCCCATCGCGGCGCAGCCCCTCGCCGGATCCCCTGCGGGACCCCTTGAACCACCACAACGCTGAGCCCCATGACCATCGACTCCACCGCGAGCCCCTCCGACGCCGCCAAGGACCCCGTCCAGAGACTCCGCGAGGCCCGGGAGCAGAGCCTCGTGGGGGGCGGGGAGAAACGCATCGCCGCGCAGCACGCGAAGGGGAAGATGACCGCCCGGGAGCGGATCGACTTCCTCGTGGATGAGGGGTCGTTCATCGAACTCGACCGGTTCGTGACCCACCGCTGCACGGACTTCGACATGGACCAGCAGAAGATCCTGGGGGACGGGGTCGTGACCGGGCACGCCCGGATCGATGGTCGGCCGGTGTACCTGTTCAGTCAGGACTTCACCGTCTTCGGCGGGAGCCTGTCGGAGACCCACGCCGAGAAGATCTGCAAGGTGATGGACCTCGCGCTCAAGGTGGGGGTGCCGGTGATCGGGCTGAACGACTCGGGCGGCGCCCGCATCCAGGAGGGGGTCCAGAGCCTCGGCGGGTACGCGGAGATCTTCTGGCGGAACACCCAGGCCTCCGGCGTCATCCCGCAGCTCTCGGGCGTGCTCGGCCCGTGCGCCGGAGGGGCGGTCTACAGCCCGGCGCTCACCGACTTCATCGCCATGGTCGAGGGCAACTCGTACATGCACATCACGGGGCCGGACGTGGTGAAGACGGTCACCCACGAGGAGGTGACGAGCGAGGACCTTGGTGGCGCGTCGGTCCACAGCGCCAAGTCCGGCGTCGCGCACTTCGCCACCCCCGACGACAAGAGCTGCCTCCTGCTCCTCCGCAAGCTCCTCTCCTACCTCCCCCTGAACAACGCCGAGGACCCGCCCTTCGTACCCACCGAGGATCCCTCGGACCGTGAGGATGCGGCCCTGGACACCATCGTCCCGGAGGACCCCCAGAAGCCCTACGACATGCGGCAGGTCCTCGACAAGGTCCTCGACGAGGGCTCCTGGTTCGAGGTCCAGGAGGGCTGGGCCCAGAACCTGCTCGTGGGCTTCGGCCGGCTCGGCGGCCGCGTCGTCGGGCTGGTGGCGAACCAGCCGTCGGTCCTGGCGGGCTGCCTCGACAGCGAGGCGAGCGAGAAGGGCGCGCGCTTCATCCGCTTCTGCGACTCCTTCAATATCCCGATCGTGACCTTCGAGGACGTGCCGGGGTTCCTGCCCGGGACGGATCAGGAGCACGGCGGCATCATCCGGCGCGGGGCCAAGCTGCTCTACGCCTACTGCGAGGCGACGGTCCCCCTGCTGACCGTGATCACCCGCAAGGCCTACGGCGGCGCGTACGACGTCATGGCGTCCAAGCACATCCGCTCCGACGTCAACATCGCGTGGCCCGGGGCCATGGTCGCGGTGATGGGGGCGGCCGGTGCCGCCAAGATCATCCACCGCCGCGAGATCCAGGCGGCGGACGACCCCGCCGCCCTCGAGGCGCAGCGGGCCGCGGAGTACGACGAGACCTTCAACAACCCCTACCGGGCCGCCGCCCGCGGGTTCGTGGACGACGTCATCGAGGCATCGAAGACCCGCCCCTACCTGATTCGCTCCCTCGAACTGCTGCGGACGAAGAAGGAGAACCGGCCCGTGCGCAAGCACGGCAACATCCCCCTCTGACCTCTCCAGGCGAGCCTCCGACGGTTTTTCCCGGGATCGCCGGCCCCCCTGTGGGACCTCCAGGGCTAATCTCTCGCGCTTGCGCCCCCTTCCTCCGAATGTCCGGGGGCGCACCATAAACATGGACCTGACTCTTCCGCAGCGCCTCCAGCAGTCCGTTCAGGGCTCGTTCCACAAGACCGCTCTCCTCCAGAAGCGAGTCCGTGAGTTGATCCGTGGCGCCTCGCCGCTGATCGAGACGCGCGAGACCAACCCGATCAAGATCGCCTTCCTCGAGATGGAGCGTGGTCTCATCGAGCTGATCCCCGACGAGGAGAGTCAGGCGCCGCCGACCTCGCTCTGAGGTCAACTTCAGTGTCGGCCGAGAAGGTGACCTCCGCGTCCCACCCTCGTCGTCATGATGGCCTCCTCGCCGCGCGCGGGGGGTGGCCGGAGGTGCTCTGGGTGCCGGCGCTGCTCTTCTCCGCCGTCGCGCGCGCCAGGTCATTCCTCTACGGACGGCGGCTCCTGAGCTCGTACGAGGTCGGCGCCCCCGTCGTCAGCGTGGGGAACCTCGTTGCGGGAGGGACGGGCAAGACGCCCATGATCGCGTGGTTGGCGGCTCGCATCGCCGAGCGCGGTCTGCGGGCGGGGATCGTCTCCAGGGGCTACGGCGCGGAGGACGGGGCAAGCGGTCCGGCGCCCAACGACGAGGCAAGGATGCTCGCTGACCTGCTCCCGGATGTGCCGCACCTGCAGGACCGCGACCGCGTGCGTGCGGCGTCGCAGCTGGTGGACCTCGGCCTCGACGTGATCCTCGTGGATGACGGCTTTCAGCACCGTCGGCTCGCCAGGGACGTGGACCTCGTCCTCCTCGATGCCCTGAGGCCCTTCGGTCTGCCTGCACCCACCGGCGGTGGTCGGCCCGTGGAGGCGCCGCTCCCGCGCGGACTGATGCGGGAGCCGATGGGGGCCCTGGGCCGTGCCTCGGCGGTGGTGTTGACCCGCGCGGACGCCGTGGACGAGGCGACGCTGGTGGAGTTGGAGGGACGGGTCGAGCAGGCCGCCCCGGGGGTGCCCGTGCTCCGCGCGCAGCACGCCCCCGTCGCCTATCGCGACGCGCACGACCAGGCCCGGGGGAGGCGTCCGCTCAAGGATCTGGAGGGGGTCGAGCTGGACCTGTTCAGCGGGATCGGAAACCCCGGCGCCTTCGAGGTCACCGTCCGCGAGCTCGGCGCAGTGGTCCACTCGCACCGCCGCTTCCCCGATCACCACGCCTTTGCTCCGGGGGACCTCCACGGGCTCGGACAGGAGCGGCCCGCGCTGACCACCGCCAAGGACGCGGCCCGGCTCGAGGGCCTGCCAGAGGTGGAGGCGCCCGGGTCCATGCTGGTCCTTGATGTCGAGATGGAGCTCATCCGCGGGGCGCCGATCCTCGACGCCCTGCTGGACGCCCTCCCGCCCACGCAGAGGTCCCGCGAGCGAGCCTCGATCCATGAGGGCCTCCATGGCTGAGGGACCGAACCGCGCCTCCGAGGCTGCGCCCCTGGAGCGGATCCGCCGCTTCGATGACGTGCAGCTGGTGACGCCCACGATCGATTGGCCGGTGGAGGTTCCGCCCTTCGAGGAGGGCCGCTTCCACAGCGCCAAGCACAGGGCGCTCCAGGTGCTCATGAAGGCGGCCCAGGAGAGCGCGCTCCGGCTCCCTGGGCCTCTCCAGCGCGGGCTGGTGGCGGCCCTCGCTGGCGCGGGTCGAGCGCTGGACAAGCGCCATACCCGGGCGGCGGAGGACTACATCCGGTCGGCTCTCCCGCTCGCCACCGACCCCGAGGTCGACCGGCTCGTCGCGCAGGCCTGGAAGCACCTGCTGAGGATCGCCCTGGTGGCGGTGGGGGTGGAGCGTCATGTGATGGGAGGCCGCCTGGGCGACCACTACGAGATCGAGGCGTGCCCCGAGGCCATGGACGTGCTGGACAGCCCTGGAGGGTGCATCCTGCTGTCCGCCCACGTGGGCTTCTGGGAGGCGTGCTGTCCGCCCATCGTGGGTATGGGGTGGGGCCCCAGCTACGGGGTAGGTAAGGCGCCGCGCAATGACTTCGTGGCCCGGGATCTGCGGCTCGCCCGGGAGAGTCAGGGGATGCGAGTCATCCCGCGCCGGGGGGCGATGGCCGCCGTCCCGGCGGCGGTGCGGGCGGGGGCTTCCGTGGGGATGCTGCTCGACCACCGACCGCGCCAGAAGCCGGTCTATGCGCCCTTCTTCGGGAGGGTCGCCGCCTGCGACCGGAGCGCGGGGGTCTTGATGCGTCGGGTGAAGGCGCCGCTGGTCTTCTACGCCTGCTACTCCCAGGAGGGGGCCGACGTGCTGGACTCCTGGCGCTTCAAACTCCGATTCCCCGCGGTCATCGGGCCCGAGGAGCTCGCCGGGCTCGGTCCCGAATCGATCGCGGCGCGGATCAATTCGGAGCTCGAGCGGCTCATCCTCCACCGGCCGACGGAGGCCTTCTGGCTCCACGACCGCTTCCGGGGCGCCCCGGAAGCGGCTCCGGGTGAATCCCCGGCCGAATCCAGCCGCGCCCGATGACCTCGGCCCCTCCAGCCGGGCAAACTGTATCGAGCCAGGACCCGGAAGCATGAGCGAGAGCAAGCACCCCTTCCCGCAGATGCGGGACCTCGAGCTGTACCCGCTCGAGGACCGAGAGAGCCTCGTGGAGGTCAGCGACTTCTGTCAGGTCCCGGAGCCGGTCTCCGGCTTCGAGGGGTTCGTGGACTCCCTGCCGGACATCTACGCAGGTTCCGACTTCAAGGCCCTGGTGGAGCGGATTATCCGGGCGCGTCAGGCGGGGAAGCCCGTGGTCATGGCCATGGGGGCCCACGTCCTCAAGGTTGGCCTCGCGCCGCTGATCATCGACCTCATGGAGCGCGGCGTGGTCACCCACGTCGCCCTCAACTCCGCCGGCGCGATCCACGACTTCGAGATCGCGACCGCGGGCAAGACCTCCGAACGCGTGGACACCCAGCTGCCCGCCGGGCAGTTCGGCTTCGCAGAGGAGACCGGCCTCGGCCTGGCCGAGGCCGCCCGACGGGGCGCCGCGCCCGGTGACGGAGAGGCACCGGGCCTGGGCTGTGGCCTCGGCCGGATGCTGATCGAGCGGGCGCCAGAGCACCTCGCGCTGAGCGTTCCTGCCACCGCCGTACGCCTCGGGCTCGGGGTCACGTGCCACCCCTCCATCGGGGCGGATATCGTCCACATGCACCCCGCCTGCGATGGCGCCGAGCTCGGCGCCGCGGCGCTCGCGGACTTCCACCACGTGTGCCGGACGGTCTCGGAGCTCGCGGCGGACCCGGGGTCCGACGCCGGCGGGGTCTGGCTCAACGTCGGCTGCGCGGTGATCCTCCCGGAGGTCTTCCTGAAGGCGGTCAGCGTTGCCATCAACCTTGGCGTGGACCTAAAGGGCATGACCACCGGCAACCTGGACATGATCCGCCAGTACCGCGCGGAGACCAACGTCGTGCGGAGGCCGCCGGGCGACGGCTTCACGCTGGTCGGGCAGCACGAGCTTCTGTTGCCGCTGCTCCGCATGGCCATCATCAGCAAGCTGGAGGGCGGCCGGCTCCGCCAGGGATCATGATCGAGGCCAACCGACTCAGGGAGCTGCTCGCAGCCGAGAAGGCGCCGAGGGTCGTGATCATCGGTGACCTGATCGTCGACCGGTACATCTCCGGCGAGGTGAGCCGGATCTCCCCGGAGGCGCCGATCCCGGTGCTCGCGGCGAGCTCCTCAGAGCTACGGCTCGGGGGCGCGGGTAACGTCGCGGCGAACCTCCGTGCGATGGAAGCGGACGTGGCGATGGTTGGCGTCGTCGGGGATGACAGCCACGGCGTGCTCCTGCGGGAGCTCTTCGAGGCCGACGGGATCGGGACCGGCGGGGTGATCCTCGACAGCTCGCGACCGACGATCGAGAAGACCCGCATGATGAGCGGCGTCCAGCAGATGCTCCGGGTGGACTGGGAGGACACGCGCCCCATCGACTCGGAGGTCCTCTCTCGAATGCTGGCGGCCATCCCCAGGGAGCTGGAGGGAGCGGACGCGGTCGTGCTCTCGGACTACGGAAAGGGCACGCTCGCCCGCGAGGTCATCGAGCTGGCGATCTCCGAGGCCAGGCAGCGGTCGATCCCGGTCCTCGTGGACCCCAAGGGCGCGGACTTCTCGTGCTACGCGGGGGCCACCCTGGTGACGCCAAACCGCAAGGAGGCCGAGCTCGCCCTCGGCCGTGACCTGGTGGGCCTCGGCGACCTGCCTGGGGCTGCGGATGAGCTCATCGCCTGTGCCTCCCTCGCGCAGGTCGTGATCACGCTCGGGGGCGACGGCATCTATTTCCGCGCCCGCGATGGCGCGCTCGAGGGGAGGATCCCGACCCAGGCGCGGGCGGTCTTCGACGTGACCGGGGCCGGGGACACCGTCGTCGCGCACCTCGCGTTCCACCTGGGAGCCGGGCTGGAACTGGAGGCGGCGGTCACCCTCGCGAATCACGCGGCGGGCATCGTCGTGGCGAAGCTGGGGACGCACTCGGTCACCCGGGAGGAGCTGCTCGAGCGCCTGCTGGAGGGCCAGCCCCTCGACAGCAAGGTGGCGAACGCGGGCTCCCTCAGCGCGCGACTGGACGCCTGGCGCCGGGAGGGGAAGCGAATCGTCTTCACCAACGGCTGCTTCGACGTGCTCCACGCGGGGCACGTGAGCTACCTGCGCTTCGCCCGGGCCCGGGGGGACGTCCTCGTGGTCGGCGTGAACGACGACGCCAGCGTCGGGAGGCTCAAGGGGCCAGCGCGGCCCGTGAACCCTTTGGAGGATCGCCTCGCGGTGCTGGGCGCCCTCGAGGTCGTGGACGCCGTGATCTCCTTCGCGGACGACACGCCAAAGGCGCTCGTCGAGATGGTCTCCCCCGACGTTCTGGTCAAGGGGGATGACTACGCCGACAAGCCCGTGGTGGGTCGTGAGTGGGTGGAGTCCCACGGCGGCCAGGTGGTGCTCGCGCCCCTCCTCCCCGGACGCTCGACCACGGGCATCCTGGAGCAAGCGGGCGGCGACCCGGGCGCGACGGGTCAGGGCGCGTGACCCTCCGCGGGCTCCTCCTGCTCCTCGCCGGCGCGGCGATCGCCTTCATCGGAGCCCTCTGCGGGATCGGCGGCGGGCTGTTCGCGGTGCCGATGCTGCACTACCTGTTCAAGCTCGACCTGCGGGCGTCGGTGGCGACGGCCCTTTGCCTGGTCGCGGCCACCGCCTACTCCTCGACGCTGACCGAGGTCCTCCGGGAGGACAGCGCCCTCGAGCTCATGGTGGTGGGCCCCCTCGCGGTGGGGGCGCTCCTCGGGGCGCAGCTCGGGTTCCAGCTCTCCAAGCGCCTGGATGAGCGTCGCCTCAAGTCTGTCTTCGCCGTGGTCCTGGTCCTCGCAGGCGCTCGGATGGTGCTGTCGGAGGGCATCCCTTCCCTGGCCGACGGGGCTGCGGGTGGGCCTGGCCCAGCGGACATGGTGATCGCCGCCCTCATCGGAACCGGTGCCGGCGCCGTCGCGCCGCTCCTGGGGATCGGGGGCGGGCTCGTGGTCGTGCCGGCGCTCATGTTCGTCATGCCGGGCCTCGGCGGGCTCGCGGTCCGCGCCGCCTCGCTCGCGGTCGCCTGCGTGACCTCGGCCCGCTCCCTCCAGCTCTATCGCCAGGAGGGGATCATCCGCCTCTCACTCGGGCTCCCCATCGCGCTGGGCGCCCTCGCGGGCGCCTTCGCGGGCGTCCACACGGTGCACCAGCCCGGGATGTCGCAGGTGGGGCAGCGGGTGATGGGGGGGATCCTGCTGGTCACCGCCGTGCGCTTCGCCCGGGACGTTGCGCGGCTGCGTCGCGGCTTGGGGTAGGCTCTCCAGCCGTGTTTGAACGCAGGATCATCGCCCTGGAAGAGCGCCTCGCCTTCCAGGAGAACGAGCTGGAGAAGCTCAACCGGGTCGTGGCCGACCAGCAGCTCGAGCTGGACGCTGCCGGGAAGGAGCTCCGGGAGCTGCGGTCACGCGTTCGCGCTGCCGGCGGGACCGAGGAATCGGAGCGCCGCACCCTCGAGGACGACCGTCCTCCGCACTACTGACCCGAAGCCCGGAGCGGCCCCCGCGGACGCCCCGGAGGATTGAACCGGCCCACGCCCCGGAACCCCCATGGCAGCCAGTGACTCGCAAGGCGGCAAGACCACCATCCGGGGGCCCCGGGCCTCGCGCGCCACGCGCTGGCGCGCGGGCGTGCTCGTCCTCGTGCACCTGCTCGCGGCGATCCACATCGCTCACTGGATGTCCACGGGGCGCTCGGTCTCCCCGCTGGAGCCCTCCGAGGCCATGGAGTTCGCCAAGTACTCGGTCGTGAACGCCGGGCTGATCTTCTTCGCGATCACGATCCTCTCGACCCTCATCCTGGGCCGCTGGTTCTGCGGCTGGGCCTGTCACCTCGTCGCTCTCCAGGACCTCTCCCGGGCGCTCCTCATCCGGGTGGGCCTGCGGCCGCGACCGCTTCGCTCACGGTGGATGGCCCTCATGCCCATCGTGGCAGCGGGCTACATGTTCCTCTGGCCGGTGATCTACCGCCTGTGGATCGGTGACCCCTTCGAGGTCACGGGGGTGGAGCTGACCCGCGAGGGCTTCTGGGACACCTTCCCGGCGTGGTGGCCCGCCCTCTTCACCTTCGTGCTGTGCGGATTCGTGGCCGTCTACTTCCTCGGCGCCAAGGGCTTCTGCACCTACGCGTGCCCCTACGGGGCGGTCTTCGGGCTCGCCGACCGGCTGAGCCCCGGGCGGATCCGCGTCACGGAGGACTGCGTGCAATGCGGCCACTGCACGGCGACCTGCACCTCCAACGTGGACATCTCCCGCGAGGTCCATGACTACGGGATGGTCGTGGACCCGGGCTGCATGAAGTGCATGGACTGCGTGTCGGTCTGCCCGGAGAACGCCCTGCACTTCGGCCTCGGCAAGCCCGCGATCCTTGCGCGCAAGCGAGAGGACGCGCGCCCGTCGAAGCCACGCCTCCCGCTGGCGGAGGAGGCCACGGCGGCCCTGGCCTTCACCTTCGGCTACTTCGCCATCCGCGGCTTCTATCAGGAGCGCGGCTTCCTGCTCTCGGTGGGGATCGCCGCCGTCTTCGCCTTCCTGGTGGTCACCGCGGTGCGACTGGTCCGCCGCCGCGACGTTCGCTTCCCGGGCATCGTCCTCAAGGAGGGGGGCAAGCTCCGACCGATCGCCCTGGCCCTGGGCGGGGGCACCCTCGCGCTCTCGGCCTCGGCGGTCCCCTTCGGCCTCGTTCCCGAGGTGAACACCTGGAAGGCCAACCGTGCCTGGGTCGAGCTCGAGGACGCGCGAGCGCGCTGGTTCGAGCCTGGCCGGGCCGGGCTCGACGAGGCGGAGCTCGCCTCGGCGGGGCGGCTCCTCGAGAGCTCCCAGGTGATTCGGGCTCGGTCGGGCGTGCGGTCCCTGCAGAACACCATGCGGCTGGCCTGGGGCAGCCTCTTCGTGGGCGACATCCAGGGCTTCGAGGAGCGCCTCTCCGAGGCCCTGCTCTTCGGCCGCGCCGGCGTCGGCCTCAGAACGCTGGCCGCGGATCAGATGCGGGCGAGGGGGGACCTCGCTCGTGCCGAGGCCGCCTATCGTGCGGTGCTCGCTGAGGTCCCCGAGCACGTCCCCGCGGTGGTCCGCCTCGCGGAGCTGCTCGGCCAATCGAACCGCCTCGAGGAGGCCCGCGGCGTGGTCGACGCCGGCCTCCTCCTGTCGCCGGACTCGCCGCCCCTGCTCTCACAGCGAGGGACCTTCCGGCTCATCGCCGGCGACCCCGAGGGGGCGGTCGAAGACCTGCGGGCGGCGCTGGCCCTCAACCCCGAGTTCATCGAGGCCCGCGTGCGCCTCGCGGAGCTCCTGGCCCAGTCCAAGGGCGCCGACGAGGGGCGCGCCGTGATCGAGGAAGGGCTCGCCCTGATGCCGGACGCGCCGCCCCTCATCGCCCAGCGCGGGGTCCTCTCCCTCGTGGCGGGGGACCCGAACGGGGCGATCGAGGACCTGCAGCGCGCGCTGACCCTGGACCCGAGCCTCGCAGCCGCCCGGGATCAGCTCTGGCGGCTTCTGATGGAGCTCAACCGCGGCGCCGAGAGCGCCCGGGTGATCCGCGAGGGCCTCCTGCTCGACGGGGCCCCGGTGGTCCTGCGCGCCCACCTGGCCCAGGTCCTGTTCATGACCGGGGACCGGGACGGCGCCGCGGCCGAGGCGAGGCGCCTCGCGGCGGAGGCCGGCGGCGACGCGGCCCTGTTGCAGGTCGCGCGCGAGGTGCTGCGCGCCGCAGGTTTCGCCGCCGAGGCGGACCGCATGCCTGTCCCGGCGATGCGCTGAGGCGCTGCCCCTGCGAGGGGGGCGGGGTCAGGCGTAGACGCCGCGGGCCGCTTCGGCCTCGGAGACCCGGCGCACCGCCATGATGTGGGTCGCTGCCCGGAGGGTGCAGTCGAACTCCCCCTGGATCTCCCGGACGCCGTCCCACGCCTCACGCATGTAGCGGCGCAGGCGCGCGGCCACGACCTCCTCCATCCAGGCGTAGCCCGTTCGGTTCTGGATCCACTCGAAGTAGGCGACGACCGCGCCGCCGCCGTTCGCGAGGATGTCGGGCACCACGGGGATCTCCCGGCGCACCAGGATCTTGTCCGCTCGGGGGCTGACCGGGCCGTGGGCGCCCTCGAGGATCATGCGCGCCTGGACGAACTCCGCGTTGCGCGAATGGACCGCCATGGAGATGGCGCAGGGCGCGAGGACATCGCACGGGATCCGGAGGAACTCCTCCTCCGTCACTGCGGTGGCGCCGTCGACCGCCTCGGGGAGGCGACCGTGGGCGAAGCGATGCTTGAGGAGCGCCGGCACGTCCAGTCCGCCCGGGTCGTGCAGGGCCACGTGAACGTCGGAGAGGCCGACCACCTTGTGGCCCTCCTCGTGGAGGATGCGGGCGAGGTTGCCGCCGACGACGCCGGCGCCCTGGATGACCACGGAGAGGCCCCCGGCGGGTCCCAGCCCGAAGTGAGCGGCGGCGAGCCGGAGGATCACGTGGAGGCCGCGGGCCACCGCGTCCTCCTGGTTGGCGCTGCCGCCCATCTCGGGCGGCTTGCCAGTCACAGCCGAGTTGGCGGCGCCGTCGGTGTGCCCGGCGAGGGTGTCGAGGGCCCAGGCCATGAGGTCCGCGTCGTCGGCGAACTCCGGGGCCAGCACGTCCCGGTCGGGGCCGATCGTCCCGATCAGGTTCGCGGTCCAGCGGCGCACGGCGCGCTCGAGCTCGGCGCGGCTCAGGAGGGTGCGGTCCGCCACGATCCCGCCGGCGGCGCCGCCGAAGGGGATGCCGAGCAGCGCGCACTTCCAGGTCATCCAGGCCGCGAGAGCACGCAGCTCCGTGATCTTGAGGTTGCCGTCCACCCGCAGGGGGCCGTGGAAGGGGCCCAGCCCGGCGTTGTGCTGGATCCGGTAGCCGTCGAAGAGCTGGATGGAGCCGTCGTCCATCTGGACGGGGACCGAGACCGCGATCTCACGGTCGGACTTGCGGAGGATCTTGTACTCCTGTTCGTCGAGGCCGATCCGTCTGGCGGCCTCGTCGAAGTTGGCCATCATCGTCCGGAAGGGGGTCTCCTCATCGAGCTGGGGCGTGCTCGGGAAGCCTCCCTCGTGGAGCTCGACGTCTTGCTCGGAAGCCATGGCGCCCTCAGGAGAAGAGACCGCGCATCCGGTAGACGGACGCGACTCGATCGATCGAGAGGATGTAGGCGGCGGTCCGGAGGTCCACGCCGAACTTCTCTGAGGTCTGCCGGACCTCGGAGAAGGCCTGCACCATGATCTGCTCGAGGCGGGAGTTGACGATCTCCTCCGTCCAGAAGTAGCCCATGCGGTCCTGGACCCACTCGAAGTAGCTGACGGTCACGCCGCCGGCGTTCGCGAGGATGTCGGGGACGATGGTCACCCCGCGCTTGGAGAGCGCCTCGGAGGCGGCCGCGGTGGTGGGGCCGTTGGCGCCCTCCACGATCAGCCGTGCCTTGATCCGGTCCACGTTCTCCGTGGTGATCTGGTTCTCCGTGGCGGCGGGGACCAGCAGCTCGCAGTCGAGCTCGAGCTGTGCCTTGCCCTCGGTGAAGTAGTCCGCGCCGTCGAACCCCTCGAGGGTCCGCTTCTCGCGCAGGTGGTTGAGGACGGCCGGCATGTCGAGCCCGCGCTCGTTGACGATGTAGCCATACATGTCGCTGATGGACGTGATGCGGTAGCCCTCGCGATGGAGGAGCATGGCACCGAGGCCGCCCACGTTGCCGGCGCCCTGGACGACCACGCGGGTGTCCTCGGGGCGCAGGCCGATCATCTTCAGCGCCTCGTTGGCGGAGATCATCACGCCTCGGCCCGTGGCCTCCCGGCGCCCGCGGGACCCGCCGATGGACAGGGGCTTGCCCGTCACGACGGCGGTCGACGTCTTGCGCTCGTGCATGGAGTACGTGTCCATGATCCACGCCATCGTCTGCTCGTTCGTGTTCATGTCCGGGGCGGGCACGTCACGGTCGGGGCCGATGATGTCGAGGATGGCGGTGGTGTAGCGACGGGTGAGCCGCTCCTGCTCTCCGATCGACATGTTGCGGGGGTCGCAGATCACGCCGCCTTTTCCGCCGCCGAAGGGGACGTTCACCACGGAGCATTTCCAGGTCATCCAGGCCGCCAGCGCGCGCACCTCGTCGATGTCCACGTCCGGGCTGAAGCGGATGCCGCCCTTGCTCGGTCCCCGGAGCGTGTTGTGCTGCACGCGATGCCCCGTGAAGACCTGCACTGACCCGTCGTCCATCAGGACGGGGACGTTGACCGTGAGCTCACGGTCCGGCATCGATAGGACCTTCCTGACGCCTTGCTCGAGACCAAGGTGGTCGGCGGCAGTATCGAACCCCTTCTGCATGGACAGGAAGGGATTGAACTCGTCGTTGTGCGCGTGCGTCGCGACGGCGGAACCGGAAGACATGGACGCAGGCGGGTCGGAGGACGCTTGGCGGCTCGCGACCCTTGGATGGGGAGAGGTTCTGATCGGGAGGGGATCAGCCAGCGGCACGGCCATCGTTGGATGGGGGGAGCGCCAAGGGCTCGTCGCCATTCGAGCGATCATGGAGGAGCCGTGGAACCCTATACCTCAGAAATTGAGCGGCACTCGATATGGGAGTTCCGGTTGACGGGCTGCGCCCTCTCCGGCTCCGATGAAGCCATGGCCTCCCGCCCCGATCCGATCCCGCTCACCGACGACCTCCAGGTGGTCGAGTGGGAGGCCTCCTTGGGCTCCCATTCGGCGGGGCGCTGGACGAGGGCGGAGCTTGCCTCGGCGATGGGGGCCGAGCCGACGACGACCTGGCGTTCGATCCCGGGACGGGTCACCTTCCCCTGGCCCCAGGCCCCGACCCCCTCCCCATCATCGGCCCGGGTCGTGATCAAGCGGTTCGATCGCGCGCAGGGCTGGCTCGGCCGCCGCTCGCCGGATCCCGCCCGGGCGGAGTACGAGGCCCTCGTGGCCCTCTGCGGGCTGGGGATCCCGGTTCCCCAGCCGATCCTCCACGCCCGCAGCCCCCGGCTGGGGCGCTCCATGGTGCTCATGGAGGAGGTGCCTCACCGGCGCTCCCTGCGCCAGGCCATTGCCGCGGACGCCGATCCCGTCCATCGCGCGCGGGCCGAGGCCCTTCGGCTCGCGGAGCTCGCTGCTCGCCTCCACGGCGCCGGCTGGTACCACCGGGACCTTTACCTCCAGCACCTGGTCGAGCGGGAGGGGGACGGCGAGCTCGTTCTCCTGGACCTGGGGCGGGCCCGGTGGGGGCGGCGGCCCAGGGCACGGTGGTTCCAGAAGGACCTCTCGGCCCTCCATCTCTCGGGGGCGGAGGACTACCGGGAGGCGCTGCTCGGGGAGTTGCTGCCGGAGTATTTCCGCCTGCGGGGGCTGTCCTCAGCGGCCCTCCCCGCGTGGGAGCGGGCCATCCGCCGTCGATCTGCCCGGGTTCTCGCCCGGCACCCCCGGCACGTGGACACCGGGACGCGCGAGGGAGCCGACCGGGATCCTGACGGGTCGCCGCTCGGCTAGCTCCGCCACCGTCTCCCTCCCCGGGTTCCCCGGGGGCTCAACGAGCCAGCTCGAGCGGGCGGACCCAGATGTTCCGGAAGGCGACCGGGTTGCCGTGGTCCTGGAGTTGGATCGGTCCCTTGGGGCCGTGGGCCGAGTACTTGGCGAGCGCCCGGTGTCCGGTGGCGCCGTCCATGGCCCGGCCGTGATGAACACAGACGCCGTTCAGGAAGACCGTCGCCATGGCGGGGGACTGAAGCTCGCCAGCGTCCGTGAAGCGCGGGGCTTTGAAGCAGATGTCATAGGACTGCCACTCGCCCGCGGGCCGGCAGGCGTTGACCATCGGCGGCTCCTGGCCGTAGAGGGCCGAGGTCATCCCGTCCGGGTAGGTCTGGTTCCCGTAGCAATCGAGGACCTGGATCTCGTAGCGGCCGAAGAAGAACACCCCCGAGTTTCCGCGGCCCTGACCTCCGGGGCCCTTGGCGTCACCGTAGGTGGGGGCCTTCCACTCGAGGTGGAGCTGGCAGTCCCCGAACTCGTCCTTGCTCCGGATAGCGCCCTTGCCGTTCACGACCATGGCGCCATCTTCGAGCTTCCACGGGCCGCCGGACCAACGGTCGGTGGACGTCCCGTCGAAGAGGATCACCGCGTCGCTGGGGGCCGTTGCGGCAACTCCCGCGGCGCCGGGGTTGACGACCCTGGGTTGCGGTCGGAGCCCGTCGTGCACGTGCCACTTGGTGCCGGGCAGGACGGGCGTGTCCTGGTAGCCGAGCATGTCGTCCTGGGCCTGGATCGCGAAGAAGGTGGTCGCGGAGGCGACCAGTGCCGTGAGGGCCTTGGAGCAGTGCAGCATGGGGAGGGCGCCGGGGGCGTGGTGAATCCTTGGGAGTGAGCGTCGCCGGGAAGGGGACTCGCCTATCCTCTGCAACGCGCCGGCATCCGCAAGGCGTAGTTCCCAAGGACTCTCGCGACGCCAGACGACCACCTATGACCCAGGCAAGCTCCCAGGCCTCCCCCTCCGGAGGCTCCGTGGCCGATCAGTTCCCCACCGATGTGCCCGTCGAGCCGGGGCTCGTCTCCATGACCCGGGAGGGGGACCTGGTCCGCCTCTGCATCGAGCGCCCCGACGTCCTGAACTGCCTCTCCTTCCCGACGCTCCGGCGGTTCCGGACGCTGCTGGAGGAACTCAAGGGGGACCTCTCGATCCGCTGCATCATGATCACCGGCGCCGGGGAGCGGGCCTTCTGCGCCGGCGCGGACCTCAAGGAGCGCAAGACCATGCCCGCCGAGCGGGTGCCGGACTTCGTGCGGAACATCCGCGGGCTCATGGATGACGTGGCGGCGATGCCGCAGCCCACGGTCGCCGTCGTCCAGGGCTTCGCTTTCGGTGGGGGCACGGAGCTGATGCTGGCGTGCGACCTCCGAGTGGCCGCAGAGGAGGCCATGTTTGGGCTGACCGAGACGACCCTGGCCATCATCCCCGGCGCCGGCGGCACCCAGCGCCTGCCCCGGCTCATCGGGGCCAGCCGCGCCAAGGACCTCATCCTCACCGGTCGAAAGATCGGCGCCGCCGAGGCGGAGCGCATCGGGCTGGTGAACCGGATCGCAGCTCGGGAGTCGCTGGATGACGCCGCGCGCGAGCTCGCCGCGACGATCGCCGCCAACGGCCCCGTCGCGGTGCGAGCGGCGAAGGAGGCCATCGACGTGGGCACCGAGGCCCCCATCGGGGAGGGGCTGGAGATCGAGGCTCGCTGCTACGAGAAGGTCCTCCCGACCACGGACCGGCTCGAGGCGCTCGCTGCCTTCGCCGAGAAGCGCAAGCCCGAGTACAGGGGAGAGTGAGCTTCGAGGGGGCCCTCCGGGCTCCCTCGCGGCGCTCAGGCCGGGTCTGCGGCCGACCCGGGCTCCAGGCCGCTCCAGCGCTCCATCCGGTCCTCGTACCAGTCCTCCGTGGCCTTGGCGATCGCGTCCACGACGTCGGCTCCGTGGAGCGCGCCGTCCCGGGATCCCGGGCAGGTGGCGTTGACCTCCTCGGTCCACGTCTTCTGGTCGAGGTTGATGTCCCAGAACGGCCAGGTGCGGCACTGGACGGGCCTTACGGGGTAGACCTTGCACCGGCCGGCGTCGTCCAGGAACTGGCACTGGGGGAGGCCCGGGAGCAGGCTGATCCAGCCGTCCTCCACGCGAACCTGGGTCCGGACGAACTCCACCGGGTCCATCTCCAGGTGCCGGGCGATGGCCGTGACCTCCTCCTCGCGCAGGTAGACGTGGCTATACTCTCCGCGGCTCTTGCAGCAGTTGCCACAGGCCGTGCAGGTGAAGGGCAGGCCCTCTTCGTACCACCGCTCGCTCATGAGAGACACTCTAGGGTGCCGGCCCCTAGGCCACAAGTGCATGTTGGGTAGCGCCTTAGGGTCGAGGCCGGCTGGTCGTGTGCGATTTTCGAACGGTAAGGCGGGGACCGGAGCGTGCCTGTGCGGTATCGCTCTTCGAGGCCGCCGGCCTGGACCCCCAGTCCCGCTCACCGATCCGGCGGCCACGGTGCCATGAACATGCGATTGACGGTCGTCGAAGACGGTGTCCGGGCGGAGCTCGCCCTGGACAAGCCTGCCCTCACTGTGGGGCGGTCGGTGGACAATGACATCCGCCTGAAGAGCTCCCGGGTGTCCCGCCACCACACGCGGATCGAGCTGATCGAGGGGGCGCCCTGGATCATCGACCTCGGCTCCGCCAACGGGACGCTGGTGAACGGGCAGCGGGTGGACCGCCAGCAGGTCGGGCTCGGGGACCGCATCTGCGTCGGGGGCGTGGACCTGGTGCTGGAGCCCGATGAGACCGGGGCCGCCGCGACCATGGGGGGCTCCGAGACGATGACCGGGGCAGGGTCCCGGGAGCGAGAGACGCTGCGCGCCTTCGCGAGCATCACGAGGGAGCTGAGCAGCGAGGTGGAGCTGCCCAGGCTGCTGCGGCTCCTGGTTGACTCCGCGGTCGCCCTCGTGGGCGCAGAGAGGGGCTTCGTGCTCCTCGAAGAGGACTCCCCGGGCATCGGCCGCGCGAGCGGGGCCCTCGACGTGAACAAGATGACCGTGAGCATCGCCAGGAACTTCGACCAATCGGACATCGTCGTCCCGCGGTCACGGCTCTCCATGGGGATCGCCGGGCGCGCGGCCTCCACGGGTCGCCCGGTGCTGTCGGTCAACGCCAGCGAGGACGACCGCTTCGACGGGATGGCCAGCGTCGAGCACCTGCGGCTGCGCTCGGTCATGTGCCTCCCGATCTTCCTCGACGGCAGCGCCATCGGGGTGCTCTACGTGGACAACCGGCTCCAGCGGGGGGCCTTCGGCGCCGATGACCTCGAGCTCATGGAACTCTTCAGCGGCCAGGCCTCGTGCGCCCTCAAGAACGCGCGGCTCGTGGCGTCGCTCCGGGAGCAGAACCGGACCATGGAGGCGTCTGCCAAGCAGATCGAACGCCTGAACGAGCAGCTCGGCCGCAAGGTCCGCGACCAGGGGAACGAGCTGGCCGTGGTCCGCAAGGAGCTCGACCGGGAGCGCAGCCGCTACGACTACGGGCAGATGGTGGGGGCCTCGGACGCGATGACGGCCGTCTTCCAGACCCTCGACCGGGTCGTGGAGTCGGACCTCCCCGTCTTGATTCACGGGGAGAGTGGGACCGGGAAGGAGCTCATCGCGAGGGCGATCCACCGCAACGGCTCCCGCCGGGAGAAGCCCTTCGTGACGGAGAACTGCGCCGCGCTCCCGGACACCCTGCTCGAGTCCGAGCTCTTCGGGCACGCGAGGGGGGCCTTCACCGGCGCCTACCGAGCCAAGAAGGGCCTCCTCGAGCAGGCCGACGGCGGCACCCTCTTCCTCGACGAGATCGGGGACATGAGCCCCGAGATGCAGAAGAAGCTCCTGCGGGTCCTGCAGGAGGGCGAGTTCCGCGTGCTCGGCTCGGATCGGACCGTGCGCGTGGACGTCCGCATCCTCACCGCGAGCCACCGCAACCTGGAGGAGATGGTCCGCGAGGGGACGTTCCGTGAGGACCTCTTCTATCGGGTCGCGGTCCTGAGCGTGGACCTGCCGGCGCTCCGGGATCGCCGCGACGACATCCCGCTCTTGGCCGAGCACCTGCTGCTGCGGGCGGCGAGGGAGGCCGGCCGTGAGGTCCCCTCCCTGCCCCATGACGTCGTCGCCGTGCTCTGCAGCCACGACTGGCCTGGCAACGTGCGGGAGCTCGAGAACGAGATGCGCCGGCTCCTCGTGGTGGCGGACGAGCAGATCCGGGTGGAGCACCTCTCACGGTCGGTGGTCGAGGGCTACGGTCGAACCTCAAGCCCCGCAGCCGCAGGCGCGGTGCTCGAGGCGGGCGACATTCGCTCGGCCGTCGCGGACCTGGAGCGTCGCTCGATCGAGGCCGCCCTCGCCCAGGCGGGAGGGAACAAGAGCAAGGCGGCCACCGCGCTGGGGATCAGCCGTTTCGCGCTCCAGCGCAAGCTCGACAAGTACGGTATCGGGAAGACGCGTCGCCGCGGAGGCACCAAGGGCGCGAGCGAAGACGAGCCAGAGGACGGCGGAGACGCCTGAGTCGAGCGCCCCCGGCGCCTCCCATGACCAAGACCGATCGCGACCCCCAGGACGACTCCCTCGTCGAGCTGGACCCCTCCCAGGCGGAGGCGTTCCTCGAGCGGACGCGGACCGTCAGCGACGGTGAGCCCTTGCCCCCCTCCATCCCAGGGTTCGAGGTCCTCGGCGTCCTCGGTCGCGGCGCGACCGGCGTGGTCTACCGCGCGAGGCAGGAGGCGGTGGAGCGCGACGTCGCTCTCAAGGCGCTGCACCCCGAGCTCGTGACCAACGTGCGGGCGGTCAAGCGGCTGAAGCGCGAGGCTCGCCTCGCCGCGCGGCTCGCTCACCCGAGCATCATCTCCGCCATCGACATGGGGGAGATCAACGGTGTCTGGTGGTACGCCATGGAGCTGGTCGAGGGCGTCTCCCTCGGCCGTCGGATCGCCGAGCGGGGCTCCCTCACCGAGCGAGAGGTCCTCCGGCTGTTCAGCCCCCTCTGCGATGCGCTTCAGCACGCGCACGAGGTGGGGGTGGTGCACCGCGACATCAAGCCGGCGAACATCCTCATCGATGGCCGGGGGAGGGCGCTGCTGGTGGACCTCGGGCTGGCCGTCGGGCAGAACGACCCAGCCATCACCCGCACGGGTGCGACCCTCGGCACGCCCCACTACATCAGCCCCGAACAGGCGCGCGACCCAGGACAGGCGGACATCCGCAGCGACATCTGGTCGATCGGCGCCACCATGTACCACGCGGTGTGCGGCCGCCCGCCCTTCAAGGCCGACGGCGACGGAACGGACGGCGTGGCGGAGGTCCTGGCTCGCGTGCTCCACGATCCCGTTGAGGACCCGCGCGCGATCATCCCGGGGCTCTCCCGGGATCTCTCGCTCCTCCTTCGCAAGTGCCTGACCCGCGATCCGGCGCAGCGCTACCAGGAGCCCTGGGAGCTCGTCGCGGACATCGAACTCCTGCGCGAGCGGCGGCGGCTCGACCTGCGCGGGAGCCGCCTGGACCCCTACGCCTCGCGGCGTCCGCGGTGGCTCGGCGGAGCGCTCGTGGCGGCCCTGGGGGCCGCCGCCGTGGTGCTCACCTGGGTCATGACCGCGAGACCCTGGGAGGATCCAGTGGAGGAGGTCGCCCCCCGGTACGGCGAGGTCCTGGAGGACTGGCCGGAGCTGCTCGCGATCCGGGACGGGTTCGAGTCCTCCAACATGACGCTCGCGGCGGCCCTCGCAGACCTTGGCACCCAGCGCCTCGAGGAGGTCCCGGGGTCCGGGCGGATCCTCCGAGACCAGCTCCTGGTCCGGCTCAAGGGGGCCCTGGCCGAGGGCGTCTCTCGATGCCTTTCGGGGGCTCAGTTGGAGGTGCAGGGGGCGCTCGAGGAGCACGCGTTTGACCGCGCCGCGCGAGCCTGCGGCGACGGGCTGGACGAGCGCCTTCGTCAGGCCACGGGCTTCGTCTCCCTGGATCGGTTGCCCGCCGGGGCGGCGCGGCTCGAGGCGGAGCACTGGCGTCGGTCTCGGTCGGAGGAGGTCCAGGAGGAGCGGCGCCTGGCGCGGGAAGCGGCCGCCGCCGCGCTGCGGCTCGCTTACCCGGACCTGGTTCGAAGCCGGATCGCCGGGTTGCTGAAGTCGCGTCGCTGGGCCGAAGCGGACGCGTTCCTCGACCGCGCGGACTCCGAGGGCTGGCTGGAGCTTGAGGGCCTCGAACTCGACCTGCGCGGGCTCGACGCCTCCGAGCGGCTGGAGGTGGCCTCCGAGGTCGACGCTCTCGCCCGCAGCGACCGCTCGAACGTACGCTACCGCATGGCCGCGGCCGTCGATGAGGTCACCGACTTCATCGACGCGGAGCGTCAGGCGGCGTTGGACGAGATCCAGGCGGGGCGGGTCAAGGGCGAACGTTCGGTGGTGGACAGCTTCAGCGACGCCCTCGCGGCGAAGTCCGCGACCCTCGGTCTCGACGTCAGCCAGCTCACCGCCGAGTTTCGTGCGCCCTTCGTCAGCGAGGTGAACGAGGTGCGGGCCGCGCTCTCCGTGGCCGAGGCGGTGCGGCGTGAGGAGCTCGCCGAGCTGGCCTTGCTCGAGCTTGAGCAGGAGCTCGGCCCCCTGCGCAAGCGGCGAGAATACGCCGCGGTGCGGGCCGCCCTCAACGAGGCGCTCGCGGAGCCCTGGCGCAAGTCCACCCACGCTGCGATCCGCGCGCGGGTCCGCGAGACCGAGCTGCTCGACATGGTGCTGGATCGCGCGGCGCAGGGCATCGAGGCACGAGCGGGGCAGACGGTGGAGGTTCACTTCGAGCGGATCCCGGTGCGGGGCCGGGTCGGCGCGCGCGCGTCCAGCGCACGGCGGCTCGGGTTCCAGCTGGCCGTCGGGCGCGATCAGCGCATCCACGTCTTCCTGAGCCCCTCGCAGCGGACGGGCGCCCCCGCCGAGCGGGTGCTCGAGGGGGCCGATGTGCTGCGCCTCGCCGGGCTGTTGGATCCAGACCGCCTGTCCCCGGTGGACCAGCTGGCGGCGGCGGCGTTCCTGGCCGCGGAGGGGGACGCGGAGGCGGCGCGGCGACGGATCCGGCTCCAGGACCACTCGAGCGACGAGCTGCTGCCCGCGGACCTCGAGCGGCGGGTACGCCGCTTCGCCGAGGAGCGCCCCGACCGGCGCGGGACGACCTCGGTTCCCCTGGACCGGAGCGAGGCGCTGCCGGGCTCGGCGCCGCTCCCCGGGGTGGACCAGGCCTTCGGCGTGCCCAACCAGGCCTCGGTAGGACGCCAGGTTCGGCTCGTCTGGGACCTGGTGGAGGACGGCGGCACGGCGCGAGAGCTCGGCGCCACGAGGCCCCTTCCCGGGGGCCCGGAGAGGCTCGGGGCCTGGAGCCCTGGGCGCTGGGCCCTGCGCCCGGAAGGGCTCGCCCTCCTCACGGAGCTGGAGCAGCGGTCCGACTTCACGGGGACATCCAGGGGGCCGCACCTCGCGCTCCTCGCCCCCCTGAACCTCGAGAAGCCCGTCCTCATCCGATTGCGGCTGCGACCCGGGGATCATCGACCCGAGGGGCACCTGGTGGCGGTGTCGGTCAGGGGGTATCACCTGCTGCTCGCCTGCGATCCCTTCCAGCCCCGGGCATGGTTCGGATCCGGGGACCTGGGCGCGCTGCTACGTCACGTGGAGGACGGGGCCGCCGAGCTGCCCGGGACCTTCCGGGAGCGACCCTTCAAGGGGCTCACCGACGGAGAGGTGGCGACGATCGAGCTGGAGCTCGGGCCCTCTTCCCTGGAGCGGGCCAGCGTGAACGGGGAGGTCCTCGACTTCCCTCGCTTCCTCGAGAAGGCCGCCGGGGCGGAGGACGTGGTCCGCCTGAGGTCGGCCAAGCCCATGACGCTCCTCGACGCCGAGCTGCGCGGGACCCGGCGGGCCAGGCGCTGAGGGACCCCCGGGTGGTCCCCACGGTCGGCGCCCATCAGTCGGCGCGGGTGAAGCGCGCGGTGACGTCCCGGGCCCGCTGCATGCGGGCGGAGGGCACCAGGTCCTCGACGGCGTCCAGAGCTGCCGTGACCTCCTGGGGCTCGGCCCCGCACCGGATGGCCCCGCGCGCGTGGCTCGCCAGCTGGCGGTCGTGGCCGGTGGCCGCGAGCATCACCACGGCGAGGAGCTCTCGATCCCGGGCGTCGAGGCCGTCTCGGGAGAGCACGGAGCCGTAGGCGTGTCCAGCCACCAGGTCCGCGAGGTCGGAGTCGAGGGACCGCAGGTGGTCGCGGACGCCGTCCGCGCCGTCCCCGTAGATGCGGTCGAAGAGCTCCCTCCCCGCCCCGGGGGAGCCGGCGGGACCCGCGGCCCCCGCCTGGATCCCTGCGCCATGCAGGTGGTCCAGCGCCGCGATGGTCCTGGGGAAGCCGCAGAACAGGTGACACTGAAGGATGGCCTCCTTCTCCGCTCGCTCCAGTGGCCGGGGACCGGCCATCGCCGCGAACGCGTCGAGCTCCTCGGGGAGGAACCGGACCACTGCCACGGCGAGCCGAACCAGGGCGGGAGGCATGGGGGGGCGCATCAGGGCTGGTCCGCGGAGAGGTCCGCGATGGGTTCGCCCATCCGGACGGTGGCCCCAAGGTCCGCGGTGGGGGCGTGGAAGCCGGGCGGGGTCACCAGCACGACGGTCGAGCCCATCTCGAAGCGGCCGAACTCCTCTCCCCGGCTGAACGCGCGCGCGGGCTCGACCGGGCCGCGGTGGAGGGGGTCGACGCCGACCACGCGGATGCGCCCGACGACCACCGCGCCCACCAGGACCATGAAGAACGTCCCCTGGGCCGACTCGAGACGGCAGACGACGCGCTCGTTGACCGGGAGGACCCGGCGGCGCTCGAGGACGCTCGGCTGGACGCTGTGCCGATCCCCGGGGACGTGGACGACCTCCGTGAGCTCGGCATCCAGGGGACAGTGGATCCGGTGGTAGTCCTTGGGGCCCAGGTAGAGGGTGAACTGGTGCCCGCCGTCGAGGTCCACGTCCTCGCCCACGCCCGCGAGGAGGGTTCGGATCGGGTAGCGGCGCTCCTTCGCCTCCAGCACCATGCCGTTCGTCACGGGGGAGCTGGCCTGGACCATGCAATCCACGGGGGAGGGCAGCTGGGCCGGGTCGTCGCTGACCGTCCGCGCGCCATCCTTCAGCCTCCGGACGAAGAACGCGCCGAGGCTAGGGTAGTCCTGGGGGCGGCCTCGCATCTCTCCCAGGTCCGCGCCGGTGAAGGCGGCGTAGCCCCTGTAGAGCGGTCCGCGGAGCATGCTGGGGACGCGGCGGTCGGCTGCCCAGCCGATGAGGAGGGAGAGCCGTCGTTTCACCTGGAGGGGGGAGGCCATGGGCGGACCCTATCCGGCGGCACGTGCCGGGGGGAAGTCTCCGATTGGACGCTGTGCGCCTTGACGCACCTTCCTTGCCCAGCATCATGAGGCCCTACCGCTCGTCGGCCGCGCCCAAGGATCCTGTGTGGACCCCGGGACCGGCCCCCGCCGAGAGTCCACCTGCTCGTTTTCCCCGCCCCCAGGGACCCCGATGACCTCCGGAACCACCGTCGTGATCCTCGCCGCAGGCAAGGGCACGCGCATGAAGAGCGAGACCCCCAAGTGTCTCCATGAGCTTTGCGGGCGGTCCATGCTCGGCTGGGTGCTCGGGGCGGCCGAGGGGCTGTCCCCCGACCGCATCGTCGTGGTGGTGGGGCACGGGGCGGCCGAGGTCGAGGCCGCCGCGCGCCGCGAGCTCCCGGGTGTGGACCTGCAGTTCGTCCTCCAGGAGCCCCAGCTGGGCACCGGTCACGCGCTGCAGGTGGCGGCGCCGGCCCTCGGGGACACCGAGCGGGTCGTCGTGACCTACGGCGACATGCCCCTGCTCTCCACCGAGAGCATGCAGTCCCTGGTGGACGCGCAGATGGGCGCCGGGGCGCCCGGCGCGGTCTCCATCCTGACGGCCATCATCGACGACCCCACGGGGTACGGCCGGATCATCCGCCGGGAGGACGGCTCCTTCGAGCGGATCGTCGAGCACAAGGACGCCTCGGAAGAGGAGCGGATGGTCAACGAGACCAACCTCGGGGTCTATTGCTTCGACCGGGGGACCCTCGACGGAGACCTGGGGCGGCTGGACAACAACAACGCCCAGGGCGAGTACTACATCACCGACCTGGTCGGGATGGCCGACGCCGGCGGGCGTCCCGTGCTGCCGCTGGTCCTCGAGGACGCGGGCGAGGCACAGGGGGTCAACGATCTCGGTCAGCTCGCCGAGGTGCGCTGGCAGGTCCAAATGCGGATCTTGGAGCAGCACATGGCCGCCGGCGTGCGGATCATGGACCCGGCCACCACCTTCATCGATCACGGCGTGGAGATCGGCTGCGGGACCGAGATCCTGCCCTGCACCGTGATCCGATCCGGCGTCAAGGTCGGAGAGGGATGCGAGGTGGGCCCGTTCACCCACCTGCGGGCCGGAGCGGTGCTCGAGGATACCGCCGAGGTGGGCAACTTCACCGAGATGAAGAACTCGACCCTCGGGAGCGGCTCCAAGGCCAAGCACCTCAGCTACCTCGGGGACACCCGCATCGGCGCCAAGGCCAACATCGGCGCCGGGACGATCTTCGCGAACTACGACGGTAAGAAGAAGCACCCGACCACGGTGGGGGACGGCGCCTTCATCGGCAGCGGGTCCATCGTCGTGGCGCCCAACGAGGTGCCCCCGGGCGCGACCACCGGTGCCGGCGCGGTGATCACCCGCTCGGCGGAGATGCGAGAAGGGGAGACGTGGGTCGGGATGCCGGCCCGTAAGCTCTATCCGAAGAGTTGACCCCAAGATCGCGGGCCCTCCCCCCTCCGCCCGCGGCATCACGTCGAGAGCCCCCTGCTCCGATCTTCCCCCCCCCAAGACCCCAAGACCCAGACCTTCGCCGCCCCGTCGCGGCCCCGTCCAATGAGCAGCGCCTACGGTGACATCACCCTCATCTCGGGGAACGCCCACGTCGAGCTGTCGAAGGCGATCTCGGAGAACCTCGACCAACCCCTGGCCTCAGCCCGGGTGGCGCGCTTCACCGACGGCGAGGTCGACATCAAGCTCGACGAGGACATCCGCGGGCGAGACGTCTTCGTGCTGCAGCCGACCTGCCCACCGGTCAACGAGAACTGGGTCGAGCTGCTCCTCCTCTTGGACACGCTCCGGCGCGCGAGCGCCGGGCGGATCACGGCGGTCATGCCCTACTACGGCTACGCCCGGAAGGATCGGAAGGACGAGGGGCGCGTCCCGATCAGCGCCAAGGTCGTCGCGAACACCCTGGTGGCCTGCGGCGCCGACCGCTTGGTCACCCTCGACATGCACGCGGCGCAGATCCAGGGCTTCTACGACATCCCCGTCGACCACCTCTACGCGCGCCCGGTGTTGCTCGACGAGGTCGAGGCCATGGGGCTCGACAACCCTGTCGTGGTGACCCCGGACGTGGGGGGCACCAAGATGGCGCGGGCCTACGCCAAGCGCCTCAACGCGGACCTCGCGATCGTCGACAAGCGACGGATCTCCGGCTCGGAGACGATGATCGAGCACGTCATCGGTGAGGTGGAGGGGCGCAACTGTGTGATCGTGGATGACATGATCTCCACCGGTGGCTCCATCACCCAGGCCGCCGCGATCCTCAAGACCAAGGGCGCGAAGGCGATCGTCATCGCCGTCAGCCACGCCGTCTTCTGCGGTCCCGCCGTGGACCGGCTGGACGCGGCGCCCGTGGACGCGATCCTCGTCACGGACTCGATCCCCCAGGGGGAGAAGCGGCCGAAGAAGCTGAAGGTGTGCAGCATCGCACCCCTCGTGGCCCAGACGATCCGGAGCATCCACACCTCCGAATCGGTCAGCTCCCTCTTCGAGTGATCCCAGGGTTCGAGTGATCCCGGGGCGTCGCCGCCGGGCTGCCCGCCGGGGTGGCTCGAGCGGACGCGGGGCCCCCGCGGCGGGGCCCACCCCGCCGGGCTGTCCCCACCCTGGGGCGACGCCCGCTGGCCCCCGAGAGGGGGGGGCGGACGGACGGCGCCATATTTCTGGCGGGACAGGGCCCCCGGCGGGGCATGGGGCTGACTATTCTCTTGGCCTCCAAATCCTGTGCGCCACTCCGGTTCGGGCTCCGCCCGGCGGTCCCGGGGGGCGACGAACCACCCAGGAACACCACATGACCGACGCCAAGATCGACTGCGCGATCCGAGAGTCCCTCGGCAGCCGCGCCTCCCGCCGCCTCCGCGCCATGGGGCGCGCCATCGCGAGCCTCCAGGCCGATAGCGACCACCCCCACGTCGACCTCCACTTCGACGAGGCGGAGTTCCACGCGGCCCGCCGCGCCCACGCCCACCTGTTCGACCTCATGTTGGACGGGAAGACCGAGTCCGCCATCGTGCGTGAACTCCAGTGGGATGCCCTGGGAGACACCCTGCTCCACGTGGAGTTCAAGCGAGTGATCCGCGGCCAGAAGACCGAGTCCAGCGTCCCGCTGGCCTTCACCGGCACCCCGGCCGGCATCCTCAACCACGACCTCGACACGGTGACGATCTCCTGCATCCCGTCGCTGATCCCGGACGCCATCAAGGTGTCGGTGGACGGCCTCGAGCCGGGGACCCACGTGAAGGCCTCCGACGTCCAGATGCCCGAGGGGATCGACCTCGTGCTGGATCCGGACACCGAGATCGCCGTCATCAGCGAGATGAGGGCTGCCGCCCCCGAGCCTGACGAGGCCGCCGAGGCCGCCGAAGGGGAAGGCGAGGCGACCGCCGACTGACCCGTCCCCCCGCGGCGCCGGGGTGGGATCCACGCGCCCGCTGCAGCCTTCTGGCGCGGCGGGGCTTCCGGACCCTCCCGGCCGCCGCTACGCTCTTTCGCCGCTTCCGGGACCTCCCGGGAGCGGACCCCCGCGCCCTCCCCGGGCTGACCACCGCGTCCCCCGCGATCGAACTCACGATGGCAAGACTGGTTGTTGGCCTTGGAAACCCCGGTGCCGAGTACGACGGCACCCGACACAACGTCGGGTTCGCCGTGCTCGATCACCTGGCGGAGAAGCGCGGATCGCTCTTTCGCGGACCGTCTCGCCTTGATGGCTGGACGGGCCCCCGCGGCTTCGAGTGGGCCCGCTGCTCCGCCGATGGCGGGGAGGCGTTCCTCCTCAAGCCCGGAACGTTCATGAACCGCTCCGGTGACATCGTCGCCCCGGTAGCGCGCTGGCTGGCCCGGCGCGGGGAACTCCCCGCCCAGGCTCCGGCGCCCGATCCCGGGGACGAGGCCGCCGAGGGGGACAGGGACGGGCCCGCTCAGCCCTCACCGGACTCCATCCTCGTGGTCTATGACGACATGGACCTCGACGTGGGGAAGCTCCGTCTCCGCCCGCATGGGGGACACGGGGGGCAGAACGGGATGCGTTCCATCATCCACCGCCTGGCGACCGACAGGTTTTCTCGACTCAGGGTCGGGATCGGTCGTGCGGGCACCGACGCGGCGCGTCATGTGCTGAGTGCGTTCTCCGGACCGGAGAGGCAGGAGATCGAGGTCTCGATCGCGGAAGCGACCGAGGCCATCGAGGCCTGGCTCGAAGGCGAGGCGTTCGCCGATGTCATGACGCGGTTCCACAGCCGCTGGAACCAGCGTGATCTCTGATCGCGCACGACGTCACCTAACCCCGGAGAAGACCCTTGACTCAGACTTACGAGACCATGGTCCTGCTCGACAACGATGTCGTGCGACAGGACTGGAAGAAGGCGAAAGCCATCGTGACCGACACGGTCGCGAAGTACGACGGCAGCCTCGACTGCTGCCGTCGGTGGGACGAGCGCAGGCTCGCCTACCCCATGAAGCGCAAGAACCGCGCGACGTTCTACCTCGCCTACCACGACATGCCGGGCGACAAGATCCCGGGGTTCCTCCGGGACCTCGAGCTCAACGAGTCCGTGCTCCGGTACCTGATGGTCCGGGTGGAGGAGACCCCCGAGGACGAGCGCAAGCTCGCCGCCGAGGAGGACGGCGCGGAGTACACCGTGCCCGAGCCGCCCGATGACGACCTGATCGAGATTCCCGAGGAAGACGAGACCGACTCCGCCACGGACGTCGACATCCCGGTGGATATTCCCGCTGAGGCTTCCGCCACGGCTCCTGACCCCGTGAGGGAGGGCTGATCCCATGAAGCGACGCGTCAAGACCATGATCGGATCGAAGAACTGCGACGATCCCGTCATCGATTACAAGAGCACCGAGTACCTCGAGAAGTTCCTGACCCCCCAGGGCCAGATCCTCTCTCGACGCCGGACGGGCTTCTGCACGCAGTGCCAGAAGCAGCTCAAGTCGGCCATCAAGCGTGCACGTCACGTCGGACTTCTCCCCTTCGTGGGCTGATCGTCGATCCGACGAAAGGAGCACAGTTATGAGTGACGTCGAAGTCCTACTGCAACAGAGCGTGAAACACCTCGGCCTCGTCGGTGACGTGGTCAAGGTCAAGCCGGGCTACGCCCGGAACTACCTCTACCCCAAGCGCCTCGGTATCCCCGCCACGGAAGATGCCAAGCGTCAGATCGCCCGCCGCGCCGCCAAGGTGCGGGAGGCGGAGGCTCTCCGCCTCCAAGAGATCTCCGAGCTCGTCGGACGCCTTCAGGGGCTCGAGTTCAAGATCACCATGAAGTCGGACCCCAACGGCAACCTGTACGGGTCGGTCAACAGCGCGAAGATCGTCGAGCTCGCTGGCGAGCAGGGCGTGACCCTCGCGGAGAAGGACGTCCGGCTGGACGCGCCGATCAAGACCGTCGGTCAGCACAGGGTGAAGATCCACGTGAAGGACGACGAGTTCGGTGAGGTCGTCGTGGACGTCGAGGCCGAAGGCAAGTCGAAGGAGGCCCTCGAGGCCGAGGCGGCCGCCGAGGCCGCGCTCGACGCCGAGGCCAGCGCGGAGGGCCCCGGCGGCCCGCCGTCGGACGACTGACCGCCCGTGATCCCCGCCCCGGGGCGCCCGTGAGGGCGGCCCGAGGGGGCGGGGCACGCGAACGACAGAACAGTGGAGCCCGGGGGGACGCCTCCCCGGGCTCCGCTCGTTATCCTCCAGGCAAGCTCGCGCGCGCGGCGGCGGGCCGTCACCTTGAAACAGCACGACGAGCAGAGCGGCATGGGACCTGGACCGGAAGAGGGGAGCGGGCCCGACCCGAAGCTCGGCGAGGACGACCTGCCCGAGCATGGCGACGCGTTCGCCGGGAGCGGGTTCACGCCAGGCCGCTGGTCCTCCGACGGCGCGCCGGCGCCTGGGGGAGGCGACCCCGCAGGGGCAGCGGACTGGGACAGCGAGGACGGTTGGGATCCCGCGCCCGCCTCCGTGGAGGGCGACGGTTTCACCGAGGGTGAGGAACCTGCAGCCGGCTTCGACGCGGCGGAGATCCACTCGGGCCCCGAGGGCGCAGAGCTCCCGCCGACCGAGCCCGAGCCGCCGGTGGCGCCCGCCGTGACCGAGGCTGCGCCTTCACTGCAGGAGTCGTCGCCCCCGGCCGAGGTTCCGGTCGCCGCGTCAGCGCCGATGGCTGGTCCAGGTCCTGGTTCCTCGGACGACCTGCCTTCGTTCGATCTCCCACGCGAGCGCGGACGCGAGTCGTCTGGAGGCAGGCCCTCGAGCGGCAACCGGGTGGTGCCCCACGATCTCGGGGCCGAGCGCAGCGTGCTGGGCGCGCTCATGATGAGCCCGGACCGGCTGGTGGAGGTCTCGGAGATCTGCAGGCCTGCGGACTTCTTCGAGCGGCGCCACCGCCTGCTCTACGAGACGATGATCGACGTGGACGCCCGCGGCCAGGTGGTCGATGGCGTCACGCTCACCTCGACCCTGCGGGCCACCCGCAAGCTCGGTGAGGTTGGGGGGATCTCGTACCTTGGCGACGTCGCGAGCTCCGTGAGCACGTCCGCGCACGTCAAGCACCACGCGTCGCTCGTGGCCGAGACGGCCAAGCTCCGTGGCCTCATCGAGGCCTCCAACGAGATCGTGGCCAAGGCCATGGAGACGCCGCCCGATCGCGACGAGGTCCAGACTCTGATCGACGAGTCGGAGTCGGCGATCTTCAGCGTCGCCGCCAGCGGCGAGACCCGGGGCGCGGCCGGGGTGAGCTCGATCCTCGATGAGGTCTTCCACGGCCTCGAGGCCCAGCGCGAGCGCGGGGAGTTCACGGGCATCCCCAGCGGCTTCTACGACCTGGACGAGATGCTCGGCGGCTTCAACCCCGGTGAGATGACCGTCATCGCGGCCCGTCCGGCCATGGGGAAGACAGCCTTCGTGCTGAACCTGATGGACCACGCGGCGACCCACGTGGCCGACAGCCTTGGGTATGCGCCCTCCGTTCTCTTCTTCAGCCTCGAGATGGGCCGCGCCTCCATCGTCCAGCGGATGCTCGTGGCGCGCGCTCAGGTGGAGGCTCACCGGCTCCGCTCCGGGCGGCTGCATGACCGCGAGTACGCGGACCTGGTGGAGGCTGCGGGGGCGCTGAAGGGGGCGCGCCTCTTCATCGACGACACCCCCGGCCTGTCGATCATGGCTCTCCGGAGCCGCGCGCGCCGCCTCAAGGCCGAGCACGGCCTCGACATGATCGTGATCGACTACCTCCAGCTCCTCTCGGCCAAGGCCGAGAGCCGCCAGCAGGAGATCAGCATGATCTCTCGTTCGCTCAAGGAGCTGGCCCGGGAGCTGGAGATCCCCCTGATCACGCTCGCGCAGCTGTCCCGGAGCGTCGAGTCGCGGGAAGAGAAGCGTCCGCAGCTCTCGGACCTGCGGGAGTCGGGCTCGATCGAGCAGGACGCCGACGTCGTCGCCATGCTCTATCGGCCGGAGTACTACTTCCCGATCGACGAGAACAAGGGCAAGGCCGAGGTCCTGATCGTCAAGCACAGGAACGGCGCCACGGGCACGGTGGAACTCCAGTTCCAGGGGGCGATGCTGCGATTCTCCAACCGCGAGCCCTCGATGGCAGAGCCCATCACTGGGCTGTAGCCATCCCGGGCGCTGGCTTTGTACGCTCCCAGCCCCCTCCGCCCGGCCCTTCCTCCGGGGCGGTCTTCGGGAGCCCAAAGCAGGACCACCGTGCGCCTCGTCCAACTCCTCACCCTGATCGCTCTCGGGGCGCTCGCTTTGGCGAGCCCGACCCCCGCGCGGCAGCAGAGTGGGCCACCCATGGGCCTGCAACTTGGGGGGGATCGCCCGCTGGTCATGGACGTCACGGTGTCCGGCTTGACCGCCCATGACGCGGACCAGGTGGTGCGCCTGCTCGGAATCGAGGTGGGGCAGCCGATCCCGAGCTCGATCTCCGCGGCCCAGAAGCGCCTCTGGAGTGACTTCCGGATCCTGGTCGCCCAGGGCGGGTACCTGTTCCAGGAGGTCGAGGGTGGAGTGCGCGTCCGCCTGAAGTTCATCGAGTCGCCGGTTGACCTCGACCCCCGCTTTGTCGGGAACAACAACTTCGACGTGAAGCGCCTCCGCGAGTGGGCCCAGCTTGACGACCGCGTCGAGGTCTACGTGGACGAGGCGGAGAAGATCGCGGAGCGGATCCGAACGGCCTACCTCCGCCAGGGCTACTACTTCGTCGAGGTCGAGCCGCGCTTCAGCGGCGATGGCGGGGTGCGCTACCAGGAGATCATCTTCGAGATCCGCGAGGGTCCGAAGGTCTACGTGAAGGATGTCCAGGTCCTGGGCAACGAGTCGATCCCCGAGATCGGCTTCCTGTTCTGGAAGCAGAGCCTTCAGAAGTCCGCCTCCCTCGGCACGAAGGGGCGCGGGCTCTTCGCGTGGTGGGGGCACCGCTTCGTGGAGCAGGTGGTCGAGGAGGACGTGGTGGCGATGTCCGAGGTCTACCGCGGCCGGGGCTACCTCGACGCCGTCATCGGGTACGACCTGGACTTCAATGAGGATCGCAGCGGGGTCAAGGTGACCTTCCGGATCGACGAGGGCGAGCCGTACACCGTGTCCTCGGTGAGCCTCAAGGCCTTCGAGAAGGAGATGGTCGAGCTGACCCCCGGCGGGCGCAAGGAGGCGGAGTTTCGGGAGGTGGAGCTGAGCCTCCCGGAGGAGGAGCTTCGCTCGCTCCTCTCCCTAGAGCCCGGGGTCACCTACGAGGCCGTGCGGGTCGCTCTGGACGCCCAGTCCATGAGGGACCGGTACGGAGAGGAAGGCCACATCGACGCGGGCTCCTTCGACGATCCCACCCGAACAGCCGGCTGGGCGTTCCTCGCGCCGGAGCTCGTGTACGACGTGGAGAACAAGACCGTCGCAGTCACGTATCGGATCCAGGAAGGCCGCCGCTTCTTCCTGCGCTTCTTCGAGGTCGAGGGCAACGAGACCACGAAGGACCACGTGATTCGGCGCCGCTTCGCCCAGCTGGAAGGCGAGCGCGTCGACTCCAAGGAGCTCCGCGACGGCCTGCGAAGGGTGAGGGCCACCGGGTACTTCGATGACCAGTACGCCCAGGGCACCCACCCGCCGCCCTCGCTCCGCTACCGGCCGGTGGAGGGTGAGCCCGACCTCGTGGACGCGGTGGTGAGTGTGAAGGAGGGCCGGACCATCAACGCCAACTTCTCGGGAGGCGTCGCCAGCGACCAGGGGCTCGTCGGGATCATCTCTCTTCAGGTGAACAACTTCGACGCCAAGAACCTGCCGTCGAGTGCCCTGGACACCTTCGGCGAGGTCTATCGCAAGGAGGCCTTCACCGGTAACGATGAGACGTTCGGCATCGACCTCTCGCCGGGCTCCGAGGTGAGCTACTGGCGCGTGTTCTATTCCCACCCGGACTTCTTGCAGCGCTACTTCGACCCGCTGGGGCTTCTCTTCGAGGTCCAGGCCCGGGACCGGGTCTTCCGGTCGCACGATGAGAACAAGCGGTTCTTCCGTGCCGCGCTCACCCGGGCCTTCGGGCAGGGGGATTACCAGGCGAGCGTCGGCTTCCGGACCCAGTCGATCCGCACCGATGACCTCGACCGGCAGGTCGAGCTGCCCCGGACCCTCGTCGACTCCGAGGGCACCGAGGACTACGTCGGCCTGACCGGTTCCGTCAGCGCCAACTTCCTGGACAACCGACGCCTGCCGCGGTCCGGCTGGTCGACTCGCTGGACGAACTCGCTCTACATGAGGGGGCTCGGCAGCGACGCCAACCTCTGGAAGTCGGAGGCCTCCTTCGACAGGTACTTCCACCTGTCGAGTGACTCGGAGTCCGCGGCGCCCGGGGTCTATCTGGGGCTCGGGGGCGGGCTGGCCGTGCCCTTCGACGAGGAAGAGGGCAGCGTGAACTACGGGGAGCGCTTCTTCTTCGGTGGCTCCAGGTTCGGCCGAGGGTTCCGCTTCCGGGGCGTCGGCCCCTACGAGGGCGCGTACCCCCTGGGGGGTGAGACCTTCCTGCGGGCGACGGCGGAGTACCGGGTGCCGCTCTACACGCAGCCTGTGCCCGGGACGTCACGTACCAGGGAGCTGTTCCGCGGGTCGCTCTTCGTGGACGCCGGCGTCCTCGACCCGGAGGCCTACCAGGTGGACTTCGACGAGACTCGGGTCTCCGCCGGCTTCGCCCTGGGGATGATCGAGCCCTTCCCCGTCACCTTCAGCTTCGGCTGGCCGATCGCCTCCGAGGCCCAGGACGAACGCCAGACCTTCGCATTCAGCCTGACGCTCCGTTGAGCGCCGTCCCGATCCCGAGGCGGGCCGGTTTGACTTGTCGGGCCCTGGGGGGCAACCTCTGCGCCCCGAGGCCCCGCCCCAGGCGCCCGGAGCCCAGCCCTGACCCCGCGTCTCATGAGTGCACGTACCCTGGACGAAATCGCCGCGCTGTGTGGCGCCGAGCTGGAAGGGGACGGCTCCGTGGAGATCACCGGCCCCTGCGGGCTGGCGGACGCAGGCGAGGGGCAGATCTCTTTCCTCACCCAGGCCTCCTACGCCTCACAGGTTGAGACGACCTCCGCCAGCGCGGTCGTGCTATCCCGTGACGCGGTCGTCGAGCGGCAGGACCTTGCGATCCTCCGGTGTGACGACCCCGAGAAGGCCTTCACCAAGGTCGTCCTCGCCTTCGCCCCGAAGGTCCCGCCCATCCCGGTCGGGGTCGACCCCAGCGCGGTTGTCGACCCCAGCGCCGAGCTCGGGGAGGGCGTGCGGGTCGGACCTCTGGTGAGCATCGGCCCCGGCGCCGTCATCGGCCGTGAGGTCGTGCTCCACGCAGGAGTCCGCGTGGGCGCACGCTCCGAGGTGGGCAAGGGCACCGAGCTCTACGCCAACGTCGTGCTCTATCCCTACACGAAGATCGGGGAGCGCTGCGTGGTCCACGGCGGCACCGTGCTCGGCTCCGACGGCTTCGGGTTCCGGTTCGACGGGACCCGGTGGGCCAAGACCCCCCAGATGGGAAACGTCGTCCTTGGCGACGATGTCGAGATCGGCGCGGGGGTGGCCATTGACTGCGCGCGCTTCGGGTCCACGGTCCTCGAGGAGGGCTGCCGGGTCGACAACCTCGTCCACGTGGGGCACAACGCCAATGTGGGTAAGCACACCCTGCTGCTGGCGCAGGTCGGCATCGCTGGCTCCACTTCGATCGGCGACGGGGTCATCCTCGCTGGGCAGGTGGGGGTGGCCGGTCACCTTTCTATCGGCGACGGCGTCCAGGTCGCAGCCAAGTCCGGCGTGACCAAGGACCTCCCCGCCGGTGGCAAGTTCTATGGATATCCCGCAGGGCCCCGGCGGTCGCGCCTGCGCGCCATCGCCCGTGCCGAGCGCATCCCGAGGGAGGTCGAGGAGCTCCGCAGCGAGGTCAAGGGGCTCAGGGCGAGGCTCGAATCCGCCCTGGCGAGACTGGAATCGGCAGGTGAGGGTGCACCGGGGGCTGACATCGACGACACTCCCCCCGAGGAGATCCAGAGCTCATGAGTCGCAGGCAGCACACGCTCCGTACTCCGGTCGAGGTGACCGGCGTCGGGCTGCATACAGGGGAGGAGACCCGGGTCCGGGTGGCGCCGGCGCCGCCCGACCACGGGATCGAATTCGTGCGGACGGACATCGAGGACGCGCCCTCGGTGCCGGCGCTCATCGGGAACCAGTCGCCCAAGGACCGCCGGACGCGCCTCGTACGGGATCGGGTCGAGGTCGAGACCGTCGAGCACTTCCTCGCGGCCTGCAAGGGCCTCGGCGTGGACAACCTCCGCGTGGAGATGTCCGGGTCCGAGTTCCCCGGCGTGGACGGCAGCGCCATGCCGTTCGTCGAGCTGCTGGAGAGCGGCGGGCTCGTGGAGCAGAAGCCCGAGGCGAAGGTCTTCCGGCTGGAGGAGCCTGTCTTCGTGCGAGATGGGAACGCGACCCTTGTGGCGCTCCCGACGGACAAGGACGTCCTCACCCTCCAGTACGTGGCCTCCTTCGAGGAGCCGGGCGTGGACTCGGGCAGCTATCAGTTCGACATCGACTCCGAGACCTTCAAGTCGGAGATCGCCTCGGCCCGGACCTTCTGCCTCGCCTCCGAGGTCGAGGCGCTCCAGGCGGCGGGCCTCGGGAAGGGCGCGACGCGGGACAACACCGTGGTGCTGGGCGACCCGGACACCGAGCTCCGCATGGTCGGCGAGCCGGTGCGGCACAAGATGCTCGATCTCGTGGGGGACCTCTCCCTGCTGGGCTCGGACCTGATCGCCCACGTCATCGCGACCCGGAGCGGCCACGCCACCAACGCGGAGCTCGTCCGACGGCTCCTCGCCATCATCGAGGCCAAGGAGACCAGCGGGCTCGTGGAGCGCGAGTCGGGAATGGACATCCGACGCATCCTCGAGCAGCTCCCGCACCGCTATCCGTTCCTGTTGATCGACCGGGTGATCGAGGTCCAGGGGTTCCAGCGCGCGGTCGGCATCAAGAACGTCACGATCAACGAGCCGTTCTTCCAGGGGCACTTCCCTGACATCCCGCTCATGCCCGGCGTCCTCCAGCTCGAGGCGATGGCCCAGCTCTCCGGGATGCTGCTCCTGCGCAAGCTCGAGTTCAGCGGCAAGCTCGCCGTCCTGTGGTCCATGGACAAGGTCAAGCTGCGGGGTGGGGTGACCCCGGGGGACCAGCTCCGCCTCGAGGTGGAGACGGTCCGGATCAAGGGGGACACGATCAAGGTCCGCGGCTCAGGCTCCGTGGCGGGAAGGCCCGTCTGCGAGGCCGAGCTCATGTTCACCATGCTGGAGGCCTGACGGAGAGTCGTCACAGCCCATGTCTCAGCAGATTCACCCCACCGCTCAGATCGCGGACGGCGCCGAGCTCGGCGACGACGTCGTGATCGGCCCCTCGGCCATCGTCGGCCCCAACGTGCGGATCGGTGACCGCACGCGGATCGGCCCGCTGGTCGTGGTCGACGGACACACCACCATCGGCGAGGACAACGTCATCGTCGGCCAGGCGAGCCTCGGCGCGGCGCCCCAGGACCTGTCGTACCGCGGGGAGCCCACGATGCTCGAGATCGGCGACCGGAACACGATCCGGGAGTTCGTCAGCATCAACCGCGGGACCGTCAAGGGCGGCGGCGTGACGCGGGTCGGCTCGGACAACCTGATCATGGCCTGCTGTCACGTGGCCCACGACTGCGAGCTGGAGGACAACATCGTCCTCTCGAACAGCACCGGGCTGGCGGGCCACGTCAAGGTCGGCCGGAACGCCAACCTCTCCGGGATGTGCGGCATCGTGCACTTCGTCTCGATCGGTGAGTTCGCCTTCCTGGCGGGGATGACGCGCCTCGCCCGGGACGTGCCGCCCTACATGATCATCGAGGGGCACGAGGGCCGGGTCCGGGGCGTCAACGCCGTGGGCCTCGCCCGTGGCGGCGTCGAGGAGGAGGACCAGATGGCGCTCCGCGGGGCCTACAAGCGGATCTTCCGCGGAGACGAACCCCAGAGCGCGGTCCTCGAGAAGATGCGCGGTGAGGACCACGACTCCGTGCTCGTCCAGCGGCTGGTCGCTGCCATGAGCCAGATGGAGGGGGCCCTGCGGGGCCGCGTCCGGGAGGGACAGCGCGACGACTTCATGGAGGTCGGGCGCAAGCTCATGCGTGAGATGAGCGTGCCGGGCTTCGAGAACTGACCCACGGGCCCGGGGTCGTTATGCTCCGCCGCAGCCATGAAGCTGCGACCCGTCAGGCCTGAAGTCGATTTCCCCGCCCTCGAGGCCCGCGTCCTGGAGCACTGGGACAGCACCGACGCCTTCCAGAAGAGCGTCGAGCAGCGCCCGGAGGAGGACCGCTTCGTCTTCTACGACGGCCCCCCGTTCGCGACCGGGCTGCCCCACTACGGCCACTTCGTGGCGAGCGTCCTGAAGGACATCGTCCCCCGGTACTGGGCCATGAAGGGCAAGCGGGTCGAGCGCCGTTGGGGGTGGGACTGCCACGGGCTGCCCGTGGAGAACGAGACCCAGAAGGAGCTCGGGCTCGCCTCCAAGGCGGACATCGACGAGTTGGGGATCGAGCGCTTCAACGAGGCTTGCCGGGGCATCGTCCTCCGGTACACAGGTGAGTGGCGGCAGTCCATCCGGCGGCTCGGGCGCTGGGTCGACCACGACCGCGGCTACAAGACCATGGACGCGGACTTCATGGAGTCGGTGTGGTGGGTCTTCTCGCGCCTCTGGGAGGACGGTCGAATCTACGAGGGCTACCGGGTTCAGCCCGTGTCTCCCGCGCTGGGGACGCCGCTCTCCAACTTCGAGGTCGCGCAGGGGCCGCAGGAGCGAGACCCCGTCACCAAGAAGGACGGACACAAGCGTCGCCAGGACCCGAGCCTGACCGTCCGGTTCAAGCTCGAGGACGAGGACGCGAGCCTCTGGGCGTGGACGACCACACCCTGGACGCTGCCGTCCAACCTCGCCCTCGCCGTGAACCCCACGGTCGAGTACGTCCGCTTCAAGGTGTCCGAGACGGGCGAGGTCGCCTACGCGGAGCCGAGCCGCCTCGCGGACTACCAGGCCCGCGGCCGGGTGGGGGAGACCGAGGAGCTCGGTCGCCTCCCGGGAGCGGAGCTCGTGGGCCGCCGGTACCGGCCGCTGCTGCCCTACTTCGAGCAGTACGCGGAGGGCGAGGGGGACGCACGTCGGGCCTTCTTCGTGGTCTCCGCGGACTACGTCGAGACCTCGAGCGGGACCGGGATTGTCCACCAGGCGCCCGCCTTCGGTGAGGACGACTTCCAGACGGGGAAGGAGAACGGCCTCCCGCTGGTGAACCCGCTCTCCCTCACAGGGCACTTCGGCCCAGACGTGCCCGACTTCGAGGGCCAGTTCGCCAAGGACGCGGACAAGGGCATCATCGCCCACCTGCGCGCCGCGGGGTCGGTCGTGGACCAGGACACTTACGTCCACCCCTACCCGCACTGCTACCGGACGGGCACGCCGCTGCTCTACATGGCGCTCTCCACCTGGTTCATGGAGGTGGAGCCCATGCGCGATGAGCTGGTCTCCAACAACCAAAAGACCCATTGGGTCCCGGAGGCGGTCGGGACCGGGCGCTTCGGCAACTGGCTGGCGTCGGCGCGGGACTGGAACCTCTCGCGGAACCGCTTCTGGGGCACCCCGCTCCCGATCTGGCGCTGCGACGAGGACCCCTCGGACATGGTCTGCGTCAGCAGCCGCGAGCAGCTCGAGGAGCTCTGCGGCCTGGAGAAGGGCGCCGTCACCGACCTTCACCGCGATCGGATCGACCACCTGACCTTCCCCTCGACCAAGACGGCGGGGGGCACCATGCGCCGCGTCCCCGAGGTCTTCGACTGCTGGTTCGAGTCGGGCTCCATGCCCTACGCGGAGCACCACTACCCCTTCGAGAACCGGGAGCTCGTCGAGCAGAACCTCCCGGCGGACTTCATCGCTGAGGGCCTCGACCAGACCCGCGGCTGGTTCTACACCCTGACCGTCCTCTCCACGGCGCTCTTCGGCCGCCCCGCGTTCAAGAACGTGATCGTGAACGGCATCGTGCTCGCCGAGGACGGCGAGAAGATGTCGAAGTCCAAGCGGAACTTCCCGGACCCCAGCATCGTGCTGGAGAAGCTCGGGGCCGACGCGCTGCGGATCTACCTCGCCAGCTCGCCGGTGGTGAACGCCAAGTCCCTGCGCTTCGCGGAGGACGGCGTGCGCGAGCAGGTCCGCAGCGTCCTGTTGCCGCTCTGGAACGCCTACTCGTTCCTGACGCGCTACGCGGACGTGGATGGCTGGGAGCCCGACGGGACGGCGCCCTCGACGGAGGTCAATGAGCTGGACGCCTGGGTGCTCTCGAGGCTGCAGACCCTGCTCGCGGACGTGGAGGACCGGATGGCGCGCTACGAGCTCTTCCGGGTCGTGCCAGCGCTCCTGGAGTTCATCGACGACCTCACGAATTGGTACATCCGCCGCAGCCGGCGACGCTTCTGGCGAGGCGCCTCTGACGCCCACGCCGAGGACAAGGGGAACGCCTACCGGACCCTCTATCACGTCCTTCTGACGCTCTCCAAGGTGCTCGCACCCTTCGTGCCCTTCATCACCGAGGAGATCCACGGCAACCTGTCCGACGGGGGCCGAGAGTCGGTCCACCTCGAGGACTACCCCGTCGCGGACAGTTCGCTCCAGGACGCGGGCCTCGAGCGTCGCATGGGGCTCGCGCGGATCGCGGTCAGCCTCGGTCGAGGCCTGAGGGCCAAGCACGACGTGAGGATCCGTCAGCCCCTGCCGTCCATGACGGTGGTCATGGCTGACGCGGAGGACCGCGCCTCCCTCGAGCGCATGGCCGAGATCGTGCGCGACGAGCTCAACGTCAAGGAGCTGCGGGTCTCGTCGGAGGAGGCGGACTTCGTCAGCTACTCCGCGCGTCCGAACCTCAAGGTCCTCGGCCCGCGCTACGGCAAGAACCTCGGGGCGATCCGCCAGGAGATCGAGGGCCTCTCGGGCGAGCAGCTGGGGGCGGTCGTGGCCGGTGGGAGCGTTCAGAGCACGGCGGTGGAGGGGCTCGAGTACGACGCGGGCACGCTGCTCGTGGACCGGGCCTCCCGCGAGGGGACCGTGGTCGACACCCTCGACGGGGTGACGGTCGCGCTGGACGTGACCCTCGACGACGGGCTCCGCCTCGAGGGGCTCGCGCGGGAGCTCGTGAATCGGATCCAGGGACTGCGCAAGGAGCAGGAGCTGGACCTCGACGACCGGATCGAGGTTCAGGTCGGCTGCGACGGAATGCTGGCCGAGGCGCTGCGCACCCACTGGGCCTTGATCGCCGACGAGGTGCTGGCCACGGGCGCGGCTCCGGACGCGAGCTCCTCGCCGATCGGGGGCAAGGACTTCGATGTGGACGGGATGTCCGCCTCGATCGAGATCGCGCGAGTTTGACCTGAGGTCGCGCGTTGTGACGGCCACCCCCCGGTGCTACTTTTGTGGCTCGGGGGTGTCCCTGGCGCCGCAGGTGAACTCGTCAATGAGCCCCGGAGCCGAATAATCGACACATGGGCCACGAACGGTTGCGGACGTGACAAGCATCACGTCGGGCCCGGCCCACCTTGGAATCGGATGGTTCCAGGGCCGATCTCGAGCACGGCAGTGCTGGGGCCCCCCGAGCTTCCCCCCTTGCCGGGTGCGTGCTTGGCGATGACCGCGGCGCTGCCACCGGGCTCATCGCCGCACCCGGCTCATCGCCGCGCGGGGGCACAGACGGTGGAGGAGCCTCGAACGGGCCGCCCGGGCTCGGTAGGATCGGGTGCGAAGCAGGCCGGCCCGCAGTGGGCTGGCCCGTGACACCGCACCGCTTTCATCAACGGCTGGAGGGGAACCGACCGTGAGAGGTTTCGTCGTGGTCGCCTTAGGGGCGATTCTGATCTGGATTGGACTGAGCACCGAGGGCAGCAAGGTCGACGCCGCTGACGTGGCGGAGGTCCGCGCCGGCGAGCTCGAGGAGGGCACCACCGGCGACGCCGAGCTGGAGGGCGGGAATCCCACCGAGGGTGCGGAGACTTACACGCCTCCGCCTGCCGACCCCGTCCCGGCGACCGTTCCGGACGTGAACGCGCAGGCACCCATGGAGCCTGAGCCCGCGCCCGTCGAGCGCCCGATCGAACCGGCCGCTCCGTTGCAGCGTCCGGACCCTCCCACATCGGAGAGCTTCGCTGGCTCGCGGCGCGCCGCCGATGAGCCGACCGGGGCTCTGGGCTTCGGCGTGATGAATACAGGCTCCGAGGAGCTTGCGCAGATCCTCCTGGAAGCCTGGATCACCGAGGAGCCGTCGGCCCTCGGCGCCTACATGACGGAGGGCGCGGGGACGGAGATGCCAGCCGCCCGGCAGCAGCTCGTCGGTGGCTTCTGGGAGGCGCTCATCGGCAAGGTGGACGCGGCGCAGCAGCGCTTCGATGCCATCCGCACGCAGGAGGGGGTCTCCAGCACCCAGCTGGCCCTGCTCGCCGCGGCGATCGATCCTCCTGGGAACCGTGCCGTCCCGCGGGTCGCGTCCTCGGGGCGCATCGAGCCCCTCGCGCTGTCCATGCAGATGATCCTCCTCGGAGATGAGGCGAGGAGTCTGATGGAGCTTAGGGACTATGGCCGCTCTGCCGTGGCCTGGTCCGACCTCATTCAGATGGAGCTTCGGGCCCCCTGGGCGCCCCATCGAGCGGCCATCCAGGATTGGGGGGCGTCGCTCGCGCAGGCCCAGGGCAACCACCGGTTGGCGAAGGGGGGTAACTGGCCGTCCTACGATGTCACCGTCAGCGCCGGCGAGTACCTGACCGACATCCGCAAGCGCGCGCTCCGTGAGCGGGACGGGTTGCTGATCTGCACGGGCCTGATCGAGGCCACCAACGGCCTCGTCGGGCGTTACCACCATCCCGGGGACGTGCTGCGGATCCCGACGGATCGCGCGAACGTCATCGTGGACCTGGACGCGCGCGCCGTGCTCTACCGGCACGGCGACGAGGTGGTGCGGGTCTGGGAGTGCGGGATCGGTAGGTCTGGCGACGAGACCCCCCTGGGTACGTTCACGATCGGGGACAAGCTGGAGAATCCTGCGCACTCCACCCGTGGGCTCTCCTACGGGGACCCGGACAACCCCCTCGGCACCCGCTGGCTCGCTTTGCTGAAGGACGGCCAGAAGAGCTCCTACGGCATCCACGGGACCCCGGACCCCTCGGGCGTCGGCGGTGAGGTCAGCCTCGGCTGCATCCGCATGCGCAACGACGACGTGAACGAGCTGTTCGAGATCCTCCCCCGCGGGGCCGAGGTCATCATCCAGGGCTGACAGGCCCGGGCTTCGCGCCCCTCCAATGGGAGGGGCGCGGGGACCGCAGCTCGGAGGGCAAGGAGGGGTTCGGGGCTCTGTCAGCCTGCCCTGAGGGGCGGGGGCGCCTCGAGGGCGAGCCGCGGCGGGTTCGCGGGCGAGGGGCATCTCTGCCCCGCGATCAGGGCGGAGGCCGTTGGGTGACGGCGCAGGCCTGCGGTGGCTCCGGGAGGGCGTTGCGGCGGGGGAGCGGACGGGCCAACAGGGTGGTGCGGTTCCAAGGTGCTCGCCGGAGCTCTTCTGCGACCGGGGTTGGCGTGGCGGTGGGACCAGCGGGCCCGGGCCCGGCTCTGGCCGGGGCGGCGGTAAGGCACCGGCGTTCGCCCGATCCCATGACAGCGGGCGGCCGAGAGGTGGGTGGGGCGGCGGTTGAGGTGACGTCCAGTTTGACCGGTGGGGGAGGGGAGCCCTTCGGGATCCTGGAGGGGCTCGAGGAGTGCGCCTGCAGGCGGAATCTCAGCCTCCTGTGCCGACGGGGCCGCTCCCAATGGAGCGCCCTCGGCGCGATCGGACGAGTCGGTGGCATCAGGTTCCTCTCGGCCGCGCCTGGAGGTCGGGCGATGCACGCGGTCCTCCTCGGAGGAGGCCTCTCCGCATCCGAGCGACGGGCGAGACGGCGGGCCCGTTGGAGTGCGCCTGCCGCGGCCGCGGTTTCTAGACCGCTTCCGGAGCTCCCGAGCTCCAGGGAGCGGGGGCTCCGGTCACGGCGACGTGTGGCTTGTCCTGCACGGGTCAGGTCGGGTCGGGCGAACCCGTGGGGAACTTGTCAGCCGGGGCGCGAGGAACCAAGGGAACGGGGGAATGGCGACGTTCGGTGGCAGCGTTGGGCCGCAGCGGAGCCGGGTAGCGCGATCCACGGTGTCTCCGTGGCGACGCCGTTGGTGGGGGGCCCGCGGGCGCCACCCTCTGCCCGGTGGGCGCGCCGGCACCCTCGAACTCCGGGCGGAGACCCGGAGGCTCCGAGCTTGCGGCGAGCACAGCAAGCCGGGATATCGCTGCGACAGGCAGGGCAGAGGCCGGTGGCGCGGCTGCGCGACCCGGTTCGCCGCTCGGCCACCCCGGGGCAAGAACTCCCTCCGTGCCCGACGTGAGCGTCGACTGAACCCGCGTCCAGAGGCTCAGCACGGCCTCATCCCGCAGGCGGCCCTAGCCCATTGCCGCCCGTCCCCGCGCCCTATTCGCCAAATGGAGGCCATGCAGGGGTCCAAGGCAGGGACGGGTCATTCACTGGCGACGGACCTGCAATGGGAACCGGCCGCGACCTCATACCCCCGGTCGGAGACCGCTCCCTCAGCAGCCCTCGCCCGCGGTCTGGGCCACGAAGCCTCGAATTGCCCGCAGGCGGCACAGGGGACAAAGCCCGAATAACCCCTCAGAACGAGCTCCAATCGGTAAACGAAGGGATCAAGCCCATGAGAGATCCCCTCCCTGGTGCGCCTATCAGCTCCCCAAAGGCACCCCGCGACACGTCCCTGAGCGCCAGAGCCCCAACCTCTCCATCGAAAATGCGCACGTGGTCGCCTCAGGGGCGATCTTGCACGCTTCCCCGAGGTATTTCGGTCGCTCTAAGTCTATTTACGACATCTACTTACGGCCCCTCCGGGCCCCATCGGGCCCTTTTCTGAACGCGAGCGTTGACGGTGGGAGGCGGATCCCTATGATTCCCCCTCCCGACAGGGCGCCAAGCGCTCCTCGGGCACCGCACGGCGCTCCCCGCGGCCCTGGCAAGCAACGCTCGCCAGCGTCCACGGAGCGCTCCACTTCGAACCCCGAAGTGGCCGCCTCAGTCCTGGGGTGGGGGTACGGGCAGCCTCAGCGAGGCTGACAAGCGGTTCTTTGAAAACAGGGTGACTCTTGAATTTGAGTGCGAGCGTGTCTGACACGGCTTGCCCTGCTTCGGCAAGGCAGCTGGTCAGACTCCAAATCACAAAGCCAAATTAAACTCAACTGAAGGGTTTGATCCTGGCTCAGAACGTACGCTAGCGGTGTGGATTAGGCATGCAAGTCGTGCGCGAAAGCCTTCGGGCGAGTAAAGCGGCGAAAGGGTGAGTAACACGTAACCAACGTACCCCTCAGATCGGAATAACCTCTGGAAACGGTGGGTAATGCCGAATGGTCCCCGGGAAGACATCTTCCTATGGGTAAACGGTGCCTTCGGGTGCTGCTGAGGGAGCGGGTTGCGGCCTATCAGCTTGTTGGTGGGGTAACGGCCTACCAAGGCGATGACGGGTAGCGGGTCTGAGAGGATGATCCGTCACACTGGGACTGAGACACTGCCCAGACTCCTACGGGAGGCTGCAGTCGAGAATCTTCCACAATGGGCGAAAGCCTGATGGAGCGACACCGCGTGCAGGATGAAGGCCCTAGGGTTGTAAACTGCTGTCACGCTATAGGAACCCACGGTCGTTAATAGCTTCCGTGCTGACCAAAGCGAGAGGAAGCGCCGGCTAACTCCGTGCCAGCAGCCGCGGTAATACGGAGGGCGCAAGCGTAGTTCGGATTTACTGGGCATAAAGAGCACGTAGGCGGCTCGCTCAGTCGGGTGTGAAAGCCCACGGCCCAACCGTGGAACTGCACCCGATACTGGCGAGCTCGAGGACGGAAGGGGTGAGTGGAACTCCAGGTGGAACGGTGAAATGTATAGATATCTGGAGGAACACCGGTGGCGAAAGCGGCTCACTGGTCCGTCTCTGACGCTGAGGTGCGAAAGCTAGGGTAGCGAACGGGATTAGATACCCCGGTAGTCCTAGCCGTAAACGATGGGCACTAGGCAATGGGCCCTCCTATGAGGTTCATTGCCGGAGCTAATGTGTTAAGTGCCCCGCCTGGGGAGTACGCTCGCAAGGGTAAAACTCAAAGGAATTGACGGGGGATCACACAAGCAGTGGAGCATGTTGTTTAATTCGAAGCAACGCGAAGAACCTTACCAGGCCTTGACATGTACGGATTAGCTGTGTGAAAGCGCAGTGACGGCTCTTCGGAGTTGGAACGTACACAGGTGTTGCATGGCTGTCGTCAGCTCGTGCCGTGAGGTGTTGGGTTAAGTCCCGTAACGAGCGAAACCCTTATCGTTAGTTGCCAGCGGGTTATGCCGGGGACTCTAGCGAGACTGCCGTTGTCAAAACGGAGGAAGGTGGGGACGACGTCAAGTCATCATGGCCCTTATGGCCTGGGCTACAAACGTGCTACAATGGTCCGTACAATGGGTTCCGAAGCCGCGAGGTGTAGGCAATCCCATCAAAGCGGGCCCCAGTTCGGATTGCAGGCTGAAATTCGCCTGCATGAAGCCGGAATTGCTAGTAATCGCGTATCAGCCATGACGCGGTGAATATGTTCCTGATCCTTGTACACACCGCCCGTCAAGCCACGGGAGCGGGTAGCGCTCGAAGTCGTTTTGTCTAACCTTCGGGAGGACGACGCCGAAAGCGAGATCCGTGACTGGGACTAAGTCGTAACAAGGTAGCCGTAGGGGAACCTGCGGCTGGATCACCTCCTTTCTAACGGATAAGTTAGGCTCCCCGTGAGCTGGTTCGCCAGCGATCAGGGAGCGAGCATAGGACGTTCGCAATCAAGGACGAGAGTCACCCTATTCTTCCACGCCAGCTGAAAGCGGGCGCGCCGAAAAGCCGGGCCTGTAGCTCAGCTGGTTAGAGCGTTCGCCTGATAAGCGAGAGGTCAGTGGTTCGAGTCCACTCAGGCCCACCATTCGGCCCTCTCGGCGCACCGTTCTCTTGGCTCGATTCCACCTCCGGGTGGGTCACCTGCTCTGCTCCTGTCGGGGGTGGGGCGGGATGCCGTCCAGGGACGGGGGCGTAGCTCAGTTGGTAGAGCATCTGCTTTGCAAGCAGAGGGTCGTCGGTTCGAATCCGGTCGCCTCCACCATCCTGGTGAGCTCGAGCTGTGGAAGTTATCGAACAGTGGCCGAGGCGCTTGCGCTTCGGCCCGTTCTTTGAGAACGAGGTAGATCGAGAACGTGGACATCACGAGTTCAAATAGCGTGTTTAAGCTAATAAGGGTGTATGGTGGATGCCTTGGCGTCCAGAGCCGATGAAGGTCGTGGGATAGCTGCGAAAAGCTTCGGGGAGCCGCTAACCAGGCTATGATCCGGAGATGACCGAGATTGGGTAACCAAGCAGGGAAACCCCTGCTGACGGCATTGCCGTCGGGAACGCGGAGAACTGAAACATCTAAGTACCCGCAGGAGAGGAAAGAAAACTCGACTCCCTAAGTAGCGGCGAGCGAACGGGGATCAGCCTAAACCGGTGTAGTGCCAAGCTTGTGGGCGTTGCTTCACCGGTGTCGTGGGACCTTCAGACCCAACCACAATAGGGTCAAGGAGTTACAAAGTGATCGGTTAGACGAATGGCATGGGAAGGCCAGCCGCAGCGGGTGACAGCCCCGTAGTCGAAAACCGTGAGCCTCCTGAAGTAATCCCGAGTAGTGCCAGACACGGGAAACCTGGTATGAATTCGCGGGGACCACCCCGTAAGGCTAAGTACTCCTGGACGACCGATAGCGTAATAGTAGCGCGAGCGAAAGGTGAAAAGTACCCCTGTTAGGGGAGTGAAATAGTACCTGAAACCATATACCTACAAGCTGTCGAAGGCCTATGGCCCCTCGGGGCAACGGCTGACGGCGTGCCTTTTGCATAATGATCCGGCGAGTTACGCTGTATGGCGAGGTTAAGGGTCTAAGGCCCGGAGCCGAAGGGAAACCGAGTGTGAATAGCGCGACTTGAGTCATGCGGCGTAGACCCGAAAGCGAGTGATCTATCCATGGGCAGGCTGAAGCGGATGTAACAGTCCGTGGAGGGCCGAACGGGTATAGGTTGAAAACTGTTCCGATGACCTGTGGATAGGAGTGAAAGGCTAATCAAACTCGCAGATAGCTGGTTCTCCCCGAAATAGCTTTCGGGCTAGCGTCAGGTAATAGCGTGCGGGGGTAGAGACACTGATTGGGATAGGGGCCCCTCGGGGTACCCTACTCAGCCAAACTCCGAATACCGCACGTGGTATCCTGGCAGTCAGACTATGGGCGATAAGGTCCGTGGTCGAGAGGGAAACAGCCCAGACCGCCAGCTAAGGTCCCTAATGTGTGCTAAGTGCAGAAAAGGAACTGAAGTCTCTAAGACAGCCAGGATGTTGGCTTAGAAGCAGCCATCATTTAAAGAGTGCGTAATAGCTCACTGGTCGAGAGGCTTTGGGCCGAAAATGAACGGGGCTCAAGTGCACAACCGAAGCTGCGGATTGCAAGGAGTCGTTGGCTCCTTGCAGTGGTAGGGGAGCGTTCTGACTGGGTGAAGGGCTACGGTAACGAGGCCTGGACGGTTCAGAAGTGATTATGCCGGAATGAGTAACGATAAAGCAGGTGAGAATCCTGCTCGCCGAAAACCTAAGGTTTCCTGGGCACGGTAAATCCGCCCAGGGTTAGTCGGGTCCTAAGGCGAGGCCGAAAGGCGTAGTCGATGGGTAACGGGTTAATATTCCCGTACTGCCAACTAGCGTTTGACCGATGGGGGGACGCGGAAGAGAAGGTGATCAGGCTGACAGATGCCTGTCTAAGCCCGAGGGCGGTGTGTAGGTAAATCCGCACACGGAAACCCGGAGGTGAATGCGAGCGCACTAGCGCGAAGTCACTGGACCAACCGTCTAGAAAATCCTCTAGGGAGCTACGTTGGTATCCGTACCAAAACTGACACAGGTAGGTGGGGTGAGAATCCCAAGGCGCTCGAGAGAACTGCTGTTAAGGAACTCGGCAAAATGACCCCGTAACTTCGGGAGAAGGGGTGCCCTTGGGTGTGTAGGCCTTCGCGGTCGAAGCATCTGGGGGCCGCAGAGAATTGGCCCAACCAACTGTTTACTAAAAACACAGGTCTATGCTAACTCTTAACGAGGATGTATATAGACTGACGCCTGCCCAATGCCGGAAGGTTAAGGGGAGTGGTTAGCGTAAGCGAAGCTGCGAACTGAAGCCCCGGTGAATGGCGGCCGTAACTATGACGGTCCTAAGGTAGCGAAGTTCCTTGTCGGGTAAGTTCCGACCCGCACGAAAGGCGTAATGAGTTGGGCACTGTCTCAACAGCAGACTCGGTGAAATTGTAGTCGTGGTGAAGATGCCACGTTCCCGCACCAAGACGGAAAGACCCCGTGAACCTTTACTGCAGCCTGATATTGGTGCTTGTTGTGTAGTGCGTAGCATAGGTGGGAGGCGTCGAAGCGGAGCTCTCGGGTTCTGTGGAGCCATCAGTGAAATACCACTCTCTGCACATTAGGTCTCTAACGCGTATGTCTGAATCGGCTGCGCGGACAGTTTCAGGTGGGTAGTTTGGCTGGGGCGGTCTCCTCCTAAAAGGTAACGGAGGAGCGCGATGGTACACTCAGCGCGGTTAGCAATCGCGCGTAGAGCGCAAGGGTATAAGTGTGCCTGACTGCGAGAGATATAGCTCGAGCAGATACGAAAGTAGGTCCTAGTGATCCGGCGGATTCCGAGTGGAAGGGCCGTCGCTCATCAGATAAAAGGTACTCCGGGGATAACAGGCTGATCTCCCCCAAGAGTTCATATCGACGGGGAGGTTTGGCACCTCGATGTCGGCTCATCGCATCCTGGGGCTGAAGGCGGTCCCAAGGGTTTGGCTGTTCGCCAATTAAAGCGGTACGTGAGCTGGGTTTAGACCGTCGTGAGACAGGTCGGTCCCTATCTGGTGTGGGTGTAGGATGATTGAGGAGGTTTTCCCCTAGTACGAGAGGATTGGGGAGGACGAACCGCTGGTGCTCCAGTTATCACGCTAGTGGTACAGCTGGGTAGCTAAGTTCGGAACGGATAAGCGCTGAATGCATCTAAGCGCGAAGCCTTCTCCAAGACGAGTCATCCCTTAGAGTCCCCTGGGAGACTACCAGGTTGATAGGCAGGCGGTGTAAGCGCAGCAATGCGTTCAGCTTACCTGTACTAATCGGACCATCGGCTTAAACACTTTCTCTCTCGTGTTCGTGACTTCGGTCACGGCCCCGTGAGAGGGAGTTGCTAATAACAACTCTCCATGTTCATCGATCTACCTCCCTTCACCTGGGAAGCCGGCGCCTAGCGCTGCTTCCCGGGTCCAATATTCCCGGTGACTATAGGTGTCTGGCCATACCCGTTCCCATTCCGAACACGGTCGTCAAGCAGCCACCGCCGATGATAGTGCTTTTGCGCGAAAGTAGGTTATCGCCGGGTTCTCACAGCGCGCTCTGCCCCCCCGGGGTGGGGCGCGCTTCTTTTTGTCCCAGCGTCTGCGCGGCGCGTGGATTGCTCAGCCGGGGAGGGCGCCCAGGTTTGCCGTGAAGGCGGTGCTGTCGTGGCCCTGGGAGGGGCTGCGAAGGCTCTAGCGCATCCTCTCGGGACACCGTTGGTGCCTTTCGCTGCTTGTTGGCAGTTCTCCCGACTTAGCTCGCTCACGGGAGGATTCGGGTCCCCCGTGCGGGTACATTTTGGCCCCCCTTGCGGACGGTCCCCATGGCTACAGAATCGGTCACCGAATCCTCCAGCTCCTATCCCTCCGGTCGTCTGGTGGAGTGCCCCCAGTGCGGGTCCAAGTTGCCGGATATTCCGGTCTCGCTGTGTCCGTACTGCGCCTCCCCGCTGGAGACGGCCGCCGACAAGCGGCGGCTCGAGAGCGTGAACGCAAGCCGGATCGGACGGGTGCTCGAGCACGCCACCTATGAGGCGGCGATCGAATGGAACCCTCCCGAGAGCAGGGACTGGTACGACGGCGCCCGCCTTGTCTGGTGGGGTGGGCCGTCCGCCGCGGGCGGGCTCATGAGTCTTGTCGGGGCCTTCCTGGCCGGCTCAGGGGGCGACGAAGGCATCGGGGCCGGGCTGATGGCGCTGGGGCCGATCCTGCTCATCCTGATCGGGGTCGGCCTGCTCGGACTCGCCTTATGGCTGCGGTCGAAGGGTAAGACTCAACAGGAGGCGGCGGTGGCCCGTCCGCTTCTGAAGCGAGCTGCCCTGATCGTGGACCGCCGGAGTGAGACCGAGATCTCCGGCTGGACCGGTCGAACCACCTACTACTTCACCGTCGAATTCGAGGATGGAGGAGTCGGTGAGTTCCGCTTTCCGGGCCTTGGCGCGCAGGAGGATCCCTACGCCACGAACCTGCCGGGAGTGGCGTACACGCGTGGGGCAGACCTGCTCCTCTTCCGGCACATCCGCGTCTGAGCGACGCGGTTCGGACGGAGCGGGTGGATCATCGGCCATCCAGGCTGCGTGATCTGCACTGCCGGGTCGGCGTCATGTGCTCCGGTGGGCTCCGTGACCGCCCGCTTGGACGGGGATATGACCCTGCGCACGGTCGATGGAGCGCTGAACTTCCGGGCTCCCCGACCGTGGCGGTTCGATTCCACCGATCTCCGAGGACGCTGGCCAGATGACCCCCTTCACCCCATCCAGCGCGTTGAGGTTGCCGTGGGGCCGGCTACGTCGGCGGATCTTGTCCCTCGTCGCGTTCGCCGGCCTCGTGGGCAGCGCGCCTGCGGCCGTCCAGGACCCGGTGGGGCCACTGCTCGACCAGGCTCTGGCCTGGAGGGACCTTGGCGCGGGATGGGCCCCACCCGGTCAACGATTCGTGGATCGCTTCGCGGAGGGCCTCGAGGGTATCGAGGCGCGACGTGGGGCCGCCGCTGAGGACCCCGAGCTCTGGAGGTTGGCCCTGCTCTGCGCCACGTTCGATGACGGTCGCCGGAAGCTCGGGGACGGGCCCGGTCCACGACTCGCCGCTGCAGGGCGTGCGGTCCTGGACGACCTCCAGCGCGGGGTCGGGGCCCGAGCCTTCAAGGGGTGGCTGCTCGCGGAAGTCCTGGTCTCCGGACCCGGCGGCAGCGGACGTGCCCCTGACGTGGCCGAGCGAGAGCTGGCCCTCTCGCTGGCGCTGGCCCGGCCCGCCCCCGGCCTCAAGACGGCGCTGCTCACCGTGGCCAGGAGGGGGCTCGACCCTCTCCAGGCGCAGGCCCTCGACGCCCTCGTCGATTGGTGCCGCCGATTCGGCGCCGACGAGGCGGTGGACCGGTGCCTCGTGCAGCAACTCTCTCGGGGGATGAAGCCGGGTGGAGCGAGGCACCCCATGACGCTCCTTCTGCGCCGGATCGAGAGCTGCCAGGCGCCGCTCGGGGCCCAGGCCGCGGAGGCCCTCGAGGCACGCTTGCGGACGATGGTGGTCCAGGCCGATTGGCGGCAACCTGCCCGGGCCATCCGGCTCCTTGGGGCGCTTCCGCTGGAGGGGCGCGTCGGTGTACTGCTTGACGCCCTGGTGATCTGGGACCGGAGAGCGCGAGGGGAGAAGCGATACGCCGGCCTCGTCCGGACCCGTTCTGACCTGTCCCGCGCGCTGCAGGAGCTCAGCGGCAAGCGCTTCGGCCCCGAGCCCGGGCCCTGGATCGACTGGTGGGTGGACGTTCGCCTCGGCCGCGAGCTCCGGCCGGGGAGCCCCGAGTTCGAGGCGAGGCGAAGGGCGCGGGAGGAGGAGCCGGGCAGTAGCGCCAGCTTCTTCGGGCTGAGGCCCGATTCCGACCGGGTCACGTTCGTCATCGACATCTCGGGCAGCATGTCCAATCGGTGGGGGACCACCCAGACCACACGCTTCGAAGAGGCGGTCGACCAGCTCGTCCGGTTCCTTCAGGCGGCCCCGGAGGACACGCGCTTCAACGTCATCCTCTTCAATCAGGCCCCGCTGGTCTCCAGCTTCGGCCTCGTCGAGGCATCGGCCGAGAACCTGGCCCGGGCGCGGGAGTCCCTGCTCGCGCGGATGCCTGGAGGCGGTACGAACCCGCGACTCGCGATCGAGCGAGCCCTCCTCCTGGACGACGCCGGTCAGCCCGACCTCGACGCCCTCGAGGCGGACACGGTGATCGTGCTTTGCGACGGCGCCACGGACGAGGGGAGCGCCTGGGTGAAGCCGTTCCTTGACCGGGTCCTGCCCCTGTATCCCATCCGCTTCCACTCTGTGCTCATCGGAGCCGAGGGGGATGGCACGCTCCGGGCGCTCGCCGAACAGAGCGGGGGTCGTTACCGCCGGGTGGGCGGCTAGTCTCAGCCCCGCAGCGTCCGCCGTGATGGCCGCGACGCTTCGGTGGGTCTCCGAGGTCACCCGTGACCGGGGCGTCGATCGTCAGCGGGGACCGGAGCTGGCCAGGGCAACGGCCCATGCGGCGGCCACCACCAGGAACGTGGCGGCCGCGAGGCCCCGCTGGGCTCGCTGGGTCAGTATCGAGGGAAGCTGCAGGCGCCCGACGGCGACGCCAATCGCTGCGCCGGCCATGAAGCCCGTGGCGTGGGCCAGCACGTCGACGCGGCCGGATCCGTCGCCAACACCGAGCCACCCGAAGAGCACCGCCCCGCCGAAGAGCGGCGCGACGCGCCGGACCCAGGGCGCGCGCTGCTGGCCGCGGCGTGTCCACTCGGATGTCACCATCAGCCCAAGCGTCCCGAAGATCGCGGTGGAGGCGCCCACCGCGGTGTGGTCGGGCGAGGTGAGGAAGGCCTCGGAGAAGTTCCCGGCGGCGCCTGCGGCCAGGGTGCAGAACCAGGCCAGCCCTGAACCGAGAGAGTGGGCCGCGAGGACGCCGAAGAGCGAGCCGAACACCAGGTTGCCCACGAGGTGCTGGGCGTCCACGTGAAGCGTCAGGGCGGTCAGGGCTCGCCACCATTCTCCCTCGCGGACGCGCCCTGCGCTCATCAGTCCCTGGTCCCACCAGTTGAGCCCGAAGGCCCCTTGTTGACCGATCGGGAACATGATCGCGCACACGACGCCGAAGCACAGCGCGGCGATCAGGCCCTTGCTGCGGATCGGGGGAGGGGGCTGCGGGGCGGTGTTCCAGGTCGCCGCCTCCTCCGCGAAGGCGCGGAGCTCGGAGATCGCCGCTGAGGCATCCTGGCCGTGGACCAGGACACGCGCCCCTGCGCCGTTGACCTGTACCGAGTGCTGGATGCCGCGGGCCTGCAAGGCGAGGACACTGTCCCGTACCGCACGCCGGGAGCGGCCGCGGAGCACCTCCACGTGCCCGGGCGGCAACGGGCCGAATGGATCGGCCTCGCTCATGATTCACCCTCCATTCGGTCGGCCAGGGCGACGCCCTCAGCCCAGGCGGAGGAGGCAGTCAGGGCAACGGTTGGCGCCACGCGGGATCTCGGCCATGCAGGCGGGACACTGGGATGACTCCGCATCCAGGTCGATGACGTGTTGGGCCGCCTCGAGGGCGGCGCCATCTGGATCGAGGCGCATCAGCTCCTCGTCCGCGTCCCGCTGAATGAGCTCGACCGCGTGTTCAATGTCAGGCTTCGCGACCGCGAGCCAGAGGGCCGCGCCTCAGCCATTGGGGTCGACGCCGGGCGGACAGATGACCCGCGCCTCGAGGCCTGCCTTCTCCAGGCGAAGCCGCTGGCGGTTGACGGCCTGGAACTTGCCCTGGCTCAGGACAGCCATGTGTTCGGGGAGGTCGGTCATGGTGAGGGGGCTCTCCTTTGGTCAGTCGTTGTCCTTGGACTCCAGAGCATGCCGCTGGAGGAGCGGCTGCTGCAGGAGCATGAAGAGGAAGGTGAGGCCGAGGATCCCGAAGAGCTTGAAGTTCAACCACGTCCCAGTGGTCGTGGACCGCCACACCAGTTCGTTCAAGCCCGCGATCATCAGGAAGAAGCACGCCCAGCGGAGCGTCAGCTTCCTCCAGCCCGTCTCGTCCAGCTCCAGGGTCGTCCCGAGCAGTGGCTTGATCAGGGAGCGCCCCGAGGCCCAGCCGATCAGCAACGTGGAGCCCATGAGCCCGCTGACGATCGTGGGCTTGTACTTGATGAATCGCTCGTCGTTGAAGTACACGGTCAGGCCGCCCATCACGAGGACCACGGCGCCCGTGATCAGGGGCATGGCGTGGACCCTTCGCTCGATGGCGTAGGACACGGCAAGGGCGACCGTCGTCACCACCACGAACAGCCCCGTCGCCCAGATCAGCCCCTGGGTGTCGTCTGCCAGCACCCGCTTGGCCACGAAATACGCGGCGAAGAAGACCACCAGCGGCCCCATGTCCAGGGCGAGCTTGAGCTGGGGCGTCATCGCGGTCGCCGACGAATCGGAGTTGGGGGAGGTCGCCAAGATGAGGTGGGGGAAGGGGACGGGGTGCAGTGGTTCGGGCGCCCCAAAAGGCTACCCCGATCCCTGGCCGATGCGAGGCTCGGATCCCCTTGACTCGGAGACGGTGGACCCGGGCCTGTGTCGCCATCCCCGGGCACGGGGGGGTGTCGATCCTGCAGGCGCAGCGCCATCTCAGATGGTTCCCCTCCTGGCCCGATCACACCCGCGGCCTCCACCCGGCGCGACCGCCCTCGCCTTCACAGCGGGCATGGCCGTCTCCCCTGCCATCGCCCCACCTCATCGTCGGCGAAGAGGCTCCGCCCACCCGCCTATCCGCCCGCTAGCATCAAGCTCGGCCCTGTGCCGCCGCGCCCAGTCGTCCTGCTTCAGGTTCGGCAGCGGCGAATACCGCAGCGGCAACCACTGCGCCTCAGCCCATCATTCGCAAACGGCTCAGTACTTTCTCACCACACCGATGACCACGCCGCGAATCTCCACCTCGTCCACGATGATCGGACTCATGGTCGAGTTGGCGGGCTGGAGCCGGAACTTCTTCCCTTCCCGATAAAACCGCTTCAGGGTGGCGTCTCCGTCGGGGAGGACGGCAACCACGGTCTCCCCGTCCCGCGCTGACTGCCTGCGCTCGATGAGGACGATGTCACCATTGGCGATGGCATCGTCAATCATGGACTCGCCTTGGACCTCGAGGGCGTAGACGTCCTTGCCGTCCGGGACGAGGTCGGCGAAGTCCAGCTGCTCGGGCTCCTCGATGGTCTCGATGGGTGATCCCGCCGCGATCTTGCCGAGGACGGGCAGCGAGACGCTGGAGCCCTGTTCGTCCTCCTGCTCCACGAGCTCAAGACTGCGGCTGACGCCCTTGGCGCGGCGCCGGATGACGCCTTTCCGTTCCATCTCGGCCACGTGCCCGAAGATGGTCACCTTGTTGACGCCGAATTGGGCGGCGATCTCCTCGAGTGTGGGGCTGATGCCGTGCTCCTCCACGTAGGTGCGGAGGAACTGGAGGATGTCTTGCTGTCGGCGAGTGAGGGGGAGGGTGCTCATGGCCTTGGGGAGAGGTGGGGTGGCGCGTGGCGGATCGCCAGGAAACGCATAGATGGGAGCTACCCCCGAGCGAACTCGTGGGCAGCTCCCGGGGGAGTCACTCCGGTCGCTGAGGAGGGCAATGCGACGCGAAGTGAGGTGAGGGAAATCCGGACCTTGATCGAGCCCCGTTCGGCGGGCCCACCCGCGACGGAGTCGCGGGCCTCGGTCGTCGGGGAGGTTTGTAGGAGGGGTCTGGTGTGTTCATTGCTGACCACGGACGGGGAGCATCTGGTCCCAGTTCATGCGACCTCGGGTGGGGGGCAGGCACCCGAACGAGCACGGGAAATTGAGACAACGGGAGAGGGTCAGATGACGAAGGTGAACGCCAGCATTGCGGCGACGAACATGTACGACGCGGCTGCCGTCACCTGTTGCATTGAGCCCTCTCCCGAGGCCTCGGCCGAGCGCAACCAGGTCGTTGCGCAGCTCCACTCAGGCTGCGCCTGAGCAGGGGAGGACATGGGCAGTGCTTCGGCGGAGACCTGCGCCATGGCCTCGATCATCCCGGTGCTCGCTTTCCGCACGTCCACGGTCACCGGAGCGGCGGGGCGGGCCTGGACGCGCCGTCGCCGGATGATGATCGGCCGCTTGCGGGCTCCGGAGCGAGCGCTCCGAACCTTGGCGGATGTGCCCTTGGCGGCCTGGTGACCCGAGGCTCGTCCGCACGACGGCGCCTCGGGGGTGCTGGGAAGCGCGGCGGCCCTGGGGGCCTGGGTGCGCAGGGTCCTGTCGAGGATGGCGAGCTCGCGGTCCAGGCCCCCGAGGGCCTTGCGTTCGCCGTTCGAGTGGCCGGGCCGGGCGAGCTGGCCCGGGCGGGTCCCGTGACGCTCGGCGGCGGTAGCCGTGGCAACCCCGTGGTGCTGGGCCCCGGAGGTCGGCTCGTCGGCGGTCTCGGTGCCGCCGATCTCGCACCAGCGGCGCATGGCCGGGGTGGAGGGGGCGGAGTCATCCGTCGCGTCCATGGCTTCCGGCGGACCGCCGAAGAGGTCGTGCTGGAGGAGGGCGGGGGCCTTGGGGGCAACGGGGAAGGGAGAGCGGAGGAGGCGTGTCATGGTCGGTGCGGGGCTAGGTCCGGATGAGCGAGGGGTGCTCCCGAACGGGTGCCTAACCTAACCGAACCCTCAACCCGAACGGGTGCCGAACTTGGCCCTTTTCACGCACGGATCCCTAACAGGCCCCCGTTTCTGCAGTTAGGGTGGCGTTAGGGGCGCGTGATTCGTCGTTGGAGGGGCCGCCAGGCGGTGGAACGGGGAGCGGGTCGCCGTTCGATGGTTCGCTGCGTATCCCTGACCGGTGGATCTCCAATGCCAGCGCCGCGGAACTAGAATGTTGCGCCGCTTCCTCGTTCTTCGAAGCGCTCGCACTCCTTGGAACAGCTCCGCCGACTTGATCTCGACCGCTACCTGGTCCCGTTCTCGCTTCGGCAGGTGCCCCAGTACCGCTACGACGTGGTGGTGCTCGGGACGGGGGTGGCTGGCTGCGTGACGGCGCTTTCCGCCGCGCGTTCCGGAGCCTCGGTCGCGGTCCTCGCGAAGGACGACGTCGGGGTGACCAACACGGCCTGGGCCCGGGGCGGGGTCGCGGCGGTGCTCGGGGATGACGACACCTTCGAGGACCATCTTGCGGACACCGTCGAGGTGGGCTGTGGCCTCGTGGACGAGGATGTGGCCCGCCGCGTGATCGAAGGTGGGCCCGGCTCGGTCGCGCGCCTGGAGGGGCTCGGCGCCAGGTTTGACCGTCGGGAGGACGGGCGGCCGGACCTCTCCATGGAGGGGGGGCACAGCCACGCGAGGATCCTGCATGCCCAGGGGGACTCCACGGGCAAGGAGATCCAGGGCACCCTCGGCCAGGCGATCGAGGACGAACCGGGGATCGATGTCTTCACGGAGATGTTCGGCATCGACGTGCTGAGCGACGACTCGGGACGCACGGTGGGGGTCCTGTGTCGGAATCACCGTGGTGAACTCACCGCGTACGGCGCCTCACAGGTGGTCCTCGCCACCGGGGGCGGCGGGCAGATTTACCGCGAGACGACCAATCCGACCATCGCCACCGGGGACGGAGTGGCCATGGGCTTCCGCGCAGGCGCCGCCGTGCGGGACATGGAGTTCATCCAGTTCCACCCCACCTGCCTGTACATCGCGGGCGCGGCGCGGGTTCTCATCTCGGAGATTGTGCGCGGCGCGGGCGGGGTCCTTCGGGACAGGAACGGGGTCCGGTTCATGCCCGAGGTTCACCCCGACGCCGAGCTCGCACCCCGGGACACTGTCAGTCGCGCCGTCTCGCGGCGCATGGCGGAGACGGGCTCGACCAGCGTGGGACTCGACCTGACCGACGTGGACCGCGACCCCCATGTCGCGTTCCCGAGCATCAGCCGGATCTGTCGCTTCTTCGGCATCGACATCGCGAAGGACCCGATCCCGGTTCGGCCTGGCGCTCACTACATGATCGGCGGGCTCGCGGTCGACCGCTCGGGGGAGACCTCGGTGCCTGGTCTCTGGGCCGTGGGGGAGTGCGCCAGCACCGGGTTGCACGGCGCAAACCGAATGGGGTCGAACTCCCTGCTCGAAGGCATGGTGCTGGGCGAGACCGTCGGGCGCTCCGCGGCGGTGGCCGCGGCCGCCGCCGGCCGGCCCGAGATCCAGAGCGCCGCCGAGCGGGTCCGCGAGGACGCCCCCTCGGGAGTGCAGGTCAACATCGCGGACCTGACTTACTCCCTGAAGTCCCTCATGTGGCGGCAGATGGGGGTCGAGCGCAACGCGGCTGGCATGGAAGGGGCCCTGGAGACCTTCGACTTCTGGGCGCGCGCGGTGCGGTCCTTGCGCCTCGATGACGACCGGTCCGTCGAGCTCGTGAACATGCTGACCGTCGCGCGCCTTGCGACCCTCGGTGCGTGCCACCGGGCCGAGTCCCGTGGGACCCACTTCCGTAGCGATCATCCCGCGCGGGATGACGCTCATTGGCGAGTCCACATCGAACAGGCCCCCGAACGTATGGTCGAGATCATCCGCTCCGTTGAGTTGAAGCAGAGTCCGGTGCGGTCAGCCGCGGGCGTTCCGGCACCTTGAAGGGGGTCCACTGATGGGCGGTTCCGGATTCAGCACGGACCGCGTCAAGGAGCGCCTGTTCACCTGCGGCGTCCTGCTCCCGGACCAGCCGCCGGAGAGCGACGGCCCGCTCTCCGAGCTGAAGGCGCTCGTCGAGGCGGCAGAGGCTGAGGTCGTGGGGGACGGGTTCACCCAGACGCGTAGCCGGCAGCACCCTGCGACGCTCTTCGGCAAGGGCAAGGTGGAGGAGATCGGCGACGAGGCGAAGCGCCTCGAGGCCGACGGGATCGTGGTCGACAACGACCTGACGCCGGCCCAGGGGCGCAACCTCGAGAAGGCGTGGGGGACGCGGGTGATCGACCGCTCCGAGCTGATCCTCGACATCTTCTCGCGCCGCGCCCAGACCCAGCAGGCGCGCCTGCAGGTGGAGCTGGCCCAGAACATCTACCTCATGCCGCGCCTGCGCCGGATGTGGACGCACCTGGAGCGGATGGAGGGCGCCGTCGGCACCCGGGGCCCCGGCGAGACGCAGCTGGAGACGGACAAGCGGCTCCTGAACAAACGCATCACGGACCTCAAGCGTGAGCTCGCCGTCATCGAGCGCCGCAAGCAGCGCGAGGTCAGCGCGCGCGGCAGCGAGTTCGTCGTGGGGCTGGTGGGCTACACCAACGCAGGCAAGTCCACCCTCCTCAATCGGCTTACCGGCTCCGCGGAGTTCGCGGCGGACATGCCCTTCGCGACGCTGGACACCCGGACGCGCCGTTGGATCCTCCCCGATCGCCGGACCGTCCTGCTCTCCGACACGGTCGGCTTCCTCCAGCGCCTGCCTCACCACCTCGTCGCGTCCTTCCACGCGACGCTCGAGGAGACGCTCCACGCGGACCTGATCCTGCACGTGGTGGACGCGTCCAACCCCGATGCGCGCCACCAGATGAACGCAGTGGACGAGGTGTTGGGGGACGTCTCCGGCCATCTCGCCTCGGACATCATCGTGCTCAACAAGGTGGACCGCGTCGGGGATCGCCTCGGGCTCGCCCTGCTTGACGGGGAGCTGCGGGACCGCGGCATCGAGGTCGTCCACGTGAGCGCCCACTCGGGCGAGGGGGTCGATGAGCTGACCGAGCTGGTCCGCCGCCGCCTCGACGACCGCTCAGGGCTCGTGGACGTGACTGCGCCCCCGGGGGACGGTCGCACCGTCGCGGTGGTCCGCGGGGCGGGGGCGGTGCTTGAGGAGGAGGTCTCCGAGGACGGCACGGTCCGTATGCGGGTTCGCATGAGCCCGGGGGCCCTGGGCCTGATGAGGCGCAAGGCCGGACCGAACGCGACCTTCGCGGCCGCCGACGATGCCGCCGGCGCGTGGCTCGGGTTGGCTCAGGGTTCCGAAACCGACTAACAGGGCTCAAGTCGAGACGGGGCAGGGAGCCGAGGAGACAGGAGCGCGTCAGTTGATCTGGCGTGCCCAGCATGCCCCTCCCGGATCCGATCGCCCCTAAAGAGGGCCCCGAACAGCCTTTCGAAGGGCCCGCCCCCGACGTGGCCCCTTCCGAGGAAGGCCACCGGCGGCAGGGCGATGATGGGCTGGCTCCCACCGGATCGGTGGCGACGGGCCTCTCGCTGATGATCTTCGGTGCCGTGATGGCCTTCGTCATGGTCACCGTCTGCGCCTTCATTCTCAGCGAGCGGAGCGCCCTCCGCCGCGCAGACGCGGCCCACTTCGGCGCCCTCGTGGACCAGGCGACCCTGTCGATGTCCGAGGACCTCGTGGGCGCCGCCATGGGGGACACGATGGTGGAGGAGCGGCTCCGCAGGTCGCTTCGGCAGGTCGCCGAGATCAGCGGGGTTCGCCGCGTGTCTCTCCTGGTGCCCGGGGCGGCGGAGCCTTGGACCGTGACGAACGCGGGGCCCGACGCCTCGCCTGATGCCGAGCCCATCGCCCTGGACGGGCCGCAGCGCCAGCTCGACCCCGATCGCCTGATCGTCAAGCGCACCTTCCTCGCCACCGGCCAGGAGCGGATCCAGGCCACGCTCTTCCTGGAGGCGGGCTACCCGGCCGTCGAGCGCCGGATGCGGGACCTGATCGGGCTGGCGGGACGCATCGTGGGGATCACGGCGCTGTTCCTCGTCTTCCTCCTCCCGGTGCTGACGAGACTCTGCCTCGCGCCGATCGCGCGGCTCGCAGAGGCCGCGCGCGGCGGCCTCGTCCCCGAGGTGGCCTCCAGCTCCGGTGAACTTCATGCCATCACCGAGCGGCTCCGCCAGGACGCCGCGATGATGGCCCAGCTCTCCAAAGAGAGGGGAGAGAGCATCAGCGCAGCGCGTGAGCAGGCCACTCAGCACAAGTTCGAGCTCGCGCAACTTCAGGCGCGACTCGCCGCCGCGGTGAAGGAGGGACGGGGAGGTCACCGCGCGAAGGAGGCCTTCGTGGCGAACATGAGCCACGAGATCCGCACCCCACTGCACTCGGTGCTGGGGACGACCCACCTGCTCATCGAGACGGAGCTTGATGCCGAGCAGCAGGCTCTGGCGGAGAGGGCGCTGCGCTCCTCCAAGGCGCTCCTGTCCCTGGTCGAGGACATCATGGAGCTCACGAAGTTCGACTCCCGCTCCATCGAGATGGCGACCGAGCCCGTGGATGCGGGCGCGCTGCTCGAAGAGGTCGCCGCGCTGTCTGCTGACGCGGCCGCGGCCAAGGGCCTCTGCATGGCTACCTATGTGGATCCGGCCCTCCCTGCCAGCCAGCTGGGCGACGCCCGCAGGATCCGTCAGGCGCTCATGCGGCTGGTGGACAACGCCATCAAGTTCACGGACTCCGGCGAGATCACACTCGAGGTCGGCCCCACCCAGGATGAGTACGGGCTCCCGCTCACCGTCTTCAAGGTCACCGACACCGGGCTCGGGATCGACGACCGGGAGCGGGCCCGGCTGTTCCAGGCCTTCGAGCAGCTCGACAAGTCTGACACTCGCAAGCACGGCGGTGTGGGGCTCGGGTTGGCCCTCGTGGCGCGCATTGCGCGCGCAGCCGGTGGAGAGGTTCGCCTCGAGAGCCGCCGCGGCCAGGGGTCCACGTTCACGCTGGTGCTCCCGCTCAAGGAGGCGCCGGGCGAGAGGGGCGCGACCCCACGGGGGGCCGAACCCCGGCATCAGGGGGTCAGCATCATGCTCGTGGAGCAAGCCCCCGGTGGGGCTGCCCTGCTCGCGCGTGCGCTCGAGGAGAGCGGTGCTGAGGTCAACGTACAGTACAGCGCCTACAGCGCCTTCGAGGCGCTCCTGCAGAAGGGGCATGACGCGCTTCTCATCGACCCGCGCGTGACCGGGAGCGAGGCCCTGTTCGACGCCGTCGGTCGAAACGACCGGAGGGTCGAGGTCGGGGTGGGGCTGATCACCTTCCCTACGACGTCCGCGGCACGCCTGCATCCCGCGTTCCGAGCCGCGAAAGCCTCGGCGCGCCGTCCACTCACCAGGGCTGGCCTCCTCGATCTCGTGGACGCTGCGCTGGGTCGCGAGAAAAGGGACTGCCGGGCCAAAGCTCCTGGGCCCGCAGAGAGTCTGCTGGCCACCGACATTCGTCGGCGCCTGAAGATCCTCCTGGTCGAGGACAACCAGGCCAACCAACAGCTGGTGCAGTTCCTCCTCCGCCGCCGCGGCTATCACGTGGACGTCGCCTCCAACGGGATGCTCGCCGTGGAGGCAGCTACGCGAGTCCGCTATGACGCGATCCTGATGGACTGCCAGATGCCGGAGATGGACGGGTACGAGGCCACGCGCCGCATTCGCACCGTCGAGCGAATGGACCGTCGCCGGACCCCTATCCTCGCCATGACGGCGAGCATCCTGGAGGGCGATCGGGCGCGTTGCCTCGAGGTCGGTATGGACGACACCATTGGCAAGCCGTTCCAGCCCAATGAGATGCTGGCCTGGCTCGAGCGGTGGCTGCTGGCTGCGGCGAGGACGCGCGGCTCGGACCCTGACCTCGACCCTGCTCTGGAGGGCTCGGTGGGCGGAAAGGAGCGGACCACGGTCTCCGTATCGGAGATCTTCGGTGAGCCGACGGGCTCCCGTTCCAACGACGAGGCCCCGGAGGCGACCTCCGAGGAGGTGCCGATGCTGATGCCGGTGGTGGAGGTGGAGTCCGCCACGGAGGAAGAGCGCCCCGCTCCTCCCAGTGCTCCGCTGCAAGCGGGGGGGCTCATGCCGGAGACCAGCCATCCGGCGCCGACCACCGTCCACGAGACGGAGCCTGCAGAGCAACCCACGCCTGCAGAGCAACCCACCGGGTCAACGCGGAGCTTCCAGGCGCCGAACTTTGGGCGCGTCGCTGACCTGCTCGACGTCAGCATTCTCGAGCCGCTGTTCGAGGACGATGACGGCCGTGAGCTCGCGCTCGAGCTGGTGGGCTCGTTCCTCGAGATGGCTCCGGAGCTCGTGAAGGACATGGAGGAGGCGCTGGAGGCGGAGGACCTCGAGGTCTGCGCTCGCGTCGCGCACCGTTTCGTCTCCACCAGCGGCACCGTCGGGGCAACGCAGCTCGCGCGACTGCTCAAGGAGATCGAGCAGCAGGCCAACGCCGGCTGCGCCGAGGACGCTGCCAGGCTGATCAGCGGTTGCCATGAGCTGGTCGAGCTTGCCGGGGGTGCGCTCCGCACGGCGCTCGCCGGCGACGATCCCCCGTCCCGGTGATGGCCCGGCGTAGGGGCTGAGCCGCCGGCTTGTCCCTCAGCGGTCCTGGAAGAGGACCGCTGGGTCCGGCAGGAGCAAGACGTCGCCGCTCTGGATCGAGTCGACGCTGTCGAGGTCGTTGTAGTCGGCCACGGCCTTGATGACCGAGGACAGCGGCCGCACGTCATAGTGAGTCTGGCAGATCAGCCCGAGGGCGTCGTTCGGCCGGACCACGTAGCGAGTATCGGACGGCGCCGGCAGGGGGGCCGGCTGTGGCGGCTCCCGTCGGACCTCCTTCTGGCCGGGCGCCGGTGGCTCCGGGCGTCGCAAGGGCGCGGCGCCGCTGGGGCGGCCGAGGACCAGGAGGTCCCAGTCCCCGTCCGGTTCGGTCTCGCGGAGTTCGACGCGTCGCCCGGCCTCGGGGGCCTGGGGCGCCGTCCTGTTCCTGCTCTGCCATTCCCCGGCGAGGATGAGAAGGGTCCCGAGGACGAGGAGGGGGAGGAGCGTGCGCATGGCCGGGATCGAGTGCCATTGTGGCGAGCGCCGGGGGACCGAATCCAGCCCCCTTCCACCTGCGGCCGCGGGGAGCGTCACAAACAGAGCGGGGCGCCCTCTCCATGGTGGAGGGGGCGCCCCGCGCGGTGCGACGACCGTGTCGTGGTCAGCTGGCCTCGGCGGCCTCGACCTTGGCCTCTCGGGCCATCCGTCGCTCCTCGAGCAGGAGCAGGGCGGGGCTGGCGACGAACATCGACGAGTAGGTTCCGACCACGACCCCGACGATAACGGCGAAGGCAAAGCCCTCTAGGTCGTTCCGGGTGCCCACGTTGAACGCGAACAGGATCGCGACGGACAGAAGCGTCGTGACCGAGGTCAGGAGCGTCCGGGCCAAGGTCTGGTTGATCGACTTGTTGATGATCTCGGCGAGGTCGCCCTTCATGCGGGGGCGGTTCTCGCGGATCCGGTCGAACACGACGATGGTGTCGTTCAGCGAGTAGCCGATGATCGTCAGGAAGGCCGCGATCATGACCAGCGAGATCTGCGCGTTGATCAGGTTCGACTGGATCGCGAGCGCGAGGAAGCCGAGGGTGATCAGGACGTCGTGCACAAGCGCGATGACCGCCGCGAAGCCGAAGCTGTACTCGGCGAAGCGGAAGCGGATGTACATCACGATCACAAACAGCGAGAGGATGATCGCGAGGATCGCGTCATCGCGGAGCTCCTGGACAACCTGCGGGCCGACCGCCTCGGACTGGGGGATGGGCTGGGCGAGCTCGAACTCGCGCCCGCCCGCGTCCCGCTGGTTCGCGAAGGCGTCCACGATGCGCTGACCGATCTTCGAGTCAGAGTCGGTGGCGGTGCAGGTGAAGGCGAACGTCCGGTCGGCCTCGGCGTTGCCGCTGATCGCGGTCACCGAGACCTCGCCGAGCGCGGCGCCGGTGAGGGCGGCCTCGACGTCAGGGGCGCTGTGCTGTCCCTCGAAGTAGATCGTGCCGGACGCGCCGGCGCCGTCCCGCGGGTTGAAGGAGAAGCGGTTGGGGGAGAGCATCTCCGCGAGGCCCGTGGCGACGAGCTCTCGGTACTGGCTGGTGACGTCCCGGTCCGTCTCGGTGCCCTCGGCCTTGAACTCGACCTGGAACGTCCGGAACCCATCGCCCTCCTTGGAGGAGAGCAGGGGCTGCACCTTGGCGTCCTGGAAGATGTCACCGAGGCCGGTGATCGCAGCCGCCATCGACTCCTGGGTCTCAGGGCCGCGGGTGACGAGCTGCATCGAGTTTCCGCCGAGGAAGTCGATGCTGTACTTGTCGACCTTCGGGAGGCTCGTGAAGAACGCCACGCCACCGCAGATGAAGAGCAGCGAGACGACCGCGGTCTTCTTCGCCAGCTTCATGAAGCCGATGTTCGTGTCGTTGACGAGGCGCATCATCTGCCACTCGTCCACGCCCTTCTCCACGGCGAAGTGCACCAGGACCCGCGTGAAGATGAGGGCCGAGAACATCGAGGTGATGATGCCGACCGACAGCGTCGTCGCGAACCCCTGCACGGGGCCGGAGCCGAACTGGTAGAGGATGATCGCGGTGAGGAGCGTGGTGACGTTGGCGTCGACAATGGTCGAGGTCGCGTTCTTGAACCCGTCGACCGCTGCCTGCGCCGCGCGGCGGCCCCTGAGGACCTCCTCACGGATCCGCTCGTAGATGAGGATGTTGGCGTCGACCGCCATGCCGACCGTCAGGATGATGCCCGCGACGCCCGGGAGCGTCAGGGTCGCCTGCAGCATGGCCATGCTCCCCATGAGGAGCACGAGGTTGAACACCAGCGAGAAGGCGGCGAAGACCCCGAGGCGTCGGTAGTAGGCGGCGATGAACACGAGGACGGCGGCGAGGCCGATCAGCACGCTCATCAGGCCGAGGCGGACGTACTCGGCGCCGAGGGAGGCGCCGACCGTGGCGCGGTCCTCGAAGCGGGGCTCGAGGTCCAGGGAACCCGAGTTGATGACCTGGACGAGGTCGTTGACCTCCGCCTGCTTGAAGCCGAAGCTCCCCCCCGTGATGATGCCGCCGCTGGAGAGCGGGGAGTTGAGCACGGGATCAGTGACGATCTCGTTGTCGACGACGATGGCCATCTGCTCGCCCTCGTGCTCGGTGGTGAACGACTCGAAGTCGTTCTGGCGGAGCAGGGCGATGTCGAACCCGACGGCGGGGAAGCCGTTCTGCTCGAAGGACGGGAAGACCCTCGAGAAGTCCGTGCCCGAGAACAGCCAGTCCTCGTTCTCCTCGACCACGAGCGCCACGAGGCGGTCGGCCATGGGCGTATCCACCGTGCCCTCTTCCCGCCTCGGGAAGAAGCGCAGGCGGGAGAGCGGCTGTCCCGGGTTCTCCGTGATCAGCTTGTTGTTGTACTCGGTGATCTTCGCAACGGGGTTCGCGATGGCCCACTCGCGGGCCTTGTCGGTCTCAACCGCGAGGTCGTAGGTCCCGGCGGCGTCGAGCGTCCCGGCCAGCATCATCACCTCGAGTCGTCCCGTGTTCTCGATGAGCGCGCGCCAGGGGTCGCTCGCCTCGAGGGTCACGGTGGCCCCGGCCGGGAAGGACTTGGCCGTGCTGCCGTCGGCGAACGAGATGCCCTTCAGGCTCGTGGCCCCACGGCGCTCGTAGACCAGCAGCTCACCGTCGATCATCACGCGGCCGCCCGTGGGGAAGTCCCCGTCCGTGACCGCTGCGTCCAGCTGGAGCGTCGTGTCGTTCTGGTGGTCGAACGGCTCCTTCAGGACGGACGTGGCGCGCTGGGCCACCAGGGAGAGGTTGCCCGGCAGCTCGACGATGATCCGCTGGGCTCCGGACTTCCGCAGCTTCACGTCGCGGACGCCGTCCGGATCGAGGCGCTCCCGCCAGATCGAGATGACCTCTTCGATCGCCTGGGCGTCGGTCTGGTTGGCGGGGATCTGCTTGGCCGCGCGCGCCGCGTCAAGATCCACCGTGTAGGTGAGACGGGTGCCACCCTGGAGGTCCAGTCCGAGGCGGAACGGGAGCAGCAGAAGGGCGATCACGGCCACCGCGAGGAAGCCGAAGATCAGGGTGAGCTTGCGGTTGAGGTTGTCGACCATTGGATCGGCTGGGGCGTTGCTCTCTCGAGCGGGGCGGCGGCGCGCGGTCGGCGTCGCCTGGGTGTCCCGCGCGGGGGACAGGGGAGGGGAGAGGCCGGGGCCTCGGTCGTGGCGATCGGAAGGCCGGAGCGGCGCCGCCTTCCCCGCGGGGTGGCTGCGCCGCTCCGGGCGTGGGCGTCACTCGCCGTCTTCGTTCGACGAGTCCTGGGCCTGGCTGGCCTGAGCGGTCCGCCGGGCCTTCTCGGCCTCGCGCTCGGCCCGGACCTTCTCGCCCAGGCGCTCCTTGGTGCGGGTCGACTTGCCGACCCGGTCGCGCATGTAGAACAGCTTCGAGCGCCGGACGCGGCCGCGCTTGGTCACGCGGATGTCGTGGACGCGCGGGCTGTGGAGGGGGAACGTCCGCTCGACGCCCTCACCCTGCACGATCCGGCGCACGACCATGGTCTTGCGGATGCCGCGGCCCTGGATGGCCAGGACGAGGCCCTTGAAGGTCTGGATCCGCTCCTTGTCGCCCTCACGGATGAGGTAGTCGACCTCGACGTCGTCTCCGACGTTGATCTTCGGGAGGGCGTCGGCGGGCTTGCCGAGCTCAGACTCGAGTTGCTGGATGATGTTCATGTCTCTCGTTGCGCGCTGCGGCGGCATGCCGAGCGCCGGCTCCGTGGTGTCGGGCCCGGCTCACGTGAGCGGGGCCGCAGTCCCAGAGGGAGCGCTTGGGGTTTCAGGTTGTCGGAACAGCGCGCGAGGTGCGCGCTGTGGGCTGGGGGTCACGCCTCGCCGCGGTCGCCGGTGAGGTCCGGGCGGCGGGAGGCGGTGCGGTCTTCACGCTGGGCTCGGCGCCAGGCCGAGATCTTCGAGTGGTCACCGTCCAGGAGGACCGGCGGGACCTCGAGGTCCCGATAGACGCGAGGCCGGGTGTAGTGGGGGTGGTCGAGCCCGCCGTCGGCGGCTTCCGTGAAGGAGTCCTCGAGGGCGGAGCGGCCGTCGCCAAGGACGCCTGGGATGAGGCGCGACACCGACTCGAGCAGGACGAGGGCGGGCAGCTCTCCGCCGGCGAGCACGTAGTCGCCGATGGAGAGGCGCTCGAACTCGTGGAGCTCGAGGACTCGCTCGTCGAAGCCCTCGTAGCGGCCGCACAGGAGCAGCACGGGGAGGGGCTCGGCGCCGTCCTCGGTCGGGGAGACGAACTCCTCGACGATGGCCTGGGTGAGCGGCGCGCCGTCGGGGGTCAGCGCGATGCGACGGTGGGGGCCGAAGCGCTGCTCGATCCACTCGATGGCCTCCGTGATCGGCTCGGGCTTGAGCACCATGCCAGGGCCGCCGCCGAAGGGGCGGTCGTCCACCGTGCGGTGTCGGTCGCGAGCGAAGTCACGGAAGTTCACCGTGCGCGTGGTCAGGAGACCGCGGGCACGGGCGATCCCGAGGATGCCAACGTCCTGGTAGGACTCGATGGCCTCGGGGAAGAGCGTGAGGATGGAAAAGAGCACCGGAAGGCTCGGATAAAGGCCCAGCAGGGTAGTGCCGGGGCCCCCAGAGGTCAATATTCCTCCCTATCCCTGGATCTGCACCGCCATCCTCCGCGAGCCTCCCTCCCCAGCCCCCAGGCTGCGCCGCCACCCCACCCCTCTCCCTAGCCCCCAGCGCCATGTTCACAGGACTCGTCGAAGCCGCCGTTCCGATCCGCTCCTACGAGGCCGCCGGGACGGGTGCCCGGCTGGTGCTTCCCTCCCCGGGCGACGGGGACCTCGCGCTGGAGGCGGCCCCAGGGGGCTGGGGACCGAGCTCCACCGAGTCCTGGACCGCCTCGATAGGAGATAGCATCGCCGTCGCCGGGGCCTGCCTGACCGTGGCCGAGTTGATGGCGGCGCCGGAGGGGGCCGGGGCCTCCGGGCCGGACATGGCCTTCGACCTGACCTCGGAGACCCTGGACCGCACCTGGTTCAAGGCGGGCGCCGAGGCCGGCCGTGTGGTCAACGTCGAGCGGGCGCTGCGGGTCGGTGATCGCCTCGGGGGGCACATGGTGAGCGGGCACGTGGACACCCTCGGGGAGGCCGTGGGGCGGCGAGACGTCGGGGACGGCGGCGCGGTCTTCACCTTCGAGGTCCCCGCGGACTTCGAACGCTACCTCGTGGACAAGGGCAGCATCACCATCGATGGGATCAGCCTCACCGTGGTCGAGCCCGTAGGCCGGCGCTTCGACGTCGCGGTCATCCCGCACACCCTCCAGCGGACCCACCTCGCGCACCTGGCCCCCGGCCACCCGATCCACCTCGAGGCGGACCTGGTGGCCAAGTGGGTCGAGCGCCTCGCCCGCTGACCCCAGGGCGAGGGGGCGCCTCTCAGTAGGGCGCCCCGGCTCGCCCCATCAGAAGCCGAGGAAGACCGTGGAGAGGAAGGTGGCGATGGGCGCGGCCTCGCGCTGCTCCTCGAGTCCACCTGTCAGGGTCCTCAGGGCGCGCTCGATGTCCTTCGCGATGGTGTCGTCGTTGATGAGGATACCGAGCGTTCCGCGCTGCTCCTTGATCGCTGCGGCCGCGTCGGCCGCGTCGGCGGAGAGGGCCAGCAGGTTGTCGTAGATCTCGGGCTCGTTCAGGAGGCGCCCGATCGTGCCGTCGGGGTTATTGAAGCCCTTCAGGGCAGCCTCCACCTCGTTGGCGATGGTGGGGTCGTTGATCAGCTTCGCGAGGGTGCCGTCGCCGCGGTCGATCTTCTCGGAGGCCGAGCGCACCGACTCCACGATGTCGCGGGTGCTCGCGGCGACCTTCGGGTCATAGATCAGGGTCGAGATCACTCCCTCGCCGTCGCGCGCGTCGGCCATGAGCTTGCGGGCGTCGGCCACCGCCTCGTCGAGGCCCAGCACGAAGGCCTCGATGTCGTTGTAGAGCTTCTCGTCGTAAATGAGCTTGCCGATGGTGCCCTGCCCGCCACGCAGCTCCTCGGTCAGTGCCTCGATGTTGTCGAAGGTCCCCTGGGCGGACTCGATCGTCGCCACGACGGTGTTCGCTGTCTGCTCGTCGTTGAGCAGGCGCCCGAAGGTCCCCTCGGTGCCGTTCAGGCTCGCCATCACCTGCTCGAGGCCCGCGACCGAGTTCTTGATCGACTCGCGGTTCTCGTCCACCAGCTCCCCGAGGGCGGCGAGCACGTCCGGCGCGCTCGAGGCCCGCAGCGGCGCGCCGAGGTCGACTTCACCTGTCTCCCGTGACCCCGGGTCGATGCTGAGCTGGACCCCGCCGAGGACCGACGCCGACTCGATCCGAACCACGTGGTCCCCGAAGAGCACGATGGGCTGGTCCAGGGTGATGTCCACGCGGACCCGCTCGGCCCTCGGCTTCTCGAGGTCCGGGGCGACGGCCTCGACCTTTCCCCAGCGCACGCCGGCGAAGAGCACGGGCGCGCCCTTGCGCAGGCCGCGGGCGTCCTCTGTGTAGGCGACGATGCTCTGCTTGCTCTCGAAGAGCGAGAAGTCCGTCTTGAACAGGGTGTAGTACGAGAGGACCGAGATGGCGCCCAGGAAGAGCAGCCCGAGGGAGAGGTGTCGGCGGGGAGTCATAGCGGTCAGGTCAGGGCATCGGGACCGAGGAACTCGATCAGGCGGGGGTGCGAGGGGCGCAGGAACTCCTCGGTGGGCTGGTGCACGATGGCCTCGCCCTCGTGGAGGAAGACGACCTCGTCGCACACGGTGCGGATGCAGTCCACGCGGTGCTCGACCACGAGCGCGGTGCTCTCGTGGCTCTCGGCGATCTCTCGCATGAGCTCGTTGATCGAGCGAGAGATCTCCGGGTCCAGCCCGGCGTTCGGCTCGTCGTAGAGGAGGATGTCCGGCTCGACGATGAGGGCGCGCGCCAGGCCGACGCGCTTCTTCATGCCGCCGGAGATCTCGGAGGGGAGCTTCTTGCCGGCGTCGGGGATGTGGACCATCGCGAGCTTCTCGGCGACTCGGTCTGCGATCTCGCCGGGGCCGAGGTCGGTATTCTCGACCAGCGGGAGCGCCAGGTTCTCCTCGACGGTGAGCCAGTTGATCAGGGCGCCCTCCTGGAAGACGTACCCCATGCGCTTGCGAAGGTCGCTCAACTCTTCCGTCGAGAGGTCGGGCACGTTCCGGCCCTCCACCTCGACCCGGCCCGCGTCCGGCTGCAACAGCCCGATCACATGGCGCAGGGCCACGGACTTGCCAGTCCCCGAGCCGCCCATGATCCCGAGGACCTTGCCGCGCTGGACGTCGAAGGAGAGACCCCGCAGCACCCGCTGGGCGCCGAAGGCCTTGTGCACGTCCTCGAAGCGCAGGATGACGTCCCGCTCGGGCGGGGGAGAGGGGCTGCCGGCGTCGTTCGTCATCGGTAGAGGAACCACGTCAGGAAGTAGTTGGCGACGATGACGGCGATGATCGAGTCGCGCACGGCGCGGCTCGTCGCCCTGCCGACGCCGAGGGCCCCGCCGCGGGCCACCAGGCCGCTGGCGCAGGAGATGATCGCGATCAGCCCGCCGAAGATGATCGACTTGAACAGGCCCGAGTAGACGTCCATGGGCACCGGGATCAAGGCGCCCTTCTCCTGCAGGGCGTCGAGGGCAGTCTCGGTGTACTGGGCCAGGGGGACGCCGAGCTGGCTGGAGGCGACGAAGCCGCCGCCGACGATCCCGATGGTGTCGCAGAGCACGGTTAGCACCGGCGCGATGATCATGAGGGCCGCCACCCGCGGCACCACGAGGAAGGAGGTCCGATCCACGGACATCACCTCGAGCGCCGAGAGCTCGTCGGAGACGGACATGGTCCCGAGCTCGGCCGCCAGCGCACTCCCGGTGGTCGCCGCGAGGACCACGGACGTGATGAACGGCCCCATCTCCCGGGTCATGCTGGCGGCGACGATGGTTCCGATCTGGTCCTGCTGTCCGAAGCGTGAGAGCTCGATCCCGGTCTGGAGGGAGACGATCATCCCCATGAACAGCCCCACCAGGAGCACCACGTGCAGGTTCCGCACCCCCGCGGCGAAGAGCTGCTCCATGAGCCACCGCGAGCGGCGCGGCAGGTGATGGAGTCGCAGGGCCGTGGCCGCGGCCAGCTCGAGGGTCGACCCCATCTCCACCACGGACGCGCGGAACCACGCGGCCTGCAGCAGGACGTACACCAGGCTCGCCGCGAACGCGAAGGGGAGCGCGTCCGCGAGCCACCCGGGGGAGGCGGCCAGGATGTGGTCGGGAGGGGTCATCGGGGCACGATCGGGGCCTGGGGAGCCGGAATCAACGACTCGGCGGGGAATCGGAGGCCATCGCCAGCGGACGGGTCAGCCGGTCGGCGCCCACGAGCGGGGCGGGGCCAGCGCTGGAGGCGGGCCGCTCCGGGCCCAGAGCCGGGGGTGTGGAGGACGGGGTCCGGCGCATGGGCCAACCCGGCCCGGGGAAGGACGAGCGGAGCAGCTCGAAGCCGTTCGCCTCCGACGTGCGATACCGGATCAGGCCGAAGAGTAGGGACCGCTCGTGGGCCTCGAGGCCGGCGCGGGTGTAGTCGCGCGCGCTCCACAGGAAGCTCAGGGAGCGGCGGTCCTCGTCGGCGTCCTTTTCGCGCCGCCAGAGTCCCAGCCACGCGCGGCTACGGACCTCATCGCGGTTCCGCCGTCGGGTGTAGAGCTCCCAGAGCCACGCGTAGTGTTCGTCGACGAACTCGTAGTCGGGGAACGGGTTCAGGTCGACGACGTGGAGGTCGCTCTGCTCGGGGGCCGTCCTGAACCGGCCGAAGGGCCAGGCCTTCCGGTAGCGCTCCGTCCCGACGGGGCCAGTGGACTGGGGGGTGACGTAGGAGCGCTCCCGGGTGTAGCTGCGCCACAGAGGGAAGGCCTTGAACGTGTCCTTGGTCCCGTCCTCGTACTCCTCGTGACGCCAGTTCACCAGCGGCCACGCGACCCACTTGGAGGTCATGCCATCTCCCTCGTACGAGGAGTAGAAGGGCCAGACTCGCTTGCGGGTCGCGCGCTCGGGGTCGCCCCCCTGGAAGACCACCAGGGGCCAGGGACCGTCCCAGGCCCAGAAGCCCGAGCGCTCGTCGTGGGCATAGCCGAACAGGGGCCAGAGCACAGAGGTGCTGGTGGCCTCCGGGCGGCGCGCCTGTCCCCCCAGGGGCCAGAACATCCAGGACGAGCGCGTCTGCTCCTCGCCGTACTGGACGTCGTTCCGCTGCCAGTGGAAGAAGGGCCAGAGGAAGAACCACCGGTCGTACCGCCCGTCCCAGCTGACGTTGCCCACCAGTGGCCAGGCGCGCCAGGCCGTGCCACCCGACCCCCGGGAGAGGGAGAAGAAGGGCCAGAGGAAGTGATCGGTGGTGCGCCCGTAGCGCTCGGTTCGGAGCCACAGCGGGAAGAGCACGAAGGTCGCTCGGTCCAGGGAGAGGAACTTCTCGACGACGCCGCCGAAGGGGAAGAAGGCCCGCTGGACTCGGCCGTCCTCATGGGAGGAGAGGTAGATCCCCGGGAGGATGAGCAGGGACCAGGTCTTGAAGCCGTCGTCTTCGACCTGACTGGCGTAGCGAACCAGCGGGATGAACTGGGAGACCTCGGACTGCTCGGACGCGTCCTTCTTCACCTGCCCGAACGGCGGGAGGAACCACGACCGCTGGTCGCCGTTGGGCTCTCGACGGTTGGACAGGATGGGGCGCACCGCCCAGTAGCGCCGCCCCCCGGAGCTCGGGTCCTTGCGGGTCACCACCGCGCCGCCCAGGGCCTCCACCTCGGGGACGCCGCCGGCGGCGGAGTGGGACGAATAGAAGGGGGCCAGGTTGCGCTCCGTGGCCGGGCCGGCGCAGGCCCCGCAGAGGACAGCGGCCCCGAGCGCGGCGCCCAATAGGCGCGCGCGGGAGGGCCGCGGATTGGGGTCGGGGTCGGCGGACATGGGCGAGGGCATGATTCTGGCGGTCTTGTGGGGGGGATACCACATGAACCGCCGCTGCCTCGCCCGGAACCGCCGGCCGGGCTGGGGCGGGCAGGGGCCGGATCCGCGCTCCCCGCTCGGGCCGATGCGCGCCGAGGTCCCGGGCCCCGGCGGGATTCCTCCATGGCGCGGGCTTGACGCGCCGGATCCGCGGGGCACGGTGTGGGCGACATGACCAGCGCAACGCCGACCACGCTCTCCGGGATCCAGCCCAGCGGACTGCAGCACCTGGGCAACTACTTCGGCGCGATCCGGCAGCACGTGGCCTCCCAGTCAACGCCGGGGGAGCACTTCTTCTTCATCGCGGACTACCACGCGCTGACGACGATCCACGACGCCGAGACCCTCCGGGGGCACGTGCGAGATCTCGCCGCGACCTACCTCGCGCTCGGGCTCGATCCGAACCGGGCCGTGTTCTTCCGGCAGTCGGACGTCCCCGAGGTGACCGAGCTCACGTGGTTGCTCTCCACCGTCACGGGGATGGGGCTGCTGGAGCGCGCGCACTCCTACAAGGACAAGACGGCCAAGGGCATCAAGCCCTCGGTGGGGCTCTTCACCTACCCGATCCTGATGGCGGCGGACATCCTCGCCTACGACTCGACCGTGGTGCCGGTGGGGAAGGACCAGGTCCAGCACGTGGAGATGGCGCAGGACATGGCGACGCACTTCAACTCCCGCTTCGGGGAGGTCTTCACGCGCCCCGAGGCCCGGATCCCCGACCGCGCGGACATGGCCAAGGTGCCCGGCCTCGACGGACAGAAGATGTCCAAGTCCTATGGCAACCACCTGTGGATCTTCGAGGAGGGCAAGAAGCTGAAGAAGGCCATCGGGCGCATCGCCACCGACAGCCGCCCGCCGGAGGAGCCCAAGGACCCGTCCACCGTCGCCCTCTTCGACTTCCTCGCGCTCTTCCTCGACGCGGGCGAGCTTGACGAGTGGAAGGAGCGGGTGAGGGCCGGCGGGGAAGGGGCGCCCGGCTACGGGCACCTCAAGGTGCGCCTGGTGGAGGCCATGGACGCCCACTTCGCGGAGCCGAGGGAGCGCCGCCGCGCGCTCTTGGACGACCCCGCCGAGCTCGATCGGATCCTGTCGCGGGGGGCCGAGCGGGCCCGCGAGCGCGCCGCGGCGGTGAGGGATCGGGCCTATCGGGCCTGCGGCCTGCGTTGAGCCGGGCGCGCGCGACGGTGATGGCACCTGGTGCACAAGGACCCCCGTGTTCCTGCCGATAGTCCGGGAGACGCCCCTCCGACCCCCAATCTCCCCATGACGACTCGCCCCATCGGCGCCCTCACGGCGCTCCTCTTCCTCGCCGCCGGGTGCGGGAGCTCCGGTACGACCGTGACGGAGCCCATCACCACGCCCGTGGAGGCCACCTCGTCCGCCGCAGCGACCTCGAGCGAGGCCGGCGATTGGGTGGAGCCGGAGCCGCTCGTCCCGCCGCCCCCCTTGGAGTGGACCGGGGCCTTCCGGGAGACGGCCGTGCTGATCGCCGACTCGATCCGGATCGAGGGGCCGGCGCCGCTGATCGAGCACGTGGCCGCAAGCTCCGACAAGGAGCTCTACGAGCGGAGCGTCACCACCACGTCGCGCGGGCTGGTCCAGGTGGTCAAGCGGCGGCCGTCCTCGTCCCGGGAGATCCGGGTGAACCTGGACGCCTGGAGCATCGCGGCGTTGAACGAGGTGGTCATCGTCGAGACCGCCGCCCAGGGGCCTGTGCAGGTTGTCGCCGCCGGGAACGTGACCTGGAGAGACCTCGACGCACACCTGATCCAGGGCGAGCAGATACAGTTCGCGGGTGCGATCGGAGACGACTCCCCCTACACCCCGCCCCCGGGCGGCGGCGAGCGCTGAGCTGGCAAGCGCCCGGGGACGCCTGAGCGTGGGGTGCCGGAAGGAGACGAGGGGCGCCATGGCCCTCCTGACCGGGACCTTGCAGGGGCTGTTCGCCCTGGCGGCCCCACTTGTCTTCGCGGGGTGTGCGACTCGCTCGGCCACCTGGGAGGCGAGCTGGGGCGCCCCCTACGCCGCCTTCGGCCCCGATGAGCGGGCCGACTTCGCGGGCGCGCGCGCCATGCTGGATGCGGGCCAGCGGCTCTCGGCCCTCGCGTCGCTACGGGACCTCGCGGCGGCGGATCAGGGCAACCTCGAGCTCGCCTCTTGGGTTCAGGACGTGGAGTCGGACCTGCTCCAGGACGGGGTCCCTGCGGGCGACCTCTTCCCGGCGCTCAGGGCGGGGGAGCGCCTGGCAGCCAGCCGGGACCTGACGCCTGAGGACGCGCTACAGCTGGTCTACGCTGACCGAGCCGGGGAGTCCCCCACGGTTCAGGCCCTGATCCTGGCGGCACGCGTGGAGACGGATGGCCTGGCAGCGGAGTCGCTCCTCCGGAGGGCTCTTGAGCTTGACCCCGTTTGCTCGTGGGCCCACTACGGCCTGGCCCACGTCCTGCTCGAGAAGCGCTCGCAGCCTGATCGATGGAGCTTGGCCCGGGCCTCCCTGGAGCGGGCCCTGGAGATCGAGTCGGGCAACCTCCGCGCCCGTCGGCTGGAGGCATGGATGCTCGCGGAGGAGGGGAGCCGCGACGTCGCCGAGACGCAGCTGCGCCGTTGGCTCGAAGAGGCTTCAGCCGACCCACGTGTCTCCGACGCCGAGCGCGTGGAGGCGCAGCTGGACCTGGCCTTGCTCCTGCTCTTGCGGGGCGAGGACCGCCGCGCGGCGCGGCTGCTCGAGGACCTGGAGGGGGAGCCCACGGGGCGAGCTCGCCGGTGGATGCTGCTGACCGTGGCGCGTCAGGAGGGTGGCGACTTGCTCGGCGCGCTGGACGCCACGCTTCGCGCCCAGGGAGCGGCGGCGGGAGAGGTGCTCCCGCTCGTCCAGGAGGCCTTGCTCAGCGAGGCCTTCCTCGATCGCCCCGAGCAGGCCAACGCGCTCTGGGAAGAGGTGGCGGCGCTCGCCGGGGACGGTACGTCGATCACCGACCTCGTCCAGGGGCTCCGTGCACGTGTACGCATGGAGCGAAGCCTCTCAGCCGCGGAGGAGGCCCCGTGAGGGTCGTCCTCCAGCGCACGGAGAGGGCCGCCGTCCGCGTCGAGGGCGAGGTCGTTGGAGCCATAGGAGGAGGGGTCCTCGTGCTCCTCGGCGTCCTCCATGGGGATGGCCCCGAGGACGTGGACCGCCTGGCCACCAAGGTCGCGCAGTTCCGCATCTTCAGCGACGCCGACGGCCGGATGAACCGCTCGATGCTCGACCTGCTCGAGGCCGGTGAGGAGGTCGGGGCGCTGGTGGTGAGCCAGTTCACGCTCGCCGCGGACGGCCGCAAGGGGCGTCGCCCCTCGTTCGATCGGGCGGCTGCGCCAGAGGTCGCAGAGCCGCTGTATCAGCGTTTTTGTAGGGCTCTGCGGGATCAGGGACTTCCCGTTGAAACCGGCGCCTTCGGGGCCTCAATGGCGATCGAACTCGTCAACGACGGCCCAGCGACCTTCGTTCTCGATCATCCGTGGGAGTGATGTCGAGCGGGCGTCTGGTGGATTGCCCGAATGGTGCGGATCCTTGACGCAGTGGCCATTCGGTGCGAGCATCGTGATCTCCAGAGCGACCTGGCGCCGCATCCGTGAGGGTGCGATTTTGCTCGCGCCACCAGCCCATGCCTGAATCCAAGACCAAGACCATCACCAAGCGCGAGCTAGTGAATCGCATCGCTGAGGAGACCGACCAGACGAAGGTCGCGGTCCGCGATGTGATCCAGAGGTTCCTGGATTCCATCGTCGATGAGCTGTCCCAGGGGAACCGCCTGGAATTCAGGGAGTTCGGCGTCTTCGAGGTCCGCGAGCGCGCGGCCCGACTGGCGCAGAACCCCAAGACCCTTGAGAAGGTCGAGGTGCCCGCGAAGCGGGTGGTCAAGTTCAAGGTGGGGCGCGTGATGCGCCAGCGGGTTTGCAACGAGATCGGGCCGGAGCAGGTGGCGGAAGCGCCGGCGCCGGTGGAGCCCGCGAGCGAGCCTGCGACGCCTCGTCCGCAGCCGCCGACTCCGCCGCCGACCAAGCCCGGCTCGCCCTTCTGAGGCCGCCCCGCTGGGCCGCCCCGCTGGGCGGCCCCATTGGACCGCTCCGCCGAGTCCTGTTCGGGTTCGCGGACGCCCACCGTCGTCGCGGAGCGCAGACGTCCCTTGGCGTGTTCACTCGGCCGCTCGCGGACATGCCCCCTGACCGCCGCCTCGCTGCACTGGGTCGCGCCGGCCGCGCAGGGCGGGCCGGCGCTTCGGATGGATCAGGCCTGAACGCCAGCGGTGCGTGCCGCCTTCTCGAGGGCCTGGGCCACGTCGCCAAGCAGGTCATCGACGTTCTCGATGCCCACGGACAGTCGGACCAGCCCGTCGGCGAGTCCCGCTGCTCGGCGGACCTCGGCGGGGATGGACGCGTGCGTCATGGACGGCGGAACCTCCACCAGGGACTCGACGCCACCCAGCGACTCCGCAAGGGTGAAGATCCTCGTGGCGGAGGCGAACGCGTTGGCCGCCTCGACGCCGCCCTTCAGCTCGAACGAGACCATGCCGCCGGGCTGTGACATCTGGCGCTGGGCGATCGTGAGCTGGGGGTGATCGGGGAGGCCGGGGTAGATCACCCGGTCCACGAGCCCATGCTCGGCGAGGGCCTCGGCCACGGCCTGGGCGTTGGCGCAGTGCCGATCCATGCGGACGCCGAGGGTCTTCGTCCCCCGGAGCACGAGGAAGGCGTCGAGGGGGGCAAGGCACCCGCCCACGGCGTTCTGGTAGAAGGCGAGCTCCTCGCGAGTCTTCTCGTCCCGCCCGACCAGCGCACCCCCGATCAGGTCGGAGTGGCCCCCCAGGTACTTGGAGAGGGAGTGGAGGACGATGTCCGCACCCAGCTCGAGGGGGCGTTGGAGGTAGGGCGTCGCGAAGGTGTTGTCGACGACCAGCTGGGCGCCCCCGGCGTGGGCGATCTCCGCGGCCGCGGCGATGTCCGTGAGGCGCAGGAGCGGGTTGGACGGTGACTCGACGTAGACGTAGCGGGTGTTGGGCTGCATCGCCTCCTTGATGTTCGCGGCGTCGGTCGTGTCAACGAAGCTGAACTGGATGCCGTAGCGCTCGAAGACCTTGGTGAAGATGCGGTAGGTGCCGCCGTAGAGGTCGTTCCCCGCCACCACGTGATCGCCAGGATTCATCCGATCCATCAGGGCGTTCGTGGACGCGAGGCCGGACGCGTAGCAGAGCCCCCAGTCGCCACCCTCGAGGGAGGCGAGGTTTGCCTCCAGCGCGGTCCGCGTCGGGTTGGTCGTGCGGGAGTACTCATAGCCTTGCCGCGGGACCGCGGGAGCCTCCTGGGCGTAGGTGCTGGTCAGGTAGACCGGCGTCATCACGGCGCCGTTGGTCGGGTCAGGAGACTGTCCGGCGTGGACCGCTCGGGTCTCGAACTTGGCGTCCTTCGGAAGGTGGTGCGAGTCAGTCATGGTCGTGCGGCTCCGGGCTTCGGCGTAGGTTGATGGCCGCGGAGTGTATCCATTCACGGGGCGGAGAGACCGCGCGGCGCCTACGTAGGCGTATCGGGAAGAGAGGATCGCTCGATCCGGGCTTCGGCGACGCACCCCACCGCCCGAGCCAGCGGCCACCCCGTCGGCCACGAGCCCGGGGCGGCGCCGTCGGCCCCTGGCCCTCGGCTGCGGTGGGGAACGAGGCCCCGGGGGGCCCGCGGTGATCGCCGCCGCTACCATGTCGGCCCGTCGGTCCGCCGACCCTCTCACGCGATGACCGCCGATACCCCCAGCCCTGGAGCCCGCTTCGCCGAGCGCGTGCTCGAGCTCGACGGGGTCCTCGCCCTCATGGCAGGCCACGCGGTCAGCTCCCTCGGTCGCCGCCACGTGGGGGAGTTGGCGCCCCGGGGCGATGATGACGCCCGGGCGGCCCTCGCGCGCTGCACCGAGATGGCCGAGCGTATCGCCGCCGAGGACGTGCCGCCCATGGCCGGGGTCACGGACCCGCTCCCGGAGGCACCCTCGGGCCGCCTCAGTGAGGATCGAATCGCCGCGCTGCGGGATTTCCTCGAGGCCAACCTGAGGCTGAAGAAGTGGGCCGCGGACCGCGCGGAATCCGCGCCTTCCCTGAGCGCGCTGATGTCCGCGTCGCCGGATACCTCGGCGCTCGTGGAGCGCATCGACCGGATCGTGGATGGGCGCGGTCGCGTCCGGGTGGAGGCGTCCGGGCGGCTGACTAATCTCCGGGATGCCATGTCCTCCGCGAGCACCCGGATCGACAGCCTGCTCAGGGCGGTGATGGCGCGGGGAGATGTTCGTACCTCCCTCAGCGACGGCGGGGTCCACCGGCGGGCGGGGAGGCCGGTGCTCGCCGTCAAGGCGAAGATGTCTGGTCGTGTGAAGGGGCTCGTCCATGACCGCTCGCAGACGGGGGAGTCGGTCTTCATCGAGCCCCAGGAGGTGGTCGAGCTGGGGAACCGGCTGGCGGAGGCCCGCGCCGACGAGCGTCGGGAGGTGGAGCGCATCCTGGTCGAGCTCTCCCGGGACGTGCTCGCTGCCAGGTCCGTGATCGAGGGCGCCTCCCAGCGCGTAGGCCAGCTGGAGGTGGCGCTGGCGAGCGCGCTGTGGTCACGGTCGGTCGGGGCGCGCCCCGCGCGCCTGCCTGGGGACGAAGGTGCCTCCGAGGGTTTGCTGCTCCGGGGGGCCCGACACCCTCTCCTCATCGACCAGGTGCAGCGTGGAGCGCTCGAGGAGGTCGTCCCCATCGACCTGCGCCTCGGGGCGGACTTCGACATGCTGCTGATCACGGGTCCGAACACCGGCGGCAAGACCCTCGCGCTCAAGACCGCTGGCCTCTTCGCGCTGATGACCAGGGTGGGGCTGCCCGTCCCGGCCGACGACGGCACGACCATCCCGCTCTATGACGGGATTGCCGCGGACATCGGCGACGAGCAGGAGATCCGGCAGAACCTCTCTACCTTCGCCTCGCACCTGGTGCGGGTGTCGGACGCCCTGGAGCGCGCCACCCCGAACACTCTGGTCCTGCTCGACGAGCTCGGCGGCGGGACCGACCCCGACGAGGGGGGAGCCCTCGGGACCGCGGTGCTCGAGAGGCTGCTCACGGGCCGCGTCCCGACGCTCGTCTCCACGCACATCGGCAAGCTCAAGGAGTTCGCCTACCGGCATGCCCGGGCCGAGAACGCCTGCGCGGAGTTTGACCATGAGACCCTCGCGCCGCGCTATCGGCTCATGCTCGGCACGCCGGGGGAGTCTTGCGCCCTCGTCATCGCGAGGCGGGTTGGACTCTCGGAGTCGGTGGTGGGGGTGGCGCAGGAGCGCCTGGAGCGAAGAGAGGGGGAGCTCGAGGACCTCATGAGCGATGTCCGATCGGCGCGCATGGCCGCGGAGGAGACTCGCCTCGGGGCCGAGGCGGAGCTCGCCCGGGCTCGCGAGCGCAGCCGGGTCGTGGACGAGCGCGAGGCCGTGTTGGAGCGGCGCATCGATCAGCTGGAGCGCGAGGCGCAGAAGGGGATCGAGGAGCGGGTGCGCGACGCGGCGCGGACCCTCGAGCGCGGTCGAAGACTGCTGGATCAGCTCCCCCCGGAGACCCGCCGGGAGATGGAGGAGACCCTCGATCAGCTGGAAGCCGAACTCACCGGGGCCTCCCTGACGGAGCGACGCGAGGCCTTCATCGCTGGGCTGGGCAAGGGCTCCCTGGTGTACCTCCCGCGGTACCGTCAGCGGGTGCTCGTGCACAAGATCGACCGGGAGCGGCGGCAGGTGATCGCCAAGCTCGGGTCGATGAAGGTCAAGGTGTCCTTTGACGAGGTGACGCCCTACGAGAGCCTGTGAGCGCGGCGCAGCGGCCGCAGCTGCGAGCGAGGCTCGTCAGGCCGCCTCAGATCGATCCGCCCGGGGGGGCGACCCCGGCCCCCCGACGACGCTGCGCCGCCACCCGTCTGGGGAGGAACGCGGCGGTTGTTACCCTGGTTCGATGCTCGCCCTGATGCTGGTCCTGGCCGTCGGCGACGGCTTCGATGACGTCGCGCGTCCGTTCCTGGAGGCGCACTGCATTCGCTGTCACGGCGGGGCCACGGTTCAGGGGGACCTCGACCTCACCGGCGCCGATGACCGGGCCGTGGCGCGCGACCCTGAGGACTGGGAATGGCTCCTCGAGCGAGTCGAGCTCGGGGAGATGCCCCCGGCGGGGGAGGCGGCCCCCGAGGCCGCCGCGCGTGAGCGCTTCACCACCTGGCTCCGGGCGCAGGTCGGAGCACCAGCCAGTCAGCCGGCTCCCCTGCCCGAGGTGCCGCTGCGCCGGCTCACCGTGGCCGAATACACGGCGGCGGCGCGGGACCTGTTCGACGTCTCCATCGACGCCCGTCGGTACCTCCCGGAGGATGCCGTGGGCCATGGCTTCGACCATGTGTCGGCAGCACAGTCCCTCTCCGACCTCGACTTCAGGCGTTACCTGGAGGCGGCCGAGGCGGTCGCGGAGCGCGCACTCGCCACGGATGAGCCGGGGCCCCCGCGGGTCCGCCGCTACGTGCCTGGTGACATGACCGGGGGAGCGCCGCGGGGGCAGGCCTATTGGCTCTACACCCGCGGGGTGGCGGGGGCCCAGGCATCGCTGCCCCGGGGTGGGGAGTACCTCGTCCGCGCGCGGGTGTGGGGGCAGCAGGCGGGCGACGAGCCCTGCGAGGTCCGACTCACGCTGGGAAGGCGGGGCCGGGGCCGCGTCGAGGAGGCCGCGGCCGCGCGGTCGGAGGACGCCGACACCTTCGAGGCGCGGCTGCAGGTGGAAAGCGGCGGCGACCACCTCGCCGGCGTGGAGTTCCGCAACGACTTCTATCGCCCCGCGAAGGACGGTCAGCGAGCGGCGGACCGGAACCTCGCCATCGAGTGGGTCGAGGTCGTCGGCCCCTTGGATCGAGCTGGGTCCACTCGGCTTTGGGAGCAGTGCTCGGAGACCCTCGCAGGCGCCACGAACCCCGAGGCCGGCCTCGAATCACTGGTCGCGTCCCTGGCCGCCAACACCTGGCGCGTGGGCGAGGTCGAGCCCGTTGACGTCCGCAGGCTCCTGCGCCTTTCCGAGCCGAACGATGAGCCGCGCTCCCGCCTACGCGCAGCGCTGGTCGGCATGCTCGTGAGCCCGCGGTTCCTCTTCAAGCCCGAGGAGGGCGTGGGCGACGTGGGCCCCCGGGGGAGTCGACGCTTGAGGGGGGCCGAGGTCGCCACGCGGCTCGCGGGATTCCTCTGGAACGGCGTGCCCGATGAGGGGTTGCTGGGCCTCGCCCGGTCGGGGGCCCTGGACACCGAGGCGGGCGTGGTGCGCGCCGCGCAGGAGATGCTCGGGGATCCCCGGGCCGACGCGTTCGTTCGGAGCTTCGCGGAACAGTGGCTGCAGCTGCGCGTCCTCGCCACCAAGCGCCCCGACCGGCGCGCCTTCCCCGGGTTCTCGTCCCAGCTGATCCGCTCCATGGTGGAGGAGACGGTGCGCGTGCTCACGCGGTCGTTGAAGGAGGAACGCAGCCTCTGGGAGCTGGTCGACGGGACCGAGACTCTTGTGGATGCGCGCCTCGCAAAGCACTACGGCCTTGAGCGAGAGGATCGCATGGAGAGCCTCGGTAAGGGCTGGTACCTGGCGGACCTCTCGGGCACGGAGCGCCGGGGGCTGCTCGGCCACGCGAGCGTGCTCTTTGCCACGAGCGAGTCCACCCGATCGTCTCCGGTCAAGCGCGGCAAGTGGGTCCTCGATGTGCTCCTCGGGAGCGCCCCACCGCCCCCGCCGCCGGGCGTGGATGGGCTCGAGCAGCCCGCCGCAGGAGAGGAGGCGCTCAGCTTCAGGGAGCGCTTTGCCCGCCACCGTGCGGACCCCAACTGCGCGGCCTGCCACGCGCGCATGGACCCCCTGGGGTTTGGCCTCGAGGCCTACACCGCGACCGGGGCCCTGCGGCCGCCGGACGATCCGCTCCGGCTGGACGCCACCGGAGAGCTCCCCGACGGCCGGACCTTCGCTGGCCCCGCCGAGCTGGCGGCCGTCCTGCGTACCGAGGACCGCTTTCTGGAGGCCTTCGTGGAACGCATGTCGGTCTACGGGCTCGGCCGGGCCCTGGGGCGCGCGGATAGGGCGCTGGTGGCACAGATCCTTGAAGGACTGGATCCTGGACGGCCGACCATGAGGCGTGTCATCCTTGGCATCGTGGCGTCCGACGAGTTTCAGCGCGTGCGCGTTGTCGCAGTGGGTGCGGCACCGGAGGTGGACGATGAGTGATCCGGGAGCAGACACCTCAATCGAGGGGCTCGAGGGCGCAGGCCCCCGAGTCTCGGGGTTCAGCCTGCCTCGCCGCGCGGTCCTCCGCGGCGCGGGGACCCTCGTCGCCCTTCCGTGGCTGGAGGCCATGGCGAGCGCCGGAGGGCCGCTCGCGGGCGCGGCGCCCACGCGTCGCCTGGTGTACGTGTACGCGCCCAACGGGGTCCACGTGGGCCAGTGGCGAGCCGACGCGGCTGGGGAGGTAGAGGGGGTGCGCCGCCGGCGCGCTTCCGGGGCCGTGGCGCTCGGCGACCTCCCCCCGCTACTCGAGCCCCTGGTCGGAGTGCGGCGGAACCTGCTGCTCCTGCGTGGGCTCACCCAGGACAAGGCGAGGGCCAACGGCGACGGGCCTGGAGATCACGCCCGCGCCGCCGCGGTCTACCTGACGGGGATCCAGCCGCTCAAGACAGAGGGCCAGGTGCGCCTTGGAGAATCAGTCGACCAGCGGGCCGCCCGGTTGGTCGGCGAGCGGACGCGCGTGCGGTCGCTCTCGCTCGGGCTGGAGCCCGGGCGCCAATCGGGGCAGTGCGACTCGGGGTATGCGTGCGCGTACTCCGGCCATATCTCGTGGCAGTCACCGACGACACCTGCAGCCAAGGAGAGCGACCCGCGGCGGGTCTTCGACCGGTTGTTTCGGGGAGGGGACCCGGGGCGCAGCGCCGAGGCGCGGGAACGCCGTGCCAGCGAGCGGCGGAGCGTGCTCGACTTCGTGAGGGAGGAGTCCCGCCGCCTCGAGCGACGGCTCGGTGCCGAGGACCGGGCCCGCGTCGACGAGTACGAGACGGGCTTGAGGGAGCTCGAGCGTCAGCTCTCCTTCGGCGGGGCCGCCCACGTGGGCGAGGTCCCCGACAGCGCGCGCCCCGAGCGCGGCCCACGGAGCTTCGCCGAGCAGGCCGACCTGATGGGAGCCTTGATCCGGCTCGCCTTCGAGACGGACGTCACGCGGATTGCCACGCTCATGCTCGGCAACGAGGGGAGCTCGAGGCGGTACCCGGAGGTTGGGGCGCGCGAGGGGCACCACGCCCTCAGCCACCACAAGGGAGACCCCGAGAAGCTCGAGCAGATCGCCGCGATCAACCGGCTCCACATGGAGGCGTTCGGGCGCTTCGTCGAAGGACTCCAGGGTGCGCGAGAGAGGGGAGGCTCCGTGCTGGACCGCTCGTTGGTGGTCTATGGGAGCGGCATCGCGGACGGCAACCGCCACGATCACCATGACCTCCCGGTGGCGCTCGTCGCGGGGAAGAAGACCCGGATCCGGGGCGGTCGTGTTCACTCCCTCGAGCGCAACACCCCGCTGAATAACCTGCACCTCGCGTTGCTGGAGCGGCTGGGAGTGGAGGGAGAGCCCCTGGGGGACAGCACGGGCACCCTCTCGCTGGCCTGACCGGCCGCTGGCGAGGCAGCGGCGATTCGCTCAAGCCGGCCGGCGGGGGCGCCGAAGATTCATGGTGAGGGACCCACCGCGGAGGCGCTGGGCCCGTTCGTCATGATCCAGAACGCCGGCGGCCCATTCTCCCAGGAACCTGACCCGCTGCTGACGCCCATGGGCGACGCAGACGGGCACGGGCCGAGCCTGGATTCGCTCCCGGAGCTGGACACGGTCCTGGTCCTCGGGGGCGGGGCGATGAGGGGCATGGCGCACATCGGCGTGCTGCGCGCGCTCGACGACCTTGGGATCCGCGTGGACGCGATCGTGGGAACCAGCATCGGCTCCCTCATCGGCGCCCTCTACGCGAGCTCCATGAGCCCCGCCGAGATGGGTGAGGTCCTCCCCAGCCTCGCGAAGGACGACTACTTCCGGCTCAACTTCGCGAAGTTCCTCAGCCGCGGGATCCGCGCGCCCAGCATGTACAGCGGGGAGACCTTCCGGAAGAGCCTGGAGCGGTTGATCCCCTCACGGAACTTCGACGAGCTGAACCTGCCGTTCTTCTGCAACTCGGTCTGCCTCGAGACCGGCGGCCCGGTGTTCTTCGGGACCCGGGGGTTCCGCGATATCCCTCTCATCCAGGCCATCTACGGTTCCTGCGCCCTCCCTGGGGTCTTCGAACCCCTCTCGTGGAAGGGGCGGCACTTCATGGACGGCGGCATCACCGACGCCCTCCCGCTGCGCTTCGCCAAGCTGCTCAAGCCGCGGCGCATCATCGCCATTGACCTCACGGTGAAGCCGAGCCACCGGGTTCCCAACTACCGGTCCCACGCCGTCTCAACCCTGTTCCGGGCCTTCGACATCGTGGAGAACGTGATCATGGAGCACTCGCTCCACGGGCAGGTGTCGGACGAGGTGTGCCTTGTTCAGCCCAAGATCAGGGACATGGACCGCTTCGATTTCGACCGCGTTCACGAGCTCGTGGAGGCGGGGTACCGCGAGGCCACGCGGGCCGTTACGTCCCACCCAATGACCCGGGGGCTCGTCCGGAGTGACCTGCCCGACGGCGTGGCTTGCCCCGTCACCGCGCACGAGTACGTGAGCCTCCGCCTCGACCCAGCGGCCTGCATCGGCTGCGGGGTGTGTGAGATGACGTGCGCGACCGGCGGCTTCGAGGCGCGTGGAGACACCGCGGTGGTCAAGAAGCCCCTCAACTACGACTGCACCCGGGACCAGTCCTGCGTGAGGGCATGCCCGACCGGCGCGATCCGGCTCGGCAACCTCTGAGGCGGCGTGGCGGCCCCCCGCTGGGGCCCGCGCAGCACCCCTGGCTCACGCCCGCCCGGCAGGCCCCATCGCCAGGTGGGGGCGAGGCGGAGGCGGAAAACTTTTCCGTGTGCCCCGTCCCGTTGGTCCCCGTGTGCCCGACCCGCCAGGGCCTGTGACGAACTTCTACTCAAGGTCTTCCCTATGGATGGCTCGATAGGGGATCACGGACGGCGTGCGAGTTTGCGAGCCGTCCGCTCCCACCAAGAGTCTCGTTTCCCCGCATGCGTCCGCCCCGTGGCGCCCAAGACCGTGAACCTCCTCACTACGCCTGCTGCCGCCGTTGCGGCCCTTTCCAACAAGGTCCGTCTCGCGCTCCTCGTCCTCGCCGCTGCGACGCTCCCGGCCTGCTCCTCCTCAAGCGACGCGACTCCCGTCACGACCAGCGGGATGGTGCAGAACCTCACCCTGGACCCTGCCGGCCAGACGATCGTCACGACCCTCGAGGGGTTCGAAGGTGCGATCACGCCGGCCTCGGTTGAAGCATCGGGCGCTCAGACCGCAGTCACGGTTGCGGTCACCGGCTCCACGTTCTCCATTGCCTTCGACGGTGTCGTCTCTCCGGATCACCAGGTTCGCTTCGTCGGCGTTGCGGGCATCAGCGACGAATGGCGCGACGTGACCTCGACGGACTCGAGGAACCCTGCCTTCACGATCCTCGGTGCGAACCAGGACACGTCCGACACGACGCTCGGCGGTGACTCGGTCTCCGTTCAGTTCTATTCCGGCCCGCGGGTGCTGGAGTCCTCCGCAGAGGACATCTCCAACTGGTCCCTCTCCGTCGGCGGCACCACCCTTGACCTCGCCGGATCGACCATCGAGCTCGATAACGCGACGCAGATCGCGACGTTCACGCTCGGTCGCTTCGCCAACCTCCACGCCTCCTTCACGCTCAGCTGCGACGTCGAGACCGTCGCGGCGACGTCCGTGGGGAGCAACGCGTTGACGGGGACTGCCACGGGAGACACCGCAGCCCCCACGATCGCTTCGGTGACCCAGGACCTCGACCCGATCACCCTCGGTGATGAGTTCGGCCGTGTGCTGGTCTTTGACTTCAACGAGCCGGTCAGCCCGGTCTTCGGCGCGATTCCCTCCAACTTCACCGTCGTGGACCACGTCAACGCCCAGGGCGTGACGATGCCGACGAGCGTCGAGTTCGAGACCGGCGACGACACTCAGCTTCGCGTGACGTTCAGCCGTCCCGTGGTGCCTGGTCTTGACCAGATCGCCCTCGCTGGAGTCGTCGACGCGCACGGAAACCCGCTGGCACCCATCACCAGCGCCATCGTCGCTGGCAGCGTGCCGGTCAACACCTTCACGACCGTGACCTTCGAGACGGTCGAGGGAGTCGCGAACGACCGGGTCATCGCCAGCACCTCCCAGGCGCTTGACCCTGACACGGCCGCGAACTTCGACCGGTGGACCCTCACCGTGGGAGGCGTCGGCCTGGTCGACCTCTCGACGCAGACCCTCGGCTACGACCTCCTCAGCCGGACGTTGACCATCGACCTCGACTTCGACGTCGCGAACGGGACGACGGGCGACCTCGCCGCCGCTGGAGCCGTGGACGTGGACGGAGAGGCGTTCTCGCTCGCGGCCCCGCAGGCCACGGCCGCTGGCGACAGTGAGACGCCCGGGGTGTCCTCCCTCACTCAGAACCGCGTCGCGGACCTCTCGGGTAAGACGGTGGATGTGGTCTTCAACGAGGACATCGATCCCACGACCGCCACGAACACGGCCAACTACACGTTCACACCGGGCCTCACCGTCGACAGCGCGACGGTGGTGGCGGGCAACATCGTCCGCCTCCAGACCGACGATGTGGCGCTGCCTGGCGACTACACCCTCACGGTGGCCCAGGCGGTGAGTGATCCCGCCGGCAACGACCTTGGGGCCCCCTTCGGCCCTGCAGCCTTCCCGTCCACCGACGTTGTCGCCCCGACCTCCATCGCGGCGTCGGGTACGGCGGTGGAGGGCGCCGAGAACGATCAGGTCGCCGTCCTCTTCGACGACGACATGTTCCCTGCGGACGTGGAGGATGTGAGCAACTGGACCCTCGAGTCCCCCGTGGGGAATCCGATCGACCTCACCGGGTCCTCGGTCAGCTACTCCACCTCCGGAGGCGTTGCGACGCTGGTCCTTGACGCACCCGGCGCCGCGGCGCTGATCCGTTCCTTCGACGCCCAGGTGAGCTTCACCGGGGTTCGCGACCTCGGCGGCAACACCATCGGGCCAGACGTGATCGCGACCACCGTGGTCGGCGAGGCCAACCGTCCGGCTCACGAGTCGTCCTTTATCGTCGCGGGCGGCGCCGGCGACGAGCTCACGCTCCGGTTCTCCGAGCCCATGCGACGGCTCACGGACCTCTATGACGCGGTCGGCAACCCCGCCGGTGTCCAGTACACCTTGACGGACGGCGGTACAGGCACGCCGCTCGCGCCGCTCTCGGCCACAGAGATCGACGGCGGGCTCGGCGTGACCCTGACGTTCGGCGCAGTGATCGACCCGCTCTCAACCATCGACGTCGTTGGCCTCGTGGACCTCGCGGGCAACGTCCTGTTCCCGGTGCTCGGGGCGAGCATCCAGACCGAGGTCTCCGACACGCCGGCCATCGCTTCGGTGCAATTCGACGCCGTCGAGGGCGCTGGTAACGACCAGGTCGTGGCCACCTTCAACCACCCCATGTCAGCGTGGGGGATCACCGAGCCGTCCAGCTACAGCTGCACCGACTCGTTGGCGAACCCGGTCTCCCTCGCGGGCGCAGACTTCAGCTTCGATGGAAACGACACGGTCACCATCACCCTCACGGCTGGGAGCGCGGTCAACCTCTCGAGCGCCGAGACCTATGAGCTGACCCTGGAGGTCGCTGCGGAGCGGCCGCTCCGGACCCAGTTCGGCGTCGCGCTCACGGTCCCGGATGCCGCGCCGCCGGCGGCGGTCAGCGGCGATACGGTCGCGGGCCCCACGGCTGTCGGTTCGCAGGCGCTGATCGACCCCTCCTCGACGGAGAACGCCTTCGTGATCTTCAGTGAGAGCGTCGACGTGACGGCGGGCGCGACGGCGACGAACTACGTCTACAACGGCAGCACCGCCACGACGGCTGTGATGGTGGACCCGCGGGTGGTCCAGCTGACGTTCAGCGGGGCCACGGTCACGCCTGGATTTGATATCGACGTGAACGCGGCGGTCGTCGACACGGCTGGTAACGCATCCGCAGGCCCGGTGCTCCTGTCCGTCACCTCGGACCTGAGCGAGCCCACGGTGGTGTCCTCGACGTCGGTGATCACCCCGGGCTTCGGTGGGGACTACATCGACGTGCTCTTCGATGAGCCCCTTGACCCGGCCAGCGCGACGATCAGCACCAACTACCTGGTCAGCGCCGGCGCGGATGAGCTCCGCCTCCTTGGAGTGATCTATGACAGCGGCACCAACACGGTCCGCCTGCTGGTGGAGGACATGCTCGAAGGCGCCACCGTGGTCACGACCATGGAGAACCTGGCGGACTTCGCGGGGAACGCCCTCGCAGGACCCACGGCTTCCGCGGCAGTCGCCGGCGGCGACTCGGTGATCCCCGCGATCAGCGCTGGCGTGAACAACCTCTGGTGGGACGCGGCCGGCACGACCGTCGACGTCGAGTTCACCGAGGGCATCGACTACTCGTACGCCGCCACGGCGGGGAACTGGACTACATCCGGTACCGCGACGGTGACCTCCGCTGACGCGATCGGTGTGGATCACGTGCGCTTGACGCTGTCGGAAGCGTTGGGCGCCGGCGAGACGGTCATTCTCAATGCTGGCCTCACGGACCCGGCAGGCAACGCCGCCGGGACCCTGGCGATCGCACCGGCCAACTGAGGCCTCTGTCGTCTCGACCTGGAGAAGGGGTCCGGAATTCTTTTCCGGACCCCTTCTTCGTGGGGAGGCCATTGGGCGCGGTGTTGTTCGGGCATCCACGTTTCCCGTACAGATCCGCGCGCACGTCGCTCGATAACCCTCATGCCGCCCCCAGCGGGAAATCCCCTCCCCCCTCTGCCAGATGATTCGAGACGCCAACTTCGAGGACCTCCGCCGCGCAGCCAATCGGCGCCGCATGGTGCACCTGGTTCTCGGGTGCACGGTGCTCTCGACGCTGCTCACCCTTGGGCTCACTCGAGAGGTCAAGATCCACCGGAAGGTGGGCGCGGTCGCCGAGGCGCAGGTGGGGGATCTCGCCGCGATGGAGGAGCGCCAGGCGGCCCTCGAGGCCATCGCGCGGACCCACCACTTCTGGACGGGAGCGTTCGGAGTGCGGAGTGAGCTGACCAACCTCACCCTGGCGATCGCCGAGCTTCGACGGGCCTCCGAGGCCCGCGCCGCAGAGTCCGACCGTGCTCTGCAGCAGAGCCGTGAAGAGGCCGAGCTGGAGCGCATGCGCGGGCTCGCCTCCGTCGAGCGCGGTCGTTACAAGGAAGCGATCCGTCACTTCCGGGCTGCGCTGCGGATCTCGGACTCGGTCGGGCCGGTTGGGTTCTCGGGAGGACCCTGGCCCCACAGGGAGCAGACTCTGCTGGACATCAAGGCTCTCGAGGCGTGGGAGGCGAGGCGCCGCTGAGCGTGGATCCCATGGGCTTCATTCGAGGAATTTGGACGCGCATCTCTGGCATCGCGTCGCTGCGAACGTCGACTCCCGAGGTCGCCGCCCGGCGCGTTCGGAAGATGGTTGTGGCTGGGGATTTCGCCGCTGCGCTCGAGCGATGCCGTGAAGCCGTCGAGCGCTTCCCTGGGAACGCTGCGCTTCAGCGCTTGATCGTGAGCGTTCGCCAGGCCGAGCTCAACGGGCGTGTCTCGCGCCTCAAGGAGGAGCTGGAGATGGCGCCGTGCCCGGACGCCTTCCGGGAGCTGTGTGAGCTGATGCTCAAGCGTGGCGAGGCGGCTGCGACCCTCGAGCATGTGGGGCGCTGGCGACAGTTCGATGATTCGGGGGAACCGCTCTACTTCGAGGCGGCGGCCTTCGGCGAGCTGTACTTCGGCAACCACCTGAGCCGGGATGGCATGCGCGCGTTCCAGCTGGCGGCAGAGGCCGGCAAGCTCCGCAAGGACGACCCGCGGCCCTTCAGGCTCCAGTTCGAGATCGCCCGGCGCTGTGGGGCATGGGAAGACGCCCGGATCGCCCTCGCCCGCCTGCTGGACATCATGCCGGGGAATCGGCTCATCGAGGGGCGCTTCCGGGGCGTGATGGCCAACTGCGCCAGCTCGCGTTCGCTCTCTAAGGCCCTCGCGGACGTGGAGCGTACGGGCCGCTTCCTCGGGGACGAGGTCGACGGGGGGGACGGGCTCGATCGAGATCAGGTCAAGCCGGGGCTCCTCGAGCTGGCGGGTCGTGATGACGTTCATGTCGCCTACTTCCTGCGTGGGAACACTGCTCTGGTACAGGGAGCGCAGGGAGCCAGCGCAGATCGCTCCGCCCGGGCGATCCGGGACGTGGTTTCCGTCACGAGGAGTTCGTCTCGCAAGCTTCTGCTCGGCTTCCCCAAGGAGCTGCGCTGCGAGGGGAGCGGAGGCTCCTTGTTCCTCAAGACGGGGGAGAACGGAACGGCGGCCGTGTGGGCGGCCCGAAACCTCACGGGAACGTCGAGCCGCATGATGGACGCCCTCGTGGGGAATTCCGCGGTGGAGGAAGCGGCATGATCAGAGACGTCCTTGACTCGGTGACCGGCCAGCCCGGCGTGCGCGTTGCGGCGATCTTCAGCTGCGACGGCCTGCCTCTCTGCATCCTCGAGGCCGACGCCGCCACTGGCACCTGGCTGGACATCACATCCTGCGCCGGGCCCGTGGACGCGGTGGACCGTGATCGCGTGGACTCGTCCTCGATCGTGGCCTTCGCTGCGAGCTGGATCGACGACCTGGCGCGGAGGAGCGGCGGCGTGGGCTGGGAGTTCGAGAAGCGGTTCTCGATGGTGGCCTCCGAGGGATCCCTCGTGGTCCAGATGGGGCCTGGCGCCAACGTTCTCGCCGTGCTGGAGCCGGAGGTCGACCCCTCGAGCGTCAACCTTCCGCTCGAGGTCGCCGTCGAGCGCCTGCAACGGCTGCTCCGGGAGATGGGGCGATCCGAAAACGTGCAACCACCCGCGCCTCTCGCGGGAGGGCAACTGAATAGCAAGGGTGCGGCCGAACCGGCTGCCTCCGACTCGATGAGCGGAACCGTTCCGCTTCACGAACTCATGAACGACTCCGTCAGCGAGCCAGGCGCGGCTGCTGATGTTCCGGCAGCAGGCGCTGCCAGCGACGCGACCAACAGATCCTCTGGAGACCACTGAGATGGTTCAGATCAACTTTGCTCAGAAGAGCGTGACGGTGAAGATCGTCTACTACGGCCCTGGAATGTCCGGCAAGACGACCAACCTTGAGGTCGTCCACCAGCGTGCGCCGGAGTCCAACAAGGGCGACCTGACCAGCATTTCGACGGACGGGGACCGGACGCTGTTCTTCGACTTCATGCCCCTGGACCTCGGGACCGTGGCTGGCATGAGGACGCAGTTCCAGCTCTACACGGTGCCCGGGCAGGTCTACTACAACTCGACGCGTAAGCTCGTGTTGCAGGGGGTCGACGGGGTCATCTTCATCGCCGACTCGAGTGCCTCGATGATGGAGGAGAACCTCGAGTCGCTCGGGAACCTGGAGGAGAACCTCCGCGAGTACGGCAAGGACATCATGACCATCCCGATGGTCATCCAATACAACAAGCGCGATCTGCCTGACGCGCTGCCGGTGGAGGAGCTTGAAGCGAAGATTAACCGCTTCGGAGCCCCCTCCTTCGAGGGCATTGCGAGCTCGGGGCAGGGGGTCTTCCCGACGCTCAAGTCACTCGCGGCGAACGTCCTCGACACCATCCACGAGCAGACCGGCGCCGCCAGTGCCGGGCGTAAGGCCCCTGCGCCGGCCGCGGCCGCGCCGGCTCCGGCTCCTGCAGCTGCTGCACCGACGATGGCGCAGCCCGCGGCTCCGCTCCCTGCGCCGGCCGCGCAGCAGCCGATCCAACAGCCTGTTCAGCAGCCTGCGCCTGCCATGGCGCCCGCGGCGGAGCAGGGCGCGACGCAGCAGAGCGCCCCGCAGGCTCCGGCCATGCCGGCGCCGATGATGTCCACGCCGCCCGCGGCTGCGCCGCACCAGGCCGCAGCGCCTGCGCCCGCCGCTCCGACCGAGGGGCTCCGGCTGGCCCAGCCGACGTCTGCTGCGAGCATGCCGGTCTCGCCGCCGGCCTCCGCCATCCCGATGGCGCCCACGCATCCTCCCGCCGCTGCGCCGGCTCCCGCGCCAGCAGCTCCACGGGGGGCCACCGCTCGCGCGTACGCCCCGACTCCGGCGGGTCAGCCCGGCCCCGGCGCGTCGGTCCCTGGCCCCCGCGGCGGCAGCGCAGCGCCGGCCGGGCGCCTTCGGCCCCGGAGTGGCTCTGCTCGAGCGATCTCGGCCTCGCCTCAGCAGGCGGCCCGAAAGTCGACCCTTGTGACGGCCGCAGTCGTTGTGGTCGCTGTGGCAGCAGGCATCGCGATCGGCGGCGCTGTGTTCAACCTGATCTGAGAGGTCCTGATGCGAATCTCGGATGAGAATCTCCGGCAGAACCGGCTCGTCTTCTACGAGCAGGATGTCTGTCGACTCGACGGGGAGCTCGATGGCTTCCTCGAATTCTCGGGTGCGCGCTGCGCGGTCTTGATCGACCGCGAGGGGCACCTGGTGACGCGCCGGGGCGACACCGCCTCTGCGAATCTCGACTCACTGGCAGCACTCATGGCAGGCAGCTTCGCTGCGACCAAGGAGATCGCCCACCAGCTCGGAGAAGAGAGCTTCAGTACGCTGCTGCACCAGGGGGATCAGCAGAGCATCCAGGTGTCCATCGTGGGGGAGCGGACGCTCTTCTGCGTGGTCTGGGACGAACGGAGCAACTTCGGCCTCGTCCGGTTCTACGCGCAGGAGACCACCAAGCGCCTCGAGCAGATCTTCACCGAGATGTCGGAGCGCAAGGACAACCCAAGCGTGACCCTCTCGGACGGATACTCCGACGAGGCGACGGCCGCCCTCGACGATCTGTTCTGACCGGATCCGCGTCAGTCGGTCGATGAATCGACCGCATCTCAGAGGGTGTGCTCGCGGGACGCGAGCGCACCTTCTTGCTTTGATTCGAGCGCACCCTCCTGCGCCACCCTGTTCGCAAGTCGCTTTTCTGGCGTCGCTTGGGTCGCCGCTAGGCAAAGTTCGCGATTGCCAACGGAAAACGCTCCGGATTTAAGCGCGGATTTGAGACAGGACACACTGCGACGCGTCGATGGACGCACCGATGTCGTGGTTTCCCATCGCGCTCCTTCCGAGCGCGGTACATCCCCCCAGGACCTCACGGTCCAAGGAGAACCACTCAAATGGCGAAAAAGAAAGCCACCCGGAAAAAGGCCACCAAGAAAAAGGCCACCAAGAAGAAGGTCGCCAAGAAGAAGGTGACCAAGAAGAAGGCGGCCAAGAAGAAGGCCACCAAGAAAAAGGCCACCAAGAAGAAGGCGACCAAGAAAAAGGCCGCCAAGAAGAAGGTGACCAAGAAGAAGGCCACCAAGAAGAAGGCCGCCAAGAAGAAGGTGACCAAGAAGAAGGCCGCCAAGAAGAAGGCGACCAAGAAGAAGGCGACCAAGAAGAAGGCCGCCAAGAAGAAGGTGACCAAGAAGAAGGCCACCAAGAAGAAGGCGGCCAAGAAGAAGGCCACGCGCCGCCGCTGATCTTCCAGCCCCGGTCCTCACTCGACACGCAATGGCGCCCGGTGGCTACCGGGCCCCCGCGAGTTGCCTTGCCCCCAGGGCCTTCGCTCCGCCGCACAGGAGAGCGAGCGCCAGGGGTCGGACAGCAGCGCGCGCTGACGAGAGTGGACAGGTGGTTCACCCCGCCCGCGCTGCGCGCTGATGGACCCCAGGGACGTCACGCCCGGTCGCGAGAAGAGCGGATCGGAGCCTAGACTCAGCGAATGCGCCCCCGCCGGCCGCGGGACCATCTGGTGTGGATGGCCCCACGAACTGGTACCGAACGACGAGGCGGCCTCACCCCTTTGGGGGTGGGGCCGCCTTTCTCGGTTCGAGGGAGAGCGGGCTTGGCCGCACGCGGCCCGGCCGGGGCTCAGGTCTGGCTCGCCGGATCCGTGAGCCTGGGGAACAGTGCCTCGGGGTTGCCGAGGGCGGCGCCGGCGGTGAGGCTTCGCCAGCTCCCCGCGTCGGGGGTCCCGGGCCAGGGTTCATCGGAGACCTGGCCCGAGTGGCCGAGCATCTCCCACAGCTGCTGCGCCTTGGTCGGCATGAGGGGGGCCATCCAGCGAGCCTGCCAGTTGAGCCACTCACAGAGCGTGTTGAGCGCCGAGGCGGCCTTCGCCGGGTCCTCTTTCCGCAGGGCCCAGGGGGCCATGCGGTCCACGAAGACGTTGGCGACTGTCGCGTTGGCCACCACGGCCTCGGCTGCGCGGCGGAATCGAAACTCCCGGACGTGAGCGGCCGGGTCCTCGATGGGGCCGCACTCCTCGAGGATCAGTCGGTCCATCTCCTCTCGGTGTGACTCCTGGAGCTCGGGAACCACCGCGTCGAAGTTCTTCGCGATGAACTTCAGCACCCGGGTGGCGAGGTTTCCGATCGTCCCGGCGAGGGCCGTGTTCGTGGTCTGGATCAGCTGCTCCAGGGAGAACTCGGAGTCAGCGGTCTCGGGCATCGTGGAGCAGAGGTAGAAGCGGGTCGCGTCCACACCCCACTCCTCCACAAACTTGACCACGTCGAAGGCGTTGCCGCCCGAGGTGGAGAACTTGCCGCCCTTCAGGTTATAGAACTCGTTCGCCGGGACGGCAGAGGGGAGGACGTAGCCGTCCTGGACCCCGTGCAGCATCGAGGGGAACACCAGGCAGTGGAACGGGATGTTGTCCTTGCCGATGAAGTGCACGAGCTGGGTGTCCTCGCCCTGCCACCAGTCCTTCCAGGCGTCGGGCGTGCCGCGCTCCCGCATCAGCTCCTTGGTGAAGCTGATGTAGCCGATCGGCGCATCGAACCAGACGTAGAGGACCTTGCCCTCGCCTGCATCACCCACCTCGGGCGGGAGGCTGACGCCCCAGCTCATGTCCCGGGTGATCGCCCGCTCTGGGACGTCATCGAGGAGGTTCTCGATGAACTTCTCCACGTTGGTCTTCCACTCGTGGTCGCGGATCCAGCCCCCGATCTTGTCGTCGCGGAGCTTGGGGAGGTCGAGGTACCAGTGAGTGGTCGTGCGCTCCTCCGGGGTGGACCCGCAGATCTTGCAGCGCGGGTCCTCAAACTGGAGCGGGTCGATCCAGGTGCCGCAGCTGGGGCACTCGTCCCCGCGGGCACCCTCGCTCCCGCACTTGTAGCAGGTGCCCTCGACGTAGCGATCGGCGAGGAACATGTCGTCGTGCACGCAGAAGAGCTGTTTGGTCTGGCGCTCCACCAGGTACCCATTCGCCATGAGCTTCGAGAAGAACTCCCGGGACAGCTCGGGGTGCTCGGGGCAAGTGCTGGTCCCGGAGACGATGTCGTATCGGATGTCCAGCGCATCGAAGGTCGCGCGCATGTTCCCGTTCCAACGGGCGACATAGGACGGGTAGTCCTCGCCCGCCTTCTCGGCGGAGATGGTGATCGCGACCCCGTGGTCGTCCGATCCTGAGACGGCCAGCACCTCGTCCCCGCACATCCGGAGGGTGCGGACATAGACGTCCGCGGGCAGGTACGCGCCGGCGATATGGCCGAAATGGAGCGGCCCGTTTGCGTACAGGAGGGCCGAAGTGACGATGGTGCGGGCCACGGAGCTGCTGATTGGCGCTGGAAAGAGGGGGGATCCGGTCTGCGACAGCCGGTCCCTCCTGCCCGGATTCGGCGGGCGAGGGAGGGGATGAGGCGGCCCGGAAGACTAAGATCTTCCGCCCAAGAACACCGCCACCGATCCTGCGGTCCAGTTCAGACCCGCAGGATTTCCCATCCAGGCGGCCGTTGTCACCCACAGAACATCAGGGCTCCTTCTGGCCCGACCACCCATGGACGCTTACAAGCAGCTGGACTTCTTCGAACTCGACGATCAGTACTCCGAGGACGAGCTGATGGTCCGCGACGCCGTCAAGGGCTGGGTAGGGGAGCGATTCCTTCCCGGCGTGATGGAGCACTTCGAGGCGGGGACCTTCCCCATGGATCTCGTGCCTGAGCTCGCGGAGCTCGGTGTCTTCGGGCCGACCACTCCGGAGGAGTATGGCGGCGCGGGGATGAACAGCGTGGCCTACGGCCTGATCTGCCAGGAGCTCGAGCGCGGCGACTCAGGCCTGCGGAGCTTCTGCTCGGTGCAGGGCTCGCTCGTGATGTGGCCCATCAACGAGTACGGCAGCGAGGAGCAGAAGCGCGAGTACCTGCCCAAGCTCGCGAGCGGCGAGATGATCGGCAGCTTCGGCCTCACGGAGCCGGACTTCGGGTCCAACCCCGGCGGGATGCTCACGACGGCCCGGAAGGAGGGCGACGAGTACGTCCTCAACGGCCGCAAGATGTGGATCACCAACGGCAGCGTCTCCCAGATCGCCATCGTCTGGGCCAAGCTCGAGGGGCGCATCAGGGGCTTCATCGTCCCGACCGACCTCCCCGGGTTCAGCGCCCCGGACCACAACCACAAGTGGAGCCTGCGCGCCTCGATCACGAGCGAGCTGGTGCTCGAGGAAGTGCGCGTCCCCGAGACCGCCATCCTGCCCGGTGTGGACGGCCTGCGCGGTCCGCTCTCCTGCCTGACCCAGGCTCGCTACGGCATCGCATGGGGCGCCCTGGGTGCCGCTCACGCCTGCTTCGACGAGACGCTCAACTACCAGAAGGAGCGCATCGTCTTCGATAAGCCGGTCGCGGCCTACCAGATCCCGCAGCAGAAGTTCGCCAACATGGCGACGGACATCACCTGCGGCCAGATGCTGGCCCTGCGGCTCGGCCGCCTCAAGGACGAGGGGCGCTTCACCTCCCCGCAGGTGTCCATGGCCAAGCGGAACAACGTCATGCTGGCCCTCGAGACGGCGCGGACTTGCCGTGACATGCTCGGGGCCAATGGCGTGACCCTCGAGTACGGGGTCGGTCGCCACATGCTGAACCTGGAGTCGGTGGTGACCTACGAGGGCACCCACGACATCCACACCCTGGCCATCGGCGCCGAGGTCACGGGCATCCAGGCCTACCGTTGATCCAGGCGCGCCCTCAGGGCGCCTCGGAAACGAAGGGAGCCCCCCTCCGCGACGCGCGGTGGGGGGCTCTCCTCGTCTCGCGACCACGCTCGCTCCCGGAGCTGGTCCGGCAGCCGGGTCGCGCCGGGCTTCAGGCCTCTGGATCGGTTGCAGCTTCACTCTGGGCGAGCTTCTCCACCACGGGGGTCAGGTCGGAGAGGACCTTGGAGAGCTGCTGTTCCTCGTCCTCCTCCAGGTTGCCGCGGGTCTTCTCCGCCAGCATCCGAAGGTCATCGAGAAGCATCCGGGCGTTGTCCGGGTTGGGCGAGGTCCCGCCGGTGACCGGGTTCTCGAGGAGCCCGCACGACATCATCAGCTGGTAGGCGAGCCGGGTGGTGAAGAGCCGGAAGTCACCGCCGGGGAGCGGCACGTTCTCGGCGGTGCGCTTGGGGTCGGTCATTTGACTTCCTCTAGTGGGCGCCCGCTGTCGTTCGACTTGCGGGGCACCTCCTCTCTCATGCAGTTTCGGGCGGCGCCGACGAACCCTCGGAAGATGGGCTGCGGCGACAGGGGCTTGCTCTTGAACTCGGGATGGAATTGCACGCCGATGAAGAACGGGTGGGCGGGGATCTCGACGATCTCCACCAGGTCTCGCTCCGGGTTGACGCCCGAGAGGGTCATCTCGGAGGCCTCGAAGGCCTCGCGGTACGCGTTGTTGAACTCGAACCGGTGACGGTGCCGCTCGGAGATGGACCCCTCACCATAGAGCTGGTGAGCCAGCGTGCCGCTCTCGAGGTCGCAGTCGTAGGCCCCGAGCCTCATGGTCCCGCCGAGGGGGACACCCTCCTGGTCGTCCATCAGGCTGATGACCGGGTGCGGCGTGGAGGCCGCGAGCTCGATCGTGTTTGCGCCCTCGAACCCGAGGACGTTCCTGGCGTACTCGATGACGGCGCATTGCATGCCAAGACAGATCCCGAAGAAGGGGACCCCGTTCTCCCGCGCGAAGCGGATCGCCCTCATCTTCCCCTCGAGACCGCGCTCACCGAAGCCGCCGGGGATGAGGACCCCGTGCACGCCGTCGAGCTGGCTCTCGGCCTCCTCGGTGGAGCTGATGGTCTCCGCTGAGACCTTGCGGAGGCGGATGTCCACGTCGTGGGAGACGCCCGCATGGGACAGGGCCTCGTAGATGGACTTGTAGGCGTCATGCAGCTCGACGTACTTGCCGACCACAGCGATCTCTACGCTCTCGTCGATCGTCCGGATCCGCTCGATCATGGCGGACCAATCTCCGAAGGGCGTCTCGTCCGCGAAGGGGAGCTTGAGGCGCTCACAGACGATGCGGTCGAGCTTGGCCTTGGTGAGATCGATGGGCACCTCATAGATCGAGAAGTCCACGTCTCGCTCCTCGATGACGTACTCCTCACGGACGTTGCAGAAGAGGCTGATCTTCTGGGCCATCCCCTCCTGCATCGGGACCTCCGTGCGGCACACGAGGACGTCGGGCTGGATGCCGATCTCTCGGAGCTTGCCCACAGACTGCTGGGTGGGCTTGGTCTTCAGCTCGCCCGAGGCGCGAAGGTAGGGGAGCAGCGTGAGGTGGATGAACATCACGTCCTCCCGCGGCCGCTCGAGCGCGAACTGGCGGATCGCCTCGAGGAACGGGAGCGACTCGATGTCGCCAACGGTGCCGCCGATCTCCGTGATGGCCACGTCCACGTCTGGGTCGGTGACCCCCTCGACGATGGCCTCCTTGAGCGCGTCCGTGATGTGCGGGATCACCTGGACGGTCTTGCCCAGGTAGTCCCCGCGGCGCTCCTTCTGGATGACGGAGCTGTAGATCTTGCCCGTGGTGAAGTTGGAGGCCTTCGTGAGCCGGGCGTGGGTGAAGCGCTCGTAGTGACCGAGGTCGAGGTCGGTCTCCGCGCCGTCGTCGGTGACGTAGACCTCGCCGTGCTGGAACGGGCTCATGGTGCCCGGGTCCACGTTGATGTACGGGTCCAGCTTCTGCATGGAGACCTTGAGCCCGCGGCGCTCAAGGATCATGCCGATGGCGGCGGACGTGAGGCCCTTGCCCAGGCTGGAGACCACGCCTCCGGTGATGAATATGTGCTTCGGCATCAACGATTCCCCCCGATGTTCCTTCCGTAAGCAGGCTGCTCGAACTGAACGCTTCCCTCGACGCTGTTGTAGCCCTGGTAAGCGTTGTACACCTCGACGTAGAGGCTCATGAACTGGATGAACGCAGAGAGGTCGCTCTGCTGGTCCACGTGGGTCGTGCTCCCGTTGACCGTGATCTCGAAGGACTTACCCTTGGAGCCGCCGCCGGCGGGGGCCGCGGGGCCGGGGACGGCCCACTGATCGAGCCCGCTCTCCTTCAGCGCCTGGAGGAGCCCGGTCATGGCGTCGTCGTGGCAGGCCTTCGCGGAGGCCTTGGCCGGGTCCTTGTCCAGCGTGGAGTAGTAGCTCAGCCTGCGCTCCTCGTAGTCCGCTCCCTCGTAGCCGAGGTCGGCCAGCATGGAGCTGCTGATGAGCGTCATCTCCTTGCCGAAGGTGTAGTCCCTGAAGACGATCTTCCCCGCGGTGGAGGTGGAGCTACCCGCGGCGGGCCCGCCGGTGCCCGCGCAGGCGGAGAGGAGGGACAGAGCGCAGGCGAGGGCCAATAGCGCAGCTTGTCGGACGGGCGCAGACATATGGGGGGAGGAGTCGAGGGCCGGGACGAGGTTGGAACGCGTCCCCGGGGCGAGTGCGCGACGCCCCAGAAGCCTTGGCGGACCCCCTGAACATCCGCGCTGGGCAGGTCGGTCAACCGGATCGGTTCGAGCGGCCTGCTGGGTGGGGGGAGACCCCTCACTCCGTGGACCTCGCAACCCTACTCAGCGACGAGGCCGCTCTCAAGGCGAACGTCGATTGCCTTGCTCCCGGTCTCGAAGGAGCCGATCAGAAGCTCGCCGTGAACAGGGGAGAATCGCCATCCGTCATCCGAGGCTTGACCCCCTGGAGGGACATCATCCCGCTCGGCGTGAACCCCGTCCGGGTCGATCGGCTCCAGGCGGCCGGTGATGACGCGCCTGCCCTCCGGGTCGGCGTCGAGGGTGGCCATGTCGAACCAGAGGTGGGCCCTCTCGCCGGGCCGAACGGCCTCAAACGCGTCCTGGAGCGACAGGGGCCCCTGGTCAGGGGCCAGGAGGAACCCCTCCGTCCAGGTGGACCCCTGGGGCCAGCTGCGCACGTCGCCACGGCCCCAGTCGGGCCTGCGGTAGGAGGTGTAGCCCCGTTGCCCGGTGGCATCCGAGACCCGCAGGCCCAGGGCGTACCCACCCCGCACGACTTCTCCACGCTGGGCGATGTCGACCTCGACCCAGTAAAGGCCGTCACCGGCGAGCCGGGAGACCCGCAGGTCGTCCAGGCTCATCAGCTCACGCTCGGGCCCGAGGGGGCGTTCCAGGCGCACGCCCCTGACGGGCCGTGGCGGTGTGGGCGAGGCGCCCCGCACGATCCGGCGACGGGTGCCTTCGGGCACCTGTCGCGTGAAGACGAGGACCGCGCCGGTGCCCGTGTCCACGCCGCGATCCCAGAAGGCCGCGGCCACGTGGAAGTCGCGGGAGAGCCGCTCGACGATCCCCGCGGCCCAGGGCGCGGAGAGCAGGGAGGAGTGCATCAAGAAGGCATCCTGGGCCCCCATGCGTGCGAGGCTCTTCTCCATGAGCTCCGGGTTCTCTCGCGCCGCGGCGGCGTCGAGTTGGAAGGGGAGCTTCTCCAGCGCCCAGCCCGCTGGCGTCCGGAAGAGCACCGCCCAGTGGTAGCTCGAGGCGACCTTCTGGGCCGCCTCCCCGGAGGCGGTCGGACCCACCTCCAGCCACCTGGCGGCCCGCTCGAAGGCGCCGAACGGGGCGGTGGGGGTCAGCGAGGCCATGAGCGTCGCCTGCAGGATGCCACCGAGGATCATGGTGGCGACGGCGGCCCCACGGAGCCGCTGGGCGACCGCCGACGGGCCACCGGCGAAGACGAGGAGCCCCACCCCCAGGTAGGCCGCGTAGGCCGGCAGGACCGGCAGCCAGATCCGCATGTCCTTGCTGCCCTTGAAGCTGGTGAGCGCTCCATAGGCCAGGGCGACGCCCAGGGGCATCAGGGCACCCAGGGCGGCGCGGCTCCGGCGCTTGACCGCGCCAACCGCAGCGGCGAAGGCGCCCAGGGCCGCTGCCGGCACGAACCAGCGCGGGGAGAACCACTGGAAGTTGTCGAGGTACCAGGTGCGCCCCGCGAGGGCCCGGAAGTCGTCCGTTGAACGGGAAACGTCGTCGAGGGTGACGTCACCGATGGCATTGGCGCCCTGCTGGTAGAGCCACTGGCCCAGGTCCACGGCGCCGATCTCGTACAGGAGCTGACCGGACTGGGGCCCGAAGTTGATGAGCACGTACGTCCACAGGCCCACACCGAACTGGCCGTAGGTCAGCCGGTCGAGCACGCACTGGATCAGCAGGAGGAGCGCCAGGGAGGTGAGCGTGCCGCCGAGGGCTCGCGCCGAGGCCTTGACCCCGTCGGAGAGAGTGCGCGCCGCTGCCATGGCGGCCAGGACCAGCAGGACGGGGGGGATCGCCTTGTAGGCGCACACCACCGCCAGCCCGAGCCAGGCCCCGGCGGCCCTCCCCCTCGCGGCGCAAGAGGGGCCAAACAGGGCCCGCTCCATGCCAAGGGCGAGGGCCACCCCCGCAGCCACGTCGGTCATGGGGATCGCCATGAACTGGACGAGGGTCGGGGAGGCGAGGGCGCCCGCGGCGGCCAGGGTGCCCAGGAGGGGCAGGGAAGCCCCGCCGATCCCGGCCGCCGCGCCGATCGCGATGGCCAGGCGGCGGGTGGCCACGAGGAGGGCGACGCTGATGGCAACGTGCACCACGGCCGCATAGGTGAGGATCCAGGGGCCTTCGGGGGCCCCCGTCAGCGCCGCGATCCAGAGCGCCGGGGCGTGGAGGGCCGTGACGCCTGCCGCCCGGACCTTCTGGGCGTCGATCAGCTCGTCGCCCGCCACCAGCGCGCGAGCGCGCTCGAGGTACTCCACCACATCGGCGAACAGCGCCCCCTCCACCCTGAGGGATGTCCAGGCTCCCAGTGCGATGGCGACGAGAGCGAGGACGACGAACCCGGGGTCGGACCAGGCCCCCAGGGAGACTGGCGCCGTCCGCGGAGGCGCTGAGGTGGGGGACCCGTGGTGGGGGGCGCTCATGCGGTCCAACGGTAGCGATTGGGAGATCGATCTCTTCGCGGAAAGGATGGAGCCAGCCCTTGAATCAGGTCGCTCCGATCTCGATGGTGGGGGCGCTCCGGCGATCCGGCGCGTCGCCCGCACATCGACGCGTCAGATTCCCCGGCGGGACCTGCCCGCCGCGGCGGGGCAACTCGCACACACCATCGCACCATTCCGCCGGCCTATGAACGCCGACGGGTAGGGCGGCTCTGGCGTCCCGGGCTCCTTGCTCCGGACGTGGAGGTCGCTCCACAGAGGGAAGTACATCCATGGGAAAGACCGAGAAGATCGTGGTCCTCAGCGTCCTCTTCGCCGTCGTCGTCCTCTTTGTCTGGTCCCTCCAGGGTCCCGAGGCCCGGGCCGCGGTTGCCGGGGGGGACCCCACGGCGCCGACCACCGATCAGCCGGTGGACTCGGCCAACGTCTTCCAGCGAGCCACCCCCAAGCCCCGTCCGGTCATCAAGCTCGAGGACCCCACCATCGGTGGACCCGGGAGCTTCGGGCAGACCGAGGAGGTCGCCGTTAAAGGGTCGATCAGCCCGAACGAGCAGGGCCTGCTCACCTCGAGGATCGTCGAGCCCGAGCGGCCCGAGGGGATCCAGCTCAAGGCTGGCTGGGACCTGGTCTCGTCCGCCGGCCTCGAGCCCACCGTGGATCCCGAGATGATGATCCTGCGGCCCGCGGCGGGTTCCACGTGGGCCTCCCTCGCGGTCACGCTCTACGGGGACGAGGGGCGTGCTCGCCTGCTCCGCCACTACAACGAGGGGATGGTGGTCCCGGGTGAGCAGGTGCTCGTCCCGGCCATCGACGACCTCGATCCCGCCCCGGCCTACATCACGGTCGAGGTCCTAGAGGGCGAGAGCCTGTGGCTCGTCTCCGAGCGGACCCTCGGCTCCGGGGCCCGCTGGAAGGAGATCTTCGACCTCAACCGCGGGATCATCTCCGACGCCAGCAAGGTCCGCGCCGGCATGATGCTGCAGGTCCCGGCGGCCAACTGAGTCAGGTGCGGGCCCCAGGGCCCGCTCGATCCGGCCCCGTCCGCCCCGTCGGCGTCCGGAGGAACCTGGACCGCGACCGCCCGCGCAGCTTCAGCGCAGGCCGTAGCGGTCCAGCTTCTTGTAGAGGTGGCTGCGCTGCATGCCCAACTCCTCGGCCGTGCGCTTGACGTTGCCGCCGTTGCGCTCGAGCCGCCGCTCGAAGAACAGGGCCTCGGCCTCGTTCTTGAACTGTTCGAACGTCTCGGCCTCGAAGGGTCCTTCGACGGAGGCCTTGCCGGCGCCCGCCGGGGTCAGGGCCGGGCCGGTGGCCAGGACGCGGTCGATGTCCTCCCCGGCGATCCGCTGGTCGTCGCAGAAGATCGAGGCCGCCTCCAGGACGTTCCTGAGCTGCCTGACGTTGCCCGGCCAGGCATGGGATCGCAGGGCGTTCTCGGCGTCGGTGCCAAGGGCCACCGGGCTCCGGCCAAGGCGCTCGGCCTGTCGTTCGAGGAGGTGGCGAGCGATGAGGGGGACGTCCTCGGGGCGCGCCCGGAGGGGGGGGACCTCGATGGCGATCACGTTCAGCCGGTAGTAGAGGTCCATGCGGAAGGCGCGGTCCTCCACGGCCTGGGCCAGATCGGCGTTGGTGGCCGCGAGCACCCGGAGGTCGACGGGGCGGCTGGTGCTGTCTCCCACGCGCATGATCTCGTGGGACTCGAGGGCGCGCAGCACCTTCGCCTGTGCTGGCAGGGGCATGTCGCCCACCTCGTCCAGGAACAGGTCCCCGCCATGGGAGGCCTCGAAGTGCCCGATCCGATTCTCGTGGGCCCCGGTGAAGGAGCCCTTCACGTGGCCGAAGAGCTCGGACTCCACCAGGTCGGCCGGGATCGCAGCGCAGTTCACCGTGACGAAGGGGCCGGCGGCGCGGGGCCCGCTGAGGTGGATGTTGCGGGCGACGAGCTCCTTGCCCACCCCGTTCTCGCCCGTGATCAGCACTGACGCGTCGGTCTGAGCCACCCGCGCGATGGCCTCGCCGAGCTGCTTCATCACCTCGGACTCACCGATGAGCTCGTACCCGGATCGGAGCTGTCGCTTGAGCCCGAGGTTCTCGACCACGAGGTCTTGCTCCCGGATGGCCCGGTGGACCGTGACCAGGAGTCGGTGCTCGTCGAGGGGCTTCTCGAGGAAGTTGACGGCGCCGCGCTGCATGGCGTCCACTGCGACGGGCACGTCGCCGTGCCCGCTGATGAGCACCACCGGAGGGGCGGGGTCACTGGCGGCGATCCGGTCGAGCAGCTCCAGGCCATCGAGGCCGGGCATCTTCACGTCCGTGAGCACGAGCGCCGGGGCGGCCGCCTCAGCCTCGAGCCGCGCGAGGGCCTCGGTCCCCGACTTCGCGGTCCAGACCTCGAACCCCTCGTATTGAAGGGTCATCTCGAGGGTCTGCCGGATATCCGCGTCGTCGTCGACCACGAGGATGGCCTTGCGGGTTCCTTTCCTGCCGTCGTCGGTGCGCTCTCCCATGGGGGCATTGTGCCCGATCGGCCCCGACGCCGACGAGCCCAGCAGGATCACCGGCAGGAGCCCGGCCGCGCCATGGGCCGCGCAGGGCCTCGTACGGGCGGGATCCAGAGGCCGGGACATGGCCCGCGACCGGTGCCATGGGGTTCAATGGGCCCATGCCCACTCCCTCGCCCGCGGATTCGACGCTCCTCTCCGACGGAGACCTGGTGGCGGGGGTCCTCTCGGGCACGTCGGCGGATGGGATCGACGTCGCCGTGTGCCGCGTCGGGCTTGAGCGGGGGGAGCGAGGTCAGCGCGTTCGCAGCGTGGAACCCACGCGGATGGCGACCGTGGCCATGGGGGGCGAGCTCGCAGAGAGGGTCCGGGCCATCCTCGACGGGGGCCCGATCCAACTCGCGGCGCTCGCGGCGCTGGACCGGGACCTCGGGCGCGCCTTCGGCGAAGCCGCGCGGGAGGTCGCCGGGCCTGACGCGCCCCTCGCCCTGGTGGCGAGCCATGGCCAGACCGTCTTCCATCACGACGGCGAACCCGCCCACGGCAAGGTCACGATGCAGCTTGGGGACGGAGACTTCGTCGCGGAGGCCGCGGGGTGCTCGGTGGCCTCGGACTTCCGGACCCGCGACTGCGCGGCGGGCGGGGAGGGGGCGCCGCTCGTGGTCCTCGTGGACGACGTCCTCTTCGCCCGGGCGCCCCGCCCCCTGGCGATCCTCAACCTGGGTGGCATTGCCAACTGGACCCTCCTGCGCGCGGGGGGGCGGCCCACCGGGTCGGACGCGGGGCCGGCAGGCGCGCTCCTGGACGGCCTCGCTCGAGTGCTCCTGGACCGGCCCATGGACATGGACGGCGGCGCAGCGGCCCGGGGAGAGGTCCTGGAGGCGCCCCTCGCTTGGGCCATGGAGCACCCCTTCCTCGGGCGGCCCTGGCCCAAGTCCACCGGGCTGGACACCTTCGGGCCGGCCTTCGTGGCCGGCTTCCTCGACGCGGCGCCCGGGGCGAAGACGGAGGACCTCCTGGCCACCGCGACCCGCTTCGTCGCCCGCTCGGCGGCCGCCGACCTCGTCCGGGGGGGCGGCAGCGACGCCTCCGGCGGCGTGCTCGAGGTCGCCGTCGCCGGGGGTGGCGCGCGGAATCCGGTCCTGATGGCGGCCCTCGAGCGGGAGCTCTCCGCCGGGCTCGCCGCCTGCGGCGCCGGCCTGAAGGGCTTCGGCCCCTCCGATCGGTACGGGGTCGCGCCGGATTTTCGGGAAGCCCTGGCCTTCGCGGTGCTCGGGGCCAGGCTCGCAGTGGGGGAGCCCTCCTCCAGGCCGGAGGTCACCGGGGCGTCAGGGGGCCGAGTGCTCGGGAAGTGGTCTCGTGGGGCCCGGGTGCGCCTGGATGGGCCTCGCAGGTCCTCGAATTCGCCGGTAGCCAAGGGCTGCGTCGGGGAATAGGGAGGGCGGAGCCCTTCCCATCGAGCTCGATCTCGCCCGATCCTCCGGTCAGATCCTCCCTCTGCGGGGGTGCCGGCGACCCGAGATCCTGCCCGCTGACGATTGCCGGGCGTTGCGTTCCTTGACCACCCCCCCCGCTCCGCTATCATCCTTGCACCCGCGACTGGTCCTCGGACTTTGCCGCGGGGCGCATCATCCCCCCAGTTCCTCTCAACGGTCCGCGTTGTGTGACCTGGTCCCGGGCCCGCCCGGATCGCCGGATCTCACGGACCGTCTTCCGAATACGGACTCTAACTCCGACATTCTCCCCGACCGGATTCCCCGCTCCGAGCGCCCTCACCGAGGGCCGTCCGGGGTGAGTGATTCAGCTTCCTGCGGCCCTGTCCGCCTGGAGCCTTCGGTCCGACAGTCCGCCTCCACGGGTTCTTCCATTTCCGCCATGAGCCGATCGCGCTTCCTGGGCCTCTTCGCCCTCCCCGTCCTCGTTGCGAGCGCCACCGCGTTCCCCCTGGACGTTTCCAGCGACTTCGACGCCGCCATCGACCTGTGGTCGCGCGGCCGCAAGCAGGAGGCGCTCGACGCGATGCGTCGCATGCTCGCTTCCGACCCGGAACCGGCCGAGGTCTTCCAGGTCTACCTCGCCGCGGACTCGGACACCCTCGCCGACTTCATGGCAGAGGGCGACGAGTACACCCAGGTCGCCATGCGCTTCATCGAGCGCGCGAGCCTCGGTCGCGCCGAGCTGCGTGACGACGAGGGCTCGATCCGGAGCCTCGTGCGCGAGTACATGGGCGCCACCACCACGGCCGATCGCCTCTCGGCGCTCTCGCGCATCAGCGCGCAGCACGGTGAGTACGCGGTGCCGATGTTCGTGAACGTCCTCGGGGACGACAGCGATCCCGAGCGCGTCACCGACGCCATGCTCGCGGTGCAGACCATGGGCCCCGCCGCGGTTCAGCCCCTGCTGGCTGCCCTCGCGTCCGAGAACGACTTCCAGCGGCGCAACGTCGTCATGGCGCTCGGCAACATTGCCGACCCCCGCGCGGGCGCGGCGCTCCTGATGCACGCCACCGCCGACGCCTCGGAGACGATTCGGGCGGCCGCGGCAGCCGGCGCCGAGCGCTGCGGCGCCGCCGGCGACCCCGCTGCTCTCTTCCTGCAGCTCGGCGATGACTACCACCACCGCCGGGCCTCGGTCCTCCGCGACCTGGACTACAGCGATGTGGTCTGGTCCTGGGGCGACGGCGTCCTCGTGGCGAACGAGAGCCCCCGCGCCATCTACAACAACGTGCTCGCCAAGGGCGCCTTCTACCACGCCCTTGGCCTCGCCCCTGACTCACAGGACGCCGTCGCTGGCATCGCCCGCGAGTCGGTGGACATTCAGTCCAAGCTGGCGGCCCTCGAGGGCGCCGGTGCGGACGTCGGTTCCCACCTCGAGGCCGCGAACGAGGGCATGCTGGCCGTGATGAGTGCCGGCACCGCCGCCCTCGACCGTGCCCTGAACATGTCGGTGGCCTCGGGCGACTCCGCCACGGGCGGCCGCATCGCCGCGGTGCTCGGGGAGATCGCCTCGGCCCCCACGGACGGCCTGAACGCCGCGCTGATCGGCGGCGGAGCCTCGATGGCCGGTGAGGCCGCCGTGGCCCTCGGCTTCATCGCCGCCCGCACCAACACCGCCGTGTCCGGCGACGTGGTCGCCGAGCTCGGCACCGCCGTGGGTCGCCGCGTGGTCAAGCTCGCGGTGATCATCGACGGGGACGCTCAGCGCGCCTCCGACCTGATCGCCGCGCTCGACGGCCAGGGCGTCCTTGCCCAGCACGCCGGCAGCGCCGCCCAGGGGCTCGTGATGCTCGGCCAGCTGGGCGGTATCGACACCATCCTGGTGGGCGATGACCTCCCGGACCTCACCACCGACGCCGTGATCTCCCGCGTGCGCCAGAACCCCGCCTTCGAGGGGACCCCGACCTACCTGCTCACCGCGGACGAGGACCTGGCCGACGCCTACGGCGACCGGATCCAGGGCAGCTTCGCCGGGGCCGACGGGATCGACGCCCTCTCCGAGGTCTTCGAGGCCCGCCTTGACGAGAACCGCGCCCGCGCGGACGCCCTCGCTGAGAGCGCCGCGAAGGCCCTGCGCATGCTCGGCTGGCGCGGCAACTCGGACCTCTCCGGCGCCGTCGCTGGCCTCGCAGCGGCCACCGAGGGCCGCCGTGACGGCATCGCGGTCCCCGCGCTCCACACGATCGGCCTGATCGGCGACGCCTCCCATGTGGACGTCGCCCTGGCGGTCCTTTCCAACGGAGACGCCTCGGACGAGAGCCGCATCGCTGCGGCCGAGGCCGTGGGCATGATCGGCGGTCGCATCGACCTCGCCGCCACCGTCTCGAGTGCCATGCGCGAGGTGATGGACAGCGACGCCAGCCTCGAGCTTCGCACGGCCACCGCCAAGTCCCTGGGTCACATGAACCTCGGGGCGGAATCCCGCGCCGGCGTCCTCGAGAGCGTCCGCTCGCGAGTCGGCGCCCAGTGAGACACGCCGCCGGGCGAAGTGTCCCAGGCGGCCCCGCCTGCGACGCATTCCCACGGCGTTCTTGCACGTGAAAAAAACTGCGAGGCCCGCTGCCGCTCACGGCAGCGGGCCTCGCTATGATTTCCCGCCGCTCGGCAGACGGGCCGGTGCGCCGATCTCGGTCACCAGTTCAGCTCCCGGGCACTGAAGGCCAGAGTAGCTCAGTGGTAGAGCACTGCTTTCGTAAAGCAGCGGTCACGGGTTCAAATCCCGTCTCTGGCTCCACTTCCCTTCGCGCTCCAGGAGGGGCCGAGATGCCGAGTCCCCTCGACCCGAAGGAGCGCCTGATCGGCGTCCTGCACCTGCTGCCGACCCCGGGTGTGCTCGCGGGCGGCGGCGGGGCGATGGAGGCTCTCCTCGCCCACGCGATTCAGGACGCTGAGGCCTACGTGGCTGGTGGGATCTCGACCCTCGTGGTGGAGAACTACCACGACGCTCCGTTCTTCAAGGACGACGCCGGCCCGGCGACCCACGCCGCCATGACCGTGGCCGCGAGCCGAGTGCTCGCCGTCCCCGGCGTCCAGGGTCTTGGGATCAACGTCCTGCGGAACGACGCCGAGGGCGCCCTGGGGATCGCCGCAGCGGTGGGCGCGAGCTTCGTGCGGATCAACGTCCACACGGGCTCCATGTACACCGACCAGGGGCTGATCGAAGGTCAGGCAGCCAGGACCATACGGACGCGCGCCGGGCTCTGCCCCGCGGTCGAGATCTTCGCCGATGTGCACGTGAAGCACGCCACGCCCGTGGCGGGCGAGGTCCTCGAGGACGCTGCGCGAGACGCGGTCCATCGTGGGCGAGCGGATGGGCTCATCGTGTCCGGTGTGGCCACGGGGGCCGCGCCGGATCCTGAACGTGTGGAGCGGGTGCGGCGAGCGGTTGGGACCGATGTGCCGATCCTGATCGGTTCGGGGTTCAGCCTCGGGAACGCGGCTTCGCTCCTGGCGCACGCGGACCGCGCGATCGTCGGGACCGCGGCGAAGGAGGGCGGCGACGTCCTCGCCCCGGTCTGTGCCGAGCGCGTCCGGGAGCTCGTGGCGGCGGCCCAGCAGGTCTGACCCCGCGCGGCTCGCGAGAGCGCGGAAGGGGAGGCCGCCGAGCGGCCGGTCCATGGGCGCGCGAGGGCAGGTGGCGACGTGGCGGGCAGTGGGTCGCTCAGCCCCGGAATGGCTTGGGGGCGTGGGGCTCGAAGGGGACCACCCGCGCGCCGCCGCCCTCCAGAGGGGCTGAGAGGGCGGCGCAGACCGCCTCCATCTGGCCCTGCGGTCCGATCGCCACGAGCCCGGACCCGGCCCCGCTGAGGCACGCGGCGTGGGCTCCAGCCTCGAGGGCAGCCTGAATCGCGGCGTCGGCCCCGGGGATCAAGACTCGCCGGAAGCGCTCATGGAGGCGGTCGTGGACCCCGAGCCGGAGCCGCGTGGGGTCGCCCGTGCGGAGCCCGTCGAGGAGGAGCGCCAGGCGCCGCGGATTCTCCACGGCGTCCTGGAAGGGAATCGTCTCGGGGAGGACCGCGCGTGACTGCTCGGTAAAGAGCGGGGTGCTGGGCCAGGCCACGGCGAACCCCAGGGAGTCGTGAACAGGCTGCTGGAGGATCTCGAGGCCGGCGTCGTGGGGCACGGCGAGGGCGCAGCCGCCGAGCAGGGATGCCGCTGCGTTGTCGGGGTGCCCCTCGAGCTCGATGGCAAGCTCCACCAGGGGAGTGCGGTCCTCGTGTTGGATCGAAGAGGCCTCCGCGGCGATGAGCAGGCCCGCGGCGGTGGCGGCGCCGCTGCTGCCGAAGCCGCGGCCCACGGGGATCTCGGACGAGAGGCGAATCGTGAGCGCGGGCAGCCGGACGCCGAAGCGCGCGGCGTACAGGCTCAGGGCTCGGAGCACGAGGTCCTCCTCGGCGGGCCAGGTGGCGGCGGGGGTCCACTCGATCAACGGGGCGCGGTGACCGTCCGCGACCTCGACCTCGGCCTCGAGGAACAGACCGAGGCACAGCCCGAGGAAGTCGAAGCCTGGCCCGAGGTTGGAGGTGGAAGAGGGGACTCTCAGGGAGAAGCGCTCGCTCATGACCACCATTCTATGTCGTCCATGCGACATTCTTGCTGTTGGCCTGGCGGATGGCTAACGTGTGGAAGTCGAAGCGCCGGCCGCACCTGGCGCGACGATTCCTTCCCGGGTCTGTACGGCTCACCTGCTCCGCCGCCCCGACTCTGGAATTCCACGCCCCGCACCGTAGGAACCAGGAGGTTGCTCCATGTCCGTCGACTTCACCTGTGATGAGAAGGACCGTTTCTCTTCCCGTCTGTCCACGATCCCTGGGATCCGACCGCTCCCCTCGGTCGGGGACTGGATCCTCCTGGAGGTGACCAAGCCCCAGGAGATCGCCCGCAAGGTGAACCGGCGGCTCGAGCCCGGGATCATGAGCGTCCCGCGCGGCATGGAGGGCGCCGTCCGCGTCCACGTCGGCGACCCCAAGATCAACGAACAGGTCCTGCGGACGCTCCGCGACCTCGTCGCCTGATCGACGCGCTCCGCGGCCAGCGCGGGCCTCAGCCCGCCGTGACTCCCCGATGATCCGCCGCGCCCGCGCGGCGGGTCGTCGCCCCCGAAGCTATCCTCGGGTCATGCTCAGACTGCTCTGCCCGCTGCTCGTCCTCGCGCCCGGTGCGTTCGCCCTCCAGGACTCCGAGTCGTTCCCCGGCGACCTCACCGTCAGCGCGGAGGTCCGCGCGGACGAACTCCGAGGTCATGTCCAGGCTCTCGCGTCGGATGCCATGCAGGGGCGCGCCATGGGGAGCGAGGGGAGCCACGCCACCGCGCGCTACCTGGCCGCTCGGCTGGCGGCGGCTGGCTTCGAGCCCGGGGCGGGCGAAGGCTCCTACCTCCAGCGGATCCCGCTGGAACGGGTGACCTACAGCGGCGTGCCTGAGCTGCGCGTCCGGGGCAAGGGGCTCGACGAGGTGCTCTACAACGGGGAGAGCTTCACGTTCTCGTCGAGGGGGAGCGTGCCCGGTGAGCCGAGGACCTTCCGGGTGCAGGTGGTCCGGGAGGAGTCCGACCTCCCGGCGGAGGCCAGCGGCGACCTGGCGCTGGTCATGACCACGTCGGCCATGAAGTCACGGCGCTGGTTGAGCGAGGCCGGACACGGACGAGGCGAGGGCTTCGGGATGATCGTCCTCCCACGCAAGGCCAAGGCGCGCGAGCGTTCGACGCCGCAGGGGAGCTCCCTCGGCCCCGCCAGCGGCGGCGGGGGATCGTCGATTCAGCTCTCCGTCCGAGGCGAGTGGAGCGAGCGCTTTTCGAACGGGGACATTGAGGAGGTCACGCTCGACGCGAAGGCCTCGGTGGAGGAGGGCGAGGACTTCAACGTCGTGGGCTTCCTCCCCGGCGCTGGCACGCCCGCGTCGCCGGAACTCGCGGATCAGATCGTCGTCCTCTCCGCGCACCGGGACCACATCGGCGTGAGCTCGCGGATCCAGCGCGGGGACCCGGAGGCCGACGCGATCATGAACGGCGCGGACGACGACGCCTCGGGCTGCGCGGCGGTGATGGAGGTGGCCGAGGCGCTCGCCGCGGGGGACCGCCCCGTGCGCTCCGTGCTCGCGATCTTCGACACGGGCGAGGAGCGCGGCTTCGTGGGGTCGAGCTACTGGGTGGCTCACCCGACGCACCCGATCGATCGGGTCGTCTGCGCCCTCAACTTCGAGATGCTGGGCCGCCCGGACCCGTTGGTGGGTGGCGCGGGGAACGTGTGGCTCACCGGAGACGACCGCTCCAGCCTCGGCCCCGAGCTCCGCAAGCGGGGTATCGCCATCAAGTCGGACCTGCGTCCGGCCATGAGCTTCTTCACCCGCTCCGACAACGTCCCCTTCGCGAGGGCCGGAATCGTGGCCCAGACCCTCTCGACCTACGGCGAGCACACGGACTACCACCAGCCCTCGGACGAGTGGGACACGCTCGACTACGAGCACATGGAGGCTGCCGTCAAGGTCTGCCTCGAGGCGGCAGAGGCGCTCGTCGCCGGGACCTGGCGTCCGGTCTGGAACGAGGGCGAACCGCGCCTCTGATCGACCGCGGACCACCCGAAACCCGAGCGGGGGCGCGAAAGTCGCGGCCTCGCTCGCTAATCTCTTCGCTCGCAGCGCAGTGGCGCGAGCACCGAGACTCAGGGGGAATTTCATGGCCTCAAGCACGAAGACCAAGAGCGACAAGCCGAAGAGCAAGGGCAAGGACGGCCAGGGGCGCGGGCGCGCATCGCGCGCCAAGGACAAGCCCGGCAAGGAGGGCAAGAAGCGGGACCGGCGGATGAACGCCAAGAACGCGGATCGCTACGAGCTGTACCAGCGGGCGGTCAACTCCCCGGAGACGGACATCGACTTCCTGGAGAAGGCCTACGCTCACTACCGGGACAAGAGGCCCATGCGCTTCCGCGAGGACTTCTGCGGCACCGCCTCCATGTGCGGCGAGTGGCTGAGCCGGGACCCTGAGCGGAGCGCCGAAGGCGTCGACCTGGACCCCGAGCCGATCGAGTGGGGCAAGCGCCACAACTTCACCAAGGTGAAGGACGGGACCGAGCGCGTGGAGTTCCGCCTCGACGACGTGCGCTCGCCGTCGGCCCACAAGCCGGACATCACCGCGGCTCAGAACTTCAGCTACTGGTGCTTCAAGACGCGCAAGGAGCTGCTCGACTACTGCAAGTCGGTGCGTGAGAACCTCGCCGACGACGGCATCTTCGTGATGGACCTCTATGGCGGCCCCGAGGCCACCGTGGAGCAGGAGGAGCTTCGCTCCCTGGGTGGCGGGATCGAGTACGTCTGGGACCAGCGCGAGTACGTGCCTGGGACCGGCCAGTTCCTCACGGCCATCCACTTCCGTTTCCGCGACGGCTCGGAGCTGACCAACGCCTTCGAGTACGACTGGCGCTTCTGGCACCTCGGTGAGATCCGCGACGTGCTCTACGACGCAGGCTTCTCGGACGTGACGACCTGGTTCGAGGGCACGGATCCCGACGACGAGGACGAGGGCGATGGGGTCTTCGAGATCGACGAGCGCGGGGAGAACTGCGAGGCCTGGCTGGGCTACCTCGTCTCGGCGAAGTGAGGCTCTGCCGCGACCGAGCTGCGAGCCCGACCGCTGATCCAAGCCAACGGCCCGGCGCCCCCTCAGGGAGCGCCGGGCCGTTCAGTTAGCTCGGGGCTTCGGGTGTCAGGGATTCGACGGGCATGCCGCAGGACGCCGCCCGCCGTGATGATCAGTGCCGCAGGTCGGTCACGTTCTGCACCATGAAGCTCTCGTCCACGTCGAAGGCGATGGGGGTCGTGATGCCGTAGCCGCGCTTGAGCGCCGGCAGCGTCACCTTCTGGGAGGGCTCGGGGAGCAGCTCGCAGAGGTTGTTCTCGGCCGTGTCCTTGTTCTCGATGATCCGCAGGAGCACGAGGCTCTGACCGCCCGCGGCGCCGCCGTCGCTGGCCCAGCGGTTCGGGTCGTTCTGGGCCTCCTCCCAGAGCTCCTCCAGGTGCGCCTTGCAGACCTCGCAGGTCTGGCGATAGACGACCACGTGGCTGTTGGGGAGCACCGCGCCCATGCTCTGGTCGGCGAAGGCGGCGATGTCGGTGGCGTAGAAGTCCTGGCCCGTCCACTCCGCCGAGCGGAGCTCGTAGAACTCGGGGAGCGTACCGCTCGGCTCCATGGCCTCCTCCTCATTCGGCGCGGGCCCGGGATCTTCGGTCCCGCCGGCGGACGAGTTCTGGTCGGGGCCTGTCGGTGCCGGATCGGTGCCCTGGCCGTGGCCGTCTCCCTGTGGGTCGACAGCGGTGATCCCGTCGGGGCGGATCAAAGTGGGGAGCGTCGGCGGGTCGAGCTTCATCAGTGGGGCGACGATCGCCACGATGAGGAAGGGGAGGAACGCGGGCGCGCCGAGCCCCGCCTCCTTCGGCAGCCGCCACGGGGCCGAGAAGAGCAGCAGCCCCAGGAGGCTGCCGTCGATGAGCATCATCTGCCACGGCGCGATGGTCACGTTGGAGCCGAAGCACCCGCAGGAGGACTCGCCCCAGAGGGCCAGGGGTACGAGCACGGCGAGGAACACCGAGAAGATCCCGCCCAGGGCAATCCAGCCGAGGCGAGGGACCGTGAGCACGAGGCCGACCACGGCAAACTCCGCCGCGATGGCGAGGCGGAAGGTGTCGAACTTGTCGAAGGGCGAGAGCTCGACCACCGGCTGGGGGAGGTCGTTGGGCGACCCGTCGAAGAACTTGTAGAGCGCCCCGGCGAGGAGCCAGAGGAGGCCGCAGGCGAGGGCGAAGCCGGGGAGACGGGGACGGTCCATGCTGAGTCTTGGGCGGGGTGAAGGGGACGTCGCGAGTACGGCGGGGCGGCGGGCCCGTTGGTAGCGCCAGGGAATCCTACCGGGGCGGGGGCCCTATTGTGGCAGGGACACAAGAGCCGCCGGGAGGGCCTCCCGGCGGCCCCAGACCGGGTCGAAGAGCCACACGAAGGCGCAGCGTGCGAGGGCGGCCTCGGCGCGGGGACCCGCGCCCTCGGCGAAGATCTCGAGCTCCTGCTCGCGGGCGTCGGGGCCGAGGACGAGGAACGGGAGCCCGTCCCGAAGGCCCACGGGGACCGAGCGCGTGGAGGGAGGGTGTCCGGGGCCCTGAAGCAGGACCTCGAGGCCGAGGGGCGTCGCGGCCGCGGCGATGGCCGCCGCTCGCTCCTGCTCCACGAAGCCGCCCACGAAGGCGCGCCGGCCCCAGTCGAGGCCGTCGTGGCCCGGGGCGAAGGGCTCGCCGGGCTGGGAGGCCACCGGGAGCACCCCCGCGCCCACGGCGCGGAGCAGCCCCTCCCGCAGGTCGTCGGTCTCGTCGTCGAGGGCGCCGGCGCCCCAGCCGGGGAACCGATCGAGGGTTCCGGTCAGGAAGCGCTGTGTCAGGCCGAGGAGGTCCTCCAAGGTGCCCGCTGCCTTCCAGTCCGCGGGGGCGCCAGGGACGCCCTCCTCGGGGGTGCTCAATCGTCCTCCCCGCCGCCGACCCGCAGGAGGATGTCCTCCCAGTCCAGGTCGAGGGGGTCGGGCGTCACGCCCTCGGCCGCGTCGACCTGGGCCTCGATCTCTCGCACGCGGGCAGAGTGCATCGGGTGGGTGCTGAGCCAGCTCAGGGCGTCGGGCGTGTCGCCGTTCTTCTCCTTCAGGATCAGGAAGAACTCGCCGAGCTCACGGGCGTCGAGGCCGGCGCGGATCATGGCGGTGGTCCCGAGGACGTCCGCCTCGGTCTCCTGGGCGCGATCCCACTCGCGGCCCTTGGCGAGGGCGAGCACCTCCCCGGCCATCCCGACGAGCTCCCCCGTGCCTCCGAAGATGAGCTGGACCCCGGCGAAGAGCCCGAGCTGGTTCGCGACCCGGCGGACCCCGTGGCGCTGGAGCACGTGGGCCATCTCGTGACCGATCACCCCGGCGACCATGTCGGGGCTCGTTGCCTCCCGGATCAGGCCGGTGTACACGGTGATGAAGCCGCCGGGCAGGGCGAAGGCGTTGACCTCGTCGCTCTCCACGATCCGCACGTCCCAGGTGACGTCAGCGGGGTCCACGTCGGTGCCCTCGAACCGGTCGCTGAGGCGGTCCACCATCTGCTCGATGGCAGCCTGAACCTCCGGGTCGTCCAGAACGTCGCCCGCCTCCATGGACTCCACCGTGACCTCGCCGAGCTCCTCGTCCACCGAGTAGGGGAGATGGTCCACGGCGGCGTCCATGGTGGAGCGGAAGCACCCCGGGACCGCGGTCACCATCACCCACAGGAGGACGACGAAGCCGACGCAGCCGAGGACGTTCGATCCCCTGAGCCCCACGGTGCCGCCGACGAGCTTGGCCAGCTCGCGGTCGAGGGTGTTGCCCGCGGCGCCCTCCACGGAGCGCAGGAACGCGGGGTCGTCCGATCCCAGGACGCGGCTGCGGGTCACCACCAGCACGGCCCCGTCCGCCTCGTCCCGCCGGAGCTTCACGTGGCGCCAGGCCTCGCGCTCGCCTCCATCAGCCGAGATCCCCTCCTGGTCCAGCGTGAGCTTGGTGGGGCGTCGTTGACCCCCGGCGACGTGGAAGCCGTCGAGGACCATGTGGGTCTTGAACTCGTCCTGCATGGGGGAATCGTGGTCTCGCTGGAGGCACAATACCGCCATGCGCCTCGGATTCGTCCTGCTTGCCGTGCTGAGTGTCAGCTGCGGTCCCCCGCCGCAGGATTCGGCGGCGGACCCGCGCCCCGATCTGCTCCTCCTGGTCTCGGACGACCAGGGGGTGGTGCTCGGGTGCTATGGCGCAGAGGGGGTCCAGACCCCCCGGCTCGACGCCGTCGCGGGGGGGGGCCGCCGCTTCACTCGCGCGTACGCGCCGAGCGCCGTCTGCACCCCCTCGCGCTCCTCCATCTATACGGGGCTCATGCCCGCCCGGCACGGTGCCAACGGCTTCGGGCCCATCGCCGAGGGCATCCCGGTCTGGGGCGAGCTCCTGGGGGAGCTTGGCTACCGGACGGGGCTCATCGGCAAGGTGGGCGCGAAGCCCCTGCGCCGCTTCCCCTTCGACTTCCTCTCGCGCTCCGGCCGCGAGGACGAGGGCGCGCGCAGCCTGCAGTGGCACGTGGATCAGCTCGACGCCTTCCTCGCCGAGGACGACGGCCGGCCGTGGGCCCTCGTGGTGAACTTCCGGGATAGCCACTGGCCCTTCCCCACGGACGGAGCCCCCTTCGGCGAGGGCTCCCCGCCGCCCCATGACCCTGCCGCCGTGGCTGTCCCCGGCGCGCTCTTGGACACCCCGGCGGTCCGCGCCGAGCTGGCCCGCTTCCATGACGGCCTCCGGCGTATGGACGCCACGGTGGGGGCCATGCTCGACCGCCTCTCCGGCGAGGGGCGGAGCGACGGGATGGTGGGGTTCTTCACCAGCGACAACGGCCCGCCCTTCCCCTTCGCCAAGACGACGCTCTACGAGGCGGGGATCCGCATGCCGCTGCTGGCCTTCGGGGCCGGCGTGGAGCCCGGCGAGGACGACCACCTCGTGTCCCTGACCGACCTGCTCCCCACCTTCCTGGACCTCGCGGGGGCGGGGATCGTGCCCGGTGCGTTCGACGGTCGGTCCCTGGTTCCACTGCTGGAGGGCGGGGACCCCGAGGGCTGGCGCACGTGCATCTTCGGCACCCACGACGCCCACCGGGTCGAGCCCGCGGTCCCATCCCGCTCGGTCCGCTTCGGCGACTGGAAGTACATCCGCACCTGGGGCGAGGAGCTTCGCTTCGAGAACGCGGTGATGCTCACGTCCGACACCTGGCCCGAGATGGTGCGCGGGGCGGCGGACGACGCGGCCCTCGCCGGGCGAGTTCAGCGCCTGCAGTTCCGTCCGGCCGAGGAACTCTACGACCTGGGCCAGGACCCTGAGGAGCTGGTCAATCTCGCTGCGGCCCCGGCCGCCGCGGAGGCGCTCGCCGAGGGACGGCGTCTGGTGGCCGAGAGCGACCTGATCAGCGACCCGGGCCGCTGATCACTTCCGGGCGGCGCCGAGGCTGAGCAGGGCGTAGCTGGTGGCGAGGACCGGGTTGCCCTCCCACCAGCGGGGCGCGTTCCGGTTGGCCCAGCTGCCGTTGCCGCGGTCCTGCAGGGAGAGGAGCCGGCCCGCGAGCTCGGCCCGCCAGTCGTGCTCCACACCCTTGGCATCGGTCACCGCGTCGACGCCGTAGACGTCAAGGGCCTTCGCCATGGTGTGGAAGTAGTAGTAGAGGCCCTGGTAGGGGGCGACCGGGTCTCCCCCGGGATCGAACCCCGGGTTGACGTCGAGGGTGTAGTTCTCGCAGAGCCACTTCCAGCAGGCCTCCACCCGGGGGTCGTCCTTGCTCAGGCCCGCAAAGACGAAGCTCTTGAGCAGAGCGTAGGTCATGGAGCCGTAGGAGCGGGGGACCTCGGTGCCGTCGGCCAGCTGGACGAAGCCGGCCTTGGAGTCGCCGGGGGCATAGCCCGCGCCGCCGTCGTTGCCGGACTTGATGACGATGCCCTTGCGGGTCAGCTCCACGTCGTTCGACTCCGAGCGGTTCTGGCAGCGCTCGAGGAACTTGAGGGCGCGCTGGAACGCGGCGTCGTCCCGGGAGAGGCCGGAGGCCGCCAGGGCTTCCAGGGACATCTGGAGGTTCGAGAGGTCGGGGCGCTCGTCGCCCCCGTAGCCGATGCCGCCGTAGTACAGGTCTCCCTCCGAGTACCCCTCGCCCTCGTCGGCCTGCAGCCCGATGAGCCAGTTCCGCGCGCGCAGCACCTGGTCGGCGTACTTGGGCTCCGAGGCGAGGGCCATGATCGCGGCCGAGGTGACGTAGTTCGCGAGGCGCCCCTGGTGGATGGAACCGTTGGGCTTCTGATGGGTCACCAGCCAGCCCAGGGCGTCGTCGATCACGGCCTGGATGTCTGCGGGACGCGGCTGGGGGACCTCGAGCAGCGCGCTGGTGACCATGGCGGTCAGGCCGGCGTCGGGTGCGCCAGGCGCACCCCAGCGGGCGCCCTCGCCGGCGGCGATGAGGAAGCGTGCGCCGCGCAGGACCGCCTCGTCGATGTCGACCCGGGTGGCGGGGGAGTAGCGCGGGAGCGGTGAGGGCTTGCCCGCAGGCTGGGCCGGCGGCGCGAGTTGGCTGCGGATCCGTGTCAGCGCCTCGATGGCGCGCGCGGTCTCGGTGACCTTGCCCCTCGCGCCGTCCCACGATCCCTCGGGGGCGCGGTCATAGAGGAGCTGAATGGCGAGCCGGGTGGCCCCGGGGGCGTCACCGGGAACCTCGATCTGTTCGAGGGAGGGCGCGTCGATGCCCTTGCTTGCCAGCACCTTGAGGGCCTTGCCGAGGGGCGCCACGGTGCTGTCGCCGATGTGCACCGACAGCGCGGCGGCCGCAGCGCGGGTCGTGCCCAGGGAGGACCCCTCGGGCCGGTCCGCCTCCACGAAGGTCCCGTCCGATCGCTGGAGGGAGAGGAGATAGTCCAGGGCCTTCGACACGAAGGGGCCGTCCGGGCGCTCGTACTTCCTGGGGCTCCTGGCCAGGGCGAAGAGGACCCACGCGGTGCCCTCGATGTCGCCGCCGTAGGCGCCGGTCTCCGGGTTCTGGGTGCTCCTCAGCCACCGGATCGAGAGGTCGATCTCGCCCTTCAGATCGGGGAGGTCGTCGGCCTTGGGGGCCTGGGCGAACGAGAGTCCGGCGAGGGCCAATCCGGAGAGGGCGATAGCGAGGGGGAGGGTGAGCAGTCTCAGCATGACGTCGGTAACGTAGTCGAGCCTCGCGCGCAGGTCACCCCTTCGGGGCGGGGCGGGCGCGCAGCCCTGGGCGCCCCCCGCAACGGCGCGCCGCCAGGGAGGTTCACCCCATTGTCCACATCCCTGGTGTCCCCATGGCCGATGCCCCCTTCATTCCGCTCGAGTTCCGCCGCCTGGGCGAGGACGAGATGCGCGCGCGGGCTGCGGCCTTCGCGGCCGAGGCCGATCGGCGGCGCTCGGTGCGGTCCTTCTCACCGGAGCCGGTGCCAGTGGAGGTGCTCGAGGACTGCATCCGGGCGGCGGGGACCGCGCCGTCGGGCGCCCACAAGCAGCCGTGGACCTTCGCCCTCGTCACGGACCCCGAGCTCAAGTCGAGGATCCGAGCGGCGGCCGAGGAGGAGGAGCAGGCGAACTACAGCGGCCGCATGAACGACGAGTGGCTCGCGGACCTCCAGCCCTTCGGGACGGACGCGAGCAAGCCGTTCCTCGAGATCGCTCCGGCGCTGATCATCGTCTTTCGCCACGCCTGGGAGCTCCAGGAGGACGGGGAGCAGGGGCAGAATTACTACACCCAGGAGTCCGTGGGGATCGCGAGCGGGATGCTGCTCGCCGCGCTGAACGCCGCGGGCCTCGTGACGCTGACGCACACGCCTAGCCCCATGGGTTTCCTCGCGAAGGTGCTCGACCGGCCCGCGAACGAGCGGGCGTTCCTGCTGATCCCGGTGGGCTATCCCGCGGACGGTTGCCAGGTCCCCGCGCTCGCCCGTAAGGGCCTCGACGAGATCCTCGCTCGATACTGAGTGAAGGTCAGGGGCGAGCGGGGCCGGCGCTCAGCCCTGATCCGCGCGGACCAGCTTCACCGCCGTGCCGTAGGCCACGACCTCGGCGCAGTTCTTCGCCACCTCGCTCGTCGCGAAGCGGAAGCCGACCACCGCGTCCGCGCCGAGCGCGAAGGCCTCGGCCTTCATGCGATCCAGCGCCTCCTCGCGCGCCTCCGCGATGACCTTGGTGTACTCGTGCACCTCGCCGCCCACGAGCCCCTTGAAGGAGGCGATCAGGTGGTGGCCCCAGTGGCGGGTTCGGACGGTCGTCCCGCGCACGAGCCCGAGGCTCTCGGTGATCTGCGCGGCGGCGACCTCGTCGGTGGTCAGGATCAACATCTCAGCGCTGGAGGTGACGGTAGGGGTCGAGGGGAATGGCCCGCATGCGACGGCGCAAGACCGAGCTGAACAGCAGCGCGAGGCCGAGGACGACAGCCCCTGCGAGGATGCGAGCGGGGGCAGGGACGGTGGTGTCGAGCAGGAAGGTCCCGCTGGCCACCGCGGCGCCGATGGCCACGGAGGCGACGAGCAGGATCCAGCCGGCCAGGGTGGTCCCGCGGTAGGTGCGGTCCTCCCTCAGGTTGGACCAGTCGATCTCGGCGGGCTCGGGGAGGCCCACCTGGCGGGCGAGGACGTCCAGGGCCCTGTGCTCCGCCACGAGGCGCAGGAGCTCGGGCTCCGCCCGCAGGCGAGTCACGAAGGCGGAGGCCTCGTCGGGACTCAGCTCCCCGTCGGCGTATGCCATGGCCAGGAGCTCGTCCTCGTCGGGCGGCGGCTCCTCCGGTTGGCGTTGGCTCTGGTCCAGCATGATGGTCTGACTCCGCGCCGAGCTCGGCTCAGCGGGGCGAGCGCCCTCCGCCGCTCGGCTGACTGAGGAGATCTTCGATGCGGGGCGCGAGGTGCACGCGCAGTCGCTTTCGAGCGTGGAAGAGCCGGGACATCACCGTGCCCTCGGGGATCTCCAAGGCCTCGGAGATCTCCCGGTAGGAGAGCTCCTGGTAGTGCCGTAGTACGAGGATCTCCCGGTCCCTGGCCGAGAGCCGCTCGAGGGCGACCTCGAACTGCTCGCGGCGTTCCTCGGCGAGGACCCGGTCCGAGGGGCGAGGGGCGGAGGCGTCCTCGAGCTGCAGGGCGTGGCTCTCACCGTCGGAGTCGACGGCGTGCAGCGACGTGCTATGGCTGCGCCCCCGCTTGCGCAGGAAGCTGAAGCAGGTGTTCCTGAGGATGCGGTGGAACCAGGGCAGGAACGGCTGCTCCGGGTCGTACTTGTCCCGCGCCTTGTAGGCCTTGATGAAGGCCTCCTGGGTCATGTCGAGGGCGTCCGCGTGGGAGCCGACCAGGGAGCGGGCCGATTGAACGGCGACCCCTCGGACCTTCAGGAACAGGGCCTCGAACGCGTCCTCGTCGCCCGAGCGGGCGGCGGTCATGAGTTGTGTGGCCTCGCAGTGCATCGTCGAACGGCTGTACCCCGGGCCTTCGGGGTCATTCAACGGATTCGAAGAATCCGTACGGCCCTCCCCTGGGGCCCCCTCGGGGAGCGAGGAGGCGGGGCCCGGGGGAGGCTCAGCGCTCGAGGGGGGCTCGGAATCAACCACGAGGTGTCGCTCCCGGGGAGGACGGCGCGGGGACGAGGGCGAGGGCGTGGGCGGCAGCCCGGTCGATGGCGCCGGGGGGGCCGAGCCGGCGGGCAGCCTCCTCCAGCTCCTCGGCGGCCCGTGCCCGGGTGGCCGGATCCAGGAAGGCATCGCGGACCTGGGCGCCCACCAGCTCGACCGGGCCTTGGCCCCGGAAGCCGTGCTCGGGGAGCACCTCCCGTCCAGCGAGCAGGTTGGTGGAGGCGAAGTAGGGGGTGGTGAGGACGTGGTCGTAGAGGAACGACTCGAGCTTCTTGGAGAACCGATACAGCACCACCGCTGGGAGCCGGTGGTGGAGGACGTCCGTGAGGATGGTCCCCGACACCGCGAAGGCGGCCCGGGCACGCGCGAGCTCGCCGTGCAGCTCCCCGCAGGTGAACGTCACTTCGTGGCCCCGCGTGAGCTCCTCGATCAGCCCCGCGTGCTCCTCGGTGGACTGGAGGATCCGCACCTCCGCGTCGGGCGCCGCCTGTCGGAGGGGCCGGAGCGCTTCCAGCATCCAGGGGAGGTTTCGCTGGATCACGCCCCGGCGGCTCCCGGGGAGCAAGGCGAGGATCCGCGACCCCTCGTTCGGTCGCGTCACGGGGACGCTCGCCAGGTCGTCGAGCAGCGGGTGCCCGATGTGTCGCGTCCGAACACCATGCCTGCCGAACCACGCCGGCTCATGGGGGAGGATCGTCAGGGAGAGATCCATCGCCTTGCGGTACCCGCGCACCCGCCAAGGCGCCCAGCCCCAGTACTGCGGTGCCACCATGTGGCAGGTCTTGACGCCGTACCTGCGGACCGCGTGGGCAAGCGGCACGTTGAGCGCCGGCGAGTCCACGGGGATGAAGAGGTCGGGGCGCACGTTCCGCGCGTGGCGCGCCGTGTCCTCGATCACGCCGACGTAGTACGGCAGGGAACTGAGGACGCCGTCGAAGCCGGTGTGGGCTCTGGCGACGGGGTCCGCGATCGTCGGCACGCCCAGCTCGCGGATCCGCTCGCCCCCCAACGCCGCGAACTCCGGGGGGGGAGCGCCCGCGGCCTCGACCCTCGAGCGGATGGCGCGGATCAGGTTCGCACCGTGGATCTCCCCGGAGGCCTCGGCGGCCCCCACGAGGATCCGGAGGGGGCGGTCGGTGCGGATGGAGGTCTGAGGGAGCGGACTGATCTCGCCTGATCCCTCCTGTACGTCGTGGCGGATCTCGGAGAGGACGCGCCTGCGCACCGGCACGTGGCCCAGGTATCGAAGCGGCGCGAGGAGCGCTCCGCCGACGGCGCGACCCAGCTCGAGCCGGGCTGCTGTTCGAGGTCGGGTGCCTTGGGGGGATCGGTCAGCCACGGGGGGGAGGATACGTTCGGTGCGCGTTATCCTCCTCCCTGGATGGCTCGACTCCTCATCTTCTTCGTCTGCGTCTTCATACTGACCGGCTTCCTGGCCCAGCTGCCGGTCGTCGGGGCGCTGTTCAGGATCCCCTTCCTGGGCTTCTGGTTCACAGCACTGCTGGTCTCGGCGGTGGCGGCCAAGCTCGGAGCGGAGGCCGTCGACGCGGGTGCCCGGCGTCGGCTGGAGCGTTCGCTCGGGGCGGTGGACACGCCCCACCACAAGGGCAAGCTCGGGGTCCTGCTCCTGGCCCAGGGGAAGGCGCGCCGGGCGATCCCGCTGCTGGAGGCCGCCTCGGAGGGAGACCCGGGCTCCCTGGAGCTGCGCTACCGGCTCGGCGAGGCGCGCTTGCGCGCGGGGGGCGACGCAGCGGCGGCCCAGCGCGCCCTCGACTCCGTCCTGCGCGAGGACGAGGAGTATGCCTACGGTGGCGCGATGCTCCGGTCGGCCGAGGCGAGCCGCGACTCTGGCGACGTGCCCGGTGCCCTCGAGCGCGTCACGAGGTTCGAGCGAAATCACGGGGCGACTCCCGAGAGCGCCCTCCTGCGGGCGAGACTCCTGCGGGCGGCGGGCGACGCCGGCGGGGCGAAGCAGGCCCTGGGGGAGGTGGTGCCGCTCGCGGCCGCCAGCGGGCGCGGCGCAGCGTCCCGAACCTGGACTTGGCGGCTCAGGACGATGCTCGCCCGCTGCTTCGGTTGACGGGTCTGGAGCCCGGTCAGGCGGTCGGTCGATGACTGCCTCATGCGAGCGCTCCCTCTGATCACCCTCGGTGCCCTGATCGTCGGCGGCGCGGCCAGCGCTCCGGGGCGGGGCCCTGTTCCTGATCGCCTCGAGAAGTTCCCCGCCCTCGGGTTCGGCTTCGAGCGATCCGCACGGCTCGAGGCGCGCCAGGTGCCGCCGGAGAGCGAGGGACTCCTGCTGCTCTTCGCCACGAAGAACGCCCCCAATGATCGCGCGGCCCCATCTACCCACCGCGTCTACCGCATCGAGGGGCCCGGCGTCGACGTGACGGCGGTGCGGGCGTGGATCCAGGGGATCTTCCCGACGGCAGACGTGGCCGAGGAGCGTTCCGTGCGAGAGCGATACGGCCGGAGCCCGGTCCGGCTCACCGGGCGGTTCGTCGCGGAGGACCTGGAGCGCGGGCTGTTCGTCCACGCCTGGACCGGACCGGAGGACGCGATCGTCTTCGTGGGTGAGTGCGAGGAGGACCTCTATCGGCGTGAGCGACGCGCCTTCGACCGGGCGGCCTCGAGCTTCCGGTTCTTCGATCAGGCCGAGGTCGACCTCGGTCGTAAGCAGTGGGAGGCGCGCTACCGCCGGATCGTCCTGCCATTCGAGGCCGAGCGGATCGAGGTGGGCGTCAAGCTGGCCACGGGGTGGACGGTGACGGACACGGAGAGCGCCATGGTGCTGTTCCATGGGCCCGAACACTCCGCCGTGCCCCGACAGCTCGCCGACGCCATGATGGCCGTCCGCAGCCGGCTCAAGGCCGACCTGCCACCGGACCAGGAGGTCTCCTCGCTGGCCGTGGTCCGCATCTGCCGGGACCGGGGCGAGTACCTGACGTATGGCGGGAGCCCGGGGACCGTCGGATACTTCAACCCGAGTGTCGGCGAGCTCGTGCTCTACGACGCCCGCACGAACCCGGAGGGGCCCATCCCCCTGGACCACCCGACGGCCCGGACGCTCTACCACGAGGTCTGTCACCAGTACCTGCACCAGACGATGAGCGCGGCGACCCCGCACACCTGGTTCGGGGAGGGGCTCGCGGAGTACTACGCGGGGGCCACCCTCCGGTCCGGCCGGGTCGTGGGCGTGGATCCGTTGGAGGGGAAGCGCGAGTACCTCCTGCGGCCTGACGTTCGCGCCCAGGTGCCGCCGCTCGGAGACCTCCTCACGATGTCTCAGTCCGCCTTCTACTCCCGCTCCGCCGTCTGTTACCCCTACAGCTACGCGCTCGTCCGGTTCCTCGAGACGAGTGACGTGGCCCGTGGCCGGCGGCTGTGGCGGGATCTGGTCGAGCGGTACCACGAGGGCCTCAGGGGCGCGTGGCGCGCCGAGGTCGAGGAGCTTGCCCTGCGTGGGATCTCGCGGCGGTCCTACGACGTGGCGGTGCGCCGGAGCCAGGAGCGCGCCCTCGATACCGCCTTGGAGGAGGTGGACGTGCCCGAGCTGGAGCGCGCGCTTTGGAGCTGGATCGCCCGGGGCGAGGGCTGACCGTCCCGGTGGGGGCCTCCTTGCCTCAGGGGACGCGGCGTTGGAACGCCCGCAGAGAGAGACCGTAGGCGAAGGCGGTGCAGGCCAGCATGGGCGCGAGCAGCCGCCAGTCCATGGCGTCCTTGGTGATGATGCGCATGAACACCTTGATCTCCACGAGGCGGTAGAGGGAGTAGTGGGTGACCCCCTCCACGAGGTAGAGCGCGAAGACCATGACCGAGAGGAACAGCATCACGAAGCTGATGCGCATGGGCTCCGAGCTCAGGCAGGACCACAGGAAGCTGACCGAGTAGATCGCCGCCAGGAACGCGCCCATGTGCAGCGAGCAGCGCATCAGGTCGGACATGTCCATGGTCTTGTCGAACATGCCCAGGAGCGCGGGGACCGTCGCGCTCGTGAGGAACACCGGCCCAATCACCACGAAGAGCCCGCCGAGCCAGCGCTCGGTCATGAGGCGCGTTCGGGAGACGGGTCGGGCCAGCCAGATCTCCATCGTGCCCCGGTGGGCCTCCCCCGCCACGCTGTTCGCCGCGAAGAGGACGGCGGCGGCGGTGCCCAGGGCGCTGCAGCCCTTGAAGAAGTGCTGGCCCACGATGTAACCCGACACGCCGAACTGGTCGACCTGGTCCACGAGGTCGCTCAGCATCTGGATCGGCGCGGCGATGGCCTTGATGGAGGGGAGGTTCTCCTCGAACGTCGGCCACCAGTAGACGGCGGCCACGAGCATGATCTCCAGCACGACGAAGAAGCCGAGCCCGTAGGTGATGTAGCCCCGCGTGCCCTTGAACATCAGGTGCCCTCCACGCCGTACAGGGCCCGGTAGAGCTCACCCAGGGAGATCCGGCCGTGCTCGACGCTGGTGGGCGCCGGCAGGTCGGTGGCGGAGGCGAGGCGGCCGAGGAAGGTCCTCGGGTCGTCGCCTGAGAGCATGACGTTGACCCGGTCCTCGACCTCCTCGACGGACTCGACCCCCGGTCCCTGGAGGACCCCCGTGCTCCCTGGCGTCAGGGCGCCCGGAGCGAAGCGCAGGCGGACGAGCCGGCCGGCGCGCTGGCGGACCTCCTCGGAGCTCTCGTCCGCGACGACGCGGCCGGCGTTGAGGAAGACGAGCCGCTGGCACGACCTGTCCACCTCCCCGAGGTGGTGGGAGGAGAGCAGGATCGTCGTGCCGCGGGCGGCGTCGGCGTCGATGAGGTCGAGGACCTGGCTCCGCTTGGCCGGGTCGAGGCCCTCGCTGATCTCGTCGAGGATCCTCACCCGGACGTCGGGGGCGATGGCGGCGGCGAAGAGCAGCTGGCGCTTCATGCCGTGGCTGTACTCGCGGACCCGGCGGTCCAGGGGCAGGCCGAGCTCCCCGGCGATGGAGCGCGCCCGATCCAGGCTCCCGTCGCTTCGGCCGCGCAGGAGGAAGCGAAGGTGCTCCCCGCCCTTCAACTCGCTGTAGAGGTGGAGCTCCCCGGGGGCATACGTGGTGCGCCGGCGGATCTCGAGGCCGTCTCCCGCCATCGGGACCCCGTCCACGGTGACCTGGCCCTGCTGGAGGGGGACGAGACCGGTGAGCAATCGCATCAGGGTGCTCTTGCCGCTCCCATTGGGACCGAGGAGCCCGACCACGCCACCCGCCGGGATCTCAACGTCGATCCGGTGGAGCGCCTGGGTGGCCCCGAAGCGATGTTCGAGTCCGTGGACGGACACGCCTCCAGCACCTGCGCGGGACGGTGACGCGGCCTGTGTGGGAGCGAGCGCGGACATGGGCGTGGTAGGTTACTCAGCGTGACACCCGTTCGCATCCTGGAGGAGATGAAACGTGACGCCCTCGGCGCCGTTCATCGGGTCGCGCTCGAGCGCGCGGGTGAACCACGCGAGGAGTTCGTGCTTCGCTCCCTCGACGGCTGGTGGATCCTGCGCCCCTTGGCCGGTTTCCTCGCGAGGCGGGAGCAGCGCGCGATGGCGGCGTGTCGGGAGGGAAGCGTCCCGCGCTTCGAGCGGGCCCCCCGACTGAGCGACGAGGAGCGGGCCACCCTCGGCCGGTTGCCAGGTGTCCGCGCACGGGAGCTGTTCACCCGCCCCTTCGTCGCGGGCGCTCCGTTGCACCGGGCGGAGCGCCTGCCCCTGGACTTCTTCGACCTCCTCGAGTCGGCGGTGCGGGACCTGCATGCGGTGGGGGTCTGTCACAACGACCTGCACAAGGAGCAGAACGTGGTCGTCGAGGTCTCCGGCCGGCCGAGGCTCATCGACTTCCAGCTGGCGAGCGTGCACCCGAGGCGCTCGGGGAGGCGCTTCGACGCGCGCTGCGGGGATGACCTGCGGCACGTCCAGAAGCTCCGTCGCCGCTACACCATGAACGGTCGCGGGCCCGCGGAGATCGGGGTCCCGGAGTCCTCGAGGATCCGCAGGCGGGGCCTGGCTCTCCTCTGGCGGCGGACCGGGAAGCCGGCCTACCTCTTCATCACCCGCGGCCTACTCGGGACCAAGGACGGGGAGGACCGGCGCCCCTTCGAGGGGCCCTGGCCGCGCTGGGACGGACCGCTCGAGGCCGCGAAGGAGGTCCCCTCGGCCCATCGGGTCACGGGCGGCACCGAGCCAGGAAGTTCCTGAACACCGTCTCGCCGCCTTCGGCGCAGAGGATGGACTCGGGGTGGCCCTGCAAGCCGAAGAGCGGGCGGGAGGTATGGCGCAGGCCCGCCACGTCACCGTCGTCGGTGCGCGCGGTCACGATGAGCTCCTCGGGGAGGTCCACCTCGTCCACCACGAGCGAGTTGTAGCGCGCCATCGGAAAGGGCGAGGGCAGGCCTGACAGCAGGCCGTCTCCTTCGTGATGGATGGGGCGCAAGGCCCCGTGGACGAGCTCGGTGGCTCCGCGGATGCGGGCGCCGAAGGAGCTCGCCAGGGCCTGATGCCCCAGACACACCCCAAGGACGGGGGGGGCGTCGGGGCAGGCCGCCGCCTGGCGGAAGATCTCCTCGCTGCAACCCGCTGCGTGGGGTTCGCCCGGACCGGGCCCCACCAGGACCCCTGCCGCGCCCATGACGTCCTCCGCGCGGGCGCTGCGGCCGTCGAAGACCCTGACCTCCGCGCCCAGCCTCTGGAGGGCCTGGACGAGGTTGTAGGTGAACGAATCGCGATTGTCGACGAGGGCGATCACCGGCCTGTTGTACCCCGCGGCGGCGAGGGTCTATCGTTCCGGTCGATGAACATCGTCATCATTGGCGCAGGAGAGGTCGGCCAGCACCTCGCCGGGGTCCTCAGCCGCGAGGAGCACTCGGTGACCGTGGTCGACCCGGACCCCTCAAAGTCGCGCAAGCTCACCGAGTCCCTCGACGTGCAGTCGCTCGTCGGGGACGGGACCCGTGCCGACACGCTCACGGACGCGGGCGCGTCCGCGGCGGACCTCGTCATCGCGGTGTCCGACGACGACCGGGTCAACATGCTCACGAGCGTGATCGCCAAGAAGCTGGGCGCGAGCCGGGTCATCATCCGGCTGAAGGACACCCGGGTGCTGGCGGACTACCGCTACTTCTACAAGGACGCCCTTGGCTTTGACGTGGTCCTCTCCACCGAGGAGCTGGTCGCTGAGGAGCTCCTCGGCCTCGTCCGCGAGCGCCACGCGCTGGAGGTCCAGAGCTTCGCCAACGGTCAGGTCCAGCTCCGACGCCTTCGGCTCAAGGAGGACTCGGAGCTCACGCGCAAGCCGCTCGGGGAGCTCAAGCTTCCCTCGGGAGTGCTCGTCACCGCCGTCTCCCGTGGCGGCCAGCTGACGGTCCCCTCGGGCGGCGACGAGCTCCTGGGCAAGGACCAGATCTACGTGCTGGGGTCCTCCAAGGACCTGGACCAGTTCGAGCGGCTCGCCGGGGAGAAGGTGGAGTGGAAGCGCTCGGTGGTGATCATGGGGGCCGGCGGCATCGGGCGTGAGATCGCCCTGCGGCTCTCGGGTGAGCCGGGGATCAGCGTCCTCGTGCTCGAGCAGGACCCCGCGCGTGCGCGGGCTCTGGACCTCGAGTGCTCGGGGGACCTGACGGTGATGGTGGGGGACGCGACGGACATGATGCTCTTCCGCGAGGAGCGCCTCGCCGACGCGAGCGTGTTCGTCGCGACGACCCACGACGACGAGGACAACATCGTGGCGTGCCAGCTGGCCAAGTCCTTCGGCGTCCAGCGCACCGTGGCGCTGGTGGAGAAGTCCTCCTACGCGGAGATCTTCGACCTGCTCGAGGGCGTGGACCAGGCCATCAGCCCGCGCATGATGTGCGCCAAGGCCATCACCCGCCTCGCGCGGGCGGGCTCACCCCGCGCCATCGCTGCCATCGGTAACGGGCAGGCGGAGGTCATCGAGCTCGAGGTGGGCCTGAAGGAGCCGGTGAAGCTCCGCAAGCTCGGGCTCCCGAGCGGCGTCGTCCTCGGCGCTCTCGTCCGGGACAACGCGGTGACGATCCCCGGGGGCGAGACCCTTGTTCGCCCGGGTGACACCGCGGTCGTATTCGCCATGAGGGAGTCTCTCGAGGAGGCCGAGCGCGCGCTCGGGGCCCTCTGACCGTGGAGCGCGTGCGATCCGGGGCGGAGGGCCGCCGATGAACTTCCGCGCGGTGGCTCAGATGCTGGGCGTGGTCCTGCTCCTGATGGCCGGCTTCCTCGCGATCCCCGCCGCGGTCGGCCTCGGGATGGGGGAGCGCGGCCCGGCGGCGAGCTGCGGGCTCGCGGCCTTCGTGACGGCGCTCGTGGGTGGGCTGGTGACCTTCGTCTTCCGCGGGGCCACCCGCGACTCCAGGAAGCGCCCCGATTACTTCCGGCGCGAGGGGCTCGCCACCGTGGGCCTGGCCTGGCTGGTCGGCGGCGTGGCCGGCGCCCTCCCCTTCCTCTTCGAGGGGACCATCACGTCCCCGGTCGATGCCTTCTTCGAGTCGGTCTCTGGGCTCACCACCACGGGGTCGACCGTGATGACGGCGGAGCAGATCGACACCATGCCGGCGGCCATCGCGTTCTGGCGGAGCTTTAGCCAGTGGCTGGGCGGCTTCGGGATCGTGATGGTCTTCGTGGTGATCTTCCCGACCGGTGGCCGCAGCCTCTTCCGCTCCGAGGTCCCTGGCATCTCCCGTGAGGCCGGGCACCAGCGCGTGCGCGACGCGGCGCTGATGCTCATGAAGATCTACCTCGTCCTCAGCGTGGCGCTGCTGGCGACGCTGATGGTCATCGGGCTCCCGGTCTTCGACGCGGTCATCCACACCTTCACGACGGTGGCGAACGGTGGCTTCTCGAACCACTCCGAGAGCATCGCCTTCTTCGACTCGGCTCTGGTGGAGGCGGTGCTGGTCGTGTTCATGCTTCTCTCCGCGCTGAACTTCGCGATCTACGACACGCTGATCCGCGTGGGGCCGCGCCCGGCGTGGCGCAAGCTGGTGGGCAGCCTCGAGGTGCGCCTGTTCCTCGGTCTGGTCGTGGGGGCCTCGCTGCTCATTGGCGCGGTCCTCTGGTCCTCGGGCAGCGGCGGCGACGCGGGGGATGCGACCGGTCCCCTGGGGGCCCTTCGCCTGAGCGTCTTCCACGTGGTGTGCCAGATCACCACGGCGGGCTACGCGACGGCTGACTTCGACGCCTGGCCGCAGTTCTGTCGCATCGCCCTGATGCTGCTCGCCTTCTGCGGGGCCTGCGCCGGTTCCACCAGCGGGGGCCTGAAGCTGGTGCGGCTGGCGATCGTGTTCAAGGCGGCGCTCGTTGCCGTGCGCCGCTTCGCGCGGCCCCGGGTGATCCACCGCATCCGGATCGACGGGCAGGCCCTCGACGAGTCCGTGGTCGCGTCCGTCACGGGTTACCTCGTGCTTTGGCTCATGGTCTTCGTGGCCGCGACGACGCTACTCGGCGCCTACGGCATCGACCTCGAGACGAGCTCCACCGCGGTCCTGGTGACCCTCAACAACGTGGGGCCGGGGCTCGGCGGGGTCGGCCCGACCATGAACTTCGGGGACCTCCCCGGGGCGGCCAAGTTCGCCCTCTCCATCTGCATGGTGCTCGGCCGGCTCGAGTTCTACGCCCTCGTCGCGCTCCTCATGCCGACCTTCTGGCACCGCTGATCGCTTGCCACGAGAAGAGCCGGCCTCGCGGCCGGCTCGTCGGTGCCTCTGGGGGGGCTCGGTCTCCTGGTGGCTCGCGGCGCGAGCCGCGCTCAGAGGATGTCCTCGCGGTACACGAAGGGACGACGCCTCAGCTTGTCCTTGCGGTGGGCAGCCAGGCGCCAGAGCGTGTCTGCGCCGACGACCGCCAGGTACTGCCGGTTCTCGCCGTCCCGTTGGATCGAGACCTTGCCGGAGACCAGGCCGACGAGATCCTTGGTGAACTCTCCGGTCTGGCGATAGACGCCCGCGCCGGTCTGGTCGACGCTGTCGAGGAAGCCCTCGGGGACCTCGAGCAGCACGCCCTCCACGCCCTCCACGGTCCGACAGGTCGTGATCGCGGCCCAGCGATCCCAGCCCCGGCGGCCCATCACCTCGAGCACCTCGCCGTCGGTTGGGACGTCGAAGGAGATGGGGACGTGGGGGAGCCGGATCTCCATGTCCGCCGTGTAGAGGCCACCGCCGACGGGCTCGATGACGGACTGCTCCATGGACGGACCGTCTCCGAAGTAAGCCTCGACGATGACCGGTCCCCGGTCGGTGGTCTTGCCGAGGAAGACCACGCCGAACTCGGTGGAGACGCCGAGCTCCATCCCCTCGTCGGTGACGATCCCAATGACGGGGTCGATCAGCTTGCGGGTTCCGGTGCAGGCCGTGAGGGAGAGCGCCAGGGCGACGGCGACCACGCGGCGCAGGGGGCGCGAGGGGGACGGTTGGGAGTGGGATTTACGCATGGCTTGTCAACCCGAGCAGGATGAGGGACGAATGGACGTCCCGCTACGATTATCGTCGAGACGAGGCGGCGACTCGACCGGTCCTCGGATTTGATCCGAATCGGGGCGTTCTCGGCGCTCCAGGGACCCGTTCCGACGTCCACGAACCATGCCTCAGGCCAGAAACACCGGAACCAAGCTCCTCCTGGGGGCAGCGGCTGGGCTCCTCGTCGGGGCGGCCGTCCTGTGGATCGGGCCATGGTCGGGGGGCGAGCCCGTGGGCAGCGGCGAGATCGTCACGCGGACGTCCGGTTCGGCGGAGGGGCCCACGGGGCCAGTGGGCGACCTCACCGGAGTCGCGGGGGAGCAGGTCCGGATCGCCGAGGCGCTCTCGCCCCGCGCCCTGGCGGAACAGGCCGCTGCTCGAGCCCGGGCGCGCGCCGAGCGGGAAGCGCCAAGGTTCCAGCTGACCGGCTCGGTGGTGGGGCCGGGCGGTGAGCCGATACCCGGCGCGCAGGTGCTCGTGACCACCAGGCGCTCGGAGACGGCCCTGGGCATGGAGCTGACCGAGCGGGACCTCGCGGGGGTCTGCTTCGTCGAGACGGACGCGGGCGGGCGCTTCGGCGTCGGCGCGGACGACAGCACCCCGGAGCTCCAGAAGGGGCGGACCGTCAGCGCCCTGGTCCGCGCGCCAGGCTGGGCCGTGCAGCCGGTTCGCCTCGGGCGCTTCCCGAGCCTACTCCCGATGGTGGTGGAGCCGATCTCGTTGACGCCCGGGATCTCTGTGGCCGGGCGTGTCCTCGGTCCCGATGGCCTCCCCGTCCACGGGGCCACCGTCTACTTCGGACAGGCGAGCCCGCTCGGGGGCTTCCGCGTATCGACGCCGAGCCGCGGGTACACGTTGGGCGTGACCCCGGAAGACGGGGCCTTCCGGTGCGATGAGCTCGCACCCGGGCCGTTCCACCTTGTCGTCGAGAAGCCAGGACACCCCATGGCGCGGTACGAGGGTGAGGTCTCGGTCGGCCGGGGCCTCGAGGGCGTGGTCGTCCGGCTCGACCGCGGGGGCTCGATCGGGGGGGTCGTCGAGGCGAAGGGCACCTCACCTGATGAACTGTGGGTCTCGATCTGGCCGGCGGACCGGGACGCTCCCGACGTGGACCGAAGACCCCGGGCGGTTCGGCCCCGGGCGGACGGCCGCTTCGAAGTGCTCGGGCTGCGCCCGGCGGCTCGCTACAGGCTCACCGTGGGCCCGAACGAGACGCCGCGCTCCTCCATGGACGCCGAGTCCGTCGTCGCCCGCTGCGGCGACACCGGCGTGGAGCTGACCTATCGACCGAGGGCCTCGGTCCGCGGGCGCGTGGTGCACCGGCCCCAGGCCGGCGGCCCGGCGGTCCCGGTGGAGAGCTTCGTGATCTGGACCCGGTCCGGTCCACCCCCCGCGGACGACGACTTCCGCGGCAAGGCGCTGGAGGGAGAGGAGGGTGAGGTCGTGACCTCGCACCCCGGGGGACGCTTCGCCATCGATGGGCTCGGGGTCGCTCCCGGGAAGCGAGAGTCCTACACCCTGAGGGTGCGAGCCCCGGGCTATGCACAGCTCGTGCGGCGCGGTGTCCTCGTGAGCCATGGGGAGGACGTGGACCTCGGCGACCTCGAGCTGGCCGCCTCGGCCGGGCTCCGGGTCAGCGTCGTCGAGGGCCGCTCGACGCTTCCCGTGGAGGGTGCCCGCGTCTTCCTGGCGCCCAGCTCGTCCCGCTCTGCCCTGGCCTGGTGGCGCGCGCGGGGTGGACGGCCCGCGGACTCCAGCAGCGTCGTCCGGTACGGGGAGACCGACGGGGACGGGGCGGTGGTGCTGCAGGCTCCCAGCGAACGGCCCTGGGCCCTCTTCGTTGAGGCCGACGGCTTCGCTTCCGGAGAGCTGGTGAATCTCACCGGCACGGAGGGCGAGATCACGGTCGAGATCACCCGCGGTGCCACGGTCACCGCGGAGGTGGTGGACGGGGCCGGGGAGCCGCTCGCTGGAGTCGAGGTGGACCTGAGGCTCGAGCGCAGGGGAGGGCCCCAGGGCGAGATCCCCCCCAGGGTGGGTCGGTCCAACGAGAGCGGAGTCGCGCTCTTCCAAAACGTCGGAGCGGGGCGGGCAACCGTCCGCGTGGCGCAGCCCAGGATGCGACCGCGGCAGCCGAGGGAATGGCGCGAGGTCGTCGAGATCGTCGACGTTCCGAAGGACGGCGCCGTCACCGTTCGGCTCGAGACCCAGAGGTCCGAGGTGCTGCGGGGGCGCGTTCGCGCGGGCGGCGTGGCGCTCCCAGACGCGCGCATTCGGCTCGCGGTCCGGGAGGGGAAGGACCTGATACGCCCCGAGACCACGTCCACCACGCTCCGGGCGATCGCGGACTCCAACGGAGAGTTCGCCCTGCGTGGGATCCCGACCGGCACCTACGAGGTGACGGTGAACCACCGGTCCCGGGCCATGGCCACGGTCTTCACGCACCGGGTCGGGCCCGAGCCGGCGGAGCTCCTGATCGATCTCGCCGAGGCGGAGGTCTCGGGGCGGCTCGTGTACCGGGGCTCCGGGGAGCCGGTGGCTGGCGTCCGGATCAGGGTCCTCGGCCCGTCCGAGCTCCACCGGGCCTGGGTGGGGCAGCGCACCCTCCGGGCGGAGCGTGACGGCTCCATGGATGCGAGGGACGACTGGCTCGAGCCGGGGAGCCTCCGGTCGGGAGCGGACGGCACCTTCGCGTTCGGCGGGCTCACCGTAGGGGTCCCGGTTCGGCTCGAGATCTCTGGTTCCCTCATTCTCTTCAAGCGCGTCAACCTCCAGCCCTTCGAAGCCGGGGACGTCCGTGAGCAGGTGGTCATCGAGGTGGACGCGGCAGCGAGCCTCACGGTCGTCGCCGGCTCCTCGTCCGGCAGCGGGCGTCGGGGACGGCGTGGGGGGCAGTACGGCATCCGCCTCCGTGGCCTCGACGAGGGCGGCGGCGTTCGATCCAGCAAGGTGGTATCGCGGCTCCGCGGGCCGAGTCACCGCTTCTCCTCCCTCGCGCCGGGTCGCTACCGGGTCGAGACCGTCGACCTGAGGGCCGATGGGGCCCCCGCCGTGGAGAGCCGGGAGCTCAGCCTGAAGGCCGGCGAGCGCGCGTCGATCACGATGCCTACTCTGTGATCGAGATCGGAGTGAAGAGGAGCTAGGATCCCCGGCATGTCGCGCGAGTACGACGCCCTCCTGCTTGACCTCGACGGCACCCTGCTGACGCCGGACGAGTCGATCCACCCTCGGACCCGGGAGGCCATTCTCGAGGCCGAGCGCCAGGGGGTCGAGGTCATGGTGGTGACCGGGCGGAGCAAGATCTCCGCCATGCCCATCGTGACAGAGCTTGGGCTTGACGCGCCGACGGTGCTCTTCAACGGCTGCGCGGTGTGGTGCCACAAGGACGAGCGGATGCTCGAGGAGCGCACCATCGCGACGCGAACGCTGGAGCGCCTCCACGGGTGGGCCGCCGACCGCGGGGCGCAGGTCCTGGTCATGACCGCCGACGAGAAGCTCGCGCTGGAGCCCAGGAACGAGGAGGAGGCCAGGAACTTCGAGGGTTTCATCGGGGTGCAGTTCGTGGACCGCCCGGCCCTGCTCCGTGATTACACGATCCGGCTGAGCTTCCTCATGAAGTGTGGCGAGATCGGCTCCGCGACCGTCGCCGCCGAGCTGGAGGAGGCGGCGGGGGCGCCGATCTACATCTCCCACTTCCCGCTCTCGATCCTGCCGCGCCACCACACCAACCCGTACAGCGCCATCGACGTCCATGCCCCGTGTCAGGGCAAGGCCGAGGCGATCCGGCTGCTCCAGGAGACGAAGGGGATCCCGGCCTCGCGGGTCATCGCGATCGGGGACGCCGACAACGACATCCCCATGCTCCGGCGAGCTGGCCTCGGGGTCGCCATGGGGAACGCCTTCCCCGAGGTGCAGGCCGAGGCGGACCTGGTCCTCGACCACCACCGCACCGACGCCATCGGCGCGCTCGTGGAAGAGCGGCTCCTGCGCTGAGGCAGGGGTCCGCTGGGTCAGTCGCTCTTCTTCTTCTTGGAGCCGCCGGAGTCGGAGCTCTTCTTCTCCGCCGTGTCGGCCTTCTTGGCGTCGTCGTAGCTCTTGGAGCGGTAGTCGGTGACGTAGTAGCCAGAGCCCTTGAAGACGAATCCGGCGCCCGAGCCGATGAGCCGCTCGAGCTTGAGCTTCCCGCACTCGGGGCACTTGCGCAGGACCCCGTCACTCATCATCTGGAACTCCTCGAACTCGTGTCCGCAGGCGTTGCAGCGATAGTCGTAGGTGGGCATCAGGTCGTCTCCTCGTCGGCGCTCTTGGACGCCCCTTCGTCTTGGGAGGCATCCGCATCGGCGGCCGGGGCGGCGTCTCCGTCCACGGACGCCGGCGCCTCGGGGGCGTCCTCTTCAACGTCCTTCGTGTCCGGAGCCGCGGCCACGCGGACCTGGGCGAACCGCAGGACGGTCTCGCCCATGGTCCAGCCACCGCGCACGACCTCCATGATCGTACCGGGCTCATGCTCGTCGGTCTCGACCGTCGAGACCGCCTGGTGCCGCGATGGATCGAAGGCGCCCTCCGCGGAGATCGCCTTGACGTTCATGCGGTCGAGGAGGCCCTGGAGTTGCTGCCGGGTCATCTCGACGCCCACCTTGAGGTTCTTCGCCTCCTCGCTCGAGACCTCGAAGGCGAGGGCCATGTCGAGATAGTCGAGGATCGTCACGGCCTCGCCGAGGACCTCGGAGCGAGCGCTGGCCACCGCCGCCTCGATGTTGGCCTGGGCGTGGCGCCTGTGGTTCTGGAAGTCCGCCTGGAGCCGCATCCAGCGGTCCACGGCCTCGTCCCTCTCCCGGGTCAGGGTGAGGAGCGGGTCTTCCTCCTCGACGACCTCCGCCTCGGGCACCTCCTGTGCCTCCACCTCGGGGTCTTCGGGCTCCGTCGTCGTCTCCGTCTGCTTGTTCTTTCCGAACGCCATGGGGGTTACTTGAAGTACTCGGTGACGCGATCGAAGAACGACTTGCGGCCGCTCGTCTCACGGTCAATCTCCTGGAACTCCTCGAGCAGCTCGCGCTGCCTGTCGGTGATCTTCTTGGGCACCTCGCAGAACACGCGCACGAGCTGGTCGCCGCGCGTCCGGCTGTCCATGCGCGGGAGGCCCTGGCCGCGGAGGCGGAAGACCTTGCCGCTCTGGGTGCCGGCGGGCACGGTCATCTCGACCTTGCCGCGCAGGGTGGGGATCTCGATCTTGTCCCCCAGGGCGAGCTGGGAGAACGCGAAGGGGACCTCGGTGAGCACGTCGGGCCCTGAACGCTGGAACACCCGGTGCTCCTTCTCGCGGATGACGCAGTAGAGGTCTCCGCGGGGCGTGCTGTTGGGGCCAGCGTCGCCCTCGCCGGTGATGCGCAGCTGTACGCCCTCCTCGACCCCGGCGGGGACCTGGATCTCCACCTCGGTGCGGTCCTGGACGTTGCCGCTTCCACTGCAGGACTGGCACGGAGACTCGATCACCTCGCCCGCCCCACGGCAGGCCGGGCACGGGGAAGCCATCTGGAAGAAGCCGGCGCTGCGGGTCACCTGACCGCTGCCGTTGCAGGTGGTGCAGCGTGACTTGCCGGTCCCCTTGCGGGCGCCGGAGCCGGAGCAGGGCCCGCAGTTGTCCATGCGCTTGAGAGCGACAGTCTTCGAGACGCCTTCGTCGATCTCCTCCAGAGTGAGGTCGAGGACGATGCGCAGGTCACGGCCGCGCTGGGGGCCGCGGCGACGCCCACCGCCACCGCTGAACATGCTCCCGAAGCCGCCCGAGCCGCCGAAGATGTCGCCGAACGCGGAGAAGATGTCATCGACGTTCGTGAACCCGCCGCCTGCGCCGGCGCCCTGATCGAAGGCCTGGTGCCCGAACTGGTCATACCGCTGACGCTTCTCGACGTCCCCGACCACGTCGTAAGCCTCCGCCGCCTCCTTGAACTTCGCCTCGGCCTCCGAGTTGTCCGGGTTCTGGTCGGGGTGGTACTTGAGGGCGAGCTTGCGGTACGCCTTCTTGATGTCCCCTGCCGGGGCGTCCTTGGGGACACCCAACACCTCGTAGTAGTCGCGCTTCTGGCTCATCGTGGGGGCAGGGGGCGATCCGTCGGGAGTCGTGGGGCGGCGGGCGGTGCAAATGGGGCCGGGCGGCGGGAAGGGAGTCCGTCCCGCCGCCCGGCGCTGGGTGTCGCGGCCTTGCGGCCGCGCGATCAGGCTATGGAGCCCTCGATGGAGTGGTCGTCCTTGATATCCGTGATCATCGAGTCGGTCGTCAGGAGGAGCCCGGAGATCGACGCCGCGTTCTGGAGCGCGCTCCGCACCACCTTGGACGGGTCGATGACGCCAGCCTTGAACATGTCCTCGTACTCGCCCGTGAGTGCGTTGTAGCCGGTGGACTTGCCCTTCTCTCGGACCATCTCTGCGACGACCGGGCCGTCGACGCCCGCGTTCTCGGCGATCTGACGGATCGGGGCCTCGAGGGCGCGCTCGATGATGAGGGCGCCGAACTTCTCGTCGCCCTTGTAGCGACCCTCGGCCACGGCGGACGAGGCGCGGAGCAGGGCGACGCCGCCGCCCGGCACGATGCCCTCTTCGATGGCTGCGCGGGTGGCGTTGAGCGCGTCCTCGACGCGGTCCTTGCGCTCCTTCATCTCGGCCTCGGTCTTACCGCCGACCTTGATGACCGCGACGCCGCCGGTGAGCTTGGCGAGCCGCTCTTCGAGCTTCTCCTTGTCGTAGTCCGAGGTCGACTTCTCGATCTGGACGCGAATCTGGGCGGCGCGCTCGGTGACGGCCTTCTTCTTGCCGGAGCCCTGGATGATGGTGGTGGAATCCTTGGACACCACCACGCGGCTCGCGTGGCCGAAGTGCTCGGCGGTGACGCTCTCGAGCGGCATGCCCAGCTCGTCCGTGATCGCCGTGCCGCCGGTGAGGGCCGCGATGTCCTCGAGGTACGACTTGCGCCGCTCCCCGAAGCCGGGCGCCTTGACCGCAACGACGTTGAGGACGTTCTTCAGGCGGTTGATGACGAGGGCGGTGAGGGCCTCGCCCTCGATGTCCTCGGCGATGATCAGCAGCGGCTTACCGGTGCGCATGGCCGCCTCGAGGGCGGGGACCAGCTCCCGGACCGTAGAGATCTTCTTGTTGCAGATGAAGATGTGGGCGTCCTCGTACTCCGTGACGAGCTTGGAGAGGTCCGTCGCGAAGTAGGGGGAGAGGTAACCCTTGTCGAACTCCATGCCCTCGACGTGGTCGAGGATGGTGTCGATGCCCTTGTTCTCCTCGACGGTGATCACGCCCTCATTGCCGACCTTCTCGAAGGCCTCGGCGAGCAGCTCGCCGGTCTCCGGGTCGTTGTTGGCGGAGATCGTCGCGACCGCGGCCTTGTCCGCCTTGGACTTGATCTTGCGGGACTGGGACTCGATCGAACTCACGGCGGCCTGGACGGCCTTGTCGATGCCGGAGCGCAGGTCGATGGTGGAGACGCCGGTCGCGGCGTACTTCAGGCCTTCGTTGAAGATGGCCGAGGCGAGGACCGTGGCGGTCGTCGTGCCGTCACCTGCGATGTCATTGGTCTTGTTCGCGACCTCGAGCACGAGCTTGGCGCCCATGTTCTCGAACGGGTCAGCGTGCTCGATCTCCTTGGCGACGGAGACGCCGTCCTTGGTCACGTGCGGGGAGCCGAAGCTCTTCTGCAGGATGACGTTTCGACCGGCAGGGCCGAGGGTGACGCGCACCGTCTTGGCGAGCTTCTCGATGCCCGCCTTCATCTTCTGACGAGCGGCGTCGTCGAACATGATTTGCTTGGCCATTTGGTGTTCCTTCTTTGGTGGGGGTGTTCGGTGTGTTCGGGGGAGGTGGTGGGGAGGGGCTCGGGATCAGAATCCCATGTCGCCCATGCCTCCCATGCCGCCCATGCCGCCCATGCCAGCCATGTCATCCATGCCGTCCATTTCGGGCGGCGCGGACTTGGCCTCGGGCTTGTTGGCAATGAGAGCGTCCGTCGTCAGCAGCAGCGTTGCGACGCTGACCGCGTTGAGGAGCGCGGACTTGGTGACCTTGGCCGGGTCGATGATGCCCATCTTGAGCATGTCGTCGTACTGCCCGGAGTACGCGTTGAAGCCATAGGTGGCCTTGCGCTCGCGGGTGACGCGGTGCGCCACGACGGCGCCGTCGTGCCCGGCGTTCTCAGCAATCTGGCAGAGCGGCCGCGAGAGGGCCTCGTAGAGGGTGTCGATGCCGAGGTTGTAGTCGACGTCGTCCCGGAGCTTGAGGTCGAGGACGACCTCGCGGGCGCGCAGGAGCGCGACTCCGCCGCCGGGCAGGACGCCCTCTTCGACCGCGGCGCGGGTGGCGTGCAGGGCGTCCTCGATGAGGGCTTTGCGCTCCTTCACCTCGGTGTCCGTGGCGCCGCCGACGTTGATCTGGGCGATCCCGCCGGTGAGCTTCGCGAGGCGCTCCTGGAGCTTCTCGCGGTCGTAGTCGGAGGTGGTGTTCGCGATCTCGCTGCGGATCTGGGTCACGCGGCCCTCGACGTCCTCGCGGCGACCCTTGCCGCCGACGATGGTGGTCGCCTCGCTGGAGACCGTCATCTTCTTGGCGGAGCCGAGGTGCTGGGCGGTGACCTGCTCCAGCTCCATGCCCGTGTCCTTCATGATGGCCGTGGCGCCGGTGAGGGCCGCCAGGTCCAGCAGCATCTGCTTGCGGCGGTCGCCGTAGCCGGGGGCCTTGACGGCGCAGACCTGGAGGATGCCGCGCATCTTGTTCACGACCAGGGTCGCCAGCGCCTCGTTCTCAACGTCCTCGGCGATGATCATCAGCGCCTTGCCGCTCTGCTTCGAGGCCTCGAGGACGGGGAGCAGCGACTGGACGCTGCTGATCTTGCCCTCGTGGATCAGGATCTGGGCGCCCTCGAACTGGGCCTCCATCTCCTCGGGCGAGGTGACGAAGTGGGGGGACAGGAAGCCCCGGTCGAACTGCATGCCCTCGACCACATCCACGGTGGTCTCCATGCTCTTGCCGTCCTCGACGGTGATCACGCCGTCACGGCCGACCTTCTTCATGGCGTCGGCGATGAGCTTGCCAACCACCGGATCGTTGTTGGCGGAGACCGTGGCGATCTGCTTGATCTCGTCGTTGCCGCCGACCTGCTTGGCCATCTGCTCGAGCTTGGCGATCACCTTGGCGGAGCCGTCGTGCATCGCGGCGTTCATCCGCGCGGGGGCGGCGCCGGCCGTGATCGCCTTCAGGCCCCCGGCGAAGAGGGTGCGGGTGAGCAGGGTCGCCGTGGTGGTTCCGTCACCGGCCACGTCGCTGGTCTTGCTCGCGACCTCCTTCACCAGCTGAGCGCCCATTTGCTCGTAGGGGTTCTGGAGCTGGATCTCCTCCGCGACGGTGACCCCGTCCTTGGTGACGGTGGGAGCGCCCCAGCCCTTGTCGATGACCGCGTTCCGGCCGCGGGGCCCGAGGGTGGTGGTGACCGCCTTGGCGAGCTTGTCGACGCCGCGGAGGATCGCCTCACGCGCGTCGGACTCGAAAACCATCTGCTTGGCCATGGGTGTCTGAGCTTGTTGTCTACGGGGAGTCGGGGAGCGGCGCCGCGGTGCGCGGCGCGCGCGTGGTTGGGAGCCGGGGTGGGTGTGCCCGGCGATGAACGGGGCCGAGTGCAAAGGCCGTGCCGAGCGTCCAAGGGGGCGCTCCGGGCCCCCCAGCGCTGCCGAAGTGGCAGGGAGCGCCCCTGACCCCGAGGTCCGCTGCCGATTTGACCGCTCGGGTCCGGTGCGGGGGGGCCCGAGCACGCCTGGGGCGGGCGAGGGGGGGCAGCCTGGACCCGGCGGGGCCCGACTGGTGCGACCGTGCGCCGCCTGGCGTGCCGGGGCGAAGGCCTGGCCGGACCCGGTGTAGACCCTTGGCGTCGGCTCACCCCGAGCGGGTAGGTTTGGTCGCGGCCCCTCGCCGGCCCCCCCCGACCATGGCTGTCCCCGCCCCCCTTCGTCCCCAGCAGGCCGCTCCCCGCCCACACCGGGTGGCCTCGATGACCCCGTGCCCTCGCGGGGGGAGGTGGTCTTGAGCTCGGCCAGCGAACCGACCGGCCCCGACGGTCTCGACCAGGTCGCCGCCCGCAAGCTCCCCCACGAGGAGGAGCACCTGGCGGCGCTGGAGCGCATGGCGGGCCTGGAGCCCTACTACCGCTGGGTCGCCGAGCTCGCCGAGGCCCTCAACGGCGGCCCGCTTGGGTCGCGCATCCTCGACGCGGGCTGCGGGATCGGGAACTTCGTGGAGATCATGCGGCACCGCGCCGACGAGGTGCTGGCCGTGGACCTCTCGCCCAGGAACGTCGCGGTCCTCCAGCGCCGCTTTCAGGGCGTGGACGGGGTCGAGGTGCTCCAGACGGACCTCGACGCGCAGCGGGAGGAGCTGCGCGCGCGGTGTGTCGACGCCGTGGTCTGCCTCGACGTCCTCGAGCACATCCAGGATGACCTCTCCCTCCTGAGGAGCTTCGCGGGGATCCTGCCCACCGGAGGCACGCTCTTCATCAAGGTCCCTGCCCACCAGTGGCTGTTCGGATCCGTGGACGTCGCCTCGGATCACCTCCGGCGCTACAGCCGCGCAGACCTCGTCGCCAGGGTCGAGGAGGCGGGCTTCCACGTTCGGGCGGCGCGCTACATGAACCTCGCCGGGGTCGGCCCCTACCTCCTCAAGAGCCGCATCCTTCGACGGGGCTCCACCTTCTCCAGCTCCTTCAACGAGGGTCAGCTGCGCTGGATCAAGCGCTCCATCGGGGCCTTCCGGTTCGTCGACCGAGCCACCGGCTGGGCCGGGCCGGGCGGCGGCCCGCCCGTGGGGCAGTCGGTGGTCCTGCTGGCGACCCGTCCCTGATCCCCCGATCGCGGTCCCGGCTCCGCGGGTGCCATCACGGCCGTGGCAGCCTACGATGGGACCATGAATGCGACCCTGGCCTCCCCGCTCCCCGTGCTGCTCGCGCCCCTAGTGGCGGGATTCATGCTCTCCGTGGCCGTGGGGCAGGACGACGACGAGGGCGGCTCGACCGCCCAGGCGGAACCCCGCATCGTCCTCGAGGACCTCGCTGGGGAGCGCACCTACCGTGGGGCCGACGCCGGCCCCCTGGGGAGCCTCACAGCCGCCGGCGCCGCCTTCGCCCGCTTCGAGGGCCTCACAACCATGGAGACCGGCGGTCGCGCCGCGGGGGCCCGCCTCGCTTCGCTGGGGTTGGCGGGGGGCGACCGGCTGAAGGCCGTGGTCCGCGGTGGTGACGGCGACGTGCTCGACGTCGAGGTCCAACCCGGGGTCGAGCTGTCCCTCTCCATCGATGGGATCCGCTCGATCGTGCACCCCTCGCGGATCCCGGACTCGGTGACCGAGAGCCCGGTGGCCGGGCCTCCGGCGGACGGTGACCGCCTCTACCTGGTGGCCGCCGACGGCCTCGACCGGGCACAGGGATTCGTGGAGTCGTTCTCGGCCGACGGGGTGGCGTTCTTCGACGAGCGCCTCGGGCAGCGGACTTACCCCTGGGACCGGGTCGCGGCGCTGTTCATTGCACCGCTCGACGAGGCCGAGGGCGAGCAGGAGGCCGAGGACGGCGGGGAACGCGTGGCGGTCACCCTGGCTGGTGGCGGCCGGATCAGCGGCACCCTGGTCCAGCTCGGCCCCCCGGAGGAGGGGGTCCAGATCCGGATCGGGGGCGGTGCGGCGGTGCAGCTACCGGGCGCCATTGTCACCGAGGTTTCCCTCGACGACGGTTCCTTCCGGTTCCTGGGCGACGTGGCCCCCGCGGAAGCGGGCAATTCCTCGCCCTTCGGGGACGAGCTGGGCTTCGTTTGGCCCATGCGCGTGGATCGCAACTGCCGCGGCGGGCTGCTGTCGGTGGGAGGGTTTGTCTTCGATCGAGGCCTGGGGGTGCACGCCCCGAGCCGGCTCACCTGGGACGTGGGGGGAGAGTGGGGCTCCCTGCGCCTGATGTGCGGCGTGGATGACTCCGGGCGGAGCGGTTCCCGGGCCGGAGCCGTGCGCTTCCGGGTCCTGGGAGACGGCAAGACGCTCTGGGAGAGCGACGTCATGCGGGGAGGTCTCCTGGCCAGCAGGTCCCCGGCGATCCCCCTCGCGGGGGTCGAGGAGTTGGTGCTCGAGGTCGACCCGGCGGGCGACTTCGTGCTCGACAGGGCCAACTGGATCCGGCCCATGCTGCTCCGCTAGGGGCAGACCTGAGGGCCCTGGGCGCCCGGCCGATCAGGAGCCGACCACAGCGCGGTCCCCGCCAGCGGGCAGGCTGCGGAAGTAGACGCCCTGGTTCCCCCCGCGCCCCTTGGCGGCGTGGAGAGCCTGCTCCGAGTGGAGCCGAAGCTCCTCCAGCGTCCCCAGGTCTCGGCCATCGTAGGTCTCGAAGCCGAGGCTCCCCGAGACTCGAATCGAACGCCGCGGGTCCCCGCGTCGCTGGTCCACGAAGGGCCGCAGGCCGGTGGGGGGGCCGCTCAGCCCGCGGATCCGCGTGGCGAGTCGCGCCACCACCCGGGCGGCGTCCACCCGGGAGGTGAAGGGCAGGATGAGGGCGAACTCGTCGCCCCCGAGCCGGCCGCCGATGTCCTCCTCGCGGAGGCTCGTCCGAATGGTCTCACCGACACGGGCGATCACCTCGTCGCCCACGGTGTGGTCGAACTCCTTGTTGACGCGCCCGAAGTCATCGAGGTCGATCAGGATGAGCGCCAGCTCGAGCCGGTGACGTTGGGTGGCCGAGAAGTGTTCGCGGAGCCGCTCGCCGAAGGGGCGCGGACGCAGGAGCCCGGTCAGGTCATCGTGGGAGGCCTGATAGCGGGCCTTCGCCAGCTGGCTGAGCACGTCGGCCCGCTCCAGCAGCTGCTCGGCCCGCAGCAGAAACTCCTCCACGGGCGCGTCGGTTCGCACCATGTCCCAGGGCGTCCCGCGGATGGTTCGCCCCGCGATGATCGTCGACATGGCCTCGGCGTCGTCGGTCACCAGGAGCACAGGGATCGGCCTCGGGCGGTCGGCGATGCGCGGCACCATGTCGCGGTCGAGGAGTTCGAACTGGTCCCTCTCGAGGACCAGCAGCTCCACCTCACCCCGCCTCATGAGGCTCCGGGTGGTCTCCGGGGTCGAGCTCGGCACCAGCTCCAGCCCCAGCGCCTCCAGCGGGCGCAACGCCTCGCGGAGTCCAGAGTTGCCGTGGTCGGCGATGAGCAGGCGGGTGGGAAGGGTCACGGGGGAGTCAGGTCTCGGCGCGGCGCCGCGGCCTTATGACGTCGCATTGTAGCCCGGAAGTCCAGGCTTGATGGATCCCTTGGGGGGACACCTTGAATGGGGCCGCAGACCGGGAAAGCTGGACTTTCGAAGGCCCCCCCGTACACTCTTCCGCTCGTTTCCGGCCGTCTCGTTCGGCGACCGGACTTACCCCTGTTTCGAGGACCCCATGAGTAATATCAACGCACAGAAGCTGATCGAAGCTGGCGTGCACTTCGGATGCCGCGTGTCGCGGTGGAATCCGAAGATGGCCCCCTACATCCACGGCCGGCGCGGAATGATCCACGTGATCGACCTCCGTGAGACCGTCAAGGGCCTTCTCCGAGCCCAGAACCTGCTGTTCCAGATCGCTTCGGAGGGCCAGACGGTCCTCTGGGTCGGGACCAAGCGCCAGGTCAAAGGCGTGATCGAGGACGCCGGTCAGCGCACCGGCATGCCGATCGTCACCGAGCGTTGGATCGGCGGCACGCTGACCAACTTCAGCGTCATCCGCAGCCGACTGAAGCGCCTCGCGCAGCTTGAGGCCATCGACGAGAAGGCGATCGAGCAGCAGAAGCTCACCAAGAAGGAGGTCGCGCAGATCAACCGCGAGCTCCGCAAGATCACCCGCAACCTGGGCGGCATCCGCGAGATGGACCGCATGCCCGGCGCCATGGTGGTGGTCGACCCGTCCCGTGAAGGCAACGCGATCCGCGAGGCCCGCAAGATGGGCATCGTGGTCATCGGCCTCCTGGACACCGACTGCGACCCGAACGACGTGGACATCGTCATCCCGGGAAACGACGACGCGCTCAAGTCTGTGCGTCTGCTCATCGAGGAGCTCGTGGACTCGGTCGAGGCCGGCGCCCACCAGCACACCGACAACATGCAGGCCGTCGGCTCTGCCGAGCGGAGCTCCGATGAGGAGGTGATCCCCGGTGACGAGGTCCGTCCGACCACCGGCAACAAGCTCCCCGAGCCCATCGCGAAGGCCGCTGAGCCCGCCGCTGAGCCCGCCGCTGAGCCCGCCGCTGAGCCCGCCGCTGAGCCCGCCGCTGAGCCCGCCGTTGGGGCAGCTGCTGCGCCCGAGCCCGCCGCCGCACCCGTCGCCGAGGCCCCGGCCGCTCCCGCGGAGGAGCCCAAGCCCGAGGCGCCCGCCGCCGAGTGACGCTTCGGCGCGGGGGACTCTCTCCCCCGCGCCGTCCATCCATCACCCGCCGCGCTTCCGCGCGACGGGTGCTTTTCCAAATCCCTCGTGATTCACGAGGACCCGCGGGCTGGTCCCGCAACTCCAACCACCATGCGGCGCCCGTGGCGCCCAACCTCACCCCACCGATGGCTGAGATCACCGCCCAACTGGTCCGGCAGCTCCGCGAGATGAGCGGCGCCGGGATGATGGAGTGCAAGAAGGCACTCACGGCAACCGACGGCGACCCCGAGGCTGCCCTCGACGAACTCCGCAAGGCGGGGCTCAAGTCGGCTGCCAAGAAGGTCGGTCGCGAGACCGCCGAAGGCCGCGTGGCCTTCAAGGTCAGCGACGACGGGAGCAAGGGCGCCATCGTCGCGCTCGCCTCCGAGACGGACTTCCTCGCGTCCACGCCGAACTTCGGCGAGTTCCTCGACGCGCTCGTCCAGCACACCTTCGACCACGAGCCCAAGTCCGTGGACGAGATGCTCGGTCAGGCCTGGCACGCCGGGGGCACCGTTCAGGACGCGCTCACGGCCACCATCGGTGACCTGAAGGAGAACCTCCAGATCGTCGAGGCCTGCGCCTACTCCACCGACAGCGGTCAGGTGGTCGCCTACGTGCACCACGACAACAAGAAGGGAGCCCTCGTCAACGTCACCACCGGTGGGGACGCTGCGAAGGCCGCCGAGGTGCTCAAGCAGCTCTGCATGCACATCGTCGTCTTCAGCCCCTCCGCCCTCGATGAGGGCAGCGTGCCGGCCGAGGACGTGGAGCGCGAGAAGGCGATCATCAAGGACGGTCTCCAGGGCAAGCCCGAGGAGATCCAGGAGAAGATCATGGTCGGCCGCCTCCAGAAGTTCTTCGGCGAGCGGACCCTGGTCGGCCAGCCCTGGATCATGGACGACAAGACCTCCGTCGCGAAGGCGCTCGTCCAGGAGCTCGGTGACGGGACCAAGATCGAGGGCTTCACGCGCTGCCAGCTGGGCGGCTGATCGAGCCCCGGTCTCCGTGGGAGGGGGCGCTCGCCGGTCTGGCGGGCGCCCCCTCCTCGCATTTCCGGCGGCGCCGCGCGGTGGTCTTTTCTGACGGGGGAGGGGTCGGCTGGGAGGCGTGGGGCTAGACTGCTCGCGACCCCCCCTGAGCGGCGCTCCCGCGCCCTCCGTTGCCCATGACCTATCGACGCGTTCTATTGAAGATGTCCGGAGAGGCGCTCGGCGCCGCGGATACCGGCCACGGGATCTCTGCTCCCGACGTGCAGAAGATCGCCCGCCAGGTGGCGCGGGTCTGCGAGCTGGGGGTCGAGGTGGCCATGGTGGTGGGGGGTGGCAACATCCTCCGTGGCGCGGAGTTCTCCGAGCTCGGGGGGCACCGGGCGAACGCGGACTACATGGGGATGCTCGGCACGGTCATCAACGCCCTCGCGATGTCCGACGCCCTGGAGAGCCAGGGGCTCGAGACCCGGGTCATGACCGCCCTTGAGATCCGCCAGGTCGCAGAGCCCTTCGTGCGCCGACGCGCCGAGCGGCACCTTCGCCGCGGCAAGGTCGTGATCCTGGGTGCGGGCACCGGCAACCCGTTCTTCACCACCGACAGCGCGGCGGCCCTGCGCGCCAACGAGCTCGGCTGCGACGTGTTGCTGAAGGCCACCAAGGTCGATGGCGTTTACTCCGCGGACCCCAAGCTCGACCCGAGCGCCACCCGCTACGAGGACCTCACGTACGACGAGGTCCTCCTGAAGAACCTCAAGGTCATGGACAGCACGGCCATCTCCATGTGCCGGGATCACGGGCTCCCCGTGATCGTCTTCGATATGTTCAAGGAAGGGAACCTCGAGCGCGTCATCGCCGGCGAACGCGTGGGGACCCTCGTGCACACCGCATCCTGAAGCCACCCTACCGGCGGTGCTCGGCCCCTGGCCCACCGCGACGACCTCCCAACGAGGGCCCACAGACGGGCCGCGAAGAGATATGAGCTACGAGAGCGTTCTGAAAGATGCCGAGGCCCGCATGGAAAAGGCGGTGTCGCACACGCGTGACATGCTCAAGAACATCCGCACCTCGCGGGCGTCCTCGGCGCTCGTCGAGCACGTCCGGGTGGACTACTACGGCACGCCGACGCCCCTGAGCCAGCTGGCCCAGATCAGCGTCCCGGAGGCTCGCACCCTCGTCATCAAGCCCTTCGACGCCAGCGTCATCAAGGAGGTCGAAAAGGCCCTCATGAAGTCGGACCTGGGGATCTCCCCTGAGTCCGACGGCAAGGTCATCCGCCTGACCATGCCCCCGCTCTCGGGGGAGCAGCGCAAGAAGTACGCCGCCAAGGCCAAGGACCTGGGCGAGGAGGGGCGCGTGTCCCTCCGGAACGTCCGCCGGGACGCCAACAAGGAGGCCGACGCCCACAAGAAGAGCGGTGAGGTCACCGAGGACGGCCACAAGGACCTCCAGGACGAGATCCAGAAGATGCTCAAGAGCTTCGAGGCCAAGGTGGGCGAGGCCCAGGACAAGAAGACCAAGGAGATCCTCGAGGACTGACGGGGGGGGCGGCTCACGGATCTCCCGGAGCGGAATACTTGCACCCCGTCTCAAAAGCCGTATCTTCTCGGCCTCGAACGCGCGGTCCCAGACCGCGCGCCGAATCGACACAACGGGTGGGCGCGTAGCTCAGTTGGTAGAGCAACTGGCTTTTAACCAGTAGGTCCCAGGTTCGATCCCTGGCGCGCTCACCACCCTCTCGATTCGATGGCCCCTTCTGGTTGGGGGCGGCCCCCCTTCAGGGGGCCCGGGCCCCTCAGCCCTGGCGCGGCCCGGCCGCCACCGTCAGGCCGCCCAACCGGGGGTAGATGAGCGACCACGCCCTGCAGCGCACCGAGCCCACCAGGCTCGCGAGGAGCGCCAGTTGGGCGAGTCCCCACGGGCCGCCCGCGAGGTAGCCGGCGAAGCTGGCGGCGAACAAGATCAGGGCTCGGAGGGCGAACTCCGCGGCGGCGAGGCGGCGCATGTGCTCCGGGCGCGCTCGCATCAGGCGCCAGCCGTGGAGGACGGCGGAGCCCACGCCGCGGTCGTGGCGGACGAGGCTCGCCAACGCGAGCTGGTGGAGCGCTCCAAGCTCCGCGGCATAGGCCAGCGTCAGCACCAGGGCCAGGCCCGAGAGGACAACGCCGAACGGGCCCAGGGTCTCGGGGCCGACGATGACGGTCAGCGCGACGATGGGGCCGAGGAGGACGAAGGTACCGCAGGCCATCATCCCGAAGATCTGAATCCAGATCGCGGCCGCCGAGGTCTGGACGCTCTTGCCCTCCGCCCAGGACCTGAGCAGGGTCGTGGGCCGCTCGGGGTCAGGGTCGATCGAGAGGCGCGCGGCGCCGCCGCCAACCCTGGAGCAGACGAGCAGGAGGGGGAGGGCGGCGAGGAACAGGCCCGTCGCGACCAGGGGGCCGGGGATCGGGAGCCCGGAGCCCACCGCTTCCGAGACCAGCTCGGGGTCTCCGGCGAGCGCGGCAAGGGAGGTCAGCGCCGCCGCTCCCCCGAGGGCCCAGGCCAGCCCGCTCAGCTCGTAGGCCATGCCGGCGAGGCTGGGGATCGCGGCACCGCGGATCACATCCGCGAGCCCGAGTGGCTCCCTGGGTTCCGGCATCTCGCTCACCTCACCCCTGCGCTCCGCTGGACACAGAACACATGGCCTCGACCTCCTCGACGGCCTTGGGTACGGCGGCCGTGAGGATCTCGTGGCCCTCGTCCGTGATCAGCACGTCGTCCTCGATGCGGATCCCGATCCCGCGCCAGCGGGCCTCGACGTCGGTGTTCTCCGGGTCGACGTAGATGCCCGGCTCGACGGTGAAGACCATGCCCGGCTCCAGCGGCCGGGACGCGCCCTCGGACGTGGTGTAGCGCCCGCAGTCGTGCACGTCGAGCCCGAGGAAGTGCCCTGTCTTGTGCATGAAGAAGGCGCGGTAGGAGCCCGACTCCAGCGCCTCCTCCGCGGTGCCCTTCAGCAGGCCATGCTCCAGCAGGCCATTCACGATGACCCCGAGGGCCACCTCGTGGATCCGGTCGAACTCCACGCCGGGCGCGGCCACCGCGATGGCGGCCTCCTCTGCATCCAGGACCACTTGGTAGAGCGCCCGCTGCTCGGGGCTGAACTTGCCGCCGACGGGGAACGTGCGGGTGATGTCCGCCGCGTAGTAGTGCCACTCGGCCCCCGAATCCACCAGCAGCAGGTCCCCGTCCTTCAGGGGCTGGTCGTTCTCGATGTAGTGGAGGATGCAGGCGTTGGCGCCGCCGGCGCAGATGTGGTTGTACGCCGCGCCGGTCGATCCCGCGCTGCGGTAGCGGTAGTCGAGGAAGGCCTCGGCTTCGCACTCGTTCATGCCGGGCTGAATGTGCCGCATGAGGGCTGCGTGGGTCTCTGCGGTGAGCGTGGCCGCCCGGCGCATGTGCTCGAGCTCGGCTTCGCCCTTGATCACCCGGAGCTCGTGCAGGAACGGCCCTGGGTCCAGCAGCTCCTTGGCCGGCTCCACCGGGCCGCGGGCACGGTCACGCAGTGACGTGAACGTCTCGATCATCCGCCGGTCGGCGACGTCGTCGTCGCCGAAGCGCCACATGATCCGCTCTCGCCCCTCGAGGAGCCCCGGGAGCTCGGTCCAGAGCTCCTCGATGTCCATGGCCGCGTCCACCCCGAGGGCCTCGGGGGCGCGCTCGAGCCCGAGGCGGCGCCCGTCCCAGATCTCTCGGAGCTTGTCGCGTTCGCGGAGGAACAGGACCGAGCGCGCCTCCTCGCCGTCCTTGCCCGGCAGCAGCACGAGGCAGGCCCCGGGCTCGTTCAGGCCCGTGAGGTACCAGAAGTCGCTCGTCGGGCGGAACTTGTAGTCCGCGTCGTCGTTCCGCGTCTTGGTCGTCGCGGTGGGAATGACCGCGACCGCGTCGCGGGCGGCGAGCAGGTCGAGGAAGCGGGCGCGGTGCTCGGCGTGGAGGGAGTCACTCATGGTAGGAGCGCCACCATAACGACCCCGGGGCTGGCGGGGCGCCCGCTGGCCCTCAGCGTTCCCGGAAGCGGACCTCGATCGCGTGGGTCACCTGCCGCCTGAGGGCCTCGGGGTCCCCGACGAGGTCGAAGCGCACTGCGGTGGGGAGAGGGCCGCCCGCCGCGCTGAGGACCTCCTCGGGCGAGCCCACCCTCACGGGGACCGCAAGGACGTCGGCGAACGCACGGGCCATGGCCTCCCAGCGGGGACCCTGCTCCTCCGCGGGGACCACGAGCAGCAGGCCTCGGCCGGCGATCGGTCCAGGCAGCGGCGCCGCGCCGGGTGGCGGCGTGGGCGTGGGCAGGTCCCGTCGGTCGAGGCGCGCGAAGAGGGATATCGGGTCCTCGGAGGGGGCGATCCGCACGTTCAGCGGCGTCCCCGCCCAGTCGACCTCGTCCGGATCGACGCCACCCTCGGGCTCCTGTAGCTCCCAGTCCACGTAGACGCTCTTCAGTCGATAGCCGGCGGGGGCGGGGAGCGCCACCCGGAGCTCCGCGGGTTCGCCCGCGACGTGGGTCAGCTCGGCGATCACCCCGGAGCCGTCCACCTTCAGCATCAGGTCGAAGGTGGTCCCGCCGACCTTCAGCCCCCGGGCCGTGACCCGTCGGTTTTCGATGCTGCCAGGCACGGCCGCGCGGCTCCGTGGCGGGAGCTGGGGGCGCAAGAGGGCTCCCTCCTTCAGGGCCATCGGGCGGCCACCGCCCCCGAGCTCCGTCGTCGGATCCAGGCCTGGGAAGAGGTAAGGGATGGAGCCCGCCAGGGCCGGCGCGTCCCCCGCGCCGAAGGCGCCGATCCAGCCGTAGGCGTCGTCCATCCTTCCGTCACGGGCGGCCAGCCCGAGGAGCGTCGAGAGGGCCTCGCGGCGCCGCTCGGGGGTCCTGGCCGTGGCCATGGCGCCGCGCCACTCCTCCCAGGCGTCCTCGGAGACGGAGAGGTCCCCGTGGACCCCGTTGGCCCTCCACGGGGTCGTCTCGGCGCCGACGGAGGCCCACAGGCGCCCGAGGGGATCCTCCGGCAGGTCGAGCCAGCCCCTCGCCGTGTCCTGGGCGGGGGCTGCTGGGCCGGCCGCGGAGAACAGGAGGGCGAGGGAGAGGCCGGCGAGGAGGTGCCGCGGGGCGCTGCGCAGGGCGGGGAGCATGGCCCCAACCTCCGGCACGGGCCACCCCGGGTCAAGGCCGGAGCATCTCCAGGGAAGCTCCGGCCCGTTCGGGTTGCGTTGTTCGTGCCCATGCACGATTCTCCACGGCGGCGCCCGTGCCCCCTCTGTTCCACCCGGTCCCCGCCACCCCTCCTGCGCAGTGATCCACCCCGACCTCCTCGCCATTCTCGCCTGCCCGGACTCCCGTCAGCCCCTCGCCCTCGCGGACGAGGCGACGCTGCAGGCGCTCAACGATCGCATCGCGGGCGGCGGGGTCCAGAACGTGGGCGGCGCCGAGGTCGCCACCGCGCTGGAGGCCGGCCTCATCCGAGAGGATGGCCAGGTGATCTACCCCGTCCGGGATGACATCCCGGTCCTCCTCCGAGAGGAGGGGATCGCCGTGCACTCCGCCGGCTGAGCCCATGCAGTTCCATCACCCCAGCTCGGACCGCGTCGTCCGGGTCGGGTACTGCCTCAACCTGCACGCGGCCGAGACCCTGGCGGACGTCCGGCGGGCCATCGAGACGTTCTCCGTCCCGCTGCGCGAGCGGCTCGCCCCGGGCGGTTCGAGCTTCGGCGTGGGGATGTACCTCGCCGCTGGAGCGGCTCGGGAGTTGCGTACAGACCCCGAAGCGGGCAGGGCCCTCAGGGACTTTCTGCGGGCCCACCGCATGGACCCCTTCACCTTCAACGCCTTCCCCTACGGCGACTTCCAGGAAGACGGTCTGAAGGCCCGCGTCTACCAGCCGAACTGGATGGAGCAGGAGCGGGTCGACTACACCCTGGACGTGGCCTGGGCCGCGGCTGCCCTGGTCGAGGCGTCGCGGGATCAACCGCGCATGGTCTCGATCAGCACTCACCCGGGAGCCTATGGAGCAGACATCAAGGACCGCTCGGGCCTGCGCCGCTGTGCGGAGGGCATGGGGCGTGCCCTCGGAGAGCTCGCGCGGATCGAGGAGGAGACCGGCGTTCGCGTCATCCTCTCCCTGGAGTCCGAGCCGGACGCCAGCGCAAGGAACGGTCGGGCGCTCGCCGAGTACCTCGTCTTCGCGCGCTTGATCGCGACCCGCGTCCTGCAGGAGGAGTTCGGGGCCGACGTGGAGGGGTCAGCGCTTCTCGCTGCGCGCCACCTCGGGACCTGCCTGGATTGCTGTCACTCTGCGGTGGAGTTCGAGGATCCTGCGGACTCGCTGGCCCTGGCCACCCACGGGGGGCCCCTGGGCAAGGTGCAGGTGAGCAGCGCGCTCCGGCTCCCTGATCCCGCCCTGCGCCCCGAGGCGCGGGCCGAGCTCCTGGCGATGGATGAGCCGCGCTTCCTGCACCAGGTCACCGGCCGCGCGGACGGCGCGTTCATCCACCTGCCCGACCTCCCGGCGCTGGTCGAGGCGCTCGCGGTCGAGGGGAGTCCCTGGGCGAGCGCAGAGGAGTGGCGCTGTCACTTCCACGTGCCCCTGGATCAGGCCGCGTTCGGGGCCCTGGAGACGACCCGAGGCCACGCGGACCGGATCGTCGACGGCCTGCTCGCCGATCCGGAGGGGTGGACCACCCCCGAGCTCCACCTGGAGATCGAGACCTACACCTGGTCGATCCTTGGCGATCCTGGCCAGGTGGTGGAGGGGCTGGAGCGCGAGTACGGTCACCTGACGGAGCGGCTCGCCGCTGCCGGATGGGTCGCGCGCTGAGCGGGCGAAAATCCGCACGGGCGAGGGTTTGACAGGACCTGGACCAGGCCCTATCTTCCCGGCCGTCGAACGTCCTTCGGGGCGTCCGACACCCGTGGCCCTATCGTCTAGTCAGGCCTAGGACACCAGGTTTTCATCCTGGCGACGGGGGTTCGAATCCCCCTAGGGTCACCACCACTCTCTCCCCGGCGTTGAGAGGCCTCCCTCGAGCGAGGCCACCTCCCCGGAGCGCGAGGGAGCGCCCATCTCCGCGGGGCCTGCGCCGTAAGCTGTCGCTCCATGGCGAGAGAGGAACCAGCGCGGGAGGCGAACGTGGCCTGGTCCGAGGAGGGAGTGCCCTTCGCCCCGGACTACGACGACGTCTACTACTCGCGCAGCGGGCTGGAGCAGGGTGACCTTGTGTTCGTCCAGGGCAGTGACCTGCCGGCGCGCCTGGGTCGCGGCGAGTCGGTCACCATCCTGGAGACCGGGCTCGGCCTGGGCGTCAACCTGCTGGCAGCCGTACGCGCCCTGGCGGATGTGGGGAGCGGGACCTTGAGCCACGCGTCCATCGAGCTTCATCCGCTACCACCGGCGACCATGCGCGAAGTGCACCGGCGGCTCGGTCGGGGGGACGAGGCCACCGAGGCTTTCCTGCTCGCCTATCCAGAACTGCTGGAAGAGGGACGGGCGGCCCTCCGGCTGGGGGGCCATGTGGTCCCGATGCGGCTCGTCATCGGCGACGGCGCGGCGGCTCTCCGGCAACTCGATCTGCGGGCCGACGCCGTCTTCCTCGACGGCTTCGCCCCCGCACGGAATCCCGGTCTTTGGTCTCGCGAGGTCTACGCGGAGCTCGCGCGCCTCGCCCGACCGGGGGCGACCCTCGCGACCTACACGGCCGCCGGAGCCGTGCGCGCCGGGTTGGACCAGGCGGGCTTCGAGGTGGAGCGGCGCGAGGGCTTCGGGCTGAAGCGGCACCGCCTCGTGGGCTGGCGCCGCGCGGGCGGCTGATTCGAAGTGGCGGCCTCGCGCCGTGGGAGCCTCCCTGGCGGGAGAAGGCAGAGCAGCTTTCGGTTCGCTGCCATAGCATCTGACCCATGCCCATCCCCCCGATCTCTCGCCGCCGTGTCCTCCGCGGCGCCGCTGCGCTCGCGACCTCCTCGGTCGCGGCTCCCTTCATCCGGACGCGACCCATCCGGGACCGCCTGAAGCTCGCGGCCATCGGCGTCGCCAACCGGGGGGCAGCCAACGTGGACGGCGTGCTCTCCCAGGACGTGGCGGTGATGTGTGACGTGGACTCCAGGATGCTGGAGCGCGGGCTGGCGCAGGTGGAGGCCGCCGGGCAGAAGCGCCCGAAGACCTACGTGGACTGGCGTGAGCTCCTCGACCAGGAGAAGGACCTCGCCGGCGTCGTCATCTCGACCCCCGACCACCTCCACGCCCCGATCGCCCGGGCCGCGCTGCGCCGCAAGATCGCCGTGTATTGCGAGAAGCCCCTGTCGCGGACCGTGGAGGAGGCGCAGCAGCTCCAGGACCTCGCGAAGAGCTCCGGCGTGGCCACTCAGATGGGCACGCAGATCCACGCCACCAACAACTACCGCAGGGTGGTGGAGGCCATTCGGGCCGGCGCGATCGGCGACGTGCACACGGTCCACGTGGTATGCCGGAAGTCCTGGTCCAACGGCAAGTTCTCCGAGCCCAAGCCCGCGCCCGCGTACCTGGACTGGGACCTCTGGCTCGGACCGACCCCGGAGCGGCCGTACTGTGACGGCGTCCACCCGGCCAACTGGCGCCGGTTCTGGGCCTTCGGTACCGGCACGGTGGGGGACATGGCCTGCCACTGGGTCGACCTGGTGCACTGGGCCCTCGACCTGAAGACCCCCGTGGCCATCGAGGTGGAGGGGCCTGCGGTGGACCCGGTGGGTACGCCGGAGTGGATGCACGTGAAGTGGTCGCACGCTGCGGAGGGGGCTCGCAAGGCCGTGGACGTCCACTGGTGGGACGGGGGCTCGGCTCCTGAGCTCGCTCCTCCGGGAGACAGCCACGTGTTCCTGGGGACGAGGGGCCGGATCGTCTCGAACTACTCTTCCATGAAGGTGGAGTTGGAAGGGGCAGACGCCACATGGGAGGCGCCAGCTCCCTCCATCGCCAGTTCCCCCGGCCACTACGTCGAGTGGCTCGATGCCATCGAGAAGGGGACGCCGTCCAGCCCGCTCTGCAGCTTCGATTACTCGGGGCCCCTCACCCAGACGGTCCTCCTGGCGACCGCGGCTTACCGCTCGGGCGGGCAGGCTCGCTGGGACGCCGGGGCGGGATCCTTCGATGTGGACCCGAAGCTCCTCGGGAGCGAAGACCGGCCGGGCTGGGACGTTTGATCTCGCCGCCGGGCGCTCCTCCGGTTCACGCCCGGGGGTGGGCCTTCTCGTAGATCTCCTGGAGGCGCGCCACGGAGACGTGGGTGTAGATCTGCGTCGTCGCCAGGTGCTCGTGGCCGAGGAGCTCCTGGACGGACCGTAGGTCCGCGCCGCGGTCGAGCAGGTGGGTGGCGAAGCTGTGGCGGAGGGTGTGGGGCGTCGCGCGCCGCGTGATCCCGGCCCGCAGAGCGTGCTTGCCGACGATGGTCTCCAGGCTCCGAGTGCTGAGCCGGCCGCCGGAGCGATTCAGGAAGAGCGCGTCGCCTGCTGCCGTGGTGGGGGCGGGGCGGTCCGGGTCCGAGAGGTGGTCCGAGATCGCCTCCACGGCGAAGCGTCCGAGGGCAACGAGGCGCTCCTTGCGGCCCTTGCCGAGGACGCGCCCGACGCCGCGGCCGAGGTCGAGGTGGGCGCGGTCCAGGCCGACGGTCTCCGCCGCCCGGGTGCCGGCGCTGTACATGAGCTCCAGGATCGCCCGGTCCCGGCGGCCGCCGACGGTGGTGGCGTCCGGGGCGGCGAGCAGTGCCTCGACCTCTGCCTCGGAGAGCACGCCCGGGAGGTGGCGGGAGCTCCGGCGCTGGCGGAGCCCGGTGGCCGGGTTGACCTCGAGGAGGCCCTCGTGCACCAGGCTCTTGAGGAACGACCTGGCGGCCGACAGCCGGCGCTGGATGGTGGAGCGGGCGAGCCCGCGCTCGTCGAGGTCACCGAGCCAGCCGCGCAGGGCCCGGGGCGTGATGGAGGCATGCCCGGTGACGCCGCGGCTGGCGAGGAAGCCCACCAGGTCGGCCAGGTCGAGGCCATAGGCACGGAGCGTGTGCTCGGACGCGCCGCGCGTGACGCGCATGCGCTCGATGAAGGCGTCCACCCGGGGCCAGAGGTCGGACTCCAGCTGGCGCGGCTCGGCGGCGTTCACCGGTCGCGGCGACGGCCCTGACGGCGGCTCGTGTCCTTGGACGGCTCCTTGGCGTCCACGGACTGCATGGCCTTCGCCTGGGTCCGGAGGCCCTCCAGGAGGACCTCACGGGAGCGGGGGTTGATCCCGGCGGTGAAGCCCTCTGCCTCGGACCGCGCGAGGGCCTCGGTGAGCTCCTTGCCTGCCGCGGCTTGCTGCTGCATGAACTCCTGGCAGCTCCCGACCTTGGCTTCGAGCTCGGTGATCTGGGCCTGGAGGGCCGCGAGTGCCTTGTTGGGATCCTGCTGCGGGGCAGGCGCAGGGCCGAAGGAGAGCAGCGAGGCGATGAGCGCGCCGCCGGCGCACAGGACGGGTGTTTGAAAGCGTTGCATGACACCTCCTCTATCGGCTGTGGGGGCCGGCGGGTGAAGCGCCGAATGCTCCTGGCGTGGGGAGCGGCGCGCAGGGCGCGCTGGGGGGCCCCAGGGCCTACTCCGGGGCCTGTGAGGGCGGTGCGGGCAGGCGCCTGGAGAGCCCGAGGGGCATGAGAAGCAGGGCCGCGCCGATCGCGTAGGGCGCGAGGGCGCCGAGGCCGTAATAGAGCAGGCCCCCGGCGATCGGGCCCACGACCCGGGCGAGGCTGCCGAAGCTGCGGAAGACCCCGAGGGCGAACCCCTGGCGATCGTCAGGGACGTAGCGGCTCGCGAGGGAGCTGAAGCTGGGCATCACCAGCGAGCTGCCCACCGCCACCAGGGCGAGCCCCGCGTAGAGGACGGCCGCGGACTCCGTCCGGGCCACCGCCGCGATCAGGAGGAAGCCAGGGAGGGTCAGGGCCATGCCCATGGTGGCGACCTTCAGCTCGCCCACGCGGGGCACCAGCCGGCGGACGATGCCCCCTTGCACGAAGGCGATGGTGAGCCCGATGAAGACGAACATCCACGCGTTCTCGCGCGGCCCGTAGTCGAGGTGCTCCGCGGCGAGGAAGACCAGGGTGAACTCCATGGCGCCGAAGGCGGCGAAGTAGATGAAGTAGGCGAGGTTCAGGGTGTGCACGCCGGGAAACGCCAGCCGCCCCTGGGCGGCGAAGGGGTTGAGGCTGCGCTTCTCGGGCGCGCCCTCTGCGGCGGTAGCTTCGCGGGTCTCCGGGAAGCGCAGCGCAGCCCAGACGAGGTTGACCAGGGCCAGCCCGAAGGCGATCAGGGCGGCGCCGCTGAAGGGGTTCACCCCAGCGAGGTCCGGGAGGGAGGTGGTCAGGTCCCACCCGGAGGCGAGCCCGCCGAGCGCGGGGCCCACTACGAACCCGAGTCCGATGCCGGCGCCGAGGATGCCCATCCCCTTGGCGCGGTCCGCCTTCTTGTGGGTGTCGGCAACGGCCGCCGACGCGATCGAGATGTTCCCCGCCATGATGCCGCCCGTCAGGCGCGCGATGATGAGGAGGGCGAAGCTCCCCGCGAAGAACCACACCACGTAGGAGAGCGCGGTTCCCGTGAGGGTGATGAGCAGGATGGAGCGCCGACCGCGCCGGTCCGAGAGGCCACCCCAGAGGGGAGCGAAGATGAACTGCAACCCGGAGTAGAGGGAGCCCAGGAGGCCGCCGAAAAGCACGATGACCGCGAAGCGGTCTTCGACGAGCGTCTCGAGCCAGCTGGCGAGCCGCCCCACGAGGCTGCCGGCGCCCTCCTCGGCCACGTACCAGTCGAGCATCTTCGGGAAGAGCGGGAAGATGACGGAGAAGCCGACCATGTCGAGGAACACGGTCAGGAACACGAGGCCCAGCACGCCCTTGCGGGGACCGGGCGTGGGCTTCGGGGCGGTGGTACTCATGGTGGATGTTCCTCCGGGAACGCTCGGGGCGGTATAGAGTGCGGCTCCGATGGCAGAGGTCCAGACCGAACCCGCGCGCGTTCGCCTGAGCGGACAGTCCTTCGACCTCACGGAGCACGTGGGGCGAGGGTTGGACGTGCCCCGCGCGCTGCTCCGTCTCCGCCGGCGGCCCGGACTCGTGGCCCTCGACAGCGCGAGCGGGGCGCCGGGGCGCTGGTCGATCGTGGCCTTCGACCCCATCGAGACCCTCCCTGGGGCGAGCGGCACGGGGCCCGGCGGCGCGGCGCTGTCCGCCCTCGATGGGCTGCGCCACGTTCTCGCGAGCTTGGCCTGGGAGGGAGAACTTCCTCCCGGCCCCTTCAGCGGCGGCTTCATCGGGGCGCTCGCCTATGACCTGGGGGTCGAGGGAGAGCCGTTGGACCTCCCCGATGCGGCGTGGCCCCAGCCGCCGATCGCGGGCGGGATCTACCGCGATTGGGTGGTGTTCGAGCTCGATGACGCGGCGAAGGTGCGCGGCGCCCACCTCGTGGTGGCCGACCGGGCCGACTCCGACGACGACGGTGCGCGCAGGGCGGCGGGCGTCCTCGAGGACCTGAGAGCCGACGCCCCCGGGCCGGTTCCCCAGTCCCGGACCACGTGCCGCCGGCATGTCCCGCCAGCCGAGCACAAGGAGCGGGTGGAGCTCGCCCGGGCGCTCATCGCGAGGGGGGAGATCTACCAGGCCAACCTCTGCCACCGGGTGACCGCACCTGCCTCGACGGGCCCGCTGGACCTCTACCTCGAACTCCGACGGCAGAACCCGGCGCCCTACATGGGGTACCTGGGATTCCGGTTCCCGGACGGGGCAGAGGGCGCGATCCTCTCCTCGAGCCCGGAGCTGCTGCTGGAGCTGGAGGGCCAGGACGTCGAGGGGCGCGCGGCGAGGACGACGCCCATCAAGGGCACCATCGCGTGCGGGGCGGACGCCGGATCGGACGCGCTCCAGCGGGAGCGGCTGCTGGGCAGCGAGAAGGACCGCGCGGAGCTGGCCATGATCGTGGACCTCGAGCGCAACGACCTCGGCCGGATCTCCGTCCCCGGCGGCGTCCGTGTGGGCTCTTTCCCGCGGCTCGAGACCTATCGTGGGCTGCACCACCTCGTGACGGACGTCGTCGGGGAGGTGCGCCCGGAGTGCTCCGCCGTGGACGTGGTCGCGGCCCTCTTCCCGGGCGGGTCGATCACCGGCGCGCCAAAGCTGCGGAGCATGGAGGCCATCGCCGAGATCGAGGGGGAGGGGCGGGGCTTCTTCACGGGCTCGCTCGGCTTCATCGACGCCCGCGGCCGCGCGACCTTCAACATCCTGATCCGCACCATCATCCACCGCACGGTGGAGGGCGGCGACCGGGAGGTGTCGTTCCACGTCGGCGGTGGCATCACCTGGTCCTCGGACCCCGAGTCCGAGGACGCGGAGACGATGCTCAAGGCCTCTGCCATGGTCGCGGCGCTGAGCGGATCCGCACTCCCGGCGCCCCCTTGATCGGGGTGCGCCCCGCTCCTGACCCATCGAGGGGCCCTGGAGAGACAGTATCTCGAGCGTTCGGACCTGACCTTGGCCGCGGGATCTCCCTCGTCACGCTGTTAACGCCCTCCTTTCTTGCGAGTGCTACGCGGACCTCCGAGGATGGGGTCCGACGCCCATCTCAAGCTCCCTCTATTTGGAGGACCACGATGATCTCTTCGCTCGCCCTGTCCCTGACTCTCCTCGCCCCTGCCCCGCTGCCCGCAGCTGAGCTCCTCGCACCGCCCGTGCTCGCCTCGTTCCAGGATGACGAGGAGAAGCCCGACAAGCGGGAGGAGGTCAAGGACGCGCTGAAGTCGCTCAAGGATCACGCGGGCAAGCGCGGCGACGAGGACATCGAGGCGATCCAGGTCATCGAGACCCTGAAGACGGAGTTTCCGGAGAGCGGCCCGAAGGACCGCAAGGCGATCGTCAAGGGCATCAACGCCTGCCTCAAGGCGAAGCGGAAGCTGACCAAGGACAAGCTCTTCGACAACAAGCTCCACCTGGCCGCCGCGGAGGCGCTCGGGGACATGGGTCCCGAGAGCATCAAGGACCTCTCGGGCTGGGTCGACCACAAGAGCTTCATCAAGGACCTCGACATGCGCAGGACGTTGATCCTGAGCCTGGGGAGGACCAAGAACGAGGACGCGGTGGACCCGCTGGTGGATCTGCTCACGAACCACGAGCCGGTGGTGCAGGCGTCCGCGGCCCAGGCCCTCGGTGACTACGGGTTCCTCGATCAGAAGGAGCGCAAGGAGGTCTTCAAGAAGGTTCTCGACGTGATCACCCAGGTGAAGAACGCCCTGGACGTCGGGCAGACGGACCCCATCGTTCAAGACCGCTACGACACCATCGCCGGTCCGATGCTGACCACGCTGCAGAAGCTCTCGGGTCACGATGCCCGGGACGCGCTGGTCTTCCGCCAGTGGTGGAACAAGAACAAGAAGAAGGATTGGGACGAGGGGAAGGACTGACGCCCCGGGGCGTCCTTCCCTCCCATGTCCTCCGAATTCGGCACCGACCCCGAGCGCCCCTCGGGGAGTGGCGTCGCCCGTAGCGGGCTCTGGCTCTTCGCCCCGGTGGCCATGGTGCTCTTCCTGGCCCTGCGAGAGCGGGTCCTTCCCGCCGGAGACGCGGTCTCACGATCGGCGCCTGTGGCTCCCGGCTCCCTGGGGGAGCTCGTCCCCCTCGAGGGCTTCGTGTGGCGGCTACCCCGGCCCTCCGACGGAGCCAGCCTCCTCGCTCGCCTCGAGCCGCTCCACCCGGATCCCGACCGACAGGCCTTCGACGCCGCCGTGCTGTCCGAGCGCTTCGGACTCCCGACGGGAGAGGTCTCGGCGGCCGAGGGGGGGGCCCAGCCCTGGCGCCTGACCCTCATCGCCGAGGCCAGCCCGGATCAGGGAGGGGACGATGAGCCCGAGCCGCTGTTGGCTGCGCTCTCCGATGTGACGGTCTCGGGTCTCGTCCCGCTCATTCCCGGCGCCGCGGACGGCGCGGCGGACCTGGGCCCCCTAGCTGCCATGCTTGGCGCCGCGAGCCAGCCCCTCCGTGCCGGTGAGCGGGCCGACCTCATCTTCTGGGGGCCGCCGCCGGAGGCGCCGCTGATCGCGGTGGGTGAGCTCGGGTCGGTGAGGCTGCTGCCGGTGATGCGCCAGGTGCGCCGCCGCTCGGAGGCCGTGGCCTGGGAGGACGGGCGCTCCCCCAGAGACCCGGAGGCGATCAAGTGATCGCCGCCTCCATCCTCGCCGTGGCCCTGGCGGCCCAGGCACCCTCGGTGGCGGCCGACGGGGGCGCGGCTGTTCCCGGGCAGGACCAGGCCGGTTCGGCGGCGGCGATCGAGCTCGAGCGGCTGCGCGCGAGGGAGAGCGAGTTGCTCGCGCGCATCTCGGCGCTGGAGGACCAGCTGCGCTCGGAGAGGGCCCGGAGCCTCCAGCGGCAGGAGGAGTGGGTCGCCTTCACCCGACTGCTCCAGGGCTTCGAGCTCCCCGCGCTCCCCGAGCCTCCGGACTTCGTGGCCGAAGCGCTCGTGGTCCCGCGGGACCCCGCTGCGGAGGCGCTGGAGCGAGCCGAGGCTGCGCGCCGCTGGCGCGGGACCCAGGTGGCGGCGTCCCTCAGGACCCTGCTCACGGCGGAGAGCGTCCGGGGCGTGGACCTCCTCGAGGTCGGCTTGATCCACGAGCATCAGGGCCGAAGCTGGACCGGGCCGGTCATCGCCAGGCTCCTCGACGAGCGTGGCCGGATGGTCGGGATGATGAAGGCGGCCCGCCTGCGGCTGGAGGTCAGTCGATCGTCGCGGTCCGTCACGATCATCCTCGAGGACGGCTACGAGTCACGGGCCGGTGTGCGGCGCCCATTCGAGGGCGGGGTCGCGGTCCCGTCGCAGGGCGAGGCCCTGTCGGAGGTCCGCGGCGGCCGACAACGGATCTACCTGGGGGCGGTGGACCCCGAGCCCTGGATCGAGGCGCTCCCTGAGCTCGTGGATCCCGTGCTCCTCGCCAGGGCTACCGATGATGGCCTCTGGGACCTCGATGATCTTCGGGTTCAGATCGTGCGGCTGCTCCACGAGGCGGCCCAGGCCGGGGATCCGCGCTGGCGCCTGGTGGGCCTGGGGGGGGTGCGCGGGAGCGATCTCCGTGACGTGCAGTTCGCCGAGGTCGACGCGGTGACCGGCCGGGCCCAGCGGCGCGTCTTCGCGGACAGCGCCCGGATCCGCATCCGCCCGAGCGGCGGAGTGGAGCTGCAGTTCGAAGGGGGCTCCGTGCGCCGGGGGACCCGCGTGGCCCCGTTCCTCGCGGGCAAGTACCGGATCGTCCTCCCGAGGGCCCGGGCCGAGGACTGGCGCGAGGTTTCGCTGCCGGGCCTCGCGGCCCCGCCAGTGCGGCCCGCCAGCGACTCGAAGGAGCCCGCCAGCGACTCGAAGGAGCCTGCCAGCGACTCGAAGGAGATCGTCGAGGAACCCGTCGCACCGGTGCGGTAGCCTTGCGCGCGTGAGCCTCTTCGATGACGTTCCCAGGCGCCCGCGCGGCGGCACGCGCGGACGCGGTTCGGGCGTCAGGAGAGCGGCGGCTGCTCGGGTCCCCGGAGCGGCCGAGCCGGCGCGAGGGAGCGAGCGGCTGGGAGCCGATGCGGAGCGGGGAGAGGCGGCGTCTGAAGTCGTGTCGGTCTCCCAGCTCACGGCTCGTATCAACACCGCGCTGAAGGGCTTCGGCCGCGTCGCCGTGGAGGGCGAGATCAGCCGGCCCAAGACCGTCGCGTCGGGCCACGTGTTCTTCACCCTCAAGGACGGGTCCGCCGTGCTGGATGCGAAGGTCTGGCGATCGGCGGCGCCCCGCGCGCTCGCCTCCGTGGGGAAGCTCACCGAGGGCGCGCGCGTGGTCTGCCACGGCACCCTCGATGTGTACGCACCCTACGGCAAGCACAGCCTGATCGTGGACCGCATCGAGCCGCGCGGCATGGGCGCGCTGCTCGCGGACCTGGAGCGGCTCAAGGTTCAGCTGCGCGAGGAGGGGTTGATGGATCGGCGTCGGCCCTTGCCGCGGTTTCCCGCGCGCGTGGGGGTCGTCACGAGCCGAGACGCGGACGCGTGGCGGGACTTCCTGCGGACCCGCTCCCTGCGTTGGCCGGGCTACCCGGTACGGCTGGTCCACTCCCGGGTCCAGGGGCAGGCCGCGGCGAAGGAGGTCGCGGCGGCGATCCGGCGCCTGGACGAGAGCGGTGTGGACGTGGTCGTCGTGTGCCGCGGTGGGGGCGCCATCGAGGACCTCTGGTGCTTCAACGAGGAGGCCGTGGCCCGGGCGATCTGGGCCTGCAGCGTGCCTGTGGTCACGGGGGTCGGTCATGAGACCGACACGACCCTCGTGGATCTGGTCGCGGACCACCGTGCCCACACCCCGACCGACGCGGCGCAGACGGTGCTCCCCGACCGGGCTGCGCTGCTCGAGGCGATCGAGCGGCAGGGGGCATACCTGGGCGACGCCTTGGAGCGCGCGGTCGAGGGCCGCGCGGACCGCTTCGCCCGGGCGGCGCGCACCCTCCGGTTGCGCACCCCCGCGCGGCTCGTGGAGGAGCGCGGGGCGCGCGTTGAGGCCCTCGCGCGACGGGGCCGAAGCGCGTCGATATCGCTCATCCAAGAGTCAGCTACGCGGTTGGAGCGCCTCGCTGCGCGGCTCGAGCGCCAGAGCCCCATGGCGCGCGTCGTGCGGGCCGAGGGGCAGGTTGGGGGAGCCACGAGCCGGCTCGTGGCTGCCATGGGGGCCCTGGTCGCCGCCGCCGATCGCCGGCTCGCGCCGGCGGGTCGTGCGCTGGAGGCGGTGTCGCCGCTCGCGGTGCTGGAGCGCGGCTACTCGATCACGCGCCGCGCCGACGGCCGAGTGGTGGAGGACCCCTCCGAGCTCGGTGAGGGGGAGGAGCTCACCACCATCGTGGCGCGCGGGGAGATCGACTCGACCGTGGGCGCCGTCCGCTCCAGGGAGCGGGGAGGCGAGGATGGCTGACCCCGCGAAGCCAGAGAAGAAGTCCGTGGCCTCCGGGACCTGGGCCGTGGTGGTGAACTGGAACGGCGGGGGAGAGCAGAACCTCGCCTGTCTCCGCTCGCTGTTGGCTCAGGGCGTCGCCGCGGACCGGATCGTCTTCGTGGACAACGCCTCGACGGACGGTTCCCGGGAGGAGGTCTCATCGGCCCTTGCCGGCCTCGTCCACCTGGACAACGACCGCAACCTGGGGTTCGGTGAGGCGGCCAATCAAGGGGCCAAGCTGGCGCTGGAGAGGGGCGCAGGGGCCGTCCTCTTCGTCAACAACGACCTGCGCTTCGAGGACGGCGAGCCCTGCCTCGCCGGGCTCGAGGAGACCCTGCGCTCAGGGGCGCGGGTGGGGATGGTGGGGCCCCGGATCCTCTTCGACGATGGCACGGAGCGGGTGTGGTGCGCCGGCGGCCGCCTGGACTATCGCCAGAACCTCTCGACCCTGCTCGGCCACAAGCGCAAGGACGGGCCCCGTTGGCAGGAGTCCGGACCCGTCGATTACATCCCCGGGTGTGCGCTGCTGGTGGGGCGCGAGTGCCTCCTGGACGTGGGGCTCTTCGACGCGTCGTACTTCGCCTACATGGAGGACGTGGACCTTGGCCTGCGAGCGAGGCGGCGCCACTGGTCCGTGCTGCTCCGAGGCGACCTGTGCGCCCTGCATGCCCCCTCCAGCTCGACGGGCGGGGGATACGGCCCCCGCCGGAAGTGGATGCAGGGCGTCAATTCCATCCGGTTCCTGAAGGCTCACGGTCGCTCCATGCAATGGGCCCGCTTCCTGCTCTTCGACGTGCTGACGCTCCCGCTGGCGCTGCTGGTGCGGGGCTGCCGGGGAGAGGGCGGTGGCGTCCTCGCCAAGGCCAAGGGGATCCTCGATGGAGTGGCGGGGCGGAAGGTCACGGCCGAGGCCCTCGAGCCCGGGGCCTCGAGGCTGTGGCGCTGAGCATTCGGTCCGGCCCAGAACGAGGGGCGGACGCCCCAGAATGATGGAACTCAGGGCTGCGACGGGCTCTCCAAGGCCGGGGGACGCCGGGCGCGGCTACTATTGAGAGGCCGAGCCTCAAGGCCCCCCCTGGCCCAGGTCTTCGGACTGTCCAAATCATGAAGCTCTTGATCGATCGAAGCTCCCTCGGTGCCTTCGGAGCCCTGCTCTTGGCAGGCGTCGCCTTCCCCCAGGAGACTCAGCCCCTGATGGGGGAGCCCGTGCGCGGGCTGACGCCCCAGCAGCTTGCGCTCTTCGAGGAAGGGCGCGCCGCGTTCACCGCGCCGGTCCTCCCGTCGGAGGGGGCGGGCCCCGTGTTCAACGAGCTCACCTGCGCGGGCTGCCACAACGTTCCTGCGATCGGAGGGTTCGGCGGACGGCGGGTGACGCGCTTCGGGATCGCTGCCACGAGCACCTCGCCCTTCCAGGCGCTCGAGGGGCTCGGCGGGACGCTGCTCCAGGACCAGTCCTTCACCATCGCGTGCCGCGAGACGGTGCCCGCCCAGGCGACGCACACCGCGCTCCGCGGGACGCCGATCCTCTTCGGTTCCGGCCTCATCGAGGCCATCACGGACGCCGCACTCGTGGATCGGGCCAACAACCAACCGTCCGGCCTGGTCGGCCGCGTGCACACCACCGTCCCGCTCGAGACGCCCAACGGCGCCCGGCGGATCGGACGGTTCGGCTGGAAGGGCGGGATCGCGACCGTGGACACCTTCTCCATCGACGCCGCCCTGAACGAGATGGGGCTCACCAGCCAGTTCCTGCCCCAGGAGAACGCGCCGAACGGAGACCTCGCGCTGCTCGCCCAGTGCGACACCGTGGCGGACCCCGAGGACATGCCGGACGCCGCAGGCTTCACCCGCACGGACCGCTTCACTCACTTCCAGCGATACCTGGCCCCACCCGCGCAGACCCCGCGCAGCGGCATGGCGGGGGAGGCGATCTTCGAGGCGGTCGGGTGCGCTGAGTGCCACGTCGGGCGCTACGTCACGGGGCAGGTCGCAGAGGACGCGCTCTCGGGCAGAGAAATTCAGCCCTATGCGGACTTCCTCCTCCATGACCTCGGCGCGCTTGGCGACGGGATCGTCGAGGGAGAGGCCACGGAGACCGAGATGATGACCCGGCCCCTGTGGGGCCTCGCGCAGCGTCCGAGCTTCCTCCACGACGGCCGCGCCACCGGCGGGACCTTCGAGCAGAACGTGGCGGCTGCGGTCGCCGAGCACGGCGGCACGGCGACGCCGTCGGCCCAGGCCTTCGCGGCGCTCTCCGCGGCGGAGAAGGACCTCGTCTACCGCTTCCTCGGCTCCCTCGGGCGGGCCGAGTTCGACTGGGACACCAACAACACCCTCGACGAGTTCGACTGGTTCTTCATCTACCCGCTGATGACGGGGCCGGAGCCGGCGACTCCGATCACGCCGGACGACGATGGCGCCATCGGCGACGTGGACCAGGATGGCGACTTCGACCTCGTGGAATTCGGGAAGCTTCAGCGCGCGTTCAGCGGACAGTGAGGGACCAGGCCATGTTCAAGCAAACCCCTATTCTCGTCGCGGCGGCAACGCTCGCCGCGCCCTCTGCAGCGCAGGTCACCCTCGACGTGGAGATCCTCTCCGGCGGCGCGCCGGTGGTCAGCGTGCTCCCGGGGCAGTCCGTCCCGTTCACGATCGAGGCCCAGCTCGGCGGGGAGCCCAGCCAGGGGCTCGCGATGTTCTCCATCGACCTCGACCATGACGGGGGACCCCTGACCCAGGTGGCGCCCAGCGCGGCGGCGGCGCCCTTCGTGTCGCCCATGGGGGTCAACAACCCCGCTGGGTTCGGCGGAACGCTCCGGGCCGGTGACCTGCTTCAGGTGGGTGGCGCGATGAACACCATCAACAACCAGTTCGCTGCGGCGCCGCTCGGCAGCGTGGTCACAGGCCTCGCCTTGACCGCGACCGAGGAGCTCGCCACTGGGAGCCTGGTGGCGCCTTCCACCGCCGGGGTCTACACGCTGTCCGCGCGGAACCTCTTCGCCAACGCGCTGGACGCTCCGGCGCCCGCGGGTTTCTGGGAGGTCAAGGCAGTGGAGGCCGGCGCCATGAGCGCCCTGACGATCCTCGTGCTCGACTGCGGGGCGGAGACGTTCTGTGAGCCCAAGGTGGACTCCGCGGGTTGCGCGCCGACTCTCACCGCGTCGGGCGCTGCCTCCCTGGGAGGGAGCTCCAGCCTGACGCTCACCGCGTCGAACGTGCTGAACCGACAGTTCGGCCTGTTCGTCTACGGGACGGAGCTCGCCGACGACCCCGCCTTCGGCGGCACGCTCTGCGTGGGCGGCAACGTGGTGCGCCTGTTCGAGCCCACGAACTCTGGCGGGAGCGGCGCTCCGGGAACCACCTGCGGCGGCAGCTTCACCCGGGTGATCGACGGGCCCTTCCTCGCAGCCGCCGGCTTCGGCATCGGCGACGAGTTCTTCTGCCAGTGGCTGTACCGTGACCCGCTCGCCCCCGACGGCAGCGGGGCGGGCATCACCAACGCCGCGGCCTTCCTCGTCTGCCCCTGAGATCCGCGCTCCGGGTCCCGGGCCATGGCTTCTGGATGATCGCACGGCTGATCCTGGCGCTGGCTGCGTGCACGGCCGCAGCCGCGGCGCCCCAGGCGCCGCCCCCTGACCTGCCCGAGGAGGTCGAGGCCTTCGTCGAGGCGCGGGCGGATTGGCTCGGGTCCTTCAAGGCGTGGGCGGAAGGGCGCGGGGAGCCCCCTTTCGGCGAGGGGGCCGGGTTTCGGGTCCCGGCCGGCGAGCCCTCCTCGAGGGAGGGCGGCCCGGTCCGACTGGTCCGCAGCGCGGGGTCAGGCGCGGCGTTCCGCGGCACGGACATCCCCGGTCTGCGCGACGCGCTCCTTGGCGGGCAGGGGGTGCGTGGTCTGGCTCAGGTCAAGGTCAAGGTGGTGGCCGCCGCCCCGGTGCCGGGGGGCTTCGAGCTCCAGCTGCGGGTGGAGGCCGGGTCCTCCCCCCAGGCCCCCGTCTGGCAGGCCGTCTCAAGGGTGTCTCTGACCCTCGTGCGAGGGGCCGGCGGGGAGCCCGCGGGGGCTGAGGAGGAGTGGGTCTGCGCCAGCGCCAGCGTCACCGCATGGGAGTGGGCGTCGAGGGCCGAGGAGCTCTTCACGGAGCGGACCCTGGGGGTCATCGGGCCCGACGAGCGCGCGGCGCGGTTGCTCGGCGTCGGGATGGACCGCTGGGCACAGCGCCTCGACGACCCCTCCCTCTCCGCGTGGTTCGGTCACCAGGGGATCGCCGCGGGTGACGTGAACGGGGACGGCCGGCCGGATCTGCTGGTGGCCATGCCCAGCGGGCTCCCGAACATGCTGCTCGTCCAGCAGCCGGACGGTACCGTCCGCGACGTCGCTCGAGAGGTCGGGCTCGCCTGGCTCGACGACACCAAAGGCGTCCTCCTCATCGACATGGACGGCGACGGCCGACAGGACGCCGTGTCAGCGCTCGGGCACGTCATCGTCGTCCAGCGACAGGACGAGCGCGGCCGGTTCCAGGTGGCCGGGTGGGGCGTGTCGCCGGACGAGGCGCCGGTCTACGGGGTGAGCGCCGCGGACGTGGATGGGGATGGAGACCTCGACCTGTTCGGCGCCCGCTACGTGTCGACCCGATACGCCGACACGCTCCCCGTGCCCCTCGAGGACGCCCGGAACGGGCCGTCCAACGTGCTCTTCCGCAATGACCGCGGTCGCTTCGTGGACGTGACGGAGGCGGCGGGGCTCCGGGCCGGAGGCGGACGGTTCAGCCTGCAGGGATCCTTCAGTGACTTCGACCTCGACGGGGACCCCGACCTCTACGTCGTGAACGACTTCGGTCGTAATCAGCTCTTCGTCAATGACGGCGGACGGTTCGCGGACGAGGCGGCGTCCTTTGGGGTGGAGGACCAGGGGGCGGGCATGGGTGCTTCGTGGTCGGACTTCGACCGGGACGGGGACCTGGATCTCTACGTCACCAACATGTACTCGTCCGCCGGTCGGCGGGTGGCCTTCCAGGACGGGTTCGCGCCGGAGCGCACGGAGGAAGAGCGCGCGGAGATCCGGCGCCTTAGCCTCGGGAACAGCCTGCTGGTACGAGAAGGGACGCGCTTCATCGATCGGTCCGAGGGGGCAGGCGTGAGGATGGGGCGCTGGGCGTGGGGCGCCGTCTTCGCGGACCTTGACGCGGACGGGTTCGACGACCTCATCAGCCCATCCGGGTTCCTCACGGGTCCGAAGCCAGGAGACCTCTGAAGCTCGTTCTGGCGGCGCGTGGCGCCGCAACGGAGCGTCGGCGCGAGCGCAGGAGGATACGCGGCGGCGTGGGGGGAGATCGCTCGCTCCATGGAGTCCGGCGTGTCCTGGAGTGGCCACGAGCGGAACGTGGCCTGGCTCCAGGCCGGGGCCGGTCGGTTCGTGGATGTCTCGGCGATCACGGGTCTGGATCAGGTCGAGGACGGCCGCGTCGCCCTCCGCTGCGATTGGGACGGCGACGGTGACCTCGACCTATGGCTTCGATTCCGGAGCGGCTCGACCCTGCGGTACATGGAGAACCGTGCTGACCCCGATCGGCACGTGGCGTTCGAGCCTGGCCGTCCGGGGGCATCGGTGATGGTGGAGACCTCCTTCGGCGAGGAGTCGACGAGCACGCTCCTCCAGACCCGCACGTCGGATGGCTACCTGGCTGGCGTGCGGCCGCGAGCCGTGCTGGCCCTGCGGCCGGGGGAGGAGGTGCTCGGGGCGGAGGGCCTCGCGGAGCGCCGCCTCCAGGTCGTGGCGCGACCGGCGGAGAGGAAGGCCCCGGAGGCGGGCAGCCTCCCGGCCCACGAGCTGCCCGGGCGCGTTGTACTTCGCACGGCGCTCCCACTCCCCCCCGGGCGCCTGCGCGAGCTCGGCTTCCGGCCCGGTCGCCCCCAACTCGTGGTCGTGGCGGACCCGGAGTGCGAGGTGTGCGCCGGGGTCCTGCCCTCCGCGATCGATGCCATCGTGGAGGATGGCCGGATCGCCCTGACTCGCCTGAACACGCGGAACAAGGCGGACGGGCCGGCCGTCCGATGGGCATCGACGACCGCAGCTCACATCCTTGGCCCTGGGGCAGAACTGGACACCCCGCTCTCGCTCCTGATCGGCCCTGGGGGCCGACTGCAAACCATCCTCGTGGGTGCTCTGGAGTGGGACGGAATGTCACAGGACCTGGAGTGGTTCGCACTGGAGCCGGTCCAGGGCGCCCTGCGCGCCAGCTTCGACCCGCCCGGTGCCTCACGGTGGTTCCACGGCATGGCGCGTTCCAGCGCGCCCCTTGCGCAAGAACTACTTGAGGCAGGCTTCGATTCCGAAGCAGCCTTCTATTCTAAGTAGGGCAGTTCTTCGACTGCCGCTGGCTTCCTCCCATCCCCGATTACATGAAGCTCGACTCCATCTCCTTCGTCGCGGTCCTCGCACCCGCGCTCGCCACCGCCTCCAGCGCCCAGTCGGTCGACTGGGCCGAGTTCGTTCGCGAAGACTCGCGGATCAGCGCTCCCAGCTCGCTCGTCCTCCAGGACACCCAGGAGAAGGACATGGCCTGGGGCGACTTTGATCGGGACGGTTGGATCGACCTGATCGTGGTGCGAAAGCAACCCTTCACGACCCAGGGGCGCCACCGCAACGCGCTGCTGATGAACGAGGGCGGGACGCTCACCTCGCGCGCGAGCCAATACGCCGCAGCGTCCACGGTCGCGGGGGACCAGGGCTTCCTTACTCCGACCAACGACCGCGACGTGGCCGTGGGGGACCTCGACGGCGACGGGTGGCTGGACTTCGTCACCGCCACGACGTTCTCGCCGGGGCAGCCCAAGCACATCTCGCACCCCCGCGTGTACATGAACCTCGGCGAGGTCAACGGGCAGTGGCAGGGCTTCATCTATGACGAGGCCCGGATCCCCGACTGGGGGACCTACCCCAACATGTGCGGGGTCGCGATTGGCGACCTGACCGGAGACGGCTTCCCGGAGATCTACTTCAGCCACTACGAGCAGCAAGCCCAGGTCGACCTCAACGACCGGCTGCTGATCAACGACGGGAGCGGCTTCTTCAGCGATGAGAGCTCGGCTCGCATGACGAGCGCCATGCGAGGCTCGTCCTTCGGGACCTCGGCGGTCATCGATGACATGAACCTCGACGGAGTCAACGACGTGATCAGCGTCTCCGGCTCCGGCGCCACGGGCGGGTTGACCCGGTCCTCGGTGGCGTACAACAATCCGAACAACGAGGGGTTCTTCAACATCCTCCAGGAGCCCTACAGCGGCGCGCCGTATCACGTGGCGACGGGGGACCTGAACCAGGATGGTCGGCCTGACCTCATCCTCAGCGATGACGCCGACGATCGGTACCTGCTCAACATGGGCAACGACCCCTTCGGTCGCGTCTCCTGGGGGCCGGCGAACACCTTCGCGACGGACGATGGCTTCGGCAGCAACAACCTGATCGTCGACCTCAACGGGGATGAGTTCCCCGAGGCGATCATCTGTGACGTGGACGTCGACATCTCCGGGTGCAACCGTCGCCTGCACATCTACCACAACCGCGGTGGTACCGTCGGCGGCATGGTGACCCTGCGGGAGGAGCGCTCGGGGAGCACCTACGGCGCGGCGGGCCTGCCCGAACTCGAGGGCGTCCACGACGTGGCGCCCATCGACATCGACAACGATGGCGACCTCGACCTCGTCATCGGCCGCTGCGATGGGACCCGGGTCTACATGAACCAGCGCAACAAGCTGGGTTCGGACTTCTGCCAGGACGCCAACACGAACTCCACCGGGTTGCCGGCTGACATCAGTGCGATCGGGAGCCCTGTCCTCGAGGACAACAACGTGACGCTGATCTGCGAGGACCTGCCGGCCAATACGTTCGGCTTCTTCCTCGCGAGCCGGACGCGTGGCTTCCTCCCGAACCCAGGCGGGAGCCTGGGCAACCTCTGCATCCTCGGCGACATCGGGCGCTACGTTGGGCCCGGCCAGATCCTGAACGCCGGGACCGCCGGGACGATCCAACTGGCCATCGACGTGGACGACATCCCGCAGCCCACCGGTGGCGTCGGGATGATGGCGGGGGAGAAGTTCCACTTCCAGACCTGGTTCCGTGACAACCTCCTGGGCGTCACCACCAGCAACTTCTCGGACGCGGTCTCGATCGAGCTTCGCTGAGCCGCGCAGACCATCCCGGACGAGGGCCGATCCGCTGCTGCGGCTCGGCCCTCGCGTCATAGAGGCCGACCATGAATCCCCACGAGTTGGATCTGCTCCGCCAGACGGACATCTACCTCATCGACCAGATCCTCAAGGGGCGACTCGATGGTGTTCGGCGGGTGGTGGATGTGGGGTCCGGCTCGGGACGGAACCTCCCCTGGTTCGTGGACCGAGGCGCGCGAGTGACCGCCCTGGAGCCGCGGCCTGAGGCCCTCGAGGCCATGGACGAGTACCTGCTGGCGCTGGACCTCAGGGAAGCGGCGACGGCGAGCCTGGAGCGCGTGCTCGGGCGTATCGAAGACGCGCCGCTCGAGCGGGGATCGGCCGACCTCGTCATCTGCAACGCCGTCCTGCACTTTGCCGAGGGGGCGAGTGAGTTCGAGGCGATGCTGCGCGGGGCCTGGGCGCTCGTGGCGCCTGGCGGCATGTTCTTCGCCCGGCTGGCGTCGAGTGTCGGGGTCGAGGGCGGCCTGGTGCCCCTTGGCGACGGCCGATTCCTGCTGCCCGACGAGTCGGAGCGCTACCTCGTGGACGCGCGCGGGCTCGAGGAGTGGCCCGACCGTCTAGGGGCGGAGCGGCTGGAGCCGGTGAAGACCACGGTGGTCTCAGGCCTGCGTGCCATGAGTACGTGGGTCTTGCGAGCGCCGGACGATGGGGAGACGATCCGGCCGTGAAGCGGCGCCCTCAGGGGCTCGTGGCTCTCCGCCGGAAAGGGGAGCTCCTCGAGAGCGTGGACTGGCCCTCCCGCTGAGGCGTGACGGTCAGGCGAGGTCATAGTCGATCGAGCCTGTCAGCGCCTCGCTGCGACCCGCGACCTCTGCCTTGAGCACGTCCACCAGGCGCTCGCGCTCGTCGTAGAGCCGGAAGCCGCGGTCGCCGCGGAGGTAACCCCGCGCCTCGGGGTGCCGCTCCAACAGGGTCGCCTCGCCCAGCTCGTCGTGCAGTCGGCGAAGACGATCACGCTTGTCCAGGAGCGCCTTGGTGAGGAAGGGCATGACGGTCGAGTAGTCCGCCTGCATGGACTCGGTGGTCTGCAGGTACGCATCCTTGTCGACCTTGCCCCAGGTGACCGCCTCGGCAGGGGGGCAGGAGGAGAGGGAGCCATCGGTCACGGGCGCCGTGGTGATCTGGATGTCGTACAGGAAGCCCTCGATATCCTCGAGACCGAGGATCTGGCTCAGGGCGGGCTCCGGCTGGAGGTTGAAGTTCTTGGGGACCCCGCCCCCGAGCACGAGGGTTCCGAGCGCCCTCGCGTCGGACTCCCTCTGTCCCCAGACGTGGTAAGCGCAGCTCTCGAAGACCTCGGCGTGCAGGTCGAGCTCGAAGGCGTGCTCGAGCATCCCGGCCTCCGCCATGGCCCACAGCTTCATGGAGTTGAGGAAGACCGAGCCGTCGCCGGGGGCGCCGACGAAGACCGGGATCGCCTTGCGGTGGCAGAGGGCGAGGAGTCCCTCTGGCGCGCCATTGCGCTGTTCCTGTCGGGCGAACCGCGCGCCGAGGAGGTGGCGCAGCTCGGTGCCTGTCATCTTCCGCTGGAACTCCGGTTCGCGGAGGAGGGCGCTCAGGAAGCGGTCCTGTCCGAGGAGCACGTTCTCGTCGAAGCCCACGTCGGTGATCCGGATGATCCGGTCGTCCCGGAGCGCCCCATCGTCGCCGTTCAAGGGGACCTCGTGGATGGGGTGCTCGGCGGCGTCGTCGAGGGCCCTGTGCCCGTCGTGGTAGCAGACCGCGTCAGTGGTGGACACGAGGCAGAACCAGCCCGTGTCCAGCAGGGGGTTGAGCCAGGCGATGTGTTGACCCGAGGCGGTCACCGGCCCTGCGACGGCCAGAGTCATCGGGACTCCCTCTCCGATGGCCCGGTCGAGGAGCCCCCAAACGCGTCGGACATAGCCGCCGCCGAAGCTCGGGAACGCGTTCTCGATGAGGTGATCCAGGTGCTTGACCTCGGTGACCGGGCGGTGCCGGAGCGGGGCGCCGGCAGCCTGGCAGCCCTTGGCAGGGGTGGAGTCGCGTCGGGTGGGCATGGGGTCAGTCCAACGGGGTATCGCCAGGTTCAGGCGCCGGCGCGCTCGGTCACGGTGATCATGTTCTCGAGGGCCAGCCGGGCCTCGGCCTTGAGCTCCTCCCGCTCCGCCTCGCTGAGGCGGTCGCGGCGTCCGGAGATCTCATCCACGGAGTCCCCGGCCAGGACGCGGTTCGCTTCCGGCGCCTCACCGCGCCTCAGGAGGTCGAGCATGCCCGCGAGGTGGGGCGGGTCGTTGCGACTCATGGTCGCGCAGCCGCAGCCGGCCGCCAGTGAGCCTGGGACCTCGGCGAGGTGGACGATGTCCACGCCGCGCTTGGCGCCCTCCACGCGTGCGTTGCGCACGAAGTGCCCCTCGGTGCCGATAGCGAGGCGGTCGCCGGGCTTCGCGTCCATCACAGCCTTCCAGAGGAAGTTGGTGCTGCCGCTGCCGTCGGCGGCGCGCACCGTCTCCACGGGCGACTCCGGGTGGACGAGGACCGTGCGACCGTCCCGCTTCCAGTACTCGACCATCTCTGGCTTGAAGACCGTGTGCACTCCGCAGAACGAGCCCCACAGGATCATCTCAGCGGCATCGAGGGCCTTCAGCCCTCCGTCGACGTCCTCCAGTCGGTAAGACCCGGAGAAGGTCCCGGGGTCGGGGAGGGCGAGGAGGCTCGCGGGGTCCATGCCGAGCTGGTCGGCCACGTTGCGTCCGAGGTGCTGGTCGGGGACGAAGAAGATCTTCTTCCCCTGCTCGCGCGCCCAGCGGACCACGTGCTGCGCGTTCGAGCTCGTACAGACGGCGCCCCCCGTTCGGCCTGCGAGCGCCTTGAGGCGACCGGACGTGTTCATGTACGCCACCACGAGGAGGTCATCGCCGTAGCGGTCGATGAGCTGATCCGCGATGGGGAGCACCATGTGATCCTTGGCGAGCATCTCCATCGTGCAGCCCGCCTTCGGGTTCGTGATCCAGACCTCCTGGTGGGGGTGGCTCAGCACGGCGACGGTCTCGGCCATGAAGTGGACCGCCGACTCGACGATCACTCGCTTCTCGGGGTTCCGCTCAGCCTGGAGCGCGAGGACGTAGCTGTCAGAGACCGCTCCGTGGTACCGCTCCACCAGCTTCACGATCTCTCCGCCCATGTAGAAGTGAGCCAGGAGGAGCAGCTCGTCACCGAAGTGCTCGATGGCGGGGACCACGTAGCGGTCCAGCCACGGCAGGACCGTCTCCGGCGTCCTGTCCGGGAGGGCCAGGTATTCCTCGGCGTAGGGCCGGAACTCCTCCTGGTACCAATCGAGGGGTAGATCCGTCTGGCAGATCGGAATTCCCGTCTCGAGGGTCAGGCCGGTGGGGCGAACCTCCGACGATAGAGACGTGGACGGGGCGTTGCTGGGTCGATCGGGGGACATTCAGGGCCTCCTACGGGGCGGCGGCGCCGCCTGGCGGACGCACAGTCTAGGCCGTCAGCGGTCCGTTCCATCCACTGCCATCGACTCGTAAGCTGCTCATTCCCGGGATCTCCCCGGCCTGCAGCCCCCGACGGACGTCGAATCATGCCTGACTCGCCTCGAAACTGCCCTCGATCCCGAGCCCGGACCGCCGCGCCCCTCGCAGCGGTGACTCTGATCTCCCTGGTGGCCGCCTGTTCCTCCGGAGGGGGAGAGGCGCTGCCTGCTCCCGTGGAGGAGGATACGAGCCCGTTTCCGAAGCTGGAGGCCGGGCTCAACCTTCGCCCGGCGAGCCGCGTTGGCCAGGCCGTCTTCACCCTGGAGGGCATCAACGGTGGGGTCTTCGACCTGACCGGGGTCGAGCTCCGGGGGCAGGACGCAGGTGCGCGGATCGATACCGCGCTCGGCCACGGCATTCTGGTCCGTCGCTGCAACGGGATCACGATCCGCGGCGGCCTCATCGGGGGCTACAAGGGCTGCATCGTCATCGAGGACTCGAGCGACGTGATCATCGACGGGGTGCGCTTCGACGGCTGGTACGGCCAGCGGTTGAAGTCGACCGAGTTCGCGGAGGACACGACCGACTGGCTCTCGCCCCACGAGAACGACCGCGGCGAGTGGCTCGAGGAGTACGGCGCGGCCATCTCCGCCACGAACTGCCGGGGGCTCGAGGTCCGCGGCTGCCGCGGCCGGCGCGGGCAGAACGGCGTGCTGCTCACCCGGAGCGACGACTGCCAGGTCTACGACAACGACTTCTCCTTCCTCTCCGGATGGGGCCTCGGCATGTACCGCTCGTCGGAGTGCGTCGTGTCCCACAACGTCTTCGACTACTGCGTCCGCGGCTACAGCCACGGCTCGTACTGGAGGGGCCAGGACTCGGCCGGGATCCTCATGTTCGAGGGCTGCTCGAAGAACCTCGTCATCCGCAACAGCGCCACCCACTGCGGGGACGGTGTGTTCGTGTACGCCGGACAGGACCTCGTCCAAGACGCCTCTGCGACGGCCACTGGCTGCGATCAGAACATCTTCGCCGAGAACGACCTGCGCTACTCCGTGGCCAATTCGGTGGAGATCACCTTCAGCGACCGGAACGCGGTGCTCCGCAATGACCTCCGCGGCGCGCACCAGCACGGCCTCTGGGGCGGCTACTCCTCCCGGATGATCATCCTCGGCAACCGCATCGAGGAGGTGATCGGAGGCGGCGTGACCATCGAGCATGGCCAGGACTGCCTGATCGCGGACAACGTTATCGCGCGGAACGAGATTGGCCTCGAGCTCTACTGGGACGAGGACCCCGAGTTTGTCCTGGGTCCTTACGCGAAGGTCCGGGACGTCAGCTCTCGCGATCACTTCGTGCTGGAGAACACCTTCGAGGACAACGTGGTGGACCTCGCCCTGAGGCGTTCCACGGGGCTCACTTTCCACGCCAATGACTACGTCCCCGGGACCCGCGCGCCTTACATCGCGGACCTCGCCTGTGAGGGCGACGCGGGCTTCGATCAGGACACGGTCAAGCGCTGGCTGGACGCCCCGCTGGGGGCGATCCCTTCCGGGAACGTTAGCGAGGTCACCATGCGCCCCTGGGTGGGGACGCCCCCCGAGATGCTCGGGGTCTGGCGCAGCTACCGCCTCCCCCAGGTGCCCGGCTCGCAGGAGATCCGGGCGGAGGAGCGGGACGAGTTCCGCGGGGGGCTGGAGACGATCGTGCTGGGCGAGTGGGGGCCCTGGGACTTCCGCTCCGGGGCGCCGCGCCCGCCGCGCCAGAAGCCCGGAGGGCTCCTGGCCGACAGCGTCTGGGCGGCGGAGTGGTTCCAGTGGGACCTCGCGAGCAGCGACCCGCGGACCCTCGAGGGCGCGTGGCGTCAACGGGCCTCGACGCCTGACGTCGCCGCGCGCGTATCGACCTTCACCAACCCGTGGTCAAGCGAGGAGGTCCGCCGCGTCGTCGGCGCCGAGTTCTTCGGGCTGATCGCGGACTCCAGCTTCCGCTGCGACCGGAGCATGAGGGCGAACTACGCGCTCACGGTCAACTCCGACGACGGTGTGCGGGTTCTCATCGATGGGGTGCCGGTGCTCGAGGATTGGACTCTCCACGCGCCCCGGCGTGAGGAGCAACTCCTCGAGTTGGAGCCCGGGGAGCACTCGATCCGGATCGAGTACTTCCAGATCCAGGGCGCCGCTGCGCTCTCGATCGACCTCTCTCCCCGCTGACTCAGCCCGGTAGGCTCGCCCGCGAGCGGCGATCCGAGGCTCCACCGACTCCGCTCCCCGGGGTCTCAGTCGTCGAGGTGGAACGCGTCCCGGTAGCGCGTCTCCATCATCCCGCGGAAGTCGCGGCGGGTGGAGAGCGACTGCAGCTCCTTCAGTGAGATCGGCGCATCCTCGAGGTACTGCTTCGCCTCCCGGAACTTCTTCTGCCGGGCGAGGGTCTGTGCGATCCCGATGAACAGTTCCTTGTTCTGATTCCGCGAGGACCCCTTGGAGGCCTCGATGGCGCGGCGCCACTCCTTGACGGAGGCGCTGTAGTCTCCGATCTCGTGCAGGAGACGGGCCCGGTCGCTCGCGTTCTGCACGATGAAGAATGCCTGCTCGCCGGTGGGCTCGCCGATCTCCTCGAGGAGCGCCTTGCGAGCCCCGCGGTCCTTCATGCGAGCCAGGAGCATGAGCGCGGCGGTGCGCACGTCGGATCGGGCGAAGTTGGTGTAGTCGTCCACCTTGCGCTTGACTGGAGTCCCCACCTTGGCGTCCGTGGTCCGGAGGAGGTCGAAGAGGTCGACGCGGGCCTCCGATGACGTCTCCGGGTCCACCGCGACGGCGCCGAGCGCGCGGGAGTGGTCGAGCTCGTCCATGAGCTCACTGTGGCTGTCGTAGAACGCAAACAGCTCAGCGGCGAGGCCCGGCGCGGCCGGCGTGCCGAGCAGCTGTAGGACCACGGCCGCAGAGGTCTCCATGGGGGCCGCGCCGAGCCCGGCCAGGGCGGCGGCCGCCACGGCCGGATCCTTGTCAGAGACCTTGCCCTTGATGAACTCGATGCCTTCGGCGGTTCCGAGCACGGCGAGGGTCATGAAGGCGGCCTCCTGGATCGCAGCGCCGAGCTCCGGCGAAGCGCCGAGGCTCGCGCCGCCCGCGGCGATGGTCTGCAGGGGGATGGTCACCCGCCGGGGCTCCGGGGTCCCGGTGAGGGCGGTCAGCGCGTTGAGGCGGGCGAGGGGCCCCCCCTCCTTCGCCATGCGCACCAGCTCGTCGGTGACGGCGGGGCTGGAGAGGTCCGCGACGACCTCGGCCACGAGCTCGGCCCGGAAGACCTCCCCCTTCGAGGGCCTCAGGCCGGGGTCGAGGTAGAGGAGCATGAGTGGCGCCGCGGCGCCGCCGAGCTCCCTCAGGGCTTGCTGGCGGGCCACGGTTCGGGACGACCGGGTGGGGATCTTCAGGCCGTCGAGCTCGCCCACGAGGCGCGCCACCTCGGGGCGAAGGGTCTCGAGGCTCCGGGCTCGCGCGTCCTCCGCCTGTCGCAGGAGGTCCTCCAGGCTCTGCCTACCGTCCTGGGGCGGGCTCGGCGCAGAGAGGGCCGGGCCGGTCAGGAGGAGCGCGAGGAGGGCGGTCGCAGGGCGGTAGGTCATGGGCGGAGGACGCGGCTTCGGGAACCGCGGGGACCCAGGATACCGCCGGACCGGGCCGGGGTCACCGGTTGGGGCGGGAGCCCGGGGGGGCCTTGCGCCCCATGGGCGCGAGCACCACGTCCGGGCCGCTGGCCTCGTGACGCCGGGATGCCGTGCCGGGAGCCATGGCGATGGGCCGTCCCACCCCGCCTGACTCCTCCGGACCGGGCTCCAGCTGTGTTCCATAGATGGACCGGAGCTGGTCGAGGTGGCGGAAGACCCAGGCTTGCATGGTGGTTGAGGAGCATTCGCTCCGCACTTCCACCCATCGGCAGGGGTGCCCCCGTGCCTTGCCCGCTCCCTCTGGATAACCTCTCGGCTCCCATGTCCTCCCCCTCTCCCGAGCCCAAGGCCTCCCGGCACCCCTTTGCGGCCCCCGACTCCAGCCTGGCGCGGGACACTGACGTGGTCGTGGTCGGCGGTGGGCACGCCGGGGTCGAGGCGGCCCTGGCGGCGGCGCGGCTGGGGGCGGACGTTCGCCTCGTGAGCTTCGACCTCGAGAAGGTGGGGGAGATGAGCTGTAACCCGGCCATCGGCGGGCTGGGTAAGGGGCAGATGGTTCGGGAGATCGACGCCCTGGGAGGCGCCATGGGCCAGGTGGCGGACGCCACCGGGATCCAGTTCCGGATGCTGAACACGGCGAAGGGCGCGGCGGTCCAGGCGCCGCGCTGCCAGTCGGACCGCCACCGCTACCGGGAGGAGGCGACGCGCCGGGTACAGGACGCCAGCGGCGTCGAGCTCGTGGAGGGGGCGGTCACGGGCCTGATCCTGGAGGAAACCCAAGGGGTGCTCGGGGTCCGCGGGGTCCGGCTCGAGGATGGGGTCGAGCTTCGTGCGCACGCGACCATCCTGACCACGGGCACCTTCCTCCGGGCGATCATGCACACGGGCGAGAGCAAGGCCAGCGGGGGCCGCGTCGGGGAGCGCAGCGCGGACGGCCTCTCCGGGGACGTCGAGCGGCTGGGGCTCCGCCTGGGGCGCCTCAAGACCGGGACGCCGCCGCGGATCGACCGTCGGACGGTCGACTTCAGCGTGATGGGGGCGCAGCCAGGGGACGCTCTGCCAAGGCCCTTCTCGTTCCTCTCGGACCCCAGGTCCTTCCCCTCGCTGCAGCAGGTGGATTGCCACATCACCTTCACCAACGAGCGCACCCACCGGATCATCGCCGACAACGTGCACCGGGCCCCCATGTACAACGGCTCGATCGGCGGGGTGGGGCCGCGGTACTGCCCAGCCGTCGAAGACAAGATCATGCGCTTCCCCGACCGGGAGCGGCATCAGATCTTCGTGGAGCCCGAGGGGCTGGACACCGACGTGCTCTACATCAACGGGCTCTCCACGTCGCTCCCCGCGGAGGTGCAGGAGGACTTCCTCCGCACGGTCCCAGGACTCGAGCGCGCGGAGTTCCTCAGGCACGGCTACGCCGTCGAGTACGACTTCGTTCAGCCGAGCCAGCTGGCAGACTCCCTCCAGCTCCAGGAGGTCCCAGGGCTCTTCCTCGCCGGTCAGATCAACGGGACGTCCGGCTACGAGGAGGCGGCTGGCCAGGGCCTGATTGCCGGCGCCAACGCGGCCCTCTGGATCCAGGACAGAGCACCGTTCGTGCTGCACCGTCACGAGGCCTACCTCGGCGTGATGGTGGACGACCTCGTGATCACCAACCCCAAGGAGCCCTACCGGATGTTCTCCAGCCGGGCCGAGTACCGGCTGCTCCTGCGACACGACAATGCAGACCGGCGCCTCGTGGCAAGGGCGGCTGAGGTCGGGCTCGTGGACAAGGCGCGGGCGGATCGTGTGAGAGCCAAGGAGGCCAACATAGACTCCGCGATCCGCCTCCTTGGGGGCGCGAGGGACCCGCACAACAAGCCCTGGCTGGAGGTGCTCCGGCGACCGGGTGAGACCTTCGACTCGGTGGCCGCTGCGGCTGGCGTTGGGGAGCTGAACGAACTCTCCCTCGAGTGCCGTGAGGCGGTGCAGATCGACGTCAAGTACGAGGGCTACATCGCGCGGCAGGCGGATGATGTGGTCCGCATGGCGAAGCAGGAGTCCACCGAGATACCCAGGGACCTCGACTACAGCACGCTCGACGGGCTCGCCAGCGAGGCCCGAGAGAAGCTGATGGATCTGCGCCCGCGGACCCTCGGCGCCGCTGGGCGCATCGAGGGTGTCAGGCCGCCGGACGTGGCGTTGATCGGGATCCACGTGGCGCGGCTGAAGGCGGCTGGCCGCTGAGCCTTGGCTCGAGGCGCCTGCTCGCGTGGGCATCATAGCCGGTGAGACGGTCACCACTCCCGTGGTGGCTCCGAGGGCATGCCACCCCCTCGCCACGAGTCCCTCCAAGAATGAAGAGCGCCCCGCGCCGACCGAGAGAGGTCGACGCGGGGCGCGTCATAGCAGCGGAGTCAGATCACTGGAAGGTGACCGTATAGCCGTCCGAGAAGTTGGAGGTCACTCCACCCGTTCCGTCGTTGTCGCGGAACCACAGCTGGAAGTTCCAGCTGTCGCCCGGGGCGATTCCGCCGGTCAGGTTGAAGGGAAGCGCGAGACCCATGGGGGTCGCGACGCTGCCCGAGCCGGTGCTGACGACCTGGTCGCCCATGCCGCGGCCGATCGTGCCGCCGAGGCAGAGGTTACCGGAGCTGCCGCCGGGGTTGGCGGTGAAGCCCTGATCGAGGCTGGCGATGAAGTAGCCCACCGAGTTGGAGGGCAGGTTGCTCGTCTCCAGGACCAGCTGGTCGAGCTGGATCACCGTGCTACCTGAGGCGGACATGCTCGCGGCCGAACCGGTCGAGTTGATGTTCGCCGTGCAGTAGTTGGTGCCGATGTCGACCTGGTCGTAGCAGAAGCCACCGTTCCAGACTCGCGGCGAGAAGACGCTGCTCGAGAACGGGATGTTCTGTCCCGCGCCGAGGCTGAAGGTCACGACGCCGTCGGCCGAGGAGATCAACTCGTTCGTGCCGTTGCCGTTGGTGTAACGGTGGTTCATGTTCGCGCTGTTGACGATGCAAACGCCGTACGTGCCAGCGGGGAGCTGGAGCGGGGCGGTGAGTCGCATCGGCGTCGCTTCGTTGTTGCCAGCGGAGAGGCCGTTCGACTGGGCGACAGGCGTCCAGACGGTCGGATCCTGCTCGTAGCCGACGTGGGTCACGTCGGCGGTGTTGATGTAGATCGTCTGGCCAACGGAATCACCCGCGGTGACGCTGGTGTTCGTGTAGTAGCCGCTGACCTGGATGTCTGCAGTCGCAGTGATGTCCAGGTAGACAGCACCACCCGCAGAGCCGCCGTTACCGCCGAGCGTCGGGTTCCCGAGGCAGTACGCGGGCGGGGCCACCGGCTCCGCGAAGATCTGGCCGGCGCCAGTGTTCGAACCGAAGCCGCCGATCTGGATGTAGAAGACGTCGCCAACTGCGCCGCCGAGAGTGATCGCGCTCTGCAGGCCACAGGAGTCGTCGTTACAGTCCACCGCGACCAGGCTGGAGCAGTCGCCCGTGTAGGCCGCGAGCTTCGTGTCGAAGCTAGAGCCGCAGGTGGAGATGACCGTGCCGAAGGGGCTCTCCTGGGTGTAGACGTACCACACGTCAGGAGTGGTCGTGCAGGAACCGACGCCAGAAGCCGTCAGGATGCTCGTGTCGAAGTTAACACCCGTGAGCGCGGGGAGCGTGAGAGCCGAACCGCAGTCGTCGCCAGACGGCGGAGCCTCGATGGAGAGATCGAAGGGGCCGACATCGCCGCCGCCCCAGCCCTCAACCTGAATGAGGTACTGCTGGCCCGCAACGAGGGTGGCATCCACCTGGGAGGCCCAGTTCTGGGTTGAAGCGGGCGGGGCGAGCGCGCAGAAGTCGTCGTTCCCGGCAAGGCAGGTGAGGGAGGAGCAGTCGGGGCCCTCAAGGACTCGGAGAACCGTATCGAAGGTCGAGCCGCAGGTGCCGACGGTCGCGACGCCGGAGGCCGGCGCGGTGTAGACGAACCAGATGTCCGTGAAGCCGTTACGGCTGACGCAGGTCCCGTCGTGGAAGCCCGAGTCGATATAGCCGGTGGTGTCGAAGGGCGCGACGCCGACACCGACCGCGATCGGGTCAGTGCAGTCGTCTCCGCCAATCCCGTTCGAGGCAGCGGATGCCGTCGCAACGAGACCGAAGGAGAGCGCAATGGAGATGAGTTTCATAGCGTGGAAAGGAGATTGAATCGGGAACAGCTGGCAGCGGCCTGTGGCGCATTGCCCCAGCTGAGGGAACAGGAGTGCTCAAAGCAGACTACCAGTACCGCCACGAATACGATCGGGTCCTTTTCGCTGGACCGTGGCGAACCCGGTCTCTATTCGGGATTCAGGACGGGCAGCCCACTGCTTCGGGGTCGCGCGCGGGCTTCACGCCTGCATACAGCCGGGGACCACGCCGCTCACGGCTCGCGGTCCCGATGCGAGCATCGGAGGTCCATTCCTGGACCTGCTGGGAGACAGGGGGGGGGCGCCGTCTCGATCGGGCACGGTCTACTCGGTTTGGTCACGGGCGGGATCTCCAGGAACGCTCGGCGCTCCCTGGAGGCGGCTACCCGTCGCGCTCGGTCATGGCTTTGGGCTTCGCCGGGGCCTCGAAGGCCTCCACCGAGTCCGCCTTCATGGTGTAGACGCCGGTGGCGAAGCCGAACTCGTCCTCCAGCCTGCCGACGATCAGTTCCCCGCGGACCACGACCGGGACGTAGGGGAACAGGCGCGCGACCGCATCGCCCCGCATCTCCACGTACACCCACTCGTCCGGGCGGGGCATGCCCCCGAAGCAGCACGACATCAGGTCCCGCACCAGCATGAAGATGACGATGTCGTCGCTCTTGGGCTTGTACTCCAGCGGGATCATGTAGCCGACCATCGCCTTCTCATCCCCGGCCTTGGCTTGAACGGGCCCCGGGAACTTGAAGGCTCGGGCGAGCTCGGTCTCAGGCTTGTAGAGGTAGTCGAGGAGGGCGTCCAGGTCGACGCTGACCAGGGAGAGGTCACCGAAGGTCACCAGCCCGTCGATGGCTCCCGCTGCCGCCTGGCCCGGATCGGCGAGTAGCTCCTTGGCGAGGTTCGGGTTGATGGCGCCGACCTCCATGCTGCCGTTCGTGCCTCCGCCGGGCTCAGCGAGCGTCCCCTCGATCACCTCCGCTGTGGAAGGCGCCGAGGTCCAGACGCCCTCCTCCGAGGCATCGAGGAAAGACCGCCCCCGAACCTCGCCCAGGGACGGGTCGTCTACCACGTAGACCTTGGTGCCGCCGTCCACCTTCTCGGGTGAACCGCAGCCGCAGGCTGAGGTGATCGCGATGGCGGTGAGGAGGCTGAACTGGATCGAGTGGCGCATGGCGTGGGGTCGAGGACCGAAGAGACGAATACGGCACCCTCGCCACGAGTGTGGGGCTCCACCGTGGTTGGTGCGAGTACGGATCAAGTGAGATTCGTGTGTACCTCACCTCTCGGTGCTGGTCGCGATGAGAACCCGCAGGGCGCCGAGGCACCCAGAGCGGCGCTGGAGGACCGCCCCGAGGTGCTCGACCTGTTCCCTCGCGACGCGTCCGTCTCCCTCCACCGCGGCCTTCTGGAGGCCAGGGAGCGGCCAGGCTGCGTAGCCCGAAGACTCGTCGGGGGCCGTGTAGAGGTTGCGGTACCAGGGGCGCCCAGGAAGGCCGGATTCGCTGAGCCAGGCGCGCTCCAGCCCGCGGAGCAGCTCATCGGCGAGCCCGCAGCCGACGTCGTCGAGGGTGCCACTTCGAGCCGCCGCGCGCAGGCGGCCGGTGAGCTCTTCGGCCGCCACGGCTTGTTCCTCGGCGCGATCGATCACCGCCTCGAGGCCCGCGGGGCCGAACAGCTCCGGCTCGGCGTCGAGCAACTCGCGCGCGGCACGGGAGAGCGCGCGCGCTGGCCGGCCGAGGTCGAGGGGAAGGATCGGAGCGGTCGAGGCGCGGTCCACGGCCACCGCGGTGATCCGGGTGATCAGTCGAGCCGACTCGTAGTCCTCGCCCACCACCCGGCGGTACCAGGTGAGGTCGTCGTAGAGGCTGTGGTAGGCGGTGCCCGGTGCACCACGGGCGCTGATCGACGCGGCGGGGATCGAGCACAGCGCCAGGAAGGAGACGTGGTCGGACCCGCCGCCAAGGAAGCCCGGCTCCGGCGGGTCGGCGGCCTCGCCGCGCCATGCGTCGAGCGCCGAGATCGCCGGCGCGGTCCCAGGCTGAGGGACGGCGGCCGCGGCGCCGTGGATGAGGGAGGTGAGGCTCGGCGAGGCGCTGACGCCGAGGCGCAGCCCGGAGGCGGCGGCGTCGAGGTTGACGTAGAGGTCGGCCCCCTCGATGAGCGCCTGGCGGTTGCCCTCCACCCACTCACAGGAGCCGATGATCCCGTGCTCCTCCGCGCCCCACGCGGCGAAGGTCACCGTGCGGCGCGGCGGGCGTCCAGAGGCCGCAGCCTGCGCGGTGATCGCGCGGGCCGTCTCCAGCATCGCGATGGTGCCAGAGGTCGGGTCGTCCGCCCCGTACACCCATGCGTCGTGGTGCGCTCCGACGATGATCCCCGGGGCCGTCTCGGCGGACAGCGTCCCCCGCAGGGTGCCCAGGACGTTGGCGGTCTCCACGAGGGCGCGCTCCTGCTGCACCTCCAGTCGCACGCGGACGCCGGCCCCGCCCTCCAGGCGGTAGCGGAACGGCATGCCGCCCTGCCAGTCCTTGGGCACGCTAGCCCCCTTCATGGGGGCCATGATCTGAGCGGCCGCCTGCCAGCCCACGGGCTGGACGGGGATGCGGGGGAGGGCGATGTCCTCCGGGTCGAGGCGGACGGCGTCCTTGGTGGCCTCGATCCCGGGCGTGAGCGGGTCCCCGCTCCAGGGGAGCGTCTTCAGCGAGCCCCGCTGGATCTGGTCGCAGTTGGCCCAGCCTCCCTCGGGGGTCTCGAGGCCGCGCCCGTATCCGGAGTCCTTGGGGTCCGTGAAGATGATCAGGCCCGCGGCGCCCGCCTCCTCCGCGAACTTGGCCTTGTAGCCCCGGAAGTTCCCGCCGTACCTGGCGAGGACGATCTTGCCCTCGCAGTCGACCCCGAGCTCCGCGAGCCGCTCGAAGTCCTCCTTGCGGCCGTGGTTGGCGTACACCACCTCGCCCTCGGCGGTCCCGCTTCCGGAGTAGGCGTTCCAGCCCAGGCGCAGGAGATCCCCTTCGAGCTCGGAGTAGGTCGAGCCGGGCAGGGCCATCTCGGTGAGGGGCAGCTCGACCTCAGAGGGGGCCACGAGCCGCAGGGAGGCGCTGACGGGACGCGAGAGGTAGGCGGTGAACCGATGGACCTCCACATCGAGGCCCATGGCGTCGAAGGCGCCGGCGATGGCGGCGATCACCTTCGCGTCCCCTGGACTCCCCGCGGCGTGGGGGCGAGACGCGATGAGGTCGTGCCACTCCCGCAGGTGATCGGGGGTCACGGACTGGCAGATCGCGCGGTCCCGATCGAGGCGAGCCTCGACGTCTCCCTCGGACCAGAGGTCGAGGCCGGGCGGGGTCTGGAGCGCGCCGAGCGCTAGGATCGAGAGCAGCATGACGCCAGGGTAAGAAGCGAGGGGGGAGGCTGGCACCCCGGGCCTCGGCCAGAGAGCCCGCTGCACTCCGTGGGCGATGAAGCCCGGTGGCAATGCCCACCAACGAGGAGACCCCGCGTCGCCTCGGGGCGCCGCGGGGTCTCCTCGTTGGAGCGGTTGGGCTCAGGCCTTCTTCTTCTGTCCGGCCTTGATCGGCTTGATGAGGCCCGCCTTGAGGAGCGTGGGGTACGCGCCGTTCTTGTCGATGGTCCGCATGGCGCGGGTCGACAGACGGACGGTGACGTACTCACCCATCTCGGGGACCCAGATGCGCTTCTTCTGGACGTTGACCTTGTACTTCCGCTTGGTGTGGCCGGTCGTACGAAGGCCGACGCCGCCCTGGGACTTGGGGAGGCCGCGGCGGGCAATGTTGCCGCCGACCTTGGTTCCGCTGCCGGTGATCTGGCAAGTCCGGGACATGATGGACCTCTGTGATGAAGGGGGTCAGTGGGGGCCGCTGGGCAGCCCTCTGGGATGCTGGAGGCGTCCCGGCCCGTCTCCTCGACGGTCTCAGGGGCGCGTTGTGGGATGCGCGAGCCGGCCTGGGGGCTGACTCGCGGCCCAACAAGTTAGCGATCTGGGTGATCGGTACCCCCCCCGAGGGCCAAAAAAATCCCCGCTCTCCGTCGCCGGTGCACGGCTCCGGCTCCCCGCGCGGGCCCTCAGGCGCCCCCGGGGCCCGGTCAGCGGCGCTCGTCCCCGTGGATCCGGACCGTGACCACCCCGTCACGGGTCACCCAGCCCCGGTACATCCCCGCTGTGGTGAAGGGCGCCACCAGGGTCCCATCCGCGCCGAGCGCGATGCACCCACCGGAGCCCCCGAGAGCCGGGAGCTCCTCCAGGACCGACTCCCTGGCGGCACGGGGGAGGCCTTGACCCCCGTACAGCATGCGGGCGTGGAGCTGGTGGGCGATGGCCAGCCGGATGAAGAACTCGCCGTGCCCGGTGCAGGACACGGCGCAGGTGGCGTCCGCGGCCCAGGTGCCGGCGCCGATGATGGGGGAGTCGCCGACCCGACCGAAGGCCTTGCGGGCCATGCCGCCCGTTGATGTGCCCGCGGCGAGGTGGCCGCTGCCGTCGAGGGCGACACAGCCGACGGTGCCGAACTTCTCGTCCACGGGTCGGTGGGCGAGGTCGGCCGTGGAGCTCGCGTCCCGGGCCTGCATTCGCTTCAACTGGTCCGCGCGCCTCGGGGTGACGAACCACGAGGCCTCCATCGTCTCGACCCCTTGGGCCTCGGCGAAGCGGTCGGCCCCCCCTGCGGCGAAGAGGACATGGGGGCTCTCGGTCATGACTCGGCGCGCCAGCGAGATCGGGTGCCTGGGCGTCCGCGCGCCCGCGACGGCCCCGGCCAGGCCGTCCGCGCCGTCCATGATCGACGCGTCCAGCTCGACTTCGCCCTGGTCGTTCAGGACGGCACCTCGGCCCGAGTTGAACAGCGGCGAGTCCTCCATGGGGCGGATCGCAGCCTCCACCGCGTCTAGCGCATCCCCGCCGGCCTCGAGGGCCGCGTAGCCCGCCTCCAGGGCCTGGGTGAGCGCCAGTCGATAGCGCTGGTCCATCTCCGGAGTCATGTTCTCGCGGAGGATCGTCCCCGCCCCCCCGTGAATGGCGAGCACCACGTCGGGGACCACCTCCATGTCACCGCCCGCGCTGCCCACCGGCGTCGAGGTGCAGGCCGCGCACAGCAGGAGGGAGGCGAGGGGGAGGTGGCCCCGGGAGAACCGGGTCAGGCTGTGGTCGCTCATGCACCGAGGCTAACGGGGTTGGCGGCTCGCCAGCAAGGAAAGCGGCCACCGGCGCGCGTTCACCCGCACCGCGCCGGGAGCGACGGGTGCTCAGTCGTCCAGGAACACCCGGGCCGGCTCCTCCACGGAACCGTCCACGGTGCGCAACTCAGCGCCGTCCAGGATGCGCTGGATGGCGTCCATGTAGAGCTTCCGTGCAGCGTCCGAGTCGGCGTCGCCCACCGCCGCCGCGAGGTCCTTGAAGGCGCTGGCGCGGCCCCGAGCCTCGGCGATGGAGCCCTCGGCGCTGGAGCGCGCCTCCTGGAGCATCTGGCTGACCCGGGTCCGGGTTGCGACCTCCAGTCTGTTGGCCGCGAACTGGGCCTGGGCGATGGCGCGCTCTCGATCGGCGAGGGCGTCCTGCACGTCGGTGAACGCGCGGCGCACCCCCACGGGGGCCTTGCTCTCGAGCAGCTGCACTTCGTCGATGACGACGCCCAGCCCGAGGCGGTCCGCGTCCCTCTGGATCCGCTCACGCGCCTCGCTCGGGACCACCGCGAGCCCTGCGGTCAGCACCTGGTCGATGGTCAGCTCAGCGACGATGTCGGTCAACGCCGCCTCGCCAAGGCGGCGGAGCGCGAAGCGCGGGCTCTCGCGCTCGCCGGACCCCGAGGCGCTGACCCCCGAGACGCCGTAGAGCCACGCGCGCACGTCGAACACGCGGAAGAGCACCGTCGCCTTAAGCTCGACGATGTTCGTGTCAGCGGTGAGCCACTGCTTTTCCCGCGGAGTCGGGTCGATGGACATGAGCTCATCGACGAGGCGAAACCCGATGGGCATCTGCAGGGATCGGTCCACCTCGGCCTTGCGCACGACCTCGATGGGCCAGGGCAGCCGCAGGTGGATCCCCGGGGCGAGCTCACGGGAGGCCGCGCCGAAACGCTCCACCACACCGCGCGAGCCGTTCTCGACGGTGGCTATGCACAGCCATCCCAGGAGCGCGACGACCGCCAGGGCGGCGCCCAGGCCGATGCGGCGGTCCCGGATCACTCTCCGCCCTCCGTCCGGGTGGGGGACGGTGCCTCCATGGCCGGGCCCACGAGCTGGAAGATCTGCCCCAGGGGGTGATCGGCGGGAAGCACGATGAGCGCGCCCCGGAGCGCGCTCTCTGCGATCTCGGCGGACCGCAGCCGCCAGTAGAGCTCGGGGTTGAGCTGGATCGATTCGTTCTCGATTCGCTTGGCCTCGGCCGCGCCCTCGCCCCGGATCTTCAGGGACTCCTGGCGGGCCTCCGCGAGGATGCGTGACTCCTCGAGCTTGGCCTCGGTCTGGATCTTGGAGGCGCGCTCGTTCCCCTCGGAGCGGTACTGGGCCGCGAAGCCCTCGCGGGCCGCTCGCATGCTCCGCTCGACGGAGGCCTTGTTGTCCTCTGGGAACGTGATGCGCTCCAGCCCGACGAACTCGATCGCGACGCCGTAGCTGTTCTCCTGGCAGCGCCGGGCAACCTCCTCGGTGGCCATCCGGCGGATCACGTCCAGGTTGCGTTCCCGGCCCGGCTCGCCCACGAGGTCCGAGAAGGGGCCGCGCTTGAGCACCTCGATCAACGCCGACTGCAGCAGGTCGCCGATCCGGTCGTCCGCGCTCTGCCGGGTGCGCAGGCTGGTCAGGAAGGTCCGCGGGTCGTCCACGCGCCAGGCGACGAAGGCGTCCAGTTCGACGTTCTTCTGGTCGAGGGTCAGGAACTCGGCCACAGGAGGGTCGAGCAGGTGGGTCCGGATGTCGATGGGGTAGACGACGTCCGCGGGCGCCGGCCATTTGAAGTGGAGGCCGGAATCCTCCACGAGCCGCTCGGGGTCGCCGAAGCGCGCGACGACAGCCACGGTCCCCTCGGGGACCGTGAAGGTGCATGCCCAGCCGGCGGCCCCCAGCGCGGCCGCGCCCAGCCAGAGGAGAGTGGAGCGGGCGGCGCCGGTGCGTGCGGGCAAGCCGTCGGTGGTCGGTCGGTTCATGATCAACGCCTGGGGTTGAAGGTCTCGTCGAGGACGGAGGGGGGCGGCGGCCCGTCCGACCCCAGGAGGGGGATGATCTTGATGTTGTCGCTGAGGGGCAGAACGACGCGTCGCTCTCCGTTGTCCGCGGGCCGCATGGCGCGCTCGAAGGAGTCCGTCAGCATGCTCTGCTCCGTGATGGAGGGATGCTCGCCGTGAACCTCCACCAGGGCCTTGAAGGCCGACGCTACCCCGGCGGCGGAGGCCTCCTCGCTGAGGCGGTCGGCGAGCGCGTCGGAGCGGACGCGGAGGGCCTCGGCGCGGGCTTGGCTGAGGCGCTCCACGCGGTTGACCTGGGCCTTCTTCTCGGCCGTGATGGCGTCCTCCATGGCGCTCGCCACCGCCCGGTAGGCGTCATGGACAGCGGGGGGTGCGTGCACGTCGTGCAGGAAGACCCGGACGAGGCTCGCGCCGATCTGTCGTTGCTCCAGGTCTTCGCTCAGGCGCCGCTCGACGTCCGCGATGAACGGGCCGCTGGCGCCCACGAGGACCTCCTCCGCGGTTCGGGTGGCGACGGCGCGGCGCAGGGCGTCCTGAGCCAGGCGTGAGATGGTGCCTTCTGGCCCGCTCTGGCCATAGCGCCATTGGCGCGCGTCTTCGACGCGGTACTGTGCTCCGAAGCGGACGCTGAGGAGCAGGCCGTCGCTGGTGAGGGTCTCGGACTCGGCCTCGAGCGCGGCGATCCGGCGGCGCTCGGCCATGAGGGCCAGGGCGTCCACCGTACTGTCGTCCACCGGGACGCGGTCGATCCCGAACTCCACGCTCCGGATCAACGACGTCGAGACCCTTGCCGTCTTATCGATGGGCCAGGGGGCGTGGATGATCAGGCCAGGGGCAGTGTGCTCCTGCGCCACCCGGCCGAAGCGCTCGACGAAGACCGTCTCGCCAGGGCCCACCGAGGTGAGCGAAGAGGAGAGGTAGAGCGCGGCCGCCGCTGCGCCCATGACTTGGCGGGCGGGGGCGGAGGTCAGGTCGAGGCCGAGGGGGCGCCCCGCCAGCTGGATCCAGCCCGCGAACCGGGCCGAGACACGGGTCTTGATTGCGGAGCGGAGGAGGAGCGCGGCGAGGATCAGGCCGGACACGGTGGAGATGACGCCGTGCTCCATGGCGCCCGGCGCGACGTCCATGTCTCGCGGGTCGAAGCCCAGGGCCGGGTACAGGACGTTGACAGCGGTGCCCAGCAGCAGTGAGACCACCGCGATGCTCCCGAGGTAGGACGCCAGCGCGCGCGACCCCAGGAGGTCTCGCACCACGAGGATCGTGGCGACGTTGGTGGCCGGCCCCGCGAGCAGGAAGACCAACGCCGCGCCCGGCTCGAGACCCTTGGCCATCATGGCGGCCGCGATGGGGGTCGAGGCGGTGGCGCAGACGTAGAGGGGCACGCCGGCGATGAGCATCGCGAGCATGGCCGTCCAACCCGTGAAGAGGGTCCCCTCGAAGAAACCGTCGGGGACCGCCACGACGATGGTCGCCGAGATCGCGAAGCCGACGATGAACCAGGGGGTCAGGTCGTCGAGCAGCGTCCCGAAGGCATACCGCATGGCGCGGCCGAAGACGGAGCCGCCCTCAGGCGCATCCTGGCTGTGATCGTGATCGTGATCGTGGCGGTCACCATGGTCCGCGGGGGCCGTGTCGGTGGTGTGGCTGCAGCAGGAGCCGCCGGTGGCCTCAGGGGCCGCGACGCCGGGCTCCTCGGCCCCCGGGCCCTCGCCGCCGAAGAGATTCACGGTCACCCCCGAGGCGAAGGCTGTGATGAACGCCGCTAGCGGCCGGATCACCGTCATCAACGGGTCCATCAGGGCCCACGTGGCGCCGATGGAGTCGACCCCCGTCTCGGGCGTCGAGATCAGGAAGGAGGTGGTGGCCCCGCGGCTGGCGCCGGAGCGGCGCAGCTGGGTCGCTGTGGGGATGACGGAGCACGAGCAGAGCGGGACCGGAACGCCGATCAGGGCTGCGGTGGCCACCGAACGGGTGTCGTCTCCGCCCAGCCGCCGCGCCACCCAGCTGGTGGGGACGAAGACCGCGAGGAAGCCCGCGATGGTGAAGCCGACGAGGAGGTAGGGCCCTGACTCGGCCAGGACCATCCAGATCGCCTCGAACCATTCTGTGAGCATCTCCGTCATGGGCGGGCCGTGGTACGGCGTTCAGATTCCCCCGTGAGCGTGTACCGCCCACATCAAGGTAACCCCTGCGGTCAGAAGGCCAAGTTTCAGAGCACTGTCCTGACGCTGGTGGAAGACCTCAGGGAGAAGCTCGCAGAGGCAGACGTAAAGGAAGGTGCCGGCCGCGAGGGAGGTGAGGATCGGGATACTGGCACCGAGCAGGCCCGTAAGGGCGCCTCCCATCAGCAGGCCGAGGGGGGTGATGAGCGAGAAGGCCACCAGCAGAGTGATGAGCCGACCGCGCCCGATGTCGGTCATGGAGAAGACCGAGGCAAGAGAGAATGACTCGAAGCCCTTGTGGGCCAGGATCGCGAGCAGCATGACTCCGGCGAGCTGGGCCTCGCCCTGGACCGCTGCGAGGGCGACGCCCGCGGTCAAGGAGTGGACGCTCAGTCCAACGAGCGCGGCCCAGCCCACCGCCGCGTGTCGCTGGGCATCGTTGTGGCCGTGGCCGTGCCCGTGTGTGGAGCCGGGGATCATGAGAGCCTCGACGAGGAAGACTCCGAGGACGCCGACTAGGACCCACAGCCAGGGCCCGACCGGCCCATGAACGTGGCCGGCGTGGGCTCCATGATCGTGATCATGATCGTGGCCGTCCTCTTCCCCGTCCTCGTAGCCCGGTGAGCCCGGCCCGTGGTCAGGGACCCCGTCCCCGTCGTGGTCGTGGGTGAGGTCGATGACCTGCTCCTGGGCGTGGTCATGTCCGGCGCTCGCCTCCTGACCGATGACGGGGAGGAGGTGCAGGAAGACCGCGCCGAGGAAGATGCCGGTGGAGAACGCGAGGGCGGCGTGGTGGCCCCTCTCCTTCCACTTGAGGAAGAGCGGGGCGAGGCCGCCCGCGAGCCCGACGGCGAAGATGGCGAGTGCCTGGAGCATGAAGAGATCAGGTGCCGCGGCGGAGGACGACCGTCTTGACCGTGGAGATCAGGATCGAGAGGTCGAACAGGACGCTGTAGTTCTTGATGTAGAACAGATCGTATTGGAGCTTGTGAAGCGCGTCCTCTTCCGTGTTTCCGTACGGGTAGTTCGTCTGGGCCCATCCGGTGACGCCGGGCTTCACGATGTGACGCAGGCGGAAGTAGGGGATGCGGGCTGCCAGCTGGTCCACGAAATGCTGCCGCTCGGGCCTGGGACCGACCAGGGACATCGAGCCGGACAGCACGTTGAAGAGCTGGGGCAGCTCGTCCAGGCGCGTCTTCCGCATGAACTTCCCGAAGCGTGTGATGCGCGGGTCGTCCTCCGACGCCCACACCGGGCCGCTCAGCTTCTCGGCATCGGCGCGCATGGAGCGGAACTTCATCAGGACGAAGGGGCGGCCGTCCTGGCCGACGCGCTCCTGGGTGAAGAGGATCGGCCCGGGGGAGGTCAGCCGCACCACGACCGCTACGATGGCCATCACCCACCAGAGGAGCACGAGCATGATGAGCGCCACCACGACGTCGTTCATGCGCTTCAGGAGAGCGGCGAAGGGGTGCCGCCGGAAGCCCTCGTTGAAGATGAGGTAGGAGGGACGCATGGCGGCGACCGCGATCCTGCCCGTGACCTGCTCGTAGACCTCCTCGCGCTCTCGGACCTCGACGCCCGCGAGCCTGGCCCGGAGGAGGTCCTCGATCGGGAGCGTGAGGCGTCGGTCCTCGAGGGCCACCACGATCATCTCGACCCTGAGCTTTTGAAGGAGCTCGGGGAGCCCCTCCTCCCCGGGAGCCCGCTGTGCGAGGTTCCCCGAGGACGCGTCCAAGTTCCCGGGCTCCCGCCCGAGGAGGTCGACCCCCTCGAGGATGAGGGCTCGGGTGGCATCGGAGGCGGCGTCCTCGGACGCGGTGATGGGCGACTCGATCTTGTCCGAGCGGCGCCGGTCGATGGTGGACGTCGGTTCCGGAACGAGGCCCACCACCCGGAAGCCAGCCTCGGGGTGGGCGATGATCTGGTTCGCCAACGCATGGGCCGGACCACGGGATCCGAGGATCAGCACCCGCACGTCCAGGTCAGCGCGGCGGATGAGAGCGTGGTACGCGAAGCGCCCGAGGTACAGGAGGCCGAACCCGGTGGAGGCCGTCCCGATGAGGATCTGGATCTTCCTGGAGAGCGAGAGGCCGGGAAACGCGTAGACGAGGTCGGCGCCCAAGAGGTGGCTGACGATCACGAAGGCGACCGACAGCGCGATCCCGATGCCCGCGGACTCCACGAAGCGAGAGGCCCGCTCATAGCGGGAGGCGGTGATCTGGAACTCGTAGAGACGGTTCAGCCCGATGGAGAGCAGGAGCGTCAGCGTCACCAGGCCCGCCGAGAACGCGGCGTGGAAGGCGGCGTCCCGGGGGAGCATGCTCTCACCCCCCAGCGATCTCATCACCTCCCGGTTCTCTGGCTCGCTGCTCGCCGGATCGGCCAGGAGGTCCCACAGGTGGTGGGTCATCCCCGCCGTGATGACGGCGTAGAGCAGCAGCGCTTCCACCGAGACCAGGAGGAAGGTGCGGACGGGGAAGTAGTGCTGTAGGACGCGCAGCATGGGAGGGGGGGGAATACCCCTCCTGTTCATCGGCCTCGCTGGTCGCGTTCGATGAGGGGAAGGGGCGCTCCGTGTGGGCGGGAGCTCCGTGTGGAGCGGAAGATTATTCCCATCCGCGCCCCAGCGGAGGCCCCAGGCGCGGAAAGCTGGGACAGGCCCGGGGCGGCGTCGCGATGGAGCCAGGGTGGGGGGGGGAGCGGGCGGCGCTCCACCCCGCAGGGCGTCAGCGTCCGCCGCCGTCCAGCCCCTCAAGGATCTCCCTGAGTTCGGCCATCGATTCGGGGCTCAGGGTCCCGCCACCCTCTGTGGGGGCCATCAACTCGCGCGCACGCGCCAGCTCGGGCGACCGGACGCGGGAGGGAGCGCTGGCGACCCGGTCCCCCTCGGCCTCTCGGTCCACGAAGGTCGCCTTGTACTCCGCGATCCCGTCCGGGCTCTGGTCTCGCTTCGCCAGCACCTCCTCGATGGCTGCCTGGAGCTGCAGGTCCTCGGCGAAGTCGCCCATGGGCAGGGCGCTGCCCCGCAGGTCCTGGAAGCGGCGACGGACGTCAATGCGCAGCAGGAACCGGATGTCTTCCTCCGGGAGGGACGTGTCCAACGAGGCGTAGAGGTCGTCGAAGCCCGGATAGAGCTCGGGGTCGTCGAAGTCGCAATAGGCGAGCTTGCCCATGGTCTCAGGATCCTCGTCGAAGCGCTCCAGGACCCACTCGCGCAGGGCGCGGGTGTCCTGGATCCGGCGCATCTCGAGGAGGCGCCATGACTCGCGGCGGAGCGGCTCCACCTCGATGTCCGGGGAGACGCCGCCCGCGCTCAGGATGTTGCCCTCCTCGTCCAGCTCGCGGTGGATCGAGCGGCCGAGGGGGAGCAGGTAGCGCTCGATGGTGAGCTTGATGCGCGGGGCGTAGTCGAACTCGCCGTCCCCGTCGTAGTCGCGGGTGATCGGCTCCCAGTTGTCGCGTCGCCCGTTTCGGTTCTCGTCCCCGTACTCGTCGTCCCGCTCAGGGGCGAGGGGGATGAGGGACTGCACCGAGCCCTTGCCGAAGGACCGCTGGCCCACGAGCGTGGCCCGGCCGAGGTCCTGCAGGGCGCCGGAGACGATCTCCGAGGCCGACGCTGAGAAGCGGTTGATGAGGACGGCGACGGGGATGTCCTCGGACACGATGGCCGGCATGCGCGTCTTGAAGACCTTGGCGTCCCGGAAGCGGCTCTCCGTCTTCACGACGGTCTGCTTCTCCGGGAGGAAGAGGTCGGCCACCTCACGGGCCTGGGTCAAAAGGCCCCCGGTGTTGTTGCGCAGGTCGAGGATCACGCCGTTCAGCTCCTCCTTGCCCGACTCGCGGGTGAGCTTGCGGATCGCCTCGTAGACGTCCTGGGCGGCGTTCCTGCTGAAGGTCTGCAGCTCCACCAGCCCGATGTCGCCGGGGAGGAGTTGGCTGTGAACCGACGGGATGCTGATCTGGGCGCGCTCCACCGAGACCTTCATCTGGTCGGTCGGCCGGTCGATCAGCCCCGCGTCCATGCCGCGGCGCCAGATGTAGAGGTCCACGTCGGTCCCCGGCTTGCCCTTGAGGCGCTTGATGACCTCGTCGGTGGGCTCGCCCACGGTGGGCCAGTCCCCGATACGGACGATCTTGTCGTCCGTGCCGAGCCCCGCGCGGTAGGCCGGGCCCGAGTAGATCGGTCGGGTGATGGTGAAGAGCCCGTCGTCGGGGTCGTTCTGCACATAGGCGCCGATGCCCCCGTACTCCGCCTCGAGGTCCTGCTCGAACTTCTCGTAGGACTCGGAGGAGAAGTAGGACGAGTGGCGGTCGAGGCGCTTGAGCATGCCCTGCATGGCTGCCTCCAGGAGGGCCTCCCGGTCCACGGTATCCCCCTCGAGGTGAAGCTCCTGGATCAGCGCGATGAGGCGCTCGATCCGCGCGAGGTCGTTGGGCATTTCACCTCCGAGTCGGCGGTTGCCCTCCTCCCGGCGCATGCGGCGGAGCCTGGACTCGTAGAAGCGGTCCTGCCGCAGCTGCTCGAGGTAGGCGCGCGCCAGCCGGCCGGATTCGCCGGGGAGCTGTGAGAGCCGTGAGAGCTCGTCCTCGACACCATCCACCTCTTGGACAGCGCCGATCTCCGCGAAGCCCAGGGCGCCGGCCGCGCGGAGGTTGGGGTCGGAGCTCTCGAGGAAGGACGCCAGCACCCGCCGGGCCGACGCGATCTGTGAGCCGCGTCCGAGCCGTGTGGCGGCGATGGCGCAGGCCACGCGGAGTTCGATGTCTCCCTTGCCCCCGGCCCGCTGGAGGAGCTTCTCGGCAGCCTCTCCCTTGGCGTCACGGTCCGAGATCTCCGGGGCGATGGCCCCGAGGAGGTCCGCCGCCGCGCGGGCGAGGTCCGGGTCCTCGGCGTCGAGCGCCCCGGTGGCGGCCGTGGCCACGAGGCCGTGGTCCACGTCGTCTCCATCGAGGCGCAGGCTCACAAGGAAGAGCAGGCGCCGGGGGTCCTTCTCTCCGGCTCGCAGGCGCGCGTCCAGGGTGGCGTCCATGGCGGCGCCGAGCTCCTCGTCCAGGAGCCCCCCGACTCGGGCGGCCTCGCGCCAGATGCCTCCGGCGTCCATGGCCCGGATGGCCTCGAGCCGGTCATCCAGGATCGCGTCGACCTCGTCCTGTGGGGCGGCCGGGCGCGCGACCGGCACGGGGGCCAGCGCGGGCTGGGGGGCGGGTCCCAGGAGGGCGGCGAGGCAGAGGAGGGCGCTTGAGAACATGCGGTGATGGAGGGAGAAGAGGGGCCCTGCGCCGAGAAGCGGTCGGCCAGGGAGGGCGCTCGGGGAAGTATCGTCCTTCGGGGAGTGCCAGCGCGAGCCGTAGGCGGCCGCGCGCGGACGACTGTACGATTCCTTAGGCTCGCGATTGGCGGCGGGAGTCCTCCGAGACGTAAATCAAACCGCCGACGGGCAGGCCATGGACGAGCAGAAGCACGGGACGAGGGGCGACGAGGGCCAGGGCCCCGTGGGTAGCCTGTCGCATATCGAGTCCGGATCCGGGGGCACGAGGTCCCGAATGGTGGACGTTTCCGGCAAGGCTGCGACGCATCGCCGCGCCTTGGCCCTCGCCCGGGTGGAGTTCCCTCCCGGCCTGCTCGAGGTTGTGATGGAGGGCGGCGGGCCCAAAGGCCCCATCGAGGAGGTGGCCCGGGTGGCGGGGGTCCTCGCGGCCAAGCGCACCGGGGAGCTGATCCCCATGTGTCACCCCCTGGGTCTCGACGTTGTCGACATCCGCTTCGCGACCGCGGGGCCGGACACCCTTGAGGTGACCTGCGAGGCCTGCTGCTTCGGCCCGACTGGGGTCGAGATGGAGGCCATGGTGGGGGCCTCCATTGCGGCCCTGACCGTCTACGACATGACCAAGGGAGCCTCCAAGGCGATCTCCCTCGGGGCGGTGGAGCTGCTCGAGAAATCAGGTGGGAAGAGCGGCCACTGGCGACGGGGCGAGGGCTGAGGGGAGCCGCCTGGGCCCTCCCAGGGCCGTCCTCAAGGCCCCAGGCCGATCTGGTCCCCGATTGCGAGCGGCCAGGGGGCAGATCCGGGCTGCGGCGGGCGCTATGGTGGTAGGGCGTTCGGCGGCCACTGCGGGCGACGCGGTTCGCCCCGCTCTGCGAGCACTTTCCAGCCGCCAGTCAACAACCCGAGGGCCCGCCCAGCGGCCCCCGAGACCACATGGATCTGAAACTCATCCGCAACCTCGTCCGGATCATGGAGCGAGGCGAGGTCGACGAACTCGAGATCGAGGACGACAAGGCCGGCCTCAGGGTGCACCTGCGTCGCGGCCCGTCCGGTAGCTACGCCCAGCCCTCCGTCATGATGATGCCGGGGGCCTCCGCGCCCGGCCCGGCGCCCAGCGGCGGAGCCGCTGGGCCCTTGGGCGGCGGGGACGGGACCTCCACGGAGGCGCCCGCGCGCGCGGCTGGGGTCGAGGAGATCACCTCTCCCATGATCGGGACCTTCTACGCCTCGCCGTCGCCCGACGCCGATCCCTTCACGGCGATCGGCGACCGGGTGGGGGACGAGAGCGTCGTCTGCATCATCGAGGCGATGAAGGTCATGAACGAGATCAAGGCCGAGTGCTCGGGTGAGATCGTCGAGATCCTCGTCGAGAACGGCGAGCCTGTCGAATACGGCCAGCCCCTCTTCCTCGTCAAGACGCGCTGATGTTCCGGAGAATCCTCGTCGCGAACCGCGGGGAGATCGCGCAGCGCATCATCCGCGCGTGCCGCGAACTCAACATCGAGACGGTCGCCGTCTACAGCCAGGCGGACGCGGACTCCCTCCATCTGCGGATGGCGGATGAGACCATCTGCATTGGTCCGGCCGCGAGCGGCGCGAGCTACTTGGACATCCCCTCCATCATCTCCGCGGCGGAGATCGCGGATGTGGAGGCGATCCACCCGGGCTACGGCTTCCTGGCCGAGAACGCGCATTTCGCCGAGGTCTGCCGGTCGTGCAAGATCGAGTTCATCGGGCCGGACTCGAAGACCATCGAGGACCTCGGGAACAAGGCCCGAGCCCGTGAGATGGCGATCGCGGCGAAGGTGCCCGTGGTGCCCGGCTCGGACGGCCCTGTACGCGACGAGGCCACCGCGGCCAAGGTCGCCCAGGAGATCGGCTACCCGGTCATGATCAAGGCCTCCTCGGGGGGCGGCGGACGCGGGATGCGCGTCGCCAGCAACGAGCCGAGCCTGCTCCACGGTATGCGCGCGGCCCAGGCAGAGGCCAAGGCCGCCTTCGGGGATGACACTGTCTACCTCGAGAAGTTCGTCGAGAAGGGGCGGCACGTGGAGATTCAGATCCTCGGGGACCGCCATGGCAACGTCATCCACCTCGGGGAGCGTGATTGCTCGGTGCAGCGCCGCCACCAGAAGCTGATCGAGGAGTCGCCCTCACCGATCCTCTCTCCGAAGCAGCGCAAGGAGATGTGCGCCGCGGCGGTGCGCCTGGCCAAGTCGTCGAACTACCACAACGCCGGGACGGTGGAGTTCCTGGTGGACGGGGACGGGCACTTCTACTTCATCGAGGTCAACGCGCGGATCCAGGTGGAGCACACGGTGACCGAGCTGGTGACCGGCGTCGATCTCATTCAGGAACAGCTGCGCGTGGCCTCGGGGGAGACTCTCCGATACCGCCAGAAGGACATCCAGGTCCGCGGGCACGCGATCGAGTGCCGCATCAACGCCGAGGACCCCGCCATGGACTTCCAGCCGCAGCCGGGGCTCATCACCAGTTTCGTGCCTCCCGGTGGGCCTGCGGTGAGGATCGACAGTCATTGCTACAGCGGCTACCGGATTCCGCCGAACTACGATTCCATGATCGGGAAGCTCCTCGTCCACCGCCCCACGCGGGAGGAAGCGATCCGTACCATGATGCGCGCGCTCGACGAATTCGTGATCGAAGGCCCGAAGACGACGATTCCGCTCCAGCGCGAGGTGCTGGAGCAGGGGGAGTTCCAGAAGGCCGAACACGACACGAAGTTCCTGGAGCGCTTCCTCAGCGCCGCGGCGCCGCGGGCCTCGGGCCCGTCCGCCGGGGTCGCCGAGCCCCGGGCCTGAGCCCGGGGGACCGAGTCCCTCCTCCAGCCATGATCTCATCCCCGCTTCGACTCCCCGTCTCCGTCGTGGTCCTCGCGACGGGCCTGAGCGGGTGCTTCCTCGACACCCAGAAGTTCCCGGGGATGCTCACCCCCCAGAGCAACCCCCTCCCGGACGGGGCGAAGTCGGCCTTCGGGCGCGGGGCTGAGGAGGCCTTCGTCATCCGACACTCCGATCCTGTCCGGGTGCGGATCGCGGAGACGAACTCGGTCTACGACCTCTCCTTCTACGAGAAGCGGACCCTGATCCCCGCCGGTTCGTGGGTCTTCGCCGGGCCCGAGGGCTACGCGGAGGTGCTGCTGCCCGGCGACACCCAGGTGGCGCTGCACGGTCGGGGCACCGGCGTGGTTGGCTCCGAGAGCCGGCGAGAGCCCGTGTTCACCCTGCTGGACGTGACGGCGGCGTCGGTGAGCTTCGGGGAGACCGGCCAGGTGGAGCTCCCCGGCGGGGCGATCCTCGAGGCTTCCTCAGGCCCCTTCTCGGTGGAGACCATCCACGATCGGCTGATCCGCGTGCGGAACCGCTCCAACCAGGTGGGCCGCGTGGACTACCGGGACGAGGTGATCCGCCTCGAGCCCAGCGAGACCGTGGAGCTCGCCCTGCTCAGCGACTTCTCGACGCCCTTCGAGGTGGACCCCTCCACCCGCGCCGTGGAGTCCTCCGCCGGCCGGATCGCCCTGCGCGGCGAGGTGGAGGTGCTCTCTTCGGGCGCCGGCACCGTGCTGCGCGCCACGGGGACCAGCGAGGTCGAGGGCCTGGGCCTGCGCCTGCAGCTCCGCCCCGGCGATGAGGTCCGCCTCGAGTCGCTCGGCGCCGCGGACGGCGACCAGTGACCTAGACCATGGAAATCCTGCCCCATCCCCGGCCAGGAACGCCGTGGGAGCCGTCGCCGATCCGGCGGCACACTGCCCTCTCCGAAAACATGAAACGAGTCCTCATCACCGGCGGCGCCGGGTTCCTCGGTAGCCACCTCTGCGAGCGCTTCCTCGCGGAGGGCTATGCGGTCATCTGCATGGACAACCTGGTCACCGGGTCCCTCGACAACATCGAGCACCTGTTCGGCCGGGACGAGTTCCTCTTCATGCACCAGGACGTGACGGAGTTCATCCACGTCCCCGGTCGCCTCGACGCGGTCCTGCACTTCGCCTCTCCGGCGAGCCCCATCGACTATCTCGAGCTGCCGATCCAGACCCTCAAGGTCGGCTCCCTTGGGACCCACAAGGCCCTGGGCCTCGCCCGGGAGAAGGGCGCGCGCTTCCTGCTCGCCTCCACCTCGGAGTGCTACGGCGACCCGGAGGAGCACCCCCAGAAGGAGTCCTACTGGGGCAACGTGAACCCGGTGGGGCCCAGGGGCGTCTACGACGAGGCCAAGCGCTTCGCCGAGGCCATGACCATGGCCTACCACCGCTTCCACGGGGTCGAGACGCGCATCATCCGCATCTTCAACACCTACGGCCCGCGCATGCGACTCAACGATGGCCGCGCGCTCCCGGCGTTCATGTCCCAGGCCCTGGAGGGCCGACCGATCACGGTCTTCGGAGACGGTTCCCAGACCCGCTCGTTCTGCTACGTGGACGACCTCGTGGAGGGGATCTGGCGCCTCCTCAACTCGGACGAGCCCGAGCCCACGAACATCGGCAACCCCGCCGAGATGACGATCCTCGAGTTCGCCCGCAAGGTGGTGGAGCTCACCGGCTCCGCCTCCGAGATCTCCTTCCGCGACCTCCCGGAGGACGACCCCAAGGTGCGGCAGCCTGACATCACCAAGGCCCGGACCATCCTGGGCTGGGAGCCGAGCGTCGACCTCGACACCGGACTCCGCCGCACCCTCGAGTACTTCCGAACCAAGGTCGAGGCGCACGAGGCAGCGCCTGGGGCCTGAGGCCAGCTTCCTGCCATGTGTGGAATCGTCGGAGCCTACGTTGCGAGTGGAGATGTGGTGCCGGGCCTCGTGAAGGGGCTCTCGGTGCTGGAGTACCGTGGATATGACAGCGCCGGGATCGCCGCGGTGGTGGACGGGGAGCTCCGCGTCCGCAAGCGCCGCGGCCGGCTCTCCAACCTGGAGGAGGCCCTGGAGGACGGCGCCCTGGACGGCGGGGTGGCCGGGATCGGGCACACCCGCTGGGCCACCCACGGGGTGCCGAGCGACGTGAACTCCCACCCGCACACGGGCGCCTCGGGCCGCGTGGCGGTGGTGCACAACGGGATCATCGAGAACTACGCGCTGCTGAAGCGGGAGCTCCTCGAGCGCGGGGAGACCTTCCTCTCGGAGACCGACACCGAGGTGCTCGCCCGGCTCATCGACCAGACCTGGGCCGAGGAGGGAACGGACCGGGCGGCGCTGATGCGAGCCATGCGTCGTGCCCTCGGGAGAGTGTCTGGCTACTACGCCATCGCCGTGCTGGCGAGCACGGACGACGGGACCTGTCTCCTCGCCATGCGCCAGGGGCCTCCGCTCGTGGTAGGGACCACCGAGGAGGGGGGATACCTCTCCTCCGACGTGCTCGGCCTGGTCCCGCACACCCGCCAGGTCGTCTACCTGGAGGACGGGGACCTGGCGCAGCTCGAGCCGGGTCGCCTCACGGTCACCGACGCTGCCGGCGAGGCCGTCGAGCGGCCCGTGCGGGAGGTGGAGTGGGACCCCTCGGACTCCGGGCGCGGCGGGTATCCCCACTTCATGCTCAAGGAGATCCACGAGCAGCCGGAGGTGATCGAGCGCACCTGCATGGACCGCATCGACCTCGCGGCGGGCGACGTTCGCTTCGAGGGGGGCGCCTTCGACGACGCCTTCTGCAGCTCCATCGAGCGTATCCAGATCCTGGGCTGCGGGACCGCGCTCCACGCCGGCCAGATCGCCCGCTACCTGATCGAGGGGCTCGCCGGGCTCCCGGTGGAGTTCGACTTCGCCTCGGAGTTCCGCTACCGCTCGCCCCGGGTCGCCCCCGGGACCGTGGCCCTGGCCATCACCCAGTCCGGCGAGACCGCCGACACCCTCGGGGCCACCCGGCTGGCGAGGGAGCTGGGGGCCAGGGTGGCCTCCATCTGCAACGTGGCGGGGTCCTCCCAGGTCCGAGAGTCCGAAGCCACGATCCTCACCCACGCGGGCCCCGAGATCGGGGTCGCCAGCACCAAGGCCTTCACGGCGCAGCTCACCGCGGCGGTACTCCTCGCCGTGCGGATCGCCCGCAGCCGCGGGACCATGTCGGCCGACGAGGGCCGCGTGCTGCTCACTGAACTCTCGGAGCTCCGCCCGAAGGTCGAGTCCCTGCTCACGGCCGAGTCCGTTGCGCGGACGCGGGATGCGGCTCGCACCCACGCCGGCGCCCGTGGCTTCCTGTTCCTGGGCCGCGGCGTGAACTTCCCGGTGGCCCTGGAAGGGGCGCTCAAGCTCAAGGAGATCGCCTACGTCCACGCCGAGGGCTATGCGGCGGGGGAGATGAAGCACGGGCCCATCGCCCTCATCGACCCCGGCATGGCCGTCCTCGTGATCAACGCGGAGGGCCAGGTGGCGGAGAAGACCCGCTCGAACATCGAGCAGGTCAAGGCGCGGGGGGGCGTCACCGTCAGCGTGGGCTCCGACGGCGCGAGCCACGCGATCGCCGACTCCTACGTGCCGGTGCCGCGCTCCTCGGAGTGGCTCTCGCCCATCCTGAACACCATCCCCCTGCAGCTCATCTCGTATCACATCGCCGAGATCCACGGCTGCGACATCGACAAGCCGCGCAACCTCGCCAAGAGCGTGACCGTCGAGTGACCCCAGCGCCGTCCATCGCGTCGGCTGCGATTGTCCTCCCATCCTCCCCATGAAGATCCTCGTCACCGGCGGCGCCGGGTTCATCGGCTCGCACCTCGTGGAAGCGCTCGTGAAGCGCGGGGATGAGGTGGTGATACTCGACTCCCTCAACGACTTCTACGACCCCGCCATCAAGCGGGGCAATCTCTCGAGCATCGAGCGCACCGCTGGGATGCCCATGGGGGAGGGACCCGTGGACTTCGTCGAGGGGGACATCCGTGACGAGGCCCTGGTGGGCCGGCTCTTCGAGCGGGACTTCGACGCCGTGGTTCACCTCGCGGCCATGGCGGGGGTGCGCCCCTCCCTCGAGGATCCGCTCCACTACCAGGACGTCAACCTCCGGGGCACCATGGTGCTCCTCGAGGAACTCCGCAAGCGGCCCCAGACCCGCTTCGTGTTCGCCTCGTCCTCCTCGGTCTACGGGGGCAACACGGACGTTCCCTTCAAGGAGTCCGCCGACGTGCCCCGGCCGGTCTCTCCGTACGCGGCGACCAAGCGGTCGGGCGAGCTGCTCTGCTACACGCACCACCACCTCTACGGGATCCCGACCACCTGCCTGCGCTTCTTCACGGTCTTCGGGCCCCGCCAGCGCCCTGAGATGGCGATCCACAAGTTCGTGCGCATGACGCTGGAGGGCGAGCCGCTCCCCTTCTTCGGGGACGGGAGCACAAGGCGGGACTACACCTACGTGGACGACATCGTGGACGGCGTGGTGCGGTCCATCGACCGCTGCGAGGGCTACGAGATCTACAACCTCGGCGAGTCCGAGACGACCTCCCTGTCGGAGCTCGTGGCGATGATCGGCGACGCATGCGGCGTGGAGCCCATCCTGGACCGTCGCCCCATGCAGCCCGGGGATGTATTGATCACCTTCGCGGACACGTCCAAGGCCCGAAAGGAACTCGGATATGCGCCGAGCACCAAGGTCGCCGAGGGGCTCAAGCGCTTCGTGGCCTGGTACAGGGAAAACGCCATGGATCCAGGCGGGTCGAGCGCCTCGATCTGAGGCTCACCAAGTTGGCCACCCGGGGGACTCAGGACGGTATCGTTCCAGCGCCGGACGGCCTGTTGACGACCTCCCTTCCATGAACCGCGCCGGCCGGATTCGGACCACGTTCTCCCTCTCTCCCCCTGGCGATTTCGATCCCGCGCGATCCCCACTTTCCTACCCGTGAAAGGCGTCCCCCTCGCAGGCGGCCCTGGACCGCAGCCCTCGCCGCGGCCCACGACCCTCCACAACCATCTGATGTCGGTCCATGACCGGCCGACGATCCGCAGGCTCCGCGGCGCCACCAAGACGGGCTGAGGACCTCCCCTCGGCCCACGGGGCCGGATGGAACACCTGATCCATGGCAGACAACGGCAACAGCAGCGCAGCGGCGCCTGAGGCGAGCGCGCGACCCAGACGGGTCCTCGTGACCGGGGGCGCAGGCATGCTCGGGAGCCAGGTGCTCCTCGCGGTCCCCGATGACATCGAGGCCCTGGGGACCGATATGCGCGAGGCGCCAGGGGTCGACGTCCCCGGGGTCGACCTCACGGACGCCGGGCAGGTCGACGCCCTGTTCGCCCAGCTGGCTCCCATCGACGGTGTCATCCACACGGCGGCCTACACGGCGGTGGACCGCGCCGAGGAGGAGCCCGAGCTGGCGGCTGCCATCAACGGGGACGCGTGCGGGGTCCTCGCTCGCGCCTCGGCGGCGGCCGGGATCCCCATGGTGCTGGTCAGCACCGACTTCGTCTTCGACGGCGACGCCTCCACGCCCTACACCGAGGACGCGGCCACGAGCCCGCAGTCGGTGTACGGGGCGACCAAGCTGGACGGAGAGGCCCAGGCCCTCGCGGCCCACCCTGATGGGGCCAAGGTGGTTCGGACCCAGTGGCTCTACGGGCCGCGAGGGAGCCACTTCCCGCACACGATGCAGCGGCTCGCCAAGGAGCGGGACCGCCTCAAGGTGGTCAGCGATCAGGTGGGTTCGCCCACCTCGACCCTGGAGCTGGCGCCCGCCCTCTGGGACGTGCTGATCTCGGGGGAGCCGGGGGTGTGGCACGCGGCCTGCGACGGGGCTTGCTCCTGGTACGACCTCGCCGTGGCGACCATCGATGCCAGCGAGATTGAGGGGGTGGAGGTGGAGCCCTGCACCACCGACGAGTTCCCGCGTCCCGCGACCCGGCCCGCCTACAGCGTCCTTGACTGCTCCAAGCTGGAGCGCCTGCGTGGCAAGCCCATGGCGGCCTGGAAGGACGCCCTCCTCACTTACCTGGGAACCGAATCCTCATGACACGGACCGTTCTTGTCACCGGCGGAGCCGGGTTCATCGGCAGCAACTTCGTCCAGATGCTCAGGGAGGACCGGCCGGATTGGCGGGTCATCAACCTGGACGCCCTCACCTACGCCGGCAACCTCGAGAACCTCACGGGGGTCGAGGGGGACGCGGAGTACACCTTCGTCCACGGGGACATCACCAGCGCGGACGACGTGGCCAGGGCCTTCGCGGCCGGGGGCGACAGCGGCGTGAGCGACGTGGTGCACTTCGCCGCGGAGAGCCACGTGGACCGGTCCATCGCGAGCGGCCTCCCCTTCGTCAAGTCCAACGTCATCGGGACTCAGATCCTGCTGGACGCCGCGCGAGAGCGGGGCGTGGAGCGCTTCGTCCACGTCTCAACGGACGAGGTGTACGGGACCCTCGGGAAGACAGGCTTCTTCACCGAGGAGACCCCGCTCTCGCCCAACTCGCCATACTCCGCGAGCAAGGCGGGCAGCGACATGCTCGTGCGCGCGGCGCACGAGACCCACGGATTCCCCGCACTCATCACGCGCTGCTCCAACAACTACGGGCCGTACCAGTTCCCCGAGAAGCTCATCCCGCTGATGATCGCGAACGCGCGCGAGGACAAGGCCCTCCCGGTCTATGGCGACGGCATGCAGATCCGGGACTGGCTCTACGTCCGCGATCACTGCGAGGCCATCCTCGCGGTCCAGGAGCGTGGCCAGGTGGGGGACGTGTACAACATCGGCGGACACAACGAGTATCCGAACATCGAGATCGTCCGGGCCATCCTCGGGCACCTCGGGAAGCCGGAGTCGTTGATCGAGTACGTCACCGATCGCCTGGGCCACGACCGCCGGTACGCCATCGACGCCCGCAAGATCGACGAGACCCTGGGCTGGAAGCCCCGTTACACCTTCGAAGAGGCGCTGCCCATGACCCTGCAGTGGTACCTGGACAACGACGCCTGGCTACAGAACGTGCGCTCGGGGAGCTACCGCGACTACTACGCGTCGCAGTACGGCGCCTGACGAGCGGCCTCAGGGGCCCCGGCACCTTCGCTTCCTCGACTATCACAATGGGTCACGGGCCCCTGCGGATAGACTCGGAGGCGAGGCCCCCACGGAGGGGTCGGAGCGGTCCCGATTCGGATCAACCCGGCCCCCCTCGCCGGTCGATGGAATAAAAAGAACCCCGGCCCTCCCGACCCCAGGCCAACCTCTCGGACCTGGCTGACAGATGCGATTCCTGACCCCAAGCTCCCGCCACGCGGCCTCGCCGCTGTTGATCCTGATCGCGCTCCTGGCGTGTGGTCTCGCGGCGTGCCACTCGGCGCCCAGCAAGCGGACCCTTCAGTACATGAACCAGGAGGGCTTCGGGCGTCGCTACAGCGGCAACGCGCTGGAGGAGAACTACCTCACCATCGGGGACCAGGTGCAAATCGCCGACATCGCGCACCCCGAGCTCAGCCTCGGCACGACGGTGGACATCGACGGGACGATCCTGCTCCCCGAAGTGGGACGAATCCACGTCGCGGGCTACACGCGCTCTGACCTGGAGGCGGTCCTCGCCGAGCGTTACTCGCCCTACTACGAGACGCCGACCGAGATCGTGGTGGATATCACCACCTCGAGCAAGGTGTTCTGGGTCCTGGGCGAGGTGAGGAACGGGGGAGAGTTCGAGTTCCTTGGAAACGAGACCGTCATCGACGCCGTGGTCGACGCCCAGCCGAACCGCGACTCAGCGAACCTGGGACGCATCATGCTGATCCGCGCCGACCCGCAGGATCCGCTGCGGCTCCCCGTGAACTACTGGGACATCACCCGCGGCGACTCCACGACCAACTACACGCTCGAGGAGAACGACATCATCTGGGTGCCGCCGACGGTCCTGGCAGAGCTCGGCTACTTCATCCGGCAGCTGCTCTATCCGTTCACGACAGTGGTCCAGGCCATCAGCTCGGCCTTCTTCGGCGCGCGCCAGAACGGCCGCGGCGGCGCAGGCAGGAACGACCTCGGCGGCGACATCTTCAACTCATGGGGAATCGGAGCCTTCTGAGCCATGGCGATTGAAGTCGAAGCGGCGGGGCAGGTTGACGAGTTCATCCGCGTCCTCAAGCGCCGGGTCTGGTGGATCGTGGTGCCCCTGTGCGTCATCGGTTCGCTGGGCACGTTCTATGCCGTGATCGTGCCGAAGAAGTACGTCTCGGAGTGCAAGGTCATGATCCGGGACCTCGGGGATGACGCAGGTGAATTCGGCCGGAACACCGCGGAGACCGAGGGGCAGGTCGCCAAGGAGGAGTTGGAGTCTCCCGCTCGGATCGAGAAGGTTCTCGACGCCCTCAAGTGGAAGGAGTTCCAGGGTCTCAATGGAACGGACAAGGAAGACTTCATCAAGGAGAAGGTCCTCCCGTCCCTCGCGGTCAGCGTGGCGAGCTCTGGTCGAAACTCGGCCCGCCGAACCGTCACCATCGCCTTCGCCCACACCGACCAGAGCAAGGCGCCGGCTTTCCTGATAGCTCTGAGAAAAGAATGGACCGGTGAGGTCCTCAGTCGAGAAAAGGAACAGAAGAAGGTGAGCCTGAAGGAGGCACAGAAACGGCTCGACGAACTGGACCTCGATCTCTACAGCCTCCGCGAGCAGATTTACCAGGAGCGCAACGAGAACCAGCTCCCGCCCGCGATCATGACGCCCCAGGGGCCCGTGACCAGTCAGCCGCTGGCGTACTCGGAGCGCGACAAGGCCAAGGTCCTGATTGCGGAGCTCACGGAGGAGATCCGCGAGGCGGAGGATGAATTCAGGTTCAAGACCGCTGAGCGAGACAGCCTGCCGCCCGATGACGCCGTCGAGTTCGAGCAGGACGACCCGCTCTCCCTCGAGCTCAACGCCCTGGACGAACAGATCAATCGGGCGGAACTCGACATCGAGTCGAAGGGCTGGGCGCCCGGGCATAGCGCGCGACGGCAAGCTGAGCGGCTGATCCAAAAGCTCAAATTGAAGCGCGACCGCGTACGTACGGAGCGGGAGGACCAGCTCTCCACCCGGCAGGTTGTTCGCCCGAATTCGCGGCGCGTCGTGCTCACCGAAGAACTCCGCGCCCTCGAGGTACAAATCGGCATCAAGACGCGGCGGAAGGATGAGCTAGAGGTTCGGCTCAACGAGCTGCTTCAGCGAACCGAGTCCTTGAACGAAGCATTCCGGAAGTTGGATGGGTTGACGGAGGACCTGCTGGTCGCCCAGATGAGCAAGCAAACACTCTCCGCCCAGGTGGAGGCGCTCAAGGTCGAGGTGAACACCCTTGAGAGTAGCCAAGGCGACCCTTTCGAAGTCACGAAGGAGGCGAACGTGCCGACCCGGCCCACCTCTCCTAACCCCTGGGCCATCAGTTTCGGCGCCATCGTCTTCGGGCTTGGCCTCGGGCTCGGGCTGTCGATCCTGCTGGAGTACAGCAAGAACTGCTTCCGGTCGCCTCGGGAGCTGTCGCGTGTCATGCCGCACCCTGTCCTCGGCACGATCAACGCCATCAGGACGCGGCGTGAGCGGGCCCGGGCGTTCGTGGCCCGGGTCGCGCTGGGTGGGGGCTCGATGGCCTTCGTCTCGGCGGTCCTCTTCGTCACCTGGGCGTGGTCCTCGGACCCGGAAGCGCTCAACGGCGAGGTCGTCAAGGCCATCGACAAGTTCCGCGAGCTGCTGATGTGATGCTGGCAGCGGGCCGTTTCTGTGTAAGGGGCTCGGTCTAGGGGGCCATGCGCGATCTCATCGTCGCACTCTTCGCTCTGGGCGCGATCCCGGTGGCGTTCAAGCGGCCCATGGCGGGCATGCTGGCCTTCTCCCTGTTCGCCTACATGCGGGTTCAGGACCTCGCTTGGGGCTTCGCGAAGGGGCAGCGCTGGTCCATGTTCCTGGCGGTGGCCATGGTCAGTGGCTGGTTCTTCCAACGGGACCGGCCGAAGCCGATCTGGAACTTCCGGACCGGGCTGATGGTGTTCATGCCCATCTGGACCTTCATCGGGCTCTTCGTCGCCGTCGGAGCGGACGCGTTCCTGTACCCGCGCTTCATCGAGTTCGTGAAGATCATCTTCGTCGGGATCTTCACGACCATGGTGGTGCAGCGGCGCGAGCACCTGAGGGCGCTGATGTGGGTCATCGGCATCTCCTTCGCCTTCTTCGGCATGAAGAACGGCGTCGGCGCGATCTTGAGCGGCGGCGCTCCGATCATCCGAGGCCCGGGAGGGATGCTGCTGGACAACAACGACTTCGCGTTGGCCCTCGCCATGGGGATCCCGATCATCGTTGGGCTCGCGTCGTCAGAGGTGAACAACTACTACCGCCGCTGGCTGAAGGTGTTCATCCCCTTCACCTACATCTCCATCTTCGCCACGCGCTCCCGGGGTGGCTTCCTCTCGAGCGTGCTGGCGACCCTAGTCCTGGTCTGGCGATCGAAGAACCGCTTCGCGGGCTTCGCGATCATGGCAGCCTTCGCCTTCATCGGGCTGTTCGCGCTGCCGTCGAGCATGTTCGAGCGGCTCGGGACCCTCCAGAACGTGGAGGCGGATGGATCTGCGCAGGGGCGACTCAAGGCCTGGAAGATCGCGGGACAGATGATCCAGGACAACCCGGTCTTCGGCGTGGGGTTCGACCAGTTCCAGGCGAACTATCTGACCTACGGCACGCGCGCGGGGACGCAGAGCGGCACGCGCGTCGTGCACAACGCCTACCTTCAGATCTGGTCGGAGGCGGGGACCCCGGTCTTCCTCAGCTACATCTCACTGCTGATCCTCTCCGTCATCGCCCTGCAGCGGCTCCGGCGAAGAGCGGCCAAGGTCTACGAGCGCAGCTGGATCCTCTCCTACTGCACGGCCATCGAGGGGGCACTGGTGACCTTCATCTTCGGGAGCACCTTCCTGAACCGGGCCCAGTTCGACCTGATCTATCACTACTTCGCGATCGTCATCGCGTTCGAGAGCATCGCCACGGCGGAGCTGGAGTCGCCCCGCGTGGCGGCCAGCGAGGGGGCTATGAAGGGTCAGGCGTTCGTTCGCGAGGAGCAGTACGGGTTCGGACGGCAACCCGGCGCCAGGCGCGGGTTCCGCGCTGCAGGGAACGCCCCGCGGCAGATCGGCGGCGGGGCTGGCTTCGCCTCAAGGGAGGGCTCCCTCTAGGAGCGCTGGGCTGTATGTGCGGATTCACAGGCTTCGGGCTCTTGCCCAAGACGACTGCCGAGGGCTTCGAAGTCGAGCACAAGGCCATGCTCGAGCGGATGAATGGGACCCTCGTGCACCGCGGCCCCGACGACGAGGGCTACTGCCTGAGGGCGCCCTTCGGGCTCGGCTTCCGTCGGCTGTCGATCATCGACGTGGTCGGGGGCCACCAGCCGATCGAGGCGCCCAGGGGCGACCTCGCGGTCGTGGGGAATGGGGAGGTCTACAACTTCCAGTCTCTCCGGGAGGAGCTGAAGGGGCGGGGAGCGGAGTTCCAATCGGGCTCGGACATCGAGACGATCCTTCACCTCTACCGCGAGCGCGTGCCGCCGGGTGGGGGCGAGCCCGGCGACCTCTTGGAGATCCCAAGGGCCCTGGTGGGGATGTTCGCCTTCGCGGTCGCGGATTGGCGTGACCCGGATTGCCCGCGGATCCTGCTGGGCAGGGACCGGCTCGGGATCAAGCCCCTTTACTGGTGTGAGACCTCCGATGGCATCTTCTTCGGGAGCGAGGTGAAGTCGATCCTCGCAGCCGGGGTCACGGACCGTGAGATGCGGCGTGAGGCGCTCCTCGACTACCTCGTGCAGGGCTACGTCGGCGGACAGAACAGCGCCTGGGTCGGGATCCAGCGCCTGCCTGCGGGGAGCGTGCTGTCCTGGAACCCTCGCGATGGCGTGCGGATCCAGCGCTACTGGGACCTCCCCAAGGACGAGTTGCGCGAGGCGCCGGCTGAGGAGGAGGTTCGGGAATGGCTCGGGCGCGTGGTTGAAGACCGCCTGGTCGCGGAGGTACCGCTCGGCGCCTTCCTCTCCGGCGGTATCGACTCCAACGCGGTGGCCCACGCCATGCGGGACGCCACGGGAGAGGCGCCGGTGCTCTGCACCGTGGGGTTCCAGGAGAAGTCCCACGACGAGCTCGGTCTGGCCAAGGAGACCGCCGCGACGCTCGGGGCGGTCCATCACACAGAGATCCTCGAGCCCGATCCCCGCGCGGCGATCGACGAGCTGCCGTGGTTCTACGACGAGCCCCTCGCCGACCCCTCGACCGTGCCCACCTGGCTCGTCTCGAAGGTGGCCCGTCGCCATGTCACCGTGGCCCTCTCGGGCGACGGCGGCGACGAGATCTTCGGGGGCTATCGGCGCTACGTGCATGACGTGGCGGAGAACCGGATCCGGCGGGCGGTCGGCGGGGCCGGACGGAGCGTCATGGGAGCTCTCGGGCGGGTCTATCCGAAGCTCGACTGGGCGCCCCGGTTGTTCCGCGCGAAGACCTTCCTCACGAACACCGCCGACGATCCAGCCCGCGCGTACTGGCGCAGCGTCTCCCACATGGAGCGCGACGCCGCCGCAGCGCTCCTGGCGCCTGACCTGCGAGAGGCGCTCGGGGACCACGACCCGTTCGACGCGTTCGAGGCCCACTACTCGCGGCCAGACATCGAGTGCCCCCTCTACCGAGCCCAGTACGCGGACTTCCACACGTGGCTGCCGGATCGGATCCTGGCGAAGGTCGACCGAGCCTCCATGGCCGTCTCCCTGGAGGTGCGAGTCCCGCTCCTCGATCACCGTTTCGTCGAGCGCTTCGCCCATTCTCCCGCGTCTTCCAAGGTACGCGCGGGCCGGGGCAAGCACGTCCTGAGGGAGTCCCTCCGGGGAACGGTGGCGGGCGAGGTCCTCGACGGCGCGAAGCGGGGCTTTGACACGCCGCTCGCTGGCTGGATCCGCGGCCCCCTCGCGGAGGCGACCCGTGACGCGGTCGAGGGCCTCCCCGAGGACTGGTTCGACCGCCGCCGCCTGCGCGCGACCCTCGACGCCCACATGTCCGGCGGCGTGAACCACGACCGGTTGCTGTGGAGCCTGCTGGTGCTCGACGCCTGGAGGCGCCGTCACGGGGTCGCGCGAATCGGAGCCTGAGCCCATGAGGATCGGCGTCCTGACCAGCCTGTACCCGTGCCCGGAGCGGCCCTTCGAGGGGATCTTCGCCGAGCGGAAGTGGCTTGGACTGCGGGCCAGGGGCCACCAGGTGACGCTCGCCCACCCAGTGCCCTGGGGGCCGCGCTGGCTGGCTCCGCTGCTCGGGGATGGGCGCGCTTACCTGGCGCGGATCCCCAGGACCGAGGACAGGGGGGGCGTCGAGGTACGCCGACCCCGCTTTGTCCATCTCCCTGGGCGCGCGACGGGCAACGCGGCGCGCTTCGCGGCCACGGGTGCCCGAGCCCTGATGGGGGCGGGGACTCCTGCGCCGGAGGTCGTGGTCTGCGACTACGCCTGGCCCGCGGCGGCGGCGGTGGGGGTGTTCCGGCGCGCAGGGATTCCTGTCCTGGTGAACGGTCGGGGGAGCGACGTGCTCCAGGTGCGAGATGTACCTGGGCTCGCAGGGGCGCTCGCCGCAGGGCTCGCCGAGGCGAACGGATTCACGGCCGTGAGCCAGGACCTCCTCGACGCCATGGTCGAGCTGGGCGGGCCCAAGTCTATTCAGGCCCTCACACCGAACGGCGTGGACGCGGCTCACTTCTCTCCTGGGTCGAGGGCCGCCGCGAGGGAGCGTCTCCAGCAGGAGGGCCAGGGCCCCCTCGTGCTTTGCGTGGGTCACCTGATCGAGCGCAAGGATCCGCTGCTCGCGCTGCGCGCCTTCGCCGTGGGGGCTCCCGAGACGGCGCGACTCGTCTTCGTGGGCCGCGGGCCGCTGGCAGAGGCGGTGGCGGGCGCCGCTCGCGAGCTCGGGGTGGAGGAGCGGGTGAGCCTCCAGGGAGAGCGCCCGCCGGAGGAGCTGGTGGACTGGTATCGAGCCGCCAGTATGCTGCTCTTGACCAGCCACCGGGAGGGCAGGCCGAACGTGGTGCTCGAGGCCCTGAGCGCTGGCTGCCCGGTCCTGGCGACCCGCGCGGGCGGGACGGGGGAGCTGATCAGCGACCCCCGGATGCTCTCCGAGGGGAGGACCCCGGAGATGCTGGGGGGCATGCTGGCCTCCCTCCTCGCGAGCCCTCCGGGCGCCCAGGAGCTGCGGCGATCCGTCCGTCACCTCACGTGGGACGCGAGCCTCGATGCCCTGGAGGGCGTCCTGGGAGACGCCGCTGGGTCCTGAGGGCAGCTGTCCCAGCAAGAGGACTCGCCGATGGGGCTTGCCCTCCCCGCGGATGATCCGATGATCCATCCATGACCGGCGCGCCCACACATGCCCTCTCCTTCGATGTGGAGGAGTTCTTCCAGGTGGCGAACCTGAAGGAGGCCTTTCCGAAGGAGGACTGGGACTCGGTTCCCTCCCGTATCGACCTCGCCATGGATCGGCTGCTCGAGCTCCTCGAGCGCCGAGGGGCGCGGGCCACGATGTTCTTCTTGGGGTGGGTGGCCGTGCGCCGTCCGGACCTTGTACGCCGCTGCCACGAGGCGGGCCACGAGATCGCGAGCCACGGCTGGGAGCACGAGTTCCTCTGGGACCTCGAGGGCAAGGAGGGCTTCCGCGAGCACCTACGACGGACGGAGGAGGCCATCGAGGCGGCGGGGGTCCCCCGTCCGGTGGGGTTCCGGGCGTCGACGTTCACGCTGACCCGGAGGACCTGGTGGGCCTTCGATGTGCTCGCGGAGCGCGGCTACCTCTACGACTCCAGCGTGCACCCCGTCCGGCACCCCACCTATGGCGTGCCCGACTTCGATCCCGGGGTGTCGACCGTGACGACCGAGCACGGGTCGATCGTGGAGTTCCCCGTCACGACGTTCCCGTTCGCGGGCAAGAACCTGCCGATCGGAGGGGGAGGTTACTTCCGCCTGCTGCCGGGCGCGATCCACCGGGCCGCGATCGCCAAGGTGACCCGCATGGGCCGCCCGGTGGCGATTTACCTTCACCCGTGGGAGTTCGACCCCGAGCAGCCCCGCATTCCGGCGCCGCCCCTCAAGAAATTCCGGCACTACGTCGGGCTCAGCCGGAGCCTCGACCGGCTGGACCAGCTGCTCGCGACCTGGGACTTCGGCACGATGCGAGAGGTGCTGGTTGGAGCGGGCGCCCTCCACCGTTGATCGGAGGTAGTGCGAGAGCGAGCTTCGACCGTCGGCCCTGAAGCCGTTCGCTCAGAGGCCGCCCGCTTCCTCGAGGGCCTTCTGGTGGAGTCCGGCGAGCGCGGTCGTCATCACTGAACGATAGGGGCGTTCACCCGCTTGCTTGGAGAGTTCCTCGAGGACGGTCTCGGTCACTGGATCCAGGAGCGCAGTCCGAGCCTCGTTGCTGAGACGACTCGGATCACGGTCTTTCATGGCCGCCACCTCTGGCGTGAGCAGGTCCACGTTGCGCTGCCGGAGCATATCGAGGTAGCGCTCACCAAGGTCTGCCTCGTCGATCCCGAAGTTCGGGGTTTCGCGCTGGTCCCACAGATTCGAAAACGCACGGATGATGTCACTGCGTTCCTTCGATCGCCTTTCCGTGGCCGCCTTGAAGGACCTGATCCGTTGGCTGAAATTCGGGTCATCCAACTGAGGCTCGCGGGGGGTGGCCGGTGGCAAGGCCAGGTGCCGGGAGCGAGTGATGTTCTGCAAGAGGATCGAGCGGGGTCCTCCGCCACCACCGGCTAAGTCCGCAGCGGCAATGACGCGGAGCACATCGCTCACGGGGTCCCCCCGCGAGATCATGATCTCGGCAAGCGAGTAGCCCACTTCTTGGCTTGGGCTGGTGCCCATGAGCGCCCGGTAGATCTCTGCGGCTGCTTCGTCGTCGTCCATCTCACTCGCGACCAGGGCCCGTAGGTTCCAGAGCTCCAGGTTCCCCGGCTCGTGCGCCAGGTCTCGGTTGATGATCTCCCAGGCGAGCTCAATCCTGACTTCGACGAGCAGCTCCACCCAAGGCCGCGTGCTGCCCCTCCGGAGCGCCTCGAGCGGTTGTCGGCCCGATTCCTTGTAGAGGCTCTTGAGCGCGCCCTCGGCGATCTCGCCCCAACCCTCCTGGGGGATGCCTGAGAGTTTGAGGTCGGTGAGCTTGACCATGGGGTCGAGCGGATACCTCTCGATGAGCTTGTCGAGCATCTCACGGACGCGCTCGGGCCCGACGCTGCCGCCCCTGCGCGCTCCCGTCCCCCGGGCCTCACCAGCTAGCTCCAGCAAGGGGAGGAGGCTGTTGATCACGATTTCCTGAAAGACCCCCGGGTCGCCCATGGCCGCCTGGAAGAGGTACTCCGCCGCTGCGGCGAACTGGTTCTCACGGGTCTTCAAGATGCCCAGGATCAGCTGCGCCTCGACCTCGGCCTCCCCGGCGTTCCCGAGGACCTCGCCAAGAGCCTGCGCGGCCGCGGCATTGTCCTTCATCAGGTTGGCCAGCTTCCCTGCGTTGGCGAGGGCGATCTCCACGGGGTCCTCGATGAGCTCCGGGCCCAGGCTCACGAGGCGAATACGGCGCGCCTTGACCACCTCGGGGCGCAGGGGCTCATCGGGATACTTGGCCTTCGCGAGCTCCACCGCCCAGTCGTGGGCCGGGCCGAATCGGTTGTGGTTGTTGACCAGCCGGTCGACGGTCGCGGTCAGCCGTGGGACGTCTCCGCTTGCCTCCAGGGCCGTGGCCTTGAGGTAGTTGGACCAGATTCTAGACCCGCTTTCCTTGCCGACCTTGTCGATGATCGGGAGGAGCCACGCGGACCACTCCGGGCGATCCACGATGAGGAGCATGGCCAGGGTCTCGCGCGGATCCCGGGAGGCCCGGCCGACTGAACCGAGCAAGAGTCGTTGGGCGTCGGAGACGGCGCTCTGGCCGAACCAATTGGGGAGCGTAATCGGATCCTTGACCATGGCGTCGCCAGCGGCGGCGACGAGTGCCCACATGGGGCTCCGGGGAGCGTCCTCGAGGCTCCGTTGGGCGGCGCGTCGACCGGCCTCGAGGCGCTCTTCCAGCAGCACGAGCGCCACCTCCTTCTGCGGCGTGAGCGCGAAGGATGAGCGGCGCAGGCGCTCAATCTGCGCGGGGATGCCGGTCCACTTACGCCTGCTGACGGCCAACAGGATCGAGGCGATCTCCGGGGTGCCATCCTGGAGGTAAGCCTCGGAGCGCTCGATCGACTCCCTCGCGCGCTCCACGCCGCGTTCCTTCGCGGTCAAGATGTCCACGAGGATCCGGCGCCGATAGAACTCGGGGGTTCGGGTCTTCGGATCCTGGTCGAGGCGGTCGACGATGTCGAGGGAAAGGTCCGCCTGCCCCTGGCCCATGAGCAGATCCGCCAGCCGCAGGTAGGTGGAGGGGGAGGCCTCGATCGCGTCCAGCTGCCGTACGACCTGTGGGATCGAGTCAGGTCGGTCCAACTCGAGGAGCAGGCGGACCTTGAGGATGGCTGCATCCTCGTCGAGCGCTCGGCTGGACTCCATCCCGGTGATGACCTCCAGCGCCTTCAAGAAGCTCTGCTGCTCGAAGAGTGTCTGAGCTCGCAGCAGGCGCATTGAATAGGGGGCGCTTATGGAGTCCACCTTGCCGAGGGCTGCCCGGGCTCGAGCGGAGTCGCCGTTCTCCAGGAACCAGCGGGCAACAGCCGACTTGCCAAATCGCTCGGGCGCCACCTTGATCGCGGCGATCAGGTCATCTCCGACGAGGCTATTCTTGGGGAGCCGACCGATGCTCTCTTCGATGCTGGCGTCGATGCCGGCGAGTTCGACGCGGCGGACGATGTCTCGCTCGACGTTGTACCGGTTGGGAGTTGCGACCTTTGCAGAGATGGCCACGTCGAGGGCGGGGATCAGCCTGGGGTGGTCCTTCAGGGCCTGGTTCGCGGCCTGGAGGGCCGAGTAGTTCCGTCCCTCCCCCAGGTGCTTCTCGGCGAGGAGGGTGTAAACCGCCGGTCCGAGGCCCCGGACGTTGGGCACTGCGCTGTTGACGCTCTTGGCATCGGAGATGAGGTTGTTGATCGTCATCCCTTTGCTCCGGATGTTCCTGAGCCCCGCCTCGCGCCACTCCTCGAGGAACTCAGCGCTCCGCGCGGGGTCGAGGTCGATGGCGTCACTCAGGGCCATTTCGACCTGAAGCCAGGGAACGGAAGATCTCTTCTGAAGGGCGCGGGCCATCTGTGCCTTCCCAGCAGCGGTCGCGCTACCCGGTTGGCTGAATCCGACATTCAGACCGAAGATCTCGTCCTCGGTATCGCCGCGCATCGAGGCGAGTCTCGCGAACCAGTAGCCGGCCTCTGCCGTTGCGCCAGGGAAGGGCTCGAGGAAGCCATTCGGGTTGTTGATGAAGAGGTTGAGGTTCCTGCGGAGGTTCATTGCCAGCTTCTCGGGGAGCTCCCCACCCCTGTTGAGCGCTTGCCTCACCCCGTTCGCGCTCTGGTAGAAGTAAAGCCAGTGCTTGCCCTCTCGGTCATCGAGTTCAACGAGCCTCGCGACGAGGGGCCCGATGAGCGCGAAGTCCTCGGCCTCGTACTGGACCTGCGCCGCGAGAGCCACGTGCTGCTCGTCCTCGACCGTGGACCAATCTGTCTGCCGGTTCACTGCGAGCGCCTCGTCGATCCGGTTGGAGTCTTTCAGTAGGCGGAGCAGCTGGAATCGAATGGGGCCGGAGTTGGAGAGAGAGGGGACGCCCAGGGCTGCGGTGAGCAGGCTCGTGGCCAGCGGCCCCTGACCTGCGGCGATGAGGGTCTCGCCCATGGCGAGGACTCGGTCCGCCTTCGGGTCGAGTTGAATCGACCTCGCGAAGGCCGCGCGCGCATCCAGGTACCGCCCCCGCGCGCTCAGCGCGTTCTGCTTCGCGAGGAACACGAAGTCCCCCCCCGCCGTCACGGGGATCGCGGCGCTGAGCTCGAATTCGACTTTCGGCAGCTCCGGATCGTTGGGTTCCCGGTTGGCCAAGTTGATCAGCCGCTCGGTGACGATCCCGGCGGACTCCCGAGACATCGTCTCTTCGATGGTGTCCAGCGTGGGTTGGAGCACGGATCGTGCGACCTTCAACTCCAGCTCGCCAAGGAAAGCCCACGCAGCGGCGTGTCGCGGGCGCTTGGTGATCACGGCCTTGGTTTTCTCGATGGCTCCGGCCTCGTCGCCCATGGAGGCAATCAGGCTGGCGATGCGCAGCTGCAGTGCGAAGTCGCCTGGGCGAATGGTCTCGATCCTCGACAGGTCGTCGAGGACCCGCGCGTTGTCTTCGAGCTGCAGGTGAACCTCAGCCCTCGTGCTGAGGATCGCGACCGTCAGATCATCGTCACGGCGCTTCTCGGCGGCGGCCAGGGCTTCATTCAGTTGCAGGAGCGCCGCTCGCTGCTGGAAGGTCACGGAGTCCATGTCCTCCCGGACCCCTCGGACGATCTCGGCGGGACCGACGGGGCGCCGGGTGAGGACGTAGGTGGTCCCCGCTGCGGCAGCGGAGAGGGCGGCGATCAGGGCCGTTGCGCTGGTCCACTTCATAGAAATGCTCCGAGAGATTACGCGCGCTGCGAGCTGAAGTTGACGTCGAGGAGGCGGTACTTGCGCATCTTGTTGAAGAGAGTCGAGCGGTTGATTCCCAGCTCCGCGGCGGCGCGATCACGGCGGCCCTCATTTCGAGCCAGTGAGCGCTCGATGAGGAGCTTCTCCGGGCCCTCAAGGGCAACCCGAAGCGGGATGGCCCGGGTCAGGTCCGAGAGCCACTCGAGGCCCGCCGGGATGGAGCCTGCGGGCGCGTTCGACGTGGACGACGCGGCCTCTTGAAGGAGATCCTGGCCCAGGTTCGAGACGTCGAGGAGGCCCCTGGCGCCTCCGGGATCGCCGTCGCCCGAGAGGATCACCGCGCGCTCGAGGGAGTGCTCGAGCTGGCGGACGTTGCCGGGGAAGCGCGCCGACGCGAGGACCCGGAGGGCGGCCGGTGAGATCCCGCGGATGGGCTTGTGGTACTCGGCGGCGAAGCGATTGACGAACCCGCTGGCGAGGGAGGCCAGGTCTCCCGGCCGCTCCCGGAGGGGGGGCAGTGCGACCTCGACGACCCGCAGGCGCCAGAGGAGGTCCTCCCGGAACTCCCCGGCCTCGACCTTCGCCTCGAGGTCTGCGTTGGTTGCGGCGACGATACGGACGTCCGAGGTGCGGGTCTTGGACTCACCCACGCGCTCGAAGGCGCGATCCTGAACGGCCCGCAGGAGCTTGACCTGAAGCTCGAGGGGCGCGGAGTCGACCTCGTCCAGGAAGATCGTGCCGCCGTCGGCGGCCTCGAAGCGCCCGGCGCGGTCCTGGGCCGCGCCGGTGAAGGCGCCCTTGGCGTGACCAAAGAGCTCGGACTCGAGCAGGCCTGCGGGCAGCGCGCCGCAGTTGACTTCGACGAACGGCCCCGCGCGGCGGCTCGAGGTCTGGTGCAGGGTCCTCGCCATGAGCGACTTGCCCGTGCCAGTCTCTCCCAAGAGGAGGACCGTGGCCCGGGTGTCGGCCACCGACTCGAGGATGCGCAGGGCCTGCTTCAGCTTGGTGTCCCTCGTCTTGATGCTCCCGAAGGAATACCGCTCGTCCAGCTGTTCACGGAGGGACTCGTTCTCGCGGGCGAGGGAGTGCCGCTCCAGCGCCCTGGCCGTGGCGACCACGAGGTCGGCGTCGGACGGGGCCGCCGTGGTCGCGGTGACGCCCAGGGCCTCGGCTCGGGCGGTGTCGCCGATGAGGACCACGGCCGGCCGACCGTCCACGTTGGCGAGGGCCAGCACATCCTCGTCGTCCGCGTCCTCGGCCCGGACGAGGATCGCCTCGTAGCGGTCCGGACCTGCGAGCAGGGCGCCCAGGGTCTCGTCTCCGGCGTGGTGGCGACCGGCGGCGGACCGCTCGGCGAGCATGGCGCAGGTGCGGCGCCCGCGCTGGACGTCACCGTCGATGACCAGGACCCGACGGCCGCGCAGGATGGACTCGCCGGGCGCCCGCCGCGGGTAAGGGCGGGGCGCGAAGCTCAGGTCGGGCCCGATGCTTGAATGGGGGGGGCTGTGATGAGCGTCTTCGACATGACCTTCCATGTCGATCTCTTTCGACATCCGTGTCCCGTTGCCTGAACAGGGACCTGGCCAGGGGAGCCTCCCGTGGCGGCGCTGTCCTCGTCTCTGGGATCAGGCGCGGGGCGCGCCCGAGAATGAGACATCAAACACCCGGTGGCCGCCGTCCTCGTCCCGCAGGACGAGGTCACCCCCCTGCCCGACGGCGATGGCGCCGGCGGCGGCCAGGGCGTTGGCGCCGATGTCGGGGAGCCGTGCCCTGAGGGCATAGGGCTGGATCGCCTCGGCCGGGGAGAGGTCGGCCATGGGGCCCGCGGGGAAGCGGATGTGGATGCAGGGGGCGCCGTCGTCTCCGGCGTCGATGGACACACGGATGACGTCCCCGGGGCCGGCGCACCCGACCGCGGTGAGCAGCAGTGCCTCCAAGGCCATGGTGACCAGCAGCTTGTCCGCCTCGATCGGGGCCCCGTCCACCCGGGAGCGGAAGAGGATCCGGGGGGCGTCGGGGGATTGACCGGCGAGGGCCCCGAGCTGTTCCTCGAGGAGGACGCCGAGGTCGAAGGCCTGCTCGCCGCGGGGCGGCGGGGCGGCGACGTAGCCGATGGTCCTCGTGAATTGCCGGAGCTGGCCCAGCTCGCGCTCGAGGCCGAGGTGGGCGTGGGTCGAGCGCGCGGTCAGGTCGAGGGCCTGGACGATGTCCGCGAGGTCAGCGATCTGGTCCTTCAGCCAGGCGGGGCGCCGGGAGTCCGTCGCCGCGGCGTCGGTCTCCTGGACACCATGGGCCGAGGGGGCGGCGGGCGACGGCGCGGCGTCAGACCCCTCCGCCAGGGTGCCCTTCGCGGCCTCGCTCTCCAGCGGGGCCTCCTCACGCGGCCCGTCCAGTAGCGGTGCGTCGGGGTCTTCGACCGGAGCCTCGCGACCCGCCGGCTCCATGGCGGGGATCACGAAGTCATCGCTCTCCCCGAAGAAGGCCTCGATCTCCTCGTCGGTGAGCAGCGGCCCATCCAGGGAGTGGGCGTCGGCGTCGGCGGACTCGATGGGGGCCGCGCTCTCCTCCGGCGCGATCCCGGCGAGGCCTTGCGCCTGGAGGGCGGGGGCGGGCCCGCGGAGCGTGGACTCCGGGACGGGGATCGGGCGCTCCGCCTGGGAGGTCGGGGCACGCAGGAAGGCGGAGCGCGGCCGCTCGGCTGGGGCGTGCTGGTACGGCGTCCCCTCACCGGCCATGACCTCGGCGGCGACGCCGTCCTCGAAGGGCGGCGGCTCGGTCGTGCCGTGGGTCCAATCGGCGGCAGCAGGTGCTCCAGCCGCCTCGGCGGTCTGGCCGTGGCCTAGGATGGACTCGATCTCACTCAGCTCCACATCGCGCCGGTCATCGGGGTCCAGGTTGTCGTGGGCTTCCGGCAGAGAGGCTCCGTCGGAGCGGGGCGCCTGACGATGCTCGGCCTCCCGTGACCCGGGCATCGCGGCGGCGGCAGCAGGCGCCGGGGATCGCTCGGCTTCAGACCTGGCAGCCCGTGGGGTCGCGCCCCCGGCGAGCTCCTCCAGGGACTCCACGTCGATGGGCCAGGGGAGCCTCGCCCCACGGATGCCGGCGTCGTCGAACGCGGCCTCGCTTTCCGCTTCACCTCCGATCCACAGGATGCGGCTTCCTGGATGGCCCTCCTGCCAGCGCCGCAGGAGCCCGGCGTCGGCGAAAGGGACGTCCTTCAGGTCGGCCACCAGCAACGCCCCCGCCGCGGCGTCGATCTCGAACAACTCCATGGCGTCGTCCACCCGTTCCACCCGGCCTTGATTTGCCCCTGAGGCCACCAGGAGGCCGTCCAGCCGGACGAGGCGGGGGGAGGAGAGGACGATGATCCGGGCGCGAGCCATGGGCACAGTCTACGGATGGCCAGTCCCGATCCCCACGCAGGATCGTAGGACTGCGGGCGACCTCCCATGGGGATCGCCCCAATCCGGTGCACGGGAAGAGTGGGGGGGCTGCTCTGACCCTCAGGGGCGCGGGCTCCCTATAGTCGCGGCACCCCTGGCGTCGAAGAACCCCCTTGAGGGGCCCCAGAGCGCGGAATCACCGGTACGAAAGCAGTCAGATGGCCCCCGAAGACACCCTAGAGAGCATGGACGCGCGCGCCGACACCAGCGGCGCCCTCGTGGGACTCTCGCTGGTGGTCCCGGTTTTCGACGAGGAGGAGAACCTGCCCAAGCTCCACGAGGAGATCGTGCGCCACGTGGGGGGCATGGGGATCACCTGGGAGGTGGTCTACGTGGACGATCGGAGCGAGGATCGCTCGTTCGATGTCCTCATGGACCTCCGAGCCTCCGACCCCCACGTCCGCGTCGTCCGCTTCAGGCGGAACTTCGGACAGACCCCCGCCATGAGCGCCGGCTTCGAGCACAGCCGCGGCGCGGTCGTGGTCACCCTCGATGCTGACCTGCAGAATGACCCCGCGGACATCCCCGCGCTGGTAGCCAAGCTCGACGAGGGCTTCGACATCGTGGTGGGGTGGCGAAAGAACCGGCAGGACGGGCTCGTGCTTCGCAAGGTGCCCTCGCGCATCGCGAACCGGTTGATCGCGCGTCTCACAGGAGCCACGGTCCACGACACCGGCTGCACCCTCAAGGCCTTCCGGCGAGAGCTGGTGGAGAACCTCCCAATCTACGCCGAGCAGCATCGCTTCCTTCCGGTGCTGGCGCTCGCGAGCGGCGCCCGGATCTCGGAGATCGTGGTGCACCACCGGCCCCGCATCCACGGGGTCAGCAAGTACGGGATCGGCCGGGCCGTGCGCGTGGCGCTCGACCTGCTGACGATGAAGATGCTCAGCTCCTTCGCGAAGAGCCCGCTGCCGTACTTCACGCTCCTCTCGATCCCCTTCGTTGTCACGCCTCCCCTTTATTTCATCGCGGCCCTGATGACCTCCAACGCTCCCACCTTCGATAGCGGCTGGGGGCAGGCGGCGCTATTCACCCTCGGCCTCATGGCCTCCGCCGGGGTGTACTTCGTGCTGCTGGGCCTGCTCGCGGAGCTCGTCGTGAAGCTCTTCCGCAGGAGCGACCGTCCGCTCAGCACCGCCGACGGTGGGCCTGTCACGGTCAGGACCGGGGGCGTGGCATGACCGAGGTGATCCAACCCGCGCAGGCCGAGGCCTCCGTCCTGGTCTCCAACGCGGCGCCGGACGTGACCATCGTCTTCCCCGTGCAGACGCAGAAGGCCGAGATCGAAAGCGTCCTCGGCGCACTCGGCTCCACCCTCGAGCGCCTCGGGTACACGTGGGAGTGCATTCTGGTCTTCGACGGGATCAAGGGGGCCCTCTGGGAGCACGCGACCGCGCTCCAGGAGAAGACCCGTGATCAGGTCCGGACGATCGCCTTGCACAAGGCCTTCGGTGAGTCGGTCTGCCTCTCGAGCGCGTTCGACCACGCCCGAGGCGGGCTGATCCTGACCACGCCGCCCTACGTTCAGTCGGACCCTGACGGGCTGCAGGCGATCTTCGAGAGCATCGACGACGGGGCGGACTTCGTCACGACGCGCCGGACGCCGCGGATCGACTCGAAGCTCAATCAGCTGCAGTCCTTCGCCTTCAACTGGATCGTCCGGAAGGTAGTGGGCGCGAGCTTCCACGACCTCAATAGCACGCTGCGGGTGATGCGGCGCGAGGTCCTCGATCAGATGACGATCTACGGGAACATGTACCGCTATCTCCCGGCGGTCGCATATCGGCAGGGCTTCCGGGTGGACGAGGTGGACGTCCGTCACCTCACGGAGTGGGGCGACAACAGCGTCTTCGGACCGGGGATCTACCTGCGCCGCGCGCTCGACGTTCTCGGGCTGATGTTCCTCGCGCGCTTCACCCACAAGCCGCTGCGCTTCTTCGGTTCCCTCGGGGGGACCTTGATGTTCGCCGGCGGGCTGCTGGCCAGCGTCGCGCTCGTGGAGTGGGCGCTCCGGAGCGGCGACTTCTCCCTGTACAAGACCCCGTTCTTCCTCGTGGGAGTCCTCATGGGGGTCCTGGGGGCCCAAATCGTCGGCTTCGGCCTCGTCGGTGAGATCATCGTGTTCACCCAGGCTCGTAATGTCCGGGAGTATCGGATCGAGCGGATCTACGAGTGATGGGGTCGACGATCGATACATCCAGCGACGCCACGGTCGATGGGGGTAGCCCCGGTGCGCTCGTCGTGCGCGCGGCTCTCCCGGAGGACGCGGGGGCCGTGGACGCCTTCGTCCTCTCGGCCGAACACGGGACGTTCTTCCACCTGACGGGTTGGACCCGTGCCGTGGTGGAGGAGTTCGGTCACCGCGACCGTTCCCTCGTGGCCGAGCGCGGAGGCGACGTCGTCGGTGTCTTGCCGCTGACGGAGTGCGCCGGGCTGTTCGGGGGCCGTGCGTTGATCTCCAACGCCTACGCTGTCTACGGCGGACCTGCTGCGGTGGACCGGGAGGTGGAGCTGGCGCTCGTGCGCGCCGCGGAGGAGCTGGCGGTGTCCGAACGGGTCGGCCGCCTGGAGCTGAGGTGCCAGCGGGACATCGACGTGGGCTTCGAGCGCCTGGACCTCCACGCGACCTTCATTCGAGAGCTCCCCAGTAGTCCCGATGAGGTGCTCAAGCGGATGCCCAAGAAGGCGCGCGCTGACGCCCGCAAGGCGCGACAGCACCACGGGCTGACCCTCCGCGAGGGCCGCTGGTACGTGGGTGACCTCGTCAGGCTCTTCCACGAGAACAAGCAGGCCCTGGGCTCACCCGCCCTGCCGGCCACCTTCTTCGCGCGGCTGCTCGCGATCTTCCCCGAGCGGGCGACCATCCACCTCACCAAGCTCGGCGACGAGCCGGTCATGGCGGTGATGTCGTTCCTCTTCCGTGACCAGGTCCTGGCGTACTACTCGGGGTCAGCCGCCCACGCGGACCGCCGCTGCAAGGCGAGCGCCTTCACCTACATGGCTCTCCAGGAGTGGTCCGTCTCCGCGGGCTACCGGGTGTTCGACTTCGGTCGCAGCCGTAAGGGGTCCGGAGCCTTCGCGTTCAAGGCCCGCCAGGGGTTCGAGCCCGCGGAGCTCTACTACCAGATCCGGCGTGTTCGGGATCAGGCGCTTCCGAGCCTCAACCCGTCCAATCCCAAGACGCTCATCCTCCAGCGCGCCTGGCGCAGCCTCCCCGCGGGGCTGGCCACCCTGCTCTCGGTCAGGGCGTCCCGCTACCTCCCCTGAAGGTCGTCGGGACGGGAGGCGAGACGCCCTCGAGGTTTGGGCCTCAGCCCTGGAAGCCGGACTGGAAGGCGCTCCGTAGGTCCTCGACGCCGAGGTCCACGAGGGTCTTGCCGGAGACCCCCTTGATGACGAGTCGATCCTTCTTGGAGACCCGCCCGATGGGGGTGGTGGCGATGCCCATCATCTTGGTCTGGAAGTTGAACTTCTTGCCCGCCTCCACCTCGACCAGGAAGCGCGTGCACGACTCGGAGAAGAGCAGCGTCGCGTCGGGGTCGTAGCCCTCGCCGAACTCCTCGCGGTCGATGACCGCTAGGTCGATGTCCGCCCCGTGGCCTCCGGCCATGCACATCTCTGCCGCCGCGACGGCGAGGCCTCCCTCGGAGAGGTCGTGGCAGGCCCGGATCTGACGGAGCTTGGTGGCACCGTGGAGCTTGCGGAGGCAGGTGGGCGCTCGCTCGAGATCCGGGCGAGGCACCCTGCCGCCGTCGAGGCCGAGCAGGTCCAGCCACTCGGAGCCGCCAAGCTCGGCGTTCGTGACGCCCACCAGGAGCAGCAGGTTGCCCGGCTGCTTGGCGTCCATGGTCACGGCGTTGGCCACGCTCGGGACCCGGCTCATGGCGGTCACGTACAGGGTCGGGGGGATGGACAGGGTCTCGTCCCCCACGCGGTACTCGTTGTTGAGCGAGTCCTTGCCGGAGACGAAGGGGGTCCCGTAGGCCATCGCCGCCGAGTAGCACCCGCGGCTCGCGTGCACCAGCGCGCCGAGGCGATCGGGCTTGTCGCAGTTGCCCCAGGAGAAGTTGTCCAGGATGGCCGTGTGGTCGGGGTCTCCGCCGCAGGCGACGACGTTGCGCATGGCCTCGTCGATAACCGCCTCGGCCATGGCCTCGGGGTCGAGGACGCCGTACCGGGGGTTGGCCCCGCAGCCCAGGGCGACGCCCTTGCGGGAGTCGGGGAGCGGGCGCAGGACGATGCCGTCGGAGGGGGCGTCGGCGCGCTCGCCGCTGAGCGGCTTGATGACGCTCATGCCCTGCACCTCGTGGTCGTACTGGCGGATGATCCACTCCTTGCTGGCGATGTTGGGCCGCGCGAGCAGCGCGAGGAGCGCGGCGTTCCAGGGCTCGTCTGCCCCCTCGAAGGTCCCGGTGTCGCCGGGGCCGGGGCACCCGGGGTCTGCGTGGTCGGGCGCGATCCACTCGGCGCGCCGGGTGGGACGGGGCGTGCCCTCGTGGAGGAAGTGCATGGACATGTCACCCACGACCTCCCCCTCGTACCGGAGCACGAGGCGGCCGGTGTCGGTGTAGGTCCCGATGGCCGAGGCCTCGACCTCCTCGGACTCGAAGACGGCGACGAACTCCTCGAGGTTCTCCGCCGGAACCGCGAAGACCATCCGCTCCTGGGCCTCGCTGATCCAGATCTCCTCAGGAGTCAGGCCGGGGTACTTGAGGGGGACCTTCTCGAGGTCCACCTCGGCGCCGCACTCGGCGCCCATCTCTCCGACGGCGGAGGAGAGGCCGCCTGCGCCGCAGTCGGTGACGGCCCGGTAGAGCTTGAGGTCGCGGGCGCGCAGCAGCCCGTCCAGGACGCGCTTCTCCATGATCGGGTCCCCGATCTGAACCGCGGCGGCGGAGACCATCTCGCTCTCCTCGGAGAGTTCGATGGAGGAGAAGGTCGCCCCGTGGATCCCGTCGCGGCCGGTGCGCCCGCCGACGGAGACCACGATGTCGCCGGCGTGGACCTCCTTGGTCGCGCAGTCCCGCGGGATGAGGCCCACGGTCCCCGCGTAGACCAGCGGGTTGCCGACGTAGCCCTCGTGGAACCACACCCCGCCAGAGACCGTGGGGATGCCCATTCGGTTGCCGTAGTCCCTGACGCCGTCCACCACGCCGCGCAGGATGCGGCGGGGGTGCATGGAGCCCTTGGGCACGTCCGCATCAGGGAGGTCGGTGGGACCCACGAAGAACGCGTCGGTGTTGGCGATGGGCTTCGCCCCGAGGCCGACCCCGAGGATGTCGCGGATGACCCCTCCGATGCCGGTACCCGCGCCGCCGTAGGGGTCGATGGCGCTGGGGTGGTTGTGGGTCTCGACCTTCACCGCGAGGCACCAGCCGCCGCGCTCGGGATCCACGTCCGGCTCGAACTCGACGATGCCGGCGTTGTCGTGGAAGACGCTGACGCACCAGTCCTTGTCGAGGTCGAAGGTGGCCTTGGCGATGGTGGACTTCAGGAGGTTGTCGATCACCTCACCGTCCATCTCGATCACGCCGCGGAAGGTCTTGTGCTGGCAGTGCTCGCTCCAGGTCTGCGCGATGGTCTCCAACTCGCAGAGGCTCGGCTCGCGCCCCTCGGCGGCGTAGTGCGCCTGCACCTCCTTCATCTCGGTGAGGTTGAGGGAGAGGGCACCTTCCGTCGAGAGGCTGACGAGGCCGTCGTCGTCGAGGCCGCCGATCGGGACCTCGACTCGCCCATGGCGCGGCCTCGGATCGGGAGCTCCGTAGGGCAGTGACTCGGAGCCGATGGAGATGGCCTCGATGACCTCGTTGGCAAGGGCGGCCCGGGCCGCAGCATCCAGCCGACCCGCGTCGGAGCCTTCCTCGAGTTGGATCTCCCAGGCCCGGAACGTGCTGACGACGCCCCGGCTCTCGGGGGCCAGCATCCCGTCGTCCCGGAGGGCGTCCTCGAGGGTCTGCGCGACCGGGTCCATCACCCCGGCCTTGCGAGCCACGAGGATCCGGTGGCATCCGGGGGAGGCCATGGGCTCCGACCTCGGCGCGGTGACCCGTGCGTCGTCCACCACGGGGTCCACGAGGAACTCCTTCATGGCCCGCTCACGGGCCGCGTCGTCCAGGCTCGGCGGCAGCAGATAGCCGCGCCCCAGTCGGACCTGGCGGACCCCCTGGAGGCCGAGTTCGGTCAGGGCCGCCTGCGCGTGGACGCCCTCGGGGTCATCCACGCCGTCGCGACGAAACACCTCGATGCGCCAGGCGTCGGGGAGGGGCGAGCTGCTGACGGAACCGGCGGCGCCGGACCCAGGAGAGGCCATTTCGGTGGAAGTCATGGGGGGCTCGGCGGGGCTCCGACGGCCTCAATGGATGGGCCGGCCGCTCGCCGGGGCCCGATGGTAGTGCTGGAGACCGCCAGAAGGAACGAGCCTCTTGCTTGCCCGCGGGGGATCAGGCGGGGAGGATATGCCCCGAGCCGCCCCGGCGGCCAGATCAGCCATGTCGACGGAAGAGAAGACAAGAGAACCGGCAGGGCTCCCCTTCGAGCGAGACATCCAGGAGATGGAGCGCAAGCTGGTGGAGCTCGAGGAGCAGGCCGGGGAGGACCTCGACATCACGGACGAGGTCCGGGCGCTCCGCTCCAAGCTCAAGGAGAAGCTGGTGGAGACCTACGCCGGCTTGTCCGCCTGGGACCAGGTCACCGTGGCCAGGCACCCGGATCGGCCTGTCACAGGCGATTACGTGGCGGGGGCCTTCGACGAGTTCATCGAGCTCCACGGGGACAAGCAGTTCGGGGATGATCCCGCCATCATCACGGGCCTGGGGCGCATCGGCGACCGCCGCTTCATGCTCGTCGGCCACCGCAAGGGCCGCACCACCAAGGAGCGGCTCCGCTGCAACTTCGGCTGCGCGCACCCCGAGGGCTACCGCAAGGCCCTGCGCAAGATGCAGCTGGCCGAGCGCATGGGGCTCCCGATCGTCACCATGATCAACACGCCTGGGGCCTATCCGGGCATCGGGGCCGAGGAGCGAGGTCAGGCCGCGGCCATCGCCGAGAACATCCTCAAGATGTTCGAGCTCAAGGTCCCCGTGGTCTCCTACGTCATCGGCGAGGGGGGCTCTGGCGGAGCCCTCGGCATCGGTATCGCCGACCGCGTGCTGATGCTCCAGTACGCCTACTACTCGGTCATCTCCCCGGAGGGCTGCGCTGCGATCCTCTGGAAGGACGGGGCGCGCTCGCCCGAGGCCGCGGAGGCCCTCGGCCTGACCGCGACCATCCTCAAGGACCTGGGGATCATCGACGGCGTCGTCGAGGAGCCTCTGGGCGGCGCCCATCGGGACGCAGACGTGATGATTCGCTCCATGCGTGACTCCATCGTGGAGCAGCTGGCGTCCCTGGACGGGATCGGTGGGGAGGCCCTGGTGGCCGGCCGCCGGGAGAAGTTCCGGCACATCGGTTCGATCGACGGGCGCTTCCCGTCCCTGGTCTGAGGGCGGGCCTCTCCTGCGAAGCGCGTCTCCGATGATCGCCTGGTGGATCAAAGCGGGACGGGGCCTTCTGGAGACAGGCGCCAACGTCGCCGGTGACGGGCCGTACCTCCGCGCGTGCGAGCCTCCTCACTCCGACAGCCGCGGCGCGGCCACGCCCTTACCTATCCTCAGTCTCGGGTGGATGAACCGGGAGCGCGAGCGGAGGAGGGCCAGATGAAGGGAGACAAAGGGGCGAGCGAGGGAGCGGAGGAGGCCCGGCGGGAGGCTGCCAGGCTCGATCACGCCCTGGTCCGCCGGGCTCAGGGGGCCGACGAGGAGGCGTTCGCCGAGCTCGTGCGGCGCCATCAGGGGCGGGCATATCGGGTCGCGCGGAACCTTGTCCCCTCCGATGAAGACGCCCAAGACATCGCCCAGGAGGCCTTCCTCCGGGTCTTCCGGAACCTCGAGCGCTTCAACTTCGATCACGAGTTCACGACGTGGCTGTACCGCATCGTGACCAACCTCTGCATCGACTTCCTGCGCAAGCGCCGCGTGGCGGTCTCGGTCTCCAGGGGTAAGGAGGGAGACGATGGCGAGGAGTCGGCCCTCGACCTGGTGGACCAGAGTGAGCCGGCCCCGTGGGAGTACGCCGAGGCGGCCGAGACGGCCTCCGAGGTGCATGAGGTCCTCGCCTCCCTCGCGCCCCATTTCCAGAGCGTCCTGACGCTCCGGGAGATCGAGGGGCTGGGCTGTCCCGAGATCGCCGAGATCGTGGGGGCCACCCACGTGACCGTGCGTTGGCGACTGCACCGCGGTCGCAAGCTCTTCCAAGAGGAGTGGGAGCGGCGGGCCAGGATGCGTCAGCAGGGCGCAGCGAGTCTCATTCAGAGCGGGGCGGCCGAAGGAGCCGAGGTCCCCGCGCCAACGTCAGACCACGAGCACCGTAGTGATGGTGCGAGAAACCGCGAAGAGGGCACGCGATCATGAGACAAGGCAGCGATGGAAACGATGGACGGACTGGCGAAGACCAGTCCTTTCGGACCCGTGAGGAGTTCGAGTCGTCCCTCCCGCTCTTCGTCGGCGGTGATCTCGACCCTGCGGATGAGCGAGCGGTCGAGGGGTGGCTTGTGCAGCACCCCGAGGACCAGGGATTGTTGGACGCTGCCGAGCGGGCCCGGGACGTGTTGAAGGAGCACGGCCAGCGGGTTCGCTCGGCGGAGGTCCCTGACCTCTGGCCGGGGGTGCGTCGCACCCTCGGCGAGGTCGGGGTCCTCTCGGCTCAACCTGCCCAGCGTCATGGCTCCTCGCTGCTCAGCTGGAGCCGAGGCTTCGCGGCGGCTGCCGCCCTGGCCGTGGCCACGGGGATCGGCTTCGTGATGAGCGGCCCTGGCCCCGGCGGCGAGCCCGCCGTGGAGCCGGCCGGGCTGGAGCCCCTCGCTGCGGGGCGCTACGGGGCCGAGGCCGAGGTCGAACTGGTGGGGAGCCGCCGTCAGGGGGCGCCTTTGCGGCGGTCCGGGCCCGGCGAAGAGCACCTGATCGACGAGGCACCGCTCGTGCCCCTGTGGCAGGTGCTTCCCGTCGGTCGCCCCGCCGGAGGCCCCTCGAGCCCTCAGCTCGCGAGCGACCGTCGGTGACCGGCTGGCTCGGCGCTGAACGCCGAGCGGATCAGCCCTGGTTCGAGGTGGCGATCGCCCGGTCGCAGCGTTCCATGAAGTCGTAGGCCTTGCGGATGTCGGGATCCTCGAAGCTCGCGGTGCGAGCCCGGAGCTCGATGAAGCGCTCGATGGCCGTCCGCGCCTTGACGAACTCGCCGAGGTCGAAGAGCAGCTGCGCCTTGAGGCTGTGGGCTTCGGGGAGGTCTGGCTGCAGGATGAGGATCTCGTCGAACTCGCTCACAGCATCGTTGAACCGGCCGAGCTCCTCGAGGAGGAACGCGATGTGGAGTCGGGTCTTCACCTCGAACTCGCGGTTGGAGCGCTGGTTCTCGAAGAGCCGGGTCTCGTCCTCGGCGCTCAGGCCCTCGTCCTCCAGCTGGATCATCACGAGGCGCTGGGAGCTGCGGATGGAGTCGATCAGCTCCCGCCCGTAGGCGATGCTCTCGTCCATCTCGCCGAGGAGTGCCGTGGTGCGTACGAGGCCGCCCAGCGACTGGGGCTCGCCGGACCAGATCTCCCTGGAGCGGAGGAAGTGGTCCTTGGCCTCGGCCCACAGGCGTCGCGCCTCCCGGTCCAGCTCCGCGGCCCGCTCCATCCGGTCGGGGGACTCCGTCGGGCGGCTGCCGTCCCGGACGCCCGACGCGGCCTCGTCGTAGAGCACGCCCGCCCGCTCGACCGCCGCGCCCCAGAACATCAGCACCCGGTAGTCGTCCTTCTCGGGGATCGACTCGAAGATCTGGATCGCCGCCTGGATGTCCGCGGAGCTCCCCTGGAGCAGCTTGCACTGCCCGTAGATGAGCAGGAAGCGCGAGTTCTTCGGGTCGATCTCGAGTGCGCGTCGGGCCTGGTCCTCGGCGCGCGCGAGCTCCCCGAGCTCGATGTACCGAAGCGCGTTCTCGAAGATCATCCCGAGCTTCTCCTTATCGGTCAGCTCGGGTCGCCCGTCCTCGGTCTCCCTCGTCGAGCTGCAAGACACGAGGCTGGCGCCCAGGGTGGCGCCCAGGGCGAGGGCGAGGCCGGCGGTCAGTCGCTGGAGAGGGCGGTGGGGGCTTTGGAACATCAGGGGTCAGGACGGGGTCGGGGGCTCGTGGGCTCCGCGCAATAGTGCATCGAGCCGCTCCTGTTGCATACGAACCTCCAGGATCCGTCCGCCCGAGAGCGCTACCAGTCCCGGCTTCGCCCCCTTGGGCTTGTGGATGTGCTTGCGCTGGGCGACGTGGACGGGAGCGCGGTCGGTCCCGCGGATGGGGGAGAAGTGGATCGCGAGGTGCGCCGCGTCCAGCACCTCCTCGTGATCCGGCTCCTTGCCTTTCGGGGTGCACAGCACCACGTGGCTCCCCGGGCAGTCCGCGGTGTGGAGCCAGTAATCCGACCCGCGGGCCAGGCGGATCGTCAGGGTGTCGTTGTCCTTGGACGTGCGCCCCACGCGGATCTCGGACCCGTGGGTGCCGATGAAGGAGCGGTAGGGCTTGCGGGGCGCCGGTGCCTTGCGCCTGCGAACGTCGGCCACCTGCCGCGGGTCGAGGAGCCCCGCCTCGACGGCCTCTAGGTCGAGCTCCGCGGCGTCGACCTCGCGGTCCTCGGCCCGCTCGGCCAGAGCCTCGAGGGCGCCCATGCGGGCGCGGGCTCGCTCCAACTCCTCGCCGACGGTCGCGCGGGCCCGCTCGAGCTTGTGGAACCGGTCGAAGAGCTTCTGGACGTTCTCCGTCGGGGAGAGCTTGGGGTCGAGCTCGATGGTCCGCTCGGGGGCGCCCTCGCAGAACCAGTCCTGGAGTCGAACCTCGCGGTCCCCGCGCTTGACGGAGCCCAGGGCCGACTTGAGGAGGTCCCCGTCCATGCGAAGCCGCTCCGCGCCGTCAGCGGCGCTCGCCTTGGCCTCGAGTCCGTTCAGGAGCGCGCGGGTCCGGGCGATCCTGCGCTTCACCCGCTGGCGCAGGGTGCGCCGGGCGTCCGCGTCATGGGCCTCGGCCGCGGCGGACCCGAGGTTGCACTCCACGGCCCACGAGAGGGGCGCGCGGTCCTTGACCTTGCCTGGCGGCTGGTCCTCGGGGGTGCCGAAGGACTCGAGGATACCGACGGAGGAGGGGGGCGGCGGCTTGCCGGCTCCGGGTGCCTCCCAGGGGCTGCCCACGGCGAGCCGCGGCGCCTTCCCTCCCTTGGCGGGGGGCTCGGCCGCCATGGCGAGGACCTGGTCCCCTGCGCCGAGAAGGACCAGGTTGGCCCGTCGCCCGAAGAGCTCGACCACCAGCGCGCGTCGGCCCTCGTCGCCCCGCAGTTCCACCAGCACCATTCGGTCGCCGCGCACGGGCGAGATGGAGCGCAGCGTGGCGCCGACGAGGTCGGCGGTGAGCCTCTGGAAGAAGGGGCCGACTGGGCCGTCGTGTCGCTGGAGCCGGCCTTGCTGGAGGTGGAGCCGCGGCGCGCTGGGGTCCGCGGCGAGCCGAAGCCGGAGCACGGCGGGGCCGTCCTCGTCGCCAGCGCCCGCCGGCGGCTCGAGAATGAGCAGGACGTCCCGGGGAGGGAACCCCTGGACGTCCTTGACCGTCCAGCCCGCAAGGAGCGGCTGGAGCTCGTCGCACAGCTCGGCGACGTGGTGAGCCGTGAGGCTCACGGCCTTGGGGCGCGGCTCGCTCAGGCGAGCTCCTCCTTCACGGAGTAGCGCCACTCGAGGTCCGACGGGGTCCAGTCGGAGAGCTCCGCCGAGTCGGCGAACCACAGCCCGAGCTCGAACTTGGCGGTGTCCTCACCGTCCGAGGCGTGGACGAGGTTGTTGGAGAAGCTCATGCCGAAGTCGCCGCGGATGGTGCCCGGGGCGGCCTCGCGAGCGTTCGTCTTGCCGACGAGGGTGCGGACCACCGTGATGGCGTCCTTGCCCTCGAGGGCGATGGCGACCACGGGGCCGGAGGACATGAAGTCGACGAGGTTCGGGTAGAAGGGGCGCTCCTTGTGGACCTCGTAGTGCTGCTCGAGCACGGACCGGTCGAAGGTCCGCATCTTCAGGCCGACGATGCTGAGGCCCTTGGCCTCGAAACGAGAGAGGATCGAGCCCACGAGGCCGCGCTGGACGGCATCGGGCTTGAGAAGGACGAGCGTGCGCTCCACGACGGATCTCCGGAGGTATCAGGGTCTCGGATGGGTCTTCCCGACTCCCGCGGCTGGGGCGCGAGATGGCGATCGGGCGCGAGAGGATAGCGACCCTGGTGCCCCGGGCGGGGCCCCGAGTGGGGTGGGGCCGCTTTTTCTTCCTGGGGCCGAGGATTCGGGCTTTCGTCTGGTTGACCTAGGGACCGGCCTCTCTATCCTCGCCCGCACATTTCCGGATCAGCGGGCTCCCGAAAGGGCGTCTCCCGGACTTTCAAAACGGAAACGGACGATCACCATCGTTCAGCCTCGCTCCCCAGCCTCCCCTGACGCTTAGGGGCGCCTCCCCGCACCAACGGGCTGGCGCTAGCGGGTCCCCATCCAACGAGTTCGATATGCCGACCAGCGACGATCCCTCAGGCCCCTCCAGGCCGGATCCCGCTGGCGATCGACCCTCGGCGGGGAACCCGATCCCCAACGTCCCCGGCGCGGAGTGGGTCGGAGAGCAGCGCGAAGTCGGCAAGGCGGCGGGCGCGGGTCTTCAGTTCGGGCTCACGATCTGCGTCTTCGCGGTCGCGGGCCTCTGGCTGGACGGGCGGTTCGGCACGGCCCCCTGGCTCCTGGTCTCGGGTGTGCTGCTCGCGTTCTTCGGTGGAACCGTCTCCCTCATCAAGAAGTACACCTGACCGCCCCGCGGTCGGCCCTGACCCGATCCCCACTCTCACCCCCTGACGCCAGGGGCCCTCAACAGCCCCAAGGAACCAGCACCGTGCAGCGCGCCACCCTCTCCGCCCTGACCGCCATCGCCATGGGGGTCGGTTTCGTCCTCCTCCGCAAGGAAGGGCTGGATCTGGTCTCGGTTGGCGCGCTCGGCGGCGTGTGTCTCGGCGCAGCCGCGGCCCTGCTGTCGCATTCTCTCGTGGCCGCGGCCATGCAGCTGCGCTCGGAGAAGGCCCTTCAGTTCGTCCTCGCGGGGTTCGGGATCAAGGCCTTCGGAGCCATCGCCCCCTGGGCGGTGCTCTGCTTCTGGGCCCCCGCGTCCGGCGTCGCCGATGCCGCCGCCTACGTCCTCGGTTACATCTCCGCCGCCCTGCTCGTGCTGGGCGCCGGTGTCTTCGATCACCTCCGCCTCGCGGCCGTCGTCTCGCATCAGCGGGCGCGCGCCGAGATGGACGGCGGTCTCACCCATCCGGTCTCCACTGGCTCCAGCACCCCGCTGGAGAGCGCGTCGTGAGCATCCTCCGCCCGCTGGCAATGCTGGCCGTCCTGGTCGGCGCCTGTTTTCTGACCCATCGTCATACGCCGCATCACACGGCGTCTGAGGATTCGCTGTTCTCGACGATGTTCATGCACGTCATCCCCGCGCCTGTCGTCGGCGCCCACGGGGACGAGGCACATGGGGACCACGGGGAGATCGATCACTCCGGAGCGGGCGCGGCGGGGCACGCCGAGGACCACGGCGACGATCACCACCACGCGGAGCCCGCCCTGCACATCGGCCTCCCGGCCTTCCTGGCGGGCTTCGACGGCCACCCGGGCAAGGAGGGGCACCAGCTGGTGGTCTACAACCTCCAGATCTTCCAGCTCGCGGCCCTGCTGATGATCCTCATCGGCTTCAGCGGCGTCCCGACCTACCTCCGGACGGGGCAGGGGGACACGACCTCGAAGCTCATGGCGGGCTTCTGTCTCTGGGTCCGAGACGACCTGGTGGAGCCGGCCATGGGCAAGGAGCTCAGCAACCGCTTCCTGCCGTTCATGATGTTCATCTTCTTCTTCATCATGTTCATGAACGTGATGGGGCTGACGCCGGCGTCGGTGACGCCCACGGCGAGCATCTTCGTGACCGGCGCCCTCGCCTTCATCACGTTCTCGACGATGATCATCGGCGGCATGATCGCCCAGGGCCCCGTGGCGTTCTTCAAGAACCTCGTGCCCCACGTGCCGCTGATCCTCTGGCCGCTCATGTTCGTGATCGAGCTGACGGGGCTCTTCCTGAAGCCTGCTGCGCTCATGATCCGGCTCTTCGCCACGATGACCGGCGGCCACCTCGTGGTCCTGTCGTTCCTGGCGCTGATCTTCCTGTTCGGCCCCTTCGCCGGGAACTCCATGGCGAAGGCCGTGGCCATCAGCCCCGCCTGGGTGGGCTTCAGCGTCTTCGTCATGATCATCGAGGCCTTCGTGGCCCTCGTTCAGGCTTACATCTTCACCCTCCTCTCCTCGCTGTTCATCAGCGCCTCGATTCACCCCGAGCACTGATCGGCGGGAGCCATGGCTCAGGCGCCTCCCCTGGCGCGTTGAGCTAGCCCGTGTAAGGCCAGGACCGTCTGGCCTCCTCCGACCCTCTGAATCCGGCTCGCGAAGGCCACCGCCGACCCGAGCAACTTTCCGACTAGCAGGTCCTCCGCGACCACTACCACTCGACTACCGAAAGCCATGTTCAACCCCGTTCAAGAACCGCAGGCCGCCCTCGACATCGCCAAGGCCGGAGCCGGCATCGGCGCCGGACTCGCCGCCATCGGCGCTGGTCTCGGCATCGGCAAGATCGGCGCCAGCGCTGCTGAGGGCATCGCCCGTCAGCCCGAGGCCGACGCCAAGATCCGCGGCATCGCGATCATCCTCGCGGCGTTCGTCGAGGGTGTCGCCCTCTTCGCCGTCGTGCTGACGCTGCTCATCGCCAACCAGTGAGCTGCGGCGGTCCCCGGCCGGTCCGCCGGGCGCGCTGAGCGCGCCCGCGGACGGCCAAGCGGGACCGCTAGGGGAGCCGCCGCCCAGCGGGGCGCTCCCTCGACCCCAACCTCTCGACGCCGCCTCCAGGCGGTGCCCCGTCTGCGACTCCACGCCGGACCCCTTCCATTCAGGTCCCAATGCCGCTTTTCACGAACATCCAGAGCCTTCCGCTCCTCGTCGCCGAGGGGGGAGGCTTCGACGTCTTCGATCCGAACGGCGCCGGCAACTTCCTCTGGACGCTGCTCATCTTCGCGCTCTCGTTTCCGCTCATGTGGAAGATGGTCTTCGGACCCATCGTGAGCGCACTGATCGAGCGGGACGCCAAGGCCTCCGAGGCGATCCACGCCGCGGAAGCGGCCAGCGAGGCCGCCGAGCGCAGCCGCGCAGAGGTCGAGGTCGCCCTGGGGAACGCCAACGCCGAGGCGAAGAAGATCATCGCGAGCGCCACCTCCCGGGCCGAGGCCCGCGAACGTGACATCGTCGACAACGCCAAGAAGGAGGCCGAGGCGATGATCGTCAAGGCCAAGGCGGACATTGACGGCGAGCGCGAGAAGGCGATCGCTCAGATCCGCTCCGAGGTCGTCGACCTCTCCATGAAGGCCGCCACTGAGGTCCTCGGACGCGCCGTCAGCGCGGACGATGACCGCCGTCTGGCCGAGGAAATCGTCAGCGCGTCGGGGAACTGATCGTGATCCTGGATCCCGTCACCAACCGCTGGGCCGGCGCCCTCTTCGAGGTCGCCCGCAAGGCCGATGCCCTGGAGGCCATTCAGGCCGACACGGCCCGGCTCTCTGCGGAGGTCTCCTCGCCCAAGGTCGCTGCCTTCCTCTACGGGAGCAGCGTCTCGCAGGAGGAGCGCGTCAAGCGAGTCCAGCCGTTGCTCGAGCAGCTGCATCCGAAGACCCAGAGCTTCGTGCAACTGCTGTTCGAGCGGCGACGCCAGGAGGTGCTCAAGGGCATCGGCGAGGCCTTCAAGCGGAAGGTCTACGACGAGACCGGCCGCGTCGAAGGCGTCGTCGAGTCAGCGCGCGATCTCTCTGCTGAAGACATCTCCAAGCTTGAGTCCGCCGTCGGTGCCCGCATCGGCAAGACGGTGGTCCTCACCCAGCGTCACTCCGCCGACCTCATCGGCGGCGTGCGCGTCATCGTCGGCGCCCGCCTCTTCGACGCGACGGTCAAGGGCCGTCTCGAGTCGATGCGCGAGCGCCTGATGTCAGCCGCCCTGCCCGGCTGAGCCCACCGCCGCCATTCGGCGGCACCCCACGAACACACCAAGACGTCCACCACGACACCCGCCCTCGCGAACGGCCAGGGCAAACGAACCATGGATCTCCGACCCGCCGAAGTGACCTCGATCCTCGAGAAGGAAATCGAGGAGTTCAGCCAGGACAGTGGCATGCAAAGCGTTGGCACCGTGCTCAGCGTTGGTGACGGCGTCGCCCGCGTGTACGGCCTGGACGATTGCGTCATGAACGAGCTCCTCGAGTTCGAGGGCGGCGTCCGAGGCGTCGCGCTCAACCTCGAGGAGGACAACGTTGGCTGCGTGCTCCTGGGCTCCGCCACCGAGGTCAAGGAAGGCCAGCAGGTGAAGGGCACCGGACGGATCATCTCCGTGCCGACGGGCGAGAAGCTCCTCGGCCGCGTGGTGAACGCCCTCGGTGACCCCGTCGACGGCAAGGGCCCCCTGGGCACCACCGAGGCCGACCTTCGTCCCATCGAGCAGGACGCCCCCTCCGTGGTGGAGCGCCAGCCCGTGGACCAGCCCCTGCAGACCGGCATCAAGGCCATCGACGCCATGATCCCGATCGGCCGCGGCCAGCGGGAGCTCATCATCGGCGACCGCCAGACCGGCAAGACCGCGCTTCTGGTGGACACGATCCTCTCGCAGCGCACCACGGGCGGCGGTGACCCCTCCAACCCCGAGCAGGTCATCTGCATCTACGTGGCCGTCGGTCAGAAGCAGTCCACGGTCGTCGACATCGTGCGCCGCCTCGAGTCCGAGGACGCCATGAAGTACACCATCGTCGTCAGCGCCTCGGCCATCGACGAGGCATCCATGCAGTACCTGGCGTGTTACGCCGGCTGCGCCATGGGGGAGCGGTTCCGCGACGAGGGTCGCCACGTCGTCATCTTCTACGATGACCTCTACAAGCAGGCGCTGGCCTACCGCCAGGTGATGCTCCTGCTCCGCCGCCCGCCGGGCCGCGAGGCCTTCCCCGGCGACGTGTTCAACCTCCACAGCCGCCTCCTCGAGCGCGCGGCCAAGCTCGCGGACAACGCCCCCGAGATCAACCCGCGCTTCTCCGCGGGCGGCGGCACGCTGACCGCGCTGCCCGTCGTGGAGACCCAGGAGGGCGACGTCTCGGCCTACATCCCGACCAACGTGATCTCGATCACCGACGGCCAGATCTTCCTCGAGGGCAACCTCTTCAACGCCGGTATCCGACCGGCGGTGAACGCGGGTATCTCGGTGTCGCGAGTCGGCGGCGCCGCCCAGATCCCGCCCATGAAGAAGACGGCGGGCTCGCTCCGCCTGGACCTCGCCCAGTTCCGTGAGCTGCAGGCCTTCGCTCAGTTCGGTTCCGACCTGGACAAGGCCACCCAGGCCAAGCTCACCCGCGGAGAGCGCCTGGTGGAGATCCTGAAGCAGGGCCAGTACCGCCCGGTCGAGGTGGCCAACCAGGTCATGATCATCTACGCGGGCACCTCTGGCGCCCTCGACGGGATCCCGGCCAGCAAGGTCGGCGAGTTCGAGCAGCAGTTCCTCGACTACGTGAACGACACGCACCCCGAGGTCGCGCAGCAGATCCGGGACGCGAAGAAGGACATCCCGGCTGAGGTCAAGACGATCCTCGACGAGGCGGCCAAGACGGTCGCCGCGCAGATCGCCTGATCGATCCACTCCGCAGCTCCTCCGAAACCACTTCGAGATAGCGCATGGCCGGCATCAAGGAACTCCGCCTCCGGATCAAGTCCGTAGGCAGCATCAAGCAGATCACGCGGGCGATGGAGATGGTCGCTTCGACCAAGCTCCGCCGCTTCCAGGATCGTGCGGTGGCCTCGCGTCCCTACAGCGAGGAGATCGCCGGCCTGGTGTCGCGCCTCTCCTCGATGCTGGGCGACGACGTGGAGGACCAGCCGCTGTTCTCCCCCGGGGCCGGCGACCGGACCCTGGTGCTGCTGATCACCTCGGACCGGGGTCTCTGCGGTGCCTTCAACACGAACCTGTTCCGTGAGCTGGAGCGCTGGCTCGCCGGTCGGGACGTGTCCAAGCATGACTTCTTTGTCTACGGACGTAAGGGCGCCCAGTACCTGACGTCGCGCGGTCGCAATGTGACCCGCTTCATCACGGACCCGCCCATGGAGGAGATCGACTACCACAACGCCGCAGTGACCGGTCGGATGCTCACCAGCGAGTTCGCTGGCGGCAGCTACAACGACGTCTTCATCGGGTACTCGTCCTTCGAGTCCATGGTGAAGTACACGCCCCAGATCGTTCCCTTCCTCCCGCTGACCCCCGACGCCCTCGGTGGCGGCGAGGAGTCCCCGTCGGAAGCGATCATGGAGCCGGACGCGACGTCCATCTTCGAGTCGCTGGTCCCGCGCTACCTCGAGACACGCATCTACAACTCGCTGCTCGAGTCCCTCACCAGCGAGTACGCCAGCCGGCGGTTCGCCATGAAGAACGCCACCGATGCCGCTGACGACATGCAGAAGGCCCTCAAGGGGGTCTACAACCGCAAGCGTCAGGAAGGCATTACCAAGGAGCTGCTCGACATCGTCGGCGGTACCGAAGCCGTGAAGTGACCGGGGCTCACCCCGCTCTCTGACACGCACTCACGATCACATCCAAGGCCCCGAAACACCCCACGCCACTCAGTTCCCATGACTGCTACCCAGACCAAGGGCACGGTCGCTCAGATCTTCGGCCCCGTTGTCGATGTCCGCTTCCCCGCGGGCCAGCTTCCCGAGATCTACAACGCCGTCGAGATCACCAGCGAGTCCGCAGGCATCACCATCGTCCTCGAGGTCGCCCAGCACCTCGGTAACGACGTCGCTCGCTGCATCGCCATGGCCTCCACCGACGGCTGCAGCCGCGGCATGGACGCCATCGACACCGGCGCGCCGATCACGGTGCCCGTGGGCGAGCGCACCAAGGGACGAATCTTCAACCTCCTCGGCACCCCGCTCGACACGGTGGCTCGCGGCGAGATGGACTCCGGCACCGAGTGGCCGATCCACCGCCCGGCGCCCCGCTTCGACGAGCAGGAGGCCGTCTCCGAGCTGTTCGAGACGGGCATCAAGGTCGTGGACCTCCTCTGCCCGTTCGCCAAGGGCGGCAAGATCGGCCTGTTCGGCGGCGCCGGCGTCGGTAAGACCGTTCTGATCCAGGAGCTGATCCGGATCACGGCGGTGGAGAAGGGCGGCTTCAGCGTCTTCGCTGGCGTCGGGGAGCGGACCCGTGAGGGCAACGACCTCTGGCTCGAGATGAGCGAGGCGATGTACAAGCTGCCCGACGGCGGCGAGGCGGCGGTGATCGACAACGCGGTGCTCGTTTTCGGTCAGATGAACGAGCCCCCGGGGGCCCGCCTGCGGGTGGCGCTGACCGGGCTCACCATGGCGGAGTACTTCCGTGAGGAGAAGGGCCAGGACGTGCTCCTCTTCGTCGACAACATCTTCCGCTTCGTCCAGGCGGGCTCCGAGGTCTCGGCGCTCCTGGGGCGGATGCCCTCCGCGGTGGGCTACCAGCCGACCATGGCGTCCGAGATGGGCGCTCTGCAGGAGCGGATCACCACGACCAAGGACGGCTCGGTGACCTCGATGCAGGCCGTGTACGTTCCCGCGGACGACATCACCGACCCCGCGCCGGTGGCGACGTTCGCCCACCTGGACTCGACCATCATCCTGGACCGTGCCATCTCCGAGCTCGGCATCTACCCGGCGGTGGACCCCCTCAAGTCCACCTCGCGGATGCTCGACCCGCAGGTCGTCGGTGAGGAGCACTACAACACGGCGCGTCAGGTCCAGCAGACCCTGCAGCGCTACTCTGACCTTCGGGACATCATCGCCATCCTCGGTATCGAGGAGCTGTCCGACGAGGACAAGCAGGTCGTGAGCCGCGCCCGCCGGATCCAGAAGTTCCTCTCCCAGCCCTTCTTCGTCGCGGAGCAGTTCACCGGCATGCCCGGCGTCTTCGTCCCGCGCGAGGACACGGTCCGCTCCTTCCGCGAGATCCTCGACGGCAAGCACGACGAGATGCCGGAGGACGCGTTCTACATGGTCGCCGGCATCGACGCGGCGACCACCAAGGCGAAGGAGATCGGCAGCCAGGGCTGAGCCCCTCGCTCCGCTCCCAACCACCTCTCCCCAGAGAAGCATGGCAGGCCCCATCTCACTCCGCGTTATCACGCCCGAAGCCGTCGCCCTCGACACGACGTGCTCCTCCATCAGCTTCCCGACGACCGACGGGTCGGTGGGGGTTCTGAAGGGGCACGCTCCGATGGTCGCGGCCCTCGGGGTTGGCGAACTCCTGATCCGTGGTGACGCTGCCGACAACGCGATGTTCATCGCGGGTGGGTTCGCTGAGGTGCGCGACAACGTGGTTCGCGTCGTGACCGACGTCTCCGAGCCGCCCACCGAGATCGACGTGGATCGCGCCTCCAAGGCCGCCGAGCGGGCCCGCGCCCGCCTGGAGACCAACGAATCGGCAGAGGGCGAGCACCTCGACGTGCTGCGCGCCCGCGCGTCGCTGGCCCGGGCGATCATGCGGCAGCAGATCGCGTCGAAGTACCGCCGCTGATGTCGGGCGCCAACGAGCGGGCCGGCTGGCAGCGGACCCACACCTGCGGCGCGCTGCGGGAGGAGCACGCCGGCTCGAAGGCGGTCCTCAACGGGTGGGTCGCGAGCCGACGTAACCTCGGCGGGATCTACTTCATCGACCTGCGGGACCGCTACGGAGTCACGCAGGTCGTGCTCCCCGAGGACCTGGACGCCTCCGCCAAGCTGGCCCGTGAGGACTGCATCAGTGTGACGGGGGAGGTCACGCTGCGTGAGGCTCCCAATGACCGGATGCCCACCGGGATGGTCGAGCTCCGCGCCGCCTCGGTGGAGAAGCTCTCGTCCTCGAAGACACCCCCGTTCGAGATCGAGGAGAACCTGGATACGTCGGTGGAGCTGCGGCTCAAGCACCGCTACCTCGACCTTCGGCGCCCGGACATGCAGCGGGCGCTGATGCACCGCAGCCGCTTCATCGGCGCCATGCGCGCGGCGTTCCTCGCTCGCGAATTCGCGGAGGTTGAGACGCCGATCCTCACCAAGGCGACGCCCGAGGGGGCTCGTGACTACTTGGTCCCCAGCCGGGTGCACCCCGGCAGCTTCTACGCGCTCCCCCAGAGCCCTCAGATCTTCAAGCAGATCCTGATGGTCTCGGGGATGGACCGCTACTTCCAGGTGGCGCGCTGCTTCCGCGACGAGGACCTGCGCGCCGACCGGCAGCCCGAGTTCACCCAGCTGGACATGGAGATGTCCTTCGTCGAGGAGGAGGACGTCTTCGCCGCCTGGGAGGGGGTCCTCTCGGACACCTTCAAGGGCTCCATGGGCGTCGACCTGCCGACGCCGTTCCCCAGGGTCACATGGCGCGAGGCCATGGAGCGCTTCGGCTCGGACAAGCCTGATACTCGCTTCGCCATGGAGCTCGTCGACGTGGCCGACTGGGTCAGTGTCAGCGGCTTCGGCGTCTTCGAGAAGATGGTCGCCGACGGCAAGCGTGTGATGGCCATCTCGGTGCCGGGTGGTGGCGAGGCCGTCTCCCGCGGCAACATGAAGAAGCTCGAGGAGGTCGCCAAGACGTATGGCGCCAAGGGGCTCGCCTGGTGGAAGCCAGGCGTCGAGGGCGGCGCCGGCGGCTCCATCGTGAAGTTCTGCCAGGGAGATTCCGGGGCCAAGCTCTGTGAGGTCACCGGGGCGGGGGAAGGTGATCTGATCCTGCTGGTGGGGGACGAGGAGTCCACCACCTGGCGAGCCCTGGGCGCGCTGCGCCTACACGTGGCCCGCGAGCTGGGGATGATCCCCAAGGTCGATGGCGCGGATGCTGGAGCCACCGGGCCCTGGAACTTCCTCTGGGTCACGCACTTCCCCATGTTCGAGCGCGACGAGGAGCCCGCCGACGGTGGGCCGCCCCGTTGGGTCTCGCTGCACCACCCGTTCACGGCGCCGTCCGACTGGGACATGCCCGGGGACCCCGGCTCGATGGAGAGCCGGGCGTACGACCTTGTTCTCAACGGCTGGGAGCTTGGCTCGGGGTCGATCCGGATCCACCGCCAGGAGACCCAGGAGAAGGTCTTCGACCTGCTCGGGCTGGGCCCGGACGAGCAACAGGCGAAGTTCGGGTTCCTCCTGGATGCCCTCGCCTACGGTCCGCCGCCCCACGGGGGCTTCGCCGTGGGCCTCGACCGGATCGTTGCCCTCACGCTTGGCATGGAGTCCATCCGGGATGTGGTCGCCTTCCCGAAGACCGCCTCGGCCACCGATCTGATGTGCGATGCCCCGAGCGGCGTCGAGCCCTATCAGATGGGGGACCTCTACATTCGCCACGACGGCCTTCCCTCGGCGGGCGGATCAGAGTCTTGAGCCGCGCCCTCGGGCAAGCGGTCGCCATCGTTCTCGGCAGCATCGAGGGCGCTCCTGCGCAGGCTGAGCGGGGCGCTAGCTCTGCCGCAGCGCGGCCGCTTTTCTTTGCAGCCCCCAATCCTTGCGGGTCTTCACGGGACTCGTCTATGGCCGGATGGCAGCATCCGGTCTATCGTCTTTGAACATTCTTGGTCGTGGCCGCTCATGGTGAGTGGCCGGACCCCACGCAACCCGAAGAGGAAACTACTTGGCCGTCCAGAGCTTTCGACGCAACCGCCGTATCCGCGTTCCCGAGGTCCGCTTGATCGATGAGAACGGTGACCAGGCTGGCGTCGTATCCACGAAGGACGCGCTGCAGCGCGCCCAGGAGGCGGGGCTTGACCTCGTAGAGGTCGCGCCGACGGCCCGGCCCCCGGTGTGCAAGATCCTCGACTGGGGCAAGTTCAACTACGAACAGTCGAAGAAGAACAAGCGCGACAAGGGAAGCTCGAAGGGCAAGTCAGGTCTGAAGGAGCTTCGGGTCCGCCCGGCGATCTCGGAGCATGACCTCTCCTATCGCCTGACCGACGGACGCAAGTTCCTGGACGAGGGTCACAAGGTGCTCTGTGTGTGCATCTTCAAGGGGCGCCAGATGGCGCACCCCGAGCACGGCTACGACGTCATGCGTCAGGTCGCCGCCGACCTCGCGGACATCTCAAAGGTCGAGATGCCCGCCAAGATGATGGGGCGGCGGATGACGATGCTCCTCAGCCCGCTTCCGCTGACCCAGCGTCGTGCAGCGGCGAAGGAGCGTGAGCAGAAGAAGCGTGACGCGGAGATCGCCCGCGAACGCGGCGAGGACGTCCCCGAGGACTGAGCCGGTCGGTTGCCCGGCCATTTTCCCAGTGGGCCGGGCTGTCGTGGACTGACGGCATCCTTACCCGGGCCGCCGGCGAATCCCCAGGTGGACGCGGGAGACCCTCCCGCAGCCCTGGGGACGGCTCCAGCGGTCGTTAGAGGCCCTCGGCAAATACGCGCCGAGGCTCCGTCGATCAAGTCGCCCCTCCCTGGCCCCTTGCGGACCGCGCCGGGGCCCCTTTCACTGTGACTCTGTGTCCGTCCCGCCCCTGGAACGGACGCCATCCCGGTCGCCCAGACCCCCTTTCAACCAACCCCATGCGAGCTCTCTTCACTGCCCTGATCGCCGCCCTCGCGATCTCAGCCGCCTTCGCGGCCTCGGTTTCCGTCGACACGGTCAACAAGAAGTGCCCCATCAGTGACATGCCGGTCAAGGAGGGCGTGGTGGTCTCCACTGACGCCGGTGACATCGGCGTCTGCTGTGGTAGCTGTCAGAAGAAGGTCGCGGCCTGGGACGATGCCAAGAAGGCCAAGTTCGTCGCCAACGCGACGGCCTCGACGTCGGACGACGGCGATGCGAAGAAGGCTGCCGGAGCGACCTCGGACGCGAAGGTGTGGACCGAGCCCTACCTGCTCAACACCTGCGCCGCCTCCGGCCGGCCCATCGACGTCAAGGGCACGCCCACCACGAAGGTCATCAACGGCCGTGAGCTGAAGTTCTGCTGCGGTGGATGCGCCGCAGCCGTCGAGAAGGACCCGGCCAAGTGGCTCCCGAAGGTCGACAAGGCCATCACCGCCCGCCAGCTGGCCATCTACCCGACCAAGACCTGCATCGTCAGCGGGGAGCCGCTGATGGTGGACGGGAAGGACGCCGGCGTGTCGATGGTGGTCAACAACCGCCTCTTCCGGGTGTGCTGCAAGATGTGCGCCCGCAAGGTGACCGCGGACCCGGCGAAGTACGCGGCGAAGCTCGACGAGATGGCCATGGGGGCTCAGGCCAAGGCCTACCCGCTCAAGACCTGCGTCGTCGCCAGCTCCAATGGCCTCGGCGACTCGCCGAAGCAGATGATGATCGGCGGGCGCCTCGTCCAGACCTGCTGCGGCGGCTGCGCGAAGAAGGTGATGGCGGATCCGGCCAAGTACGTCGCCGTCGTGGACGCGGCCTGGGCCAAGTCCTCCTCCGACTCCGACGGCGCTGCGCCCGCCAAGAAGGCGGCGAAGACCGACGCGGGCCGTTGATCCCGGGGGGGGGGCCGCTCGGTCCGCCCTGCCCAGGGGGCTCCCCGCGAGCCCAGCAGCGCCCTGCGGCCCCTGAGGGGGGCCGCAGGGCGCTTCGCCTTGGCCCGGGCTCCCCACCTCGGCTGCGGTCCGGCCGCGCACCTGCGCGGATTCGGGGTGGCCCCCGGGCGGGCGCCCCGCTATTCTCTCCGCCTCAGAAGTTCGGGCCGTCCGTCGGCCCGGCCCCCGCGAGTGGCGTGGCACCGCCTACGACCGGGGTTTCCAGGCCGGCCCCTCACCGTAGGGGCCCCGACCGAGGACAAGTATCGTGCCGAAGATGAAATCAAAGGGAGCCGTCAAGAAGCGGTTCCGCACGACCAAGTCGGGCAAGCTCAAGTGCAGCAAGCCCAAGCGTGGTCACCAGCACGCCCCCAAGGACGCGAAGACCAAGCGCAACAAGCGCAAGGCCATCGTGGTCAGTGGAACCTGGGCGTACCTCCTCAAGCGCATGATGGGAGGGGGCTGATCCATGGTACGTGTCACCTACGGCGCCCCGCGCCACCAGAAGAAGGTCCGCTGGTTCAAGCAGGCCAAGGGCTACCGCGGCGGCCGCTCCAAGCTCTGGCGCACCGTCCGTGAGTCGGTCGTCCGCGCCTGGGCCTACAGCTACCGCGACCGTCGCCAGAAGAAGCGCCAGTTCCGCCGCCTCTGGATCGTCCGCATCAACGCGGCGACCCGCATGCGCGGAATGACCTACAGCCAGTTCATCGCTGGCATGAAGGGCGCAGGCATCGACCTCAACCGCAAGCAGCTCTCCGAGCTCGCCATCCACGATCCGGCGGCGTTCGACGCGCTGGTCGAGGAGGCCAAGGCCGTCCGCTCGTGACGACCTTGCTGCGCTGAACGCACCGGGCCGCCTCCGACGTTCTTCGTCGGTGGCGGCCCGCTGTCTAGTCTTCATCTCCCCTTGCCCCGCCTTCTCCCGCCGATGACCCGGTGGGATCGCCGTGACTGACACCACCACTATCCTCGCCGAGACCCGAGCGCGCATCGCCGATGCTCCCGACGTGGAGGCCCTGCGGGCCATCGAACGGGAGGTCGTCGGCAAGGACGGCGTCGTGGCGTCGCTCCTCAAGTCGATCCCTGGCCTCCCGCCCGAGGAGCGCAAGGGCGCCGGCCAGAGCGCCAACGAGCTCAAGCAGGCGGTCCTCGCGGCCATCGAGGAGCGCGAGGCGAGCCTCGGCAGCGCTGCGCTCGAGGCCGAGCGGCGGGCGGACGGCTTCGATGGGACCCTGCCGCCGCCGCGGGTCGAGCGGGGAACCCTGCACCCCGTGACCCAGGTCACGCGCGAGCTCGAGGACCTGTTCACCTCCATGGGGTACATGGTCCTGGACGGGCCGGAGGTGGAGCTCGACGACTACAACTTCGAGAAGCTCAACATCCCCGCCGATCACCCAGCGCGGGACACCCAGGACACCTTCTACTGCTCCAGCCCGGGCTCGAGCGCGAGCCTCTTGCTGCGGACCCACACGAGCCCGGTTCAGGTCCGCGCCATGGAGCGGCTCGAGCCGCCCTTCCGCGCCATCGTCCCCGGCAAGGTGTTCCGACAGGAGACCACGGACGCGAGCCACGAGCACACCTTCCACCAGATGGAGGGCCTCGTCATCGATCGCAACGTCTCGGTCGGCCACCTGATCGGCGCCATGAAGACGCTGCTGCGTGGGATCTTCAAGAAGGAGATCGAGGTGCGCCTGCGCCCCGGCTACTTCCCCTTCGTCGAGCCCGGCTTCGAGCTCGACGCGCGGTGCCCCTTCTGTACCGACGGCTGCAGCGTCTGCAAGCGGACCACCTGGATCGAGCTGCTGCCCTGCGGGCTCGTGCACCCCAACGTCCTCAAGGCCGGCGGGCTCGACCCCGAGGAGTGGGGTGGCTTCGCCTTCGGCCTCGGCCTCTCTCGCCTCGTCATGCTCCGCTACGGCATCGACGATGTCCGCCACCTGCTCGGCGGCGACCTCCGCTTCCTCGACCAGTTCTGATCCGGCCCCGCCAAGGAGACCTCACCGATGTTCATCTCGATGAAGTGGCTCGCCCGTCACGTGGACCTCTCGGGCATCACGCCGGAGCAGCTCGCGGACGACCTCACCCTCTCCACCTGTGAGGTGGAGGGGATCGAACGCTTCGCCCCGCACATGTCCGACGTGGTCGTCGGCCACGTCCTGGAGCGCGAGCCGCACCCTGACGCGGACAAGCTGGGGGTGGCTCGGATCGACGTGGGCGGCGACGAGCCGCTGCAGATCGTCTGCGGGGCGCCGAACCTCGCGCCGGGTCAGCGGGTCGCCGTGGCGACCATCGGCACGGTCTTGCCGGGCGACTTCAAGATCAAGAAGAGCAAGATCCGCGGCGTCGAGTCCCGCGGGATGATCTGCTCCGTGCGGGAGCTCGATCTCGGCGATGAGCACGACGGCATCTGGGTCCTCCCCGAGGTCGACGAAACGCCCCTCGCGGTGGGGCAGCCGGTCGCCGCGGCGCTCGGCATGGAGGACTGGGTGATCGAGGTGGACAACAAGTCCCTCACGCACCGCCCCGACCTCTGGGGGCACCGCGGGATCGCCCGGGAGCTCGCCGCCATCTATGAGCGGGAGCTGAAGCCCATCGACCTCGAGATGCCCGCGCTGGGTGGCGGTGCGCCCGTGTCGGTGCGCGTCGAGGATCTCGCGTGCTCGCGCTATCTCGGCCTCGCCATCGACGGCGCAGTGAACGGCGTGTCCCCGGACTGGCTGCGCGAGCTGCTGCTGGCCGTGGGGCAGCGGCCCATTGACCTGCTGGTGGACCTCTCCAACTTCGTGATGCTCGATCTCGGGCAGCCCAACCACGCCTTCGACCGCGACCGGCTCGCCAGCGATGGCATCGTCGTCCGCAAGGCGAGCGCGGGCGAGCGCATGACCACCCTCGACGGGGAGGAGCGCGAGCTGGTGGAGAGTGACCTGCTGATCACCTCCGGCGGCGACCCGGTGGCGCTGGCCGGCGTGATGGGTGGCGAGGGCTCGAAGGTCGGGGACGAGACGGGACGGCTCCTGCTGGAGTGCGCGACCTTCGATGCGACCACCGTTCGCCGCACCTCGGCGCGGCTGGCGCACCGGACCGACTCATCCGCGCGCTTCGAGAAGACCCTGGACCCCACGCTCCCCGAGGCCGCCGCGGCGCACTTCGCGAACCTCCTCCGGGGGCTTCAGCCGGGCGTCAGCTTCCCCTGCGCCCTGGCAGACGCGGGCGAGTGGGCAGACCCCGCGCGGTCCATCCACCTTCGCGGGGATGTGGTGCGCCGCGACCTCGGCGTGGAGCTGGACGACGACGCCATCGCGTCGATCCTCTCCCGGCTGGGGCTGACGCCCACGGCGACGAGCGGCGGCTTCGACGTGGCCATCCCGTCGGCGCGTGCGCTCAAGGACCTCACCATGGAGCGGGACCTCGTGGAGGAGGTCGGGCGGATCCACCGCTACGGCAGCGTCCCCGAGGCGCCGCTGGTGGGGGCCATCGAGCCGCCGCCCTTCGACCGGCGTCGCCAGATGGTGCGCGCGGTGGAGGACCGCCTCGCTGGCGCCGCGCGCTTCCACCAGGTGCTCTCTTACTCCTTCACCCCCGACGATCTCCTCGAGCGCACTGGCTGCGCCGGCGGAGACTTCGTGCGGGCGGATAACCCGGTCGCCCCGGACATGGCGCGCGTCCGGCGTGAGGTCCTACCCTCGCTGCTCGGCCTCGTGGAGAGCGCGCGTCGTGAGCGCGACGTGGTCCGCCTCTTTGAGCTCGGGAAGGGCTATCGCCCGGAGGAGGCGGGCGAGGATGGGATGCCCCGCGAGGTGCACCAGCTCGCGATGGTGCTCGCGCTCCCGCCTGGGGTCGCTGGCGCCCCGTTCGACGCGGGTGCCTTCTTCCAGCTTCGCGCCGCGGTGGATGACGTGATCACCGCCGCCGGGGTGACCGCTCCCTGCTGGGCCTCCGCCGACGCGGCCCACCCAGCCGCGCACCCGGTCAAGCAGGTCTCCGGTGCGTGGTCCGAGGACCTCGATGGGTGCGGTTTCGTGGCCTCCCTGGAGCCTGGCGTGGCCCGAGCCCTCGGGCTCGAAGGCGAGCTCACGAGCGACGTGGCGGTGGCCGTGCTCGATATCGACGCGCTGCTCGCCGCGCCGGCCTCGCCTCCGGCCTACCGGCCGCTGCCGAAGTTCCCCATGATCAAGGTCGACGTCGCCTGCGTGGCGCCGTCGGAGATGCCCGCGGCGGAGCTCGGGGGCATGATCGAGAGGGCTGGCAAGGGCGCGGTGCGTGACCTCCAGCTGTTCGACGTCTTCCGCGGCGAGGCTCTCGGGGAGGGCAAGAAGTCCCTCGCGTACCACGTGGTCCTGCAGTCGGACACCAAGACGCTCACGGACAAGGACGCTCAGAAGTTCCTGGGCCGCCTCGAGCGCTCCCTCGAGCAGCAGGGCGCCGCCCTTCGGCGCTAGGGGTGGCGGTGCTCGAGGACGCCCGGCTGGGGGAGATCTCCCTCGGCCCCGACGGGTACGGCGAGGCGTTCGTGCCCGTCGGGCCCTGGGCGCTCCGCGTCACGGTGGAGCGAGCGCCCGGCGCTGCTGGGCCCGTGGACCTGTTCGGAGAGGACCCCGCGGTCGTGCTCGGGAGGGTGCTCCGGTGGGCGGTCGCGCCCGGTCACGAGACCGTCGACCTCTTCCTGGACCACCACCTCTCGGAGTTCGCGCCCGACGAGCTCGCGGTCATCGCGGGGGAGGGTGCTCCGGTGGGCGTGGAGGGCCTGCGGGCGGCGCTACAGCCCCTCGCGGCCCACTTCGCCCTGGCTCCGGACGGCGGGCGCCAGCTGGCCGTGGACGTTGGGTTCGGCGTGGACGTGACCGAGGTCGTGCTGGTGGTCGAGGTGGACGGCGAGGGGCAGCCGGTCTCGGTCGACGCGGAGAGCTGACGTCCAGGGCGCCCCGGTGCGCTACGGTGTCGCGAGCGCGTCGCGCTCCCTTCCCATGCTGCACCCCATCGACTGGGCGATCCTCGCCACGTTCCTCGTCCTGTCCGTCGGCGTCGGCCTCCTGGTCGCCCGCCGCGCGGGCTCCAGCTCCTCGGAGTTCTTCCTCTCGGGCCGCTCCATGCCCTGGTGGCTCCTGGGGATCTCCATGGTCGCCACGACCTTCGCCGCCGACACGCCGCTGCTGGTGACGCAGATCGTGCGCGAGGGCGGGGTCTCGGGGAACTGGGTGTGGTGGGCGTTCCTGATCTCGGGGATGGTCACGGTCTTCATCTACGCGCGCCTCTGGGTGCGCGCCGGGGTGAGGACGGACGTGGAGTTCTACGAGCTCAGGTACTCCGGCCGCCCCGCAGCGTTCCTGCGCGGCTTCCGCTCGATCTACCTCGGGGTGATCTTCAACTCCATCGGGATGGGGATCGTGACCCTGGCGCTGACCAAGATCTGCTCGGTGATGTTCGGCATCCCGCCGTGGCAGACGGTGCTGGTGGCGGGGGCCGTGACCATGCTGATCGCGTCCCTCGGCGGGCTCCGCGGCGTCCTGATCACGGACCTCTTCCAGTTCTTCCTCGCTCTGGGTGGGGCCATCGCCGCAGCCGTGGTGTGCCTCGACTTGCCCGAGGTGGGCGGGCTCTCGGGGCTCCTCGCGCACCCCAACGTTGAGGGCAAGCTCGACTTCCTCCCCGACTTCTCGGACCCCAACGTCTGGGTGCCGCTCTTCTTCATCCCGCTGGCGATCCAGTGGTGGAGCAGCTGGTACCCGGGCGCAGAGCCGGGCGGCGGGGGCTACATCGCCCAGCGTATGCTCGCCGCCCGCAGCGAGGGCCACGCGGTGGGGGCCACGCTCTTCTTCAACGTCGCGCACTACGCCCTTCGTCCCTGGCCCTGGATCATCGTCGGGCTCACGTCGCTGGTGGTGTTCCCCGACCTCGCGTCGATCGAGGCCGCGTTCCCCTCGGCGGAGCCTGGAGAGGACCTCGGCTATCCGGCGATGTTGACGCGGCTGCCCGCGGGCCTGTTGGGGCTCGTGCTGACGTCTCTCGTGGCGGCGTACATCTCGACCATGTCGACGCTCCTCAACCTCGGCGCGTCCTACGTGGTGTTCGACTACTACCAGCGGTTCGTCCACCCCGAGGCCGACGAGGCCACGCTGGTCCGCTACGGGCGCATCGTCACGGTCACGCTGCTGGTCCTCTCGAGCCTCTTCGCGCTGGCGCTCGGTGACGCCCTCAACGGCTTCAATATCCTCCTGCAGGTCGGCGCCGGGACCGGCGCCATCTACCTGCTCCGCTGGCTCTGGTGGCGCGTCAACGCGTGGACGGAGATCGTCGGTATGGCGGTCTCGTTCCTGGTAGCGCTCTACCTCGAGTTCGTGCACGAGGGGCTCTTCGGGCCGCTGGAGTCTTGGGTGAAGTTCACCGTGGGCGTGGCGGTCACGACGGCGGCGTGGGTGGCGGCCACCCTGTGCACCGCTCCCACGGACTTGGCGACCCTCAGGCGGTTCTACGAGAGGGTCCGGCCGTCCGGATCGCTGTGGGGGGGCTTCATCGCTCGCGCTGCCCTGGCGGGGGAGCCGGTGGTCGCGGTCGAGCCGGGCCTGTTCACGCGCGGGCTCCTGGCGACATCATTGGGGTGCACCATGGTCTATGCCGCGCTCTTCGGGACCGGTTTCGCGCTGTACGGGGAGGAGCTGAAGGCTGGCCTCTCGGGGGCGCTGGCCCTCTTCTCTCTGATCGGGATCTGGCGGCTGCAGCGGAATGGGGCCTCTTCGGCGACCTGAGGGTCCTGAAGTCTCAGTGGATGACACCTGAGCCGCCCGTGGTTCGGAGCGCGGCCCGGCGGTGGTGGTGGGCTACACTTCCGTTGCCTTGAAGGTCGTCCTCGTCAACCCGCCCAGCCCGCCCGAGTTCCGCGTCAGCCGCGGGCTCATGGGGGGCTTCGGCATGGCGGTGAACCCCGAGTTGCTCTACCCGCCCATCGAGCTGGCTCACGTGGCGGGTGCGCTGCTGGACGACGGGCATGAGGTGGCGATCGTGGACGGCGACGCCCTCGGCGTGGGGCTGGACGGCGCCCTGGCGAGGGTGGTTGCCGAGGGCCCGGAGCTCGTCGTGCTGGATTCGTCGAGCACCTCCCTGGACCAGGACCTGGAGCTCGCGGGCCGGGTCCGTGAGGCGACCGGCGCGCTCACGGGAATGCTCGGCAGCCAGGTGACCTTCACACCCGATGAGATCTTCGCGGGCGGCCGCATCGACTTCGTGGTCCGGGGTGAGCCCGAGCACACGGTCCAGGAGGTCGCGGGACGCGCCGCGCGCGGCGAGGCGCTCGCGGGGACTCCGGGGATCACCCGCAGAGCCGAGGGCGGTGAGGTGGTCCACGAGGCCGAGCGGGAGAAGATCGCTGACCTGGACTCGCTCCCGCTCCCCGCGCGGCAGCTGCTGAACAACAGCGCTTATCGGTTCCCCGGCGTCGACGGCGCCATCACCACGGTCAAGTCCTCCCGGGGCTGTCCGCTGAACTGTTCATTCTGCGGCTACACCCTGGCCCAGGGCCTTCGCTTCCGCTTCCGGAGCCCGGCCCACGTGCTGCGCGAGCTGGAGGACCTCTACTTCACCCACGGCATTCGCCACGTGGTCTTCCGCGACCCGATCTTCACCACGCGCAAGGATCGCGTCGCCGAGATCTGTGACGGCATCGTCGCGGCTGGCATGACCGAGCTCGAATGGCAGTGCGAGACTGCGGTGAAGACGCTCGACCGCGGGTTGCTCGAGAAGATGGCCTTGGCGGGCTGCAAGCACATCTCCCTCGGCGTGGAGTCGGGCAACGACGAGATCCAGAAGAAGCACTGTGGCAACAAGCTCAGCGACCTCGAAAAGGCGCACGAGGTCTTCCGGGCGTGCCGGGACGTCGGGATCGAGACCCGCGCCTTCTGCATGATCGGCTTCCCCGAGGAGACGCCCGCCATGGCGGACGAGACCCTGGCGCTGGTGGACTCCCTGGACCCCGATCAGGTCCAGTTCTGCGCCGTCACCGCATACCCCGGCACGCCCCTTCATGAGATGCTGCGGGGGACCCGGGAGTTCGACTACGCGTCCATGACGGGATTCCAGGCCCTCGAAGGCAACGAGCACATGACGGCCGCGGAGATCGAGGCCAAGATCCGCGAGGGCTACCGACGCTTCTACCGTCGCCCCAAGCGGGTCTTCCGGGAGCTGCGGGACCCGCGGCGGCTCGCGGGCCGGCTGGCCCGCTACATGACGCTCTTCCGCCGCCGCGCTGCGGTGTGAATACGAGAGAGGGCCCCGGCGAGCGATGCTCGTCGGGGCCCTCCGCTTCTCGGACCTGCCTCCGACTCCAGACCTTCGCGAGGCGGCGTCGCACCGGTGCGGGCCACCTCTCGGTGTCCGCTGGCCGGATGTCCTGCTCGTCGGAGACCAAAGGCCTCCTTCACCCGGCCGGGTGCGGTCCTCCGCCGGGGGGGTCCCGGACCATCCGTGAGGACGGGGCCGGGCGACCGCGCTGGCGCTGGAGTCAAGCTGGTATAGAGCACGCGCGGTCCCTGCTCCGCGCGATCCAGCCTTACATCCGGAGCCCCCGCCGGGACGGGGCACCATTCTCCCCAAATCTCGCCGCCTGCCCGAGCCCCTGGCTCGGTGACCCAAGGAGCGCTCTTCCACTGACCCGCTCGGGGGCGGGAGCCTCGATCCGCCGACTCTTGCTTGCCGGCTCGGACCGACGTCAGGAGGGCGCGTAGCCGGTCTCGGCGAGGTCGACCCAGGTGAGGGTCCCGTCCGAGGGGTCGTAGACCTGGACCCAGGAGTTCCAGCGCACGACGATCTGGACCCGACGAGCCTCGGACTCAGGCGCCTCGGGGGCGTCGGCGGGCGGCTCGGAGATCGTCATCGCGGAGGGGCAAAAAGGAGGCTCCCCCCGGGAGGGGATCCGGGAGGAGCCAGGTTCGCACATGAACCATGAGGGCACACATGTCTTCGTCAGCCGGCGGCGCTGCTGGCCCCCTTTGCTTAAAAAAAGTGCCGCGGTCCCTCCTGGGCCGTCAGCGGGTCAGCCGGGGATTGAGGAATCGAACGGGCGTGTCGCTCGTGGTGACCCCGATCCGGCCCTCGGAGATCGAGGGGGGGCCGTCGATCTTCCCGATGACCTCGCCGTCGATCAGGAACCGCGTGGCCTGGAGGCCGACGTCGATCCCCATGGTGAACTTCTCGCCGGCCTTGAGGCGTGACTTGGCCTTGAACTGCGGGTCGAACTTGGGCTGGCGGGTCTGCTCGTCGAAGTCGAGGATGCCGGCCCGGCCGCTCTTGCCCAGGCGCACATAGCTCTTCTCCCCCGAGAGGCTCCCCGCGTAGGTGAGACCCAGCAGCGGGAAGTCCCCGGCGTCCTCCACGATCACGTCCACCTCGAACAGGAACGTCTTGGGCGGCTCCTGGATCAAGGAGGCGGTGGCGTAGCCGCCGCCGCAGCGGAGCCCGGTGGTCCCGTCCTCCTCGGCGAAGGCGTCCCAGTTGCCCGAGACCTCCCAGCCCTCGAGGTCCGAGGGGATGGCCAGCCGGCGCACCCGGCGCACGTCGACCCCTGAGGTCTCCATGATCTCGTCCGCCTGGGCGAGCAGGGTTCCCTCGCCGCCCACCACGTCGCTCGCGAGCTTGAGGGTCTGCAGGGCGACGCGGGGATACCCCGCCTCCAACCAGCCGTTGGCCTCGGCCGTGGCGGCCTCCACGAAGGACGAGTAGCTGTCCTCGATGAGCTCTCCCAGGGACCGATTGACCTTCTTGATGCCGGCGAGGCCTGCGGCGGCCGCCTCGGCCCCCGTGCCGTCGTAGTGGGCGAGGGCGGCGTCGCGGTCGGCCTGGGCGCGTCCCACGGAAACGAGCCGGCGGAAGGCGAAGAGGGCCGCGTCCTGGCTCTTGAGCTGGGTGAGCGTCTCGCCGAGCAGGCGCAGCGCCAAGGGGTCGTCGGGGCGCTTGCGGAGGGCCCAGCGGAGGGAGTCCACCGCGTACTCGAGCTTCTCGAACTCGAGCTGCTTCTTGGCGCGCGCGATCAGGACATCCGCCTGCTCGGGGCCGCCGAACTCGATGCGGGAGAGGTTGAGGATCCACTCCTGCCAGCGCCGCTCGAGGTCCTCGTAGCTCTCCACCCCGGGGAGCTCCGCCTCCTCGACGAAGTACTTCTTGAAGCGCTTGCCGACGTTCTTCTCCTCACCGGAGTCGGTGTAGGAGAGCATGAAGTCCTTGTAGATCGGCTCGTACACACGCTCGCACGAGTCGTTCTCGTAGTTCATGCAGAAGTACACCATCGCCCACCCGAACGAGTAGTGGGACCCCGGATACGACCCCGGCGCGAAGTAGGTCACCACGTCCCACAGGTCCACTGCGTCGGGGTGGGGGTCGAGCTTGTCCACGCTGACCGGGTCGCTGGGGTTCCTGCCGCCGATCTGCATAACGACGCTGCGCAGGCGCGATTCGGGGATGCGGTTGGTCTCGACGAAGCCGCCCGGGAGGATCGCCGCGCCCTCGAAGTAGCTGGCCGTCCCCTCGTTGAGCCAGGTCGGAATGAGCGCCTTCCAGACCATGCGCGTGAACTGGTGGGAGGCCTCGTGGTAGAGCGTCGTCCAGAGCTCCTCGATGGACTGCTTCATGAAACCCTCGGCGGTGCGGGGGTCATAGGTGCTCACGCTGTTCTCGGAGGGGCTGTAGAACCCGGCGACGGTGTCACCCGTGCCCGGGTTGTACGTGTCGAACCCACCCCTCGTCTTCCAGACCCGGACCTCGCACCGACGCATGCTCCCGCCGCCCTTCTTGTAGTCGAAGATCTTCCGGTAGAACTGGTTCATCTGCTCCATGGCGCTGAGGATGGCCTCGGCCATCTCCACACCCATGTTGGTCTTGATGGTGTAGTTCTTGCCCTTGAGCTCGAAGGCGTCCTCCCACTCCACGTGCTTGGCGTCGATCCGAGCGATCTCCTTGGCGCTGCGCCGCTGGCGGTTCTTGACCTTGACGGGGACCCCCGACTCCAGCATCGCCTGGACCGCCTTCTTGTTCTTGAAGAGCTTCTCGAGCTTGGAGGCAGCGGCTTCGCCGTACGGGGTGCCGTCCAGGCCTCCGAGCATGTCCGCGGAGTTCGCGTACAGCTTCCCGCTCTGGCAGATCTTCGCCAGCTGCATGATGCTCTTCGCATATGCCCCCGTGGCCGTTCCCAGGGACGGCAGATCGACCCCGATCTCATCCCGCAGCACCTTCAGGCGCTTGTCCACGGCCTTGGCATCGCGGCCGTCTCCGGCCATGAGCTTCGCGAGCTCCGCGTACCAGAGCGCTGCGTCGTCGTCGTCCCCGCCGAAGGCTGCCTCCGCCGCCGCCATCAGCAGCTTGGGATCGTCCGGGGCCGATTGAAGCGCGCGCTCGGCCTCCTCGAGGTCGTCGACCGTGGTCGAGGGGAAGAGCCCCAACCCGACCGTTGCGGTGACGAGGGCGGCGAGCGAGGCGGTGAGGTGGAGGCGGAGGCGATGGCGAGCGGTGAGATTCATGATCGAGGGCCAGGTGACTGCGTGCGCCGGGCGAAGGTGACGCGCAGTTCGGGAAGCTCGGCTCGTCTTCGCGACGAGCCCTGGCATTGGAGCAAGCAGGATTCGAGCGGCCAGCGAATAATCGCAAGCGGTCCAAAGGATAGTGGAGGTGCGCTGGCACGCTTCGTGTCGAGCCATCTTCTCCATAGACTTACAGCTCTTCCAGGTAGCCCCATCACCGCGCCCATGTCCCAGTCGATCGAGACGGTCCTCACGGAGGATCGCAGCTTCCCCCCGTCCGAAGAGTTTCGAGGGGCGGCTCGCCTCGCGGACCGGTCGACCTACGAGCAGATGTGGCGACGGTCCATCGAGGACCCCGACGGGTTCTTCGGGGAGGTCGCGCTGGAGCTGCCCTGGCTGGAGCCGTTCACTTCTGTCCTGAATTGGTCCGGCGCCCCGGTCGCCCGCTGGTTCGAGGGGGGGAAGCTCAACGTCTCTCACGTCTGCCTGGACCAGCACGTGGAGGCGGGCCGCGGGGGAGAGGTCGCCCTGGTTTGGGAGGGGGAGCCGGGGGATGAGCGGACGTTCACCTATGCGGAGCTCCTGACAGAGGTCTGCCGATTCGCCAACGTCCTCAAGGCCCGGGGGGTGGGCAAGGGGGACCGCGTGGCGATCTACATGCCCATGGTGCCCGAGGCGGCCATGGCGATGCTGGCTTGCGCCAGGATCGGCGCGATCCACTCGGTGGTGTTCGGTGGCTTCAGCGCCCAGTCTCTCACCGACCGGATCGAGGACGGCGGCTGCACGGCGGTGATCACCGCTGACGGGGGGTGGCGACGGGGCTCCATCCTGGCGCTCAAGGACGCGGTGGATGAGGCGGTGAAGGACCAGGCCCAGGTGCACACGGTCCTCTGCGTTCGCCGGACCGAGCAGGCCGTGCAATGGAACGGCGAGCGGGACGTCTGGCTCCACGAGGCCCTCGAGGGGGTGGGGGACGCCTGCGACCCCGAGCCGATGGACTCCGAGGATGTGCTCTTCCTCCTCTACACCTCAGGCTCCACGGGCAAGCCCAAGGGGATCGTCCACACGACCGGCGGGTACATCGTCGGCGCCTACCTCTCGACCCGGTATGTCTTCGATCTGCGGCCCGGGGACACCTACTGGTGCACCGCTGACGTCGGCTGGATCACTGGGCACAGCTACATCGTCTACGGCCCGCTCGCCAACGGCGCGCGCATGGTCATGTACGAGGGCGCGCCGAACGCCCCGCACGAAGGCCGCTTCTGGGAGCTGTGCGAGAAGCACAAAGTCAGCATCTTCTATACCGCCCCGACGGCGATCCGCGCGTTCATGAAGTGGGGCGACGAGCACGTGGAGAAGTACGACCTCTCCAGCCTGCGGCTCCTCGGAACCGTGGGGGAGCCCATCAACCCGGCGGCGTGGATCTGGTACCGGGAGAAGGTGGGCGGCGGCCGCTGCCCGATCGTGGACACCTGGTGGCAGACGGAGACCGGCTCGATCATGCTCACGCCCCTCCCGGGGATGAGCGCCACCAAGCCCGGGTCCGCCATGACGCCCTTCTTCGGCGTGGACGCCGCCATCCTCGACGAGGAGGGCAACGAGGTCCCCCATGGCGAGGGCGGGCTGCTCGCGATCCGCCGCCCCTGGCCCAGCATGCTGCGCGGGATCTGGGGCGACGAGGCGCGCTACCGGGAGACCTACTGGTCCCGCTGGGATGGCCGCTACTACATGGCGGGCGACGGCGCCCGCCGCGATGCAGACGGTGACTTCTGGATCATGGGTCGCGTGGACGACGTGCTCAACGTCTCCGGGCACCGGCTCTCCACCATGGAGGTTGAGAGCGCGCTCGTGAGCCACGAGGGCGTCGTCGAGGCAGCCGTCGTGGCGCGGCCCGACGACCTGACGGGTGAGGCCATCGTGGCCTTCGTCATTCCCTCGGGCGAGGTCGCCGCCGACGGCGGGCTGGCCCTCGGAGCCCAGCTGAAGGGGCACGTCGCGGACGAGATCGGCAAGCTCGCGCGGCCTGCGGAGATCTGCGTCACCCCGCGGCTTCCCAAGACCCGCAGCGGCAAGATCATGCGGCGGCTCCTCCGAGCCATCGCCGCCGGCGACGAGATTCGCCAGGACACCACCACGCTCGAGGACCCTTCGATCCTCGACGAGCTTCGATCCGGAGTGAAAGCATGAGCCGACCTATCCTCGCCACCCTCGCGCTCCTCCTGGCTCCCCCGGGGCTGGCGGAGGGGGACCTGCCCACGAAGCGCTCGGACATCCTCCCGGAGGTGGATCAGATCATCGCGAGCCACGACTGCCTCGCGTGTCACGATCCCGAGTCGAGCGTCCGGGAGCGCCTCGATCCGATCCTGGCGCCGGACCTGGCCGGAGTCACAGGGAGGGTCGACCGACGCTGGCTCGTGGACTTCCTGGCGAACCCGAGGGAGACCCGCCCCGGGACGGGTCACCCCCACCAGCTCGCCGGCCTCGAGGCGGAGGGGCGCCAGCAGGCCGCCGAGGGCCTCGCGGCCTTCCTCGCGGCGAACGGCGCCACGCGGAGTCAGGTCGGAGAGCCGGTCGAGGAGACCAGCGACTCCGGAACGGTGGAGCGGGGCCGCAAGCTCTTCCACACGGTCGGCTGTGTCGCGTGCCATGGTCCGCTGGAGGACGCCTACGACCTCGAGATCACCCTCGTGGAACTCGAGGCCGAGCTGCTCGCCGCTGAGGAGGCGTGGGAGGTCTTCGAGGACGAGGGTGAAGAGGACGACGAGGAGCCCCTCCTGGTCCGACCCGGGACCCTCGATCCGGACCCTCACCCGCTCCCCACGGACCTTACTCGGAAGTACCGGATCAGCACGCTGGCCGCCTTCCTGGAGGACCCGGTCTCGGTGCGCCCCTCGGGGCACTGCCCGTCCATGGGCCTCGAGGCGGACGAGGCGCTGGCCATGTCCGCTTACCTGCTGCGCGCCCAGTCCCAGCGCCGCGACGGGAGCCAGGAGCGCCGACCGGGGCTGATGGTGAACGTGTACGAGGGGTCGAACCTCCAGCAGGGGGGGCTCGCGCGCCTCGACGAGCTCAAGCCCGTCGCGACGGAGGTCGTGCAGGCAATCAACGTCGAACCGCGCACCCGCGATGACCAGTTCGGGCTGCGCTTCACGGGGTTCCTCGAGGTTCCTTCCGAGGGGACGTATCGCTTCCACCTCGGGTCGGACGACGGCTCGCGGTTGCACATCGCCGGGGAGATGGTCGTGGACAACGGCGGCATCCACGGCACCAAGGTCATCTCGGGCAGCGTCGATCTCCTCGCCGGCTCGGTCCCCATCGAGGTGACCTTCTTCGAGGCGGCGGGCGGTGAGGCGCTCTCGCTGGAGTGGGAGGGACCCGGGGTAGAGCGTGGGCCGCTGCCCCCCGAGCGACTGTGGCACTGGCCCCTCATCTACCGGGTGCTTGGGGCGGACGGGAAGCCCCTCGAGGACGAGGGCGCGGCCCCGCCGCAGCCGCAGCTGGTGGAGCGCGGGCGCAAGGCCTTCGCGCGGTTGGGCTGCGCGGCGTGCCACGCCGGTGTGCTCCCCGGGCCGGCGCCCGAGGTGGTCCGGAGGCCCCCGTCCCTGGACGACCTCGACGGGGCGCGCCCGGGGCAGCTCCTCTGCCTGCGGCCCAACGGGCGGTATGGGTTCGAGCCTGACGTCGCAGGCCAGCTGATCGCGGCCTTCGTGCGTCCTGCCGGGATCGCCGCCGACGGGCAGTCCGCAGACGCCGCCGTCCAGCGGCGGCTCGCAGGTCGCCGCTGCTACTCCTGCCACCGGCGGGACGACATCGGCGGCGTGCACCCCGAGCTCCAGGTGTTCTACGTGGGGGATGAGGAGGCCGAGCTGGGCGACCAGGGCCGCTTCCCTCCGACCCTTTCCGCGGTGGGCAGGAAGTTCCGTCCGGACGTGCTCCGCGCGGCCCTCCGGGGCGAGGAGCGGGTGCGGCCTTACCTGTCGACCCGCATGCCGCGCATGGGCGCGCGCGGTGTGGACGGCCTCGCAGAGATGCTCGAGTCGTCGGACGCCAAGGCGCCCGACGAGGTGGCTGCGGCGCCCGCCTGTGATATGGAGTTGACCGCGGACGGCCGGCGCCTCGCTGGGACGAGAGGCCTGGGCTGTGTCCAGTGCCACCGGTTCCTCGGGACCGAGAGCCTCGGCGTTCAGGCCATCGACATGGGGCAGATGCACCGTCGACTTCGGTACGAGTGGTTCCACGACCTCCTCATGAACCCCGCCAACGTCGATCTCGACGCCCGCATGGCCAACCTCTGGGTGGAGGGCGAGAGCCCGGTCCAGGGCATCGCCGGCGGCGACATCGAGACCCAGATCGAATCCATCTGGTGCTGGCTCGGTGGGGAGGAGAACATGGCGCCGCCCCCCGGCCTCGAGACCGGCCCCTGGGCCTTCGAGGTGGACGCGACGGAGGAGCCCCGGACGGTGGCGGTCTTCATGGAGGGGGTGTCGCCGCGAGTCCTCTGCGTGGGCTCCCCGACCGGGCTGCACTTCGCCTTCGACGAGCAGAACGCCCGACTGGTGAAGGCCTGGCGCGGTCGCTTCCTCAACGCCGAGAAGACCTGGAAGGGTCGAGCCGGCGGCCTCGAGACGCCCGCGTCAGAGGACACGGTCGACTTCAGCCCAGGCCTCCCGGTCGTGCCCTTCAGCTCGATGAACGAGCCGTGGCCGACGGCGGTCGGCGCGGAGGCCGGGGCGCGGATCCTGGGACGGACGGCCCATCCGGACGGCTCGATGACCTTCCGCTACGCGGTGGGGGACCTGCGGGTCGTGGAGCTCGTCCAGCCCGTCGAGGTGATCGTCGAGGAGGGGGCCGGAACGGCTCCTGGCGCGCGTCTCGGCGTGGAGCGGACCTTCACCGTCCGCGCACCGCTCGGGACCGCGGTCATGGCGCGGCCCCTCGCGGCTCGCCGCTTCGAGAGCCTCGGCGCTGGGCGCTGGAGCATCGACGGCGGCCCCTGGCCGGTGTTCGAGCTCGATGAGCAGAGCGCTCGGCTGGCACGGGTCGTCGAGGCGTCAGCGGAGGGAGAGTCCTTCACGGCCGAGATCCGCATTCCCATTCACATGCTCCCGGAAGAACCCGGCAGCCAGACCCTCGTCGGTACGTTCTCTTGGAGGTATGCGTGGTGATCCAACTCCTGCTCCTGGCCACTCTCACGGGCTTCAGCCCTTCTTCCGCCCTGGCCCTCTCCAGGCCCTCCTACCAGGAGCCGCCCAGCCGGGCCGAGCGTGAGGCCCGCGCCTATCGCGTGACCTCATGTCCCCTCCCCGAGGGGGTCTCGCTCGAGATCGGCGGCCTCGAGGTCGTCCCCGGCCCTGCCGGGCCGCGGGTCCTCGCGGTGACCCGGCGCGGCGAGATGTGGGGCGTGGACGGCTTCGCCGGCGGCGACATCGCCGAGGAACCCACGTTCGTGCGAGTGGCAGATGGGCTCCACGAGCCCCTCGGCCTCCTCCAGGATGGGGACGCCCTGCTCGTCGCATGCCGCGGCAAGCTGGTTCGCCTCCAGGACACGGACGGAGACCACGTGTACGAGACCCATGACTCGGTCACGGACTGGTGGCGGATCAGCGGGAACTACCACGAGTACAACTTCGGCCCGGCGCCCGGGATCGACGGGAGCTACTGGATCACCACCAACAAGCCCTTCGGCGCGCAGCCGTTCGGGCGGGTGACGTGGCGCGGGTACGCGCTCCGGATCACACCCGACGGCGAGGTGACGCCCATGTGCGCGGGGCTCCGCTCCCCGGCGGGTGTGAACACCTCTCCCACGGGCGAGGTGTTCTACACGGACAACCAGGGCGAGTGGTGCGGCGCCAGCAAGCTGAGCCTCCTGAGGCCCGGGAGCTATCACGGACACCCGCACGGGATCGGCAGCACGGATCTCCCCGAGTGGCCGTGGCCGCGTCCGGCGGCCCTGCCCGAGGGTCAGCTGTTCTCGGACATCGCCGCCTCCGGGGACTTCCCGGCCTTCCAGATGCCGAGCGTGTGGTTCCCCCACGGTGAGATGGGGCGTAGCCCCGCCGGATTCGTGTGGGACGAGAGCGGCGGGAAGTTCGGGCCCTTCGAGGGCCAGATCTTCGTGGCGGACCAGTACGACGCGGCGGTCTTCAGGGTCGACCTGGAGCGCGTCGGGTCCCAGTGGCAGGGCGCGTGCTTCCGCTTCCGCGAGGGGCTGGCGTGCGGAGTGATTCGCGTGCGGTTCACCGAGGAAGGGGCGCTCCTCCTCGGCGAGACCGACCGCGGGTGGGGCTCGCGTGGCTCCCTCACCGAGGGGCTGCAGCGCCTCGATTGGACGGGCGTCATGCCATTTGAGATCCACACGATGCGGCTGCTCGAGGACCGGCCGGGCTTCCGCCTGCGCTTCACGGCGCCGGCCAGCGCGGAGTCCATGGCGGAGCTCTCCAGCTACACGATGGAGAGCTACACCTACCAGTCGACCCAGCGCTATGGCAGCGCCGAGCTCTCCCGCGAGAACCCCACGCTGCGCGAGGCGGTGCCCCACGAGGACGGGCTGGGCGTGGATCTCGTCTTCGACGGCCTCCGCGAGGGTTTCGTCCACGAGCTTGACGCCTCGGGGGTGAGGTCCGCCGACGGGACGCTCGATCTGCTTCACCCCAAGGGGTACTACACGCTGGTCAGGATGCGCTGATCCGCGGGGCGAGGTCAGCCCTCGAGGAGGTCCAGTCCCTGGCGCTGCTCGTGGAGGTCCTCATCCTTGCGGCGGGCCGTCTCCAAGAGCAGGTGGGTGACGTTGTAGCGCCGCTTGGTGGCGGTGTCGCTGCCTGCGCCGGTGTGGAACGTGAACCGGGCGCCGCTCACGTCGCAGAGTCTTGCGAAGATCCCCTGCACCTGGAGCTCGAGGGCCGCGCTGATGGCCTCGGCGGGGAGCCCGCCATCGCGCCGGAGCCGCTCTCCGATCCTCATCCCGGGCTCATCGGTAGCCATGAGCTCGTGAAGGCGCTCATCGGTCAGGTGTCCCAGGTGCACCAGTAGCTCACCCAGGCGCTCGCCGACCGGCGAGTTGGAGCTGGTGACTCGGCAGAGGTCCCCGTCGATGTAGGTCAGCGAGAATGCTTCGCGAGAGGCCTCGATCCGGAGGACACCGGACTTCGCTTGGAGCTGGAAGAAGCCGATGAGCTCCGGCACGGAGACGGCGTCGGTGTGACCGCTGAAGTCCGCGGGGCCGGCTTGCGGCTCGGGGGCCTCGTCGAAGGCGGTGCTCGCGTCGAGGGTCACGGCCACCTGCATCGCTCCGTCAGAGGCGGAGAGGAGGGGGGCCGGGGCCGCGTCGTCGGCGGGGCGCACCGCGAGCGCTCCGCGTTCGTCGAAGACGAGCCCGTGGCTCGCGCTGAAGAGGCGCTGGAGCCCATCCGCCAGCTCGAGGTCGTAGCCCGAGAGAGTCTTCGTGCGGTGGGCCTCGGCGACCACGGGTGAGGGCGCGCCCGGGACGAGGGTGCGCGGCGCCCCGAGGTCTTCGAGGGCCAGGAGCGCGTGCCGCCGGGCTCGCTCCAGGCTGCCGGGCTCGATCGACGACGCCTCCGACTCGCCGAGGCCATGCAGCGTCTCGGTGAGTTCGTCCGCGAGGGATCGAAGCTCGTTCAATGTGGTGACATCCAGGCCGGTCATGGCTTACCCAGGGAGAGCATCCGGGTCCTCCCTCGATTTCGTCGCGGGTATCCCCGCGTCTGGAGTTAGAGCCCGATTTCCATGGGTCCACCGGTCGATGGACTCGCGGTCGGAAAAAGATTCCGGCGCGGTGGTCAGATCCCGAGGTTCTCGGTCTCGCCGCGCCCTGCGCTCTCGTCCTTCCACCAGTCCGTCGAAGTGATCTCCAGGACGCCCTCCCGGTAAGGCCGAGGCTCCCAGCCCAACTCTTCCCGGGCGGCGGTGATGTTGTGGTCGTGGTGGAGTGAGAAGTACCCGGCGCCGCGCCGCTCCTTGGTGACGTCCTTGAAGAGGCCCTTCAGCAGGATGGCCCGCTCGACCCAGCGGCGCGGGATGTTCCTGCGCCTCACGCTTCCGCCGGTGGCGGCGATGGTGAGATCGAGGAAGTCGTTGAACGAGACCCCGGCGGGCCCGGCGATCTCGAAGACCCGGAAGTCCTCCTTCCCGCGCTCGTAATCGAACACTCGCACGATGGCTTCCACGAGGTCCTCCACGTGCACGGGGTTCAGCATGGAGAGGCCCTCGTGGTAGACCCAGTATGAGCCCTTCTGGGCGCCGCACTTCCGCAGGAGGGGGGCGGTGTGCCGGAAGTCTCCGCGCCCGTAGACGAGGGTGGGGCGGAAGGACGTCCAGCGCACGTTGGAGCCGCGGACGATCTTCTCCTGGACCCGCTTGGAATCCCGGTAGTAGCTGTAGACCGGAACGCCGATGACCGCGGAGGCCACGTTGATGAACTGGAAGCGCTCGGAGGCGTTCCGTTCTGCCTCCGCCACGAGCGCCTCGGTCCCCGCCACGTTGACGGTCTGCAGGACGTCGTCCGACAGGTGGTCGTGGGCGCTCGCGAGGTGGATGAGGAAGTCGGCCTCCTTGAGGAACCCATCCACTGACCCGGGATCCGTGAGGTCGCCCTCGTGGAACTCGAGGTGGTCCTGATTCTCGAGCGACTGATCGCTGAGGACCGAGGAGCGTCCGGGGCGCACGAAGGCGCGCACGTGGTGTCCGTCCTTGAGCAGGCGTCGGACGACATATTGACCGATGAATCCGGTCGATCCTGTGACGGCGATGAGCATGTTGCGGTTCGATCGCGGGGGGCGCGGGCAAAAGACTACCGCGCTGACCCCTCCCTCGCGTGGTTCAGCCGGTCAGGATGGAGACATGGTTGGATCCAGCAGAGGCGACGTCGCCGTGGCGCGAGACGGTGGGGACCCCGTGACCGGGGTCGTCGCCGCCCTGCCGGCGGAGCTGGGGCCCCTCGCCGACGGCCTCGCGTTGCCGCGGGCCCCGATTGGAACGCCCATTTTTGAGACCCGGCTGGAGCGGGGCGGACGGATCGTCGCGGTGATCTCGGGGGTGGGGAAGGTCGCGGCGGCTGCAGCGGCGGCGGCGCTGATCGCAGAGGGCGCCACGCGGCTCCTTGTGGTGGGGACCTGCGGCGGACTGCGGGGCGAGGAGCGGGTGGGCGACCTCATCCACGCCGGCCGAGCGGTCCAGTGGGACCTCGCGGTTCGAAGAGGGCGGGAGACGACCGCCGACCCGGACCTGCTGGAGGCCTGGCGCGCCGTCGCGGGCGGGGCGCAGGGGTGCATCCTGACCGCCGATCGGCCGGTCCTCCGGTTCCTGGACCGGCTGCGGGTGGCTCGCGCGGCGGGCGGGGCCTATCCCGGGCCCCTCGTCGCCGATATGGAGACGGCCGCCGTGGCCGCCGTGGCGTCCCAGGCTGGGATCCCGTGGGCGGCCCTGAAGGTGGTCTCGGACCAGCGGCCAGGTTGGCTGGGGGCGCTGGGAGGGTCGCGATCGGGCCTCGCGGGATTCGAGGAGGCGCTGGCCGCCCACGGCGCGGTGCCTGCCGCCTCGGTGGGAAGCCTCTGCGAGGCGCTGGCCCGCAGGGATCCCCCTTGAGTCGGGAGCCTGCCCCTTCCCCGCTTGGACCTTAGTGGGCAACCGGGCTCAGAATCCCGCGCCACCGCTGCCGATACTACGATTCCCGGCCCCGGCCCCTTCCCCACGGGGCGACCGCACACCGACCCAGGCGTCCACGAACGGCCTGGGACGCACCATGCTCCCCCTCCTCCACCCCGCGCAGAGCCCGAGTTGACCGCCGCAGGCACCTTCGTCCGGCGGAACTTCGAGCCGCTCGTCCTCTCGATCCAGGTCCTCGTGGACCTCGTGGTCGTGGCGGCGGCGTGCATCCTCGCGTGGTGGATTCGAGAGAACGCCTTCGCCGGGGGGGTCGGAGCTGGCGCGGCGAACAGCACCCCGCTCGAGCTGTACCGAGAGGTGTTCGCCATCACGGGCGCCGTTTGCCTCGTTAGCTTTCACACGTTCGGCCTCTACAGCGCGAGCAAGAGCCTGCTCAACGTCGAGGAGTACAAGGCCGTCGCGAAGTCGAGCGTGGTCTCGTTCTTCGTCGTGCTCGTCCTGCTCTTCTTCCTGCGCGAGACCACCTCGGGCGGAGAGGGCGGGTTCTACGCGCCGCTGCTCTGGCTGCACAAGGAGTTCGAGCTGAAGGTCAACCCCGACGACCTTTCGCGGGTGACGCTGCTGCTCTCGTTCTTCTTCATCATGATGATGACGATCGTGAGCCGCTTCTGCTCGTTCCGTGTCATCCAGCGGCTCCACGAGCGCGGGATCGGGAACCGCAACGTCCTCGTCATCGGGGCCGGCTGGACGGGCCGCAAGCTCCAGGAGAAGTTCCTGCACGTCCCGACCCTCGGGCTGAACTTCATCGGTTTCGTGGACGACGACGAGAGCCTGGTGGGGAGCTGGATCGGCCGCGGGCAGGTGCTCGGAACCCTGGACGATCTCCAGCGGGTGGTGGGAGAGAAGAAGGTGGGTGAGGTCTTCATCTCCATGCCAGAGACCAAGGAGTCGAAGATCCTGGAGATCTGCGCGGAGCTCGACCGAGTCGGGACGCCTTACTACGTCGTGCCGCGGTTCTATCACCTCATGTCCTACAACGTGCGGATCGAGAACCTCGACTCGATCCCGCTCATCACGCGCCGTGAGCGCAGCGAGTCGCTGCTCTCCCTCGGCCTCAAGCGCTCCTTCGACATCTTGGCCTCGGGGCTGGTCCTTTCGCTCGCGCTGCCCGCGTTCCTCCTGTTCGCCGTACTCATCAAGCGTGAGTCCGCGGGCCCCGTATTCTTCCGGCAGCGGCGAATCGGCCTGGGCGGCCGGTCCTTCGAGATGATCAAGTTCCGCACGATGCACATCGACGAGTGCGGTGACGCGGTGGCCCCGAAGAACGAGAACGACCCCCGGGTGACCCGATTCGGCCGCTGGCTGCGCCGTTACTCCCTCGATGAGCTCCCCAACTTCCTCAACGTGTTGCGCGGGGAGATGAGCGTCGTGGGCCCCAGGCCCGAGATGCCCTTCATCGTGGACACCTACGGCGCCCTCGATCGGGAGCGGCTGCGCGCCAAGCCCGGCGTGACCGGGCTCTGGCAGATCTCCTACGCCCGCCAGGACGCGATTCACTCCAACCTGGACTACGACCTCTATTACATAGAGAACCGGTCGCTGCTCCTGGACCTCGTCATCGTGGCGCTCACAGGCTTCGCCGTCGCGAGAGGGACGGGCGCCTTCTGATCGGAGTCGGCCGGTGCACATTGCCCATGTGATGGAGGCGACAATCGGCGGCACCCGGCGCCACCTGGTCGACGTCGCCCACGCGCAGCTCCTGCGCGGAGACACGGTCTCCCTGCTCGTGTCGACCCTGCGGGACCCCGGCTTCGCCGCGGACCTGGTCGCCCTCGAGGCCGCCGGCGCCACCGTCCGGCGAATCCCCATGGTCCGCGCAATCCGCCCTGCCCGCGACCTCGTCCACCTGCGCCGGATCAAGGCTGCCCTGCGGGAGCTCCGGCCCGACGTGGTGCACACCCACAGCTCCAAGGCCGGCGTCCTCGGCCGCCGGGCCTCCCTATCCACGGGGATCGGTGCGCGGGTTCACACGCCGCACACCTTCGCGTTCCTCTTCGGCGCCATGTTCGGCAGAGCCAAGCGCGCGGTCTTCCGCTCCATCGAGCGCTCCCTCGGCTCGTCCACCCACCGGCTGGTGGCGGTCTCGGAGAGCGAGGCGGCGACGATCGCCGCCTCCGGCGTCGTGGACCCCGGCCGGCTCCGCACCGTGCCCAACGGCATCGACCCGGCGCGGGTTGAAGGCGCCGAGCCCGCGAACCTCGCGGACTTCGATCTCGACGCGGCGCGACCGGTTGCGGCCGTCGTCGGTCTCCTCTACTCCGCGAAGGGCCAGGACCTCGCCCTCGAGGCCCTCGCCGAGGAGGGGCTGGAGGGGCTGCAGCTGCTCTTCGTCGGTCCGGGCGACCAGTCGCCGTTGCTGGAACTGGCGGCGCGCCTGGGCGTTCAGCGGCGGGTCGCGTTCACCGGGCCGCGGGACGACGTGCCCTCGATCCTCGCCGCCTCGGACTTCCTCGTGCTGCCCTCCCGTTGGGAGGGCATGCCCTACGTGGTGCTCGAGGCCATGGCTGCCTCGCGTGCGGTGGTCTCGACCCCCGTGGACGGCGCCCGTGACCTGGTGGAGGATGACGTCACGGGATTCCTCGCCACCGGAGTCTCCGGCGCCGCTCTGGCCGCGGCCATGCGACGGGCGGTCCTCGCTGGCAGCGGACGGCGTGAGCGGCTCGGCGCGGCTGGTCGGGCGCGCCTGGACGGGGCCCACGACGTGATGACGATGGCTGAGCGGCTCGACGCCGTGTATCACGAGGCGCTGGAGGCGTCGGGCAAGCCGTGAGGATCCTGCACGTCCTCACCACCCTCGACGTCGGCGGGGCCGAGATGCACGTGCTCAAGCAGGTGCGTGGGCAGGTCGCCCGTGGGCACAACGTGCGGGTGAGGTACCTGAAGGGAGATGGGACGCTGCGCGGCGACTTCCTCGACGCGGGGGCGGAGCGCGTGGAGCCGGCGGCCGCGGGCCCGCTGTTCCCGTGGCGCGTGCGCGCGGACCTTGAGTGGTGTGACGTGGCGCACTCCCACCTGCTCAAGGCCGACGCCATGATGGCCGTCGCAGCGCGCCTGCTCGGTGCGCGCCGCAAGCTCATCAGCGGGAAGCACAACGACGAGCAGGTGCTCCGACGCCCGCTCGTGAGCCGTGTCCACGGTTGGCTCGGCCGCACGCCGGCGCGCACCATCGTGCTCTCCGATCACGTCGGCCGCTTCATCGAGGAGCACGGCCGTGTGCCGCGGGCGGCCCAAAGGCGCGTGTATTACGGCCTCGACCCGGAGCCCTTCGAGCAGGCGGCCTCGGAGACGGAGGTGGGCGCCCTGCGCGCGGAGCTAGGCCTCGACGCCGGGGACGTCGTGTTCCTCTGCGTGGCGCGGTTCGCGCCCCAGAAGGCCCACGAGATCCTCCTGCAAGCGCTCGCCATCGCACGGCGCAGGGACCCTCGTCTGCGCCTGCTGCTGGTGGGGGACGACCCGTTTGGGGACGGTCGCCAGCGGGCGGAGGGCGAGGCCCGGCGGCTGCAGCTCTGCGGCGACGACGGGCGGGGCGCAGCGATCTTCACGGGGATCCGGCGTGACGTGCCGGCGCTCATGGCGGCCAGCGATGTCTTCTGTATGGCGTCCAGGTGGGAGGGGCTCGGCCTCGTCTTCTTGGAGGCCATGGCAGCCTCGCGGCCCGTGCTGTCCACCCAGGTCTCCGCGATCCCCGAGGTCGTGGTGGACGGTGAGACCGGGCGGCTCGTCCCCCCCGATGATCCGGAGGCGCTCGCCGCGGGGATGCTGGAGCTGGCCTGCGACGACGCGCTCCGGTCCCGGCTCGGGGCCGCGGGCCATGCGCGGGTACTGGAGCGATTCGGTCTCGATCGCATGGTCGACGAGACCATCGCGATCTACGGGGAGGTCATCTCCGGCTCCAGGCGGTAGTTTCAGGGGGTGCTGCTGCTCCCCCTCGTCGCCTCCCTCGTCACCGCGGGCGCCTCGCCCGAACCGGGGCGCGGCGACCTGGACTTCGCGCGGGACGTCCGCCCCCTCCTGGCCAGGCGCTGCTTCCCGTGCCACGGCAACGACGAGGAGACCCGCGAGGCGGGGCTGCGCTTGGACCTCCAGGCGGAGGCTCACCGGGACCGGGCTGGCTTCGCGGCGGTGGTCCCCGGGGACCTGGAGGCTTCCGAGCTCTGGGCCCGGGTCAATGACGACCTGGACCCGATGCCGCCGGAGGACGCCGGCGCACCCCTCGACGAGGCGGAGCGCGAGCTCCTGCGTCGCTGGATCGAGGGTGGGGGCGGTTACACCCCGCACTGGAGCTTCGCTCCGCCGGTGCGGCCGGTGGTCCCCGGCGATCCGACCGTAGGGCAGCACCCCGTGGACGCCTTCGTTCGCGAAGCCCTCGAGGCCCATGGCCTGGAGATGTCCCCGCCCGCGGATGATCGACAGCTCATCCGCCGCCTGAGCCTCGACCTCACGGGCCTGGCGCCCACGCCCCGGTTCGCCGACGCGTTCTCGGCCTCGGAGGATCCGGAGAAGCTCGAACGTGCGGTGGACGCGCTCCTCGACTCGCCCGCGTACGCGGAGCGCTGGGCCGCCGTTTGGCTGGACCTCGCGCGCTACGCCGACAGCACCGGCCACGGCTCGGACCCCCTGCGCACGATCTGGCGCTACCGAGACTGGGTCATCGACGCCTACGACCGGAACCTCCCCTTCGACGAGTTCACGGTGCAGCAGCTGGCGGGCGACCTCCTGCCGGATGCGACCCTCGACACCCGGCTGGCCACCGCCTTCCACCGGAACACGATGACGAACACGGAGGGGGGCACCGACGACGAGGAGTTCCGCGTGCTGGCCGTGAAGGACCGGGTCAACACGACCATGGAGGTCTGGATGGGCGTCACCGCGGGCTGCGCCGAGTGCCACAGCCACAAGTACGACCCCGTCAGCCACGAGGAGTACTACGAGCTCTTCGACATCTTCAACCAGACCGCTGACACCGACCGCGGTGACGACCGCCCGCGCCTCGCCACGCCGACGCCGGAGCAGGCGGGGGAGAAGGCGCGCCTGGACGCCGAACTCACGCTCATCGACCACGAGATTGCCACGGCCGAGGTCGACGTGGAGGCGGGCGTCGCCCGCATGATGGAGGCCGAGCGCTTCTGGGGAGCGGCCGAGCAGCGCAAGGTCGAGCAGGAGCCAGGGCAGGGCACCCGAGTGGACGTCTTCGAGGTCGACGCGACCCCGCCCGCCGGGGCCGGTCCCTTGGGCCTGCGCCTCTCGGCCCTGGCCTCACCGTCGCTCCCGGGCGGGGGGCCCGGGGAGAGCCCCGGCAACGGCAACTTCGTGGTGACGGACCTGCGCGTCGCCCGCGGGACGGCCGGGCCGGCGCCCGTGGCCGCGGCGGTCCGCATCGAGCTCCCTGGGCCGGGCCGCATCCTCTCCCTCGCGGAGGTCGAGGTCCTCGACGCCGATGGGAACAACCTCGCCCTCGGTGCGCGCGCGACCCAGTCCTCCACCGGCTTCAACGGTCCACCCGAGCTAGCGGTGGACGGCAACACCAGCGGCGTCTACGAGGAGGACTCGGTCACCCACACGGCCACCGAGCGGGACCCCTGGTGGGAGGTGGCGCTGGCCGAGCCGACCCCGATCCACGGCCTCCGGGTCTGGAGCCGCACCGACGGGGACCTGGAGCTCCGGCTCGAAGGCTTCGAGGTCGTGCTGCTCGACGCAGCGGGCGAGCCCGTGCTGCGCACCGCGCCCTGGCCCGCGCCGAACCCCGTGGCCGAGGCGCGCTTCGGCGAGGACGGGTTCGTCCCGCTCCGGGTGCGTTCGGGCTCCGCCAGCTTCGAGCAGGCGAACTTCGGGGTCGCCGCGGCGTTGGACCTGGACCCCAAGACCGGCTGGGCCATCGGCCCGCGGCAGGGCGTGGACCACGCGGCTATCTTCCAGCTCCCCGACCAGGCTTCGGACCCGGACGGCAGCCTCCGGCTGCGGGTGACCGTCGCCCAGGAGTGGGGCTCCGACCACACGATCAAAGACCTGCGCCTCGGGGTGGGCCGCGGCCCCCGCGTCCCGCTGGCGATCCCCGCCGACGTCCGCGGCCCCCTGGCCCGCCGCGGCCAGGCCATGAGGGGGGAGCCCGTGGCCTCGGAGCCCGGCGATGAGGCCAAGCTCGTGGCCTTCCTCCGGGAGCGCGATCCGCTCCTCGACATGGTCCACGAGCAGCGCGCTGAGGTGGCTGCCCAGTTGGCCGACCTGGACGTGGTGACCACGCCGGTGATGGAGGAGCTCCCTTCGGACCGGCGCCGCGACACCCACGTGATGCTCCGCGGCAACTTCCTGCAGCGGGGCGAGCAGGTGCACGCCGCGATCCCCGCGGCCTTCGGGTCCCTGGATTCCGAGGGCGCCGTGGACCGCCTGACCTTCTCCCGCTGGCTGGTGAGCGACGAGAACCCCCTCACCGCCCGGGTGACGGTGAACCGCCTCTGGGCGCGCCTCTTCGGCCGGGGGATCGTCCTCACCGAGGGGGACTTCGGCTCCCAGGGCGCGACGCCCACCCACCCCGAGCTGCTCGACTGGCTGGCGGTGGAGTTCCGCGAGGGCGGCTGGGACCAGAAGGCCCTGCTGAAGACGATCGTCACCAGCCAGGCCTACCGGCAGGCGTCCGCGGTCCGGCCCGAGACGCTGGAGTCCGACCCCGACGGGGTCTGGCTCTCCCGCTACCCGCGTCAGCGGCTCGAGGCGGAGATGGTCCGCGACGTGACCCTTCAGGCGGCGGGCCTGCTCTCCGACAAGCGCTTCGGCCCATCCGTGTACCCGCCTCAGCCCGAGGGCCTCTGGCAGGCCGCCTTCAACGGGCAGCGGAACTGGCGGGAGAGCATGGGGGAGGACCGGTATCGCCGCGGGGTCTACGTCTTCATGCGGAGGACGATCCCGTACCCGATGCTCGCGACCTTCGACGCGCCGAGCCGCGAGGCGTGCACCGTGTGCCGGACGCCCACGAACACGCCGCTGCAGGCCTTCGTCACCCTCAACGACCCCGCGTTCCTGGAGCCAGCCCGCGTGCTCGGGGCCCGCTACGCCCGTCGGGCAACGACAGGCGCGGGGTGGAGCCCGGAGCCGGGCCGCGAGATCGGGGAGGGGCCAGAGGAACTCTCGCGGGCGCTCCTCGAGGAGCTGCTCTCCCACGCGCTACAGCGCCCCGCGGTCGCGGAACAGCTCGACGTGCTGCAGGCCCTCCTCCGCGACGCCCGTGCGGCCTTCGCCGCGGACCCCGAGGCGGCCGGTGAGTTCGCCGGGGCCGGGGGGGCTTGGTCGACCGGACTCGATTCCCAGGAGGCCGAGGCGCTCGCCGCGGTGAACCCCGTGGACGTCGCGGCGTGGACCGTGGCCGCGAGCACGGTGCTCAACATGGACAGCTTCCTGACCAAGGAGTGAGCGATGGACCCCACCCAGGAAGACGCCCTCACCAGTACCCGTCGCACGTTCCTCGAGCGGGGCATGGGCCTCGGCGCCATCGCCCTCGGCGCCATGGAGGGGCGGGCGGCCTTCGGTCAGGACATCGAGCGGCCCTCGCCGCTCGCGCCCAAGGCGCCGCCCTTGCCCGCGCGGGCCAAGCGGGTGCTGTACCTCTCCATGGCGGGGGCCCCGCCGCAGCACGACACCTTCGACTTCAAGCCCAAGCTACAGGAGCTCGACGGGACCCCGTGCCCCGAGGCGCTCTTCGAGGGCAAGCGCCTGGCGTTCATCAAGGGGCACCCAAAGCTGCTGGCCTCGCCGCACCCCACGACCACCGTCGATCCCCTCGGCATCGAGGTGTCGACCCTCCTGCCCGGGTTCCGTGAGTACGCGGCGGACGTGTGCGTGGTGCGGTCCATGCACACCGACCAGTTCAACCACGCGCCGGCGGACCTCCTCATGTACACGGGGAACGCGGTCAACGGAAAGCCCTCCATGGGGGCGTGGGTCACCTGGGGCCTCGGCTCGATCAACCAGAACCTCCCGGGCTTCGTGGTCCTGGGCTCCGGCGGGAGCGATCCCACCGGCGGCAAGGCCCTCTGGTCAAGCGGCTTCCTGCCCTCGGAGTACCAGGGCGTCCGGCTGCGCTCGAAGGGGGACCCGGTGCTCTACGTGAGCGATCCCAAGGGCCTCGCCCGCACCTCACGCCGCCGGATGTTGGACGCGCTGCGCCGGCTGAACGAGCTCGACCACGACCGCCACGGAGACGACGAGACCCTCGCCCGCGTCGCCCAGTACGAGCTGGCGTACCGCATGCAGATGGAGGTCCCCGAGGTGACCGACCTCTCCCGCGAGTCCGAGGACACCCTCACGCGGTACGGCGCGAAGCCTGGCGACGGGTCCTTCGCCAGCAACTGCCTGTTGGCCCGGAACCTGCTGACCGCCGGGGTCCGTTTCGTTCAGCTCTTCGACTGGGGCTGGGACATCCATGGCACCGGGCCCGGTGACGACCTGGTGACTCAGTTCCCCGCCAAGTGCAAGGACGTTGACCGGCCCATCGCCGCGCTGATGGCGGACCTCAAGCGCACGGGGCTGCTCGAGGACACCCTCGTGGTGTGGGGAGGTGAGTTCGGCCGCACGCCGATGCTCGAGGCCCGCGGGGGCTCGAAGTTCCTCGGCCGCGACCACCAACCGGACGCCTTCAGCATCTGGATGGCCGGCGGCGGCGTGAAGGCGGGGCACGTCCATGGCTCCACCGATGACCTCGGCGCCGCGGTCCACGAGGACGGCGTCTCCGTGCGGGACCTGCAGGCCACCGTGCTGCACCTGCTCGGCTTCGACGCGGAGCGCATGCGCTTCCCCTTCCAGGGGCTGGACCAGCGCCTGATCGGCCCCGCGGACGGGCCGAAGGTGGCGCGCGGGGTGCTGGCCTGAGCGCCACGCCCAGCCCGGAGGGCGCACCCTTCAGCTATCGCGAGCGCCCCGAGGACTTCATCGTCGAGGAGCTCGTGGCGGAGCCCGAGGCCGAGGCCGGGGACGGTACGCACCTGTGGTTCACGGTGGAGAAGCGGGACTTGTCCACGCCCGCGGCGGCGCGCCGGATCGCGAAGGCGCTGGGGCGGCGAGGGGGAGAGGTCAGCTTCGCGGGGCGCAAGGACGCCGTCGCCATCACCCGCCAGCGGATGTCCGTGGAACACGTGGACGTGGACCGGCTCCTCGGACTCGAGCTCGACGGCCTGCGGGTGAGCGAGCCACGTCGGCACCGCCGCAAGCTCCGGCCCGGGGAGCTGCTCGGGAACCGGTTCGAGCTGGTGCTGCGTGGGGTGGCCTCCCGCGATGTCCCGCGGCTGGAGGCGGCCCTTGATGGACTCCGGAGCGAGGGCGTCGCCAACCGATACGGCGAGCAACGCTTTGGTCCCGACGGCGCGGGGCTCGGCGTCGCCCGGAGCCTCGTGTTCGGGCCGCCCGAGGCCTACCTCGAGGCGCTCGCGCGCGCGGGGCGACCGGAGCAGCTCGAGGCTTCCCTGGAGCTGCTCCGCAGGGCGGTCTCGGGGACGAACGGTGAGCGTCGCCGGGCCGACGAGCTCTGCCCGAACCTCCCGCTGGACCTCGTCCCCGTGGCCAAGCAGCTCGCGCGCCGCCGGACGGAGGTGGTGGCGGACCTCGTGGCCGCCGTCCCCCGCAGCTCCCGCGTGTTCCACCTCGCCATCCTCCAGGCCTGGGCTTTCAACCAGGTGCTGGACCGCCGGATGGAGGAGGGGAGCTCGGGTCGGGTCCTCACGGGGGACCTCGTCCTGCGCGAGGACGGTCGGCACGGGTACGCCTCGGAGGAGCGGCCGGCGCCCCCCGGCGCCGTGCCGACGGGGCCCATCTGGGCCCCGGCCCTGCGCCTCGCGGAGGGCGCGCCCGGGGACATCGAGCGCGCGGTCCTGGCGGAGGAGGGACTCGGGGACGGCCACCCGGAAGAGCCGGGCGGCCTCTCCCCGCGTGGGAGCCGGCGGGACCTTCGGGTCGCGGTCTCGGAGGCGGCCCTCGCGGCCTCGGCCGGTGAGCGGGACCGGGGGCCGGTCCGGCTCACCTTCGGGCTCCCGCCTGGGGCCTACGCGACCGTGGTCCTCGACCACCTCCGCGCGGCGTGTCTCGATCCGGGGTAGTCGGCTGGATCCCGCGGGGACCCGTTGAGCCCGAGGCCCAGCTCGCGCCGATCTACCTTCCGATGGGCCCCCTCTCCTCAGCGACGCACTCGAACCCGTTCAATCCGCCTCCCCGGGACCGGGCCTTCGTGAAGGCGCGAACGGATCGCCGGGCCGAGCCGACGCCGCGCCTCTCCGGCTACTCGCTGTCCGGCGGGCGCCGCCGCGGCGCTCAGCGCGCCGGGGAGCGGGAGGGAGCGTTCGTGGACACGTACTCGGCCTGGGTCTTCCTTTGGATCCTCTGGGTCGCCGCCATGAACGTGGGGGACAGCTTCTTCACGATCGTGCACCTCCAGGCTGGAGGGGTCGAGGTGAACCCCGTGGCGGCGGCCATGCTCAAGACCGGGCGCTTCGGGTTCGTCTTCCTGAAGGCCGTGGTCATCAGCGGAGCGCTGCTGGTGCTGACCGTGCACAAGAACTTCAGCCTCGCGCGAGTCGGCCTTTGGATCTCGACCATCGCCTACACGGCGCTGGTCATCTACCACCTGACCCTCTTCTGATCCCCTACCGGAGCAGCGCGGGCGCGCCGGTGCCCTCGAAGGCCAGGTGCCAGCGGTTGGCGATCCACCCCGCGTCTCGGCGCTCCGGGGTCCACCAGCGGTAGATGGACTCGAGCCCGCCGGTGTAGCCGAGCTCCGCCAGCTTCGCCTGCACGGCCGGGTTGACCTCCTGGTTCTCGTAGGTCATCCCGGTGGAGCGCGCGGCGTCCAGCCACTGGATGAGGGCGGCCCGCATGCGCTGGGCCCGGGAGAACTCGTCGAGGAGCCGGTCGTTCGCGCAGCGCGGGTCGCTGGCGAGGTCGAAGAGCGTCACCTCGCCGAGCTTGCGGTCCGGAGAAGAGTCGCTCCCGGTCACATCCCGCAGGTAGAGCTCGAGGAGCCAGCCCTCCAGCTCGACGCTGGCGGAGATGCCCTGGGCGGAGAGGGCGAAGCGCGGCTCGGGGGCGGGCTCTTCGTCCAGCGCGGCGCGCACGTCTCGGCCGGGGAAGGGCGCCCCGTCGAGGCCAGCCATGCCCAGCAGCGTGCGCCCGACATCCATCTGTCGGACCGGAGCTGCGCTCCGCGAGCCAGGCTTGACGCCCGGGCCCCGGAGCACGAGCGGCACGTGAATGGTGGGGTCCACGAGCCCGAAGTGGTCCCACCAGATGCCCCGCTCGCCGAGGGCCTCGCCGTGGTCGGCGGTGAAGGCGATGGAGGCCGAGGCGACCCGCGGCCGTGCGAGGAAGTCCCCGAGGAGGCCGTCGAGGTAGCGGACCTCGCCGGCGTAGAGCGCCGTCACGAACTCCGGGTCCCTGAGCTCCGACTTCTCCAGCCAGCTGGGGAGCGGACGCGGCGCGAGCCCGAGGTCGACGTCGTCTCGGTAGGGGTCCGGCCGGCCGTCGAGGAGCTCCTGCATCTGCTCGTCCGGCAGCTCGTAGGGTGTGTGGGCGTCGAAGAGGTGGACCCACAGGAAGAGCGGCGAGCCCGACGCGTCGTGGAGCCACTCGCCCGCGCGGGCGAGGGTGCCCCGCCCGTCCACAGCGCCGCGCAGCGGGGCGCTCATGCGATCGAAGCCCTGGCCGAGGCCCGAGACGTCGTCGAAGAGGTGGAAGGCGCTCAGGGCCGCGTAGGTCTGATATCCCGCCTCGCGGAACCGCTCGGCGAGGGTCTCGGCCGAGTGGTGCAGGCGGGTGTGGTTGTTGATGATCTTCGTGTCCCTCGGGTGCACGCCGGTCAGCAGCGTCACGTGGGAGGGGTTGGTGTTGTTGATCGACGAGAAGCAGTTGGTGAAGACCGCCCCCTCGCTGCCCAGCCGGTCGATGTGCGGGGTGGACACCGGCGAGCCAGCGTTGATCGTCGACACGTGGTCGGCCCGGTGCGTGTCGGAGGTGATGAGGATCACGGTGGGCTGCGCTGAATCCAGCTCCACGATCCGGGGAGAGGAGAGGAGCAGGGCCGAATTCGCCGGCCCGTCACTGCCCCGCTCGAGCTCCAATGCGCCGGGCCCGTCAGGGGCCTGCTGGAGGATGGTCCGCCAGCGGCCGCTCACCTGATGGCTCACACCGCCGACGGAGAGCTCCTCGGTGGCCTCCGCCTGGTCACTCACGAGGCAGGCATCGAAGGCCACCCAGACCGCGTCGCCGTCGAGGGGTTGGCCCACGGTGGTCGCGAGGCCGGCTCGGCTCGCGCGGGGGAGCTGAACCGCCGGACGGCGGTCGCGGAAACTGTCGTGGAGCAGGGTGTAAGGGGCCGGTGCGTCCGACGGTGCGGGGAGGGCCAGTGCCGCAGCCAGCCCCTCGGTGAGGCCGTCCGGCGACCTCGGGCTCGCGGCAGGCGCGACGACCTCGTTCGCGATCGCGGTGAACATGAGCGCCGGGATCGGCGCACCCGCGGGTGCGACCTCTTCCGCGCCGCCGGAGCAGCCGAGGGTGAGGAGCAGCGCGAGCGTGCTGGGGAGGCGAGACGCTGAAGTCGAGGCAGCCATGGCCCCAAGGCTACTGACCTCCGGGGACAGGGGCCGAGCGTCGTCCGGCGGGAAGTCCTCGGGGATCTCACCCCGGATCTGCCCCGGGCGCCCTGTGAGGGGGGGGCGACAAGGGGCTAGACTCCTCGAAGTGGGGAAGACGCGGTGCTCCCGTGCGTCCCACCTCCAATGCAAGGGCCCCAGACCGCACTCGTCACCGGCGCCGCCGGCTTCGTCGGCGCCGCCGTGACCCGACGGCTCATCGCCGCCGGCGTCCGTGTCATCGCCCTGGACGACCTCTCGGCGGGTGACGTCGCGCGCCTGGAGAGCGCCAGGGGCGAGCTGCTGGAGATCGTCGAGGGGGACGCCTCGGACCGAGCCCTGCTCGCCGGGCTCCTCGACGCGCAACCCGAGGTGGTGATCCACCTCGCCGGCCGTGTGGGGGTTCGGACCGTGCTCTCCGACCCCGAGCTCTGCGAGCGTGAGAACATCGAGCTGGGCGAGGCGGTCGCGGGCGCCATCGCCCACAGCTGGCCCCGCGGGAACCGGCCCCGTGTGCTGTCCGCGTCCACCTCGGAGGTCTACGCCGAGTCCGCAGCCCCCCTCTCGGAGGCCAGTGACCTGCGTGGCCTCGCGGCCAGCGGACGCTGGCGCTACGCGGCCTCGAAGCTCGCCTGCGAGGAGGCCCTCGACCGGGTCCTCGGCCCGGCGGGCCCGCGCCCCGTGCACCTGCGCTTCTTCAACGTCGTCGGACCAGGGCAGGACGGCGCGAGCGGGATGGTGCTCCCGCGGTTCATCGAGGCCGCCCGATCCGGCGCGCCCCTGACGATCCACGGACGCGGGTCCTCGGTGCGGACCTTCGCCCACGTGGACGCCGTGGCCGACGACATCGCGGCGCTGGCGCTGCCCGATCGGTTCTCGGGCCCGCCCCAGGCGGCGCGGCTCGCGGGCTATCAGGGCCCCCTCAACGTCGGCGGTACGGCGCGCTCGACGGTGCTCGAGCTCGCCCACGAGGTCGCCCGGGCTGCTTCCCGTCGCGGGCTCGCGCCGAGCCCCCTCGTCCACGTGGATCCGCGGCTCGCCGTCTCGCCCCGCTTCGACGAGGTCCTCCACCGCGTGCCCGACCTCTCCCGCTTGCGGGGTCTGGGCCTTGGCCTCGCGCCCTGGACCCTGGCCGAGATCGTGGAGGACACGTTCGCACGGCACGCCACGCCGAGGGCCGCCGAGGCGCTCGCGCCGCTTTGCGCATCGCCCGCGTCCTGACGAGGCTGAACCTCGGCGGGCCTGCCCGCCAGGTGATGGCCTCCGATCCGCTCCTGGTGGAGCGTGGGCACCGGGTGCGGGTCTTCACCGGCTCGCCGGGGCCCGGTGAGGGCAGCCTCCAGCGAGAGCTCGAAGGGCTAGGCGTCGACGTGGTCGAGATCCCGGGCCTGAGGCGCGGGCTCTCCGCGCTGGTCACGGGCGCGGACCTTCGGGCCGGGGCTCGCCTCCGCCGGGAGCTCACCGCCTTCCAGCCGGACATCGTCCACACCCACGCTGCCAAGGCCGGGGCGCTGGGCCGGCGCGCGGCGCGCCGGGCGGTCCCCGGGGCCCGCCGGGTGCACACGTTCCACGGGCACGTCCTGGAGGGGTACTTCCCCGGTCCCATGTCCCGGCTGCTCCAGGGGGTCGAGGCCCGGCTGGCGCGCGAGACCCACCGGATCCTCGCGGTCTCCGAGGCCACTGGCGCGGACCTGGTACGGCTGGGCGTCGTGGGGCATGGGGAGGCCGAGGTCGTGCCGCCGGGGGTCCGACTCGATGGGCTCCTGGAGCTGCCCGAGCGGCGTGGGGGCCCCCTGCGTGATCAGCTCAGCCTCCACCCCGACGACGTCGCCATCGGGGTCATCGGCCGCCTGGCGCCGGTCAAGCGGACGGTGCTGGCCCTGGACGTGTTCGAGGAGGTGGCCCTGGAGTTCCCGACGGCGCACCTGGTCGTGGCCGGTGACGGCGGAGAGCGCTCCCGGGTGGAGGCTCGTCGTGATCAGCTCCCCGACGACCTCCGGGGGCGCGTTCACCTGCTGGGGGCGGTACAGGATGTCGGTCCCGTCCATGAAGCCCTCGACGTGCTCCTCTCGACCTCCTTCGCCGAGGGGATGCCCGTGGCCATGATCGAGGCGGGGGCGGCGGCCCGGCCGGTGGTCTCCACGGCGGTGGGCGGGGTCCCCGAGCTGGTGCGGAGCGGGATCACGGGCCTGTTCGGCGTGGATCGCGCAGGGCTGGCGGCGGCGCTGGCGAGCCTCGTGGGGGACGCCGAGCGGCGGGTGGAGATGGGGCGGGCAGCGCGCGAGCGGGTCCGGTCCCGACACTCTGCCCACGCACTCGCGGATCGGCTCGAAGACGTCTATGCGCGGATGTTAGGTTCCGGCGAGTGAACCTCCTCATGGTGAGTGGCGACCGGCAGGTCGTCATCGGCGAGCGCGGGCCCTTCTGGTCCATGCAGCGCCACTTCTCGACCTTCTTCGACCGGGTTGATGTGCTCGTGCCCGGGCCCGGAGCTGAGGTGGTGACCCGGACGATCCACGACAACGTTCACTTCCACGTGGGCCCTGAGGGGCGCGGGGCCCTCCCTGGCTGGATCGCCTCCCGGGGCGCCGAGCTCGTGGAGCAGCACGGCCACGGGCTGATCGTCTCCCACGATTATGGGACCTTCTACAACGGCCGCGGGGGCGCTCGCCTCGCCCGCGCCACCGGGCTGCCCCTGGTCTCGGAGCTGCACCACATCCCCGGGCACCCGGTGGCCAGCGGGATGACCGAGCGGCTGGAGAAGCTCATGGCTCGGCTCTACGTGGGCTGGGCGCGCCGGTACGTGCGCGCCTTCCGCGTGGTCAACGAGACGGAGATGCCGGCCCTCCTCCGTCGCTGGGGCGTCCCTGAGGAGCGGATCGTCGTCCTTCCCAGTCAGTACATCGACTTCGATGTCTTCCACCCGCCGGCGGAGGAGCCGCAGGCGGAACGGGACGTGGTGTTCGTGGGTCGCATGGCCGCCAACAAGGGCGTGGACCGGATCCTTGACGCCCTGGCCCGGTGCGCCTCGAAGGGGCACGCCTTCCGGGCGACCTTCGTGGGCAAGGGGCCCGAGCGGGAGCGATGGATCGCGCGGGCCGCGCGTCTGGGGCTTGCGGAGTCCACGGAGTGGATCGAGTGGATCGCCGAGCCCTCCGAGCTGGCGGAGATCTACCGCACGAGCCGGGTCTGCGTGTGCGCGTCCACCTGCGAGGGCGGGCCGCGCTTCACGGTGGAGGCCATGGCCTGCGGCGTGCCGGTGGTCTCGACGCCTGTGGGGGTCATGACGGACCTGCTCGCCGACGGTGAGGCCGGCCGGCTGGCGGGGTTCGACGTCGGGAGCCTCGCGGACGCTCTCGCCGATGTGCTCAGCGATGAGACGCGCCGGACGGAGCGGGGCGTCGAGGCCGCACGGAGAGTCCGGATCTTCGAGTACCACGCGGCCCTGGAGCGGTATGCCGGCGGGCTCATCGCACTCGCCGGGGCCCCGGAGGCTGACGGTTGAATCTCATCTTTGTCACGCAGGTCCTCGACCGAGAGGACGCGGTCCTTGGCTTCGTGTCGCGCTGGGTGCGCGGGCTGGCCGGAGCCGCAGCTCGCGTGCGCGTGCTCGCGCTTGAGGTGGGTGAGACTTCGGACCTGCCCGACAACGTCGACTGGGTCGAGCTGGGCCGCAGCGGCGCGGTGGGGCGTTATCTGCGCTATCGCCGGGCGATGCGCCGGTCCTTCGCCGAGGGCTTCGACGGGCTGCTGACGCACATGGTGCCGCGCTACTCGACCCTCGCCGCCGGGTGGGCGCGCGGGTTCGGTGCGCCGCACTACCTCTGGTACACGCACAAGGGCGTGGACGGCCGGCTGCTGCGAGCCATCGAGCGGGTGGACGGCGTCTTCACCGCCTCGGAGGAGTCCCTGCGGGTGGATACGCCCAAGCGCATTGTCACCGGCCACGGGATCGACGCCGAGCACTTTGACGTGGAGCGGCGGGCGTTCTCGGATGGTCCCGGCAGCAGCGGCGGAGGCCGGCTGCTCTCGGTGGGGCGGCTCACGCCGGCCAAGGACCCCGAGTGCGTGCTGGACGCGGTGGCACGCCTCCGCGCCGAGGGCCGGGCCGTGGAGCTCACCTGGGCCGGCGGCGGCCTCGCCGCTGGCGACGACGCCTACGGCCTGCGCGTGCGCGCCCTCGTGGAGTCCCTGGGGCTCGCGGGCGCGGTGCGCTTCGAGGGGGCGGTGCCCTACACCCGGATCCCGGACCTCTACGGGGCCTCTGACCTCTTCGTCTCGGCGAGCCGGACCGGGAGCGTGGACAAGGTGCTGCTGGAGGCCATGGCCGCCCGCCGCCCGCTGGTGAGTTGCAACGACTCCCTCGCGCCGCTGCTCCAGGCGGACGACGACCTTGCGTCCTGGGCCCAGGCCTGCTCCTTCCCCGAGGGGGATGGCGCGGCGCTCGCCCGCAGGGTCGCGGGCTGGTTGGACCTCGACGCCGCCGAGCGTATTCAGCGGACCGAGGCGCTCCGCGCCCACGTACAGCGGGACCACGACGTGGATCGTCTGATGGGCCGGCTCGTCCAGACCATGTCCACGGGAGGGCCCCGTGGCTGACGAGCCCCTGATCGCCCCCGCGGCGGAGGACCTCGAGGCGGCCCGCGCGGCCATCGTCGAGCCGCTGCAGCGCGTTCTCGACTGGGTGCTCGGCCACGCCGACCCCGGCACCGGGGCGCTGATCTGCAGGGAGCACGGCGTGGAGCACACGGGCAAGAGCGCCGGGGCCGTGGTGCTGGCCACGGAGCTCGCGCGCCACGCACCTGAGGCAGACCGGGACCGCCTCTTCGAGGCGGCGCGGGCGCAGTGCGCGCGCATCGCCGGTCGTCTCGAGCGCGAGGGGGACAGCACCTGCTTCACCTTCCGGCCCGGCCGCCACGATCCCTACAACTGCTCGAACAGCGTGATCGACGGCGGCGCCTGCAGTGACGCCCTCGCCACCTTCGTGCTCGCCTTCGGGGACCGGTTGCCAGCCGAGGAGCGGGAGCGCTACGTCCACGCCAGCGTGCTGCACGCCCAGACTTACCTGCGCTATGCCATCGTGGACAAGGGGGTCCCCGCCCAGTGCGCCTGGGCCATGACCGGCGCGGCCCAGGCCTATCGTCTGTCGGGGCACGAGGTGCTGCGCCTCGCCTGTGAAATGGGCGAGGAGCGTCTCACCGCCCGCCAGCGCGGGGACGGCAGCTTCCCCTATCACCCGCTGGACTGGGGCGCGGGCCACCCTGGCGCCGGGGACGCGAGCGCCTACTACCAGTCGAGGGTCACGGCCTTCATCTCCTTCGCCCTGGAGTCGGCCATGGGCGCCGAGGCGGGCGCCGCCGCCGACACCAGCGCCCCCGCCGCCCTCGACTTCCTGCACGGGCTCGCGGGGCCGGACGGGATCAAGGTCGGCTCCGTGGAGGCCAAGCCCTGGTACTGGGGTGCGGAGTACGAGGTGGCCTCGCACCCCTTCGACATCGCGGCCTTCGCCGTGGAGTGGCGCCGAACCCGTGCGCCCCGCGCGGCCGAGGCCATGCGCGCTTCGTGGCGGTCGTGGCTCTCCCACCTGAAGGCCAGCGGTGAACCACAATCCCACCTCCCTGGCATGCACGGAGAGCGGCCCCGAACGAAGAGCTATCAGTGCCCGTTCTTCTGGGCCGCCCACGCCTGCTGGATCGCGCGCTCGATCCCCGAACTCACCGAGGCCCTCGCCAGCGAGGTCCGCGACCCCGCGCCCCCCCGTGGCTGGCGGATCTTCGGCGACGTGGACGTCGCGCGGCTGGACACGGAGGACGTGGTGGCCTGGGTCCGGGGCGCGCGCACTCCGGGGAACCGGAGCCACGGGAGCCCCGCTGGCGGTCTGCTCCGCGTGTACAGCCACGCGACCGGTGGAGACCTCTATCAGGCGCCGTACTTCGAGCGCCGGGCCCCGGCCAACTGGAGCGGGAGCGCGGGTGGCTTCAACCTCGCCCGCGGCTGGCGCTCGGGCGCCCCTGACCTGCACTTCTCCACCTGGATCGCCAGGACCAGGTTGCGTGCAGGGGAGGGGGCGGCGGCCCTCAGTGCGCCCGTCCAGGCTCTGCGGCGCTCCGTGGCCTCCTTCGCCTCCTCGGCGGTGAGCACGGCCTTCGTCCGCGACGCCCGCCTCCAGGGGCCGAGCCGCGGGGAGGTCGGCCTCGACTGCGGCCTCGCATTCCGGGACGGTTCCGCCGCCGGCGGCCGTTTCGAGCGCCGGTTCCGGCAGGTGGGCGAGGCGCTGGAGGTGGAGGAGCGGATGGGGGATCCCGGGCGCGCCCGGGGCCTTTGGTTCAGGCCCCCCCTCGGGGCCACGGTGCTGGTCGATGAACCCGAGCACATCCGCTACAGGTTCGGGCGCGGCGCAGACGAGGGGACCGTGTAGTGTTCAGTCCGCCGCTGGGCGTCCCGCTCCGGGACGCTGGATGAACCTGATCCCGTGAGCGACCAACACCAACCCGAGCTGGCGCCCCCCTCGGCGCTCGAACTCCTCCGAGAGAGGGTGGTGCCCGTCGTCGTGGCCTTCTCGCTCGTCGGCCTCGTGGACGGGGCGGTCCGGGTGCTCGGGGTGGACCCGGGGCTGTTCCTGCTCCAGGTCCAGCACTTCGGCTTCCTGGAGGCCCTGGGCATGGGGGCCCCGGCGTGGGGCGAGGTCCCCCTTCGCCTCCTGTCCCTCTGCCAGGCCGTCTTCCACTACGGGGTCGCCGGTGTCCTGGTAGGGCTCCTCGTCGGCGCTTGGACCGCGGGCCTCCGACCTCTCCTGGGGCTCCCCCCGGTCGAGGGCGCCTTGGTCACGCGGCGCACCCTTTCGCTCGTTCTCGGTGGCTGGCTCGCGGTGGCGCTCTACTGGTGGACGCGGTCGGTCGTCTACTCGGGGCTCCCCGCGACCGACCCCCGGCGCCTCGTCGCCGCCGGGGTGATCCTCGTGCTCGGCCTGGTGCTCGGCGCCGGGCTCGTGCGCTTCACCCCGCTGGCCCGCCTGCGCCGGATGCGGCTGCTGCTGGCCCTGATGGCGGCGGTGGGCGCTGGGTGGGGCGCCGTCCACTGGGGCAGGGCCGAGGACCGCGGCCGGATCCAGGGGGCCAACGAGGGGGTGCCCAACGTGCTGCTCGTCGTGGTGGACGCGCTGCGCCAGGACACGCTCGGTCCCTACGGCGACGACGAGGTGCACACCCCGAGCTTCGATCGGCTCGCGGCGGAAGGTGTGACGTTCACGGACGCGCGCACCCAGGCGCCCTTCACCTGGCCGAGCTTCGGCTCTTTCCTGACCGGCAAGGTCCCTCGCCGCCACGGCCTCATCCGCATGGAGCCCGGGCTGCGGATGCCCGTCAACGCCACGCTCCCCACCCTCCTCAAGCAGGCGGTCACCTCCGATGGCCAGCAGTTGGAGGAGGACGATTGGGTCACGGGAGCGTTCATGACCGGCACCCTCTCCCACGGCTCCGGCCTGCTCGGTGGCTTCGACGCTTACCTCGAGGCGCTGGTGGGCCACGAGCTGGTGGACGTGCACGATGACTGGAGCGAGTTCCGCTCGGGGCTCCTCCCTTGGCTGGTCTTCAACAAGCTGAGCCAGAAGGCGGACCGGTACCTGGTGACCTCCACCGCGGAGAGCTGGCTGCGCGAGCACGCGGACCGTCGCTTCATGGCGATGGTGCACCTGTACTCGACGCACACGCCCTACGACCCGGCGCCCGAGTTCCGGGAGCGTCACTTGGACCCCTCCTACGACGGCCCGATCTCGGCTTTCTACGCCGCGCAGCGCGAGGCGATCGAGGACGGGAAGTACACCTTGACCGAGGCGGACGAGCTCCGCATCCGCCGCCTGTACCTCGCCGGCGTGGAGCAGGCCGACCGGATGATCGGTCGCCTCTTGGAGACCCTGGAGGCCACGGGCACCCTGGACGACACCGTGGTGATCGTCACCTCGGACCACGGTGAGTCCCTGGGGGAGCACGGGCTGTGGGAACACAACTGGATGTACGAGGACAACCTGCGGGTGCCGCTCCTCATGCGCTATCCGGCGGGCCTGCCGCGCGGGGTCCGCGTGGAGGGGCTCGTGGACACCATCGACCTGTTGCCCACGGTCTTCGAGCTCGCGGGGCTGGAGCCGCCGGAGCACGCGGACGAGGCGGAGCTGGCGCTCGGCCTCGACCGCTCCACAGGCCCCCCGTACACGCAGCCGAACGACGGCGAGGCGGTCGACATGGACGCCCTTCTCCGGAGCAGACGCCTCTGGGATGCCATCGACGGACGGTCTCTCGTGGCCCTGACGCGAGGGACGGGGGAGCCGCCCCGGCCGGTCGCCTTCGCGGAGAACGGACGCTACATGTCCGCGCAGGACGACCGTTGGAAGCTCATCGTGCGCCGGGAGCTGGTGCGGGACACCCGGGTCGAGGACCTGCTGGAGACAGAGGAGCGGCCGCGCCTGTTCGACCTCGAACAGGACCCCCTCGAGCTCCAGGGGCGCTTCGACGCCCAGGACCCCGAGGCCATGGCGGCGGCAGGTGCGCTCTTCAAGGCCCTCCGCGAGCACAGCGCGCGGCTCCCGATCCGGGAGAGCCAGGTGGTCCGGGGCAAGCGGGACCTGCGCGCCGAGGGGCTCTTCAAGAGCCTCGGATACGGCGGCGGCGTGGGCGCGGACGGTGGAGGCGAGCAGGATGAGTGATCCTGTCCCTTCCGAGCCGCCGCTGATCCTCGCGGCGAACGCGCGCATGCCCTCGGCGCGGGCGCAGTCCGTGCAGCTCTGTCGGGCCGCCCAGGCGTTCCAGGGGGCGGGCGTGGACACCGTGGTGCTCCACGCGGCGAGGCGCGACACGCCCAACGTCCGTCCGGAAGACGTCTGGGCGCAGCTCACCACCCTGCCCACCGCCTCGACCTCGGAGGGGGACGCGATCGCGCCGCGGCGTGGGTGGCCCGGGCTGATGGCGGCGAGCTGCGTGGACTGGATCGACCTGGTGCCCAGGCCCCTTCAGTTCCTGCCCGCCCGTCTCCAGGAGTGGAGCTTTGGCCGATCTGCGGCTCGGATCATCAAGAGGAGGTTCCAGGGCGCGCGGGTGCTCGCCCGGGACCTTGAGATTGCGATTCACCTCCTGGGCCGCCCTGGCGTCGCGCTGGAGATCCACCGCGTCCCGGGCGGGCGGACGCGCCGCCGTTGGCTGCGACGGTGCGTGGATCGCGGGATGCCCGTGGTGGCCATCAGCGGCGGGGTGCGCGACGACCTCGAGGCGCTCGGCGTGGCACCTGACCGGATCACCGTCGAGCACGACGCCCACGATCCCGCCCTTGTGGACGCGCTCCCGGAGCGTGGCGCCGCCCGCGAGGCCCTCGGGCTGGACCTCGACGCGGGCGTGGTGCTCTACGCGGGCGGGCTCCTGCGATGGAAGGGCGTCGACGTGCTCTTGGACGCTGCGCGCAAGGACCTGCTCGATGGCGCCACCGTCCTGATCGTGGGGGGAATGGAGGCGGACATCGCCGCGCTCCGGAAGCGGGCCTCCGGGCTTGCGAGCGTGCGAATCCTCGGGCACCGCCCCGCCCACGAGATCCCGCTCTTCCTCGCGGCGGCGGACGTCGGCGTGGTCCCGAACCGTCGGACCCCCAGGATCAGCTCCCACCACACGTCGCCGCTCAAGGTCTTCGAGGCCATGGCCGCGGGGCTTCCCCTGGTGGTGAGCGACCTGCCGAGTCTCCGGAACGTGCTCCGCCCCGACGAGGCGGTGTTCGTGGAGCCCGAGTCGCCCGAGGCGCTCGGGCGCGGGATCGCGGGCCTGCTCGCGGACGCGGATCATCGCCGGAACATCGCCGCACGGGCCCGCGAGGCGGTGGAGGCCAACACCTGGGGCGCCCGGGCGCGGCGGATCCTCACCTTCATGGAGCAGCACGCGTGAAGGTCCTCTTCCTCACAGACTCCCTCTCGGAGCTCGATGGCGTGGGCCGGTACTCGGTCCGTCTCATCGAGGCTCTGGAGCGCCAGCGGCCAGGGCTCGAGGTGCAGGTACTCCTCGCGCGCAAGCACCGCCCGACCTCGCCGGAGGTCCCGGATCACTGGCAGGTCGACGTGGCCCTGCCGCCGGACTACTTCTTCTACATGACCCCCGCGCGCTTCCTGGTCTCGAGGGTCCTCTCCACGTGGCGGACCGTCCGCGCGGCGCGGAAGGCGGACCTGGTGCACGCGATCAAGGACTTCCCCCACAGCCTCGTGGCGGTGGACGCGGCGCGGCTCGCCGGCAAGCCCTGCGTGGCCACGGGCCACGGGACGTACACGATCCAGCCGGTCCTCGACGGCCGGCATCGCGCGCGCGCCCTCTCGGCGTATCGCCGGTTCGCGGCGCTGATCTCCGTCTCTCGCTACACGCGCAAGCGGCTCCTCGGGATCGTCTCGCCAGAGGTCCTGCCCCCTGATCGGGTGCACGTCATTCCCAACGCCGTGGACGCCGAGAGCTTCGTGGAGCCCCGGGAGGTTGGGGAGCAGCCGTGGCACGGTCGGCGGTTCACCCTGGGGATCGGAGAGCTCAAGGAACGCAAGGGGCACCACCTCGCGTTGGAGGCCTGGATACGCGTGGCCCGCGAGCAGAGGAGCTTGCACCACTTCATCGTCGGCAACCGCGCGGGCGACCCCTACGAGGAGCGGCTCCTCGCCATGGCGCGGGACGCAGGCCTCGCCGACCGGGTCCACCTGGTGGGCAACGTCAGCGAGGACGAGAAGATCGACCTCCTGCAGCGGGCGGAGGTCTTCTTGCACACTCCCGTCACCGCGGCGGACGGCGGCTTCGAGGGGTTCGGGATCGTCTACCTTGAGGCCGCAGCGGCCGGGACGGTGGCCATCGGGACCCTCGACTCTGGGGCGGAGGACGCCATCGTGGACGGCGAGTCGGGGCGCCTCGTGGCGCAGAATGTGGACGCGGTCGAGGGAGCCCTGCGGGAGGTACTCGACGACGACGCGCTCAGGGCGAAGCTCGCCGGCGGCGCCCGCTCCCACGCCGAGGCCTCCTCTTGGGATGAGAACGCCCGGCGGGTGCTCGAGATCTATGACGGGGTTCGGGGGACCAACGCGCCGTGAACGTCCTCTTCTTCTGTGAGATCGCCGACCCCGGCGTGGGATCCAGCGTGCGGCAGATGTACGGCCTTGCCCGGGAGCTTCGGGCGCGGGGCCACAAGACGGCGGTGGTGGCCACGGTCCGTGAGGCCGCGGAGGCGACGCCGACGGTGATCGAGGGCATGACGGTCTTCCGGCTGCACTCGGACTACCCGCTGCGCTGGAGGGGGTGGGTGTCCCTCCGCAATCGCGCCATCGAGCGGCCCCTGGCCGCCGTGCTGGGGGAGTTCCGGCCGGACGTGGTTCACGCCCACCTGGTGCACACCCACCTGGGATACCACTCGTTGACCATGGCGAAGCAGGCGGGGGCCCGGGTGGTCTTCACCTCCCACGACGCCATGACGTTCTGCTATCAGAAGCTCACCTGCTTCCACGGTGGCGAGGCTCACGGCGGAGAGCTGGACGACGTGGTGGCCCGGGCGAGCAAGTGCATCCCGTGTCAGCGCTTTCGCTTCCGCCCAGGCCGCAACCGGCGCATCAGAGAGGTGCTGGAGCGGGACGTGGACAGGGTGACGGTGGTGTCCGATGAGCTGGGGCGAGTGATGCGGGCCAACGGACTCCCCGTTCACCGGACCGTGCACAACGCCCTGGAGCTCGGCGAGTCCCCCGCGCCGGCGGCGGTGGAGGCCTTCCGTGACCGTCACGGGCTCACCGGGTGCCAGGTGCTGGCCATCGGCGGACGACTCCACGAACAGAAGGGCGTCGGCAAGCTGCTGGAGATGCTGGCGCTCCTGCGCCCGGAGTTCCCCGGGGTGCGGCTCATCGTGATGGGCCGCCGGGAGACCTACGACGGCGAGTTCCGTCCCCAGGCGGCGCGCCTTGGGGTCGAGGACCTGGTGGTGCCCACGGGCTGGCTCGGCCCCGATGAGCTGCCGCTGGCCTACGCCGCCGCGGACGTCTTCGTGACGCCGTCCCTTTGCTTCGACACCTTCGGGATCGTGAACCTCGAGGCCATGGAGCAGCGCCGGCCGGTGGTCGCCACGCGCTTCGGTGGCTCCATGGAGGTCGTGGAGGACGGGGTCTCGGGCTTCATCGAAAACCCATTTGATGTCGTGGCCTACGCCGAGCGCATCGCGACCCTCCTCCGGGACGAGGGCCTCCGGGCTCAAATGGGGGAGGCGGGGCGCGCGGCGCTCGTGGAGCGCTTCTCCATGGGGCGGCTCGCTGACGACTTCCTGGGCGAATACACGGCAGGGGCACCGCCCCGGTGACGCGTCACGCCGTCGCAGGGTAGGCCCCGCGTGCATCAACCTGGGAACTCATCGCTCCTGGGGCGCGATTAAGCCGATACTCAGTACGAGGTCCAACGGTCGACGGCTCTCCTCGGAGCGTCGTAGACTTTGTTTGCAGCTTCTGGGCTGCAATTCAGGCTCTCCCGGCCTCCAGGATATTCCTTATCGCCCGCGCCACCCCGCAGGGGTCGCCCACGATGCAGAAGACACTTCTCACCTACGTCAAGCCGCACGTCCAAGAGGATCCGCTCTCCATGATCCTTGGCATCGGCTACCTCGGCGCTCAGATGGAGCGCGAGGGACTCCCGATCGCGCTCCATGACGAGCGCATCGGCACCGACCAGGAGATGAAGGCGGCGATCGATGCCAACGACATCATCGGCTTCAGCGCGCTCACCCCGAACATCCGCCGCGCGATCGCCTGGGCCAAGTACGCCAAGGAGCAGGGCAAGACCACCATCATGGGCGGTCCGCACGCCTCGGTGGACCAGGGCGTGTTCCTCGACAGCGGCCACTTCGACTACGTCCTCAAGGGCGAGGCGGAGCACACGCTCCCGCAGCTGATCCGCGGGATCGAAGGCAACGACGACAAGGCCCTCCAGGACGTGGCGGGCCTCGCCTCCATGCGCGAGGGCGAGCTGTGGGTGGACAACCCCGCGCCGCCGCTGATCAAGAAGCTCGACGAGCTCCCGATTCCCGCCCGGCACCTCCTGCCGATGGAGTCGTACTTCAAGAACAACCCCGAGCACCTCTGCTACATCTTCACCACGCGGGGATGCCCCTTCAAATGCATCTTCTGCCAGAAGGAGCTCACGGGTCGCGGCTTCCGGGTTCGCTCGACCGAGGCGATCGTCGACGAGCTCGAGCACATCATCAAGACCTACGACCCGGGCGTGATCCTCTTCGTCGATGAGATCCTCACGCTCAGGAAGAAGCGCATCCACGAGATGTGCGACGAGATCATCCGCCGCGGGCTGAAGTTCGAGTGGGTGGCCAACACTCGCGCCGACTGCGTGGACTACCCGCTGCTCAAGCACATGCACCGCGCGGGCTGCCGACGGATCTACTACGGCTGGGAGTCCGGCTCCCAGCGGATGCTGGACGTGCTCAAGAAGGACCTCACCCCCGAGGTGATCGTCAACGCCGCCAAGATGACCCGCCGCGCGGGCATCTGGGCCAAGGTCTACCTGATCGTCGGGTCGCCGGGCGAGACGCCGCAGGACGTGGCGGAGACCGAGAAGGTCCTCCGGCTCGCGGGCCCTGACCTGATCCGGATCTCGGTCTTCAACCCGCTCATCGGCACGGAGTCCTGGGACAACTATCAGGCGTCCATCGACATCTCCGACCTCTCGGAGAACTACGTGTCGTCCAACCGCTCGGGCTACAAGCACGAGCACTTCAGCCAGATCGAGCTGGAGGAGCTGCGCAAGCGCATGGTCCGCTCGTACGAGCAGTGGTACTACTCCATGCCCCAGCGCTTGCGCCGGGTCTACGAGCGAGCGCTCTACTACATCGAGAACCCCCAGCACGGGCGCAAGCGCATCGGTCGCGCGGTCGGCCTCGTGCCGGCACCCCAGCGTCACGTCGTGACGAGCCACCACTAGGGTGGCCAGCGGGCCGCGTGCGGCCCGAGGTTGGAACGAACGGGCGGCCCCGCAGCGCACTGCGGGGCCGCCCGTCTCGTGGGGGCTGCGGGCGGATGGACCGCGACAGGGGCTCAGCCCAGGCGCTTGCCGACGGCCTCGATCAAGGCCTGCTCCCGGCTCCGGGCCTCCCCCTCGAGGGAGGTGGCCTCGGCGAGGAACGCCGCCTTGGCGGCCTCGTCCTCGAGGTCCTGGGCGTTGATGCGCACGTTCAGGCCAGCGCCGAGCACGGCCGTGCGGATGCAGAGCGCGCCCACGGCGGCGTCCGAGAGGGAGGCCTCCATGCCCTTCTCCGCCATGGCCTCGCAGATGCCCATGGCCTCGAGGGACGTGCGCATCACACGCAAGGGCACCTCGATGGCATAGCAGGTGGCGTCCTGGATCGCCGCGGCGCGGTGGGCCTCGTCGGCCTTCCAGGCCGCCATGATCCTGTTGAAGGCCTCGGTGTCCTCGTCGACCAGCTCGAGGAGGGTGTCGTGGCAGCGTTTGCCGGCGACGGCGACGTCGGAGAACTCCTCCCACCGATCGTCCCACCCGCGCTTGTGGCTGGAGAGGTTGGCGACCATGGTGCCGAGCGCGGCGCCCAGGGCCCCGACCGCCGCGGCCACGGAGCCGCCGCCGGGCGCGGGGGACTCCGACGCGGTCTCGTGGACGATCTCCTCGACGGTCATGTCCACCAGGCGCTTCGAGGACGCGTCCCGGATGGCGTACTCGATGACGCGCTTCTGGGGGTCGAAGGGGCTCAGCTCGTCGAGCCCCATCGTGCGCACCGCGATCTTGATGAGCTCAGCGTCGCTCACGCCCAGGGAGCGGCCCTGCTTGGCGAGGTAGTGGCGGCCCGCGTCGAGCAGCACGGCGAGGGGCACGAGCCCGACGATCTCCGAGCCGGTGACCCGGATGCCGCGGGCGGCGGCGCGCGCCTCGCAGGCGTCGAAGGCGGCGTGGACCGGGGTGATGGAGAGGTCGGTGAGGTTCATGGAGATCTGCGCGACCCCGTACTCCTCGATGAACCACCCGATGCCCTTGCAGGCCTTGAGCAGGCCAGGCGTCCACACCGGATCGCCGCTGGCGTCCCGGACGACCTCACCGGTGAGGGGGTCCGGCTCACGGAGGATGCGGCCCTTCTCGCGGACGTCGAAGGCGATGGCGTTGGCGCGCCGGGAGGATGTGGTGTTCAGGTTGACGTTGTAGGCCACGAGGAAGTCCCGGGCGCTGACGGCGGTCGCCCCGGTGCGCGGCTGGAACTCGGCGGGGCCGAAGTCGGGCTTCCACTCGTCGGTGCCGACGCGGGCGGCGAGGCCCTCGTACTCACCGGCGCGGACCACGGCGAGGTTGCGGCGCTCGTCGCAGAAGGCCGCGTTCTCGTAGCAGTAGATCGTCAGGCCGACCTCCTCGCCGAGGCGCCGGGCGAGGGTCCTCGCGTGCTCGACCGTCTCCTCCATGGTGATGCCCGACACGGGCACGAGCGGGCACACGTCCATGCCGCCGAAGCGCGGGTGTTCCCCGCTGTGGGTCGACATGTCGATGAGCTCCGCGCCGACGCGAGCGGCCTGGACCGCCGCCTCGATCACCGGCTCGGGCTCGCCCACGAAGGTGAACACCGTGCGGTTCGTGGCCTTGCCCGGGTCCACGTCGAGGAGGGTCACGCCGTCCACGGCGCGCACGGCGCTCGAGATGGCCTCGAGGACCGCGGGGTCACGACCCTCCGAGAAGTTCGGGACGCATTCGATGAGCTTGGCCATTTGGGGTGATGGGGCGCCGGAGGGGCGGGGTGGAGGGTGCCGGGAAGAGAGCCGAGGAAAGGTGATCGGCGTCGGAGGCGGCCCGGGGGAGCGGGCTGGGCGGACCGTTCTATCAGACCGATCCCGGCGCGTCTCGCGGGTAGGTGCGGTCGAACCGCGTCCCGGACCGCTACCATCTCGGCACGGCAACACCTGACGACCCATGACCCAGCCTGATTCACCCGCCTCGCCCCGCGCCGCCACCCTGGCGGACCGGGACGCCCAGGCCGCCCTCTTCGACCGCTGCTTCGACCGGCAGGACGGGGGGGCGGTGCTCCCCTGGCGATACGACCAGGGGCCCCATGGGGCCGCGCTCACGACGGTGGTCGACGGCGAGGCGGGGCTCGTGGCCAGCTACGCCTGCGGACCGCGGCGGCTCGCGGGGGACAACGAGGTGCTCGTGGGCGAGACCGGCGACGTCATGACGGCCCCGGAGGCCCGCGGTGGCGGCCTCTTCTCCGGTCTCGATCGGGCCACCATGGCCTCCGCGCGTGAGGCGGGCTGGCCCGTGGTCTTCGGGCTCCCGAACCGGGCCTCGGCGCACATCTTCGTCCGGGACCTCGGCTGGGAGGAGGTGGGCCAGCTGCGGCCGTATACGTTCGTCCTGGTGAGCGACGCCGGGGCCCGCGCCGAGCGCATGAAGGTCAGCCGCCTCGCCGCCGCGACGGTGCCCTGGACGGCATGGCGCGGCACGATGGCCCGGGGTCGGCTGCGCAAGCGCTTCTTCGCGAAGTGCAACGTCGTGCCCATCGCGCGCTTCAAGCCGGAGGCGGACGCGGTGGCGGACACCGTGGCCGCGCGCCACCCCTGGTTCATCCGGCGGGACCATGAGTACATGAACTGGCGCTTCGTCGACGCGCCATCCGGCCGCTTCCGGTGCCATGGGGTCTATCGGCCCGACGGCTCCATGTGCGGCTGGTGCGTGGTGCAGCTCCCCGAGCGCGGCGAGACCGCCGGCTACGTGGTGGACCTCGTGGCAGTGGATGACGTCGCCTTCGCCGCCGCCCTGGAGGCAGGGCTCGGGCACCTGCGCAAGGCGGGCGCATCGGTGGCGCGGGCCCATGCGGTGGTGGGGTCGGGCTGGGAGCGCGAGCTCAAGGCCTCGGGTTTTCGGCCCTCCAAGGCCCAGGATGTGCGCCCCATCATCCTCCACGTCCTCGACGACGCGCACCCGATCACCTCGGTGGCGCGGCAGCCCGCGAGGTGGTTCTGGACCGACGCCGACCGTGACGCGGAGCTGATCGGCTGAGGCCGGCGCCGTGGGGCTCAAGCACCGCATCAAGTCGGGCCTGCGAGGCCTGTACGCCCGCGCCCTCTGGGGCTCGGGGCTGCATCGGCTCGTGGACCGGCTCTCCCGGCCGCGGCTGCTCGTGCTCTACGGTCATTGCGTCGACCAGCCGGCCACCAACGGGTCCCTCGACGCCGACATGAAGATCAGCGGTGGGCGGCTGGGGGAGATCCTCGGCGCGCTCGGACGCAGCCACGACCTCGTGACCCTCGGCGAAGGCCTCGAGCGGCTCCGGTCCGGCGACGCCCGGCGCTCCATGGTCGCGCTCACGATGGACGACGGCTACCGCGACAACCTCCACGACCTCGTCCCGCTCCTGGAGCGGACCGGGGCGCGGGCCACGGTCTTCCTGGAGGGAGGGGCCGTCGCTTCACGCGAGCTCCCCTGGCTCCATGCCCTGGGCTGGCTGGTGGGGCGCGTCGGGGCCGAGGAGGCAGCGACCCGGATCGCCAACAGGCTGGGGGACGCCCCGGGGTCGCCCGTGGGCGTCACCGGGGCAGGCGCCCTCAAGCGCAGATTAAAGTACGAGGCGGACCCCGTGCTCAGGGACGCCGCCCTCACCGCGCTCGTGCAGGAGGAGGGCGGCGACCCCGCCGAGATCGTGGACGCCCTGTACCTCTCCCACGAGGAGGCGCGGGCCCTCGCCGCCGCCGGTCCCGTGGAGGTCGGCGGTCACACGGCCCATCACCCCGTGCTCTCGCGGCTGGACGCGGAGGGCCAAGAGGAGGAGATCGCGGGCGGCGCCGCGCTCCTGCGGGGCCTCTTCAGCGAGGAGGCTCCCGCCGCCGGCGCGGCCCCCCTGGGGTCCTCGGGCCACGTCTTCGCCTACCCCTACGGTCGGCGCTGGGACTTCGACGACCGGAGCCCCTCGGCGGTGCGCGCTGCGGGGTACGCGTGCGCCGTGACGACGCACGCCGGCGTCAACCACGCCACGACCGACCCCTACCGGCTGAAGCGCTGGCCGATCCACGACGGCACCCGCCTGCACGAGGTGGGCACCGAGGCCTCCGGCGGCTTCGAGCTCCTTCGCCGCCTGGGGATCGACCTCGTGGAGTGAGACCCCGCGGAGTGAGACCCCGCGGAGTGAGACCCCGCGGAGTGAGACCCGGCGGGGGCCGTCAGTGGGTCTCGTAGCCGCCAGGGCCGGAATAGGCCCCGCCACCCGAGGTGTAGAGGTAGACGGCCGCGGCGACGAAGATGGCCACGGGGACGGCGATCCAGATCCAGTTCTCGCGAAGGAAGCGCATGGGGAGGGGGTCTCGGTGAGAGCCACCACAGTATCCCCGGCTCGGGCGCCTGGTGGGGATACACTCCTGTCAGATGAAGCGGATCCTGTCTCGACTTGCCCTCTCCGCGGGGGTCTTTCTCGCCCTGCTTGGCGGAACGGAAGTGGTGCTGCGCGCCCAGGGCTATGGGGCCATCCCCTCCGTGTGGTTCGATCCAGAGGTCGGCACGCGCTTCCACCCTGGCCAGACCCGCCAGATCCTCGCCGCCGGCGGCATCTTCATGCACTCGGCCGAGATCAACGACCTCGGCTTCCGCGGCCAGCTGCCGGACCCCGAGCTCGATGGCGACGGCGGCCTGCGCGTGGTCTGCCTGGGTGACTCGTTCACCTTCGGGTGGGGGGTCGAGGACGCAGACACCTACCCCGTTCAGCTCGAGGTCGCGCTACAGGATCTCCTGGCGGCCCGCGTGGCCGGTGATACGGCGCACTCCGGTCCGCGGCGGAGCCCCGTCGGCGCTGAGGTGTTGAACGTCGGGCTGCCGGGCTACAACACCTGGCAGGAGCATCGGCTCTACGAGAAGCTCGTTCGACCGATGGCTCCGGATGTGGTGGTCCTGGGCTGGTACCTGAACGACCTCGACCCGCTGAGCTACGGGGTGACCGGCACCCTCGCGCCACTCGATCACCCGCTGGCGGGCACCGCGCTGCTGGACTACTGGGTGCGGAAGCTGCGCAAGAAGTACCCCAAGTTCGAGTTCGAGGGTTTCGACCAGGCGGCCGCACAACAGATCAAGCCCTACTACGACCAGAATCGTCCGCTGGTGGAGCACAACAGCGGGCACCCCGAGGCGCGCCCGTACGTGGAGCGCAACCTCGCGGACCTCGGCGCGCTGCTCGACGACATCAAGGCGGACGGGGTGACCCCTGTCCTGGCGATCTTCCCGTCGGTGGGCCAGGTGGACGCCCTGAAGGCGGCGCGGGCGGACAAGCCCGCCGCGGAGTACGAGGCGGACCTCGCCATCATCGCGCGCATCCAGCGCGACCTGACCGAGTTCGCGGGGCCCAGGGGGGTCGCCGTCGTGGATCTCCTCGTGCCCTTCATGGACAGTGACGTCAGGCCCTACGGCGAGGTGGACCAGAGCCACCCCAGCGTGCACGGGTACGGCATCGCCGCGTGGGCGGTGCTCGAGGCGCTCGTGGCGGGCGGCCTGCTCGACTGACCCTCAGCGCGGCCGCAGGAGCGAGCCGTGCATGCGCGTGACGAACTCACGCACCTCGTCCGAGCCAGCGTCCAGGCGCCCGGTGAGCTCCTCCAGGGGCCGCGACTCCCAGTAGCCGCGCAGGATCAGCGCGTGCATCGCGCGGACCTGGGCTCGGGGGCCCTCCGCGGTCCGGGCCCGCTCCAGGAGCTCGTCGGTGGTGGGGGCGCCCCCGAGCCCGAGACCCACGGTCGCGGCGGCCGCGAGGCCGAGGGCGCCTGCGAGGAGCCACTGCACGGCGCCCTCGCCGGGCGGGGCCTCCGGGCCGGCCGGAGCGGGGACGTGTTCGGGGGCGGCCATCAGAGCTTCTCCAGGGAGGCGAGGGTCGGGCCGATGGCGAGGGTCCAGCTCCACAGGAGCAGCCCGATCACCGCCACGAACAGGGCGCGGCGGAAGAGCCCCTGGAGCGGCGGACGCCGCAGGCTGGCGAGGGCCGCGGCGGCGGGGACGATCAGGAGCGCCTCACCGGGCGCGCGGAAGCGCGACATGGCGACCACCAGGGCCAGGGGCGCCGTGGCGGCGCAGGCGGCGCACAGGAGCCCTGCCGCGCCCGGGTAGAGCGGCACCAGGATCGCGCCGTAGGCGGCGAGCAGGGCCAGCGCCACGACCATGGCGATGGAGATCAGGGTCAGCGGGATGCTGAAGGGCCGCGAGGTGAGGACGCTGCAGTACCCGCCCGTTGCCTTGATGCCCGACCCCGCAGGGTCAGGGGGCGGCATGCGGAGGTATCGCGTCATGTAGGAGAGCGGCGTCAGCAGGTCCGCGACCTTCACGGCCCGCGTGCGCAGGAAGAACCCGGGGTGCGCCGCGATGAACGCGCGCCCGGTGGCGACCGCGACCCGGTTCCGTTCGGCGGCGTCGGGGAGGAACTCGAAGGGCCACTGCTGCACGCCCGGGGGAGGCGTGAGGAGGTCCGCGCGGAGCGCCGCGCCGGGGACGCCGGCCTCCGGGACCTCGAGCCCCACGTGGTCGAAGTTGATGTAGTCGCGGTTCCACCCCATGTAGGCGTTCAGGCCCGCCGTGCGCCCGAGGAGCTGGAAGGACCCCTGGTCCGCGCTGGCCCGGGCGGACCAGGGAGCGATGGTCATGGCCGCGGCGCAGATGAAGAGGGCCGTCCGGCGGAGACCCGCCGACCAGCGCCTGGCGCCGCCAGAGGCTCCGGGGCGGCCGAGGGCGACGACGCCCCAGAGCGAGAGGGTCCCGAGCCAGAAGAGGCACGCCTCCTTGGTCAGGCAGGCGAGGCCAACGGCAAAGCCCGCGGCCACGAGCGCAGCCGTGGCGCGGCGCCCGCGGAGCTCACCGATGGCCACCGCCAGGAGCAGGGTGCAGGCCGGGAGCAAGAGGGCGATGGCGAGCCCCTCGCTGAGCAGCACGTGGGCGAAAGGGAGCAGGGGCAGGTAGAGCGCGGCGATCCATCCGGCGCGGCGTCCCGCGCGCTCGGAGTGGGCCCGGGTGGCGAGGGCCATGAGCCACGCGCAGGACCACACCGACAGGAGCGTCAGCACCACGCGCGCGGCGGTCTCTCCTGCGTCTCCGAAGAGGGTCACGCACCCTGCGATCAGAGCCGGGTGCAGGGGCGGCCACTGCCCGGTGTAGGTGCCCAGCTCGGACCACGCGCGCCCGAGCCCCACGTAGGCCGGCTCGTCTCCCCGGAAGGCGCCGCCCACGGCGGACATGAGCCAGAGCCCGCGGAGCAGGGCCGCGCACACGAGCGGGGCGAGCCACCCGGTGGGGAGCCAGCGGCCGAGGACGGGCGGACCGGCGGCGTGTTCGATGGTGGGTCGGGGCCTCATCGTTGGGGGCAACCTACACGAAGCGGCGCTCAGCGCAGCGCAGAGAGCGTCTGTTGAACCGGCTCGAGGGAGGGAATCCAGAGAAGGACCAGGCCTGTCCCGGCGATCGCAGCGAGCCTGGCATCGGACGGCCGGTCTCCCTCGCGCGTGCCTGCGATGGCGAGGGCGGCGAAGGCGAAGAGCAGCGGGAGCGCCGGCAGGCGGTAGCGGGTCAGACCGTTCACCAGCGCGGACGCGAGGACGCCGGCGGAGACCGAGAGGAGGAGGCCGCGGTGGGCGCCGCTGGCCGCCATGGTGGTGGCACCGCGCAGGGCCGCCAGCAGCAGCAGGGGGACCATGAGCACCGACAGCACGGCGAACAGCCATCGCGACCAAGGGGCGGCCAGGGGCGCGCCGGGGTCTGCGAGGCGCAGGCTCCTGACCGGAAAGGAGAGGGGGGAGAGCAGGTCCACGAGCTCGACGGCGCGGCTCCGCAGGAAATACAGCGGGTGCCGGGCGGCGAAGCCGAGCCCGGCGGCGACGTTGGCGCGTGCCTGAGCGGCGGGGGGCCCCTCGGTGGCGGGCGCCCAGGGGTCCGGGGCAGGACCGCGGATCGCGGCGCGCAGGGCGCCGGGGGCGCGTGCTGGGTCGTCGGCCAGTCCGGCGAGGTCGTAGTTGACGTCGTAGGCGTTCAGCCCGACGTGGGCGCTCCCGCCGGTGGAGATCGCGACCGGCACCAGCGCTCCGTGGACGGAGGCGTTGCGGAGGGTCCACGGCAGGATGGTCGCGATGGTGCACGCCACCAGGGTCAGCGCTGGCCGGACCCGCAGGGGGAGACCGGGAGCGCTGTGGCGCAGGGTCCAGAGGGCGAGGAAGGGAAGAACGAGGAGCGTGCTCTCCCGCACGAGGGTCGAGAGGCCGAGCAGGACGCCGGCGACGACGAGACGCCGGGGGCCAGCCGCCTCCGGCCGCTCGGCCCACCCGGCGAGGAGCGCGAGCGCCGGGGTGAAGAGCGCGAGGTGAAACGGTTCGGAGAAGAGGAGCCCGCTGAACCCGGCGAGGGGCAGGTAGAGGGCCGCGATCCAGGCGGCGAGGACGCCGTTCGCGCGTCCGCCGACGGTGGCGCCCACGACGCCCACCCAGCCCACGGTCCAGGTCCCAAGGAGCACCTGGAGGCCGCGGAGCGCCGCGGTGGTGGCCTCGCCAAAGACGCCGCCGAGAGCAGCGATCAGGGCGGGATACCCGGGTGCCCAGATGCCGTCGTAGCTGCCCTCGAGGCGCAGGCGTTCGCCGAGCAGGAGGTAGGCGCGCTCGTCACCGGCGGGCTCGGTCCCGGCGAAGGCCAGGGCCACCGCGGCCCGGACCGCGGCGGCCACCAGGAGCGGCGGAACCAGCGCGCGCCACAGGGGACCCTCCTCCCCGTCGTCCTCTGAGCTGGCGGTCATCGGTGGGGTAGGCGCCGGTCGGGCGGTCGAGGGGGGCCTTCGGCTCAGAAGAGCGTGTAGATGAACGGGGCCACCAGGGGCGAGGAGGCGGCCACCACGAGGAGGCTGCCCACGCTGAGCAGGACGCTCAGGAGCGGCATCAGGTACCAGTGGCCGCGCAGGGTGAACGAGCGCAGCAGCTCGGCGATGGTGCCGACCCGGTCCCCGAGCTTGTAGAGCACGAAGGTCAGGATGGTGAGCAGGAGGCCGAGCACGGTGAGCTGGGAGGCCTGGGGCGGCAGGGCGGCCACGAGTGTGGTCACGCCGAGGGCCGTGGCGAAGACCACCGCCAGCAGGGCTGCCACGCTCCCGAAGCCGGTGATGGCGCTCTCCTGCGGGTAGGTCCTCGTGTAGAGGAGCCCCAGGGCCGCGGTCAGGCCCAGGTACCACAGGAGCCACCCCGGGACGGAATCCCCCGACGTCTCTCGCCCGACGGGCAGCGCGGGCGTCGCGTCGGCGGCCACCGGAGGGATCGCGTCTGCTCCGCCGAGGGCGCCGTACAGGGCGGTCGCGAGGGCGACGTTGCCGTCCGGGTTGAGGTGGAAGTCCCGCCGATAGTAGGGCTCCGCCTCGGCCGCGTAGGAGCGGATCGAGGTGGTCGGGTCGATCACCATGGCGCCGGCCTCGCGGGCCGCCTCGATGAAGATCCGCTGGGGGCGGGAGGGGTCGATCCGGCGACCGGCCTCGGTCGAGGTCGAGGTCGAGAGCGAGGCGACATGGGCCTTGGACGGGATCGGGCAGACGGCGAAGCGGCATCCGAGCCGCTCGCATTCGGCGCCCATGCGGCCGATGAGCGCGCGCGTGATCTGCTCGGCTGCGAGGGTCTCCGCGGGTGGTGCGACCAGGCGCGAGGACAGCTCCACCGGGAGGGTGATGTCGCCCACGGTCACCGTGGGCATCCGCGGGGACCCCACGAGGCGATGCCAGGCCTCACCCATGGCGAAGGCGCGATACCAGGGGCGCGGAGCAGGGGCCTGGAGCTTGCGCTCCACCAGGGTGCCGCCGGCGTCGTAGAGGGGCTTGTCCTGGCCGAGGTACCCGGCGCTCCCGTTCCACCAGATGTCGTTCTCGTACGCGAAGTAGACCACCAGGTCCGGCGCCGTGGCCGCGCCGTTGAGCTCCAGCCAGCGCAGGGACTGATCGCTGGAGTAGCCCTGGGTGCCGGCGTTCATGACCTCCACCCCGCGGCCCTCGGCGCCCCAGGCGCGCTCGAGCTGGTCCACGAACAGGTCCTCGCGATCCACGGTGTAGCCGACCACGAAGGAGTCCCCGAGGAAGACGGCGCGGAACGTGTCGTCCCCGGCAGGGTTCAGCGTCGCCGCGTCGTAGTCGTCCCGCAGGCCCGCGGCGTCCGTGGTGAGCGTGACGTCGTATTCGCCGGTCGAACGCTCGATGGTCTTGCCAGGGGTCTTGCGCCAGCCCAGGTCGGGGTCGAACTCCGTGTTGACCTCCGTCGGCGTGAAGCCGAGGGCGCGGAGCCCCACCTCGACGACGCCGAGCGCGATGGCGGCGCTGACGAGGAGCGCGAGGAGGACGTTGAGGGCCTTCATGTCCGGAGGTTCAGGACACCATCTGGGTCACGGAGTCCCCGTCGTGGCGCAGGTGGAAGACCGTCTCCGCGATCTTCTTCTTGGCGCTGGCCTCGACGATGAAGTTGTTCATGAACAGGTAGTCCATGCCCGAGAGGGAGAACGTGTTGAAGGCGTGGGCGGGCGACTCGACGATCGGCTCTCCCTTGAGGTTGAACGAGGTGTTCATGATCACGGGCACGTCGGTCAGCTCGCCGAAGCGCTCGATGATCCGGTGGTAGGCCGGGTTGGTCTGGCGGTAGACCGTCTGGAGCCGACCGGACCCGTCCTCGTGGGTGATGGCGGGGAGGACCTCGCGCTTCTCCTCGCGCACGGGCGCCACGTAGAGCATGAAGCGCGCGGGCCAGTGCCGCTCGGGCTCGGGGATCTCGAAGAACTCGTCGGCGCGCTCCTCGATGACCGAGGGCGCGAACGGCCGGAAGGCCTCGCGGAACTTGATCTTGGAGTTGAGCTTCTCCTTCATCTCCATGCGCCGGGGGTCAGCGATGATGGAGCGGCTCCCGAGCGCGCGCGGACCCCACTCACAGCGACCCCGCATCCAGCCGCACACGTGGCCGGCCTCGAGGGTGCGCGCGACGAAGTCGAAGAACTCCTCGTCGTCCGCGATCTTGCGATAGGGGATGTCGTTGGCCTCGAGGAAGGACTGGATGGACTCGTCCCCGTGCTCGCTGCCCAGGTAAGCGTGCTCCAGGGCCGGCCCGCGCGGCTGGTCCAGGAGGTGGTTGTAGGCCCAGTACGCCGCGCCGGCGGAGCACCCGTCGTCGCCGGGGGCGGGGTGGATGTAGACGTCCTCGAAGGGACCCTGGCGCATGAGCTTGTAGTTGGCCACCGAGTTGAGGGCCACGCCCCCCGCGAGGCACAGCTTCTTGAGCCCCGTGATCTCGTGCAGGTGGGTGATCATCTTCAGCAGGATCTCCTCGGTGACCCGCTGGATGCTCGCCGCCATGTCGCAGTAGTACGGGTCGAGCGAGGTGTCCTGGTGTTTGGGGTCGCGTCGCGGCCGACCGAAGTGCTCCTCGAAGAGCGGGCTGAGGGTGTCGTTGGTCGAGTGGTGGTACTTGAAGTACCGCATGTCGTGCCAGAGGGACCCATCCTCTGCCACGTCGAGGAGCTTGTAGATCTCGTCGCAGTACTTCGGCTCCCCGTAGGGATGCATCCCCATGAGCTTGTACTCGCCCTCGTTGATCTCGAAGCCGCAGTAGGCGGTGAAGGCGGAGTACAGCAGCCCCAGGGAGTGGGGGAACCGCATCTCCTTGATGACCTCGATCTTGTTCCCGCGGCCCACCGCCATGGTGGAGGTCGTCCACTCGCCCGCGCCGTCCACCGTGAGGATTGCCGCCTCCTCGAAGGGGGACGTGTAGAAGCTCGACGCGGCGTGGGAGACGTGGTGGTCCGCGAACAGGAACTTCGAGCGCGGCACCGAGAGGCGCTTGCTCATCATGGACTTGATCCAGAGCTTGTCCGAGATCCAGCGCTGCATCGACTCCCGGAAGACCGCGGCGCTCCTCGGGAAGGTCGCCATGGCGGTGAGCAGCATGCGCTCGAACTTCACGAAGGGCTTCTCGTAGAAGACCACGTAGTCCACGTCGTGGATCGAGATGCCGCCGCGCTCGAGGCAGAACTCGATGGCGAGCTCGGGGAAGCCGGAGTCGTGCTTCTTGCGGCTGAAGCGCTCCTCGGCCGACGCGGCGACGAGCACGCCGTTCTTCACGAGGGCGGCCGCCGAGTCGTGGTAGTAGAAGGAGAGGCCGAGGACGTTCATTGGGGGAGGTCGCCGTGCGGCGTTCAGTCCTGTCGTCGCGCGGCGGCGACGTCCTCGTTGGTGCTCTCCCAACGCGTCCAGTTCCCGGCGCGGCGGCGCTTTAGGTGGAGCGGATCGCACACGCGCTGATACACCACGGCGAAGGGGCCGAGCACGCCGAAGTAGAGGACCGTCAGCAGCACCCTCGAGAGCATGCTGCCGAAGCGTTCCGTGAACTGGGCGAGGGCTTGCATGGGCCGCGGTCGGGAGGCGGGTCGCGCCTGGGGGTCAGGGGGGAGGGAAAGCGGATGTCGCACTCGCGGGTGCGCCCGTCCTGCTACCCCCTCTATCGACGCAGCTTATCCATGCAGCTGTTACCAAGCCCGGATTTATCGGACGAGAACACCCTTCAGGAGCTCATCGCGCTGGTACGTGGAGTCTCCATTCAGATCGCGGTAGGCGTCCACCTCGATCTCGGTCCCGGGCTCGAGCCGGTCGAGCACGAGCTGGAGGGTCGCCTTGTCGCTGAGCCGGATGGCCCCGGAGCGTGGCTGGGTCCTGGCGCGTACGGCCGGAATGACGTCCCCGGGCCTGAGGCCCAGCTCGGCGGCCGAGCTGCCTTCGCGCACCCTTTGAACCATGAGGAAGCGGCTGCGGCCGAGCTTTCGCTCCGCGACGGTCACCCCGATCTCGGAGAAGAAGCGCCCGTTCATGTCGTCCCAGGACTGGAGCGTCACCGAGTCGGGCGCGGCGGAGTCCGGGCGGACGATCTCCACCGAGAACTCCGCCCCCGAGTCGATCTGGAGGGACTGGAGGAGGTAGTCCTCGGCGTTCTGAACAGGGATCCCGTTGAGGGAGAGCACCCGGTCGGCCTGGCAGATGCCGGCGGCGGCTGCGGGCCCCTGGTCCCAGACCTGGGTGACGACCAGCTCGCCGGCCTGCTCCTCCACGTCGAAGCCGAGCCACGCCCGCCGGGCGTCGGGGAACAGGCTGTCGGTCAGGACCTGACGCACCCGGTCCACGGGGATCGCGAAGCCGATGTTCTCGGCGTCGGTGTTCATCACCGTGTTGATGCCGATCAGCTCGCCGTGGATGTTCAGGAGCGGGCCGCCGGAGTTGCCTCGGTTGATGGAGGCGTCGGTCTGGATGAGCCCGCGGAAGTGGAGCTGGCGCCCGGGGACGGGCACCTCCCGATAGAGGCCCGAGATGATCCCGGTGGAGACCGTGTAGGTCTGGCCGTGGGGGTTGCCGATGGCCACGACCCGCTCCCCAGGCATCAGGTCGGAGCTCGTGCCCATTCGGACAGTCGGGAACGTGCGCTCGCCCGCGGGCCGGAGGTCCGCCACCCCGTCGCCGTCCCAGTCGGCGAGCTCGGTCGCGGGGCCCGCCGATCCGGGATCGAGGGGCTGGATCTTCAGGAGCGCGAGGTCCTCCTCCCGGACGGCGGACATCATTCGCGCGGGGTACTCGTTGGGGTCACCGTCGAAGGAGACCGTGATCTGCTGGGCGCCCTCTACCACGTGGTAGTTGGTGACGATGAACCCGGAGGGGTGGATCACGACCCCGGAGCCGGAGCCAGACATCACCTGGCGCTGGAAGCCGAAGATGGTCCGGACGTTCTGGACCATCTCGGTCTCCACGTAGACCACGGACGGCTTCACGGCCTGGGCGACACGGGCCTCCGGCGTCTCACGCTCGATGGACCGCAGGGACTCGTAGAGCTCGAGCCGCGCCTGCTCGTCGCCGCCCAGCTCCTGGCTCGCCCCGAGCTGGGCCTGGGCTGGCCCCATGCTGGCTCCGGCGGTGGAGATGGCGATGAGGAGAAGGCCGAGGGGCGAGCGGTCGAGGTGGATCATGGCTGTTCAGTGGGCCGTGGCGCCGCGGAGTCCGAGCTCAGGTACGGGCCGTGAGCCTGCGGAGTGGAGGGGGACTACGGCAAGGGGGCTCCCTTCGTGAGCAGAAAGGGCGTCCAGGACCCGGTCCATGCCCGGAGGCCGGGAAGAGCTCCGTCGCGACGTCCCCCTTACGGGACAGGGGCCCCGTCGGGCCGCTGGCGCCGGGGCCGAGGCCGGAGACGAAAAAAGCCCTCGCAGGGCGCTGGGCCGCCGGCGAGGGCTTGGGTGGTGGACCTAAGTGGATTCGAACCACTGACCTCTACGATGTCAACGTAGCGCTCTAACCAGCTGAGCTATAGGTCCTCGACGGCGCGAGAATCTATCCGCGAAGGGCTGGGGCCTCAACGGTTTTTCCCCGGGTATCCGGTCCCGGACGGTTCCCCGGTGGTTCCCGCCGACCCGGCGCGGACCTAGACTCTTCGCCCGGACCCGGCGCTGGCCGCCGGACCGTCCCACCTTCCAGCCCTCCACACCGCCGTGGAGCGCACCCCCATCCCCGCGCCTGGGCCACCTCGGCTCTCGGCGCAGCCCCCCCTGAACAGTCGAGTGCACCCGTGAAGATTGGCGTCGTCAAGGAGATCAAGAATCACGAGTACCGGGTGGCCCTGCGTCCCTCAGGGGCCGAGCAGCTCATCGCCGATGGCCATGAGGTCATGGTGGAGGCCGGCGCTGGCAAGGGAACGAGCCTGGACGACGACAGCTACCAGTCGGTCGGGTGCACCATCGGCGGCTCGGCGGCCGAGGTCTGGGCCAGCTGCGACATGATCATGAAGGTGAAGGAGCCCCTCGCCTCGGAGTGGCCCCATATGCGCCCCGGGCAGACGGTCTTCACCTACTTCCACCTGGCGGCGGACCGAGAGCTCACCGAGGGGGTGCTCGCCACAGGCGCCCACTGCTTCGCCTACGAGACCCTGGAGGTCGGCGGCAAGCTCCCGCTGCTGGAGCCCATGAGCGAGGTCGCCGGTCGGCTCTCGATCCAGGCGGGCGCCAAGTACCTGGAGAAGCCCGCCGGTGGGGTGGGGCAGCTCCTCGGGGGTGTCCCTGGCGTGGCACCCGCGGAGGTCGTCGTCATCGGCGGCGGCGTGGTGGGCACCAACGCCGCGCGCATGGCCGCAGGCCTCGGCGCCAATGTGACCGTGCTGGACGTCAACCACGAGCGCATGCGCTACCTGGATGAGATCCTCCCGGCCAACTGCACCACCCTCTTCTCCAACCCCATGAGCGTCCGCGAGAAGCTCGAGGCGGCCGACCTCGTGGTGGGGGCCGTGCTGGTCCCCGGTGCCGCGGCGCCGAAGCTCATCAAGCGTGAGCACCTCGCGTTCATGAAGGAGGGCAGCGTCATCGCCGATGTCGCCGTGGACCAGGGCGGGTGCTGCGAGACGACGCGGCCGACCACCCACGAGGAGCCGACCTTCGTGGTGGACGGCGTGGTCCATTACTGCGTGGCCAACATGCCTGGCGCGGTGCCCCGCACCAGCACCTTCGCCCTGACGAATTCCACCCTGGCCTGGGCCCGGCGCCTGGCGCGCCTCGGCCCCAAGCAGGCCATCCTCGACGACCGGGGCCTGGCCACGGCGGCCAACGCCATCGGCGGGAAGCTGACCTGTGAGCCCGTGGCCCAGGCCTTCGGCATGGAGTTCGTGACCCCGGCCGTCGCCGCCGGCGCGATCTGACCGGGTTCACGCCGTGCTCCCCTCGTTCGACGCGGCCCTGGCCGGGGCTGTGGCCGCCGGCCACCAGGCCGGGCAGGTGACCCAGGAAGCCTCGGGGCTGGCCGAGGCGGACGTGTGGAATGTCTTCTTCCTCGCCATCATCCAGGGGCTCACCGAGTTCCTGCCGGTGAGCAGTTCGGGCCACCTCGCCCTCGGCAAGGCCGTCATGGGGCTCGAGGCGGGCGGGATGGCGCTCGACGTGGCGCTGCACGTGGGCACCCTCGCGGCCATCGTGTGGGCCTTCCGAAAGGACGTCCTCGCCCTGCTGCGCGACCCCTTCGAGGGGCGCTATCTGAGCTGGCTCTGGCTCGTGGTGGCCACGCTCCCGGTGGCCGTCATCGGGATCGTCTTCAAGGACTCCATCACGGCAGCCGCCGGGACGGCCGTCGCGGCCGGCTGCGGGCTGCTCGTCACCTCCGTGGCGCTCCTGGTGGGGGAGTTCAACCGGCGGCGCTTCAACGCGCCGGCCTCGCCCGCGGACGGGCCGCCGGTCTTCCGCATGCGAGACGCGGTGGTGATGGGCTTCGCCCAGGCCGCCGCCATCTGGCCGGGCGTCTCGCGATCGGGGTCCACCATCTCGGCGGGCCTGGTCCGCGGCCTCTCGGCGGAGGACGCCGCGCGGCTCTCTTTCCTCATGAGCATCCCGGCCATCTCGGGCGCGGCCATCGTGGAGCTGCCTGGCGCCCTCGAGGAGGGCTTCGGAAACCTCAACGGCGTCGTGGTGTTCGGGGCGACGGTCCTGGCGGGGCTGGTGGGGTGGAGCGCCCTTCGGATGCTGCTGCTCGTGCTTCGCAAGGGCTCGTTCCCGTACTTCGCCGGATACTGCGCCCTCCTCGGGACCGCCGCGCTGATCCTCGCTCGGTGAGGGGGTAGGCTGGCACCATGCGCCAGCCCACGCTCCCCGACCTGCTCCCCGCGCTCATCGCAGCGCTCTTGCTGTCCCTCACGCCCGAGGCCCGGGGGGCCGTGCTTCAGGAGGAGGCCGCCTCCGTCGACGCCCCGGCGGTCTCTGCGTCCGGCTCGCTGATCGGGCTGGAGTGGAGCGAGGAGGAGGTCGAGCAGATGCTCGGCACGATCCGCGAGCGGCTCGGGGAGTACGAGCGGCTCCGCAGCCGCTCCCTGCCCAACCGCGTCTTCCCCGCGCCCATGGGGACCCCCTTTGTTCCGGGGGTGGAGCCCGCCGAGGCCCAGGGCGGGGGGGCGCCGCCGGCCCTGAGCGCGGTGACGCGGCCGGACAACCTGGAGGAGGTCTGCTTCTGGACCCTCCACGACCTCGCCGCGCTGCTGCGGCAGGGCGACGTCACCTCGGTGGAGCTCACCACCATGTACCTGGATCGTCTGCGCCGGCTGGACGAGCACCTGCACTGCGTGATCTCGCTGTTGCCCGAGCGAGCGCTGGCCCAGGCTGCCGCGCGGGACGCGGAGCTCGCGGAGGGCATCGACCGAGGCCTGCTTCACGGGCTCCCCTGGGGCGTGAAGGACCTCATGGCGGTGGAGGGGACCCGCACGACCTGGGGGGCCGAGCCGTACAAGGAGCAGGTGCTCGAGGGCACCGGGACCGTCGTTCGTCGGCTCGACGAGGCCGGCGCTGTGCTCATCGCCAAGCTCACCCTGGGGGCCCTCGCCATGGGGGACGTTTGGTACGGGGAGCGGACCCGAAGCCCGTGGAACCTGGAGCGGGGGTCGAGCGGCTCCTCGGCCGGGTCCGCGTCCGCGACCGCGGCGGGAGGGGTCGCGTTCTCCATCGGCACGGAGACCCTGGGGTCCATCGTCTCGCCCTCGGTGGCCTGCGCCACCAGCAGCCTTCGGCCGACGGTGGGGCGCGTGCCCCGCACCGGGGCCATGGCGCTCTCGTGGACCATGGACAAGGTCGGGCCGATCACGCGCACCGTGGGCGACGCGGACCTCGTCTTCCGCGCGATCCAGGGCCGGGACCCCGCGGACCCCTACTCCCGAGACGGGCGCGTGCCGGTGCGAGAGATGCCGGAGCGGCCGCTGCGGATTGGCGTGCCCGAGGGGGCCTTCGACCGCGCGGCGGGCGTGGAGGAGGTCCTGAAGGAACTCGAGGCCGCGGGACACGAGCTCGTCCCCGTCGCGCTCCCCGACTATCCGGTCCGGGCCATGCTCGTGATCCTCCATGCGGAGTCGGCAGCGGCCTTCGACGAGCTCACGCGGAGCGGGCGCGACGACCTCCTGCGTAGGCAGGGAGCCTCGGCCTGGCCGAACTCCTTCCGCGCGGCGCAGATGATCCCGGCGGTGGCCTACGTCCAGGCCCAGCGGCTGCGGTCGCTCCTGATGGCGGACATGGCGGAGGCCATGGGGGGCGTCGATCTGATGGTCCACGCTCCGTACGCCAGCGGTGTCCTGACGATCACGAACCTGACCGGGCACCCGACGGTGTCCGCGCCCTTCGTGCCCGCCGCGGGCCCGCGCAGCGACGGGGCGCCGAGGACGGTGTGCTTCACGGGGCACCCCGACCAGGACGAGGCGCTGCTGGCGGCGGTGACGGCGTGGCAGGGAGCCCACCCCCAGCACGTCCTCCACCCCCCGACGCCCTGGCTCGATGGATCGGCCCCAGGGACGGGCAAAGATCGGGAATCCAAGGACGGCGGGGGCGAGGGCCGTTGACTCCTACGGCGCCTGCCGCAGACTGCTGAACATGAGCCAGATCCCTGCCAGCGGCCGCTTCGGTGAGGCGCCCATCATGACCGTCGAGGAGTTCGCGGCGATCCGCCCCGGACTCGAGGGCAAGATCGTCGCCACCTCCGGCGGCTTCGACCCGATCCACCCCGGCCACGCGAGCGTCCTGCTCGCCTCCAAGTCCCACGTGGAGTCCGAGACCGGCGAGCGCCCCGACCTGCTCGTTGTGATCGTGAACGGGGACGGGTTCCTCCGGAAGAAGAAGGGGGCCGAGTTCCAGGACCTCTCCACCCGCGCGCGGGTCGTGGCCTGCCTGCGGGAGGTCGACGTGGTGGTGACCTACGAGACCGACAAGGAGATGTCGGTGGAGGGCGCCCTCGCCGGCATTCGCCCGCACTTCTTCACGAAGGGCGGCGACCGCACCGGCGCGGACAACATCGCCGAATGGGGCCTCTGCCAGGAGATCGGCTGCCAGATCGTCACTGGCTGCGGCGTCGACAAGGAGTGGTCCTCTTCGGACCTCCTCGGGCGCTGGGCGCAGCTGGTGAGGGACGGCGCGGTCAGCTGACCGCTTGCGTGTCGTGAGCCCCCGGCCCGCCATGGACGTCCGGCCGGGGACCTCGCTCGCCCCGCTGCTCGACTACCGGCCCGCGTTGGTGGGCGGTCAGGGCGTGGGGCGCTACGTGCGCGAGCTGGCCGGGGCGCTCGCGACGCTGGACGGCGTCTCGCCTCGGCTCTTCGCACCCACGCGCCTGGCCGTCGCCCGCCGGGCCCCCGTGGGCGCGCGCCTCTTCGCCCCGCGCCTCCCCTCGAAGCCCATGACCGCCCTCCTGGGCGCCACTGGGCTCGGGGTGGAGCGAGTGATGGGGGGCGCTGATGTCGTCCATCACACCCAGTACCGCCGACTCCCCACGCGGCGGCCCGAGGTGGCGATGATCCACGACCTCGTGTTCCTGGACTCGGACCGCTTCGTCAGCCCGCGGGTCTCGCGCCGTATGGGCGCGTTTGTGCGGGACGCCGCGCGGCGCTGCGCCGTGTTGCTCACGCCCTCGGACGCCGTGGCGGACGAGGTGGCCGAGCGGCTGGGGGTGGCCCGCGAGCGCGTGGTGGCGACGCCCCTGGGGGTGGATCACGCGGCGCGGACGGCCCCCGACCCCGGGGTGGCCCGCGCCCTCGCGGCGGAGGTCGAGCGCGAAGGGCCCTTCATCTTCACGGCCGCGCGGCTCGAGACCCGCAAGAACCTTGGGGTCATCCTGGAAGCGCTCGAGCGCCTCGGGGCGCAAGCCCCACGGTGGAAGATCGCCGGGATCCCGGGCGAGGGCGTCGACACCTTCGAGGCCCGCGTCGCCGGGTCGGCGGCGTCGGAGCGGGTGCAGCGGCTGGGGCACGTCCCGGAAGGGGCGCTGCGGGCCCACCTCGACGCCTGCCTGGCCTTCGTGCTCGTGCCCCACGACGAGGGCTTCGGGCTCGCGCCCCTGGAGGCCATGGCCGTGGGGTGCCCCGCCATCTCGAGCGACGTGCCGGTGGTCCGGGAGGTGTGCGGAGGCGGCGCCGAGCTTGTGGATCCCGGGGACCCGGCAGCCCTCGCAGCGGCCATCGGTGAGGCCATGGGAGCCCGGGGCGGAGGGCGGGCAGCGGCCGCTCACGCGGCGCAGTTCACCTGGGCGCGGACCGCCGAGCGGACCCTCGCGGCCTATCGGCTCGCGCTGGGCTGAAGCTCGCCGTCGCGGTAGATCCCCGTCCGCTGCCGGTCGACCGTCCGCCCATCCTCCTGGAAGTACGTGACCGGTCCGTTCTCGACCCCGTCCACGTACATCGCCCGTCGGAGCAGCGTGCCGTCTCGTCGCCGGGACTCCCACTCGCCCGTCCGTCGGCCGTCCAGGTAGCGCCCCGAATCCTGGGCGGCGCCGCCCGGGAAGAAGGTCCGCCACTCGCCGGTGCGGCGGCCCTCGAGGAACGCCCCTTCGCCGCGCGAGCCGTCCTCGTAGGTCTGGGTCCAGGGCCCGGTCTCGAGTCCGGCGGCGTAGCTCCCCCGGGAGATCTCCTCGCCCCGCTCGTCGCAGAAGATGAACGCTCCGTGCTTGCGCCACTCGCCGTCCTCGAAGCGCTCCTCTCCCACCGCGGTCAGGATGCCGTTGCGGCCGAACTGGCGCAGGGGCCGGGTCGAACCCTCCTCGACGGAGCTGCCGAAGCAGCCGCAGACTCCGCCCGTGAGGAGGAGCACGAGGGCGAGCCAGGAGGGCGCGGCGCCGCGGGGACCTCGGTGCGCGGGTGTGGGAATCATCAGCCTCGGGTGAACCATGGCATCAGGTGCCGGCCGGGGCAGGCGGTCTCCTTCCAGGCTCGGTGGGGCCGGACGTTGAAGCGCGGGATCCCGAGCTTCTGCTGAAGCTCGAGCACCAGCCGGTCCAGGCTCGCGATGGCGGCCCGGGTCGGTTGGTCCTCGTCGAAGTTGCCGAGCAGGCAGATCCCGACGTTCCCGATGTTGTTCTGCCCGCCTGCGTGGGCGCCTTGCCAGACGAGCTCCCGCCCCTCGATCACGCGGCCTGCGGGGTCGATCAAGAAGTGATAGCCGATGTCGCCCCAGCCCTTGCTATCCATGTGATCCCGCTGGATCCCTCGGACCGTGTCGAAGGTCTCCGCGGCGGAGGTGTCCTCGGTACGAACCACCGAGTGGTGCACGGTGATCCAGCGCCAGGGGGAGCTGGCGCGACTCAGCTCGGCCGGGTTGGGGCGTCGGGCACGCCAGGAGGCACGCCGGATGAGCCCGCCCACCTGGGCCACGGAGACGGGGTTGGCCCCGGTGGGCTCGGTGCCGGCCCGCTGCGCGCCGCTGCGGGCGCGCGCGCGCTGGTCGGCGGTGGCGGAGGGGTCGCTGAGGATGCGTTCGAAGCCCGCCAGGGCCTCCCGTCGCCGCAGGGTGATGTAGGACGCTGGGGTGTTCGGATCCCGGAGCTCGCTGGCGAAGGCCAGACGGCCCTCGGCGAGCTGCAGCACGGCCTCCACGCCCCAGTACCCGCGCCGGTTGGGCCGGTCGGCCATCCAGCGCTCGATCTCGGTGAGCTTGCTCCACGAGGTGGGGAGCATGGACCAGGTGGGGGGCGGGCCCGCCGAGGCGGGGATCGCCTCGCTCCTTGCGCTGACGCCGGGGTCCTTCACGGGCGTGGCCCGACGGGTGGGTCCGCTGCAGCCCGCGAGCACGAGGAGCGCGGCCGCGAGGATCACCATCTGGGAACGGATTCCCCGCCCCTTGAGGTCCCCGGGGACGGCCAGCGCGGCCTCCACCCCTGTGACGATTCCGCGCATTCGTGCCACCATGCCCCTTGGGATAGCGGAGTGCGGGGGCCGAATTCAACGGCAGGGGGCCGAACCTCGCGGACAATTGAAAGACGTTTGGCAGTCCGGGCGGATCCGGCGGTCCCTGGGTTGGACGCTGCGGGAGAGCATGCGATCCTCTCCCACATGATCCGACGTCCTCGATCGTTGACCCTCCGCCTGGGCCTCACGGCGCTCCTCGGGGCTCTCTCGACGGGCGCCGCGGTCTCCGCTGCGGTGCCTGCCATCGCTTCGTCCCCGATGGTCCAGGACGAGGAGCTCGCGGCGCTGGTCGCGGCCGAGCGAGCCGAGGCCGACCTGCTCCGCCGCCGCGGCCGGCTCGCGGACGCCCTCGAGATCACGGACGACCTCCTCGATGAGGATGACGAGGACCCGCTGACGCTGGCGGTCCGCGGGCGGGTTCGGCTCGACCGCGGCGAGCTCGGGCGCGCGGAACGAACCGCCACCGAGGCCATGGAGCTGGCCGAGACGGACGAGGAGCGCCGCGCGGCCGGACACCTCCTGGCCGAGGTGCTCCTCCGCACCGGTCGGGCCTCGGAGGTGCTCTCGGTCCTGGAGGAGCTCGCCGGCGGTGAGCCCTTCCTGGTCCCTGGTGAACGCCCCGAGGACGCCTGGCTCCTGGCCTCCGTTCGCGACGCTGTCGGAGACCGGCCAGGGGCCGAGCGCATGGCCCGCAGCGGCGCCGCCACGGACCCCGCCGCCTCCGACTGGCCGGGGCTGCTGGCCCGGGCGAGGTGCCAGCGGCGGATCGGGATGCTGGAGGCGGCCTCCCGCACCCTGGTGGCGGCCGACCGGGCCTCGCGCGCGGGTCCGGGGGAGGAGCCTGACGTGCTGGTCGAGCTCGCTGACCTCTACTTCGAGAGCGAGCGCGAGGTCGAGGCGCCTGGCAAGCGGTCCGCGGGCCGACTGTACCGGGACGCCCTCGAGATCCACCCGACCCACGAGGCGGCGCTGCTCGGGCAATTCACCCTTCACCGCTTCAACCGCCGGCGCATGAGCAAGTCGCCCGAGGCGATCCTCGGCGAGCTCCTGAAGGCCGTGCCGAACTCCATCGAGGGGCTCGTGGCCCGCGCCGCCTCGGACCTCGAGGACGGCAAGCTCGTCGAGGTGCGCGCGACCCTCGCGCGGCTCGACGAGCTGGCCCCTGGGCGACGGGACGTGCGCACCCTGCACGCGGCCCTCGCGTGGGTGGAGCACGACCGCGAACGAACCGCCGAGATCCTCGAGGAGCTCCTGCGCGACGCCCCGCTCGACGGGCGCCCCGAGCGCGAGATCGGCGGGCACCTGAGCGAGCTTTATCGCTTCGCTGAGGCGGTGGACTTCCTGCGGGCCGCCGTGGAGCGTGACCCCGGGGACTACGAGGCGTGGACGCTCCTCGGTGAGTGCCTCGCCAACTCGGGCGACGAGAAGGGAGGGCTCGAGGCGCTCACGCAGGCGAACGAGGCAGCGCGCGGTCGCCGCGACGCGTATCGGCGCAACCTGACGCTCGTCTTGGAGCGAATGGAGCGCGCCTACGTCACCGAGTCCTACGGCTCCCTGAGCTTCGCCTGGCGCCCTGACGCGGCGGAGGTGCTGCGTACCTACCTCGTGCCCTACTACCAGAAGGCGCGTGAGGAGCTGAGCCAGCGCTATGGCTTCACGCCGGGCGCCACGACCATCTCGGTCTTCCGGCGGCACAAGGACTTCTCCGTGCGCTCGGTCGGCTTCGAGGGGTTCCCCGCGCTCGGGGTCTGCTTCGGCCCGGTGGTCACGGCGGTCTCGCCGCTCTCGCAGCTGCGCGGGAGCTTCTCGTGGGCGCGCACGGGGTTCCACGAGTTCAGCCACGTGGTGCACCTCGGCCTCTCGAACAACCGGTGCCCGCGCTGGATCACGGAGGGGCTGGCCACCTGGGAGGAGATCGAGAAGAACCCGACGTGGACGCGCAACATGCGGCGGGACCTGCTCGACGCGAAGGCCAACGGAGACCTCATCCCTCTGCGGGAGCTGAACCGGGCCTTCCGAGGGCCCCGGATCCTCTTCGGCTATTACCAGGGGGGGCTCCTGTGCGAGATGCTCATCGACGAGCACGGCTTCCCACCCATGGTGGCGCTCCTGCGGGCCTTCGATCTCGGCGCCGACCTGGACCAGGCTTTCCGCTCCGTCTTCGACGTCACGCCCGAGGAGGTGGACGAGGCCTTCCAGGAGTTCGTGGACGTCAAGCTCGCGGGCCTGCGGATCGAGCCGCGCTGGGCGGACCGGACCCTGCGGCGACTCCAGCTGCGCCTGTCCACGGACCCGCCCGCCGGGGAGGCCGCCCGTACCGGGTGGGCCGAGGATTGGGCGACGGTGGCCTGGGGGTCGTTCCAGCAGGGGCGCTCCATCGACGCTCAGCGTGCGCTCGAGGTGCTGGAGGACGCCGGCGTGGACACCCCGCGGGTCCTGTTCCTCCGCGGTCAGATGGCTGCGACGGAGGGCAACATGGCGCTCGCGCGTCGGACCTGGGAGCGCGCCGTGAAGGCGGGGGGCCGCGAGTACCGGTCCCTCCTCGCGCTCTCGCAGCTGCAGCTGGGTGGCGTGGCGGGCGCGCGGGACGCGGAGGCAGCGGAGGCCTGCCTGCGCCTCGCCATCGAGGCCTTTCCGGGCTTCGGTGAGGGGGCGGGCTCGGCGGAGAAGATGTTGTCGGAGCTCCTGCGTGTGAACGGGGACCTGGACGGCGCCATGGAGCTCATGGAGGAGTGGGCGCGGTGGAACGCGGGGGACTACGACGTGCGCATGGACGTCGCGGCGTGGCACCTCGAGAACGACCGCGACGAGGCGGCGGTGCGCCTCTTCGAGGAGGCCAATGAGGTGGACATGTTCCGCCGGGACCTCCACCTCGCGTGGGCCGAGGCCCTGGAGCGCCTCGGGCGCATGGACGAGGCAGCCCGTGAATACGGCGTGACCCTGGCGGTCCCCGCGGCCTTCGACCCCGATCACCTGGTCTACGTCGGCCCGCCAGGCGATCTGCCCCCCGGCGTGGACCCCGCGAACCTCCCTGCGGAGGTGGTCGGGCGGATCCCGGCGGAGCTCCTGGAGCCGACGCCGCTCTCCCGGGAGGAGGAGCTTGAGCTCTTGGACGCGGTGGCGCGCTGCGCTGCGGCGGCGGGGGACGACGAGCGAGCGGCGGAGGCCCGGGCCCGGGCCGACGACCTGCGCTCGGACGGCTGAAGTCGCCTCTTGCGGGATCCTGCGGCCCCCAGGGGCTAGGATCTCCCCATGGACCCCGCCGCTCCTGAGCCGACCACCGTTCCTGACGTCACTGTTCGCCCGCTGTTCGTGGTGCTGGACGGGGTGGATGGTTGCGGCAAGACCACCCAGGCGGCGCGGCTCGCGGCGGCGCTGGCGGCGCGGTCACCCGGCGGGGAGGGGTCGCTTCACCTCAGGGAGCCGGGGAGCACCTCGGCGGGGGAGCGGATCCGCGAGCTGGTGCTAGAGCCCGACCTGGAGCTCGGCCGCGGGACCCTGGCCATGCTCTTCGCTGCCGCCCGTCGGGAGACCCTGGAGCAGCTGGTCGGACCGGCCATGGAGGCGGGCCGCGACGTGGTCATCGAGCGCTTCCACGCCTCCACCTACGCTTACCAGGGCAGCTCCCAGCTCGAGGGGGGCGAGGCGGCGTCGCCCTTCAGCGACAACGACCTGCTCGCGCTCCTGCGCACCTGGTCGGGGGCGCCGATCCCCGACGTGGAGATCATCCTCGACCTCCCGCCTGCCGTGGCCTTCGAGCGGGCCTCGGCCAGGGACGGGGGCCCCCGTGACCGCTTCGAGGCCCGGGGAGTGAGCTTTCAGGAGGGCGTTGCGGCGGCCATGCGGGACTACGCCAGTCGCGTCCCCAGCGCCGTGGTCGTGGACGGCGAAGGTGACGAGGACGAGGTGGCGGAGCGGGTGCTGGACGCCGTGATGCGTCACGTCAAGGGGCGCTCCGATGACTGACCTGGTCAGGCCCCGCGGGCACCAGGATGCGGTGGTCGGGCTCGTGCGTAGCGCGCGCGAAGGCCGCCTGCCCCACGCGCTCCTGCTCATGGGGCCGGACGGCGTGGGCAAGTTCCGCGCCGCGCTTTGGCTCGCCACGACGCTGCTGTGCGAGGAGGCTGGCGAGGCGCCCTGCGGCGCGTGCGGTTCCTGCAAGCGGGCGAGGGCAGCCTCCCACGCGGACCTGTTCACCGTGGACGCGCGCGCCCACGATCAGGACGAGCTGACGATCTTCTTCGTCGCCCACCGGGAGGAGCGACCCTCGACGGCGTACCAGGGGACCAGCATCGAGGACTTCCTCGGGCTGCGCGCTGCCGAGGGCCGGGGCAAGTTCGTGATCATCCGAGAGGCCCACCGCCTCAACGAGGTGGCGCAGAACGCGCTGCTGAAGATGCTCGAGGAGCCGCGGGATGGCGTGCACTTCTTGCTCGAGACCGCCACGCCGGACGCGCTGCTCGAGACCGTACGGAGCCGGGTCGTGGAGGTGCGCCTCGACGGGTTGGACCGCGAGACGTGCGAGGCGGTGCTCTTCGACGCCGGCGGCTTCGACCGGACGGACGCGGCCCAGGTGGAGGAGGTGGCCGAACTGGTCCGGCTCTCCGGTGGGGCCCCCGGGGTCGCCATGGAGCTCAGCTCCCGGCGCGCCCCCGAGCTCGCCCAGCTCGTGGGGGAGGCCCTGACCGGTGCGCGGGCGGCCCACGAGGTCGCCGCCGAACTCTGGGAGGTGGACGGGGACTTCCAGGGGAAGACGGCCTTCGTCCGCCGCCGGGTTCGGGCAGAGACGATCCTCGACCTCGGGCTCGGCATCCTCGCCGACGCCGAGCGGTGCCTCGCCGGCGGGGACCCCGTCCCGCTCCGGCACGGCAAGCTCGCGGCCTCGCTTGCGAAGAGCGGCGCCTTTGCTTCCACGCCGGCTCGGCGCAGAATGGGCCGCGCCTGGCTCGATGCACGCGAGGACCTGCGCCTGAACCTCTCCCCGGAGGGGCTCGTGGATCGAGCCCTCGCCTCACTGCCGCGCTGAACACGTCATGGATCCCCTACGCGAGTGCTGGAAGAAAGACCCTCGATACCGACTCGATGCCTACAAGTTCCTCTTCGACGCCCTCGACAAGACCGTCCGGCTGACGGGGAAGGACCAGGCGTCGGACCAGGACAAGCACGTTTCGGGCCAGCAGCTGCTGGACGGGATGCGGGTGCACGCGTCCCGCCTCTTCGGCCCGCTCGCCGCCCAGGTCTGGCGCACCTGGGGCGTGCACAGCACCACGGACTGGGGGCGCATCGTCTTCAACCTGGTGGACAGCGAGCTGCTGCGCCGCCAGGAGTCGGACTCCATCGACGACTTCAGGGACGGGTACGACTTCGAGGAGGTCTTCGTTCAGGCCTACCGTCCGGTGCTCCCGGTCGAGCTCGGCGCGCAGCCGCGCGGCCCGCTTGACGACCCGGGGGCCTGCTGATGCTCGAGCGCCTGGACAAGTCGAAGCGGAACATCGGCCTCGCCGCCGTGGCGGCGCTGCTCCTTTGGGGCGGGTGGACCGTGCGCAGCGTCCTGAACCCGCTGATCCTGGGGTACCTCTTCGCCTACATCCTGCGGCCGAGCGTCAAGGGGCTCGAGAACCGCGGACTCCGTCGACGGGAGGCCGTCAACGTGATCTTCTCGGCGTTCGCGGTGGTGATGACGGTCACCGTGCTCGGCGTGGCGTTCCAGGCCCAGCAGGCCACCGAGCGGCTGATGGCGGCCTCGAGGTCCGGGCACGACCCGTTCGCCGTCGCGGAGGCCCGCATCGACGAGGTGCTCGAGGGCGCCTCCGACTGGCTGCACGACATGTTCGGGGAGGACGAGCCGGGGCACGACGGGTCCTCGCCCCAGGGGTCCGGTACTCCCGGGAGGTCGTTCACCGACCTCCCGGGGGAACTTGCGCCCCTCGCGGTGGAGGACGCCCCCGACCGTGATCCCGGTGGAACGGGGCCCGAAGCGGACGGGCCCACCCTCCGCAAGCTGCTGCGGTCATGGTCCGCGGAGTTCACCGCCAAGGTCGGGGACGGGGGGTCCAGCGCGCTGGTGGTCTGGCTGCTGGCGGTGCTGAGCAACCTCTTCGGCGGGGCCCTGAGCATCTTCGCCTTCCTGACCCTGCTGCCGGTCTACACCTACTTCCTGCTCTTCGAGCTGGAGCGCATCCACGGCTTCGTGCATGACCACCTCCCCAAGCGGGAGCGCGAGCGGATCTCGCGGGTCGCGACGGAGATCGGCTCCGTGCTGGCGAACTTCTTCCGCGGCAGGTTGCTGATCTGCTTCCTCAAGGGAGCGGTCATCACGGCCGGTCTCATGGTCGCCGGCGTCCCGCACCCGTTCCTGCTGGGGATGCTGAGCGGCTTCATGGCGCTGATCCCCTTCGCGGGTCCGTTCCTCAGCTTCCTGCTGGCCTACTTCGTGGGTCTGCAGCGCATGGAGCCCCTGGAGGCGGCGATCTGGATCGCCCCGGTCTACGTCGTCGCCGAGGCCATCGAGGGCTACGTGCTGATCCCGAAGATCCTCGGGGACAGCCTGGGGCTGCACCCGGTGGTGATCCTCCTGGCCGTCTTCGTCGGCGGTTCGGCCCTGGGGCTCTTCGGCTTCCTGATCGCGGTCCCCCTGGCGGCGACCCTGATCATCCTCTTCCGGGAGTTCGTGATGCCCGCCCTGGAGGAGTTCGCAGAGGAGGACAGCCACGTGGACCCCGACCCGGCGGAGCCCAACGCCTGAGCCCTCCCCCGGTCCTGGCGCGGCGCCAAGGACCCCCCCCCAGGAGCCGCCCCTGGAGGGCAGATCGGGCGGCGCCGCCGCCCCAGGGGGCTCTCGGCCCCCAGAATCACTCCGGCGAGCCTGGATCCCGGCCAAGAACCGCCGGGCCGCGCTTCGATCCGCCCTCCCCGATCGCTACGTTCATCGGTGAGGGGGTCGTCCGGCGCCGCTCGTTCCAGGCCCGAGGGGCCCGGCGAGCCAGGCTTCGGGCGTCCAGCCTGGTCGCTTTTTGCCAGCGCGGCGCGGCCTCCGCTGAACAGTCAGATCACGCACACATGTTCCACGCCATCAAGACCCGGCGCCAAGGCGCCAACCTACAGGCCCGTTCCGTCTCCAGCCGCGCGGCCATGGCCGCAGGCGCCCTGCTCGCGGCCGTCGCCGTGACCTCCTGCGCCTCGCCTCAGGAGGTCCAGCAGACCCGCCAGCTCGCCAAGGAGTACGAGAACCAGGTCTACGACCTGCAGCGTACGCTCGCCGAACTCCAGTCGGACAACGCCCGCCTGACCGATCGCCTCGCCAAGGAGCGCCAGGCGAGCCTGATCAACGCCAGCGCCGACACCTCGCTGACCAAGCGCATCGACAATCTTGGTCGGATGATCGACGAGATGGAGGGGCCGATGGGGGACATCGAGCGCTTCGAGCTCGACGGGGGCTACCTGCTGATGATCCAGGACCGGATCCTCTTCGAGTCGGGGTCTGCGACCCTCGGCAACGAAGGGATCGACGCCCTCGCGGGCATCGCCGGTGAGATCGCCGCCACGCCCCACGGGGAGATCTTCGTCCGGGGTCACACCGACTCCGACCCGGTCAAGAAGCCCGCGACCCTGAAGGCGTTCCCGAACGGCAACCTGCAGCTCTCCGCCGAGCGCGCCGTCTCCGTGGCCGCCTACCTGATCAACAACTCCCGCATCCGCGGGGGCGAGGTCGTGGTCATGGGCTTCGGTTCCCACAAGCCGGTGCGGCCGAACGACTCCTCGGAGTCCAAGCGCATGAACCGGCGCGTCGAGATCTTCGTCTCGGATCCGGTCGACTGAGGGACGGCGGCACCACCGTGCCGCCCACCCTCCGGATGGACTGCCCCCCGTGGCTGACCTCACCGTGACCCAAGGACGACGCCCCGCGCGCATGGCGCCGCGGGGCGTCGTTCGGTTCTGTCTCCCCGGTGTCCTGGTCGCGCTGGGCTGCACGGGCAGCGGCACAGAGGTCGTGCTCGACGCCGACACGGAGCGGGCCATTGTCCACCTCGAGAACCTGGCCTTCGTCCCAAGGGGACGGACGGTGCTGGACATCGAGATCGAGGTCGAGGTGGACCTTCTGGTGGACCGCTTCGAGTTCACCGAGGCGCTGTGGCGTGAGATGTACGGCGACGAGGACCCGCGCCCCGAGGCCTTCACGACCTTCGCGGCTCGGCGCATCGGGGCCGGGTCGCCGGAGCGCTGGGTGACCCAGGCACCGGCGGTGGGCATGACCCTCGACGAGGCCCGGGAGACCGCCGGCCGCCGCGGCATGCGGCTCCCCACCTTCGAGGAGTGGTTGTGGTGTGCCGCCGGGCCGCGCTCACGCCGCTTCCCCGCCGGACGTCAGCAGCGCGGGCTCGCCAACACGCTCGAGCTGGGCCTGGTGCGGGCCACGCCCGTGGGCGCGTTCGAGAGCGGCCAGACCCCGGACACGGGGATCTTTGACCTGCTCGGCAACGTGTGGGAGTGGACCGAACCGCCCCCCCCGCCCAGGGGCTGGACGACCATCGACGCGGACGCATGGCCCGCCGATGGGGGCGCGGGCGCGCCCGCCTGGCTCCTCGGCGGGAGCTTCTCCACCCCGGAGCAGGTGCTCTTCACCCGGGACGGCGTCGCCCTCGCCATGGGGACGACCACGGGGCACAGGGCGTCCGACGTGGGGCTGCGCTGCGTCGCTGACGCGACCCGGTTCCTGGGGGACCTCGCCGCGGGGGAGACGCCCCTCCCCGCGGCGGCCCGGCAGCGGGTCGTGGCCGTGGGGGCCCGATGGGGAGGCCGTGCGGAGGAGGCGCTCGAGGACGCCCGGCGCAACGCCCCCGAGAGCCCCTGGATCGAGGCCCTGCTCCAGGGCGCGAGGCGCTGGCGCGATGCCATGGGCAGCGGCGGCGTCGCCGCTCCCGCCGGTGGCGGTCGGAGGCTCCCACGTTGAGCGCCCAGGATCGACCCGACAGACCGCCCTGGCAGGCGTTCAAGGAGGCCCTCGAGCGGGCTGGATTTCACCCGTCCCGGCGCCTGGGGCAGAACTTCCTGCTCGACGACAACATGGCCCGAGCCATCGCCTCGGACGCTGAGGTCACTCCTGGCCGCTTCACCCTGGAGGTCGGGCCTGGCTGTGGCTTCCTCTCGGTGCACCTCGCCCACGCGGGGGCCCGGCTGCTGTGCGTCGAGATCGATCCCCGCCTCGCGCCCATCGCGCGGGACTTCCTGGGCCCCTATCCCGGGGCCGAGGTCATCGAGGCGGACGTGCTCGCGAGCAAGTCGAGCCTGGCGCAGGCCGTGCTCGAGCGCCTGCCGGAGGAGGGGGAGTGGACCCTCTGCGCCAACCTCCCGTACTCCATCTCCGGCCCGTTCCTTGCCACGGTCGCCCAGCTCCCCAATCCCCCGTCCCGGGTGGCCTGCCTCGTGCAGAAGGAGGTCGCCGAGCGACTGGCGAGCGCCCCGGGGGAGTCCGCCTGGGGCCCGCTCTCCGCGGCGTTCCAGGAGTCCTACGGCGTCACCCTCGGTCGCCTTGTGCCGCCGCAGCTGTTCTGGCCCCGACCCAAGGTGGACAGCGCGGTGTTCATCGCGGAGCTGCGGGGCGACCTCGCCCCGCCGGAGGAGCGGGCCCGGCGCATGCAGTTCTACCGCGATTTGATGCAGCGGCGCCGCAAGAGCCTGCGCCGGGTGCTCTCCGACCTGATTGGTGGGCCCCAGGCGACCCGAAGCCTGGAGGCCCTGGACCTCGATCCCCTGCGCCGCGCCGAGACCCTCACGCTTCCTGAGCTTCGGGCGCTAGAGCGGGAAGCGCGGGTGGACGTATAGTTGCCGGGTCCCGCCGCTGCGCGGGCTCCTCCCTTGAGCTTCGACCCTGACTTCCGCCGCGCGATCGAAGAGATCAAGCTCCGCGCGCCGATCGAGACGATCGTGGGGGAGACGGTCGAGCTGAAGCAGAAGGGCCGTGACCACTGGGCCTGCTGCCCCTTCCACGAGGAGCGCACCCCGTCCTTCAAGGTCGATGTCCGCGAGGGGACCTGGTACTGCTTCGGGGCCTGCCGCAAGGGCGGGGACGTGATCAAGTTCGTCCAGGAGCGGGGCAACATGACGTTCATGGACGCCATGGAGCTCCTGGCGGCGCAGACCGGGGTGGAGCTCCCCCGTCGAAAGGCGCGACGGACCAAGGAGAACGACCCGGGGCTGGCGGCGCTCAGCTTCGCGGCGGCCTACTTCCAGGCGGAGCTCCGCCGGGAGGAGGGGCGCGAGGCGCGGCGCTACCTGGCCAGCCGCCGCTTCGAGGAGAACGCGATCGAGGCCTTCGGGCTGGGGTGGTCCCCTCGGAACGGCCGACGCTTCCTCAAGGCGGCGGAGGCCGAGAAGATCCCGGCGGACGCCCTGGTGGACGTCGGCCTCGCACGGAGGCGGGACGGGAGCGGCGAGCTGTACGCGTTCTTCCGCGGCCGGCTGATGATCCCCATCCGCGACCAGCGCGGCGCGACCATCGGCTTCGGCGGTCGGGTCGTTGGGGACGACGACGGCCCGAAGTACGTCAACACCAGCGAGACCCGCTACTTCCACAAGGGCCACGTGATCTACGCCCTCGACCGCGCCCTCGAGCACGTCCGGGCGCGGGGCCATCTGGTGTTGGTGGAGGGGTACACCGACGTGATCGCCGCCCATGCCGCGGGCCTTCCCAACGTCGGCGCTGTCCTCGGGACGGCCACGACCGAGATGCACGCGGCCCTGGTGCGCCGGGCGGGGACCCGCCGGGTGAGCCTGGTCTTTGACGGGGACGAGGCCGGTCGGCGGGCGGCGTGGCGGGGGCTGGAAGGCCTGCTCCCTCTGCAGGTGAAGCTCGAGGTGGTGCCCATGCCGGAGGGGGTGGACCCCGCCGATGTCCTCATGGGGGACGGCGGTGTGGCGGCCTTCACGGCGCGCCTCGAGACCGGCCTCTCCTGGCTCGATTTCGTGGTGGAGTGCGTGGAGGCGCGCCGCTCCGAGGGGCCGCGCGCCTTCTCCCAGGAGGTGGACCGGGCCCTGGAGCTGATGCTCCGGCTGCCGAGTCCCGTGGAGATCGACGCGGCCGCCGATGACATGGCTGGCCGCCTGAACCTCCCCTTGGACACCCTCCGGGAGCAGCTGTCGCTCATCAAGGACCGCCGCAGGGGGCGCGGCCGCCCGGCGCCCGCTGGCCAGGGGGAGCGCCCCGGGCGGACCGGGGGGGGGCCCGGGGCCGGTGCGGCGGACGGGCTGGCCCCTGGGCGCGGCGAAGGGTCGCAAAAACCCCGAACTCCGCCGCTCGACCTCCGGGTGGTCCGGGCCTATGAAGCGTTGCTGGGGGCGGCGCTGGCGGATGTTGGCCTCGTCCCACGGCTCCGGCCCCACATCCAGGGGTGCCCGGACCCGGTCCTTGCATCTCTTTTTCAGGCCCTCGTGGACCTGTGGGACAACGAGGACGCGGATATCACAGTCACCCTCTTCCTCAACTCCGTTCAAGACCCCGCGGCCCGCGACCGGGTCCTCCCGATCCGGGAGGAGGCCCGCAAGGCGGACTCACCCCAGAACCTCTTCGAGCGCGCCGTCGCCTTCCTGGATCAACACCAGCGCAAGGTCGAGGATGCCCGCCTGAATGCCCTCCTCCAGGCCCTGGAGCCCCTCGCCGAGCAGGACGAGATTGCGAAGGCCTACCTGGACACCCTCTTCGCCCGCCTCCTCGAGCTCCGAAAAGGGGGCTCAGACCCTCGGAATGACCCCGTTCCCGCGCTTGTCGCCCAGAGCGAGGTACATTTAGACTCCCCTACGGAACATCAGGCCCACCTGCTGCGCCTTCAAGCCCTCGGACGCGCCCTTCACTCGCTCGCCCCCGCTGACCCCGTTTCAGCGGGATACCTCGAGCAGGTGTCACGACGCTTCCAGGAGCTGAGCCAGAACCCCCCCCCGGCCTGAACACTGCCCCTTCCCCGTTCGCCCCATTCGTTCCAGAGCACCTGTTCACCTTCCCTGATCCGTCGATCCACGTCGTCGACTCGAGCTGCGCATCCACGGGCGCGCCGGTCCACGTGTGAGTCAGGGTGGTGCATCCAAGCTCAGCGACCCATCCCGAAGGCCCGGTGCCCCGCTCCGACGCCCACGGACTGATGGTCGTTCAAAACCTCTTGCTCGTCGCCCCGTCCCCGCAGCACCAGCGGCGCGACGTCCCAACCAAAGCATCATGACAGACACCGTCGAACAGACGATCAAGCTCCTCGTTGATGAGGGTCGCCCCAAGGGCTTCCTCACCTACGCCGAGATGTCGAAGCTCATGGAGGACCAGTTCCTCCCCCCCGACAAGATGGACCAGGTGTTCATCGGCCTCGAGGACGCCGGCGTCGACGTGGTCGACGACAACGACACCGAGGTCAGCAGCGACGTGACCGTGAAGACCACGACGGACGCCAAGGCGTCGGTCGCCGCGGTCGCCGCCAAGGCGCTCCAGGACGCGGGTAAGGTCAGCGTCGCCGAGAAGATCGACGACCCGGTCCGGATGTATCTGACGCAGATGGGGGAGATCCCGCTGCTGACGCGCCCGGAGGAGATCCGCCTCGCCAAGCGGATCGAGGTGACCCGCAAGCGGTTCCGCAAGTACTGCATGGGCTCGGGCGTCTGCATGGACGTGTCCCTCGCGACCCTGCACGAGGTTCAGGCGGGCAACCTCGCGTTCGACCGGACGCTCAAGGTCAACCCCAACCCCAAGCCGGACGACGATCCCAAGATCGTCGAGACCCTGGGCAAGCCTCGCCTCGCGAAGCGCCTGCCGCTCAATGTGACCACGATCGAGCGCCTGATGGTGCAGAGCCGCGAGGAGTACAAGGTGCTCATGCTCGGCAAGCTCTCCGAGGAGGAGCGCTCGGCCGCGCTGAAGCAGTTCCAGCGCACCCGCCGCAAGCTCATCATCCTGATCGAGGAGTGCCACCTTCAGATCAAGAAGGTCCGCCCCTACATCGAGGTCCTCGAGGAGCACGAGCGCGAGCTGCGCTCCGTCGAGCGCAAGCTCGAGCAGTTCGAGAAGGCCGGGAAGGAGGACGCGGACGGCGCCCTCGAGCTCCGCGAGCGCCTGAACGACATCGAGCTCGCCGCGCTCGAGCCCATGTCGGGCCTCAAGCGCCGCGCCCACCTCGCCCGCTTCCACTACGCGGAGTACGAGGAGGCCAAGCGCCTGCTCTCCAGCGGTAACCTGCGCCTGGTGGTCTCCATCGCGAAGAAGTACCGCAACCGCGGGCTCTCCTTCCTCGACCTCATCCAGGAGGGCAACACCGGCCTGATGAAGGCCGTCGAGAAGTACGAGTACCGTCGTGGTTACAAGTTCTCCACCTACGCCACCTGGTGGATCCGTCAGGCCATCACCCGCTCGATCGCCGACCAGGCGCGGACCATCCGCATCCCGGTCCACATGATCGAGACGATGAGCAAGCTGCGGAACGTCACCAAGAAGCTCGTCCAGGCCAAGGGCCGGGAGCCGAGCGTCGAGGAGGTCGCCGAGGCCACGGGGATCACCGTGGACGAGGCGAAGCGGGTGATGAAGATCAGCAAGCACCCCATCAGCCTCGACCGGCCCATCGGCGAGTCCGACGACAGCTACTTCGGTGACTTCATCGAGGACGAGTCGGCCGAGAGCCCCCTCCAGGCCGCCGGCCAGGAGATGCTCAAGGAGCGGATCGACGACGTGCTCTCGACTCTCACCTTCCGGGAGCGCGAGATCATCAAGCTCCGCTACGGCATCGGCGACGGCTACACCTACACCCTCGAGGAGGTGGGCCGGATCTTCCGGGTCACCCGCGAGCGGGTGCGGCAGATCGAGGCCAAGGCGGTCCGCAAGCTGCGCCACCCGGTCCGGGCGCGCCAGCTGGCGAGCTTCCTGGACGGCATCCAGATCCCGGACGACGCGGAGTACGAGCTCGGCGGCAAGTCCGAGTGACCGTGGGAGGGACGCTTCGGCGGCCCCTACCCCGGCTCCTGAGAGCGGCCCGCCGCGCCCCCTGGGCGAGGCGGGCCGCTCTCATGTCGATGGGCGGCTACCCCTCCCGGCGACCGCGGGCCGCCGTGCTCGGCTCGGTTCCCCGGCGCGGAGGGACTTTCGGGCCCACCCTGGGGAGGTCGCGGCGCTATCCTCTCTGGCCCAGGCCCCCCGCTGATCCCCTCACCAAGTACTGATGAACCCCGTCCTCCGTTCGCTGCTCAATCTTCAGGAAGTCGACCGCGACATCTTCAAGGTGGAATCGGAGCTGGAGCGGCTCCCCAAGGAGCTGGCTCAGCGGGTCGAGGCCCTCGAGCTTCGCAAGGTCCAGCTGGATGAGAAGCGCGGCGAGGTCATGGAGCTGCGCGCGGCCATCAAGGAGATCGAGCACGCCACGGTGGGGATGCGCCAGCGCCTCAAGAAGCTCGAGCACGAGTCCTCCACGGGCACCGCCGACGCGGCCCTCATCGCGAGCTACCAGCACGAGATGCGCAACATCAAGCGCAACACGAGCCAGGCGGAGGACGACGGGCTGAAGCGGGTCGCCCGGGCGGACCAGATCGAGGAGGAGATCGTCGCCCTGGAGAAGCAGCTCCTGGACGATCACGAGGCGCACCAGGAGTTCGAGAAGAACGTGGGGGCGGAGACCGCCGCCGCCCAGGCGAAGCTCGCCGAGCTCCAGGCGGACCGCGGCACGCGCTCCGCGGAGGGCATCCCGCCGGCGAGCCTCGAGGTCTACCGCGGCCTGCTGAAGACCCGGGACGGCGAGGCCCTCGCCGAGCTGGGAGACGGCCTCTGCGAGGGGTGCTTCGTCAACCTGCCCAAGAACATCGTGGTGCGGCTGGCGCGCGGGACCGAGCTGGTCCAGTGCCCCTCCTGCGACCGGATCCTCTACAACTACTGAGGGACCTCTCGGGCCTGGGCCCCAGGGCTCCGGACATCGATCCTCAGGACACCGGTCAGGCGCTCGGCCCGAGCTCCGTGGCGCACCGCGCGCCCTGGCGTGCGCCGCGGCGGGTGAGCTCGGCGGCGAGGCGCTCGCGGATCTCGTTCTTGTAGACGTCCCATCTGGGCGCGATGCGCTTCTCGAGGGGCGCGTCGCCGGTGACGCGGTGCAGCACCTGGTCCGGGTGGAGGCGCTCCACGAAGTCCGTCAACCACTGGACGTACTCCTCGGCCTCGAGGACGGAGAGCTCGCCCTTGCGGTACTGGTGCGCCATCTGGGTCTTCTCGAGGACCATGAGGTTGTGCACCTTGACGCCCGCCACCCGGGACCTGGCCAGGGCGTCGGCGGTGGCCCGCGCGCCCTCCCGCCCGTCGCCGGGCAAGCCGAGGATGGCGTGACCCACCACCAGGAGGTCCGCCCCGTGGGCCCGCTCCGCGGCGTCGTGGAACTCCTCCAGGGTGTGGAGCCGATTGATGTCGAGGAGCACCTGATCGTTGGCGGATTCGAGGCCCAGCTCCAGCCAGACGTCGGTGACCTCGCGCAGGCGGGCGAGGGCCGCGAGGGTGTCCTCTGGGATGCAGTCCGGGCGGGTCGCCACCGAGACCCCGACCACCGGGCTCCCAGGCGCCTCCACGGCCGGGCGCAGGGCCTCGAGGACCTCCTCGAAGCGAGCGCCGTCCACGTAGGTGTTCGAATAGCTCTGCAGGTAGGCGATGGCCCCGACCCCGTCGCCGCGGCGCGCGATCCGCGTCAGGCCCTCCTCCAGCTGGGCGGCGAGGCTGGCGCCCCCCTTGAGGGCGCCCGTCCCCGAGCCCTCGACGTCGCAGTAGGTGCAGCCCCCGAATCCCTTGGTCCCGTCGCGGTTCGGGCACGTGGACCCGGCGTCCAGGGCCACCCGGTACACGGGGCGGCCGTAGCGCTCCTTCAGCCACGGTGCGAAGCTGCGGAAGGGAATCGAGGTGGAGGTCATCGCTCAGATGCTACGCCGCGGCGCCCTGAGCGATAACATCCGGCCCAGCAACCTCGCGCTCGCCTTGGATATTCAACCCATCGTCGTCGGAACCGCTGGTCACATCGACCACGGCAAGTCCACCCTCGTGAACGCCCTCACCGGGATCGATCCCGACCGTTGGGCCGAGGAGAAGGAGCGGGGGATGACCATTGACCTGGGCTTCGCCCGGTTCGAGCTGCCCGACGGCCGGCGGGTCGGCATCGTCGACGTGCCGGGGCACGAGCGCTTCATCCGCAACATGGTGGCGGGCGCCACGGGCATCGACCTTGTGGTCCTGGTCGTCGCCGCGGACGACGGGGTGATGCCCCAGACGCGCGAGCACCTCGCGATCATGCAGCTGCTCGGGGTCGAGCGCGGCTTCGTGGCGCTCACCAAGGTCGACATGGTCGACCCGGACATGGTGGAGCTGGCCGAGGAGGACGTGCGGGAGGCGGTCGACGGGACCTTCCTGGAGGGGGCTCCGATCCTGCAGGTCTCTGCCATCACAGGGGAGGGCATGGATGAGCTGCGGGCCCTGGTCGCGGAGCTCGCCGCCTCCGCGGAGCCCCGCTCCTCCGAGGGCGTCTTCCGGATGCCGATCCAGCGCGTCTTCACGGCGCGCGGCTTCGGGACGATCCTCACGGGCATCCCGGTGTCGGGGTCGGTCGCGGTGGGCGACGTGGTCGAGATCCTGCCCGGCGGCCAGAAGGGCAAGCTGCGCGGGATCCAGGCGTACCACGAGAGCGCCAAGGTAGCCCGGGCGGGGCACTCGACCGCCCTCAACGTCGCGGACGTGGAGCACCACGAGATCGAACGCGGGCACGTGGTGGCCGCGCCCGGCTTCTTCAAGCCCCAGACCATGGTCGGCGCGAACCTGACGGCGCTCAAGTCGTCGGGCCTGGCTGTCACCAACCGCATGCAGGTGCGGGTCCACACCGGTACGGCCGACGCCGTGGGGGAGGTCGTGCTCCTGGACGCCGATGAGATCGCGCCCGGCGAGACCGGCCTCGTGCAGTTTCGCATGGAGCACCCGCTGGTCTGCGCGCCGGGCGACCGCTTCGTCCTGCGCCTCGCGTCGCCGGTGATCACCCTGGGCGGCGGAGCGATCCTGGAGGAGAGCCGCTACCGGCTGAAGCGCTTCAAGCACTTCGTGATCGAGGAGCTCGAGCGGCAGGCGGCGAGCCTCGGCTCCACGGAGGCCCTGCTCGAGGCTCACCTCGCGCGGGCTCCGGAACGGTGGGCCTCCGTGGAGGAGCTGTCCCAGTCCCTCAAGCGATCGAGGGGCGAGACGGAGGAGTTCCTGCGCGGGCTCGAGGCCGAGACCAAGGCGAGCCCCCTGGCGTCCGGGCAGCGTTGGATCCACGCCGACACGCTCGAGCTTTGCCTCTCCAGCCTGCGCGATGAGCTCACGGGGTGGTTCGACCGGAACCCCATGCGCGGGCGCATGGACGTGCGTGACCTCAGGAGCGCGCTCTCCATGGACAAGGGGCTCGTGTCCGAGCTCCTCCAGCGTGAGGAGGCCGAGGGCCGCGTCGTCCTGGAGTCGGGCGGCATGATTGCCCTCGCTGGCCGCGAGGTCGCCCTGGACCCCGCTCAGGCCAAGCTACGCGGGGAGATCCTCGGGCGCATGGTGGCGGGTAGGCTGCAGCCGCCGTCGCCCGACGAGCTCGCTGAACAGATCGGTGCAGCGCGGGGTGAGGTGGACACCGTGCTTCAGCTCTGCGTGGACGAGGGATCCATCGAGCGGGTGGGGGGCGAGCTCTTCATGGCGGCCGAGATCATGGCCGAGGCGCGTGAGGCGGTGACCTCCAACTGCGAGCGCAACGGTCACCTCGAGATCCCCGAGCTCCGCGACGCGCTCCAGTCCACGCGGAAGTTCCTGATCCCCCTGCTCGAGCACTTCGACACCGAGGGGCTGACCCTCCGTCAGGCCGGGCGTCGGGTCCTGAAGCGCCGCTGATCCTCGCGGGGGAGGAGCCTCCCCGCGCCTGAGTTGTTCACGGTGGTGGGGCGGTAGCGCGAAGGTGCTGTGCCCGGGCGCGACGGCGCAGGCCCGCGGGGGCCACGCCCCACCCGAAGGGGCACAGGGGTGAAGCAGGCGCACGGAGGCGGAAGATCTTTCGGGGTGCGGCCCGGCGCCGGCGTCGAGGGTTCTGCGGAGGGCGTCCCGGACCGGGACATCGGGGACCTGCGAATCGCCCCGTTATCCAAAGGGTCCGCCGCGCAGGGGTCGATACGCCCTTTGTTCGCGTCCCTGCCAGGTACCAGGCCGAGGGCGACGATCTTTCCCCAGCTTGCAAGCCATTCGTATCTGTGATGTCGGAAGACTCGAACCTGCCCACGCCGCCGCCCTCTCCGGAAGAACGCCCTGTTCAGCCCGAGGCAGAGAGCTTCGATGGAGGCCTCGATGGGGACTCCTGGCTGCTCGACGTCGGCCCTGAGCCCGGCACCGAGTACGAGGAGCACGAGTCGGTTCCCGCCTTGCCCCTCGACTGGGATGAGGGCGCGCCGAGCGCCGAGTGGCAGCAAGGGGCCGAGGCCCCCGCGGCTCCGCCTGCCATCGCGGAGGGCTTCGAGGTGTTCGAGGAGTCCGAGGCCTACGGCGAGGCCCCCTACGGCTACGAGGAATTCGGGGACGGTGGTGAGACCTCCTTCATCGAACCGGCCCCTCGTTCCCGTCCGATGGTGGAGGCGATCCTCCCCGGAACGCTCGCCATGCTCCTCTCCTTCGCGGGCATCGCGGTGTGGAGCTTCCTGCGGACCCCCGTCTCCTTCAACGAGAACGTGGAGCTGGCGCGCAGCGAGCACGAGATTCACTTCACGCCCGACGATGAAGTCGAGCTCGCCAAGCCCCTTCAGCTCCCCTCCACCGGCCCCGCCGACGACCGCGTCGCGGGCTGGATGGAGCTCGGACAGACCGCGAGTGACCTGAGCGAGCCCGATGAACTCGGGTACGTCTCCAGCGCCGCCGATGACGAGGCGAGCTACGCCTCGGTGCCCACGGGGGCCGAGGGCGCCGTGGTGACCACCGTGGAGCCGGTGACGCTCGAGGAGCAAGAGACCCGCCCGGAGCCCACCCCCGAGGCCACGACGGTCCTCGAGGTTCTCGGCGCTGCCGAGCCCGTCGCCGCCGAACCGGCCGCGCCCGAGGCGATGGTCACCGTGGTGGCCGTCGAGGACCCGGAGGTGGCGCCCGCCGTCGAGCCTGGCGCCGCCGAGCCCGAGGCGGTCGCGACGCTGGAGCCCATGGTGGAGCCCGTGGAAGTGCCCGCCGAGGAGACCGCTGCGGCGCCCGTGGAGGAGACCCCCGCCACCGGCAGCCTGCAAGAGTTCGTCCGCGACGTCGCCGGCTGGGGTGCTGTGGCGGTGGAGCTGGCGGCCGAGTCCGACGCCGCGGCGCTCCCCGAGGGTGTCGACCCGGTCGCGGAGCTGTCCCCGTCCGGGAGCGATGCGACTCCCGAGACCATCGCACCGCGCCCCTTCCAGGGACCGGGCTGCGTGGCCGCGCCCCTCGAGTTGATGAGCGACGGCCCCCTGGAACAGGTGGCGGTCGCCGACGCGCCGGAGGCCGAGGGCGAGAGCGCTCCCGGGCCGGAGACTGGGGCCGAGACCGAGCCCAAGACCGAACCCGGGGCCTTCACGCCTGGCTGGCTCATGGCCCTCGTCGCCCCCGCCGCGCCCGGGGCCGAGGTGGCCACCGTGGACGCCCCGACCGTCGCTCAGCTCAGCCTCCCCGAGCCCGAGGTGGACACCGTCATCGAGGAGCCGGCGGTCGCGCCGGAGCCCTTCGACTGGACCGAGTGGACTTGGGGCCCGGAGGTCGCCATGTCCGCGGTCGAACTCCCCGAGGTCGAGGAGCCCTACGAGCCCAGGGTCGTGGAGATCGAGGTCCTCGACGCGGTCGAGGACGGGGTCGCCACGCTGGCGGAGCCCACCATCGAGCAGGCCGCCCTCCCGGAGGAGAGCCTCCTCGCCGGGGCGCCGGAGGCCGAAGCCCCCTTCACCGTCGTCTTCTTCACCGAGGCGCCGACCGCTGAGGCGCCGGTCACGGAGACCCCCGTGACCGAGGCCATCGGCGTCGCCGCCATCGGGTGGCCGTCGGACTGGCCGAGCCCCTGGACATCGGAGGCCCCCGCATCCGAGTGGACGCCCGAGCCGGCCCAGGAGCCGATGCCCACCCAGGTCGTCGAGGCGATCGAGCCCGTGGAAGAGGCGGTCACCGACGAGGTCGCCGCGGCCGAGTTCACCGGCTTCGAGGAGGCCCCGACCGGGCAGGCTGAGGTGCCGGCTCCGGCGACCCTGGCCGAGCCCATGGTCGAGGTCGCGGCGATCCCCGAGGAGCCGTTCGACGGAGAGGATCCTGCGGCCACGGTCGTGAGCGAGGAGCCCGCCTTCGAGGAGACCCAACTCGACGAGCTCGCCAGCGCTGATCCGGTCACCGACGGCCCCATGCCCGAAGAGAACGCCGCCCCCGAGCCGGCGGCCCAGGAGCCGATGGTGGAGGTCGCTGCTGCAGAGCCGCCGCCTGTCCCGCAGATGGACCGGGACGAGACCTCGGTCGAGGCTCCCTCCCTCACAGCCATCGGCTGGCCGTCCGACTGGCCCATGGCCTGGGTCAACGAGCCCGTTCAGGTCGCAGAGCCGGAGGCGGTCGCCGCGGCGGAGATCCCCGAGGGGACCCCTGGCGAGGTCGATGGCGTCGAGTCCACCCCCGAGCCCTGGACCGTCGCCGAGGTGATCACCGAGCCGCAGGCCACCGAGGTCACCGCTGCTCCCGAGGAGGCTGCCGAGCCCGCGCCCGCCGCCGAGCTCCTGGCCACGGCGGAAGAGACCACCACGGTCACGGAGGAGGTGGGCGATGAGGTCATGAGCGGTTCCGAGGAGGGCGAGGCCTTCGAGGTCGTTGCGCCTGTTGAGGAGACCCTCGCTGACGTGGCCCCGGAGGTCGTGGACCCGGTCACCGAGCTGGCTGCCGCGGAGTCCGCGGAGGTCACGGTCCCGGCGCCCCTGGCGGAGCCTGACGGAGACGTCGCCCAGGCGGCGGCACCGGAGGAAGCCGAGGAGCCGTCAGAGGTCGCCATGGTGGTGCCTACCCTGCCGGAGTTCGCCCCCGTCCTCCTGCCCCCGTCACCGGACCTGGTGAGCGACCTCCACGCTGACCTCTCTGGCGACGACCGCGCGGCCGAGCGGGGAAGCGCGCCAGCTGGCTTCGAGGTCGCGGCCTCGATCCCCGCCGCCGCCATGGAAGGGACGGTGGAGACCGAGTTCGAGAGCGTCTCGAGCGCCGGCGCCATCGCCCAGCAGGAGGTCGCCGTGGAGGTGGTCGGGAGCCTCGCTGAAGAGGCACCCACGCGCCGTCGCCGGCAGCTCCTGCAGCGGGTCGAGGACGAGCGCTACTGGCGCTTCAAGAGCGTCCCAAGCCGCAAGTTCAACGACGAGAGCATGGTCTTCACCCCGAACGTCGGCAACGTCCGCGTGGTGCTCAAGGGGGGCGAGGCCTTCGACGGCCGACTCCACTCGGTGGGGCAGGGCAAGATCATGCTCGATACGAAGATGGGGCGCATGGCCGTGGACGCCAGGCGCGCGGACCGGGTGGACCGGATCACCGACGACCGGAGCGTGCTCCGTGGGCCCGCGACGACGACCTCCACGTCCGGCCTGAAGCGCGTCAAGGTCCGCACCGACGGCGGCGTCTTCTACGGTCACCTCGTGTCCAGGGAGGGCAAGCGGGTCACGATCCTGATGGACGAGGGCTTCCGCATCACCCTCGAGAGTGACGACGTCACCGAGGCCGCCGACCGCCGCAGCGGGCGCCTGCGGAGAGTGGACGAGCGCTGAGCCCCGGCCGGGGAACGACGGTGACGCTCGACGTCGCCCACTTCGCTCAGGGAGGCCCCTGCGTCGACGACGCGGGGGCCTCCCTGCGTTCGTGGGAAGTGGCAGGCAGGCGGAGGGCCCCCTTGGTGAGGCTGGAGGAGGCCCTCCGATGGTGCTGGTGGAGACTGTGTAGCGAGGCGGGTCGGGGGCACTAAGCTCTCCAAAGGCCCCGCGCCAATTCCCTCGCGCCGCTCCCGATCATGCTCCGACTCGCCCCCCTCGCCCTCGCCGCCATCCTGGGCCTCTGCCAGACCACGCTGGCCGCTCCCCGGACCCCAGCCCACCCCGGACCGGCGGCGCCTGGCCTCGCCGCCCAGGACGAGGAGATCGTGAAGGAGTTCAAGAAGTACTTCCGCAAGTACAAGGACCCCGACGCCCGCATCGAGGCCGTTCTCGCGCTCCTCGGCGCCGAGACCCCAGGAGTGGTCGACGCCCTGGTTCCCGTGCTGGGGGACAAGGACCCCGAGGTGGGCCGCGCGGCCGCGCGGGTGCTGGCGAGCTTCGAGACCCGGCCCCCGGTGGACGCCCTGATCGCCCGCCTCGAGAAGGAGAAGAAGGAGCCCGTCCGCCTGGGCCTCCTGGAGGCCATGCGGTCGGGCAAGTACACGGCGCTCGGCGAGCCCGTCGTGCTGGCGCTGGAGGACAAGGGGTGGGCCGTGCGGCGCATGGCGGTGCTCGCCCTCGCGGCCGGGGGCGACCCCGCCGTGGTGCCCGTGATCGCTCCCTTGGGTGGTGACGAGGAGCCGGCGGTCCGCTGCGCGGTGCTGGACTCCCTCGCCGCGCTCGGGGCGGACGGCGCCGCGGTGCTCGGGGCGGCGCTCATCGCCGACGAGACCTGGCAGGTGCGCGCCTCGGCCATCGCGGCCCTCGGCAAGGTCCGCCGCACCTCGTCCATCCCGATCCTGATCGAGCGCTACAAGGTCGAGGAGGGGCGACTGCAGGTGGACGCCGTGGACTCGCTGACCAAGCTGACCGGCAAGGCCTACGGCATGCGGATCGAGCTGTGGGACCGCTTCTGGAACAGCTACGGGGACAGCTACGAGATCCCCTCCGACGAGGAGATGCAGAAGCTGGCGGAGGCGCGGGCGAAGGCCAACGAGAAGTACAGCATCAAGAACGCCTCCAACTTCGTCGGCGTCGAGACCCCCAGTCGCTCGATCCTGTTCGTGATCGACGTGTCCGGCTCCATGGAGGACCTCGTCGTGGACCGCGAACAGTTCCAGGACGGCGACTATCCGTCCTGGGCCCGCATGGACATCGTGAAGACCGAGCTGGCGCGGACGATCGAGGGGCTGGAGTCCTACGTGAAGTTCGGGATCATCAGCTTCGCGACGGATACCAAGCGCTGGAAGAAGAAGCTCGTGCCTGCCAACGTGGTCAACAAGTCCAGCGCGCTGGACTTCGTCAAGAAGCTCGAGCCCCTCGGCGGCAACAGCAAGATCGACCTGCCCCTCATTGGGCTCGGGGCCGGGCCGGACCTCTCGGCGGGCAAGACGAACACCTATGGCGCCCTGGCGCAGGCGCTCGGGATCGAGGACGAGAAGTCGCGGGCCCCCAAGTCCGGCTCGAAGGAGCAGTACGCCGTCGAGGTGGACACCGTCTTCTTCCTCTCCGACGGCAGGCCCACCTTCGGCAAGTACATCGAGACGCGCGAGATCCTGGATCGGATCACCGAGGGCAACCTCCTGCGCAAGGTCGTCCTCCACACGATCGCCATCGGGAACTTCGACAAGGGCTTCATGAGGAGCCTCGCCGTGAAGAACGGTGGGGTCTTCGTGGACCTCGGGAAGTAGGGTTCTGAGCCATCCTGCGCCCCCTGGGAGACGTGCGGGCTTCCGGAGGTTGACCTCCCGCCCCGTCGTCCCTACATTCCTCGCCCAGTCGGGGTGTGGCTCAGCTTGGTAGAGCGCTGCGTTCGGGACGCAGAGGTCGGAGGTTCGAATCCTCTCACCCCGACCACCCCTCCTCCTCGGGTGGTCCTCCTGACCCCCTCGTGAGGCCCTGATGGGTATGGCGGCCCAAGCGGCGACGTGGGGACGCCCTGGTCAGGGCCAGATTGGGACTCCCGATGCAGGGGAACTCTCGTTGCAGGGGATTTGAGCCCTGGGGACACGGGATCCATGGGTCCCTTCAGACCTGCCTCCATCGAGCGCTCCGGGCCGTGGTCGTCGATTCAGGCCATTCCGGGGCAGTCGAGCGGTGGTCCATGGGGGCCGACGCTTGCATTGCCCGGGGCGTGGACCCAGACTCTGGGTGTGGCGCGAGGCCCCAGGGGTCAGCGCCGAGGTCCCAGATAGGCCTGGCCGGCGCTCGCCGTCCCGCCTGAGGGAGACCGCTGCCCCCACGCGGGGAGACCTGTCGAGCGAGACGTGGATCGTCCCCCGTTCGGCCGCACCCCGCGCCCAGAGGCTCTGCCTCGACCCGCGCCAGCCTTCTCGCTGGCTGATCCTCCGCCGCGCGCGGCCCAGCTGCGCCGGCCCCGGACGGCACCACGCCCTCCGGCTCGACTCGCGTCTCTCCGAGACCCATTCACGTGACATCGAAAGACTCCACCAGCGCCGACGGAACCCTCCCGTTCGGGGCCATCTCCGACGGGGAAGGAAAGCCCCGCAAGAAGAAGGTCACGCGCAAGAAGAAGGCCGTGCGGAAGGCCGCCCCGGCGGACGAGGCTCCGGACGGTGACGACGCCGCGGCACCCGCGAGGAAGAAGCGCGCGTCCCGCAAGGCGCCGGCCCGTGAGGCCGACTCGCCCGAGGCGGATCCCGCGAGGGACCCGGCGGACTCCGCCGAGGCCGCCTCGGGGGATGGTGAAGGCCGCAAGCGCCGGACTCGACGGGGGCGCCGCCGCCGCGGAGAGGACGAGGGCAGCGGGGACGCCAACGCGGGCGCTGAGTCCCGGAGCGAGGGCGACTCTGGCGGCGAGCGCGGGGAGTCCCTTGGGGGAGAGGACCGCGGCGATGGCCAGGACGAACGGCCCGGCCGGCGGCGCCGCCGCCGTCGACGCGGCAAGAAGAACTCCGATGGGGAGGGCGAAGGCCGCCCCCGCGAGGACGGCGAGGCGGCCGAGTCGGCCCCGGCTGCGGACGGGGAAGAGGGAGGCGGCCGATCACGCCGTCGCCGTCGCAACCGGAGCAAGAACAAGGGCCGCCAGCGGGACGGCGAGGGTGAGGGTGAAGGTGAGGGTCGCCCCGAAGGTGGCGGCGACACCGAAGCGGCGCCGACCACTGGCTCCGGGATGTTCATCCTCGACAAGGGCAACGTATCGGTGCTCCGCCAGAAGGAGGCCGGCTACCAGTCCTCCAAGAAGGACATCTACGTCTCCAAGAAGCTCGTACAGAAGCACAAGCTGCGGGACGGGATGATGATCACCGGGCCCGTGCGGCGCGGCTACAAGCACAAGCTCGAGCTGGACGTCGTCGAGGAGGTCGACGGCCACCCGCCCCAGTATTGGGCGAAGAAGCCGACCTTCCAGAACCTCACCAGCGTGGACCCTGACTTCCACTACGCGGTGGGGGACGTGACCGACAACGTCTCCATGCGGGTGGTCGACCTGATCTCCCCGATCGGGCGCGGTCAGCGCGGCCTCCTGGTCGCGCCACCCAGGACGGGTAAGACCACGATCATGCGGGAGTTCGCGGCGGGCATCGAGAAGGGCTACCCCGACGTGCACCTCATGGTGCTGCTCATCGACGAGCGGCCCGAGGAGGCCACGGAGTGGCGCCGCAGCGTCGAGCACGGCGAGGTCTTCGTGTCCACGGCGGACGAGACCAGCAAGCACCACATCCAGGTGGCGGAGATCGTCTGGAAGCGCGCCATGCGCATGGTGGAGATGGGGGAGGACGTGATCCTCCTCCTGGACTCGATCACGCGCCTCGCGCGCGCCTACAACAACAACGCCGGGCCCGGGAAGACCATGTCCGGCGGCCTGGATAGCCGGGCGATGGAGAGGCCCCGGAAGATCTTCGGGTCGGCGCGGAACACCGTCGAGGCGGGCAGCCTGACGATCCTCGGCACCACCCTGGTGGAGACGGGCAGCCGCCTGGACCAGCTGGTCTTCGAGGAGTTCAAGGGCACCGGCAACATGGAGCTCATGCTCAACCGCAAGCTCTCGGACCGCCGGATCTTCCCGGCCATCGACATCGAGAAGTCGGGCACCCGGAAGGAGGAGAAGCTGGTGGGCATGAAGCGCCTGAAGCAGATCCACATCCTGCGCCGCGTGCTCGCTCGCATGCACTTCGCCGAGGCCGCGGAGCTCCTGATCTCCAGGCTCATGGACGTCGAGAAGACCACGGACTTCCTCGACCGATTTACCGTCGACCCCGAGGCTTGAAGCGGTAGTGAGTAGCGAGAGAGCCGGGCGTCCTCGGGCGCCGGGCGAAGGACCAGGCGCGGTCCCTCCACCCCGTCGACCATGACCACAGATCCGACCTCCACCGAGCCCGCGCCCCCGCGCGAGGCCGCCCCGGCTTCACCAGGAGCGTCGGAGCCGTCCATGATCGTGGCGGAGGGACTCTCCAAGTCCTTCGGCCCGGTCCACGCGGTGCGTGGGGTGTCGTTCTCCGTGGCACGGGGGGAGCTCGTGGGGTTTCTCGGCCCCAACGGCGCGGGCAAGTCCACGACCATGAAGATGCTCACGGGGTCGCTCCTGCCCGACGGCGGGCGCGCCTCCATCGCCGGCGTGCCCCTGGATGGCCGCTCCCTGGGGGCGCGCGCCGCGGTGGGCTACCTGCCCGAGCACACGCCCCTCTACCGCGAGATGCGGGTGCGCCCCTATCTGGAGTTCATCGGTGAGGTCCACGGCATGGGCGGCCGCGCGCGCCGGGACGCCCTGGAGCGCGTGATCGCCTCCTGCGATCTCGACGGCTACGTGGGCCGCCGCATCCACACCCTCTCCAAGGGCTACCGCCAGCGCGTCGGGCTCGCCCAGGCGCTCTTCACGGACCCTGACGTGCTCGTGCTCGACGAGCCCACCAGCGGCCTCGACCCCGCGGAGATCGTCCGCATCCGTGACCTGGTGGTGGAGCTCGCGCGCTCCAAGACGATCCTGCTCTCCACCCACGTGCTCCCCGAGGTGGAGGAGGTCTGCCGGCGCGTGCTCATCATCGCCGGCGGCCAGCTGGTGGCCGACGGCCCGCTGCACGAGCTGGCCGAGGACTCCGCGGACGCGATCGTGGTGGCGGTGGACGCCGGCTCCACGCCGCCCGACGAGGTGGCGACCTCCATCGCCGCCTGTGACGGGGCGGCCGACGCCCGGGGCGCCTTCGACGGCGCCAGGGTCCGGGTCCACGTGACCCTCGCGCCGGGCGCCGACCGCTACGCCCTGGCGGACGCCCTGGCCCGCGCGGTCCACGGGGCCGGCTGGTCTCTTCATGAGCTCCGGCACGAGGTCCCGACCCTGGAGCGGGTCTTCCTCGAGCGCACGCGCCAGCTGGCGGCGGGCGGGGAGGCGCGGCCCTCATGAGCGCCCGATCCCGCGCCTTCGCCGGCGTGCTGCCCTTCGCGCGCCGCGAGCTACGCAGCGCCTTCGAGTCCCCGGTGGCGTACGTGGCCATCGGCCTCTTCGTGCTGGTGCTCCCCGCGCTCTTCTTCTTCCTCGGGTACCCGGTGGGGCGCACGCCGCTCCCCGGTCTGTGGGAAGGCGGCCAGGCCAGCCTGATCGTGCTCTTCCACTGGCTGCCGCTGCTGCTCGCCCTCGTGGTACCAGCCCTCAGCATGGGGGCCTGGGCCGAGGAGCGACGGGCCGGGACCGAGGAGCTGCTCCTCACCTACCCCGTCCGCACGGGCGCCGTGGTGCTCGGCAAGTTCCTCGCCACCTGGACCCTGACCATGCTCATGGTCAGCCTGGCGGTGCTCTCGGCCGCGGTGACCGTCGGGTTCCTCGGGGACCTGGACTGGAACACGGTGATCGCGGGCCTGATCGGCGCCGCCTGGCTGTGCGCGGGTTACGCCTCCGTGGCCCTGTTCCTGTCCGCGGTGAGCTCGGAGCAGCTCGTGGCGTTCCTCCTGGGCGCCCTGGCCCTCGGCCTCCTGTGGGCCCTGCCGCTCCTGGTGCGGGTGCTCCCCGGCGGGGCCGCCGGCGCCCTCGAGGCGGCCAGCCCCACCACCCACTTCCTGGGGAGCGCCGCCCGCGGCGTGCTCGACCTCTCGGACCTCGTCTACTTCGTGCTGCTCACGGCCCTCGGGCTCGTGGCCAACACCCTGGCCGTGGAGCGACGCCGATGGAGATGAAGCCCCGAACGCCCGCCCCCCTGGCCCACCCCGGCCGGCGGGTCCTGCGGTTCAACGCGGCCCTGACCCTGGGGCTCCTGCTGCTGATCGCGGTCCTGGGGAACGTCCTCGCGTCCCGCCACCTCGGCCAGCGCGTGGACCTCAGCGCGGACCAGCTGAACGCCATCTCCGACGCCACGCGCCGCGTGGTGGACCGGGTGGAGGACCGCCTCACGGTGCGGCTCTTCGCCAATCAGGAGGTGGAGGACGGGCGCCTCGCCCTTCGGGGCGCTCGCATCCGCGCGCAGCTGGAGGAGATCCTCGGCCTGCGCCCCGAGATCTTCGACTTCCAGGTGCTCGACCCCTCCCGCTCGTCGGAGGCGCGGCGCCAGGCCCGCGAGTCCCGGCTGCAGCCCCAGCGTGCGGGCCGGGGCGGGCTCGGACAGGGGGGCGAAGAGGAGGTTTGGCTCGGGCTCGTGCTCGGCTACCGCGGCCGCACCGAGGTCATCTCGACGCCGGAACCCTGGCGCTTCGAGGTGCAGGTGGCCAGCGCCATGCACGCGCTCCTGAGCGACCGGAAGATCGGCATCGGGTGGATCGGCGAGCCCTTCGAGGTGGCGCCGGACTCGGAGAACGCGGCGCTCGAGCGCTGGGAGTCGACCTTCAGCGTGATCCGGGGGGCCCTCAGCCGCCGGGCTCGCATCGCCCAGCTCCCCGGCCTCGCCACGGGTAACCCCGTGCCCGACGACGTGGACGTGATCTTCATGGTCCGGCCCGGCGCGCTGCACGAGCGCGAGGTCTACGCCATCGATCAGTTCGTCCAGCGCGGCGGCCGGCTGGTGGTCTGCCTCGACGACCCCGACTACAACCTCGCCTACCCCCGGGCGGACGTGGCCCCCGAGGACTTCCAGGGCTCGCCCCTGGCCGAGCTCCTGGGCTCCTGGGGGATCCAGGTCGCCGCGAAGCACGTTTGGGACGACGCGTGGAAGACGGACCGGATCACCCTCACGGCCGTGGGCGGCCAGCTCCGCCAGGGCGTGATCAGCGATCCGCTGGTGATCACCGTGCCGCCCGAGGGGCTCGCCACGGACCTCCCTCCGACCCGGGGGCTGCCGGGCGTGGCGTTCGCCTGGGCGCACCCGCTGTTCCCCGAGGAGCTCGCGCCCACGCCCCCCGGCGTCCAGCGCACCGACCTCGCCTGGTCCTCCGAGGGGGCCTACCTCACCGACGTGGCGCCGCGGCTCACCACCGACCCGCGGGAGCTCCGAAGCCTGAGGGCAGCCCTGCGCAACGGACGCGCGGGGCGGCGCACCCTCGCCGCGGTCTTCAACGGTCTGTTCCCCTCGCCCTGGGCGGGGAAGGAGGCCCCCGCGCCCCTGGACCCCCTCGGCCTCGGCCGGGCGGAGGACGAGCCGGCGCCGCTCTCCGCGGTGAACACCTCCCAGGTGGTGGTGTTCGGCGACGCGGACTGGCTCCGGGATCCGCGGCCGGACGGGACCTTCGTCCAGGCCGGGGGCGGCGTGCTGGCCGTCAACCTCGTGGACTGGCTGACCCTCGATGAGGACCTCATCGGCCTGCGCTCCCGCGCGCCTCGCCTGCGGCCCCTGCGGGACTTCGTGGCGGAGGAGGAGGAGGCCCTGGGCCTCTTCGAGGAGGACGTGTACCCCACGGAGGCGGAGCGCATCGAGGCCAGCCGCAAGGGGGACCTCGCCCGCCGCCGCGCCCGCCGCCAGCAGTGGCTCACCATGCTCGCGCCGGCCCTCTCGGCGCTGGTGATCGTGGCCCTGTTCGGTGCGCTCTGGAACGGTCTCGCTCGCCGCCGGGCGGAGCCCGCGGGTGAGTCCGGAGGTGAACGTTCATGAGCGTGACCATCCTGCCCCTCAACCGCTGGCTCCTGCTCCTGGCCCTCGTCCTCGGCGCGGCCCTCGCAGCCCTCGAGGGGGGCGGCATCGAGGAGCGCGCGGTGGAGCCCCTGTTCCCCGGCTTCGACGGCGCCCGGGCCGTGGAGGTCGAGCTCAGCTCCCCCGTGGACGAGGCGCACCCCGCGGTGACCGTTCGCCGGCCCGACGCGGGAGGGCCGTGGGTCATCGAGCAGCTGTTCGGCGCCGCGGCGTCACCGGTGCTCCTGGACCTCTTCCTCTCCCGGGTGGGGGCCATGACCAACCTGGACCTGGTGAGCGAGGACCCCGGCCGCATCGCCGAGTACGAGCTCGGCGAGGACGTGGCCACGCGGGTGGTGGTGCGGGGGGCCGCGGCCGCGCCCGAGGAGGGCGAGCCGGCCTCGGACGTCGCCCCGGTCACCATGGTGGACTTCTACGTGGCGACCGCGTCGCCGACGGCGGCGTTCGTTCGCCGGGCGGGCGAGGCCCAGGTGTTCCGCATTCCACGGCTCCGGGTGCCGCCGACCCGCCCGTTCACCTGGTTCGGCCGCGCGTCCCTCGTGCCCTTCGAGAACGTCCAGGTGCGGCGGGTGGCCGCGGCCGGCGGCGCCATCGGCGGCGAGCGGGTGCTGGTCCAGACCATGGAGCGCTTCGGCAGCTTCAAGGGCGGGAGCGGCGCGGAGATCTCCAGCCAGCGGGCGCTGGATGTGCTCCAGCGGCTGCGGGCTCTGTTCCCCGTCGCGGTGGAAGGCAGCCGTCCCGCAGCGGACTTCCCCGGGGACGGCGCGGCCCTCGAGGTCACGGTGGAGCAGGTCACCGGCGGCGAGCTCCGGCTGGCCTTCTTCGAGGAGGAGCGGGACGGGACCAAGCGCTGGCTCGTCCGGCGCTCCACCGACCGCCTCGTGCTGGAGTGCGACCCCACGGTGACCGGCGGCCTTGTGGAGGCGCTGCGGGCCCTTCCTGAATGACCCCGCCCCGGCGGGGATGAGGGGCGCGGCAGGGGAGCGCACCCCGGAAGACGGAGTCCCAGCACTCCGCGCAGGAGCCCCCGTGGGAAGCCAAGGGCCCTCCCTTCGGAGACCGGGGGCATGTCGGGGCCCGGATCTGGGCCCCTCGCGTGGTTCGGGGGGGCGGCGAGCGGTAACCTCTCGTCCGACATGGCCATCGACTTCGAGCAGGAGTACGGCGTCAACGCCGGGTACGTCCAGGAACTCTTCGAGGGCTGGCGGAGCGATCCCGCCGGCGTGGAGGAGAGCTGGCGCAAGATCTTCGAACGTCTCTCCGCCGAGGGCATCGGGGGCGCCAAGGCGCCCGCGGGCGGCCCAGGGGCGCCCGCGGCGGGCTCCGTCGCCTCCGGGGTCTCCTCCGCGGTGGCCGCCGCCGACGGCCCGGACCTCTCGGACGACCCCGAGATGGAGCTGCTCGTCGGTATCGCCGGCAAGATCGCCACCAACATGGAGGCGAGCCTGGACCTGCCCGTGGCCACCTCGGTGCGGAACATGCCCGCCAAGGTGCTCGGGGAGAACCGCTCGATCATCAACGAGCACATGCTGGTGCGCGCGATCGGCAAGTCGTCCTACACGCACCTGTTCGCCTTCGCCCTGGCCCGCGCCCTGGGCGAGATGCCGCGGGTGCAGGCCTCCTACGTGGAGTCGGGCGGCAAGCGCTACCGCCGCGTGCCCGAGCACGTGAACCTCGGCATCGCCATCGACGTGCCCGGTCCCAAGGGCCGCATGCTCGTGGTGCCCAGCATCAAGAAGGCGGAGACCCTCGACTTCGCCGGCTTCTACCAGGCCTTCCAGGACCTCGTGGACCGCGGCCGGGTGGGCAAGCTCACCACGGACGACTTCTCGGGGACCACCTGCACCCTCACCAACCCCGGCGGCTTCGGCACCGCCATGAGCGTGCCGCGCCTGATGCCCGGCCAGGGCCTGATCATCGCCACCGGCTCCATCGGGGTGCCGCCGGAGCTCGCGGGCATGTCCAAGGCGGCCCTGGCGGAGAACGCCATCGGGCCGGTCATGACCATGACCAGCACCTACGACCACCGGGTGATCCAGGGCGCCGAGTCGGGGCTCCTGCTCAAGCGCGTGGACGAGCTGCTCCACGGCGCGGACGACTTCTACGACGACATCTTCACGGCGCTGCGGGTGCCGTGGCAGCCGGCCCGCTCGGGCGAGGACATGCGCCCCACGGGAGGCGCGGACCACGCCGAGATGCAGACCAAGGTCTGGACCCTGATCCAGGCCTACCGCACCCGCGGCGGCCAGCTCGCGGACCTGGACCCCCTCGGCTACCAGCCGGAGCTGCTCGAGTCCCTGGACCCCGGCTCCTACGGCCTGTCGCTCTGGGACCTGGACCGCACCTTCCTGTGCGGCGGGATGAACGGCAAGTCGGCCATGACCCTGCGCGAGATCCTGCGCACCCTGCGCCGGGCCTACTGCCGCCGCTGGACGAGCGAGGTCGGCCACATCACCGACCGGGACCGCAAGCTCTGGCTGCGGGAGCGCGTCGAGAACGACGACCACTTCGTGGAGTTCGACACCGAGGAGCGCAACGAGATCCTGCGCCGCCTGAACCGGGCGGAGAACTTCGAGCGCTTCCTGGCCAACACCTACGTGGGCAACAAGCGCTTCTCCCTCGAGGGCGGGGACACGATGATCCCGGCGCTCGCGGAGGTCATCGAGCGCGCCGCGCTCAAGGGCGTCGAGAAGGTCGTGATCGGCATGGCCCACCGGGGCCGGCTGAACGTGCTCGCCAACCTCATGGGCAAGTCCTACGAGCAGATCTTCCGCGAGTTCGAGGGCGGCCTCCTGCCGCTCTCCACCGAGGGCTCGGGGGACGTGAAGTACCACCTGGGCCAGGTGGGCATCTTCCGCACCCGCGAGGGCAAGGAGGTCGAGGTCTCCCTGTCGGCCAACCCCAGCCACCTCGAGGCGGTGGACCCGGTGGTGTGCGGCATGACCCGCGCGCACCAGGACGCCATGGGGGACGAGGACCGGCGCAAGGTGCTGGCCGTGCTCATCCACGGCGACGCGGCCTTCTCCGGCCAGGGCGTGGTGACCGAGACGCTCAACATGAGCGAGCTGCGCGCCTTCAGCAACGGCGGCACGGTCCACCTGATCATCAACAACCAGATCGGCTTCACCGCCGGCCCGCGGGACCTGCGCTCGACCCACTACTGCTCGGACGCGGCCAAGGCCATCGAGGCGCCGGTCATGCACGCCAACGGGGACTTCCCCGAGTCCGTGCTGCGCGCCTGCCGCCTGGCGGTGGACTACCAGCGGGAGTTCGGCGCGGACTCGGTCATCGACATGGTCTGCTACCGCCGCTGGGGGCACAACGAGGGCGACGAGCCCGCGTACACCCAGCCGGCGCTCTACAGCCGCATCGCCGCGCACCCCACCGTGTGCGAGATCTACAGCGACCTCCTGGTGCGCCGCGGCGCCCTGACCCGCGAGGAGGCCGACCGCATCAGCGCCGAGGCCGAGGACGAGCTGCGCACGGCCCTCGCCAAGCACAAGGCCAGCGCCACCGAGGAGCTCCCCTTCGAGGAGATCGTGGACGTGGAGCTCGACGACCCGCGGGACTACGCGGTGACGCCGTCCCCCGAGACCGCGGTGCCCGCCGACGAGCTGGTCCAGCTCATCGACGACCTGAACATGATCCCCGAGGGCTTCGTGGTGCACCCCAACCTCCTGCGGCAGCTGCGCCGCCGGGAGCGCATGGTGCGCGGTGAGCTCGACGTGGACTGGGGCTGCGCCGAGGCGCTGGCCTTCGGCACCCTGCTACGCGGCGGCGTCTCCATCCGCCTCGAGGGCCAGGACTCCGGCCGCGGCACCTTCAGCCACCGCCACGCGGTGATCCGCGACCAGGCCACCGAGGAGGAGCACGTGCCCCTGCGCGCCCTCTCCGGCGCCACCGGCCACTTCGAGGCCTGGGACTCCCTGCTGAGCGAGGAGGCCGCCCTGGCCTTCGAGTACGGCTACGGCCTCGCGCGCCCCGACTCCCTGGTCCTGTGGGAGGCCCAGTTCGGCGACTTCGCCAACGGGGCCCAGATCCCCATCGACCAGTTCCTGGTGTCCGGCGAGGCCAAGTGGCGCCAGCTGTCAGGCCTCGTGATGCTGCTGCCCCACGGCTACGACGGCCAGGGCCCCGAGCACTCCTCGGCCCGCCTCGAGCGCTTCCTGCAGGCCTGCAGCGGCGGGAACATCTCGGTGGTGAACTGCTCCACCTCGGCGCAGATCTTCCACCTCATGCGCAAGCACGGCCAGGCGGAGTCCAAGCGCCCGCTGATCGTGATGACCCCCAAGAGCTTCCTGCGCGACAAGCGCGCGGCGAGCCCCGTCGAGGACCTCGCCCGCGGCGGCTTCCAGGAGGTCATCGGGGACCGCACCGCGGAGCCCGCCAAGGTGAAGCGCCTGGTGCTCTGCTCGGGCAAGATCGGCCACGAGCTCGCCACCGCGCGCGCCGAGGCGGAGCGCGACGACGTCGCCATCTGCCGGGTCGAGCAGCTCTACCCGTTCCCCAAGGATCAGGTGCTGGCCCAGATCGGCCGCTACCCGAACCTGGAGCACGTGATCTGGACCCAGGAGGAGCCCCGCAACATGGGCGCCTGGTCCTTCATCCTCCAGCGCTTCCACGACCTCGGCCGCCCCGACCTCAAGTACGCGGGCCGCGCCGAGTCCTCCAGCCCCGCCACCGGCTCCTACAGCCGCCACGGCGCGGAGCAGGCCTTCCTCATCAAGATGGCCTTCGGGGACGAGCAGCCGCGCACCAGCCTCGACCGCTGAGCCGGTTCTCGGGCCCCTCCTGTGGGGGGCCGGGTCCGCTGCCTCGGGGCAAATGCTCGCAGGAGATCCGGCGGCCCTTCAGCGAAGGTGAAGGGCGCCTCAGGAACCCCTCAAGGCCGAGGGGCCAGCGCTCGGTCCTCCAGCACGGGGCGAGGGCGTCGGGGTCGGCTGGCGTCCGCCCTGGGCTCAGGGCAGCAGCAGGCGGCTGTAGAAGAGCGCGATCAGGCTGAGGCCGTCGTGGAGGGTGCCCGCGCGCAGCATGGCCTCGACCTCGTCGGGGGCGAAGGTCTCCACGATCATCCGCTCGGAGGGGTCGAGCTGCTGCTCGTGGCGCAGCTCGCAGTCCAGGGCGGCGAAGGGGTGGATCCAGTGGTTGCTGATGCCGTTGCAGGTGTAGTACCCGGGGAGCGGCACCAGGCGGCCCGCCTCGTAGCCGGTCTCCTCGCGCAGCTCGCGCGCCGCGCACTCGATGGGCGCCTCGCCCGCGTCGATGCGGCCGGCGGGGACCTCCCAGTGGGTGTTGCCGTGGGTGTGGCGCAGCTGGCCGACCATGACCAGGCGGCCGTCGGTGCGGATGGGCACGACGCTCACCGCGTCCCCGACCTCGACCACGTGGTGCTCCTGGAGCTCCCCGTTCCCAAGCCGCAGCATGTCCCGCCGCAGCCCCACCCAGGGGCTGTCGTAGATCCGCTCGGTGGAGGCGAGCTCGAAGGGCTCGAAGGGCGGCGGCGCCCCGGGGACCTTGGGGTCCCCCGGGGGGCGGTCGCCTGCGTGACGGTCGTCGGTCAAGGTGCCGGCCTCGCGGGGCTCAGTCCTTGACGGGCGCCGGCCACAGCTCGCGCCAGTCGCCGATGCCCGCCTGGCGCGGAGCGCCGGCGACCCGGTCGAGGGTGGTGGAGGAAACGCGGATGTCCTCGAGCGCGGTCTCGGAGAGGACCTTGCCGCAGGCCTCGGCGATGGAGTCCGCGTCCAGGTGCTGGTACTTGAAGACCTCGGCCGGGCGGCCGCACTTGGAGAACTTGCGAACGGCCAGGGTCTCCTGACGGACGCCGACGATGGAGCCGATGTTGTCGAGCAGGCCGGCCTCACCGTCGCACACGGCGACGATGGGGATCCGACGACCGGCGAGGCCGGCGAGGCCCGCGGCGTCCGTCTCACCCGAGGGGACGAGGTGCATGTTGCCGTCGACGCCGAGCCCCTCCTTGAGATGGCGGTAGTCCGACTCGTGGCCGAGGATTCCGAAGAGCAGCTCGGGGGAGCTGACGTGGATGACGTTGGCGTAGATCCCACGCTCGAGGAGCGCCTTGGAGGCCTCCACGGCGCCGTCGGCCAGGGAGCCCATGGCGAAGATGTGCACCACGTTGTCGCCGGGCTCGTAGCCCGCGTAGCCGCGGTAGTCGACCAGGTAGTAGCCGCCCTCCATGACGTCCGCGCGCACGCCGGCGAGGATCTCGTCGGCGGGGACCGTGGCGACGGTGGACTCGTCCGTGGCGCCGTCCCAGCTCGCTCCCTTGGGGGCGAGGGGGCCGGCGTCGTGGCCCTTGTAGCGCGCCTGGGTCTTCATGAGCTCCACGAGCTCCTTCTGCTTGGCGGCCCGCGTCACGGCGCGGATCAGCACGCCCCGGCGGCCGTCGTTGTCGTCCTCCATGTGGCGCCGGATGGCGTCGGAGAGGATCCAGTCCACCTCGATGGCGAAGAGCGGCTCCCAGGTGATGAGGTTCGGGATCTGGATGTCGCTCTTCCAGGAGTGCTGCGCGCCCTCCGGCGACAGCGTCACGCCCGAGGGCGTCCCCATGACCACGAACTCCGCGCCCCAGTAGAGGTTGTAGTAGAGCTGGTCGAGGGCCCGTTTGATGAAGAAGTCGTAGACCGTCATGATCGGGAAGAACGGGATCCCGACGTAGTGGGCCATCTTCCCGAAGGAGCCGACCGCGGTCATCGCGTTCGCCTCGGCGATCTCGAAGCGGATGTGGCGCGTCCAGGCGTCCTGGGTCGCCACCAGCTCGGGGTGCTTGTACTTGACCTCGAGCTCCTTGCCGATCGTCCCGTCCTCGCGGTCGGGGCCGTAGATGCGCTCGTTGAGCACCGACGAGATGTTGGTCGAGGTGCCCACGTCCGGCGACATGGTCATCACGTACTCGGCGGCCGCGGCCCAGCGGCGCTCGTGCTCGGTGAGGTCCTGGGCGCCTTGGACGTCGTTGCGCCGGCGGCCCTGGCGTCCGTCCGTGACGGCCGAGCCGATGCGCACGAGCTTGGCGGCCAGCTGACCCCACATCCACTGGGTGTGGGCGATGGGGAACAGGGACAGGTCGATGTCGAGGGACTCGGGGATCGGCCCGGCGGCCGCGATGTCCGCCTGGACCTTGGCCTTGTTGCGCTTGCGCAGCTCCTCGTGCTCGTCCATGCCGGCGCGGAACAGGTCGCGGCGCGCCATGAGGAAGTCGCTCTCCTCGGTGCCCTCGGCGAAGCGCTGGAAGGGGTCGTCCATGGAGAGGCCGTGCTCCCCGAGGATGGCCTCGATCTCGCCGCCCTTGGGCAGGGTCGAGTGGTTCGCCGGGTCGGCGAGGCACTCGAGCCCCCAGCCCTTGAGGGTGTGGGCGATGATCATGTACGGCTCGTCGGACTCCTCGCGGGAGCGCGCCAGCGCCTCGCGGATGGACTCGTAGCAGTGCCCGCCCATGTCGAGGAGCATGCAGATCACCTCGTCGTCGGAGAGGGCCTTCATGCCGGCCTTGGTGCCCGCGTGCTTCTGGGCGAACACCCGGCGCGCCGCCTCGGCGTCGCGCTTGAGCACGAGCATCTGGAACTCGTAGTCGGTGAGCCCGCGCTCGAGGACCTCGCGGATGGCGTCGCCGCCCTCGCCCTTGAAGATGGCCTCCCGCAGCTTGCCGTGGCGCACCTGGATGACGCGCCAGCCGTTGGCCAGCGACGTCTGCTCGATGCGCTCGGCGTCGGTCTGCTCGAGGCCGCGCTCGTTGGGGATGCGCGTCCCGTCGAGGTTCTGACGGTTGTAGTCGATGATCCAGGTGACGTTGCCCAGGAGGCGCTCGGCGAGGTCCGGCATGGCCTCGAGCAGCGAGCCCTCGCGGAACTCCGAGTCGCCGATGAGCGACCAGAAGTGGGCGTTCTCGGGGACGTCCCAGCCGTGGTCCTTGGCGTAGCGGTAGGCCAGCGCCAGGTAGCCCGAGACCACCGGCGGGATGCCCACGGTGCCGGACGGCAGGAAGTGGAAGTGGTCGGCGTCCGCCCGGGCGTGGTAGCTCTGGAAGACGTGGGGGCTGTCCTCGGTGGGGAAGCGCCGCAGGCCGGCCATGGTCTTCTTGGCCTCCTCCTCGGTGAACCACGCGTCGCCGCGGGCGCCGGGGTTCGGCTCGAACCAGTCCACGTGCTCGTTGTGACGGAACAGGTCCATCAGGTTGTGCAGCGAGTGGTCCACCGGGGAGGCGTGGGGCTTGCAGCACACGAAGTCCTGGGGCTCGCGCACATCCAGGTGCAGCGCCGACAGGATGTGCATGGCGCTCGCGCAGGAGGCGGGGTGCCCGCCGACCTTGGGGTCGCCGACGTCCTTCTTGCGGTTGTTGGCCATGTGAATCATGGCCATGGCCTGGGCGAAGGCGCGTCGGGTGATCCGCTCCTGAACAGAGGCGGTCGCGGCGTTGGGAGTCGCTTTGGTGATCATCGAGGGTCGGTCGGTGGTCGCTTGGGGGGGGAACGCTCGGGCGCCGCGTCCGATCCGAGGTGCGGACTCGGGGGTGATGGGGGGCGCGCGGTCGCCGTTCCGGCGGACCATTGTAGGACCCAAGGGGGGGCGCGTGGGGAGCGCGAAGGGACTTCGGCCCTCACGGTGTCCTGCGGCGCGCGCCCCACGGGGCGGCGCCGCGCACGGGCACGTGGAGCCGCCCGTGACGTTGGGGGCCGCTCAGCGGCGCAGGGCCGCGTCGTACAGCTCGCGGTAGGTGGCGACCATGGCGTCGAGGGAGTAGCGCTCGCGCACCCGCTCGAGGCCGGCCTGCGCCAGCTCGCCGCGCTGTTCCGCCGCACCTGCCAGGCGTCCGATGGCCCCTGCCAGGTCGGCCTCGACCTGGGGGCCCAGGGGGACCACGAACGCCCGCGCCTCGGGGGGCAGGGTCTGGCTCACGTCGCCCACGTCGGTCGCGACCACGGGCACCTCGGCGGCCATGGCCTCGAGCAGGGACACGGGCTGCTGCTCGGAGTCGCTGGTGATCGCCATCGCGTCGAAGGCGGAGTACGCGGCGGCGAGCTCGGTGAGGTGCCCGGTGAGGACCACCTTGACCTTGCCCTCCGCGGCGGCGGCCGCCGCCTCGATGGCGCCGCGCTCGGGACCCTCGCCCACGACGCAGACCACCCCGGGCCGCTCGGCGGGGAACGGGGCGTCGGCCGCGGCCCGGACGAGGCGGGGGAAGTTCTTCACCGGGCGCAGGTGCCCGACGGCGCCGAGCACGAAGGCGTCCTTCGGGATCCCGTGGGCCTCACGGAAGGCGGCGCCGGCCGCCGCGTCGCGCCGGAAGCGGTTCGCGTCGATGCCGTTGGGGATCAGGTGCGAGCGGGACAGCCGCCAGGTCTTGCGCGCGATGCGCAGGAGATTCTCGCTCGGCACCACCAGGTCCGTGGAGCGCAGGCTCACCCGGCGCGCCCAGTTCCGGCGCGAGTGGAGCCGCTTGGCCTCGTCCGCGTTGAACCCGTCCTCGTGGTGGACGTGCCGGTGGAGCCGGGCGCTTCGCGCGGCGAGCACCGCGTCCATGGAGCCCCAGTTGTAGGTGAGCAGGAGGTCCGGTTCGACGCGCTTGAGGAGGTCGCGGCAGAAGCGGACCCCGGCCATGGGGCCCTCTTGGGGCGCCCACGGGAGCGTCTGGACGTTGGCGCTGCGCACGATCCCCATGGCCTCGGTGTTGTTATCCGTGGCCACCACCGTGTGGCGGAACCGGTCGCCGAAGGCGTCCATCAGCAGCACCGTCCGCACCTGCTGCCCCGCGGGGCAGAAGGTGGAGAAGACGTGCAGGAGGTGTGCGGGTTCGGCCACGCGCGGATCGGGGGAGCTGTGGTGGGGGGGAGCGACGCCGCCGGGGACGCGCGGCGGGACATGGTCCCATGGGCGGGGCCGAGGTTCTACCCCGCCGGGGGGCTCGGTGGGCCCCGGAGGAGCCACTTTGGAGCCACTCCGGGCCCTCTTCGGGGCGCTGGACCCTCCCTGCGTCCACGGGCGACTCCGGGTCCTCCAGGCGCTCCTGAGTCGCCCCTGGGCCCTCCCAGGCCCTCCCCTGTGAGCGTGGTCCGAAATCCGCCGCTGGGGCTTCACCGGGGCTCACCCGGATGCCGATCTCCCTTGCACTCCTCCTCAGGGGCCCGATCCGTCCGATTCCCGTCGGGCCCGGGCCCCGTTTTCGTGGGCGCCGGACCGACAGGCGCGGCGCCCGGAGGATCCCCCCGGGCCCCACGGGGATCGACCCCCGCGCTGGATCGGCACCCTGCGGGCGGATAACCTCTGGCGCCAAACCGCTTCCGCGCGACCCCACGTCCGCCCGGAGAGCGAGGGCACCGGCGTCACCCCCTGACGCCCCGGGTCGCCGCCCGGCGAAATCGCCGAGGCCGATCCCCTCCGCGTCGCTCACGCTCCCCGTGCTCGGCGCAGGGCTGCGCGCTCCGCCCGACCTCCGCTCTCCCTTCGCACTGCGCGCATCCCATGGCCGAACTCCAGGAAGGCCTCACGTTCGACGACGTCCTGCTCGTTCCGAACCACTCCGACGTCATGCCGGCCGACGCGAACCTCTCGTCGCGCTTCTCGGCCAACGTCCCGATCAACCTGCCCATCAGCTCGTCGGCCATGGACACGGTCACCGAGTGGCGGCTGGCCGTGGCGCTGGCCCGCGAGGGCGGCATCGGCGTGATCCACCGCAACCTCTCCATCGAGCGGCAGCGTGAGGAGGTCGAGAAGGTCAAGCGCTCGGCCAACGGGATCATCGAGGACCCCGTGACCCTCGCGCCCGACGCGACGGTCGGCGAAGCGCGTGGGATCATGCGCACCCAGAACATCAGCGGCCTGCCGATCCTGGAGCAGGGCACCCAGAAGGTGGTGGGCATCCTCACGCGCCGGGATACGAGCTTCCACCAGAACGACGAGACGCCGGTCAAGGAGGTCATGACCTCCAAGGACCTGGTGACCGCGCCCCCGGGGACCTCCCTCGACGAGGCCCGCGAGCGCATGCACTTCTGCAAGGTGGAGAAGCTCATCATCGTGGACGGCGAGGGCAACCTGGCTGGCCTCATCACGCGCAAGGACGTGGAGATGCTGGCCGCCTTCCCGAACGCCGCCTCCGACGAGCGCGGCCGCCTGCGGGTGGGCGCCGCCCTGGGCGTGAACGACTATGACCGCGCCGCCGAGCTGGTGGACGTGGACGTGGACGTCGTGGTGGTGGACACCGCCCACGGGCACACGTCCAACGTCATGAAGTCGGTGGCGGAGCTCAAGCGCCGCTTCGACGTGGACGTGGTAGCCGGCAACGTGGCCACCGCCGCCGCGGGCCAGGCGCTCGTGGAGGCCGGCGTGGACGGCGTCAAGGTTGGTATCGGCCCCGGCTCCATCTGCACCACCCGCGTGGTCGCTGGCATCGGCGTCCCCCAGTTCACCGCCGTGCAGTCGGTGGCGTCGGCCCTGCGGGGCACCGGCGTCCCGGTCATCGCCGACGGCGGCCTGCGCTACTCGGGCGACATCGTGAAGGCGCTGGCCGCCGGCGCGTCGTCGGTGATGCTCGGCAGCCTGTTCGCCGGCCTCGACGAGAGCCCCGGCGAGGTGTTCGTGGCCGAGGGCCGCCAGTTCAAGGCCGTGCGCGGCATGGGCAGCATCGGCGCCATGCAGAAGGGCTCCAAGGAGCGCTACCGCCAGGGCGACGTGAACGACGCCCAGAAGCTCGTGCCCGAGGGCATCGAGGGGCGCGTGCCGTACAAGGGCTCGTTGAGCCCGTTCGTCTATCAGCTCGCCGGCGGGTGCCGCGCGGGTATGGGCTACTGCGGGGCCGCCACGATCCCGGAGCTGTGGGACCGCGCCAACTGGGTGCGCATCACGGCGGCCGGGGTGCGTGAGAGCCACCCGCACGACGTCACGATCACCAAGGAATCCAGCAACTACGCCAACCGCGGATGAGTCAAGTTCTCCCCGAGCGCCCCAGCGGCCTGCTCATCGTCGACCTCGGCACCCAGTACGCCCAGCTCATCGCCCGCCGCCTGCGCGAGGCGGGGACCTGGTGTGAGATCCATCCGGCGGCCAAGGCCATGGAGGCCGCCGGCAAGATGGAGCTCGCGGGCATCGTCCTGTCGGGCGGTCCGGCCAGCGTGTACGCGGACGACGCGCCGGAGGTCCCCGAGGGGCTCCTCGAGCTCGGCGTCCCGGTGCTCGGCATCTGCTACGGCATGCAGTGGATGACCCGCACCCTGGGCGGCACGGTCGAGGGCTCGGGCGAGCGCGAGTTCGGCCACACCGAGCTGCACCTGGACGACGCCACCGCGAACCTCTTCCAGGGGGTCGACGAGAAGACCGTCGTGTGGATGAGCCACGGGGACAAGGTCACCGCGCTCCCCGACGGCTTCCGCACCCTCGCCAGCAGCGAGACCTGCGCCCACGCCGCCATCGGCGACGACGCGCGGCGCTTCTACGGGGTGCAGTTCCACCCCGAGGTGAGCCACTCGGCCCAGGGCAAGGAGCTCATCGCCAACTTCGTCCTGAAGGTCTGCGGCCAGCCCGGCGACTGGAAGGCTGAGAACATCGCCGACCGCGAGATTGCCAAGATCAAGGAGCAGGTGGGCGAGGACGGCGAGGTCATCCTCGGCCTCTCCGGCGGCGTGGACAGCGCGGTCGCCGCCGTGCTCGTGCACCGCGCCATCGGCGACCGGCTGCACTGCATCTTCGTGGACAACGGCCTGCTCCGCAAAGGCGAGCGCCAGGTGGTGGAGGAGGCCTTCCGGGACCACATCGGCCTGGACCTGACCACCGTCGACGCGGCGGACCGCTTCGTGAGCAAGCTCGCCGGCGTCACGGACCCCGAGCGCAAGCGCAAGATCATCGGCCACGAGTTCATCGAGGTCTTCCGGGACGAGGCCAAGCGCTTCACCAACGCGAACTTCCTGGGCCAGGGCACCCTCTACCCGGACGTCATCGAGTCCGTGGCGGCCCACGGCGGCAACACCGCGGTGATCAAGAGCCACCACAACGTGGGGGGCCTCCCCGACGACCTCGAGATGGACCTGGTGGAGCCCCTGCGGGAGCTCTTCAAGGACGAGGTCCGCGAGGTGGGCCGCCACCTCGGCCTGGACGAGCGCATCCTCATGCGCCAGCCCTTCCCCGGCCCCGGCCTCGCGGTCCGCATCGCCGGCGACATCACCGCCGAGCGTCTGAACCTCCTGCAGGAGGCCGACGACATCTGCACCGCCGAGATCCAGGCCGCCGGCGCCCACGAGACCCTCTGGCAGTACTTCGCCGTCCTGCTCCCCGTCAAGAGCGTCGGCGTCATGGGCGACGCCCGCACCTACGAGAACGCCTGCGCCCTCCGTATCGTCGAGTCCCTGGACGGCATGACCGCCGACTGGGGCTACCTCGACCACCAGCTCCTGCGCCGTATCTCCAACCGCATCATCAACGAGGTCCGCGGCATCAACCGCGTCGTCCTCGACATCAGCTCCAAACCCCCGAGCACCATCGAGTGGGAGTGAGCGGGGGGGCGAAGGGCTCTGTGGGATTTGATCCCACCACCACAGGCCCATGGCCGCGCGAAAGCGGCCCCAAGGCACCTACCTGATCGAGGTCCCGTAAACTCCCTCGAAGCTGTGGCTGTGACGCTCCAGTAGCGCAACTCCACCCTCACTCCGCCCCTCGCAGTCGAGCCTCCTTCGCCGGTTCGTAGACAGATCCATGGCAGGCCCCCGCCCCTTCAAGATTCAGATTTTCGTGGCAGAGGGAATCCCTGATGGACTTCGACTTGTGGAGAAGTCGAACTGGATCGGCCAGGGGATCATCTGCCCGCG